>CALSUB010000001.1 GCA_943789425.1 uncultured Luminiphilus sp.
CAGTCGAGGGTATCGCAGTCAGGCGCGGGGTGAGGCCCGCCAGGTGACATCGAGTGACGACCCTGTATCCGTCGGTGACGAGCCGCTACTGATGAGTCGGGCGCTAGCTGTTCCTGTTGTGATAGGGCGGGATCGGCGTCAGGCCCTCGATACGCTCATTCAACATAACGCGATTGATATTGTGCTGTCGGATGACGGATTACAGCACTATCAGCTACCAAGAGACCTAGAGATTGTGGTGCTCGATGGGCAGAGAGGCTTGGGTAACGGTCGACTGTTGCCAGCCGGACCACTGCGGGAGCCTAGCGAGCGACTGGCGGAGGTCGACTGGATACTGGAACGCAATAGTGACGATCCGGATCGTGGTTTCGAGTATCGTGTTACGGGGGCACGCCATCTCGCGTCTGGCCGCTTCGTTATGTGGTCAGATTGTTTGTCGCAGTGGAGTGATCAAACGCTCTCGGCAATGACTGCGCTGGGCCAGCCTGAACAGTTTTTTCAGATGCTCGCAACGCAGGGGCTCACCGTGACAACGGTGGCTCTGCCTGACCACGGCACCATCAGCCCGCAGCACCTTGTGGGCGTTGAGGCCGAGATCGTCTTGGTGACCGAGAAGGATGCGATAAAGCTCACTGGGTCGATCGATAGTAGACTGTGGGTGGTGGAAATCGAGGTGCAGCTGCCGGCCTCGTTGTTGGCAGGATTACACGATAAATTACCGATGCGGGTGCAGGCCTAGGATCTTTATGTTCACAGTTGTTATTCCGGCTCGATATGGCTCGACTCGACTACCGGGTAAGGCTCTGCTGCGCATTAATGGCAAACCGATGATCGCGAGGGTCTGGGAGCAGGCGATGCGCGCCGGTGCAGATCGGGTGTGCATTGCAACCGACGATGCTCGCATTCGTGATGAGATGGTGGGTCGCGGTGCAGAGGTCCAGATGACAAGCGCAGGACATACCTCAGGAACGGACCGGTTAGCTGAGGTCGTTCAGCAGTTATCGCTGGCGGATGACACGATCGTTGTAAACTTACAGGGGGACGAGCCGCTGATGCCGGTCGCGAATATTCAGCGCGTGGCGGCGATGTTGTCTGAGCAACCCAACGCTGACATGGCCACCTTGATGGAGCCACTCGCGATTGACGAGGCTGCTAAGCCCTCCGTGGTCAAAGTGGTTGCCAGCGAGACGGGGCGAGCGCTTTATTTTTCGCGTGCCGCTATTCCGAGCCGGCGCGATGACAGCGCGGTGGCTGAGGGTCGTCGTCATATTGGGCTATACGCGTATCGCGCTGAGTTTTTACTGCGCTTTGTGAGTTGGCCCCCCGCGGCCATCGAGCTCAGTGAGTCGCTAGAGCAGCTGAGGGCCCTGGCTCATGACGCCCACATTCAGGTCGAACTGGCACCTGAGACGACCCCAATTGGGGTGGATACACAAGAAGATCTCGACGCGATTCAGCAGTTATTGACGGATGGTGAGTGACTCAGTTTTGGCAAATGGGAATCTTTCGGGACGCAATACACTTGGACTGACCGCGCACGCTGATCGCGTGGTTGCCATCACTCAGGCAAGCCAGCTCGAACAAGCACTCACTGATGCCCGACCCTTTGGGCCGATAACGGTGCTCGGGGGGGGAAGCAACGTGGTGATGCATCCTGTGCAAACTGGCACCGTGTTGCTCATGGATATTAAGGGACGCGCGCTGCGCTCGGACGATGGCGCTCAAGTGGTCTTGCGAGTTGGCGCGGGTGAAAACTGGCATGAATTGGTCCTGTGGTGCCATCATCATGGCTTACATGGACTGGCTAACTTAGCGCTGATTCCGGGGTCGGTCGGTGCCGCGCCGATTCAGAATATTGGTGCCTACGGTGTCGAGGTTGCGCAGTGTATTCGGGCTGTCCACGTGATCCACCGTGAGACCTTAGCGACAACAGCACTGTCACCGGAATCTTGTCAATTTCGTTATCGTGACAGCTGCTTTAAGCACGAGGAGGGGCGCAGTGGATTATTACGGCAGTGGATCTGCAACTCGATAGAAAAGCGCCGGTGTGTCTAGAGTATCCTGCCTTGAAAGAGCGATTGCAGTCGGCGGATCCCACTCACGACGCGGTCTTGGCCGGCGTGATGTCGCTGCGGCAGGAAAAGCTCCCTGATCCTGTCGTTACCCCAAATGTGGGGAGCTTCTTTAAAAACCCGGTGCTGACTCAGGAGGAGGCCGACATGCTGCGTAGACGGGCATTGGATGTGCCGCTTTTCCCAGAGTCCGAGGGGAGAACAAAAACTTCCGCTGCGTGGCTGATTGATCAGTTAGGTTGGCGAGGAGTCGAAAAGCAGGGCGTGAAAGTGTCAGAGGCGCATGCGCTGGTGTTAGTTGGCTGCGGCGCACAAACGGCGGCGCCCTGGTTGAGCTTGGCCGCCGATATTATCGCCAGCGTCGAGGGCGCTTTCGGTCTGACCTTGGAAATGGAGCCGCGGGTGCTGGGTCGTCCTGAGGGTGTCGCGTCCTGATGAGTGATTTTGATGCCGAGTCTTATCTTGCACAGTTGACCTCTCGCCCTGGGGTCTACCAAATGTATGATCGCGAGGGCGGACTGCTCTATGTTGGCAAGGCAAAAAATTTGAAAAGCCGTGTGACGAGTTACTTCCGCCCCTCAGGGTTATCGAAGAAAACGATGGCGCTGGTCGCTAAAATAGCCAATATCGAAGTCACCGTCACCAGTACCGAGCGAGATGCGTTACTGCTAGAGCACAACCTCATTAAGCAGCATCGCCCGCCTTACAATATCCTGTTGAAAGACGATAAGTCGTACCCTTATATCTACCTGTCTTCTGATGATCGTTGGCCGCGATTAAGTTTTCATCGCGGTGCAAAGCGGCGCAAAGGCACCTATTTTGGACCCTATCCAAGCTCTGGTGCAGTGCGCTCGACATTGCATCTGATGCAAAAGGTGTTCAAGGTGCGTCAGTGTCGCGATAGCTACTTTCGCAATCGCTCTCGTCCCTGTTTGCAATACCAGATTGGACGCTGCTCAGGGCCCTGTGTCGGTCTGGTGTCTGATCAGGATTATCAAGAGCAGGTGGACAAGTCGACGTTATTTCTGAATGGCCAATCCCATGAATTGATGTCGCGCTTGGCAGACGAAATGGAGACGGCCGCCGCCGCTTTGGCGTACGAAGACGCAGCGGATTTGCGCGACCAAATTGCCCAGCTACAAAATGTCCAATCCACCCAAAGTATCGAGGGCACGCGAGGTGATTTAGATTTGATGGCCGTATTCACTGAGCATGGTCATGCCTGTATACAAGTCCTCTTTGTTCGTGAGGCGAGGGTATTGGGAAGCCGCAGCTATTATCCCAACATCCGACTGGATGAGCCGCCCGCGGCGATATTAGAGGCCTTCTTGCCTCAGTTTTATCTATCTAGCCAGCAACAAATTCCGCAGGAAATTGTGCTCAGTGATCGGATTGATGACCAGAGTTTGTTGGAAGAGACGCTGGCCGCTGACTCTGGCCGCAAAGTGTCGATTAAGCATAGCGTCCGCGATGCTCGTGCACGCTGGTTACAGATGGCGGTACAAACGGCGCAAACGAATTTACGATCGTTTTTAGCGGGAAAACAAACGATGGCAGGCCGACTGGAGTCGTTGCGAAGAGCACTGGATCTGGAAAGCATTCCCGTGCGCATGGAGTGTTTTGATATCAGCCATAGCTCGGGTGAAGCGACCGTCGCATCCTGCGTGGTATTTGATGGCAACGGCGCGCGCAAAGCCGATTACCGTAAGTTCAATATCGAGGATATTGCCGCAGGTGATGACTATGCTGCCATGCAACAGGCGCTAGAGCGACGTTACAAGCGGTTGGCGAGAGGAGAGGGTCAACTGCCCGACATTTTATTTATCGACGGTGGGAAAGGGCAAGTCAGTCAGGCTCGACAAGTCTTGGCGACCTACGACATCAGCAGCGTGAAAGTGATCGGTGTGGCCAAAGGAACGACTCGAAAAGCCGGTTTCGAAACGCTCATCGATGCAGATTCGGGCACGGAGATGCGCCTGCGGGGGGATCACCCCGGTTTGCACTTAATACAGCAGATTCGAGATGAGGCGCATCGCTTCGCGATCAGCGGTCACCGCAGCCGCCGTGGGAAGGCGAGGAAGCAGTCGATCCTAGAGGAGATTCCCGGCGTCGGTGCTCAGCGGCGGCGCGATCTGTTGCGCCATTTCGGCAGCGCCAAAGCCATAGAGAACGCTGGTGTTGAAGAATTGGCTAAAATTAAAGGGATCAGCGCGACCATTGCACGCACCATTTACGAGCACCTGCATACGGTCAACGATTGAACCACACGAGGGCGGAGCACTGTGCGAGAATCACAGTGCCTAATAGGAGCAATGTGTGCCACTGAATTTACCCAATTTGCTGACAGCCCTGAGAGTACTGGCGATACCGCTGATGGTCGTGTTTTATTATCTACCGCAGCCAATATCGACGGTGGGGGCAGCGTTGGTCTTCATCATTGCGAGTATCACCGATTGGCTCGATGGTTGGCTCGCGCGCAAAATGAATCAGACCTCAGAGTTTGGCGCATTTCTCGACCCTGTTGCTGACAAGCTACTGGTGTCAGTGGCGCTAATTTTGTTACTCCACCGAATGGACAATGCCTTTATCACTCTGGCGGCCATGGTTGTGATTGGTCGCGAAATTGTGGTGAGCGCATTGCGGGAGTGGATGGCGCAAGCGGGCAATAGGGCATCGGTCGCGGTGACCTCGTTGGCGAAGCTGAAGACCGGGTTTCAAATGACGGCCATCCCGATCTTACTGTGGTATCCCTCCGAGCCGGCGGGTGAGTATTTTCGCTTGCTTGGCCTCGTACTATTGGGCATCGCGGTGGTGCTCACGCTGTGGTCGATGGCGATTTACTTCAAGGTTTTTTTGGCCAGCCTCGAAGGCGAGGGGCCTGAAGCCAAAGGCGTAGTCCCCGGTGCAGTCCGAAATCGATGCGGTGACGCCATCACTCAGCCTGCCGCATCACCTGCGATCGTCATCGCGGTGTCGTATTTCACTTCTTCCATCGACAGTAGCGCGGTGACTTTAAAAATTTTCACGTCGGCAATGAGGCTCTGATAAAACTGGTCGTAGGCCTTGGCGTCGGCGACTCTGACTTTGAGGATATAGTCGACATCACCCGCCAGACGATGCGCCTCCATGACCTCAGAACGGCTGCGAACTGCGCTGAGGAACTGTTGTTGCCAAGCGGCATCGTGTTCACTGGTCTGTATCAGCACAAAGAAACAGGCGCCCAAACCCAGCGCCTCAGGGTCACACAGGGCCACCTCGTGACGAATGACGCCCTGCTGCTTCAGTTTCTTCACCCGATTCCATACCGGCGTCTTGCTAGATCCCTGTTCGTGCGGCAAGCTGCTCTAACGATAGCGTGCAGTCACGTTGTAATAACGTTAGTAAGACTTTGTCAGTGTAATCAAGCTTCATTCGGGTTCCTTCGAAGGTAAACAAAAAAATATACTGATTTTTCTATCTTATAACGAAATATTTTCCTATTAATTCGGTTATAAGACCATTATTTTAAAATATTTTCGTTATTAAGGCAGGCGTGGTTAGGCTGTCGCCCCATGGAATTACCTACCTATTTTTGTGTCGACCCGCGGTCGTAGAGCGATTGTCGTTGGTAACGGTTTGCTTGCCGAAGCAAAATGCCGCGCTTTGTTGAAAACCACAGCGGAAGTCGTTTTGTTCTGCGAGGAGCCAACGCCTGTCATGTTGCAGTGGCACGATGAGTGCCGATTGCAGTTGCAGACGAGGGCGTGTGATAGGTCCGACTTGCAGACGGCTCGTTTGGTGTACGCCGCCAGCGAATGCGATCAGGACAATGCGCGGATTGCGCGGTTGTCTAATGAGGCGGGTGTTTGGGTCAATGTGGTCGATTGCCCTGACGTCTGTGACTTTATAACCCCGGCTATTGTCGATCGTGACCCGGTTGTGGTCGCAATCGGGACCGAAGGCACTGCGCCGGTGTTGGCGCAGCAAATCAAGCTGGATGTTGAATCGATGCTGCCCATCCATCTGGGCGTGGTGGCGCGAGCCGCTCAGCAATTTCGTCATCGCGTCAGGCAGTTGTTACCGGGTTTGCCCCGGAGACGTTTTTGGGCTCATTTCTTCCAGCGATCCACTCAGCAGGCGGATCTGTCACCCGCCGCCTTGGAAGCTACCCTGTCCACGTTGTTAGCGCAGCATCAACAGTGGGCGGCTCCCGAGGGCAAGGTGATATTTGTCGGTGCAGGCCCAGGCGATCCCAGACCTCCTGACCGTCAAGGCGCGCCGGATGATACAAGAAGCCGACGTGATCGTTTATGACCGGTTAGTGGGTGACCACATTCTGGATCTTGCGAGAAAAGAAGCCAAATTTATCAATGCGGGGAAGAAAGGCTTTGGCGTATCCATGCCTCAGGCCGATATCAGCGCGCACTTGCTTCATGAGGCCTCGCAGGGTCAGGTAGTGGTGCGGTTGAAAGGGGGCGACCCTGGCATGTTTGGCCGGCTGGATGAGGAGTTGACAGCGCTGACCGCAGGCTGGGGTCACAACAGAGATCATTCCCGGTGTCACCGCCGCCGCGGCCGCTGCCGCGACACTACAGGTGTCTCTGACCCAACGAGGCAGAAACACCCGCGTCACCTTTTTGACGGCCCACGATGCGAAAGGGTATGCAGAGCACGATTGGCAGCAGTTGGTCGATACGGAGCAAGCACTGGCCGTCTATATGGGTCGCAAGACCGCGGCGTTTTTGCAGGGGCGGTTATTGATGCACGGTGCGAATAGGCTGACACCGGTCACCTGCATTGAAAATGTGTCCCGTCGTGATCAGCGTGCTTTTGTGAGTCATTTAGATGGGTTCGTTGGGGCACTCGACGAGCAGCGCTTCGAGGGACCTTTAATGATTTTGGTCGGGATCGCGGGCGCAGTGGGTGCCAGCGATCTGCGTCAGCCAGCCACTTCAGGTGGCGGCGTATTGGAGCGAGCGCGACATGGCTCGTATTAAGCCACCCGTTGTCATTACGGCGAACCGCCTCACCACCGGCGAAGTGGTTTTCTGGGGAAACGATCAGCAGTGGGTAAGAAAAATAGCCGACGCATTACCGTTTCACAGCATTGATGCCGCGTCCGAAACGGCTAAAACCATTGACGATGAGTTAGCGGTGTTGGGTGTCTACTTGGTCGCGATCTCGGCGACCGATGGGCCACATCAGCCCACTCATTACAGAGAGTCAATACGAGCAGCAGCGATCGCGCCTTACGTGATCGCGGGTAACGATGGAGTCACTGATGCACCGCTATAACATTTGCAATCGCCTGACCACTGGAGAGCTGCTTTACCTCAGTAAACACCAGCAATGGGTCAGTGATGTGACCCAAGCAGTCACGCTTCATGCCCGTGGTGCGCAAGCACAACGGCGAATTGATGAGCGTGCGGACGCAGGCGATGTGCTGGGCGTGTTTATGGTGCCGCTGCAGCAGACGAGCGTTCAAACCACGACGGTGTTTTCTGTGGTGCCAAAGCGAAGCCAGCCAGCGCTGCGGTCCTGATGTTAGCGTGGCAAGGCGAGCCTGATGTACCGGTATAACGCCTTTGATGAAGCGTTTCTTGCAGGAGCGGGTGGCTCAGTATCGGGATCAGGTGGAGCGACGGCTCTCCGGCGCGTTGACGGAGGACGAGTTCAAGCCGTTACGCTTGATGAATGGCGTCTATCTCCAGCTACACGCTTATATGCTCAGAGTGGCGATACCCTACGGCACGTTATCGAGTCGGCAAATGCGGGTGTTGGCAGATATTGCAGAGCGGTGGGACCGCGGCTACGGGCATTTTACAACGCGGCAGAATATTCAGTTTAATTGGCCACTGTTGGTCGATACACCAGACATTCTGGCGGCGCTCGCCACAGCAGACATGCACGCCATACAGACCAGTGGAAACACCATTCGTAATGTGACCACCGATCATTTTGCTGGGGCGGCGTTAGACGAAGTGACTGATCCTCGGCCCTATGCGGAATGGATTCGTCAATGGTCTACCGATCATCCTGAGTTCCAGTTTTTGCCGCGTAAATTTAAAATTGCCATCAGCGCGGGTGCGGTCGATCGCGCCGTGATCAAAGCGCATGATATCGGCCTGAGGCTAGTGCAGTCGGGCGATGAGATCGCCTTTGACATTTATGTGGGTGGTGGGCTTGGGCGAACTCCCGTAGTCGGCAAGCGGTTGTTTCGTGGGGTGCCGACAGCAGCGCTATTGCCTCATCTTGAGGCCATTTTATCGGTTTATAACTTGGCTGGACGCCGCGACAATAAATACAAGGCGAGGATTAAAATTCTGCTGCAGGCGATGGGGGAGGAGTCCTTTACTGCGGCGGTAAACGACGTGTTGCCCTCTGTCACTGCTGCGTTTAGTGCCAAAGCATTAAAGCCGTTACTAGACATTATGGATCAATTTTCAGTGCCTGATTTTCCTGAACGGGATACCGAGCCGTATCTCGATCAGATTGATACGGTGCCCGCATTCCGATCCTGGGTGGAGCACAACGTCAGCCCTCATAAGCAAGAGTGCTATGCCTCGGTGACAGTCAGTTTGAAGGCGCACGGTAAAACACCGGGTGATGCCAGCGCGCAGCAGATGCGATGCCTCGCGGATATTGCTGAGCAGTACGGGTTTAATGAATTACGCGTCAGCCACGAGCAGAACATTGTGCTGCCACATGTTGCTCAGGCTGATCTGCCCGAGGTGTACCAGAGACTGTGCGCGGCTCAGCTGGCTACCGCCAATATCGGTCTGCTATCAGACCTGATTGCGTGTCCAGGTATGGATTACTGTGCGCTGGCGACGGCACGCTCAATACCTATTGCGCAACGATTGTCTCAGCGATATCAGGCGCGCGAGCGCGCATTGGGGCCACTGAAAATAAAAATATCGGGCTGCATTAATGCCTGCGGTCACCATCATATTGGTGACATAGGGATCTTAGGCCTAGATAAGGCGGGGGTTGAAAATTATCAATTGACCTTGGGCGGGCGCGGCGGTTTAGCGGCGAAGCTCGGCGACAAAATGGGCCCTGGCTTTAGTGAGGACGATTTGGTGCTGGCGCTAGATCGGATGCTGGACACCTTTCTTGCCCTGCGCGTATCGTCGTCTGAAACGTTTGCGGCCGCGGTAGAAAGGGTGGGTACTGAGCCGTTTCGCGCAGCATTGTATGAGGTGAGAGATGCCGCCTAACCGCTTACCTGTGACACCGTCCGCTGTTTCGGCTAGCAGCGCAGCATCTGATGCACTCTCTTCATTGGATACCCAGCCTTTTTTGACGCAGTTACTCGCGCAGCAATCCCCATTTGGCGAGCTGGCAGTGGTATCGAGTTTTGGTGCTGAGAGTGCAGTGTTACTCCACTTGGTCGCAACGGTTAACCCTGAAACCCGCGTGGTGTTTCTCGACACGGGTTTTCATTTCCCTGAAACCTTAGCCTACCGAGATGAGCTCATTGCTCGGCTGGGGCTGCAAAGGCGCTCAGACCATCGGCATTGATCCGCTGTCAGAAAAGCGCTACGACGATGCGGGTACGCTGCATCAAATGGACCCTGATCGCTGTTGCGCGCGTGAGGAAAGTGCAGGTGCTAAGGCGCGCACTGAGACCCTATGGTGGCTGGATTAGCGGGCAAAAGCAGTTTCATTCGAGCGAGCGTGCTCGGCTGGAGCGTGTCGAATGGGACGACATCTACACTACGTGGAAATTTAATCCGCTGGCCGATTGGAGTGCAGACCGTATCGCAACTTATCAAGCGGAGCATCGACTTCCGCCGCATCCCCTCGTGAGTGAGGGATACCCCTCAATTGGTTGTGAGCCCTGTACGTCTCGGGTGGCGGGCGGAGAGGACATGCGAGCAGGACGTTGGCGAGGGCAAGATAAGTTAGAGTGCGGACTGCACCGGAACCCCAATGTCATTGCGGTCTCATCGCGGTGAGTAATCTGATGGATACCGTCAGGATAGATCATCACGGCTGTTTTATGACACCGCAGGATAAGGGGGCGCGCGTGTCGACAAGCAAGTCGCGGACGTGACATCGCTATCGATGTTGGATGCGTGGCTAGCAGAACCTGTGATTGCGTTGGTCGTGGACAACTTCTCAGATGGTCGGGTTTTCACGCTCGCGAGACAGCTTCGATTGATCGGCTTTAAAGGGCGCCTTGAGGTAGTTGGGGATCTGTTGCCAGATCAGTTGCCCATGCTGCTTGAGGCGGGGGTCGATGTATTAGAGATCAGTGCCCAACATGCCCGGCGATGCGATGAGGCCCAATGGACGTAAAGGCGGCACAGTGGGCGGATCAAGGCCTGCGCAGGGTAGGTTTGGTTATCAGCACCATAACGGCAGGGCTGTCCGCGTCCGCGAGAGGCTTAGCGCAGGCCCGCGTTAATTGAGTCGAGGAAGCGAGAGCCCGGGCACAAGTCACGCTGAGACATCGTATTCAGCGGCTTGGAGGCAGTTTGTAGCACATCGTGGAGCTCCTCGCTGTCGCGATTAATATAGAGTAATCCAGTTAAGATGCGGTCCTGCTTACTGTGATGCGCAATCGCATCCAGCGCAGATTGTGCGTCCTCGATGTTGTATTCGTTGTTCACCTTTTGCAAGCGCAAAACCGACCCGTCATGTAAGCACACCTCTTGCACCATGCCGGCGTCGTAGCTGGTCGTGATAGCCTCTCTGCGTGGCACGAAGTCGACCGGCATCGCCTCATTGTGTTCGCGGAAATTAGCGTAGCTCTTCGTTGAGCCCTGATGGTTGTTAAAGGTGACGCAGGGTGAAATGACATCCAGTAAAGCGAATCCGCGATGACTGATTGCGGCCTTAATGAGCGGGACCAGTTGCGCTTTATCACCGGAGAAGCTGCGCCCCACAAAGGTGGCGCCGACCTCAATCCCTAAGCGCACCAAATCGATGGGCATATAGGGATTGATATCCCCTTTTTTGCTGACAGAGTCGGTATCCATGGTGGCAGAATCTTGCCCTTTAGTGAGCCCATAGCAGCCGTTGTTTTCGACGATATAGGTCATGTTTAGATTGCGGCGCATCACATGTGCAAACTGACCCATACCAATCGAAGCGGTATCGCCATCTCCAGAGACGCCGATGTAAATGAGGTCTCTATTGGCCACGTTGGCGCCTGTGGCGACGGAGGGCATTCGCCCGTGCACGCTATTGAAACTGTGGGAGCCACTGAGAAAATAGGCGGGCGTTTTTGATGAGCAGCCTATACCAGAGAGCTTGGCAACCCGGTGCGGTTCAATCGAGAGCTCAAAACAAGCGTCGATGATCGCGGCGCTAATTGAGTCGTGCCCACAGCCAGCGCAGAGCGTGGACAACCCGCCCTCATAATCACGGCGCGTACAGCCAACCTCGTTGGTTTTGGAGTCGGGATGACGAAAGGCGGGTTTAGCATAAGTCATTAGGCGATGTCCTTTTCTTGAGGCACCAGTGGTGTGACATTGTTGACGCCCAAATGCCCCCTGATCACGGCAGCAATTTTTCGTGCGGTCACGGGGAGCCCGTCGTATTCCACCACCGAGACCAGCTTGGCGTTGGCTTCAACATTGGTTTCGTTAAGCAGTAAGCGTCGCATCTGCCCGTCTCTATTTTGCTCAATGACAAAGATGCGATCGTGCGCCTCAATAAAGTCTTCGACTTCTTGCGTGAAGGGGAAAGATCGCAGTCGCAGGGTGTCGAGATGAATGCCTTCTTTTTCAAGCGTCTCTAATGCTTCATAGGCGGGCGATGCGGTAGTGCCAAAGAATAGCAGCGCGTCCTGGGTGGGCGCGTCTGCCATTTTAATCTTGGCTTCAGGCACCAATGATTTTGCTGTTTCGAATTTTTGCAATAGCCGGTCCATGTTGCGCACATAGACATCACCGTCTTCGGTGTAAGCGGCGTACTCGTCTCTCGAGCTGCCCCGTGTGAAGTAAGCGCCCTTGGTTGGATGCGCTCCGGGATAGGTTCGGTACGGGATACCGTCGCCATCTAGGTCGAGATAACGACCAAACCGCTCGGTCATTGCCTCGAGCTCCTCTCCCGTCAGCACTTTCCCCCGGTCATAACGATAACTGTCGTCGAATTCCAAAGGCGGCGACATCCATTCATTCATCCCGAGATCGAGGTCACTCATCAGAATGACGGGTGTTTGTAAGCGCTCAGCTAGGTCAAAGGCCTCAACTGTCATGCTGAAGCATTCGGCTGGCGTGGCGGGAAAGAGCAGTACGTGCTTGGTATCTCCATGCGAAGCATAGGCGGCGGCAAAAATATCCGATTGTTGGGTGCGCGTTGGCATCCCGGTCGAAGGGCCTGCGCGTTGCACGTCAACGAGTACGGCGGGCACTTCGGCGAAATAGGCGAGACCCAAAAACTCACTCATCAATGAGATGCCCGGTCCGCTGGTTGCCGTGAAGGCGCGAGCACCGTTCCAATTCGCGCCAATCACCATGCCCATGGCCGAGAGTTCATCTTCGGCTTGAACGATCGCGTAGTTTTTCTTGCCCGTCCCTGGGTCAATTCTCAACCGTCGGCAGTATTTTTCGAACGCATCCACCACTGATGTCGATGGCGTAATGGGATACCAAGCCGCTACCGTTGCACCAGCATAGACGGCTCCTAGTGCCGTGGCGGTGTTGCCATCCATGAGAATTTGATCAAATTCCTCTATGTGCTTAGGTGTTTGCTCTCCGGCTTTTAGGTGGATTCCCAGCGGACAGGTGAAATGGGTAGACGCATACTGATGACCCATTTCTAAGGCGTGGATATTTGGGGTAATCAGTTTTTCTTTGCCCTTAAATTGCTCGCGGACAAGGTCTTTCAATATCGCGAAATCGATATTGAGCAGTGCCGCGAGGGCGCCCACGTAAATGACATTCTTAAAAAGCTGCCGTTGGCGAGAGTCGGTATATTCGCGCAAGCACATTTCGGTCAGTGGTATGCCGAGATAGTTCACGTCACGACGGACATGTCGAAGGTCCAGCGGTTTGGTGGTGTCGTAGACCATATAGCCACCTGGTTCCACCTCGGACACATCCTTTGCGAAGCTCTGTGGGTTGACGCTGATCATCATATCAACACCGCCGCGCCGGCCGAGATAGCCATCTCGACTGACACGCACCTCGTACCAGGTTGGCAGGCCTTGAATATTCGAAGGGAAAATATTGCGCGGACTGACGGGGATCCCCATGCGGAAGATCGCTTTGGCAAACATGCCATTGGCGCTTGCAGACCCGGTGCCGTTGACGTTGGCAAATTTGATCACAAAATCATTAATCGATTCTTTGGGTTGCATACTTAGCCCGCCTTAGTAACCGAGTAAAGGAATCGCTGCATGTCCCAGGCGCCAGTGGGGCAACGTTCTGCACATAGGCCACAGTGCAGGCACACATTCTCGTCCTTGACCATGACGCGCTGCGTTTGCACCAGTGCTTCGGAGACATAAAGATCCTGTGTTGTGTCATTGGCGGGGGCGCGAAGGGTCCGACGCAGCGCGTCTTCATCGGCGTTATCAATGAAGTTGATGCAGTCAGTAGGACAGATATCAGTGCAGCCATCGCATTCAATACACTTTGCACCGTCAAAGACAGTCTGCACATCGCAATTAAGACACCGTTCGGCTTCGCGGTAAGCTGCGTTGATATCAAAGCCGAGCTCCACCTCAACCTTGCGATCCTTGAGTGCGGTGACTTTATCAACGTGGGGCACCTTCTCACGGAGGTCCACGGTCACCAGATTGTCATAGCTCCACTCATGCACGCCCATTTTTTGGCTGATGAGGTTCACGCCGGGGGCCGGGCGTTTGTGGGTCGACTTGCCTGATAGGAAAAGATCAATCGACACTGCAGCCTGATGCCCATGCGCGACGGCGGTGATGATATTTTCAGGGCCAAAGGCAGCGTCACCCCCAAAGAACACCTTGGGATTGCTTGATTGGAATGTTCGCTTATCGACCTGAGGCATGTCCCACTTGCCGAACTCGATACCTAGGTCACGCTCTATCCAGGGGAATGCATTATCTTGGCCAATGGCAATGAGTACTTCGTCGGCGGCAAAAAAGATTTCCTCGCCCGTTGGGACGAGATTGCGCTTGCCCGCCGAGTCATAAACCACGTCAACTTTGTCAAAGCGCATGCCGGTTAACTTGCCATCTTCGTGGACAAACTCCTTTGGCACGTGGTTGTTGAGTATTGGAATGTCCTCTTCTTGAGCATCCTCGATTTCCCACGGTGAGGCCTTCATCCGCGCAAACTCGGAGCGCACGACCACCTTGACATCTTCTCCACCGAGTCGACGTGCTGTCCGACAGCAGTCCATCGCTGTATTACCACCGCCCAGTACTAAGACGCGCTTGCCCACTTTCTGAATGTGTTCAAAGGCGACGGATCCCAGCCATTCGATACCCACATGAATTTGTTTCTCACATTCTTGCCGACCGGGTAGATCCAGGTCGCTGCCTCGAGGGGCGCCGGTGCCGACAAAAATGGCGTCGTAACCTTTGTCGATGATCGATTTAAGGCTTTCCACGTAGGTGTCAAAGTGCGATTGAATGCCCATGTTGAGCACGTAGTCGACTTCCTCGTCGAGCACCTCCGGTGGCAGCCGGAAAGAAGGAATTTGGCTGCGCATGAAGCCGCCCCCTGCAGGTTGGCTGTCATATAAGTCTAATTGGTAGCCCAACGGAGCTAGGTCTCGTGCCACAGTCAAGGAAGCGGGGCCGCCGCCGATCAAAGCAATCCGTTTGCCGTTTTTCTGTCGCGGGATGCTGGGAAGGCGATCGGTAATCGAGCCTTTATTGTCCGCAGCCACCCGCTTGAGCCGGCAAATGGCGACGGGCTCTTCCTCGACGCGTCCACGCCGACAAGCGGGCTCGCAGGGCCTATCGCAGGTGCGGCCTAGAATGCCGGGAAACACGTTCGATTCCCAGTTCACCATGTAGGCGTCGTCATAGCGCTCTTGAGCGATGAGACGAATGTATTCAGGAACCGGCGTGTGCGCAGGACACGCATACTGGCAATCGACCACTTTATGGAAATATTCCGGGTCTCGGAGATCAGTTGGTTTCACGTTATTCACTTCGCCCGACCACTGGCCGCGCCCCCCAAGTGATGATTCTTATCGACAGCGTAGTCTGTTTTTATAACGTCTAGTCTGACGTCTTAGTTACTTATATCGGATACCTTATCAGTGTTCAATTTTCATTGCGACCGGTCATGAATTGCGCCAATTTTGCCGCGTTTGTCTCGTCCTCTTGACGTTGTTGACCCGATTACTCAGGCCGGTACCAAATAGGAGAAGAGTAGGCGCGGTCTTGCACCGTGCGCGGTGCGTCAGCAAAATCGCCACCGAAGTATTTTCGGTCGTATTCGCTCCATCGTGGACGCGGAATTTCGATGGCTCGGGCGTAATAAAAGGCAGCCTGCGAGGCGTCAAACTCGGGGTCAGTCCATTGCGCACTCAGTTGCACGGCGCCGATCGTATTCGAAAACGTCACTGCCTCTAAGTCGACAGTGCTGCCAACCAGTTCTGGCTGCCCGGTTGCGGGATCAATCTCACGATCGTCAGAGAGCGCCACGTAATAAATTTGCTCATGCGTGTCGCCCTTGGCATCGATCCAGCCTTTAATGATCTGTACTTGATCTAAATTAGCCGCGTCGGGGTCTTTCATTGCCTGCACCATAAACGTTGGAGCAGTCGCGTCTCGCTGTTCGGACAACTCGCCACCCATGGGCACACCGTCGCGATAGCCAATTGTCTCAAAGTAGGGGCTGTGGACACTATCATCAGCAAACTGCCAGCCGCCGAAAAAGCGCAACACAATGCGTGAGCCGGTGGTGGCATACACTTCGCGACGTTTCATGCTCGCGAAGAGATCGTCGCGCGTATTGTCGGGTGCCCAAACGGCTGCAAGACCTGAGGCGCCTAGCTCCCAGTCGGCATTGAGCCCGGCCATACGAGAGTCTGGGGTGCGGACTCCCGGTTCAGAGTTGGCGAATTTTCCAAAGAAGTTGTCTTCTTCTGCTGTGGCGAGCGAGGTGTGATCGTCAGTGCTACCGATCATGCCGAACGCATAAGGGTTCGCGCCAATGGTTTTTTCTAAGGCGAGTCCCCGCTTGAGTGCCGATCGGGCGTAAGAGCCCGGATACATGTCGGGCGTTGTTTTCACCGTGTTAGAGATGTTGTATTCGTCCCACCGCTCAAACTCGGCAAAGGGATCATCGGGTGATAGGGAAGGGTGCGTCTCGCTATCGCCTTTTATTTGGGTGACCTCAGCAATCGGCTCCCAACGCATGCGCGCTTCGGCATAATCTTGATCGAGGGGACCGCCGTCGAGGGTGGTAGTGTCCCACATCAAACCATTACTAAGGTTGCCGTTATGGGGGATTGAGAGCGCTTCCCCACCGGTAATCTGTTCGTATTCGGTCAATGCTTGCCAGAGCGCCTCTGGGTCACTCGAAGATTGTGCGGAGTAGGGCAACCAGCCGGTTACCACTTCCTCGCTATCTTTCATGATGATGCAGCGATGGAGGTTGCTGCCGCCTTGCATCGCGGTCCATTCGTAGCCGGTAAAGGCGGTAAATACGCCGGGTTGGTTGAACTCATCGGCGGTGCGAGCAACGTCAGTCCAGATTGCACTCCGCAACTCGTCAGGGTAGGCGTCTCTTGCGGGGTTGGGATCATTAATGCTGTTGACGAAAGCAATAATCGGGTTACTCGACGCCACTCGCGTTGGGTCCGTTTCATTGGGGTCAGGCCTGGGGGCGTACAGTGATGCCCATGTTTTGCCCAGCAGTGTCGCAGTGAGCCTGGGATCCTCTATGGTGAACATGCGATAGAGACCCATAAATTCTGCGTGGTCAGTAACGGATAAGAAATCCAGCGGGCGCTTCAGCTGAGCGGGTAAGCCGTTCGAGGCAATCACCTTTTCTCCCCGCGCAAATCGGTAGGCGTCTGCGCTGGTTAACAGTAAATTGCCCATCGAATGGGCGTCGGCTGAGATATTAGAGTGAAGATGAAGATCGCCAAAAAAGACTTGCTTCGGATAGTCGGTGTCGATCCCGGTTGAGTAACTGTTCTCGGAGGCGCCGACGCCCAGTGATAGGCAGGCTAAGCAGGCCGACAATGCGGCGGGTAGTCTGGTAGGCGACATGGGTAAGCTCTCTTATTTTTTGAGCGCTAAGCTTACCTTGTGGGCGTTCAAAAGTATTGTGATGCGGCGATCGGTTACCTTTTCGCTTTTGCGCGTGGCTGTGTATAATCCGCGGCCGTGGCGGGGTACCCTCCGTCACCGTTGCGGTCGATTGATGGCAACGATAAGGCTCGGTGGCAGAGTGGTAATGCAGCGGATTGCAAATCCGTCAACGCCGGTTCGATTCCGACCCGAGCCTCCAAAATACAAAGCAATAATCGCGTGGTACCAGACGGTACTGCGCATTGCGATAATCTACTCCCCAACCCATTCCCTGATGTGCAACGTTCAAGCGCATTGGTTTGGGGGGAGATGTATTGGTCTGGATTACTCGTCGGGTAGCTTCTTCATGACTTCGAACAGCCTATCCATGATGTCTGTCACATCACCCGCTAGTTCTTCTCGTTCAGCCATTGGTGCATTGCCGAAGTCGATTGCTCCTTGAAGCTTCCGCAACCTATTCATCAATTCTTGAAGTTCAGCTTTCATGTTCTCTGCCAGATGCAACGGATGGTGGGGGAGAGCATATCAGGCTCAGTGAGGCTGGCTTTGGTTCGCAGAGATTGCCGCCCGGGGAGAGGGGCGAGACTTGTTTATTCGCTGAAAGGCGTTATCTCTGGATACACCAGGTGAAACCGGTGTCATCCACGCCACGGGAGAATTGCGACCCTGCCTGTTACTAGGTAAAGCAACAGCCATACGGTGGGAGCGAATCCGTAGTAAATGAATTCATTCTGATAAACGCTAGCGTAATCACTGATGAAGCGGCCCACCTCGCTAGTCGGTATGGGTAGAGAACTGTTCATTTCATCTGCTATTCCGATGATTAACAGGACGAAATGAACCAATGCCCACCACGATAGGATGACTGCCAGTCTGTTCGTTATTGCGCTCATAACCTCACCTCTTTTGCCTATGCTGTCAGAAACGGCTGTTCAGCTCACTACCAATAGGTGACAAATTCAGTGTGTTCTCCAAGGCACGATTCTAGTGTGCCCTGTCAGCATGTAGAGCAAGAACCAAGCGATGGGGGAGACGCCGACGAGCAGCCACTCAGTGCTGTTGCCAGGCATCTGTGCCTGCCAGCCCTGCGTAAAGCCGCCAATGACAATCGCGCCAATGACGAAATTGGCCCACGCAAAGGCACTCCAAGACAGCATAAAAATGAGTCGTGCTTTGAGCATCTTCGTCGCTCCTAAAGTGATCAGCGAAGCTTGTCTACACTCCCGCAGCGGCCTGCATTATCGCTTCTGTTTGCGGGAGAGGTCGGTATACACGCGGTTCACGAATCCCAGCGAGGCGGCCTCAGGTCCATAGATAGGGTCAAAGTCCGCCGTGGGCTTTGCCGCGCTGATCTCGTCTAAGCTCAACCCTTCATCGATCATGGCTTGTATGCGATCGCGGACCGTTCGCACCATGGCAACATAGTTTCCTAACGTTTCGTAGTTCGTGACGGGGCCATGGCCAGGGATGATAATCGTGTCCTCGTCGATGGCATTGAGCGTCTGTTCACAGAAACGGATGAGGCCGTCGACATCGCCACCGCTACCGACATCAACAAAAGGATAACCTGCGTTATTGAAAACATCCCCCATGTGGACGGCATTATGCTGGTGAAAAAAGACCGCAGCATCGCCACTGGTATGTGCCGGGGAGAAGTGCCTCAGCTCGATTTCACCGCCGTTAAAATGTAGCGCCATGTCATGCTTGAAGGTCAATTCAGGTAGCGCGTCCGCGGGATAAGGCGGTTGCTGATACTGGGCGATGACCATATCGATGATGCCGCCCGCAGCCATGTCTTTTCGCGCGTTGCTGTGGGCCACGATTGTCGCGCCCTCTGGACCGAGCGCTGTATTGCCATCTGCGTGATCAAAGTGCCAATGGGTGTTCACGATATAGTCGATGCGCTCTCCGCCCAAACGCTTAATAGCCGATTTAATTTTGCCCGCCAGTTCAGGTATTTGGTCGTCGACAATGAGCACGCCGTCGGATCCAACGGACACCGCGATATTGCCGCCCAACCCAAATAAAACGTAAAGACCGTCGGCTACTTTTTCGCTCGTAATCTCGGCTGTTTTTGGATCCCATGCAAAAACTTCCAGCAACGCGTCTCGACCGAGGGCTGTATCGTGTTGGTGTGCAGAGACAAGGGCCGCCGGGCAAGACAATACGGCGAAGAACAGTGCTGCGATGCCAGAGTGGCTGATTGTCTTCATGGAAGCGCCTTATGATGGATGGAAGAGCGCTCAGCCTACCCAAGTCAGTGAGAGTTGCAATAATAGAGTGAGGTACCCCTCGATATCGGTGTTTTGTGGTTCAATACTGTCCTTATCAAATGTTCCGATTAACTTGTAATAACGAGAGAAAAAAACATGAAGAAGCTGACCTTGATAACCGCGTTGTTGGCGGGTTATGCCTTGAACGATATGGTGGGAGCCTTTGCGCCGATGGCACAGGCAGACGACGCGGGGCCAGAATTTGCGGCGGCGGTAAAGGATGTGGTCTCCGGCAGCTGCATTGCCCAACGTGACGCGCTGGGCGTCAAACTGGACTTGCCCATCAAGTGTGGCTAAGCCCAAAATCTGCTGTCAATGGCCCAAAAGCGCGCCCAGAGGGGCTGGTCTAACGGTTATTCATACCCGCGAATACAGGCGTGACGCAGGTATTGTTCACAACGCACCCTGTCGACTAACCAGTCCACGGCTGTGCGCTGACGTTATCAATAAGGCGACGAGAAAATGATGAAAATAATGAAAATGATGGAAAGCCGATTCCCCATCCCGTTCATATTGCTCGCACTGTCGGCGTGTCAGCCGCAGTCACCTCAGCTCGATCTACTCGGCCCTGTTCCTGAGATAGGACATGGTCTGATGCAGGGTTATCTCCATGAGCGCCCGCCGCTCAATAGCGTGCAATTTGTGCCGGCACCCCCAGCTGAGGGGTCCGCTCGGCAGCAAGCCGACGAGGCTGCTAGCGACGCATTGCGCCCCCTCGAAGGGACGGCCCGATGGGAGTTGGCGGCGCGTGATGCAGATTTGTCCTTTCCCTCTGCCGCATCGATTTTTACCTGCGCATTGGGTGTGTCTGTCAGTGACTCGGAGACACCAGCGCTATATCGACTGTTGCAGCGGTCACTGACCGATCTGGGTTTGGCAACCTACCCCGCCAAAAAAGCGTATCAGCGGTCGAGGCCTTTTATGACGAACCAGCAGGCGATCTGCACGCCTGACGATCGAGCGCTATTGGAGACCGATGGTTCTTATCCCAGTGGGCACAGTGCGATTGGCTGGGGTTGGGCACTCATCTTGTCTCAATTAGCCCCAGAGCGCGCCGAGGAAATCCTCAGCAGAGGTCGCGATTACGCCCGCAGCCGCATGGTTTGCAACGTGCACTGGATGAGCGACACTGAGGCAGGCATGGCGGCGGGTGCTGCGGCCTTCGCCCAGCTTCAGAACAACGCGCTCTTTCAGGCCACGATGACGGCGGCAAGATCGGAGCTGGACGACCAAGCGCTTGCGGTGCCCAATCCACAAGACTGTGCTGAAGAAGCGGAGATACTCAGCGCGGGCCGTTAACATCGTCTTGGTGAGCGGAGGTATGAGTCGGGTAAGACGACATAGGCGTCCTGAGTGAGGGTGCATGACGCGGCCTCGCGCGGTTTAACCGGCCGACATACTCACGCTAAATAACACTTGTATTGGGAGTGAATCACTCCATACTGCGCGGGCGGTTCGCCGGTGTGGTGCGTTAGTATTGTGCCCCGGCGATCGTTAGCCTGCTTCCTCACAGTAAAGAGATTTCCATGAGCGCATTCAACGACCTGGGCCTCAACGCTCGGCTTATTCGTAATATTGAAAAGCAGGGCTATGAAGAGCCGACGGCTATCCAAGCAAGCGCCATCCCCTTGGTGCTCTCAGGAGACGACGTGATGGCCTCTGCGCAAACTGGAACCGGAAAAACCGCCGCCTTTACCCTACCGATTCTGCAGTTATTAAATAATAGCCGTCGGCCTGGACCTAAAGACGTGCATTGTCTGGTGATCACGCCTACCCGAGAGTTGGCCGCGCAGGTCGCCGATAGTATTCGAACCTACAGTGGCGGTTTGAAGCTCAATAGCCAGATGGTCTGTGGCGGCGTCAATATTCGTCCGCAGATTCGTAATCTTAGTCGAGGCACTGACATTCTGGTGGCGACACCGGGCCGGTTAATTGATCTGCTTGGGCAAAACGCGTTGCGCTTAGATCACGTCAAGCTGTGGGTCTTAGACGAGGCCGATAGAATGCTCGACATGGGGTTTATTCCCGCTGTTAGGCAGATTCAGTCCGCGCTGCCAAAGCTGCGACAGACCCTGATGTTTTCGGCAACTTTCTCGCGGCCTATTGAGGCTTTGGCCGGCGAGTTTTTACATCAGCCGAAAAGAGTGTCGGTGACACCGGCTAATACCGCGGTGAGCCGCATTAGCCAAAAAATTTACCCCGTTGATAAGCATCGCAAAGGCGAGATGCTGAGACATCTGTTGCGCCATGAGACAAGTGGCCAGGTTCTGGTCTTTGCCAGAACAAAGTACGGCTCGGATAAGCTGGCACGGCAGCTGGGTAAGGCAGGCGTGAAGAGCGATTCGATTCACGGCGATAAAAAGCAGAGTGCGCGAACGCGTGCCTTGCAGCAATTCAAGAGTGGTCAGTTGCAGGTGTTAGTGGCGACCGATATCGCGGCGCGTGGCATCGACATTCAGCAGTTGCCCATGGTGGTGAACTTTGAACTACCGCATGTGCCGGAAGACTATGTTCACCGTATTGGTCGAACCGGTCGCGCAGGAGAAGAGGGCGTGGCGGTCTCTCTGGTGAGTGCCGAGGAAGTTGCTCAGCTTCAAAAGATAGAGCGACTCATTAAACAGTCTCTGCCGCGGCATGAGATTGAGGGTTTCGAGCCCGAGCACCGCTTGCCAACCAAAGACGTAGCGTCACCGGGGAAACGACGGCCGAGAAATAAGACCAAGTCAAAGACCCATGCCAAGCCAGCGTCACGCACTCAGTCGAGGCAAGGAAAGCCCGATCACAAGAAAGGCCCAAAGGCCAAAGCGGCAACACAACGTCCCCGAGGTGCCCAGTAACTCGGCTGTCTTTTGCCGCGCGAGCGCTCCAAAGACTAACCGAGTTCGGCGACAAAATCCTGCTTCAGGGTTCGCGCGCACAACGCAAAAAAGAGCGACGCCAAGATAAAAATGCTGGCGGTAGCGGCCATCGCATATTTGAGCCCAGTAGAATTTGCCTGGCGGCAGAGCGCTTGATCCTCAATCAGTGGGAGCAGATCAGTGGCTTTGCAGATCTCAGGAGACAGCAGGGTACTGGTTTCAAGCATCAGTAATTGTTGTTGCATGAAAAAGTCACTCATGAACCCGACAAAGTAGGGTCCAATACCGTTCCCGATCAGTGATACGAGAATCAGCAATACGGCAATGGCAGTCGCTCTGGATCGATTGCTGACGACCCCCTGACCAATATTGTACTGAGCGCCCAAGTAGCTGTAATGCAGCACTGCGCCTATGCCCCACAAGGTAAAGACCCAAAACAGATCGGTGGCGAAAAAAGCGGCGACGTAGGCGGGTACTGCGAGGGCGATGGCAATGGCGGGGACCCACGCCACGGCGGTGGGCAGGCGAGGTGTCAGACGCTCTGTGATGTAGCCCCCCAGGAAGGTGCCAGCAGCGGCGAGCAGTGAGAGTGGCGCGCCAAATTGGAGTGCAGCATCACGAACACTCAATCCGTGCTCTCGCTGCAAAAAAGGCGCTTGAAAACTGATCAGGCCGTAGCCGACGAAGGCGACTAATGACGCGGCAATTGCCATCCACCAAAAAGAGGGTTTACTGCGTAACTCGGCAAAGGTGTCATGCCAAGTTGGGGCGCTGTCGATTTGCGCCGTGGGAGGATCGGAGTAACCCCTCGGTGGCTCAGTGATGCTCATTTTGACCAGCAGGGCGACTAAGACACCGGGCAGTCCGACCACCACAAATGCCACCCGCCAGCCCTCGATGTTGCTCCAGTCGAGGCCACCAAAGAGCCAGCCCAAGCCAAGGCCAGTGAGCCAATTTCCCACGTCGGCGCCTTGCATTTGAGCAATCGGTCCACCAAATAAGTTGGCTAGCACACTGCCTAGGGTGACCCCCATCGAATAAATGCCCAAGGCGGTAGCTCGCTTGCGGGCAATGAAGTAATCGCCAATCAGCGAGTTGGCCGGCGGGGTGCAGCCCGCTTCGCCGATCGCCACACCAATCCTGAATAAGAGCAGCGTGACGAAGCCGACGGCAATACCGCACAGCGCGGTCATGATTGACCACAATACGATGCAAATGGCGATGACATTGACCCGATTGGCGCGGTCGGCCCAGAGTGCAATCGGGAGCCCCATCACGGCATAGAAAATGGCAAATGGAGGCCCGTAAAGCAGCCCCCATTGCGCGTCGGTGAGCTGAAAAGACTCAATGATGGGCTGTGCGACAACCGCGATGAGGGTGCGATCCACAAAGTTGAGGGTGTAAACCAGCATGAGGAGCACAAGCACGTAGTGCCGGTAGGACGATGATCCGTAGCCGGTCAGGTGCCCTTCGTTGGTATCACTGGATGACGCTGGCATAGTCGGGATCCATCTTTCGGATAGTGAATGTCACCATCAGCAGGCAGACACGCTGATGTCGTTTAGCTGATGTCGGTTATAAGTCGGCTGTGACTCGTGCGCCATTGATAAATCGAATGAACGGAGCACTTTGTCTCAGCTGTGTTGACAGGTCGAGGCGGATTCGCGTTTCCACTCTATCGATAATCCATCGTGTTATCGAGGGCAAATCAAGTTGACGCGCCTCGGGAAGGGTCATCCAGTGTATTTCATTGAGCTCTCCGCTGGCATCGACGACTCGCTCAGGGTCGTTTTGTATGAAACGGTCGTGCACCATGAAAAATCGGGTATCGAAGCGACGGTTTTGGTTGGGCGGTGTGATGGCTCGAGCGATAAAGTCCATATGTTCGAGTGGCGGCTCGACATCGTGCGCAAAGTATTCCTGCCAAATGGTGTTGCGGCTGCGCGGCGCAGCCGCAGATTTGCGGCCTATGACGAGACCCGTTTCTTCGTAGGTTTCTCTTATAGCGGCCAGCGCTAAGCCACGAAGCTTACGATCGCCCACTGCTGCTCGCGTTGATTTACGTAAACGTGCCATCACAGGGTCGCTCAGTTCGCCGGGTACGTTGAGCTGCTGATCCACTCGGTCGAGCTTGCCCCCCGGGAAGACGAACTTGTTCGGCATGAACCGATGAGTGGCCGCTCGCTTTCCCATCAAAATCCTCGGCTCTGGCCCGCCTCGCACAACGATGAGCGTCGCAGCATCCTTTGGTCGCACCTGCGCGACGGCGTCGTATCGAGCCCCGCCATTCGGTGCAAAGTGACTTTTATCAGTGGCGGTCTTTTTGGGCGTTTGCGTCATAGTGGCGTCATGGCTCTGGCGTAGTGTGCTGTTCCGCAGGTATCTCACGCGGGCCATCCTGAACGGATAACAGGCCGAGCACAAATACCACGGCAACTGTGCCTGCGATCATCAGTGTCATGAGCGCTGCGAAGAACTTATTCATGGTGTATTACCTGGTCGCCTTTGCTTCTCGCCTTCAACATCAGTGCCCAATCACGAAAAGGTCCTGTGATGTTCTGTGTTAATGACCGATACTGATTTTGTGTCGCTGGCCCTAGTCCCCAGGGAGTGCATTCATCCTTTTCTGGAATGTAGAGCGTGCCAAACAGACGATCCCAGAGGCTGGTCACCGCCGCGAGATTGGTGTCGTGATGTTTTTCAAGGTAACTATGGTGGATATGGTGCATGACAGGGCTCTGTAGCCACCGAGATAGTCCCCGTGGATAGTGGAAGGCCACATGGTAGTGACGGAAAGCACCGTTGAATCCGAACAGGACAGCAAAGAAGCCAAGATTAAACAGCGTTGCCGGTACGATACTGCCCGCAAATAGCCAGCCAAACAGTCCGCCAGAGAAACCGTAAGCGAGCGCCGCGCCGATGGCATAGATTGGGCCCTCGATGAGGTGTTCGCGGTATCGTGTGAGCGGGGTTAGGACTTCGGCAGAGTGATGGATTTTGTGGATTGCCCATAGCGCGGGTACTTTGTGTTCGCAGTAGTGAATCGCATAAAAAAGGAAATCGTAAACAAGCAGCGTCACCAAGCTATATAGGAGCATCCAGCCCCAGTGGCTGGTTAGGGTGGGTCCTGATCCCCACAGTGCTTCTAAGGTTGAGATGACACTTGATTCGGTGGCAGGGGCAACACTCACCAAGAAGGTGGTAGCCCACAGCGGATGCAAGCAGCGCTCAACGACGTACAAGCCGACATCCACTTTGGCAGAGGTATGGGTATAAATTTCTTTGGGCAGCAAGAAGGGTATGAGGCTCTGGTGCTTGACACGCCCGTTGGCGTCTTTTGCGCCCCAGCCATCACGAAATAACCAAATAGCGGTCGCAATAGCGAGCATCATCAGTAGCATAGGCCATGTCAGATCGCGCGGCATGTGCTCACCCAGTGTGGCCATCACGGCACTGAGTAATTCGTTGATCGGTCCAATAGTCTGTTCCATTGCTTTGAGTATACGACTTGTCGCAATACTGTGCGCGACATCAAGTTGCTTGGCAGCGGGACGTTATAAAACCCAGCCGGATAACGGTGACTGAGTGGCGAGATGATGAGGCGCTGGGGGTGGTTGCGATCGAGACCGAAATCCGAGACCGAGACCGGCTAGACCGAGTATGTAGAGGCAAGAGGCATGGTGTCTTGGCGAGCGGCATGGCAGTCTATTGCGCATGGCAGAGGCGAGTGAGGTGGTCATTTATGAAGGAAGTGCATGGGACGCTGGTCAGTGCTTATGTGGGGGCGCCGGGGTCATTAAAAAAAGTCGAGTGCGACACACTACAATTTGCCTTCGACGGTATCGTGGGGGATCGCCATCGCGGCTTTACTCGAGCGGCATGGGATCTCACCGATAAACAACCCGGCGGCACCGAGCGTCGGAACGAACGTCAATGGTCGGCCGTCGCCCATGAGGATCTGCAGGCGGTCTCCAAACAGCTCGGTCTTCCGGCTGCGCTGCGGGCAGGCGATGTCGCGGTGAACCTAAGTATTTCCGGTGTTCCTGAGTTTTCGCGGTTACCGCGAGGAACGGAATTGACCTTCGAGGGTGGCGTGGTGCTTATCGTCGAAGAATACAATCCGCCTTGCAGCAGAATGTCCCAGCACATCGCTGATCATTACCACAGAGCCAATGAAGAACCGCTGGGTCAGATGGATTTTATTGAGGCCTCGAAATTTTGTCGTGGATT
Organism: uncultured Luminiphilus sp.; assembly: GCA_943789425.1. Classification (GTDB taxonomy): domain Bacteria; phylum Pseudomonadota; class Gammaproteobacteria; order Pseudomonadales; family Halieaceae; genus Luminiphilus. Next base: position 26,624 of record CALSUB010000001.1, read on the forward strand.
AGTGGGTGCAGTGGAAGTACCGGGTATCGTATCGGTCGGAGAGGGTGTGACGGTTAAGCAAGAGGTGTTGCCCAAATGGCTGCGAGCATGACCCGATAAAGACCCCACAGTCTGATAAGGTGGGCGGCGCGTGCAGGTCCGGCTGAGTGGCAGTGGTGTTCCGATGTCGCGAGCACGTCAAATTTAATATCAGGTAAGAGGCACTATGGAAAATTTATCGAAGTTTTATGTAAACGGTGAGTGGGTGGCGCCATGCTCCCCAGATACGATGCCCGTGCTCAATCCCGTCAACGTTAAGCAGCTGGGTGAGGTTGCGCTGGGTAACGAGGCGGATGTTGACCGAGCCGTTGCAGCTGCAGTCGCCGCCTTCGACCATTTTTCCCGCTGGACTAAGGATGAGCGCCTCGCCTTGCTGAAACGCATCCGAGCAGTTAGCGAAGCCCGATTTGAGGAACTGGCACAGGCGATGCGAATGGAAATGGGCGCGCCGATAACCATGGCGCGTGAAGCACAAGCCGATGCGGCGATAGGGCACTTAGACGGATTTATTGCGGCCTTAGAGCGGCTCGAAGAGAGCGAGTCATTCGATAATGGTGAGGTGTTACTGCGTGAGCCGATTGGCGTCTGCGGTTTGATTACACCTTGGAACTGGCCGATTAATCAGGTCGTACTCAAAGTGTTGCCGGTGATCGCAACGGGTTGCACGTGTGTCTTGAAGCCCAGCGAGCACACCCCCATCTCGGCCATGATTTATGCCGAGATATTGCATGAAGCGGGGGTGCCGGCAGGTGTTTTCAATATGGTTAATGGCACGGGGCCTGTGGTTGGTTCAGCGCTGTCTCGGCATGCTGACATCCAAATGATGTCTTTTACGGGATCGACTCGAGCAGGCACTGCGGTGACACAGGATGCCGCGCCTTCGGTGAAGCGAGTGACCCTTGAGCTGGGGGGTAAGTCACCCAATCTGATCTTCGCTGATTGTGATCTGGAAGCGCGGGTTACCCAGTCTGTTGCGGAGTGCATGTTTAATACGGGTCAATCGTGTGATGCGCCAACGAGGCTTTTGGTCGAGCGCAGTTGTTATGACGAGGTCGTTGAGATTGCGCAGCGCGCTGCTGAACAGACTCGAGTCGATGATCCGGAACTCGAGGGGGACCACTTGGGCCCGCTGTTTGATCAAATTCAGTTCGACCGGGTGCAAACCATGATTCAGGTGGGTATCGACGAAAAAGCGAAACTGGTCGCAGGCGGATTGGGTCGCCCCGAGGGATTGACGACGGGGTGGTTCGTACGCCCGACGATTTTCGCCGATGTCACCAACGACATGCGAATCGCCCGCGAGGAAATTTTCGGCCCTGTCTTGGCGATTATTCCCTTTGAGAACGAAGCCGAAGCGATCGCGATTGCTAATGATACCCCCTATGGATTGGCTGCTTACCTGCAGACGGGCGACAGTGAGCGCGCCGCACGGGTCGCTCGCCAGTTGCGGGCCGGTGCGGTGCATATTAACGGCGGTGCTTACGAATACGGTTCGCCCTTTGGCGGCTATAAAGCATCGGGGAACGGCAGGGAAGGCGGCGAAATGGGCCTCGACGATTTTCTAGAGACCAAAATGATTCACGGTCTCTCTGCTCAATAGGCCGAGCCCTGTTTTGTGCGTGATGCGATCGGGGCTAGGTTACCGAGCGGGCTCAGTCTGCCAATCCTTATCCGCGATGTTGCCCGACACGCTGCCATTGGGGAGCGATAGCGTTACCGTAGTGCCAACCGCGGTGGCCGAGGTGGGAACATATCCGAGACCAACGTTGTGCCCGAGTCTTGGAGAATAGATGACGCTGGTCACAGTGCCCGGCTCGGCGCTCCCCGAAACGGATAGAGGGTAGTACTCCCGCGGATTCGCGATGGGATCCCCGGGGAAGACCAGACGCACGAATTGCTGTGACGTGCCCTCGGCCACAATTTTCTCCAGTGCCTGCTTGCCTAAATAATCCGCGGTTTTACCCATTTTGAAGAAGCGGTTCAGCCCCGACTCGATCGGATTGTTGGCTAAGGTGACGTCATTGCCGTGCGAGAGTAAGCCGGTCTCAATCCGGTCGATTAAGTTAGGGCAGCCTGAGCGTAGATTGAGATCCGCTCCAGCTTCCACAATGATATCCCACAGTCGCTCTCCCGCCGCGGGTTCACTCAAGTAGAGTTCGAAGCCACCCTGGCCACTCCAGCCAGTGCGTGCAACGACGAGATCAATGTCATCAATGCTAGCTGTGAATGAAACGGAAAAAGCGAATGTCCTCAACCGGCTCTGCAATCAGTCGACTCAACAGCGTTTCCGATTTAGGGCCTTGTAACGATAAGGGGAATACGTCCGGGTCATGGACTTCGACGTCGAAGCCACCGCCCACTGCCAGTCCTTTTGCCCACAATAAGACGTCTGAGTCAGAAATGGACAGCCAGTAGCGGTCTGCCGATAAGCAGAGAATGATGGGGTCATTCACAACCCCGGCATGCTCATCAAGCAGTGGAGCGTAAATGCATTGTCCGGGTACGCATTTCGAGACATCCCTCGGTGTCAGAAATTCGACAAATTTGAGCGCATCGGGTCCGCGAACCTCGACCTGAACCTGGCAGGCAACGTCCCAGATTTGAACGTGTTCTCTGAGATGCCAGTAGTCGGCCTCTAGTGATTCGTAAACCGTCGGTAAGACCACGTGGTTGTAAACCGACGCTCTTGTCGCGCCCACGTGAGAGCGTGTTTCGAATGGTGATTTGCGCAGACGGCGCGAGAGAGAAAGCTGTGGTGAATTCATGTACTCTGATTCCTGTTTGCAGGTCTGCCTTAATTCGGCTCTGTGCCACTCATGGTTGGGCTAAGAAGCGGGCCCACAGGAGGTATTGAGGGCGCAGGTAACGCGATGGAACGCACTAGCAAAGCCATATTTCAGGCAATATAATAAAAAGTAATAAGCAAAGCACGCTTTTTATTTGGTCCGATAAATAGTCTTTTTTAGAAGGCTAACGTGTCGCCTAATCGACCCCTTTCATCATGAGATAGCACTATGGAAACGAACGACCCCAGCACACTGTTACAGCCGTATGACTGGTCCTTTCCGGTGCCGATTGCCTATGGGCCGGGACGATTAAAAGAACTGGCAACCCATTGCCAAGCCTTGGCCATGAGCAACCCGTTGATCGTGACCGATCGTGGCTCCGCCGACTTGCCGTTTATTGCGACTGCCAAGCGGTCGCTCGAGGCGGCTGGGCTCACGGTTGATAGTTTCTCAGACGTCTCCCCCAACCCTAAGGACACCGAGATTGAGCAGGTCCGTCGATGCTTCCGCGATGGCCATCATGATGGGGTGATCGCAATGGGGGGTGGCAGTGGCATGGACGCCGGAAAAGCGACCACGCTGGTGGCGAATAATGATCTCGATGTGTGGCGTTTTAACTACGATGAAGCAAGTCCCGTACTGCCGGTCGAACATGTCTTCCCCAAGTTGATCTGCATTCCGACGACGGCGGGTACCGGAGCTGAAACGGAAAGTACCGCGATGATTACGCACAGCGAAGCCGGGATGAAGTTGTGTGTTTGGCATCCGGACTTGAAACCCTCGCTGACGTTGCTGGATCCTGAGCTCACGATGGGCCTTCCCCCTCAGCTGACGGCTTGGACTGGTCTAGATGCACTGGTACACGCGGTGGAGGCTTACTGCGTACCTGATTTTCACCCCATGTGCGATGGCATTGCGCTAGAAGCGTTGACGCTCATTGGCCGGTCACTGCCGGCCGTGGTCGAAGAGCCCGACAATATTGGGGCTCGCGGGGGTATGCAGGTCGGTGCCTGTTTGGCGGGCATTGCCTTCTTGAAGGGGTTGGGATTGGTGCACGCGATTAGCCATATGGTTGGCGCAGAGTACGATACCCATCATGGTCTTACCAATGCCGTCGTATTGCCCGCGGTATTGCGATTCAATGCGCCTGCCATCGCCGAGAAGGTGCCGGCAATGATGAGAGCGCTGGATCAACCGGGAACGGATTTCGATGCGTTTTATCGCTATGTCTGTGGGTTGCTTGATCAGTTCCAAATCCCCCGCACACTGTCGGAATTAGGTGTCCCTGAGTCGGCAGCTGAAGCGCTCACGATGAAAGCGTTAAAAGATGCGGCCGCCGGCACCAACCCTAGGGTAGCTGATGCCGATTCGCTGATGACCGTTATTTCTGAGGCGATTACGGTCGGTCGTTAACAGTGGAGTGGTGAGAGGATAGATGCGGTGAGTCGCTGATTCGATGAATAGTTTTCAGATTGCCATTGTGGTGAGTCTCGCCGGTTATCTGGCGATAGGCTGGTATGCGGGACGTCGCGTTAAAGATCTTGAAGACTTTTTTGTCGCGGGCCGTAACGCACCAACCTTACTTATTCTCGGCACATTGGTCGCCAGTTTCATGAGCACCAATGCTTTTATGGGCGAGGCGGGCATGTCTTATCAGGGGCATGCGCCGCTGATCATCATGATGACGTGCTTCAATTGTTTGGGCTATGTGATCGGTGCCATATTCTTCGGACGTTATTTGCGTCGGAGTCGCGCGCTGACGGTGCCGGATTTTTTCAGGGCGCGTTTCAACAGTCGCCGTATTCAACGCTTTGCCGGTGTTTCGATTGTCGTTGGGCTGTCGGCTTATTTGCTTGCGGTGACTTGGGGTATGGCGCTGGTGATGTCTGAGGTGACCGGCATTGATGAATCCGTGGCCATCGTAGCGGTGTGGCTCAGTTATACCCTCTTCACGCTTTACTCCGGTTCCCGCGGCGTCATTTTGACTGACACGGTGATGTTTGTGCTGTTTTCCGGAATGATTGTGTTGGCCGCTTTTTTTATCATTCAATCAGCAGGCGGTTGGTTTGCGGCGATCGAGAGCATTGGCAACGTATGAAGCGAAACCGGGCATCATTGCGTGGCATGGACGAGTGGGCCCAGAGACGCCGTGGCAAACTCCGTTAGACGGATTGTTGTGGGCGACCATTTTGGGCGTGGCCTGGGGCATTGTCGTTGCCGTAAGCCCTTGGCAATCTAGTCGCTACCTCATGGCGCGCAGCGAGCATGTGGTCATTCGGTCCGCCTGCGGTGCGCTGATAGCCATGCTACTGCTATATCTCGTGACGAACTTCGCCGCTACCGCGGTGAATCTCATCAATCCCGATATCACTCCCCCTGAAAGCACCATGATTTGGGTGGCAATGAATCTATTGCCGACCGCATTGGGCGCGTTGCTCATTTGTGGCGTCCTGGCTGCCGGCTTGTCCTCTGCATCCACGTTTCTATCGCTGGTCGGCTTCAGCGTCAGCCATGATGTGCTGGGCAGTGCTGCCCGGTCGGAGGACGCCGGTTCGACGAGCGCCGACCACTCTACTCAGCGTTTGGGTGCTGCTCGGTGGTCCATGTTGGCTGTTGGCCTGTCGGTCATTGCGTTGGCGCTCTTGTTGCCGAGAAATATTTTCTGGTTGACGCATTTCGCTGGACCGTTGTTCGCGTCATCCTGGGGCGCAGTGGCCTTCATGAGTATCTGGAGTCATCGTCTCACTGAGGCGGGCGCTTTCTGGGGTATGGCGGCAGGCTTTGCCGTTAATGTCGCAATGAACGCTCTTGCCCTAATCGGGGCGGTGGACTGGCCGGTCATCGCTGATCCCATACTGGTTGCCGCGCTCAGCAGTTACTTTGTCATGATAGGGGTTTCTCGCAAAGGAGAGGTGTCACCAGCAGAGCGTGATTTCCGGATCGCCTTGCACCGACTGCCAGAAACAGAGACAGATCTCGCCGTCGTCAGGCAAACACTATTGTGGCCGCGTGTGATGGTATTCGGTGGTGTTGTGTTAAGCGCGTTGCTCACCATCTTTTATGCGCTACCGTTTGGGCGCGCCGTCAGTGTCGAGGAGTTCGCCGGTATCAGTGGAGAGCTATTGCTCGCGCTGACCTACGGTTTGGTATTGGTGGCCTCAGGGCGATGGGTGTGGCGCCGGGTCAACCGCGATTATCGTCATCGTGATGAGGCGGGGAGCTGAGCGGAGTCAGGCTAACAGCGCTTGCTCAGCTGCGGTCGCGATGGCCAGCAGATGATCGTCTCGGCCCCGGGGCATCATCAATTGAATGCCGGCCAGGTTTGTCGCTGACCCTGCGGCAACTGGGAGGCTGATAACCGGTAGGCCCGCCAGCGAGGCGGGCAGACTGATGGCTAACCATTCATGATAGGTCTCTAAAGAGACGCCTTCGATCGCTGTTGGAGGGCCTGCCTCAGCGTCAAAAGGGAAGACTTGAGCAGCTGGTGCGGCCAATACATCGTATTGCGTAAACAGCCGCTCGATGGTCGCAAGCCAATCGCGTCGGAGTGTTTTTGCCATAAGGAGGTCGGACTCGCCTCGCTGCATGCCTTGCTCGATTTCCCATCGCCAGTTATCGCTCATGCGCGCGCGTGACCGGGGATCTTCATACAGCGCGCGATCCGACAGCATTGCACGCTGCCTGAGGGTCAGCCAACAAAGCCAGAGATCTGCCATGGAGAAGGGTAGCGAGCAGAGGTCAATCTGAGCGCCCGGTCCTTGTAGGTTTTCCAGCGCGCGCTGACACTGAGCTAAAACACCCTTGGCCATCGGCCAGTGTCCGTCTGCATCGCCCAGCCAACCGATACGAAGTTCCTTCAGATCCCCCGAAGGTCCGTGAGGGCTTTGCCGGCGCGCGGCAGGATCATCGCGAAGGGTGGTGAATAATGCGCTGACGTCACTGACGTTTCTGGCCATGGCACCAATACTGGTCAGTCCCAAGCCTTGTGGATCTGCGTCTGTCGCCGCAGGTATTGCTCCGGCCGACGCGCGAAACCCCACGATCCCTTGAAATGCGGCAGGTGTTCTCAGCGAACCCATCATATCGCTGCCATCGGCAAGCGGTAGCATGTGACTCGAGACAGCGGTGGCGGCTCCTCCACTGCTGCCCCCCGCGCTGAGGCTGCGATCAACGCCGTTGCGGGTCAATCCGAAAAGGGCGTTGCGGTATGGCCCCCTAGGGCTGCCTCCGGTACGTTGGTCTTGGCAATAATGAGTGCGCCGGCAGCGCGAATCCGCGCGACATGCGGGTCATCCTGTTGAGCACCGACCTGCTGGGAACACAGGCGATCCCAACGTGGTGGGCAGCCCCTTTGAATTGAAGAGGTCTTTAATGGCAATCGGTATGCCGTGTAACCACCCCGCACTATTTCCGCTGGAGAGCTGTTGGTCCGACTCTAGCGCCATGGCGAGGCAGGCTTCCTCAGGGGGGATGAGGCTCACGAGGGCGTTCAAGTCTGGGTTCAATGTATTGATGCGCTCAAGGAACGCGTCCATGACTTCGACGCAGCTCACGGACCGTTTGTGAATGGCCTTTGAGAGCTGCAGCTGCGGTGAGACCGGTGATCTCTGTCATGACAGCACCATATCAGGGTCGCAGCATCGTGACCCACTCATGCGGAATGGGAGTAGTTGCGCTCAATCTGCATTCTGACTTCTAGCCGCTGTCGAAAACCAGTAGGCAGCATCCGGCGTTCTCGATAGAGTAGCGGTAGACAAGTCCAAGGAGCACGAAGGACCATGAATGATATCCAGCAGTTCGAAGATGAGGCACAAGCCTACGCGGAAATTGAGGCGATGGGCTATCACGCTATGGCATTAGATTTTGCGAAGGAGGAATCGCCTTTTCACTGGCACGATTTTGACTCGGTGTTGTATATCACTGGTGGCGAAGTGACGCTGACCTTAGAGGGCGCAGAGAGCGGTGAGCGTTGCCAGCGTGGGGCAAAAATTGTGGCCTCCGCCGGGGTGGTGCATAAAGAGCAGACCGAGGGCTACAGTGCCATCATCGGTTTTTCAGTGCCGGTCGCTGAGCTGACACAGCCAGTCAACAAAGCGTTACCGGTTGCTCTGTAACCGTGATTTAAAGTTGTGCTGGACTGGGCTGGGCTAGGCTAGGCTGGAGCGGTCAGAGTGTTATTGAGGGGGGTCGTTGGAGGCCGCCGCCCAACGGATTGCATTTTCGACCAAACGGCGATACGTCTCTGACGAAAATGTCTCGGGACCATCACCTGGCTGCAGGTAGGCAATGTGGCTATTGGCATAGCGTTTGGTCCAGCCGATGACGTTGGAGCCGTCTGGGTGCGGCCAGTCGTCGTTGCAAAACAGTTTCCCGGTGACCGCATGATGAGCCGAGTAAAATTGTGTCCGGTCAAAAGGGTAGTCGCTGCGCAGTAGCGGCGTGACGCTATCCTCAAAAACCTCGCAGAGGTAAAGCTCATCGGTCAGCGAGAAAGTCTCTCCGATACCAGCGGTGATGGGGTGAGCGCCATCGATGACCTGCACGGTATGTTGCACATCGTGCCGATAGCCAGAGTCTAATACCGGTTCCCCTCGCACGGACGCGGGCGCATAAAAGAAGCGCCCGCCAATGACCTCCCCATACTCCGGCCACAGCGGCCAGCCAGCGAGCGCATGGTGAAGGAACACCATGCCTTTACCGGCTTCGAGTAATGCCATAAAGCCCGCTTTCAGTTGGTCGGATGGCGCCACGAAGCGAGGTGGCTGCGTGCTGAAGTCGATGCCCGGCATGTCATAGAAAACGAGTACGTCCCAGGGCGCAGCCGCCTCCGGGTCTAAGAACGCTTGACTCGCGGGTTGGTCGACGAAGGTGTGTTGAATGCCCTCGAAAGACTCAAATAGTTCGGCAAACGCGCTGCGATCGAAGGGGTGCCCCTTGACCGACACCAATGCCTTGAGCGGGCTCTGATAGTCGATGATTCCCATGATGTGACGCTGCCCTTTGCTGATGTCTGGGCTCGACGTGCCCAAACCGGTCTATTGAGCTTGCTATGAACCGCCCGCTGCCGAGATGGAGGCGACAGCGCGATGGTAGTGCTGCACCGCCGGCTCGTTCCTGCCGATGAGAAAGCTGTCGTTCGCTCCGGAGTGCAGGGCGTCTTGGATCGTTGCGACTAAGGCATAGTCTTCGTCTCTGACTGCCTGAAGGGTCATTTGGCTGAAGGTTTCCACCGCCTCACTGTCTTCGTCGCTGGCGGGCTGCGTCGCACTCAAAATCAGCTGGCGAGTCGATGTGGTGGTACTGGTCTCCCCGGGGTATATAAACCCAATCAAGCAGTGACCACCCAGAATTGCAGAGATCGACAGGTTGGGAAAAACCGAGTGGACAACTCGGATGTAGGATTCAGGTGATTCCCACGAATCAACTTCTATATCATTGAGTTCACTGATGTTTTTCTTGGCGATCACCATTCTTTGGTGCGCCCCCCAGGTGTCGTGGACCAACAGATTGCCCACGGTATACGGGCCAACGGTTTTGCCATGCACGCTGTCATGATGGTAGACCTCGAGGTAGCCGTCTAGGGTCGCCTTCCAGCCTGCCCCGGGCAGCCATCGCTCGGTGTAGAGGTGCCAGTCCGTGAGCTTTTGGTCTGCGAGCTTATCGGCAAACCCACCAAGCCAGCTGTCGATGTCAAAAGATTTGCCGGGAGTCAGGCACGCGAAAACAACCCCCGCACGTTCAACGCAATAGAGTGCCGTGAGGCCCATAGTGGCGCGATCGACGCCGCCAAAGCTGTCCTCTCCGTAAACGCCAATCAAGTCGCCACGATTGCTATAGGTCCAAGCATGATATGGGCAGCTAAAGCGGGATTGATGACCTTTTTCGGCCGAGCAGACTTTAGCGCCTCGATGTCGGCACACGTTAATAAAGCAATGAATCAGGCCGTCTCGATCTCGGGTAATTAAGAGAGGGACCCCCATGATGGTTTGTGTCTGAAAATCCCCAGGTTGAGGAATTTCTAACGACAGGGCGATAGCGATCGGGGACTCGAAGTAAACCGCTTGACGCTCAGCTTGAAATTGCGCCTCATCGGTATACGCGCTCACGGGCACGGTCAGTTGTGAGGGCGCCCGATCCGTGGTGCCCTCATTGAAGTGTTTCAGTGCTCGCTGCGCGAGTTGTCGTGCGTCTGACACCGATTAGCTCCCTATCAAACATACTGACGCAATTATATCAGAACCGATAGGTCACACTGCCCGTGACGAGCCGCGGATGCCCGTGAGTGCCGATCATAATGGGGTCGGGCTCGGTGCCCGTCAGACCGCCAAATCCAAAATTTGGGAACGGTTCCAAGTCGGTGTAATAGGTTTCGTCAAAGACGTTGTCCACATTCAGCATCAATTCCCATCGATCAGAAATTAACCCTAGTTGCAGATCCACCACAGTAAAGTCCGGGTTCTCAACGTTATCCCAGGGCTTGCCCCCTATCATTTCGCCGTTGTGGCTCAGCTGCAAATCGGCGACGACATCAAACGCCCCAGCGGCTAATGGCATCCTGAAGTTGGCGGCAAGCGTGGCGCTGTTTTCAACGATATTGGGCGGCGTTTCACCGCTCAGATCGGCACTGCCGTCCGCCAAGACAGTGCCGCCATCCCACTCTGCATCGATGAAACCATAGGCGGCAGTGAGTCGCAGGTAGTCACTCGCTTGCCACGCGAGACTCAGTTCGACGCCCGACTGCGTGGTATCACCGACGTTAGTGACGCCATCGATCAATGTGCCGTCACCGCTTGGATTCTCGACAATAAATTCATATTGCCGTGATGTGTAGTCGATGTAGAAAAACGCGGCGGTGGCAGCTACCCGGCCATCAGCGAGTTCGCCTTTCCATCCAAATTCGTACTGCAGTGCTTCCTCTTTATCAAAGCCCAGCAGTGTCTTTTCGCCATTGGGGCCAAAAATCAGCGGTGAGCCGTCTGCAATCCCGTTCCAGCCGCCGGGTTCAAAGCCCTTCGATACGGTGGTGTAAAACATGGCCGAGTCAGTGAGTTGGTAACTCAGCGACACCCTGGGCAGCACCTCAACATCATCTTTTGAGGCGGAGTGACCGACGTCGACTGCTTCCTCCTCAGACTCCCAGCGATCAACCCGGAGACCCAAACCGAGCTCCCAGTTCCCTAGATCGAAAGTGACATTACCGAAGGCGGCGAGATTGCTTTTGTCCTCGCGGCGGGTCTCAAACGGCACCTTCACACCGACGGTGGGATCGTCGCCCTCGAGGATTATCCAACCAAAGTCGAGCGTAGAGTTCATGGTCTCTTTGAAGTCGGTGGCATAGACGCCCGCGACCCACTGGACAGGTCCATCGCCATTGGACGAGAAGCGAAACTCTTGCGTCAATACTTCCATCGTTTCCGGTCGGAAGGTGTTGAAAAACCATAACTGCGTGAGGTCCACGTCTGTTAGGCGGTCGCTCTCCGTATCCGTATAAGAGGTGATGCTTTTGAAATCCATCATCCCCATCTCAATATCGAGCTCTATCCGCGCACCAAAGGTTTCGCGCTCGTGCCGAGGGTTCTGGCTGGTATCAAGGGTGAAGGGGTATTGGAAGTTACCTTCAATGCCCGAAGTCTCGTGCCCAATTGTTCACGGGACCGTCGTATTCGTTATAGCGCACTGACGCATTGAGGCTGACGCGGTCGCTCAAGTCGCCGGCGAGCACCAGGCGCCCGCCAGACTCTTCATAGGCGGTCACGTCCTCTGGCTGCTCGTAGTCCACGCCAAAAACGGGGGAGAGAGACCCCGGGTTGCGCATAAAGCCGTCATCTTCCCGCGTGAAGGCAAAGGCTCTCAGCGCCCAGCGGTCAGACAGCGGGATATTGATGTCACCCTCAACGTCGACAATGCCTTGCTCACCAGCTAAGCCTTTAATGCGGCCCGAAAGGCCATCCGTGGAGGGCGCTTTGCTGACGTACTTGACGGCGCCACCAATATTGCTGCCGCCATACAACACCCCTTGCGGGCCCTTTAATACTTCGATCCGCGCGAGATCGCCAAAGCGTGACGACGCATCGCTGAACAACTGCACGTCGTCGAGGTAAAAGCCAACGCCCTGGGTCATGCCAAACGCACCGAGTCCTCTAATGGAGACATTGGGGTAGCCGTCTGTTCGCATCGATAAATTGAGGTTGGGTACGGCGAGCCCGATTTTATTCAGCCCTTTAATATTTTGTCGCTCAATCGCCATGCCAGAAATCGCCGATACCGATTCTGGGATATCCATTAAATTTTCGTCGCGTTTTCGTGCGGTAACGATCACTTCCTCGAGTGTCGCCTCTTGCGCAGAGGTGAGGGGGGCGACGGCTGGACCAAAGCTGCCTGCCACTATCATGCAAGCAACAGCGAGGGGGGAAAGTCGGTGTGTTGAGTGAGTAGCCATAGAGCACCTTCCTATTATCGATTGTAATTATTGATAAATGTTTTTTACTGAGGCAATAAGGTTGACGTCACACAGTATAGGTAGGAGTGCCGGCGATGCATGTGCCGAGAGGGACAGGGGCTTTGGTTGTCGGTGCAATGAAAACGGCCGCCATGAATGTCGATGTTCAGGCTTGACCGCAGTTCGGGACTTGCTAAGGTGACGGTTGAGGCAAAAAAGAACAAATAAATGAATTGTTTCGTAAAAGAATCGTGGTCGTCAGCATCTGATAACAGCGTCAGTGCTTACGATGCGTGGATCGACAAACTGAAGGCGGCGCAGGGCTCAGACTGGTGCCCTGGCAAACGCCCGTCTGGTCCCTTTAATGCCTCGCTCCGGCACAAAGTGATCGGTGAACTCAATGTGATCGAGTCGCGATGTGATCCCTGCTCAGGCTTTCGTACAAAGGATCACGCTGCCCGAATTGATGAGCCCTCGGTGATATTGCTCAGCTATCTAGAGGGTGGAGAGCACATCGAATTTGGTGGGCAACGCTTCACGCTTGCCGCCGGCGATACGTTCGTCTGGGATAGTACACAGGAGACACGATTTGAAGTGTACGAACCTCTGCACAAGGTGGCATTGGCGATGCCCTCACGGTTGCTGAGTCATGAGGTGATATCTGCTCTTCAATCGGTGCCGAGAAAATTTGATCTGTCCTCAGGAAGTCGCTTTTTATTAAATAACTTGATTCGAGGGGTCGCCGATAGAGAGTTTGACGATGCCGACATTCAGGCGTCGACCATACTCGATGCCGTGAACACCTTTGTGCTGGGTGCGGCCTGCGCAGAGGGGCAGCCGGATGAGAGTCTTCGCCAGCGCCAGCGACGCGAAATCGTCCGTTACATTGAGCAGCACCTCACTGACCCTGCACTCAGTATTGGGCAGATTGCAGACTTGCACCGCATTTCTAAACGCTACTTGCACTGGCTCTTTAGGGAGGAGGCGATGACCGTGAATGAGTTCATTATTTCGCGACGACTGCAGGGATGCCGTGAAGAACTCATCAATCCTGAGACAGCTCATCGCCACGTGAGTCAAATTGCCTATGCCTGGGGTTTTGCCAACCTGTCCCACTTTAGTAAGCGCTACCGTGCGCAATTTGGGGAGTCCCCCACGGAGACGCGGCGCACGGCGTTCTGTGCTTAATGGAGATTAGGCGAGGGGGCAGGGCTAGTGGCTCAGTGCACCATGCTCACCAATCAGGTCGGTGATCGAGTCTGCATTGAGTATTTCTATCCAGTACCCGTCGGGGTCAGTGATGAACGCGAGTCCTTTCATGGTGCCATCATCGGGCTTTTTGACGAACTGAACACCGAGTTGCTCAAACCGATCACAGGCTGCAGAGACATCCGGCACCGTGATGCCGATATGGCCAAAGCCTCTAGGGTCGGCATTGCCGCTATGGTAGCCCTCAAAAGCTTGGTCTGACTCAGTGCCCCAATTATGGGTGAGCTCCAGTAAGGCACTCTGCCGAAACGTCAACCGCGACCGGTCAGTCGCCTCTGTTGGTAGTGGCTTGTCAGCGTGGTTTGTCGGGTAACCCAAGAAGTACAGGGAAAAGGACATTTCAGCGAAGTCGACGCGCTGGTAGAGCGTCATGCCCAGCACCTCTTGATAAAAAGCAAGCGATACTTCGGGATCGCGAATACGGAGCATGGTCTGATTGAATACGTAGCCAGCGGTGGCGGGATCTTGCTGAATCATGGGTGAGCCCTCTTGATGTCACAAGGGAGCGAAAATAAGCTTCACTCGCTTGCAATACAAGTGCGGACTTTGCTTATGGTGCAAATCTTTCGTCCTCAAGGGGAAAATGGTCAGTGCGGCCATGTTCCTGCCTTCTGACTTGGCCCATAATCGGGTAGCGTATAAGTTGATCGAATAATACGATAGATAAGGGGAGCATGGCATGAGTGAAGGATCTTTGGCGTTTAATCCCGATTTTGATCCGGATGGCAATGAGGGGGGGGTTGACACCAATCTACTGCCCTGGCTGACGCTATCGGGTGTGGCTGCGTTCTCCATTAAGCCACTCCGTGCCAGCATGGAAAGCGGTATGTTCAGTATCATTATCAGGTTGGAGCAGGGGGCATCCCTTGAACGATTACTCTGCCTGTCTGGTATGGATCTATTGGTGCTGTCCGGTGCATTGACTTATTCGGACTCGACGGGGGAAACCAAACTCGAGCCGGGTGTCTGGGGTTATCTCGCTGCCAATACGTGCATGGAGCATTTGCAGGCAACTGAAGACGCCGAGCTGTTGGTCAATTGTTATGGCGCGTTTGCACTGCTGACCGCCGACAATCAGGTGCAGCGCCTGGTGACCAGTGCGGATATTCGGCAGGTGGCACTGCAAGCGGGGATCGCCATGGTGCCCAACACGTTGGCTGAGTGTATGGCGCCACGCAAGAGCTATGAAGGCGAGGGCACACCGCTCGAGATCGCTGGGGCGAACTCGGGGCACCTCATTAACGGCGTGATGGATGCAACGGCCGGTGATTTCCAGCATCCTTATTTTGTCGACTGTCGATCGGTCCCCTGGGTGGTGAATCCGGATTTACCCGATATCGGCCTGAAGGTGCTCAGGGTCAGCCAAGAAACTGGCTTTATTTCGACTATGGTTCGGCACAACGGTGTAGCGGCACCCCATAATCATTTGGGTGGCGCTGACTTCTTGGTGCTTCAAGGCGCTCTGGGTGTCAGAGCAGGGCCACCAGAGGGTTACGGGCCGGGCACATGGTTCTATGAGCCCGCGGGTGCCCGTCACGATGCGACCCAGCGCGTGACCGATGAAGATCTGATCTATACGGCCAACATTTACGGTCCGTTAACCTTCGACAGTGGCGTCGGTACGCCTATTGTGGCGGTGGTGAGCTGGGTAGAGTATGTGGCTTTGGCAGAAGCGGGCGGCGCTAAATTGGTGCCTAACACCTTCTCCAATGACGCGAGCTTGCTCGCTTGGGCGCCGGTGGGCGGATGAGCAGACCGGCACGTTAAAGGGGTTCTGCAGCTTCGGCGACAGGGGCTTTGCGCCATTAAGCGGTGTGCCACGCTCGTGTGATTTCCCCGAGCATTGCTTGCCTTCTGTCGTGCAGAGAGAAGGCTTTCGCCAGTCATGACATCAAGCATTTTTAGTGCGTGTTGGAAAATTCTTTTGGGTATTTCCCCAGTAAGAGAATTAGCACCACCGAGACCAGGAACAAGCCCGACGCGACGGCATAGCCGTAGTCATAACTGCCCGTTTGGTCATAAACAGAGGCGAAAATCATCGGCGCGGTCCCAGAACACACGGCGAGAGTGGCGTAAAGAATAGAGTAGATCTTGGCGTAGTGCGCCAGACCAAAATATCGGGCCGCCAGAAATGCCATTAGGTCGAGTTCTGCGCCTGCGGCAAACCCGATCAAAAAGGCAGCGAGGGCCGCGGTCTCGAAGCTTTGGGGCCCGTATAGCAGATAGGCGCCGACAGCCGGCACGGCTAAGCACCAAGCCGCTACCCCGGGCGCCCAAAAGCGATCGACCAAGTACCCGACCACCACTCTGCCAACGATAATGGAGATGCCGAAGATGCTCTGTACTGACGCCGCTTGTTCTCGGCTGAATCCGTCATCGGTAAGCGAAGGCAGCAGATTAGGGCCGATACCGGAGAAGCCCTGATAGGCAAACAAAATCGAGAGCAGTAAGACCCAAAATCGATATCCTCGAACCGCCTCGCCAAGGGTCAAGCCGCTGTTAATGGCGGCAGAGTTAGCAGACGTTTCCTCTTCTAGAGCATCGGCGGTGGTATCGAGGGGCTTAAACAAGAAAAACAGGGTAGGCCAAGCCAGCAGAATGGGGACTAACGCCAGTCCCATATAGGCGCCGCGCCAGCCGAACTGATCGGTAAGCCAAACCGTGTAGTGGGGTGCGACAGACGCACAAATACCGGTCCCTGTCAGGGCTAACCCTAGCGCTAGCCCGCGACGCTTAAAAAAACTGGTCGCGATCGCGCGGGTCCAGGTGACCGGGATGGTGCCTGCGCCAAGCAATGCCATCATGCCGTAGGCTAGGAATAGCATCCAGAGTTGACCCTGAATTTGCGATGCGGTGAATAGGCCGAGGGACAGCCCGATCATGGAGGGCAGTACAACCCGCCGCGGTCCGTATTTGTCGTTAAGCCAGCCGATTAACGGCGAGGTCAGGGCACCTAAGCCCGAGCTGAATAAAATGGCGGCTTGGAATTGCGCTCTGCTCCAGCCGAACTCTTCGGTCACCGGCGTGAGCAGTGCGCCAATCGAGTAATAGGGTAAGACAAAAGAACTGCTCACGATGCCGATGCAGGTTGCCATGATCAGGGGCCATCGTTGTGCGAGCTCTTCCTCGGAGCGGGTCATGATCATATTAGGGTGTTATCCGTAACAAGGTTTTGGCGTTACGACTCATCGTCTCGGCCAGTGTTGGGTCGACATCGTGGGTCATGGCATGTTGGTCCCAGCCGGCAAAATTAGTCCCTAACAGTAATCGCTCAGTCCCCATAATATCGATCACCCATTTGAGCACCCGGGGATCATGGACATGGGTATCAAACCAAAGCTTCTGCAGTGATTCCTCGAAAGCCCCTTCGTACTGAAGGTGTTCCGGTACCCATGGGCGTTTGGTACAAGCGCGATTAAATCGACCGATCAGCGAAGTCATGGTGCCGCCAGCATGGCTCAGGCAGATGTCGAGGTTCGGGTGACGATGTAATACCCCGCCGAAAATCAGTGTGGCGACGGCAATTGATTCTTGTGCAGCAAAGCCGGTTAACAAATCGAGATCGAATTGTTTGAGATTAGGGTCTCCCGCCGGCCCATCGATGCCGGCTGGACTGGGGTGAATCATGAGGGGCACGTCGAGGGAAACCACTTTCTCATAAAAGGCATCGAGTGCGGGATCGTTTAAAGGGCGACCAATATCAGTCCCAATGTAGGCGCCCAGCAGATCAAGCTGCTGCACCGCTCTCTCAAGCTCTTCGCAAGCGGCTGGAATATCCTGCATGGGCAGTGCTGCAAAACCCGCCAGCCGAGTCGAATGCTGATCGACAATGGCGGCGAGCGCGTCGTTGTGGGACTGACAAAATCGGATCGCGTCGTCAGCGCTGATGTGATGAAAATAGGTCAGTGGGTTGGGCGACAGCACCTGAAAATCAATCTCGGCATCATCCATGTTGGCCAATCGCACCGCGCTGTCCATAAAGGGGCTGCCCTCATATCGAACGCCGTCGAGCCGATAATCACCGACTCGAAACCACGGATCGCCGGCTTCGGTATAACCGATTTCTGGACCATGTATCCCCGCGGTGCCCATAGAACCCGCCAGCACGGCATGTGCGTGGATATCGATTGACTTTGCTTTGCTGAGCGCCTGACGATCGGTCACGCTATCCTCCCTGCGGGGTACTAAGGTGTCTCACTGGGTCGGTTGCCGCGCATTATTCCTCTGGCGCGATGACCATGGGCATCCCTTCCATTTCTGGGGTGAGGGGTAATTGGCAGCTGAGCCGCGAGCGCTCAGGGTCATAGAATTCTGCGTATTGCAGCAACATCAGTTCGGCTTGGTCGCGCTCAGGCAACTTGCCCATCCAGCTCGGGTCGATTAAGACGTGACAGGTGGCGCATGACGCGCATCCGCCACAGACCGCCTCAATGCCAATGTCCTCGTCGTAGAGCACTTGCATCAGCGTGGTGTGACCCTCGCCTTGGGTGACGGTTTTTTCTTCTCCTTCACGTGTGGTTACCTTCACACTAATGACATCCGTCATTGCTCACTGTCTCCTTTTTTGCTGGTTATTGCTGAGTCGCTTGTGATGCCGAGCCCTAATCCGCCGTCAATATCAATCATTGCGCCGGTCACCCACTCTGCGCAGATAAGAAACGCCATCGCTTCTGCGACTTCCTCTGTGGTGCCGATTCGCCCTAGGGCGTGCAAGTCTGCCATTCCCTCAAGCCGTTGTAATGCAGTTTTGTCATCCATCAGTCCGGCACGTTGATTAATCTCGGTGAAGACCGCTCCCGGCAACAGGCAGTTTACGCGGATTTTCTGTTCACCCAGCTCCGCTGCCAGTACTCGGGTGAGTCCTTGCACCGCCGCCTTCGTAGCGGCGTAAGGGGAGGCTCCGGGGAAAGCCCGTCGCGTATGAATCGAGCCCACAAAAATCACAGCGCCTTCGCGCGGGGCAAGGTGGGGGGTGGCGAGTCCGGTCAGTAGCATTGCGGCGATCACATTGGTATTGAAAATCTCCTGCAGTGAGGACTCCTCCAGTTCGGTAATAGCGCCTCGATACATGTTGCCAGCGTTGTTGATCAACGCATCAATTTGTCCCCCATGGGCCAGTGTGGCAGCGATCAGCTTTTGCCGATCAGACGCCGCAGTGATGTCGGCAGCGACGCCGTGGCAAGTTGGGGCCCAATTCGTCGGCGGCGGCTTCGATTTTGTCAGGTCGACGCCCACAAATCGTGACCCGGGCTCCGCGTTCGATACAGTGACGCGCGGTGCCAAAGCCGATGCCAGAGCCGCCGCCCGTGATCAAAATCGACATGCCCTCTAGGGATTTCATGATGATCTGGTCTCCGTCGAGTGCCCACTGGGTGGCAGCGCGCAGCAACTGTGCGTGAGTAGGGTGATTCAGCGATTCGCTATCGTGACCGAGTGCGTCATAGACAACCCGTCCCTGTCCTACCCGATGCCGCCAGATCACCGGTTGCGCTGTGGGCATTGCATGACTGAGCCCTGTGGCCAACACGGTTGTCTCCGGATTCAGCGCAAGATCGCTATACAGTTCGTCGTGAACAGTGAAAGAGGGCAGGTGGCTCAGCGCCGCATTTGGCTCCATAGCAACTGTGACCGGTTCGGGAGGTGGATGCCAGCTTGAGCCCCAGACCCAGCGACCCCCCAGCAACGATTGCCATTCGGGCCAGTCCGAGAAGCAAATACTGGCCGTGTGTAATGCTAAGAGCGCGCCACCTTTCGTGAGGTAGTTTTGCAGTGCTGCTCTTGCCGTGCCGGATGGCGAGAACGCCTCGCTATCGCGATAGGGGTCGTACTTCTCGCCGATCATTTCCCAGCGTAGGGCATTGATGCTCAAAAGGTCGACCGGTGATTCAGCTAACCCGGCCAGGCCCGCTTCGAGATCCCACTCGATGCGAGACTCGATGCCCAATGGCGCGAGTATCGTGGCCAGTGCCTCTGATGACGCGGCAAAGTCATGAAAGATACCTCCCGCTAAAATGAGATGAGTCAGCGGTTTCTTCATCCTCGCGGCAGGTGCGCCATGACGCTATTGGATACGCCGCCATCGATGACCAGCTGATGGCCATTGATATACTGTGCGTCTTCTGAGTCCAAAAATAATACCGCCTGGGCGATGTCATTGGCGTCTCCCAGTTTGCGCAACGGAACGCCACCACCGCGAACCGCTCTGACCTTGGGGTCCGCATAAATCGGTTTTGACATGCCTGCATCGATGAATCCAGGCGCGATAGCGTTAACGCGGATGCCGCTAGGGACCCCACTCAATCGACATGGCTTGGGTCATATTGGCCATCGCCGCTTTGGTGCCGCTGTAGAGCCCGACGCCGGGCGCGGGGTGAATGCCGTTGATCGATGTGAAGTTGATGATGTGGCCAGAGCCGCGCGACATCATGCCCGGCGCCACTTGCCTTGCGCACAGGCAACTCCCCAGCAGGTTGATATTGAGCACGTCGATGTAGTCTTGAACCGATTGCTCTTCGAGGCCACCGAAGCGGACGATCCCTGCGTTGTTCACTAACAAGTCAGGCACCTCGCCAAACGCGGCAAAAGCCGCTTCCACTTGCTCAGGCGAGGAGACATCGGCTTCGATACCGACGGCTCCCGGCAGCGCGGCGGCAGCGCGCTCGACCCTGTCTGCTCCTAAATCGATGATGCCCACCCGGTAGTGATTGTCAGTGAGTACCTTGGCAATATCGGCCCCGAGCCCTGCGGCTCCGCCTGTCACGATGGCTGTTTTCACGTTGCGATCCTTCTCTTATTTATTTTTGCCGGTACGCCTGCACATCACGTTGCCTTTACACCGCGGATGGATAGTGCGGATGGATAGCGCGGATGCACCGACGATGTGGTGACGGGCTGTTTATCGTGCCAACCCCATTGAATCAACCAGCTGTCGAGTCAGGACACGCTCCGAGTATTCGCTGACCCGCCATCCGGGTAGCTCCCAGTTTTTCGGTGGGGGTGACGTCAGGTCAACGAGCTTTCCGTCTTTCATGATATGGCGGAACCGGTGTTGGTCCCCCAGCTGGGTGATGACTTTTTCGGGCTCTCCGTCGAATATCAGTAAGTCAGCGAGATAGCCCGGTTTGATGCAGCCTAGCTCCCCCTCTCGCTTGAGGGCGCGCGCGCCCTGTTCGGTTGCGCTGTTAATGGCCTGCAGCGGCGTCATACCAAGATCCTCGACGAATACCTGCAGTTCACGATAGTGCCAATCTCCGTAGGGTGTCAGGCTGAAACCACTTTCGCTGCCGGTAAGCAGCGGGACGCCCGCGTCATAAGCGGCACGGAGCGTGCCGACACTTTCCGTGATCTCTGCCCGGAAGACTTCTCTAAGACCTTCATCGGAGCCAATGGCAGGACCATAGTCGGCTAAGTTAGCTTGGAAGGTGAAGGTGGGTACCAAGGGAACTTTGCGATCGACAACGACCTTCAGTGCTTCGTCATCCATATAGGTCGCATGCAGGATCATATCGAATCCAGCAAGTGCGGCGTCGCGCGTGCTGGCCGCATTGCGGCAATGGCCTACGACAGGTATGCCGAACTGATGTGCGGTATCGCACACCAATTTCAGTTCATCCAGCGTCCAGGTAGAAATTTCTCCCGGCTCCTTACCGGGACGAATCGGTAAGCCGCTGACATGCACCTTGATCCAGTCCACGCCGGTTTTTATTTGCTTATGAATCTCACGAACAATTTCAGCAGGTGTGTGCACGATCCGGGCGTACCCGCGCGTGCCTTCGTCAGGGAGTAAGCGGGTGGCGGTACCGCCGACGCAGTTGATCAAGACATTACCGCCTGTTGTCATACGGGGCCCTTCGATAACGCCACCTTCGATGGCGTCACGCAGATCGACCCCGACATCGAATACGCAGTCAGCATCAAAGAAGCTGGTAAAACCGGCGCGCAATACCTTTTGTGCATTGACCCCGGCCACCAAGGCAGCCAGTCCGTAACGACGATGGAAGAACAGCTCATCGTTACTGTTGGGCTGATCAAAGCTAATATGGCAATGGCTGTCGATCAGTCCGGGCAGCACGCGACAGCCGCTGGCATCAATCTCTGAGTGCGCGGCGTCGACAGGTAGGTGTGTGGCTGCGTCAGTGCCGACGTGAACAATTCTCGGGCCATGAACGAGGACGTCGCATCGGGTCGGCTCGCTCCCAGTGCCATCGATCACCATCCCGTTTTTGATCAGGGTATAAGTGTCACTCATACGGAATACTCCTCATTGATTGCACGGGGGAGTCTCTCGACAGGCTTTTTTTTGTTCAATGCGATGAACCGCATGAGCGCATCTCCTTGCTCCAAGGTGTGACGTTGTAGTGCTTCTCTGGCGACTTCTGCGTCGCCTGCAACGATAGCGGAAATGATGGCGTCATGGTCTGCCTGATTTTTCTCCAGCCGGCCTGGCGTCATGACTTGAAAGCGGCGATACGGCAGTACCCGCAGTGACAGCCAATCGGTTGCTTCGATCAGTATTTTGTTATGACAGCCTCTGACGATACCGTGATGAAAAGCGCTCCCCAATTTTGCGTACTCGTTAGGGTCTTCCTGGTTGCGCAAGTTATCGGCGGCTGATTCATGGATGGTGACTAAGCGTTTTTTTTCAGCCTGGCTCATACGCGTTGTGCTGAGAAACGCGGCAGATCCTTCAAGCTCTGACAGGGCCTCGAATAGGTCTAACAGCGTGCCGGAGTCTAGCTCGCTGACTACGGCTCGTCGGTGGGCAGATTTGGATATGAGACCGGCTTGCACGAGCTGCGTGATCGCTTCACGAACAGGCGTTCGTGATACACCAAATCGAGTGGCAAGACGACCTTCCTCCAGTGAGGTGCCTGGTACAAGGGATCCGTTGAATATCTCGCTCTCGATGGCAAGGCGAATGGTGTCAGCCTGTGTGGCCTCACGTTCTGTCACGTCGAGCCTCCTCTGCTGAAAAGGCGCCACCAATGAGCAATCGGTATTGACCCCAGTTGCGCCGCTCGGTGGCCGCATCAGGCACCGGTGGGTTGCCTGGGTCCTGCCGCGCATGATGCTGTAACAGGCTTTTGAGAAGGTTAGTGAGCGTGCCGTAATGTGGCGCTTGGCTCGGGTCTTTTCCTTGCCCCAGTCCGCCGGCGATGTCACGCCCAAAACAAGTGTGAATCCCGATGCCAAAGGTGAGTCCAAATGGGGGAATGCGATCAGCCACCACCCGATGGGGATTAAAGCGCGCTGCGTCTTCGCCAAAAATGGCTGTTTCTACATTGGCAGACATCAAGTCGATGAGCACGTTATCGTCGGCTTCAACATGAGTCCCGTCGGGGAGCGTAAAGGCTTCGCTTGCCTTTCTCCAGGCTACGGGACTCGCGGGATGTAAGCGAAGACTTTCATGAAGGCACTGTTGCAGGAAAGCATCATCCACCTTAATGCGCTCCGCATCGTCCGGGTGTGCCTGACACCATTGCGTGATCTCATGAAAACTGTGGGTCAGCGCATTGGCTGAGCTGTGCGCGCCAGCTTGCATGAAAAACGCCACTTCTCTAAGAATCATATTGTCGTCGAGGTCTTGCTTATCGCGATTGGCAAGCAGAACGCTGAGGATGTCACGAGGCATGTCATCCTCGACCGCAGCGCCAGATTCAATCCGCTTGAGGATCAACTCTCGACGCAACTTTGAGGGCGTCAGAAAGGCTTCGTCAAACTCTGCCAGTGCTGCCGAGACCTCTTCTCGCACGGTATCTCTGTCGCGCGTTGAGTGAAATAAAGTGGCGCCCTCACTAAATTTACGAGTGAGTCGAACGAGGGTGTCAGTCTCTTCTTGTGAGCCTTGCGTGCGATCGATGCCAGCGATATCAGCGCTCAAATTGATGTTGACGCGAAAACCAAATTCGGGGAGGTCTAGGTGTCCCTGTTGCAAGTAGGGGGCGAGCGTTTGAGACAGGGTGCGGGGATAGACTTCGCTTTCATAATACCGCGCAAAGTTTCGCCGAAAGAGTTTCCACTCGATCGCTCTGCGGGCCGTATGGGCTTCGCCGTGAAGGGTGAGTAGCACGCGCTCTAGCAAGACGTCGCACTCGCCATACATAGACTGTACGAGCCGGCGATCGCAGAGCGCCGAAAAGGCATGTTGGTAGCCGATGACGCGAGCAGGTGCGGTCATGGCTCTAAAACAACACGGGATAGGTAGCCCAGACATCTCGCTCTGAAGCCGCGATTTTTTCGGGTGGTTGATCCGGGTTGGCACGCATGCCTCTCTCAATCAGCTCTTTGATAATGAGCGTGATGGTGCCGAACTGATGGTTGTCGGACTGAGGTTCCTCGGCATGACGCAAAACGGTGCCCGCGACCAAGTTCATGCCGAGACAGACATGCATGCCGCCGCCAAAGGACATGCCTGCCGGACTGACTCTTCCCTCGATAGTGCGCTGTGGGTTAAAAGCGGCTGCATCGTCACCAAATACACTGGCGTCGCGGTTTGCCGTTTGCAGGTCGATGACGACTTTGTCGCCTGCCGGCACAACCGTTCCGTCAGCCAGAGTGACCTCAGCTTCTGCGCGGCGCCAAGCCTCGGGGCTAGAGGGGTGCAAACGCATACTTTCGAGCACAAATCGCTGTAATTGATGCGGCTTGGCAACGATTTCGGTCGGCGCACTATCGTGCTCCTGACACCAAGTGAACAGTTCGTTGGTGGCGTGTACCAATGTATGCACTGACGTATGGGACGCGGCTAGGTAATAAAACGCGACCTCTCTGACCATCAGCTCTTCGGGCATCGTTAATTCGGTGTCGTGCATTAATAGGATGGTTAAGATATCGCGGGGGAGGTCCTCGTCAGACAAAGTGCCATTGCGATGTTGTTCGATGAGCTCAAGGCGTCTGGCGCGAGAGGGTAAGAAAAAGCGCTCTCGAAACTCAGTAATCGCTGCCCTGATTTCTTGATAGATCGGTTCTCGGTCGCCTTTAAATTGTCCAATAGTGGCCGCCTGTCCCAGCTGTATCAACAAGCGGTGCTGTGCATCGGCCTCTTCAACCGTTCCCTCAATGCGATCGATGCCGGCAAATGACAGCGAGAGGTGCACCATGATGCGATAGCCCAATTCTTTAAGGTCAAGGGATGACTCGGTGAGGAATTGGTCAAGCGTCTCGTTGAGGAGTCCGGGAAACACGTCGTTTTCATAGACCCGGAAAAAATTACGTCGGAACAACTGGCTCTCTACTGAGCGCCGCTGTCGGTGCTCGTCCCCATGCAGAGTGACCAGCACCTTATCCATTAGAATCTTGCCATCGTCGTAGAGGGACTGTTTTAAATCGTTGAGGCGCAGCGCGTGTTCAACATCGTAATAGTGACTGACGCGATGGATTTCCATGAGGTGTTCTCCCGGGGGTTGGGGTCGACTAACCAGTGCGGTGACCGGTAGAGTGTATACAATAGGTCAAAAAGTGTACACACTTTATCGGACGGCACAAAGGCGACGTGATGGTGGCAGTCCGACTTTAACAATTGCCACAGCAGTGTCATATTAAGAGCAGAACAATAAAGAGAGGGCCGTATGAAGCTGACAGTGAACGGGACAGAGGTGGACATTGCCAGTGAGGGTGATACGCCGCTTTTGTGGGTATTGCGCGACGAACTTGATCTAGTCGGCACCAAGTATGGTTGTGGCATGGCGCAATGCGGCGCTTGTACCGTCCATTTAGCGGGCCAACCCGTCCGTTCTTGTGTCACCCCGGTCTCTGCGGCAGCGGGTAAGGCAGTCGTCACCATCGAGGGGCAAGCCGATGGAGCGGCTTTAACGGCGGTGCAGCGCGCCTGGCTGGAGACAGATGTGGCGCAGTGCGGTTACTGCCAATCAGGTCAGATTATGGTGGCCACTGCGCTATTAAAGGAGAACCCTGCACCGACAGATGAGCAGATCGACACCGCTATGGCGGGCAATGTGTGTCGATGCGGCACCTATCCGCGCATTCGCAAAGCCGTGCATTTAGCGGCCAAGTTGATCGCATCGGAGGCGATGGTATGAGTCATTCATCAATGAATGCGGGACTCAGCAGACGGCAGTTGTTGCAAGCTGGCGGCGCTTTGTTGTTTGCCGCGGAATGTCCCATCACGTTTGCGACTAAGGCCAATGCGGCGGGTGGCGGTGCGATGATGAACAGCTTTGTTCGCATTGACCCCAGCAACGTCATTACCATGCTGGCGAACCACTCAGAATTTGGTAACGGCGCCTATACCGTGATGACGATGATGTTGGCCGAAGAGCTTGATGTCGATTATCGCGCTATTCAGATCGAGGCGGCGCCGACATCTCCCGATTACTATTCACCTTTGTTTAGGGAATACCTGACGGCGGGTTCCGTCACCACAGGGAGCACCTGGTTGCCGATGCGAACTGCCGGCGCTAAGGCTCGCGCGATGCTCATTGAGGCGGCGGCTCAGGTTTGGGGGGTATCTCAAGCGGAACTCAGCACTGAGGCCGGGGAGGTGTATCACGCCAGAACAGGGCAACGCAGACCCTATGGGCAATTACTCGAGTCGATTCATCGTTTAAAAATCATGCCTCCGGAGACTGTGTCGCTTAAGGATCCCAGCGATTTTAAGGTGCTTGGCAAGCCCACTCAGCGTTATGAAGGTGCCGCCAAGGTCGATGGCAGTGCTCAGTTTGGTATCGACTTGAAGCTGCCCGGTATGTTGCACGGCGCGATTGCGCGACCGCCGGTACACGGTGGTCGTGTGGTCTCTTTTGATGCGACCGCTGCCTTGAAGATGCCGGGTGTGGTCAAGGTTAAGGCGATTGGCGCTGGTGTAGTGGTGTTGGCAAAGAGTTACTGGCAGGCACAGAAAGCACGCGGCGAGCTGAATATCACTTGGGACAGAGGTGACAATGACGGCGTCTCCAGTGAGCAGTTTTATCGCGACTATCGCGCGCTAGCAGAGCAGCCTGGCATACTGGCAGAAGATATTGGCGACGCCCTCGGTGCTTTGTCTGGCGCAGACCGCGTGATTGAGTCAGTTTACGAAATGCCCCTGCTGGCGCATGCCACGCTAGAGCCCCTGAACTGCATTGCACAGGTTTCTGAGAATGCCTGCACCATCTGGAGTGGCACGCAGTACCAATCGAATGATCAAGAAGTGATCTCCCGTTTTCTGGGGATTCCACAAGAGCAGGTCACGGTTCACCGTCCCTTAATGGGCGGGAGTTTTGGGCGCCGCTCTAGTAAGACAGCAGATTTTACGGTTGAGGCCGTTGAGGCGGCGATGGGCGAGAGCGTGCCCGTGAAAATCATTTGGTCTCGTGAGGAAGATATTCGCAGCGGCCATTATCGCCCGCTCTTTGTCCACAAAATGCGCGGATCGCTGGATGCATCGGGCATGCCCGATGCCTGGCATCAGGTGGCGGTGGGTCAATCGCTCATGCAAGGGAGTAAACACGATCCCGCCTATATGGTACGGGGAATCGATATTTACTCCCTAGATGGCTGTCTTCAAGAGCCGTTTGGTGTGTTCCCTTATGGGACCTCCTACCAAATCCCGCATCACCGCGTGGAGAGCCATAACGCCCCGAGGGTGGGGATTGTCCCCCAGGAGTGGCGTTCGGTGGGGCACACCCATACCGGTATTGCTTACGAGTGCTTCTTGGATGAGCTGGCCGATGCGGGTGAAATCGATCCGCTCGAGTTGCGACTGCGTTTGACCAAAGGCCACGCGAGGATGAATCGAGTCCTTAGGGTGCTGCGTGAAAAAAGCCAGTGGGACGAGCCGCTTGGAGCAGGGCGGGGTCGCGGAATGGCGGCGAGGATCTACTCGGTATCGCCGATTGCGCAGGCAGTGGAGGTCAGTGTTGCGGATAACGGTGATTTCACCATTGACCGTGTGGTCTGCGTGTTGGATTGCGGTTTTGCGGTGAACCCACTTGGCATCGAAGGTCAAGTAGAGGGTGGCATTGCTTTTGGCTTGGGCGGTGCCGCATTCGGCAATATCGATATTGTTAACGGTGAAGTACAGCAGAGTAATTTCCATGACTATCCGGTGATTAGAATGCCCCAGATGCCCAAGGTGGAAGTGCATATTTTACCCAGCGACGAGCCGCCCACCGGTGTCGGTGAGCAGGCGACAGCCCCCATTGCGCCCGCAGTAGCAAACGCGCTGTTTAATGCAACAGGACGACGCGTTCGTCGTTTCCCCCTGTCGAGTCAAGGGTTCAAACTGGTCTGAGGAGACAGCATGGCACTGGAGCATATGGTCTGGCTGACGCCAAAAGCGGGTGTCGGCGCCGATAAGATGGAAGAGATTTTGGCGTCGATTCGCGCGCTGACTCACATACCTGGAGTGATCGCCATTTCAGCGGGTCGCAACATCACCGATCGCGCCGGTGGTGCGACGCATGGGGTATTGGTGACACTGGAGTCGGATGGCGCTTTGCCGGGGTACTTGCAGCACCCCGACCATCAGGCAGTCGGTGGCTCCCTGCGCGAGCACTGCGAGGTGCTCGCGCTGGATTACGAACGCTGAAGCGTTATCGCTGACTGATGCCTTCTTCGCCCCGCGGTGCGAAGACTAATAAGGCGTTCCCCGCTTCATGGTTGTATAAACCGTAACCGGAATTAATGACCAAGTGTCCATCTCCCAGTGCGGGCCCCGACCCGCTCATCGAGCCCCCTTTGGCGACCACGCCGTTTGTCCCCGTCACGGACGTGGCGGTGTCGAAAGACCAGACAATGGCTCCTGTTTCGCTGTTGTAAATGCGAATAAAGCCGTCTAGATGTCCGGCAACGACAGCATCATCCGTTGCCGTGACCGGTGCGGAGACGCCGGGATCACAGAAGGGTCTTCCCTCGCCGCAAACATTGCTCTGCACATGGCTCCAGAGGACTTCTCCGGTGGCCGCATCAATTGCAGAGACGCCCGGTCGCGCTTTTTGCGGGTCTAGCCATTCGCCATTGCGGGTGTCATTCATATCGTTGATGGGTACGAAGACCGTTGACCCCGCTGCAGCCATCCCAAAGTGAACGCCGCCCTGAATGCTGCCTCGGCCTAGTTTGGTTTCCCAGACCTTGCTTTGTCCTGTTTCCCAGTCCAGAGCAAACACGCGGCCATCTTTCTGGCCTGCAACCACTAAGGTGCGCTCGTCACCCAAGTCCACTAATAGAGGACTGGAGGCTTGGTCGTAGTCTGGGCCATCCTCTTCGGGGCAGTTGGGATTGTCGATCATCATGCAGGCGACATTCCAGGCGTCGTCAGGGAAAGTTTGGCGGGACCAGAGTCGCTCCCCTGTATCCAGACGGACAGCGATCACCGCATCACTGTTTTGGTCTGCGGGGGAGGAATAATTTTCCCCCGTACCAAAGATCAAGAGATTTCTGGCTACATCAACGGTGGGGCTTGTCCAGACCGGGGCGCCAGATGGTGAGAACACTTTTGTTCCCGCACGGGTCGTTGCGAGGGAAATCGGTTGGTTGGGAATGGAATAGCTATCCCAAATAACACTCCCATCATTACTGTCGACTGCTAAAACATGCCCACGGAACGTGCAGCAGGCATAGTCTGGGTCCGCGGCGGTCACCACTTCTAACGAAGACACTGGCACGTAGAGTTTGCCCTCGGCAAACGCGGGGGGTACCGGTGAGCGTAGCGCTGTGGTGATCATCCGCGCTGGTTTGCCAAATGAGTTCCCCTGTTTCGGCATCAATGGCATAGAGGTTGGCGATGATGTCGCCAAAATAAGCGGTTGGCGTCTCATCTGGACCACGCTTGCCTAAGGTGATGCCCGTTCTTACCTCGGCACGCGCCGCAAAGGTCCATCGCACGCAGCCTGTTTCGAGGTCGAAAGCGTAGACCGTACCGTCCTGGCTACCGACAAACACGGCGCCCATAGCGATAGTCGGCTGTGAGCGCGCGCGGGTGGAGGCCGGATAGCCAAAGGCCCATTTTAGCTCTAGGCGCTCGAGCTCAGCACGGTCCAAGCCCGCGACTTCAGGTGCGACGTAGCGACGTGTGTCATGTCCCCAGCCGGTCAATCGGGTTTCGTCTAACGCGTTAAATTTGCGGTCGGGCCCCTCGCACCAAGCCACTGCAGGCGTCGCGTCGGGATCCCCCAGTCGCATCTGGGTGATGTACTCGACGATGTGTTGCTTTTGTTCGTTAGAAAGATGCGCTGCCTGAGCTTGCATAATGCCCTCTGTTACGGAGCGGTAAAGCACCTGCGGAGACATTAATTCCAACCAAGTTGTGTGAGGCGCTTTGTAGACTTGTGCTTCATGACAGCCCGCGCAGTGCGCTTGGTACAGTGGTTTGCCTGGTAGCGCATCACGATCGCCTAAGTCTCCAACCCAGGCATATTGTTCGTCCATCGAGTTGAGGGCTGTGGGTGCGGGCTCATCTGTAGGCGGCGCACCGGTGGCCTGTGCCGCGTTGGCTATCTGGGTTTGCAGAAAAATCGCTGTTGTTATGCCGAGTACAATCGCTGCCTTCCAGTTGCGAGAGGAGGTTACTGTTTTCATTGTGATCGCCCCTTTAATCGGTTCATTCTGAGTGGTTGTTATGGTGTCAAACCGGGCACGTAGTATGGCACTTTCACACCACATTACCCACGCTATTGTTGCTCCACCGTTATTTAACGAATGAGCTTGCCGTAGCCATTTTCGAGCGTGATGAACCTGGGGGGGCAAGTGAGTAGTCATTTTAGAAACATCCGGACATTTGACCTCGACGAGATTTCCTGTAACGTAAACCTTGGCAAAAGAGACGGTTAATTTCCCAGCGAGGGCACCTACGGGCCCTTCAGTTTCTATTATAAAAAATTGCCCTTCATGAGGAGACATTTTATGAAATACAACACCTTAAATATGGCCGTGATGCTGGCGATAGCCGGCACTGGCTTGAGCACTTCGGCATCGGCTCAAAGAGAAATATCCGGCCAGATCGAGGAAGTGGTCGTGACGGCTCAGCACCGTGAGCAGAACCTGCAGGATGTGCCTGTCGCGGTCACTGCACTGGATGAATCGGCAATCGAGAAAATATTTGCCAGGGATCTGACAGATGTAACGGGTAAAACACCCAATTTGGTGCTCACGCCGATATTAGGGAACGGTACCGCGGCGATCTCAATCCGCGGTATGCAGCTCAACGACGTAGAAAAAAGTTTTGACCCCGCGGTAGCGGTTTATCAGGATGGCGTATACCTCCAGACCACGACCGGCGCGCTGTTGAATGTGTGGGACGCCGAACGGATCGAGGTGCTGCGTGGCCCTCAGGGGACACTGTTTGGTCGGAATACGATTGGTGGCCTGATACATGTGATCAGGAGTAAGCCGACAGGCGAATTAGGTGGAAAGTTCTCTTACACCGTTGCAGAAGACAGCCAGTCTGACTTTAAGGGTACCTTGAATTTACCCGAGTTTGCCAATATTGCGACCAAAGCGACTTACATGAATCTCTCTGGTGGCGGTTATTTTGACAACGCCACACGCGGAGAATCTCAAGGCGAGACGGATATGCGGATGTGGTCTGTTTCGGCGTTATGGCAACCCACGGATAATTTTTCGCTGCAGCTGACCTATGACGATGTTCAGGACGACACGCCTACGAGGCCTGTTACCTGCCTAACGGAAGCACCTGAGTTCCTTGCTCCTCCCCTTTCACCCGCGAACGAGTGTCCTGCTTTCACAGACGATGACGCTCACAGAGTGACCTATTCGGCAATGGATCAACCTGCCAGCATAGATCTGGAATCTTTCACGGCGACTGCGGAATGGCGGATCAATGATTCGCATAAAGCGACCCTGATTTACGGTACTCGCGATATGGAAGAGACCGCGATTCAGGAGTTCGATGCGGTGTCCTCGGATTTGTTCTGGACATCCCGTCCACAGTTTGAGGAGCAGATGAGCGTTGAGTTGCGGCTTGAATCGGACTTCGATCGTTTCCGTACCACGCTAGGCGCCTTCATGTGGGATAGCGAGTACAACCTTTGGCAGAACAGTTATTTCTTCGGAGGCTTGTTCGCATCGCCCTGGACTAAGCAAGAGACTGAGAATACGTCAGTGTTTGGGCAAGTCGACTTTGATTTAACCGAAACCCTAACCTTGACCCTCGGTGGTCGTTATACAAAGGACGAGAAAGAGTTCTGTCAGGTGTTTACGGCCGCTCCCGGAGAAGGTCAGTCTGCCGCTGTCACCGATTACGACGGCATTGCAAAAGTCCCACTATTCGGACATGGCACGGCGGGCATATGCCCGAGTTGGTCGGATGGGGTGATCAATAATAATTTTGTGAATCCCGTGACAGGTCAAGACGATGTGTTCAATGGCAGTCAGTCTTGGAGTGAGTTTACGCCGAAGGTAGGCCTGACTTACAACATGGATAACGGCATCCTTTACGCTAGCTACACAGAGGGATTCCGATCTGGCGGTTACAACGGGCGAGCCAGTGCTCCTGGCAACGCGGGGCCCTATGAGCCAGAGAATGTTGAGAGTATTGAATTTGGTTTTAAGACCAGCTGGCTTGACAACACGGTTCAATTTAACGGCTCTTTCTTCTCTACCGATTACGAGCAGAAGCAGGAAGATGTGGTGTTGCCTGATCCCGTCGCCATCACCCTAACGCTGGTTCAGAATGCCGCCGGCGCTACGATGGAAGGCGCTGAGTTTGAACTGGTCTGGATGCCAACTGCCGGACTGAGTTTGAATGCCGCGCTCGGTTATCTCGATGCCTCGTATGATGATTACACGACCTTAGACCCGGTGGGTAATTCCGTAGATAAGAGTGGATTTGATCTTCGACGTGCACCTGAGCTCAACTATTCTGTGGGTGCCAATTGGGAAATCGAGGTAGCGGATGTCGGGTTTGTGGTGGCTAACGTCAATTACCGATGGTTGGACAACTATCAAATTCAATCAAACGCGGGTGGACCTAAGCACTATCGCAGCGATCCCACTAAACAGGAGGCATTTGGCCTGCTGGATGCTTCAATCAATTTCGAGACTGAGCACTGGAGGGTGTCACTGTTTGGCAAGAACTTAACGGATGAGTCGTATTGGTACCACACACTGGACGTGAGTGCGGCGTATGCGGCGACTTCGGCGACAGATCCATCGCCTAATTACGTACCAGGGCTATGGACTTTCGGTACGATTAACCGTCCTCGTTATTTTGGTGCAGAAATTCAGTATCGTTTCTGAAGCTTGATGACGTATTGTTGAGATGAAGCCGCCTCAAGGCGGCTTTTTTTTGCTCGAACGTTAGTGTTACGGTGCGCTGAGGCAGTCGAGCGATTTGCGCTTGGGTTCATCGTAATAAGGTGTTCAGGGTGAATACATGGGAGAGACTGCCTTGGTGACAATAGTGGGGTACTGAAAAATGGAAAGAGAAAACTTGTGGGTGGTGAAGTGCACTGATCGAGAGGACGATGATGTCCCGCAGCTGCGTGAGGAATATATGGCCGGTCATCTATCGCACCTCGAGGCGATTGTGGACCACATTGCGATGGCCGGTCCCTTGAAGGATCCGTCGGGTAGCCGGATAGTGGGCAGTTTGCTCGCCTATCGCACCGACGATTTAGAGCAGGCCAAGGAATGGCTCGACGGTGACCCCTATGCTCGCTGCGGTATTTGGGCAGAGATTGAGTGGTCGAGACTGGTCTTGGCCGCCGGGTCATTGGTGGGTGGCGTGACATGGTAGCGATGAATCACGAAGATTTGCGCGCAAATCTGAGTGGTCGATATGCATTGGTGACTGGCGCCAGCTCTGGCATCGGCGCGGGCGTGGCGGCTGCATTGGCGGCCAACGGCGCCTCGGTCTGGGTCAATCACCCAGACGCATCGACCGCCGACGCCGCAGAGGAGGTCGTTGCCGGCATCAAGGAGACTGGTGGCCGGGCGACAGCGATACAGGCTGATGTCAGCAGCGAGGCTGAGGTGGCGTCCATGTTCGCTGCCGTTGCCGCTGATGGACTCGATATCCTCTGCAATAACGCTGGCATTGCCCATGCGAGTCCGGTTGAAGAGATGGCCGTGTCCGACTTTGATCGCTTGATGGCAGTCCATGTCCGCGGCACGTTTCTGTGCACACGGGCGGCATTGAAGTTGATGTACCCCCGCAATCGTGGGCGTATTATTAATACAGCGTCCCAGCTGGCCTATATTGGCGCGCCAGGGTTCTCCCACTATACCGCCGCCAAAGGCGCGATATTGTCGTTCACCCGCAGTCTGGCACTTGAAATTGGTGACAGAGACATTACGGCCAATTGCGTGGCACCCGGTGCGACGATGACGCCGATTCTCGCTGATGTGCCGGAAGAGATGCTGGAGGGGATTCGCCTGAATATCCCTGCCGGACGGATCGCGGAGGTTGACGATATTGTCGGGGCATACCTTTTCCTCGCCAGCGACGCAGCAGGACATTTTCGGGGCCAGTGTCTGAGCCCGAATGGGGGCGATGCTTTTCTCTGAGGGGTTGCCTCCGCGCCGATGAAGCCCAGCCATCTGTCGTTAAAGGCGACATGTGGGCTTTTGCGACACTATTTCTGCTGAAATTGATCGCTAAACTGCATTGCATTAGCATTAAAAAAAGCTGATTATATATACAGTACTTTTCCGAACGCGGTTTTGGCTTCACTTGACGGTTTTCTGATTGGGGGGGGAGCACAAAGATTGAGCGGCAACGACGTTGCTGTCCTGATCGAAGGGCCAGCCAGAGAGAGCAGACCGAGAGACCAGACCGAGAGACCAGACAGAGATAACAGGAGCACAGCATGGATCAGAATAAGCAGAAAGCATTGGACGCAGCGCTGTCACAGATTGAGCGCCAGTTTGGTAAAGGAACGGTCATGCGCATGGGTGACCAAGAGCGAGTGGCCATCCCATCGATCTCTACGGGCTCCCTAGGGCTGGACATTGCGCTGGGCATTGGCGGTCTTCCTAAGGGTCGTATTTGTGAGATTTATGGCCCGGAATCGTCAGGTAAAACCACGCTGACACTGCAAGTGATTGCCGAGGCACAAAAAGCAGGGGGCACTGCTGCCTTCATTGATGCAGAGCACGCATTAGATCCGCAGTATGCGGAAAAGCTGGGTGTCCAAGTCGACGACTTGATTATGTCTCAGCCCGATACCGGTGAGCAGGCGTTAGAGGTGGCGGAGATGTTAGTGCGCTCTGGTGCCGTCGATATTTTGGTGGTTGATTCGGTGGCCGCGTTGACGCCAAAAGCGGAGATAGAGGGCGAAATGGGCGACTCACACGTCGGCCTGCAGGCGCGATTACTCAGTCAGGCGATGCGTAAATTGACTGGTGCGATTAAGCAGACCAATTGTCTCGTGATCTTTATCAACCAAATTCGAATGAAAATTGGCGTGATGTTTGGTAGCCCAGAAACAACCACTGGCGGTAACGCGCTAAAATTTTACTCTTCAGTGCGCCTTGATATTCGCCGAATCGGTGCGGTAAAAGACGGTGATGAGGTCGTGGGCAATGAGACCCGGGTAAAAGTGGTTAAAAATAAAGTTTCGCCGCCCTTTAAACAGGCGGAGTTTCAAATTATGTATGGCGTCGGCATCTATCAAATGGGCGAGGTGATCGATTGGGGAGTCAAACTCAATTTGATCGATAAGTCTGGCGCTTGGTATGCCTATAAGGGCGAGAAAATTGGTCAAGGCAAAGCCAATGCGGCGCGTTTCCTCAAGGAGAATCCAGCGCTTGCCAAGGAGATCGAGGATCAGATCCGGCATCAGATGATGGGTGTCCCGCTTGCGGTCGTTGAGGCAGAGGTTAACGAGGTTGCCGAGGTGGCTGCGGTCGAGCAGAGTGGTGATAGTGCGGCGGAATCCTAATCGGTAGGGCGTCGGTTGGGTTCTAAGGAAGACAATCCGTCTGTGACGTCTGGCGAGCTTCGGCTCGCCGCGATGGACCTGTTGGCGAGGCGCGAGCACGGCTTTCAGGAGCTGTTGGTCAAACTTCGTCAGCGATTCCGAAGACGAACCTGCTCAGATGAGCAGGTGCTGGACGTGCTCACTGCGCTGGTTGATGAGGGTCTCCTGAGTGATGAGCGTTTTGCCCTATCCACCGTCAGGCAGTTAGTGAATCGTGGATACGGGCCTCGGCGCATTGCCGAAACATTTCGTCAGCAGGGCATCGAAGACTATCTTTCGGGAGCTTTGGCAGCGGCCTTCGATACTCCGATAGACTGGCATGCCGAAGCAGCGAGTGCGTATCAAAAAAAGTATCGCGGTGACGCCATTATCGGTGATTGGGATGCGCGTCAGCGCGAGAGGGCGAAGCGAATGCGGTTTTTACAATATCGTGGATTTGACGCTGAGGTTTGTCAGGCCTTGGTTTTTGATGGCCCAACCGCAGACGAACTGACACCGGGGTAGGCATTGCGCTGGGTTAAGACAGTGAGTCCTGCAGCACGCCCTATTGCGTGAGCGAACCTGAGCGGCAAGGCGTGCTGAGCGCTTGGGCGGCAGCAGGCGATACCGTCAGCTAGGCTCAGCCAGTGTTGTCAACCACAACGCCCTGACTTGCATCGCTTTTTGCTTAACTGCTGAGGCGTTACTAGGACCCATACGCAAAATCTGTTTCTGCATCGGCGCGAGTGTCTCGATAGCTGGGTTCTCATAAATCCAGACAGCCTCTTTGCGAATAAGGCGTTCTTCAGTGATGTCGATCTCTGGCGTGGCAATGATCGTATCGAGCGTCTCTATTACCGCTAGGTCAAAATAGGCGGGATCTTCTCCGTAAAAGCCCCATGCCTCCCTAAACAGGGGCAAAAAGCGAGCGAGCGCGTCAATGATCGCCGCCGCATCGAGGCTTTCTATCCAACGCGTGATGGGGTCATAGCGTGAGAACCCCTCTGGATCCGCGACGACCTGAGTGCCATCGTCGACAATGGGAAACGGGGCTTTGGGTCTGGCAATTGGAACCAATTTGTAGGGAACATCTCCTTGCGCTGTGAGATAGATCAAGCTGGCGCTGCGCTCAATGATACTGCTTGGCATGAGGTACTGCTGTCCCGCGGTACCGAGTGGTATGGCGGCGAGGGCGTCCCGAACGGCATCATCACTTTCGAATAAAGAGGGTAGGGGTTCCACCGCGGGTTCAGCCGTCGGGATAACGACAGGGATTGCAGGCTCTGGCAGGCTGATGGGTGGTGTCTCTTCTGCGGGAGGGGCCGGCGGTGCGGGCGCGGTGGGCGCGGACTCCACAATCACTGCGTCTTCTTGAGGCCAGATGCCGGTCAAGACCACCACGCCAGCAGTCACAACACAGACCAGCGCCACCATTAACAGTTTCTGCGCTCTGCTGACGCTCCGCTGGGGCTGAGCGGTGGATCGGTTGCTGCTAACCGATGCCTCTTGGTCGGTTGCCGACATGGTCTACCTCATTTGGGTTGTGAATGTGAAGCTGACGCTCCTCTTGTGGCCACCATTGTGAGCGGAGCCCAAGGCGTCCTAAAGATCATACTGCGTTGACCCCCTACAATTCACCCTTGTGGCGGGGTGTTTCTCGGTAACAATCCCGTTTTGTCGTGCTATCAATGGTTCGGCATCAGTCGATAGTGACTCAGGGCTTAATGGCCGAGGTCGCCTCCATATCGCGCAGCGCCTGCTCTAACTGGCCCACTAAATCGTCAAAGACATCAACGGTTGCCTTAATCGGTTCCGCTGAGGTCATGTCGACGCCCGCTTTTTTCAATAACTCAATCGGATAATCGTTTGAACCCGACTTCAGCATGGCGAGATACCGTTTGCGAGCGGGTTCGCCCTCTTCCAGAATTTGTTTCGCTAAGGCGGTGGCGGCAACAAAAGAAGTCGAGTATTGGTAGACATAGAAATTGTCGCTACGCAAGAAGTGAGGAATGCGACTCCATTCAATTTGATTTAAGTCGTCAGTATGTACCGCATCACCGTAATAATCTGAAAACACATCCGCGTACAGTGCGTTGAGGACGTCTGCGGTGAGGGCTTCACCTGCCTCTACCTTGGCGTGAGCGCGCGCCTCAAAATCCGCGAAGGAGGCTTGCCGATAAAAACCACCCCGAAACTCATCCAGATAGGAGCTGAGTAAATAAGCCCGCTCGGCGGCGGAGGAGGCCTCTGTCAGCATCTTCTGCATCAGAATAGCTTCATTAGTCATGGAGGCGATTTCAGCTATGAAGGTGCGGTAATCCCCGTAGACCTGCGGCTGCGTGTTACGTGTCAAATAGCTGTGTATTGAATGGCCATATTCGTGGGCTAAGGTAGAGACATTGTTCAACGTGCCTTCAAAGTTCATTGATAAATAGGGTTTGGAGGTATAAGTCCCCCAACTGTAAGCGCCGCCTCGCTTGCCTCGGTTGGCGAGCGCATCCACCCAGCCCTCATCAAAGCCTTTCCAGTAAATGTCGAGATACTCATCTCCCAGTGGGGTCAGTGCTTCAGCAACAATATTTTTGGCCTCATCAAAGCTGATATTGGCCAAGCTGGGCTCAACAATGGGCGCATACATATCCCAGACCTCCAAACGATCGACGCCCAATGCGCGCTCTCTGAGCTTTAAATAGCGTTGGAGGGGGCCACTCCCGGCGCGCACCGCAGTGATCAGGTTATTGAAGACTTCGATGGGAATCGCATTGGTGTAAGTGGCCTGTTGCAGTCGCGAGTCGAACCCCCGAGCGCGTGCGAAAAAAACGCGGCTTTTGACGTGCCCTTCGTAGTTGGCGGCAAGGGTATGATTGAGTGTCCGGTAACCCTCGAATAACTGGGTCCAGGCGGCTTTCCGGACCCGCCGATCCGTTGAGTGTAAAAAAGCGCCGTATCGTGAGGTCGTGAGCTCAACGTCGACGCCTGCCTCATCGACTATGCGACCGAACTGTAAATCAGAGCTGTCGATGGCCGTGAAGACGCTATCAAACTTACTGAGTGGATCTGAGGCCATTGCCAGTAACTTTTCCTCTGCCTCTGACAGGGTATAAGCGCGCATGCGTGCCGTTTCATCCAGATAGTGCTCGTAGATCGACAGGCCGGGCGTCGTGGCCACATAGTGAGCGAGCGTGTCCTCTGGTATCGATAAGAGCTCCGGAGAGAAAAAAGCCAAGGCTTGTTGAAACTGAGAATAAAGGCCCTGCGCTTCTGAAAAACGCGCACCATTCTCAGAGATCCGGGTGTCTTCAAAATTTTTGAGTCCGGCATAGACATACAGATTGGCAACGATCGCTTCCACCGCTTGAATGGCCTCAATGGCCGCCAGCAAAGTGCTGCCATCGTTACCCAGTTTTCCTCGGTAGTCGGCGATGCTGGGCAAAAGGGCAATTAAGGTAGCTTTGTCATCCTCCCATGCACTGGCATCGCGATACATATCAGTCAGGTCCCACTTGTATTGATCCTCAACCTGGGACCGCTCAGGTACGTCCTCTGCAACAACCGTTAGGGGATGCATCAGGGTCATGAGTGAGATCGCTAGCAGGTGGCGCAACGGCTTGGATAGGGGCATGGTTTTAACTTCCTTGCTGCTGGGGTAAGAGAGAAACTAGGTCAGCGGATAGGATACTCGGATTAGGGAAATCACTAAACCAGCCGCTAATAACGACTTTGGTGCGAGTCATTGCTCCCGCAGGGGGGTATCCACGCGAGCTAGGTCAAAGCGACGCGCCTTGCCGGGTTCCGAGTAGGTATCCAACCCAGAGACGGTGGCCAAGTCCAGCTTGGCGAGATCGAGGCTGCCGTCAGCGCGCTGCGCGTCTGCTGCACAATACAACGCAGTGACTTCACCGATCAGTAAATGAGTGCCATTGATATTCAGCGCTTGGTGCTCACGGAGCCGGCAGCCGACCTGCAGAGGCGATGATTTGACATAGGGTGCATCGGTTCCTATCCGCCATTCGGCATCAAAACCACAGGCACTAAACTCCGATACGTTTTTGGCATACGGTGCGGAAGTTTGATGTGCCTGAGCAGCCGAATCGAGCCGAAAGCCATTGAGCGTCCAACACTCGGTTTTTAAGACATTGTGAAGCGTGTGCCGCTCCCCTTTGCCAGTATCGGGTCTGAGAATCATGCCGAGTAAGGCTGGGTTGGAACCCAAGTGAAAGTGAGAGCTGATAATCGCTAGATTAGCGGACCCACTCTCATAGGTTCCGACCAACATACCGCTCTTATAACCGGGCAAACTATTGATTAATCGCGCGCGCCAACTGTTAGACATTCCTGATAGCGCTTCAGCGTTGAGCTGCAAAAGAGGAGAGTCCATAGCGCCTACCGATTATCGGCAGTGTCGTAGCGCTTTTCGTAGCGTTTCGCTGCCCAGATGGTGTAGCACCACGAGGCGATTGGTTTGATCAGCGGCCAACTTAGCCATCGCCACAGAATGCCAATCCGCGTGTATTGCCAGGCCGCGATATTGGCATCGATACCCACAATCCACTTGTCCCCTCGCCGAAGATGTAGGGATTTGAGCAGTGCTTCTTTGGGCGGCACGTCACCTTCGGTCTCGAGGGCATGAATGTCTCGCAAAACCAATTGGTCTGACTTCATTTTCGCCAGATGTGCCATCTCCCGCTGGCATAGCGGGCAAGAACCATCGAAATAGAGTACGTCAGGATTTTCCATGGTGTCTCTACGAGGGTCTAGCTCAATTGGATGTCATGATGCCCCTGTCGCCAGGGGCGCAGGAATCAGTCGGATTCCGCGAGAAGAGCAGCGATGCGCTCTTGGAGAATCACCTCGTCACCCTTTCTGAAGC
Organism: uncultured Luminiphilus sp.; assembly: GCA_943789425.1. Classification (GTDB taxonomy): domain Bacteria; phylum Pseudomonadota; class Gammaproteobacteria; order Pseudomonadales; family Halieaceae; genus Luminiphilus. The sequence continues at coordinate 66,884 of CALSUB010000001.1, forward strand.
CGACGTGAATTTCACGAATCATTCCTTTTTTATCGATGAGGTAACCCGAGGGCATGCCGGCTACCGAAAAAGCACGCCCCGAGTCTCCCGTGGTGTCGATCGCAATCGGATACGCCACGGGGTAGCGGGCCAAGAAGTCCAGTGCGTCTTCCTCGACATAATCAACGCTGATGGCTACCACGTTAAAGGCTTCAGACGAAAACGTGTCGCGAAGTCGGTTCAGCGCTGGCAAGGACAAGCGACAGGGGCCGCACCAACTGGCCCAAAAGTCGAGATAGGTAACGCGTCCACGCAGGTCAGTATCAGAGACGGTGCCGCTACCATTGGCGATCAGTGGCAGCTCCCAATCTGGCTGTGGCAGCGGTTCTGCCAGCGAGATATGAGAATCGCGATCGGCTGCGACGCCGCCCGCTGCCATAATGAGGAAGATGAAGTGAGCCATTTTGCTCAACAGAGTACGACGCAACATCTGAGACATCACTGGCTCCTGTGTTTCAGCGATTTCGGCCAAGGCGTTCATGAGCGTCGACCCATTCGTTGACCCGTGTGGTTTTGTCGACACGCGCGGCAGCAGACAGGGAGAGCTCTCCCGCTACCACCAGGGCGGCAGCAATTTCGCAGAGCTTGAGTGCTTTACCCTGACCTTCGCAGCCTAGCATTCTCAGGCACTCGCGCTGAGTTGGCAAAGACGTGCCACCTCCATAAGTGGCCATGATGACGGCGGGCAGCGTGATGGAAAAATAAAAGTCACCCTTGCTGGTGGCTCGTTGAAAAGTGGTGCATTGATTCGATTCGCCGATGTTCGCGACATCTTGCCCTGTCGCCAGGTAAAGCGCTGCCAGCGCATTGGCGGGATGATTCGCATTGTTCGATGAATTGGTCAGAATCGCCGATAGTGTCGAAATCTGTTGCCCGTAAGCAATTTGCTCAGGAGCGACCCGTAAGTGCTTCATCAGAATGTCACGTGGAATTGTGATTTCCGCTGTGACACGCTTACCGCGCGTTTTCAATAAATTCACGGAGGAGGTTTTCTTTTCGGTGTCAAAGTTGCCCGACAGCATGTAGTGCAACATTTCGGGACGCTGTTGATTAATCCACTCACAGGCAATAAAGGTGGCTCTGCTGACCATGTTTTGTCCGGCAGCGTCTCCAGTGGAATAGTCAAACCGAGTGAAGATCATGCTGTGTGCATGATAACTCTCGATATCGTGGAGCTTGCCGACCGAGGTGGAAGTCTCGGCCTGTGCTTTGATATTCTCAAAGTTTTCCTTGAGCCAAATTTGGAAGTCTCTGGCTTGGCGCGAGTCCTTAAAGATAAACACGGGGGATCGCTGCATTGACTCCTCTGAGACGGTTGTCAGGACGCCACCGGCCTCTTTGATCACCTTCATGCCACGGTTATACGATGCCAACATGGTGCCTTCGACGGTTGCCATCGGGACGTAAAACTCACCCTGAGCGTGCTCTCCATTGACCAGCAGCGGTCCTGCAACACCAATGGGAATTTGTGCCACACCCCAAAAATTTTCGATGTTGCCGTCCATCTCATGAGGGTCAAAAGAGAACTGTTTGGTGTGTTCTAGTGTGGCGCCCGTCTGCGCTTCGATGAAGCGCTGTCGCTGCTCGACGATATCAGCGCTGTAGTCGTCCTCGCCGCTTCGGGGGATTTTTGTATCGTCTGTCATAAGCTATTAATCCGCGCTTTGGCGTCGACATATTCGGTCGTCAATTTAGCCACATAGTCGGCCGTGGTGCCCAATTTTTTCACCGCACCAATGCCTTGGCCACAGCCCCAAATGTTTTTCCACGCCTTGGCATCGGAGTCGCCGCCGGAGCCAAAATCCATCTGGCTCGGGTCGCTCTCGGGCAGGGCGTTGGGGTCAAGGCCGGCAGCTTCAATGGAGGGCTTGAGATAATTGCCGTGGACTCCAGTGAACAGGTTGCTGTAGACGATATCATCTGCGCCAAAGTCTACTATTGCTTGCTTATAGCCTTGCTCTGCATTGGCTTCCTCGGTCGCAATAAAGGCTGAGCCAATGTAGGCCAAGTCTGCTCCCATCGCTTGAGCCGCCAGTACGGCATCGCCCGTTGCAATGGCGCCTGAGAGGAGCAGCGGGCCGTCAAACCACTCACGGATTTCCTGAATCAGCGCCATCGGAGAAACGGTACCCGCATGGCCTCCTGCTCCAGCGGCCACTGCAATCAGTCCATCGGCGCCTTTTTCAATCGCTTTCTTGGAAAAACGGTTGTTGATCACATCGTGCAGAACGATGCCACCATAACTATGCACCATCTCGTTGACCCACTCCTTGGCGCCCAGCGATGTGATGACAATGGGGACTTCATACTTCACACACATATCCATGTCATGTTTGAGTCGTGCATTGGACCCATGCACGATCTGGTTGACTGCAAAGGGCGCCGAAGGCGCGTCCGGATTCGCCGCATCATAGGCCGCCAGCTCTGAAGTGATGCGCTCCAGCCACTCTTCTAAAACGGGTTCTGGTCTGGCGTTCAGCGCGGGAAAGGAGCCTATGATTCCCGCTTTACACTGAGCGATGACAAGATCAGGATTGGAGATGATGAAAAGTGGTGAGCCGACAACGGGGAGCCGAAGGGCGTTCTGCAGCGAGGGTGGTAATGACATGTAAACTATCTCCTGTGGTGAATCGTGTGGCGCCGCTAGGATCACGCCAAGTCGAGTGTGTCGCCAGCTACCCAGTTGCCATGCCACGGGGCCTCCGTGCATAGACGCTCAGGTCGGCACGTTGAAGTGGCAGTCGGGTGTTAGCCCGAAAAAAACAAATGGCACTGTAATTGCCAATATGTGTCGTTGCAACTCTGGACGCTAGTGGAGCGAACCGCCGACTATGTATCACCCTTTCTTCGGACTGACTGAGCAACCGTTCTCGATCGCTGTTAATCCGCGTTACTTGTTCATGAGTGATCGTCATCGCGAGGCGTTGGCTCACCTGTTATACGGTGTGGGGAGTGGCGGTGGATTCGTCTTGTTGACCGGTGAGGTTGGGACAGGGAAGACCACCTTAAATCGCTGTTTGTTGGAGCAGTTGCCCACCGACACGGATATCGCCATTGTGCTGAACCCAGCTCTGAGTGCCATTGAGCTGTTAGCGAGCGTTTGTGATGAGTTCGAAATTCACTATCCGTCTGACACGCAAAGCCTGAAAACGCTGACCGACGCGCTGCATCAGTTTTTGCTCAGCAATCATACCAAGGGTCGTCAGACCGTATTGATGATCGATGAAGCTCAGCATCTTGATTTTGACGTTCTGGAACAGATCCGGTTGCTGACCAACCTTGAAACAGACGAAAAAAAACTCCTACAAATTATTCTGACCGGACAGCCAGAGCTGGAGTCGATGCTGGGGCGCCCCGAGCTTCGGCAGTTAAACCAGAGGATCACAGCCCGCTATCAATTGACGGCGCTGGATGCTCAAGAGACGCAGAACTATGTCCGTCATCGACTCTCGATCTCTGGCTTAACGATTGGTCGTTCCCTCTTCACTGCGTCAGCGTTGAGACGGGTGTTTAAATTAACAGGGGGCATTCCCCGGTTGATCAATCTATTGTGCGATCGGGCAATGATGGGCGCTTACGGACGGAACGAACCGGTAGTGTCGGCGGCGATTGTCCGTCAGGCGGCGCAGGAGGTCTTCGGTGGGAGCACCGCGCCATTGGCGCGACAGCGCGGGGCGACTGGCATAGGGAGTGCACGGCGAGTGGCGTTGGCTTTCGCTGTTCTGAGTACCATCTTGGCAGGTTTGCTGGCCTATAACGCCTGGGTGCCTGAGCGGATTGCGGTCAGCGAAAGGGGCAACTCAGCCGAGCGCCCGGTAACGGATACCGTGGGGTCTGCGAACGCGCCGGTGGGTCCGGCAGCGGTTATGTCAGATTGGTTGGTAAGCCCCCGAGTTGCGGAGTCCGCCTTGTGGTCCCTGTGGCGTGATACGCCGTTGTCCAGCGACGCATGCGATGCGCCCGGCTCGTCTGGGTTGCGTTGTGAATTTGCCGATAGCAATACCTGGGATGCAGTATTGGAGCTGAATCGCCCAGTAGTACTTGATTTGCAACGTCGGAACCGCTTTGCAGCGGCGACGGTCCTTTTGGCGGTAAAGGAAGAGGTGGCTACCGTGTTTACCGGCGCAGTGGTTTGCGAAGTCCCTTTGACGACGGTGGCTGATCGCTGGCAGGGGCGCTTTCGGTATTTTTGGGAGAGCCCTCCGGGTTGGACTGGGCCGGTGCGGATCGGTGATCAAGGCGCGGTGGTCGCTCACGTTGTCGGCCAATTTGCGCGCTTGGATAACTTGCCTGCGCCACCACTGACCATTTTTACAGAGGCGCTAGAAGCACGCGTGAAAGTATTTCAGACTGCAGTGGGGCTCAGGGTCGATGGCGTGATCGGTGTGAGAACGTTGCAAGCATTAAACGACAAGTTGGGGAGCGGCTTAACCTCAAGTAGGGCACTGCGCGGCGCTATCGAGCGCTTTGGGATTGAGTCATGTCGCTGATTCTTGACGCCTTAAAACGTTCAGAACAAACGGATTCGATGGTCTCCCATGCGCCGGCTGACGCGCATCAGAGTGCCGGCGCCATGGTACTGCGGCCGGCAGTGGCGGCGCTGTTATTGGGTGCGTTGTTAGGTGTCGGGGTGGCGACGTGGTTCTTGCGGGCGCCGCCTGATGATTCGGCGTCACCGAGCCCGTTAGCATCGCCCGTGAGGCCAATCGATTCGGGTCAGCCTGGCTCGCCGGCCGCGGATGATCAACCTAAGTGGTTAAATCGATCGAGTACAGAGCAAGTGCTCGCTGCTCGAGCGGAGTCACAATCGGTAACAGATCCATCGATGCGAGGGATGGCTGCGGCACCTTTGGAGGCGTCGTCCCCCTCACGTCTCGTCGACGCCGGGCCAACTGAGACCACTCGAGCAGTGGCGGAACTCAACGCTCAAATGTGGTCCGATTCGGAATTTGCTGACGTCGAAGCGCCAGACCGACCATCAGTGGAAGCGCCAGACCGGGCGCGAGAAACCGTGGCGGGAGAGCCCAAAGTCCGTCAGTTGCCTGAGACCCGTAACGCGCCCAGTGAGGTCGCTGATCTTGGTAAAATCGCACCGCCCATCAATCTGGAGAAAGCGATAGCCGAGGCGGCTAATGCATTGGGTGAGAGGTCCTTAGTGCCACACGCGGCAACGATGATTGAAAACTTGTCGCAGCAGCAGAAAGACGACATTCCGACGCTGATCTATTCTGCGCACGACTTCCAGACCGATGGCTCCGCCGCCGTCGAGCTCAATGGACAACGATTGACGGTTGGCCAGCGGGCGGGACCGGTGATGGTAAAGGACATCCTGGTCGATAGTGTCATTTTAGAAAAGAGCGGCGTGACCTTCCGTCTGACCGCACTGAATTCTTGGATCAATATGTGAGTGCGCGGGCTAGCGTGACGCCGGCGATGTGTTTTTAGCAAGGGGGGGTTCGGTGGCGCCCATTAGGAACGCGCTCATTGCATCGTGAACTTCGCGTTGTCGCAGAAAGGGTCGAAGCTGTTGCGCCCCTATTTCATTGGCAAACAAGGGGACGTTGGCCCCGGTATGCTCTTCGCTGAACCCATTATTGGTGGCGTAGTTAATCCGCATGACGCCCCCCTCAGGGGTGTTGATCCGTGCCGTCAGACCCGGAGAATAAATAGGAATGGGGTAGCCGCTGTACAGAGTGGGCTCGGGGAGTATCTGAGCTGCTTGGGCGTGATCGGCCGTCACAATGATCAGCGTATCGGGATGTTGCTGAGCGAAGTTCTGAGCATGATGCAGCGCCTCCTCGAGCTGTTCTATCTCGCCAATTGAGCCACAGGGATCACGTTTGTGGCTTTGCTTGTCGATGGAAGCGGATTCGATCATCAGAAAGAACCCCTGGTCGTTATCAGTCGATAAGTGCTCCAGAGCGGTCTCAGTCATGATGGCAAGAGAGGGGGTATCGCCGTACGCTGGATTCGGCTCACAGTCCATCACCTCGGGTTCTTTGGTGTCGCCAAGATAATCCGATAAGTAGTGCAGCCAGCCAGTCTCGGTCGCTTCAGCAGTCCGACCGTCCGTACCCTGCCAGCGAACAGCTAGCGTCTCCTCGCTAAACACGCCGATGAGCGGTTGCTCCGAGCTGGCACTTGCCAATTCCTCAACGCTTGTGACAACTTGAAAACCGTATCGCGCAGCCATCGCAGCGACGGTTTCATTATCAATGGTCCTCTGCTCAATGAATTTTTGTCCCCCACCCAATAGGATTGACGCGCCGCTGCTGACAAGCTGCTCTATGATCGATCCTGGGCCTTCATTATCTCTGGCGTCAGCCAGGCATGCTGGCTGAGGTATGCCGTAATACGTGCTGCCTAGCACTTCTTCAGGGCCCTCACAGCTGCGCGCCGAGACGTGAGTCAAAAAAGACGCGGGTGTGGCATCGGTGAGTGACGAAGTGGTGACAAGTCCAACCTTGAAGCCAGCTGCGATGGCGCGTTCGCCGATCGTCGTGACGTCACGGTCCCCGATGTCAGTCGCGATACGCCCCATGCTGGTGACCGCGCCTGTAGCCAGCGAGGTGGCTGTATTGGCTGAGTCAGCAACATAACTGGGTGCGCCTGACGGCGTTACCGTTTCTACCTGCACTGATGCTCTGAAGGGCAGGTCGTCTACCTTAAGTTTGCCGCTCATGCCCGCGAGATAATTTCGTCCCATGGTGACATGCTGATCGTCGAAGCCGTCCCCAATAATCAAAATAACGTTCCGCATTCTGGCATCGGCAGCGCTGTCTAATGACAGAGCAAGCAAGGTAATCAGTAGCGCAACGGTTCGCGACATGGTGGGCATTTCCTTCTGGGTCAGCGCGGAGAGTAATCCTGAGTGACGAGAATCACAATCGCTAGACCATTTGTCGTTTGGGTTTAGCGCTTCACGTGTGGCAAAATCCAGCTTTCTTTATCAAGGTCACGGCCCTCATGTCTGTAAAAGCGATTAGAACTTCATTGGGACTCACAGCATTTTTATTGCCTGCTTTGATGAGTACACCCGCGATGGCGGACGCCATCTCTGGCGCCGACACCGCTTGGATGCTCACTTCGACAGCGTTAGTGTTATTCATGACGCTGCCTGGGTTGTCGCTCTTTTATGCGGGCCTGGTTCGGGTGAAAAATGCATTGTCGGTTTTAATGCAGTGTTTTGCGCTCACCGCATTAATGTCGGTCTTATGGTTTGTGATCGGATATACCTTAGCGTTTGGTTCGTCCGGTGTTGAGCAGGGTCCTTGGATCGGCGACTTGGGGAACCTGTTTTTGGCCAAGGTAACGATAGATAGCGTTAGCGGCTCAATTCCTGAAACGCTGTTCGTCATGTTCCAGCTGACCTTTGCTGTGATCACGCCCGCGTTAATTGTGGGCGGTTTCGCTGAGCGAATGCGCTTTTCGGCGATGCTAATTTTTAGCTCTTTCTGGTTGTTGCTGGTTTATGCGCCTATCTGCCATTGGGTTTGGGGCGGCGGATGGTTAGGTGCGATGGGTCTGCAAGATTTTGCAGGCGGTGCGGTGGTGCACATTACAGCGGGGGCGGCAGCGTTGGTTGCTGCGATGTCTCTCGGTGGAAGACGAGGCTTTGGTCAGACGGCGATGCCTCCGCATAATCTGACGATGACGGTAACGGGCGCAGGCATGCTGTGGGTCGGTTGGTTCGGTTTTAACGCGGGTTCGGCAGTGGCGGCGGACAGCAGTGCGGCAATGGCGATGTTGGTAACCCATTTGTCGGCAGCCTGTGGCGCGTTAGCGTGGATGGCTATGGAGTGGATCCGACATGGCAAACCGTCAGTGCTGGGGATTGTGACCGGCATGGTGGCGGGGTTGGGTACGATCACGCCCGCATCGGGTTCTGTGGGACCGGCAGGTGCCGTCGTGATTGGGTTGACTGCTGGCGTCGTCTGTTACTTCGCGACGATTGCTTTGAAGAATCGGCTCAAAATTGACGATAGCTTAGATGTATTTCCGGTACACGGGGTGGGGGGTGCGCTTGGCTTGTTCATGGCAGGTATTTTCTGCTCACCTTCACTGGGTCTGTTCAGTGGCAATGGATTCTCCGACGGCGTAACCACGATTGTCGGTCAGTTAGGTATCCAGCTGACGGGTATTGTTGCCACCTTTTTCTATACGGTGATTGTGAGCTGGCTGTTGCTTCGATTGGTTGATCGGTTGGTCTCTTTGCGCGTCGATCAGGAGGAAGAGACAGTGGGTCTCGATATTGTGCTGCACGACGAGCGTGGTTATGACCTCTGAGGATTAACTGATCGGGTTTCAGGTATGTGCCAGCAGCTCGTGGATGACCCCTTCGCGCAAAGCGCTCGCTGACGTGTTCATCGATTCGAGGCGCAGTCCGTCAAAAATACCCTGGGTAATGGCTAAGCCCGCTGTGACGACCGCTTTACGGTGTGCGCTCAGTCCCGCCAAATCGATATCGCCTACGCGATGGAAGCTCAGTAATTTCTGTCGGAGCGCGCTCAGTGATGCTTGGTCGATGCCCGATGGGCGCCAGCCAGCAGCGACAATGATTCGCTCTAGGGCGATGAGCGTTCCCGACGCGCCAATTGTCTCTTGCCAGGGGGCATGGCTGAAGCTTGGATAGAGCGCTGAGACCGCATGGCTTGCTTGTTGGCGCGCTGCATCGAACCGAGCCGCCGTGATGTCTCCGCCTGAAAAAAAGGCTTCACCATAGGATACGCAACCGAGGGGAAGGCTTTCTAAACGAAGTGGCTTTGCTTCGCAGCCTAAGATGAACTCGGTGCTGCCTCCGCCCACATCGATCACTAAATGAGGCGTTTGGTTATCGGAAAGGGTTTGCGCGACGCCAGTGTAGATGAGCCTCGCCTCTTCTTCGCCCTGCAGTATCTCAATCGGTGTGCCAAGCAGCGCCTCGGCTGGGGTAATAAAGTCACTTCGGTTCTTCGCTCGTCGTAATGCATGGGTGCCGACCACTCGGATAGCGCAGGGACCGGTCTCATCAAGTAGTTGTTTGAATTGTTTTAGGCAGGCCAGCCCGCGACCAATCGCCGCCGGTGTTAGTGCTCCCGAATCGGTTTCCTCGCCCAGTTGCACCCTTTCTGACAGAGTGTGAATCGGGCCTATTTGATCGTGATCGACCCGCGTGATGTTGAGGTGAAACGAGTTGCTGCCTAAGTCGACGGCAGCCAGGCAGAAGGCTTGCGGAGAGCGCGGCGAGGTTTCAGTCACGATGAAGGCCTGTGTCGACGGAGCGCCCTCTGAGAACGCTACGACTTGTCGTATCCCCGGGCAGTGCGCTTTGGTAAGGCAGCGCTATGGGTGATAACACCGAGGTACCCGACTGGTCACACGAGTCATTAACTCGTAGCCAATGGTATTGCAATGTTGCGCGACCTCATCAACGCTGGGTTGAGAGCCCCATAGCACCGCGGGCGCGCCGACTTCGATGTGCGCGCAGTCGGTCACATCGACTGTCACCATGTCCATTGAGACTCGACCCGCCAGTGGGGCAATGTGATCGGCGATACCGATCGGTGCGCCGTCACGGGCAGCCCAGGGGTAGCCGTCGGCGTAGCCGACTGGCAAGGTGGCGATGCGACTGTCGCGCTGTGCCACCCAGCGTCCACCATACCCAACTGACTCGCCACGTTTGACATCCCGAAGCGTGAGCACCGAGGTCGCAAAGCGCATGGCGGGTTGCAGAGTCTCGTCGTTTGGAAGTCCGTTTATTTGCCCTCCATACAGGGCGTAGCCCAGTCTTGCCCAGTCACTGGCGCCCATTGAACGCGTGCGAGCGGCAGCCGAATTATGGAGACTGACAGCCCCTTGCCAGTCCTTTAGTTGCTCCTGCCAGGCCGCCAGCTGAAAGTTTGTCAGCTCCGCATCAGGATGCTCCGCTATAGCAAGGTGCGACATGAGCGTAATGTCGTTGATTCCTGCCGCGTGTAGAGCACTGAGTGCCTCGGGGAGCGCGTCTGAAGAGAAACCGAGCCGGTGCATACCCGTATCCAGTTTCAACCACGCTGCTGACAGGAGGGAGGCATGCTGTCCACACCAGGTCAGCTGTTCGCTATGGTGTAGCGTTGGCCACAGCGCCATTTCTGCCATCAAGCCGATTTCATCCTCTGACTGCGGCCCCTCTAATACCAAGATAGGTGCGGTGACACCCGCTTTGCGCAAAATAATCGCCTCTTCTGTCATTGCGACAGCCAGGGCGTCGACCTGAGCTTCGATATGTTTTGCTACGTGAACGGCGCCGTGTCCGTAGGCATCGGCTTTGACGACTGCCATAAGTTTTTGCGCGCCAATACGCGTTCTCAACGTCACTACGTTCGCGCTGATCGCGCTTAGATCAATATGGAGTGTTGTCGCCCGCGCCATAATCAGCGGTCAAACCGATACAGGTGAAAGAGGCGCTGTGCCTCAGACCACAGTGGACCCGGCTGGCCAGACCCCACTGGCTGACCATCGATCTGAATCACTGGAGCCAGCTCCTTGGTCGACGAGCTGAGCCAGATCTCTTCGGCGCTGCGGACTTCCGCACGCGTGACAGGACGAATTTCGACGCTCCAGTTGGTGTGTGCCGCCAAGAGGTCAAGGCAGAGGCGACGCGTCACACCGGGTAAAATGTGATGATCGAGTGCTGGCGTGAGTATTTTACCAGCGTCGACAATAAACACGTTACAGGCTGCCGCTTCAGTAAGCTCGTCTCGTTCGTTGAACAACAGGACTTCCTGAGCTCCGTCATCAACGGCCTCCATCATATGCAGCACGTTACCCAGTAGCGCAGTCGACTTAATATCACAGCGCGACCATCGCTTATCGGTTCGGGTTACCGCAGTAAAGCATGTTGCAGTGGCAGGTGAGCCGTCTGATGGTGACGCGATCGTAAAAGGGTAGGCAAATAGGGTTGGGGTACTCTCTGCGGAAAAGGCATGCTGTCGCTTTTCTACGACCCCTCGAGTGATTTGAAGATACACCCCGTGATCACCGCTACCATTTTGTCGGCACAGTTCGTCAAGCAAGGCGACCAGTTGCTCGTTGGACTGGTTGATGGCCAGATCAATGCCCTCAAGGGAGTTTCTTAATCGCTCCAGATGATAATCCAGCGCCACAAACTGGCCTTGATAACTGGGAATGACTTCATAGACGCCATCGCCGAATAAGAAGCCTCTGTCCATCGGCGAGATGCGCGCCTCGGTCAGTGGAATAAAGTCGCCGTTGAGGTAAGCAATGGTCATGCCGCCGCCGTCCTAGTCAGAATGGTATTGGCTTCTGCCAGCAGGTGGGGGCCTGCGTTGGCCGGAAATCCGTCTTCGGTTGGGGTGGGCAGCCCTGTGACACCATCTACCGCGCCAACTGCAACGAGGTAGGCCAACGCCTGTTGAATATCGAGCGCTGGATCGTTCAGCTTGTTATCTAACCACTGAACAAGGGCACAGAGAGCATAGGCAGCCCAATTCGACACGTCTGCCACGATTAATTCATCACAATCGCTAATCGCCGCCCTGATATCGAGAGAGCGGAGGGCTGCTTGAGCTTTGCCCATGCCTAACTCGTTGCCGCCATCTCCTATCGCAATCGTAGGACAGGTGGCGAGCTCGAGGTAGGGCTCGGCCGAGCTGCAAGCCGCTGATATATCGTCACCTGCCATGTTGTAACAATGACCGTCCGCCGCGGTCCCTGGGCGTTCGATGCTGATCACTAGGTCAGGTGGGGCCTGCTGATAAAGCAAAGAGACCGCGTCAGCGATCTCGCCACGGGTACCGGTAGCGAGTTCAGTACACAGGAAGTCTGTCGATAAAGCATGGGCGATGGGTCGGTCGGATAGGATCGTCGGCTGAGCGCCGCGTTGCCGTAAAAGCTGGTATAACGCCATTGCGCCAGCGGGTCCGTCGGTCTCAAATGTGCCGGCTACTGGGAACCCCGTTAGGATATAAGCTCGCCCCGTGCATCCGTGAATCATGTCCGCAGCGCGCAGCAAGTAGCCTGGTTCTAGCGTTGCTCGCACATCCCGCATGCCCCGGTGATTATGGGCCACCAAAAGTGTTTCAAGCGCTTCTGAAGCAGTGAGGGTGGCCTGGTCTCTCATCGCAGTCGCGTCTCAACATAATGATGTTCTAGCCACCTGATGTTGTCGGCTTCCTGCGGAGTGCAAGCGGCGAAACGAATTGTCTGTCCTGGCCGTGCTTGAGCAAGGCGCACACAGTCGCTTTCAATGACGGCGCCGGGAATGGGATAGCCACCCATTGTTTGTCGATCTTTCATGAGGACGATAGGGTTTCCGTCGGGTGGAATTTGAATGGCGCCCTGGCAGGTTGCCTCTGACAGTAGCGACTCTACACCGGTCTTCAACGGAGGGCCATTGAGGGTAATCCCCATTCGATTGGCCTTCGAAGTAACCTCAAAGTGGTCCTCGTTGAGCCTTTGAATGAGCGCAGGGGCAAGCTCATCGTATTGGTAGCCCGGTACGTAGCGAAGGGTCAAAACGGCTCTTTGTTCGATGCTGCACAGACCTGGGTCCGCGCCGTAAGTGTCGATGGGTGGTGCGCCGTCGCCCAGAGGGACCGTGTCTTGATCCCGAAGGTAACCGCCATGTAATCCGCCGATGCCCTCTCTCGGAGCGGTACTTCGACTGTTAAAAATGGGTTGAGTATCAAAGCCTCCTGAGACGTGGAGGTAACTATAGATGCCCTCTGAGGGCGGGCCGATGGTCAGTGTCTGACCGGCGCTGAGTGTCTGTATGGACCTCATAGGCACAGACTCGTTATCAATCAATAGCATCGCTGGTGCGCCCGTGACCACCAGGGCGCAGTCGTGGGACGGCGTTGCCCTGACATTGCCATAAGCGATCTCGATAGCCGCCTCTCCAGCATGATGTCCGAGGCAATGCTGTCCAGCCTTTAATGCGAGGGGATCCATAGCGCCTGCGGCGGCAATGCCGGCGTGCAGGGTGCCGAGCCGACCACCGTCTTGTATGGTGGAGGCGATGCCTGCTTTGTCGAGGGTCAACGTTCTCACAGTTGCCCCCCAAGTGAGCGGTAGGTTTGCTCATCAATGGCCTCAAAGCGCACTGAATCCCCCACAGCCAGCGTGCTAACGGGCGTCGCGGCAAGGTCAAAAAGTGTGACCGGGCACGCGCCAATGATTCGCCACCCACCGGGCGACTCACAGGGATAAACGGCCGTTTGTTGATCTGCGATGGCGACCGCGCCGGCGGGTACACGCTGTCGAGGCGTGCTCAGTCGCGGCGTTTTTAGGCGCGGATCCAGTGTGCCGAGGTAGCAAAATCCGGGGGCAAATCCAGTCGCGTAGGCGAAGTAAGGCGTTGCGCTGTGCAAGGTGGTCAGTGCGTCAACTGTCATGCCAAGGTCGTCGGCTAAAGTCACCAAGTCGGGCGCTACGGCTGGATCATAAAAAACCGGGAGCACCACGGTCTCTTTGCTGTCCGCAGCGTGGGTCTCTTGCGCGTCGCTCAGCGAGCGGGCTGTTTTTTCCAGCCAGGCAGTTACCTGGTCACGTTGCAAACTGAGTGGGGTAAAAAATAGTGTGAGGGTGGCATAGCCCACGACGCTGTCACTGAGTGCGTTTAAAAAATAATCCTGCGCAGTGCGCTGCAGCTGCAGCAACAGTCGAGTCAGACGGGGGCTAGGCGGTTCCTGAAAACTCAGGCGCATCGCCGTGTCGCCGGCTGGTCCGATGGTAAATGACATTTACGAGTGATCCAGGGCCTGTCGAATGGCGCGGATCATCTTCACTGCGCCCGGTGAATCACTGTGAACGCACAACGTATCGGCACTAACGGGTATGCGTTTTCCCTTAGATGTTTTTAGTTTGTTGTGGGTGATGGCGATCGCTTGTTGCGCCGCCTCCTCAGGTGTCAGCACGGCACCGGGCTTGTCTCGGCTCAGAAGGAGCCCTCGGGTCGTGTAGCCACGGTCAGCAAACGCCTCATAACGCAAGTTGAGGCCGTGTTCTACGGCGAGCTGGACCGTTTTACGATCTCTCGGGGTGGCGAGGACCACGAGCTCTAAGCTGGCATGCCAACTAGCGGCCGCGCGCATGATGTCATTCATGAGACTGGGGTCAGCGAGTATGGCGTGATACAGCGCACCATGGGCCTTGATGTAGGTAACGCGGCGACCGTGGGCGCGTGCAATACCGTCCAGTGCGCCCACTTGATAGTGAATCAAATCCACGAGTGCTTGCCCGCGGATATCCATTGCTCTGCGCCCGAAACCTTCTTTATCGGGGTATGAGACATGTGCGCCAATCTCGGTATCGTGCCTGCGCGCGAGCGCAACGCACTGACGCATTGTGCTGGGGTCACCCGCATGGCCGCCGCAGGCGATATTTGCCGCATCGATCAGGGGCATGATGCCTTCGTCATTACCCATCTTCCAGGGGCCAAAGCCTTCGCCCATATCGCAGTTTAATGTCAGCGGTTGGTTCATTGTGATATCGCCAAGTCGGTGTTTTTAAGATCGGTCACAAGCATGTGGCCGGGTTCGTGGGTGATCGCCATTGGCAATTTGGCCGCCTCAAGTGCCACCTGAGGCGTGACACCGCAGGCCCAAAATACCGGCATATCGGTGGGGTGCAGGGTGACGGGGTCGCCAAAATCAGGGTTGCCGAGATCATCAATGCCGAGGTGGCCAGGATCCCCGATATGGATGGGCGCGCCATGAACGGACGGAAAGCGAGCACAAATTTGAATCGCTTCAATGGCGTCGGCCGCTGGCATGGGACGCATGCTGACCACCATATTGCCCGCGAAGGGGCCAGCTGGGGTACAGGGGATATTAGTGCGGTACATCGGGACGTTGACTCCCTCAATGATATTGCGAATGGCTATGCCTGCACCGATGAGTGCCTCCTCAAAAGAAAAGGAGCAGCCAAGCGCAAAAGCGACCCAGTCATCCTCCCAGACGTGCGTCACGTTGTCACATCGTTCGGTGAGCATGCCGTCTCGCCAGATTCGATACTGGGGGAGGTCAGTGCGTATATCGATGTCCTGTGCCAAAGCCTTCAGCGCGACCGAGCCGGGTGCCTCGCTCATTGCGAGCAGCGGGCAGGGGCGAGGATTGTGTTCGCAAAAGCCCAGAAAGTGATGCGCTGAATCGGCGGGCATCATCACGACGTTGCACTGGACGTACCCGGGCGCCCGCCCTGACGTCGGCTCGACGAAGTCCCCTGTGCGGCAGAGGCGCCTGATATCGAGGCCAGATTCGCTGTCGCAGGTCACTACCATCTCCAGTCCGAACTTGTATAGTTAGGGCGAATGATAATCTGAAATAGAGGCAGCCATGACGCATTTTTCGACTTATGCTATCGAGACGCCAGATCGACCGGCCTACATAATGGCCAACTCCGGCGAGACGGTGACCTATGGGCAGTTGGATCGTCGGTCGAACCAAATTGCCCACCTATTGCGCTCACTGGGGCTGAGACCGGGCGACCATATCGCCATGATGCTCAAAAACTGTCCTGAGTTCCTGCAGGTGGCGCAGGCGGCCAATCGCGCCGGAATCATTTTTACGCCAATCAGTACTCATCTCAAGAAAGACGAGACGGCCTACATCATCAATAACTGTCAGGCCAAAGTTTTCATTGCGTCATCTAGTCTCTCTGCTGTGGCGTCAGAGGCATCACGGAGCGCGGCGGGATTAGTGCGCTGCCTTAGTGTTGGGGGCGATATCGAGGGCTTTGATGCATTAACTGGGTTGTTAGACGAGTGCCCAGAGATACCGATTGAAGATGAGTGTTTGGGTGCTCCCATGCTGTATTCGTCAGGAACAACCGGCAAACCGAAGGGGGTATTCTGGCAGCCCCATTCGGATAGCATTCAGGCACCTCATCCTCTAGCCGGCAGTATTGGTGCTTTTTTTGGCTTCGATGAAAAGACCGTCTATCTGTCGCCTGCGCCGCTCTACCATGCGGCCCCGTTGCACTACAACCTGATGGTGCTGGGAATGGGTGGGACCTCCGTAATCATGGAGCAATTTGACCCCGAGCGGTCGTTAGCCCTCATCGAGCAATATCAGATAACCCACAGTCAGTGGGTGCCCATCATGTTCGTGCGCATGCTCAAATTGCCAGAGGCGAACCGTTCTGGGTATGACCTGAGCTCTATGAAAGTAGCGATTCATGCGGCAGCGCCATGCCCGATCGACATCAAGGAGCAAATGATTGATTGGTGGGGTCAGGTCATCGTCGAATACTATGCCGCGAGCGAGTCGATCGGCTTTACCATTATCGATTCTGCGGCATGGCTCACACACAAAGGCTCGGTGGGTCGGCCCCTGTTTGGTGATCCTAGAATCGTTGGTGAGGATGGCGAGGTATTGGCGACGGGCGAAGTTGGTGAAATTTATTTTGCCGATAGCCGACCCTTTGAGTATTTCGATGAGCCGGAGAAGACCCGCGAGGCTTTCAACGATCAGGGCTGGGCGACCACCGGTGATATGGGTTATCTCGATGAGGAGGGGTTCCTCTATCTGACAGACCGTAAAAACTTCACCATCATCACCGGGGGGGTCAACGTCTACCCCGCGGAAATAGAGGGGCTTTTGGTGTCTCACGACAAAGTGGCGGATGCGGCAGTATTTGGGGTGCCCCATCCTGAGTATGGTGAGGCGGTGACCGCCGTTATTCAGCCGGTCAACTGGGCCGATGCGACGGAGCAAACCGCTGCCGAGTTAACGGAGTGGATGCGAGATCGACTCTCTAGTATCAAGGTACCCAAGACCATCGATTTTTTGGAGCAGCTGCCCAGAATGGATAATGGAAAACTGTACAAGCGACATTTGCTCGATTCGTACACGGCAGCGTAACCATCCACTGAGTCTTTTTGTGACTGTCAAGCTGGCATGCGCGGAAGCTAGGCCCTATGCTAGGACATCCGCACAGCGGCAGCGATCGAGGGGAGTGGTACGTGACTGTCAAGACTGAGCTACGCGAACTTGAGCAAGGGATGGACTCTGCCGAGTCTTATCAGGGCTGGCTAGAGGCGGCTCACGCCCACGATGAGTTAACGGGCATGTCCGAGTGGCGTGAGGAGGAAGCCTCTAGTCTGTATGACCACGCGCAGATCCGCTATCGGCTGGACCGCCTCCGCAAATTCCGCAAAAAGAAAGACTGGACGGGTCTTTTGTATTCCCTCAACGAGGGAATACACGGCAACATGGGCGGCATGGGTAAAAGTGTACTGTACCGACAGGCAAAGGCGGGCACAAAAACCCTGATTGAGCAGTACATCACGGAGATTGACGAGGCCTTGCGGTTGATCGCAGAGTTGCCCGACGATGTAATCGCAACGCAGCAAAAATTAGACTTCTTTTACCGCAGTAACGTCTGCTATGGCCGCTCGGCCTTAATGCTGAGTGGGGGCGGCGTACTTGGATTTTTGCATTTGGGTGTGGTGGGTGAGTTATTGCGGCAAGAGTTACTGCCCCGTGTGGTGTCTGGTTCCAGTGCCGGGTCGATTGTTGCTGCGGCGCTCGCCGCGTATACCGATGAAGAGATGAAAGATGCCGACCTGATCGGGTTGATGGAAATGGGCGGTACTGACACCAAGAACTTCATTCGGCGATGGTTTTCGGGTAAGGGGGGTCGCTTTACTGCCGAAGATACCGCTCAGCTTATCGAAGCAACCATTCCCGATCTCACTTTCGCAGAGGCCTATGCGAAGACCGGCAGGCAGGTCAGCATTACGGTAGCGCCCGCAGAGCCGCATCAACGCTCCCGATTGCTGAATGCGGTGTCCTCTCCCAATGTCTACCTTAGATCGGCGGCCATGGCCTCTTGTGCAATACCCGGGGTGTTTCCAGCGGTGATGCTGGAGGCCAAGAACGAGCATGGAGAGGCGCAACCCTATCTGCCGGCGCGGCGCTGGGTAGATGGTTCGGTCGCAGACGACTTGCCGGCGAAGCGGCTGTCTCGGCTATTTTCGACCAACCACTACATCGTCAGTATGGTGAATCCCATCGCCCGCGCATTTTTGCCCCGCGACGATAAAGCGAGACCGCTGCGGCAAGCGGCGACGTCTTTGGGGATGGGTATTGGTCGCGAAATGCTGAATTTTTATCGTGGTGTCGCAAAGAGATATGGCGATAATTGGCCAAAATTCAACATGATGCTACACGGAGTTCATGGATTGCTTGACCAAGAATATTCCGGCGATATCAACATAGTCCCCAGGTTTCGCTTACAAAACCCAGTGCAGCTGATCACGCAACCGAGTGAGCAGGAGCTGCGAACCCTGGTGCGAGAGGGTGAGCGAGCTGCCTACAGTCGGATTGAGTCGATTCGGCAATGCACGCGGATTTCGAGCACGCTAGAAGAGATCCTGCATCGGTTCGAGTACGGTGATTTAAGACCGGCTCCCGGCACCTACCGGCGGCCTAAAAGCTCCCGCCGCCGCCCGCCACCCACTGCAGTGCAGATGAAAGCCTTAAAAGCTGAGGTGAGTGCAGCCCGCGTGAGCAGCCAAGCCCGGCGCGACAAGCGAGTGCAGAAGAGCAGCGGTGTCACGGCCAAGAGATCCGGCATGAGCCGGCGCGGCGCCTTGGCGTAACCGGGCGTTACGATGCGGGCGGGCCATCGCGCGCCGAACAGTTCGGGGCTACGCGCTTTGCTTGATGTAGCCGGCACCCAGTGCGGCGAGAGGCCCGACCATCACTGCACGACTATCTGCCTCAGCACTCGATGCCGTACCGATTAAGGCGCGCTTCTTGATGCCTTGTAGGATGGCGGCGATTCTAAAAAAGCAAAAGGCCATGTAGAACGGCCAGTGGTCAATGCCTGATCGGCCGGTTCTTTGACAATAGGCCTCAATATACGCCTCGTCTGACGGTATCATGAGCGCGCCGCGCTCTACGCCTTCCAGCCCGACCATGCCGCCCTCTCTGGGGAACTGCCACGCCATCAATTGATAGGCGAGGTCGGCAAGCGGATCTCCCAGTGTGGACAGCTCCCAATCGAGAATGCCAATGATTTTTGGCTCCGTGGGATGAAAGATCATATTGTCGATCCGGTAATCACCGTGGACCAGCGCAATGGTTTCTCCCCCTGCCGGGATATTATCCGGGAGCCAGTCAATCAGCGCTTCCATTTCGGCGACTGACTCGGTCTCTGAAGCCCGGTATTGCTTTGTCCAACGGCCGATTTGCCGAGCATAATAATTGCCGGGTTTGCCATAGTCACTGAGCCCAACCGCATCGACATCGACTGAGTGCAGTGCGGCGAGGACGCGGTTCATTTCGTCGTAGATCGCCGCGCGATCGGCGTCTCCGACCTCTGGAACGGTGGGATCCCAGAAAATACGGCCTTCTAAATGCTCCATAACGTAGAACATTGAGCCAATCAGGCTGTCGTCCTCGCAGAGTGCGACCACCTTCGGTACGGGTACGTCCGTGTTTGCTAAGGCGTCGAGCACGCGAAACTCTCTATCGACGGCATGGGCTGATGCGAGCAGCTCGCCCGGTGGCTTGCGTCGCAGGACGTAGTGTTGTGCGCCGGCAGTCAGCTTGAACGTGGGGTTGGATTGCCCGCCTGCGAATTTATCGGCGGATAACGCGCCCTCGAATGGGGGTACTTTTCCTCGCAACCATGGTTCAAGTTTTGCTAGATCTAGTTCTTGTGCGCTCATGGGGTTCCTTTTTGACGGGGCGATAGTCGTTGAGTGGATCGCGGGCCGTGGCGTTTTCATGGCCCAGCTTATTCGCTGGGCATGATACAGGCCAAAATGGTGCTGTTGTGAACTGGTTGCCGCGAGGTCATTAGGGTATCTTGCGGGGGCTTATCAATTCAACTTGAACCACCACATCACACTCACGGTTATGGGGAGCGCAATAGGTATGAGTCAGGCTATGGACAACTATCGGCAGGCGGTGGCAATGGTGACCGCTCCCGAGGCGTTTCTCGAGCTCACCACAATTGAGCAAGGCGGGTGCACGCTCAAAGCCTATCAGCATGCACCGGGCTCTCTTCGAGACCTCTGGCTCATGGGGCAAGGCCACGGTGATAAGGAATACATTGTCTACGGTGATGAGCGCTTGACCTATGCCGAAGCGGGCCAGCTTGTCGCCAATTTTTCTGCTTGGCTTGCATCCCAAGGTATTGGCTCGGGTGACCGGGTCGCGATTGCGATGCGCAATTATCCAGAATGGATATTGGCTTACTGGGGCGTCATTGCCGCGGGCGCGGTGGTAGTGGGAATGAATGCGTGGTGGGTTGCGGATGAAATGGCCTACGCGCTTGAGGATTCGGAGCCTAGATTATTAATCGCCGATGACCGCAGACTAGAGGTGTTTGCGCAAATCGCAGACCGTTTTAGTCAAATCGAGGTGGTGGCGGTGAGAGACGATGCGCCACCCGTTCAGGCAACGCAGTGGCGTGATGTCGTGAGCATCGAGGGCGCGCTGGTGATGGAGCCGATCGATGCGAATGATGATGCCTGTATCTTCTATACATCGGGTACCACTGGTCGCCCGAAGGGCGCTCAGTTGACGCATCGAGGCTGTGTGCACAATGTGTTGAACGTCGCTGCAATGGGGCAGATCTTTGCAACCACTCAAGCACTGAATAGAGATGGGGCGGTCGAGGCGCCGGTTTCTGCGCCACCGCCCACGTCGTTAGTGGCCACACCCTTGTTCCATGTCACTGCTAACAACTGCGTGATGCAGGGTGGCACGGTGGGCGGAGGAAAGTTGGTGCTGATGTACAAGTGGGATGTTGAAGAGGCGTTAAAGCTGATCGAGCGCGAGCAGATCAATACCCTCAGCGCGGTGCCCATGATGACTCGGGAGCTGCTCGCGCACCCGGATTTTCATGACTATGACACGTCTAGCTTGAATTCACTGGGCGGCGGCGGTGCGGCGATGCACCCAGACTTGCCGAGTAAAGTCGTTGAGACGACGAAGCGCGCTAAGCCCGCGCAGGGTTATGGCATGACCGAGGTGTGTGGTATTGCCAGTTATACGACAGGCGACTTGTTCGTGGCGCGTCCAGAAAGTTGCGGACCGTTGGTACCGACGCTGGAAGGCAAGATCGTTAACGAGGCCGGCGAGGCGTTGCCCGTTGGTGAGCGGGGAGAGCTTTGCGTTAAGGGCGCTCCAGTGATTAAGGGCTACCTGAATCGACCTGAGGCAACCGCTGAGACGATTGTTGATGGATGGCTGCATACAGGTGATATTGGTTATTTCGATGAGGACGGATTCCTTTATCTCGTCGATCGTGCGAAAGATATGATTTTGCGCGGCGGTGAAAATATTTATGGCGCGGAGGTAGAGAGCGCCTTATACACCCATCCAGCCGTTCTGGAGGGCGTCGCCTTTGCGGTCCCGGATGATCGACTGGGCGAGGAAGTCGGTGTTGCGGTTCATCTGAAGCCTGCTGCGATGTTAGACGCGCCCGGGCTGCGTGAACATATGGGATCCCGGTTGGCGGCATTCAAGGTGCCCAAGTACATTTGGTTTTTAGCTGAGCCCTTGCCGAGAAACGCGAACGGGAAGTTTTTGAAGCGCGAATTGCAAGAAGTGCTCGATCCGGGCTCCGCCGACTGAGTGTGATTGGTTAACAGCAGGTTGAGCGATTGACTGATACCCAGACACTACCGTGACTAGACCGTCACACCATTTCAAAGCGATAAGGAGCCGAGATGCTCACGAGACAGTTCACTGAAGAGCAAAAGATGTTCCGAGAGGCGTACCGACGCTTTCTCGCGGAAGCCGTCGTTCCAGAGATGGAGCGCTTCCGAGAGCAAGGCATTGTCGATCGAGAGATCTTTAAGGCCGCCGGTGAGAAAGGGTTCTTGATGGTCTGGCCAGAAGAGCGATTCGGTGGTCTTGATGATTACGACATCCGCTGGGAGCAGGTCATTATTGAAGAGCTGGCCTACGCGCGGTGCGCCGATTGGTTTGGGTCGCTGCACAGCAGAATCGTCGCGCCCTACATTACGCGTTTTGGCACGGAAGAGCAGATGCAGCGTTATATACCCGGCGCTGTCTCAGGCGACATTGTGTTGGCTGTTGCGATGACCGAACCTGATGCGGGCAGTAATTTAGCGGGCATGCGAACGCATGCGACCGAGCAGGACGATCATTGGGTGCTCAATGGACAAAAAACCTATATTTCTAACGGCATTAACTGTGACCTCGTGGTCGTGGCAGCTAAGACTGATCCACAAAATAATCCCCACGCAATGACATTGTTTTTGGTTGAGTCCAATTGGGAGGGGTTTGAGCGCGGTCGGAATCTGAAGAAGCTGGGGCTGAAGGCGCAGGATACGGCAGAGTTGTTTTTCAACGACGTCAAGGTGCCCAAAGCCAACGTTTTGGGTGAGGCGCATCAAGGTTTTTATTATCTGATGAGCGGACTGGCTGAAGAACGGCTATTAGGGGCGATGGGTTACCTGGCCTCGGCACAATTGTCTTGGGATCTGACGGCGACCTTCGTGCAGGAGCGTGAGGTGTTTGGCAAGCCGCTGGCCGCCATGCAGAACACGCAGTTTAAGATGGCGGAGCTGCGCGCCGAACTGGATATTACGCAGTGTTACGTCGATCAGGCAGCGTTGGCGTTTAACGAAGGCACGTTGAGCGCAGAAGATGCGGCAATGGCGAAGCTGAAGACTTCTGAGCTGCAGCAGCGGGTAGCGGATGAAGGTTTGCAACTGCACGGTGGTGCAGGATTCATGGACGAATACCCCATCAGTCGACAGTCCGCCGATGCGAAAATCGCAACGATCTATGCCGGCAGCTCTGAAATTATGAAATTGATTATTGGTCGGTATTGTTTGGGGAACCAATACGAGCCCTTTAACCAGCGTAATTTCTGAGGAATTCGGTTTATGGGAACCTTAAGTGGTATCACGGTAATCGAGCTTGCAGGCATTGGTCCGGGACCGATGGGGGGCATGATGTTGGCCGATATGGGTGCCGAGGTCATTCGCATTGAGCGACCCGGTGCAATGGATCCTAAGCTGGCTGAGCCAATCAGTGGTCGCAACAAAAAGTCGGTAGTCTTAGATCTTAAGCAGCCGGCGGGCCTTGAGGCACTCATGAAGTTGATTGAGCGAGCGGATGCCTTAATCGATCCCTATCGTCCGGGTGTTTGCGAAAAACTGGGCATTGGTCCCGAGGTGTGTCGGGCAAGGAATCCCAAATTAGTATTTGCTCGGATGACCGGCTGGGGGCAGGAGGGCCCGCTCTCGCAGGCCGCAGGGCACGACCTCAATTACATCGCGATCACCGGCGCATTGCACGCTATTGGCCGTCGAGGTGAGAGGCCGGTGGTGCCACTGAACTTAGTGGGTGATTTTGGCGGCGGCGGTATGCTGTTGGTAACGGGCATACTGGCAGCGTTACTGGAGGCCTCTCGTTCGGGTCAAGGGCAGGTGATCGATGTGGCGATGGTCGATGGGACAGCACAGCTCATGTGGATGATGCAGGGATTCCAGCAGATGGGGACCTGGAATGCAGAGGAGCGAGAGTCGAACTTGCTCGATGGTGCGGCTCATTTTTACGATACCTATGAGTGTGCTGACGGGAAATATGTCGCCGTCGGCGCTATTGAGCCACAGTTCTATGCAGAGCTAATGGCGAGAGCGGAGATCAGTGACCCGCAATTTGCAGCGCAGCATGACGTGACTCAGTGGCCGGATCTCAAGCAAAAATTGGCGGCAGTGCTGATGACCAAAACGCGAGATGAGTGGGATCAGATTATGTCGGGCAGCGACGCGTGTTTTGCGCCGGTATTAACCATGCAAGAAGCCACCGAATATAGCGCTAATATCGAGCGTGCGGTGTATACCCAAGTGGATGAGTTAGCGCACCCGTCACCGGCGCCGCGTTTTGAGCGAACCCCCTCTAACATTCGCCACGGTACACGAGCCCTCGGCGTCGATACGGTCTCCGTGATTCGGGCGTCGGGATTATCGGATGCGGAGGTGGAGGCGTTGTTGGCCTCTGGCGCAGCAGTGCAAAACAATTGACACCTAGCGAACAGCAAGTTTTAGGAGAGAGCAATGAGTGAATACGACACCATTTTAGTAGAGAGAGCGGGGCGAGTTGCCCGAGTCTCCTTTAACAGACCAGAGAAATTGAATAGTTTCAATGTGACGCAACGGCGCGAGTTCGTCCGTGCCGCGCAAGAGGTCAATGCCGACCGAGACATCTGGGTGGTGGTGCTGACTGGCGCCGGCAGAGCCTTTGGTGCGGGCGCAGATTTATCTGATACCGAGGAATCTGGATTTTCAGGTGCGGAGGGCGTCGAGGATCAATTGAACGCAGAATACAAGCCGGGCGTGTTGGCGATCCACCACGCACGCAAACCCTGGGTGGCGGCAGTCAATGGTCCTTGTGCAGGGATTTCCTATTCATACGCGATGGCTTGTGATCTCGTTTTGATGGCTGAGTCGAGTTATCTCTATCAGCCTTTCGTGGGGATCGGTTTGGTTCCCGACGGAGGCGCCACTTGGCTATTGTCGCATCTCGTTGGTTCCAAGCGAGCTTATGAGCTCATGGCATTTGGTGAAAAAGTTGGTGCTGAGAAGGCGGTGGAGTGGGGGCTCGCCAATCGTGTGCTGGCCGACGATAATTTCTCTGAAGCATCAATGGCTTTCGCGCAGGAGCTCTCTGAGCGATCGCCGTTGGCGCTGAGATACACGAAAGAGGCGTTGAATTTTTCCGCAGCGCACAATCTGAGTGATACGATTTCGAAAGAGGCGGCACTGCAGAATATTTGTATTGGTAGTACTGATTCAAAAGAAGCGATCACGGCTTTTTTTGAAAAACGAACGCCCGCTTGGCAGGGGAAATAAATCGTTTGACGTCATATCGCGGCTTGTAGGAGTCACCATCATGCTAACAATAAAAATTAATGGTCCTCAATTTGGTGCGTCTTCTCTACTCAAAATGACGGATCTACTCAAAGTGACGGGGCTGGTGGTGGCTGTATTGTCGTCATGCGGGCTGTCTATGCTAGCGCAGGCGCAGGAGAGGCAGCTGTTGTGGGGAGACACTCACCTGCACTCCACTTATTCGTCCGACGCTTTCACTAACGGCAATCTGACGGCGACACCGGATACGGCATACCACTATGCAAAAGGTAAGCCGGTGGTTCACCCCGGGCATAAAGCAAGGGTTCAGATTGGCACGCCGCTCGACTTTTTAGTGGTCTCAGACCACGCCGAGTATTTAGGGGTCATCAGAAGCTTGTACTTGAACCCGATGATCACAGAGGGGCTGAGCTGGAGGGAGCGCATTTGGACGCGAATCGTTCAGTATTTACTGCGTGATGCAGTTGATAGCGGGACGGGCCGTGAGTTGTTTACCACGGTTTTGCCGAAGCCGGCGGAAAACGCGGTGGAGGCAATGTTGGGCTGGGAGGAAGACCGGGTCAGCGGGTTGGTGCCTCGACAGCCGACGGTTGAGGTCGATACTTGGAAATTGATCACTGATGCTGCGGAGCGGCACAATGATCCGGGCGTTTTTACTGCGCTGATCGGCTGGGAATATTCTTTGATTCCGGGTGGCGCTAATCTTCACCGCGTGGTGATTTCGGATATTACGGCAGAGCAAGCGCAAACCTTTGCGCCTTTCGGTTTTGATGATAGTTCTTTCCCTAGCGACCTGTGGGATTGGTTAGAAGAGACCAGCCGCGCTACCGGCGGCGATTTTATTGCGGTACCGCACAACTCAAACATTTCGAAAGGGTCAATGTTTGATGTGCGAGACCTTCGCGGAGAGGCCATTGATCGAGATTACGCTGAGGTGCGTCGCTACTGGGAGCCGATTGTTGAGATAACCCAGATCAAGGGCGATTCAGAGACGCACCCGGTGCTGGCACCCGGCGACGCGTTTGCTGACTTCGAGCGTTACCCTTATTACATTCAGCGCGAGTGGACAGACTATGTTCCCCAGAGGGGCGACTATGTTCGCAGTGCCTTAAAAGTGGGCCTAGAATTGGACGCAAAAATCGGTTTTAACCCCTATCAGTTTGGCGTCATTGGCTCTACCGATGCCCACACGGCACTGCCCTCGGCCGAGGAAGATAATTTTCACGGCAAAATGGCAACCGACTCGATTCCCTCGCGAAAAGCCGGCGGATGGTCTGAGGATGCTCGTGGGACGTTTGGCTGGGGGATGAGTGCCTCGGGTCTGGCGGCGGTCTGGGCGACTGATAATACTCGTGAAGCCATTGTGGCCGCGATGCGACGGCGTGAGGTGTATGCAACGAGTGGCCCAAGAATTGCGGTGCGCACGTTTGCAGGTTTGAATTTGGCGGCGTCTGATTTTAATCAAGCGTCTTTCCCCAATAATCTCGCCGCTGATGCTGTGCCGATGGGGGGCGAAATACAGGGGGCTCAGTCAGGTGATCAATTCACACTGATGATCGAGGCCTCAGCGGATCCACGGGGCGCTTATCTTGATCGCGTGCAGGTGGTCAAGGGTTGGCTTGATGACGCAGGGGAGACACAAGAGCAGGTCGTTGATGTGGCTTGGTCAGGTGGTGATGCTCGACTGGATGACGAGGGCGAGTTGCTGCCGGTTGGCACGACGGTTGATCTACAGACCGGGCTGACGGCCAATAACATTGGGGCGCCGAGCTTGCGAGTGGTCTGGCGTGATCCGACCTTTGATCCGCTGCAATCGGCTTTCTACTACGTCCGTGTGCTACAGATACCGACTGCAAGGCACTCACTGCTCGATGCCCTCGCGTTGGGCGGTGATGTCGATACGCGCAGGCCTGATACGATACAGGAACGTGCGTACACGTCTCCAATCTGGTACCAGCCATCCCCTGAGTAAGCGAATAATTGGTATCGCAGTTTAGACTGCGATGCAGACGCGCAAACCCTCCAGCACTGGCTGGGCTTGGGAGAGCGCCTCGCAACAGGCGTCACGATGCTGTGCCATGGCCAGCACTTCTTCTTCTCGAATCGTGGGGTTGACGGATTGCAGATACTGCAACCGATCCCATTCTGAATTGAGTGTTTGCCGAGCGTGCGTAACGGCCTGCTCGCGGCGAGCGATGACCGTTTTGACGGCTGCTGCATCAAGCACGGGAAATAGGGATTCAAGTGTTGGGCGAAGTTTGCTGAGTGCTGCAGCGCTGGTTGCGGTCGGCACGTTTTGTAAATGCTCCGCGAGAAATGACGATGAGAGTCGGTCGCCCACTTCTTTGCCTTCTGCTGTTAGCAGCATTCGCAAGGGTGTTTGATCGATAAATTGTCCCGTCTCTAAATATCTTGGTGCGAGGCACTCGACCCGGTAAAGGGCTTCGAGGAGCACGGTGCCCGCCGGCACGCCTCGGTGCTTAAAAGTACCGATGCTGGCTTTCCCAATATCACTGCTGAGCAAGGTGGCCATCGACTCCATGACGATGGGGTGTTCCCAAGTCAAAAAGATAACGTCGTCGCGGCTCAATGCGGTAGTGCGGTCATAAGTGGCTGTAGCACCATTTTCATCCAATCCTGGCAGTTGTCCCGTGACCAAATTTTCAGTGGGTTTGACGACGGTTAATTGCTCGTCGAGATAATCTTGATCAATGCCAATACGATCAAACAGCATGTCGCAAAAAGCGTGCAACGTGTCCGCGGATTCTCGTTGTTCGAGTGCAGTGATTATGGCTGCACCTCGTTCAGCGTTGTGG
Organism: uncultured Luminiphilus sp.; assembly: GCA_943789425.1. Taxonomy (GTDB): domain Bacteria; phylum Pseudomonadota; class Gammaproteobacteria; order Pseudomonadales; family Halieaceae; genus Luminiphilus. The sequence continues at coordinate 94,583 of CALSUB010000001.1, forward strand.
GAATTGCGCTCTAGCAGGCGGTCACGCCCTTTTTCAGACTCTTGGAGCAGGTCTTGTCGGCGTTGGCGGGTTGCCTCGATCAGATCGTCTAGCCCGCTACCGTCCTCCATTGCTGCAGCTAATGCGTCAGCAAACTCGGAATACAACTGATGACCCACCGAGCAAGTGGCATTAAAGGCGTTCAGGCCTTCATCTAGCCAGCGGTACACCACTGCTTGCGCGGTACGTTCCAGAATCGGCAGGTGTAAATAAATATCGCTCCCCTGACCAATCCGGTCGAGCCGTCCAATACGTTGTTCTAGTAAGTCGGGATGCCTCGGTAGATCAAAGCAGATAAGGTGTTTGGCGAACTGAAAATTTCTCCCCTCGCTGCCAATTTCAGAGCAGATAAGCGCTTGGGCACCACCTGATTCCTCGGCGAAGTAGGCTGCCGCGCGATCACGTTCGACTAGGCTGAGGTCTTCGTGGAAGGCAGCACATCGAACGCCCGCTTTGAGGTGAAGATGATGTTCAAGACCCATGGCCGTATATTTGTCAGCACAAATCACGAGCGCTTTATGGGGCCGCAGTTGCTTCAATTGCTCTTGAAGCCAGGTGACCCGGGGGTCTGCTTCAATCCATTGCGCTTCGGGGTGCAGCGTTTCCGGATGGAGATGGTTTGCGTTGCTGAGATAAAGTTCAGGCGCCGGCAGCGGGTAGCACTGATGGTGTCGATTGGGAAAGCCAGAAATACCTTGGCGCGTATTACGATAGAGCACTCTGCCGGTGCCGTATCGATCTAACATCTGTTGGATCTGGTCTGCGGAATTGGCATTGGTGTCGATGTCAGCCGGCAGATCACAGGGCTGCCCTTGCTCGAGCTGCTCGATCGCGTGATTCCAGGCAGTAAACTGAGTTTGCTCTTTTTTGAACTGCTGGAAATCATTGAACCTTGCCGGGTCGATGAGTTGTAGCCGTTCAAAATGGCTTTCAAGGCCTGCCTGCTCGGGCGTGGCGGTCAATAGCAGAAGCCCTCGGGTGTGCTGAGAGAGCGTATGGACAAACTCGCCCAGACTCGAGCGTGGGTGATTCAGGCCGGTGATGTGGTGGGCTTCATCAATGACAACCATGTCCCATTCCGCTTGCCGAACACACTCCTGAAGCGCTGGGTCAGACTCAAAAAGATTGATGGGCGATAGCACCAGAGGGGATTCAGAGAATTCCTCACTGGGATCGGTGTCTTCGAGTCGTGCCCTATTTAATAGCGAGAAGGACAAGTGAAAGCGCCTTTGCATCTCGATGAGCCATTGATGTGTCAGCGTTTCGGGCGTGAGAATCAGCACGCGCTGCGCGCGTTGACGCAACAGTTGCTGACTGACAATGAGGCCAGCTTCAATCGTTTTACCTAACCCGACTTCATCAGCCAGTAGGACTCTTGGTGCAAATCGGGCGCCAACGGTGGCGGCGACGAAGAGCTGGTGGGAAAGGAGGGTGGTGCGAGCACCCAGTAAACCGCGTAGCCCGAACCCATCAGCTGAGGCATTATGGTCTAGTGTTGTTTGACGCAATCCAAAGTCGGCAGGCTTACCCAACTGACTGTTCAGTAGTCGCTCAACTGGCGTGTTGAGTTCGATATGGGCATCAAGCTCAGCCTCGTTGACCTGGCAGAGCTCACCCTGCTGATCCTCCGCGGCATAAATCATGATTCCTGCATGCTGTTCTGCGGTCACCACGATAAGTGAGGCGCCGTCCATGCGGATCAGTTGATCGCCGGTTTTCAGTAGCAGCCGGGTCAAAGGTGCGCGGTCAGTCGCGTAGACCCGCTCCTCTTCAACAGCCGGAAAATGCAGTGTGACGCGCCGGGTATCCGCGGTCGTGACAATCCCCAGTCCAAGGGTGCTATCGGCGTGACTGACCCATCGTTGTCCGGGAATAAACATATCGGTCATCGTCTAGAAAAACAGTTGGTAGCTGTTGCGTCGTGCGTGCTCAAGAAACACTTCAGTATCGAGCTTTTTGATGCCGGCTAAGGTTTCAGCAATAAAAGGCAGGTAGCGTGGTTCATTGGGCTGCCCGCGATAGGGCACGGGGGTTAAGTAGGGGGCATCAGTTTCTAAGACAATGCGGTCAGTGGGTGTGGCGTCAGCGACCTCGCGGACATTATCGGCATTACGGAAGGTGATAATGCCATTGAACCCCAGCATAAATCCCTCGCTCAAGCAGAATTCGGCGAGGGATAGCGAGCTTGTAAAACTGTGTATCACTCCCTTATTTTTCAGTGTCTGGCTGTGGTTTGCCAAGATAGCGCGAGTGTCTTCATCGGCTTCGCGGGTATGGATGACGACGGGTAAGCCCGCCTCTGAGGCAATATTCAATTGTGCGTCAAACGCTGCTGCTTGGATTCGGCGATCGGCGTGGTCATAGTGATAGTCGAGACCAATCTCACCAATTGCGACGACCTTTGTGCTGCTGCAGTATTCGGTAATGCGTTCGCTGAGCTCATCACTCCAGCTATCGGCTTCGTGAGGATGGATTCCCTGTGTGCACCAAACTTGATCGTGATCGGTGGCGATGCGCCGCACCGTATCGAGATTATCTGCTGATACCGCAATCGTGACAATGCGCTCGATACCGACATCCTCCGCGGCATGTAAGGCGCTTTCTAGCCCCTCATCACCGAGATAGTCGAGATGGCAGTGCGTTTCAACGATAGGCGTGTCAAAGCGCGGTATGGCACGGCGTGTAGATGAGCTCATTGGGGGGGGCAACGCAAGTTATCAGTTCTAATTATCGCACAATTTGCGACAAGGATTGTCAGTCAGTCGCTATTCTATCCGCGATGGACCGTGCGAAAGCGCATCGCCTGAACCGTATCGATAATTTCTTGCCAAAGCCATCGGTGCATCGGCGAGTGATCGGTGCGCCGATGCGCAATGAGTGAGTACTGAACGCTGAAGGTGAGGTCAACCGGTAAGGTCAGTGCCACAATGTCCCGCGTGGCCCCCTCGTTGCGAGCAAGGTAGGCGGGGCATATTAGGAGATAGTCAGTCTCTCTGAGAATCTCAAAGGCGGTTAAGAGGTGAGAAGTTTCCAATATGCCCTTGTCACTCTCAAATAACTCTTTCGCGAGCACTTGTCCGCCGATCAGCTCCTCTCGATCGGCGACATAGAGCGCGATGTGCGGATACTGGCGGATCATCTCTTTGGTGAGCGTCAGCTGGACGAGGGGGTGATCTTGCCGCACGAATATGGCTAGCGGTGAATCTGCTAAGGGGAAAACTGAGAATTCTGGTGCGTAGTCTTCCCTCTGAATTTGGATGGCAAAATCGAGCTCTCCACTCGCTAGCTGATCCAGCTGCCGTTCTGCTCTGGTGATGGTGCGCAATCGCAGTTTCGGCGCACTTGATTGCAGTCTGGCTGAGAGCGGCGGTAACAGCGTAAAGCCCACATATTCAGAGATCGCCAGCGTGATCTGACCTCTATACGAAGCAGGTAGAAATTCTCCCGCGTCCAGCAGACCGTCGATTTGTTCGAGCGTGACTTTTAATTCCGCGGCGAGCCCAATGGCTCGAGGCGTGGGTTGTACCCCTCTTTTACTGCGAACGAATAGCGGGTCATCGAACGTCTCCCGCAGCCGACCCAGCGTTTTTGACATGGCAGGTTGGGTGATCGACAGCTTGGTGGCGGCTTTAGAAACGCTGCCTTCTTCGAGTAAAATATGCAGTGCAACCAATAGGTTAAGGTCAATTTTTGCCAGGCGACTGAGGTTCATTGGGTTCTCTTATAACGGCGGGGACTACGTCGAATCAAAAAAATACATTAGGAGTAATGATACAGCTCATTCATATTAATTCACAGGCCCAGCGCGGGTCGCGCAGTTCCCTCTCAGCGCGTGCCGCGGCCAGAGTCCGTAAAAGCTTTTACCCGCCGATCTCTCGGCGGGTTTTTTTTGCGTTATATTCCCCTGCGACCCCGCTAGGCTCATGCACTGTGAAATACCTGACGCTCCTGTTGCTGTTAGCAGGCAACCCTATCTTAGCCGATACACCCGTGCCCTTTGGGCTGTTTGTGGAGTTATCCGACGCCACAGAAAATCCCAGTGCCGAGGCGCCGCCCGATCTGAGCACAAGAGCGGATCTTGCTGCGGCTGAGGCGATTCTGCTTGAGCAAGAGCAGGCCCTTGGGCCCTATCACCCTTCACTAGCGGCGTTAATGGTGGAGGTTGCCGCCGTCGCGTCAGCATCGGGCGATCTGTCTCGTGCGGCGGAGTTCTATGACCGGGCATTGCATAATGCGCGGGTTAACAACGGCCTTTACGGCGATCAGCAATTACCTATCTTGCGGGGCTTGATCGCTCTGTATTTAGAATCTGGTGACCGTGAAGCCCTAGAGGAGAGGGCGGCGTATCAGTTCCGATTACTCGGATCCGGGTTACCGCCATTCGAGGAGGGAGAGCTTAAGGCGGCACTCGAGTTTTTTGATGTCACTTTGGACGTCTTGATGGATGTCGAATGGGGCCCGCGAGGTCGCGAGTTACTTCGGTTTCATGACCGATTTGACGACATGACTGCGGCAGTCTGTCAAGACCCGTCGGTTAGCAGTCAATGGTGTCAGCCTTTTACTTTTCGCCTAGCGGGTTTTTATTATGTCCTCGAGTTTAAGCTAGATGTGTTAGTGGACGATCAACGGTTCGAGAGCACTTTTTCGGACCCCGAATGGAGTTCGTTAGAGCGAGAGCCGCGGCTCGAGGCGTTACAGAGGCGCCTCATGAGCAAAGGGGAGGACTTGTTTGAGCAGTTGTTGAGCGTCGCACCTGCTCAGCATGATGCGCTCTCAGCGCTTGCCGATTGGCGGTGGTTTTATCGGCAGAAAACTCGTGCGCTGGCACTGTACGAGCAGGCTTGCCAGATACACCCAGGTCGTTTCGAAAAGCCCGGAGCGCTGCCAGAGTACCCCGCTATAGGGCGCCTCTTGCTCCCTGATCCGGGCCCACCTATAACTCAGGTGACGCTCTCAGTCACGGATCGTGGTATCGCCAAGGAGGTTGTGGTGACCGCCTCCAATTCGCTCAGTGATGACCGCGCCGGGGCCAAGCTCAAAAGACTGCTGCGCAACACCGCTTTCCGTCCAGCCCTGCGTAACTGTGTGGAGCCTGTTGAGTTAAGCCCGTTGATCATGGAGGTGGTGTTGACGCAGTGATCAGTCGTTGTGAATGACGAGCAGAGCGCCCGTTGCTTTAACTGACCCCGTGAGCCGCCAGTTCAGCAACTCGCCGCCGTGCCTTTGGATTGCTTTTTCGGCCATTTGGTGAAAGGTGGGCCGCTCGGGATCTCCGATCACGATCGTGCCGACACCTGCGTCGATGGCGCGGTCGATCATTGTGCCGACTGGCTTAACGAGTTCGTCCCAGAAGCAAATATCGCCGCCGAATAAAATATCGGTTTGCTTGAGGTCTTTTTTCCGCACCTTTTCAAAGCGCTGTACCCAGGGCGTGGTGGAGACCCCATTGAGCGCAGCGACGGCATCGAGATAAGGGAATACAGCGGGATCCGCGTCCATTGAGACGACCTCTGAGCCCCATCGTTGAGCACACCAAATTCCAGTGATGCCCCATCCGCAGCCAGCATCGAGTATGTGCTGCCGCCGCGGTGGCGTATTTTTTTTGAGGTAGTCAATGATGAGGCAGCTCGATTTCCACAGCTTGGTCCCGTGGATGCTGGGTTCATGACCTGCACGTTTTACTGCACGGATGCAAGCATGGCTTGCATAAGGCATTGCGACACCCCGAAAACGGCGCAGTTTTTTAGTGCTGACGGCAGAAGGTCGTGACTTTTTTTGACGGGCCGACGCCGCCTTGGTTTGTTTGGCAGCAGAGGGTTTCGAGGTTGACATAGCACTTCTCGCGTTCACAGGGAGCGCGAGCTTAACAAACCTGCTGACGCGAGGGTATCAGCGTTTGGTAACTTCCTCGGCCTGCAGACCTTTAGGGCCCTCTACCAAAGCGAACTCTACTTCCTGCCCTTCGTTAAGGCTACGATATCCATCGCCTTGAATTGCCCTGAAGTGCACAAAGATGTCGTCTGGCCGATCGGCCATGGTGATGAAACCAAAACCTTTGGCGTTGTTGAACCACTTAACGGTCCCTACCTGGCGGTCTGACATAAAAACTCCACCGCATAGCTATTATTATTGTGTGTAGTCTTATCAGGGCTTTAGGTGGAACGCAATACCTCTATTTGCGTTCTCTGTCGTTGCAGTGTGGCAATCGACGCCGCGGCTTGCTCTTGCTTCTGACGTTCTGCGACCACGACCTCGGCGGGAGCTCGCTCGACAAAGGCCTTATTGTTGAGCTTTCCCTCGAGTCGCGCGAGTTCAGACTCGTACTTGTTGATCTCTTTGTCCAGTCGCACGAGCTCTTGGTCGATATCAATGACCCCTGCCATGGGCACCCGAATTTCAAGCTCTCCACAAAGCGCCATTAGGCTGGGTGGGGGGGCTGCGTCGGGTGATAGGGCAGTCAGCTGGCTGACCTTGGCCAATTTAGCGAGGTAGGCTGTATTTCGTACCAGGCGCGCTTTGTCTTGTTCGGATGCGTGGCTTACCAATACGTTCAATTCAGTTGATGGTGGGATATTGGCTTCCGCACGAATCGTGCGGATCGCAATAATTATTTTCTTCAGCCACTCGATTTCACCCTCCGACTCCTCGTCGATCTGCTCCGCGCGGTAAGTTGGCCAGGGAGCCAGCATGATGCTCTTACCCTGCGTGCCAGCGAACGGGCTGACGTTCTGCCAAACCTCTTCGGTTAAGTAGGGCATAAAGGGGTGCAGCATACGAAGCGATTGCTCCAGCACCGTAATGAGTGTCTGTCGTGTCCCCAGTGCCGCCATCGCGTTGGTATCCTCATCCCAAAGCACGGGTTTGGAGAGTTCGAGGTACCAGTCGCAAAATTCATTCCACACAAAGTCGTATAGCGCTTGCGATGCTAGATCAAATCGATACTGAGCATAGGCGTTATCGACCACTTGAAGGGTTGACTCCATCCGGCTTTTGATCCAGCGGTCCGCTAGTGAGTCCTCGCCTCGTTCAGATAGCAAATCATGGCCTTCAGCATGGCTTAAGACGTACCGGGACGCATTCCAGATCTTGTTGCAGAAGTTGCGGTAGCCCTCTATTCGCCCGATATCAAATTTGATGTCTCTTCCCGTTGAGGCCAATGAATAAAACGCATAACGCAGTGCGTCGGTGCCGTAGCCCAGAATGCCATCTGGAAATTGTTTGCGCGTGGCTTTATCAATTTTAGCGGTTAACTGCGGCTGCATGAGGTTGGCCGTGCGCTTCGCCAGCAACGCGTCGAGGGATATGCCGTCGATCAGATCGATTGGGTCTAATACATTCCCTTTGGATTTTGACATCTTCTGCCCTTCACCGTCGCGCACTAGTCCATGAACATAGACCGTGTGGAAAGGCACTTCCTTCATAAAATGCAGTGACATCATGATCATCCGCGCGACCCAAAAGAAGATGATGTCAAAGCCGGTGACCAGTACCGATGCCGGGTGGAACGTCTTGAGATCATCGGTGTTATCTGGCCAGCCAAGGGTAGAAAACGTCCACAGTGCAGAGGAAAACCAAGTATCGAGCACGTCGTCATCTTGTCGCAGGATCATGGTGTCCGGCAGTTGATGCTTTAATGCGCACCGCTGCTTCAGAGTCACCCACATAAATGTTGCCTGCGTCGTCGTACCATGCCGGTATGCGATGTCCCCACCACAGCTGGCGGCTGATACACCAGTCTTGAATGTCGCGCATCCACGAAAAGTAGGTGTTTTCCCATTGCTTGGGTACGAATTGAATGGCGCCCTGTTCGACAGCTTCGATAGCGGGAGCGGCGAGTTTTTTTGCATCGACATACCACTGTGGCGTCAGCCAAGGCTCTATGACGGCGCCCGAGCGATCGCCTCGTGGCACTTTGAGGGTATGAGGCTCAATTGTTTCGAGTAGCCCCAGTGCCTCGAACTCAGCGACGACTGCCTTTCTCGCATCAAAGCGATCCATTCCCCTGAACCGCTCTGGTGCGGCATCGTTGATCGCCGCGTTGGCGGTGAGGATATTAATTTTGGGAGCTGATGACGCTCTCCCATCGCATAATCATTGAAGTCGTGTGCCGGTGTGATCTTGACGCAGCCTGAGCCAAATTCAGGATCGACATAGTCATCAGCAATGATGGGGATAATACGGTCGGTCAGGGGCAGGGCAATGTGGCTGCCGATCAGGTGTCGATAACGCTCGTCATCTGGATGGACTGCAACCGCCGTGTCCCCCAGCATGGTCTCGGGGCGAGTGGTTGCCACCACCAGGTGCCCGTCTTGGCCCTGCAGCGGATATCGCAGATGCCACAAAGAGCCCGCTTCTTCCTCTTGCACAACCTCAAGATCAGAAATGGCAGTGTGAAAAGTGGGGTCCCAGTTGACGAGCCGATGCCCTCGGTAAATGAGTCCCTCTTCAAATAGCGTAATAAAAACGCGCTGAACCGCCTGTGATAGCCCTGGGTCCATCGTGAAGCGTTCGCGGCTCCAATCCGGTGACGTGCCCAAACGCCTTAACTGTTGCGTGATTGCTCCGCCGGATTCCGCTTTCCAGTCCCATACCCGCTCAATAAAGGCTTCCCTGCCCAGTGCTTCGCGGGAGGAGCCCTCTGACTCTAGCTGTCGCTCGACCACCATTTGCGTGGCGATACCCGCGTGATCCGTGCCCACCTGCCACAGCGTGTTGTGGCCTCGCATTCGCTGGTAACGCACTAATGCGTCCATGATGGCTTGTTGAAAACCATGCCCCATGTGGAGCGTGCCGGTGACATTAGGGGGAGGGATGGGGATGCAAAACGCGGGCCCTTCGCCCGATGGTGCAAAGTAACCATTGGCCTCCCAATAGTCATACCATCGTCCTTCGATGTCGGTGGGTGAAAAGTTCTTGTCCATAGTCACGGTAGTGATGGGCCTCTAATGGTTAATCAGCTCGTTCAGAGATCGTGTTTGGTCAGTGAGTAGCCACGGTCTCGATAAAACCGCCATGCATCTCGTGAAGATGCTAGTGACGACTCATCTGGCGCTACGATTTCGGCAAGACGCGTAAATCGAGAAAAGTAATCGAGGATCACCCCGGTAGTGTTAATTAACACATCGTTTTGCTCAAGGGGAGGCTCAGACCAGCCAATGCTAACCAGCTCTTTGTCATCATCGTTGATGAGAGCATGCGGTAGAAAACTTTCGGCACGAAATGTCCACAGCGCGTTGTCAAAGGTGTGAGCTTGCTCCTCATCGCAGACGCTAACAAATAGGTGATGGCCGCGCGAAACGGCTTTTTCTGCAATACGGCCTACCGCGTTGACGACCGGTAGGCTGCCGTCGCGCGGGAGGACATAGAAGTCAATCTGCGTCATGAATGACCAGCACGTTCCCGCAAATACGCGATCAGCAATGGGACGGGCCTGCCGGTTGCGCCTTTGGGTGCGCTTCTGAATGCGCTGCCCGCAATATCAAGGTGAGCCCATTTGTAGTCTTCCGCGAACTGCGCCAAAAAGCAGGCCGCCGTGATGCTGCCAGCGCCGCCAGCACCAATATTGGCTAGGTCGGCGAATGGGCTGTCTAGCTGTCGGTGATACTCGTCCCAGATTGGGAATCGCCACCCTCGGTCGTAGCTGCGTTCTCCCGCACTGATCAGACTATTGGCGAGATGGTCATCATTTGAAAATATGCCCGTTGCCTCGTGTCCTAAGGCGACGATAATCGCGCCGGTAAGGGTGGCAATATCGACCACCTCGATTGGCTCGAAGCGGGCAGCGTAAGTGAGTGCATCACACAATACGAGTCGTCCTTCAGCGTCGGTATTTAGCACCTCTATTGTTTTGCCAGACATGCTGGTGACGACATCGCCGGGTTTGGTGGCTCGTCCACTCGGCATATTTTCAGCTGCTGCGATCACGCCCACGATGTTGATGGGTAACGCCATTTCTGCCGCCGCGTGCAGCGCACCGAAGACGGAACCGGCACCCCCCATATCGAACTTCATCTCGTCCATTTTACCGCCGGGCTTAAGGCTAATGCCTCCAGTATCAAAGGTAATGCCTTTGCCCACGAGACAATACGGACGCGTCTTTGCGGAAGCGCCCTGATACTTCATGACGATGAGTTGGGAGGGTTGATCGGAGCCGTTACCCACCGACAATAAAGAGTGCATACCCAATGCCGCCATCTTCTGCTCGTCCAGTACGGAGACGGACAGTTTCGAGTGCATCCGTGCAAGCTTTCGGGCCTGGCCACTGAGGTATTTTGGCGTGCAGATATTGCCAGGCAGGTTTACCAGTTCTCGCGTAAGGTTTGCTCCCTCGCCAGTGGCCCCACCTATCGCAACTGAGCGCTTTGCTTGCGCGACGGAACAGAGGTTGCCTGGCGATACGGCGACCCGTTTGAGGGGGCGAGCAGGCTTTTTACGCTGGTTGAGCGTGTGTTCATATTGATAATGTGCCAACGTGAGTTGCAATGCGATTTGCTCAAGCAACATGCCCGCATCCCGAACTTTACCCGTCAGGCCATCTGTCCAGACGAGGGCGTCCTTGGCTTGGCTACTCATGAGCGATCGGGCAAGCGTCTCTGCCAATTTTTTTGCTGAGCTCACAGTTTGGCCGCCGATGTCTCCGCAGCCGATCAGCAACACACGTTGAACCTCAGCATTTCCGGGAAGCCAATGGTGACTTCCCAATGACGACGAGAAGTCGCCGTTCTTAATGGCATTGGTGACGGTGCCGCCCAGCAATTTATCAAGCGCCTTTAAAGGAGGCGGCAGTGTTTTTTTGTCGGGAACCAGCGCCACGAGGGCCTGAGTCTTTATTTGGCCGATGGTGTTGGCGGTACGTGCGGTAATACTCAATGTGGCCATGCGATATCCTAATCCTGTTACGCGGGAGGCGGGAGGGCGCTAGTGTATGATGCCGGAGCCTTTAACGAAATAACCATCTATCGGACTTTCAACCCAATATTGAGCTCATGCGGATACTTCGGTACTTAACACGCGATATTTTACTGCACACGGTGGCGGTCAGTTTTGTCCTCTTCCTGGTCGTGTTTGCGGGTCGATTCATCCGGTATCTGGCTGAGGCGGCAGTGGGCTCGCTGACGGGCGACGTATTGCTCCCTATTATGCTGTTCAAGTTGCCTGGGTTCTTCGAAATGATTCTGCCGCTTGGTCTCTTCATCGGCATTTTGCTGAGCCTCGGTCGACTGTATGCCGAGAGCGAAATGGTGGTGCTTAGGGCTTGTGGCGTTGGCCCGGGTAGACTCGCCGGATATGTCTTAGTGCCCACCATGGTGGTGGTTGGCGCAGTGGCGTTCTTATCGCTCTATGCGGCGCCCGAGGGCTCTGCTCGTGCCCAAGTGCTGTTGGATAACCCGCGATCAGCAGAGGGGCTTCATATTCTTAACGAAGGTCGGTTCCGGAAGCAGCGTGATGGGCATTACGTCACTTATGCCGAGCAAATCGACGAAGCGGGTGTGATGCACAATATTTTTGTTTTCGAGCGAGAGCCGGGATCGCAATCAGACATCTATAACGCAACTTTCGCACGAGAAGGCGAAATTGTTTTTCAGGAATCGACGGGGCGTCGGTATCTGGAGCTGCGGGGAGGGACGCGATATCAGGGGGAGCCAGGAAGGCTCGCGCTTGAAGAAATACAATTTGATCTGTATGGCGAGTTGATCCCGGAGTCGCAAGGGAGTCTTCGCCGCACCACTAAAGTGCAAGCTATGGCGACACAAGCATTGTGGGACAGTAGCGATCCAAAATTACGTGGCGCTTTGTGGTGGCGTGTGTCCTTGCCGCTCATGGTGCCGGCTATCGCAATGATCGCGCTGGCGCTGAGTCGCACCGATGCTCGGCGAGGTCGCTATGCAAGGATTGGGCCCGCGATGGTGGTTTTGCTGCTCTATTTTCTGGGTTTGACTCAGGGCAGGGGGCTGATTGAATCGGGGCAGGGTCCGGGGGTCATGTTAGCGGTGCACGTGGTTTTTGCTGTTTTGTCTCTCGTTTTACTGCATTGGGAGCGCATCAGTAAACGCTGGAGCATCGTCAATGTCTAAGCTTGATCGTTATATCGGCGGCGGTGTGTTGATGGCGACGCTCGGAGTGTTGCTGCTGCTGGTGGGGCTGGATGCTTTGACCTCCGTCATCGACGAAACGGATGATATCGGCGATGGGTATGGTTTTCTCGATATCTTAGTCTACGTGGGCTACACCTTGCCTCGTCGCATTCACGAGTTCGTGCCATTTGCAGCGTTAATCGGGGCGCTTATTGCGCTCGGTCGTCTTGCTGCTTCGAGCGAGCTGGTGGTGATGCGTGCCGCAGGCGTATCGATCAGTCGTATGGCAGTCACTGTGCTAAAGCCCGCGCTACTCGTGGCGGCCCTCGGGTTTTCAGTCGGAGAATTTGTTGCGCCGCACTCGGAGCAACTGGCGATGAGCTATCGTGCACTAGCTCAGCGGTCCGAGTCTGCGGTCGCTGGCCGGTTTGGTGCGTGGAATCGTGATGGTAATACTTTTATCCATGTCGACGCAGTCCAGAGAGGCGGCGTCGCTTACGGAATTACCTTACTTAATTTTACTGAGGACCGGCGCCTAGACACCACGCTGATGGCAGAACGAGCGACCCATGCGGGGGATCACTGGATGTTGGAGCGCGTCAAGCTGACACGCTTAGAGCCCAATGGCACAGTGGTGCTGGAGGAGACGTTAAGGCGATGGGATACGGCCATTACACCCCAGTTGCTCACTCTGGATGTGGTGGATCCAGAGACGTTATCTGTGATGCAGCTTTGGCCCTACGCGCAATATTTGCAGCAGCAGGGCATGGTCTTTACGGATATTAAGCTCGCATTCTGGCGGAAGGTGTTACAGCCCTTTGCGACCTTGGGCTTAGTGCTTGTCGCCATGTCATTTATTTTCGGGCCGCTGCGAGAAGGCACGATGGGAGCTAGGATCTTTGTCGGCGTGATCGTCGGAGTTGCCTTCCGAATCAGCCAAGATTTTTTCGGGCCCGCCAGCCTGATTTTTGGCTACGACCCGCTACTGGCTGCGCTGTCGCCGATAGTCGTCTGTTGGTTGGGGGGCATGTGGTTACTACTCCGCCGCACCTAGCGGCACAGGCTCACCCCTTTTTGGGAATCAGTACCAGCCGCGTTCCCGACAGCTGATCATGCCAGTATGCGTTGTCCGCCGAGACGAAACGCCAGGCATAGCCGAGACCGAGGCACGTCGCTGATAAAAGAGCGCCCACTACACGTATTAGCGCTTGTCTCCAGGTTGGCCGTTCGCCACTCTGAGTGATCAGCTTAATGCGCCATGCCTGCATGCCGAGGGTCTGGCCGCCTCTGCGCCAAAAAATGCCGAAGAACAGGATGACGATCAACAGCCAGCCCGCCCACTGCAGTACTCGCGGGACAGTGGGTTCAGCAATACTGTCTGTGGGCCCCAGTATCGCGACCCAGATGGCGGTTGCGGCCATAAACAGAGGGAGTATCAGCAGCAAGTCGTAAAGCATGGCTAGCATATGGCGCCAAATGGGTGGGCTAGGGAGGCGGTTCAGTGATGCAGACTCTGGGGTCATAGTAACGTTGGCCGTTAAAGATGAAATCGTGATTTCAGCGTAAACTAGCATGAACTGGATAAGATCGATGCCCATCATGATAAAAGACGAAATCAACACGGCGTTGCAAGTTGCGTTTGCGCCGCAGACGTTGCGAGTGGAAAACGAGAGCTTTCGCCATAACGTGCCCGAGGGTTCGGAGACTCACTTCAAAGTGACGTTAGTGAGCGAGGCGTTTTCTGGGCAGCGCAGTGTCAAGCGACATCAGTCGGTCTATGCCGTGCTCAAGGAATGGTTGGCGGGACCTGTCCATGCGCTGGCACTTCACACCTATACGCCCGACGAGTGGGATCAAGTGGCTGCAGTACCGGCGTCACCTGATTGTCGAGGAGGAACGGGGAAGTGATTAGTCACGTTGACGACTTGGACCGCGTGGTGGTCGCCTTGTATCGTTTTGTTCGACTCGATGATTTTCCGTTACTCCGCGCGCCGTTGCTGGAGGTGTGTCAGCAGGCGCAAGTCAAAGGGACGTTACTGCTCGCGAAAGAGGGCATTAATGGCACGATTTCTGGGAGTCGAAAGGGTGTTGATACCGTCATCGCTTGGTTAGAGCAGGACCCTCGTTTCGCGAGTCTTGACTGGAAAGAGTCTTTTCATGGCGCGGAGCCATTTCATCGTATGAAAGTGAAGTTGAAGAAAGAAATTGTAACGATGGGGGTTGAGGATATTGACCCGACCGTTTGCGTAGGCCAGTACGCGACGCCCGCACAATGGAACGCATTAATCGACGATCCCGATTGCCTGGTCATCGACACGCGCAATGATTATGAGGTGGCCATTGGCACTTTTCGGGGTGCCATTAACCCAGAAACGGAGCATTTCCGCGATTTTCCTAGCTGGGTCGATACGCACTTACAGCCATCTCGCCATAAAAAAGTCGCGATGTTTTGTACCGGTGGCATACGATGTGAAAAATCGACTTCTTATTTAGTGTCTCAGGGGTTTGAGCAAGTCTGGCATTTGCAGGGGGGCATTTTGAAGTATCTCGAGGAGGTGCCGGTATCTGAATCGCGTTGGCAGGGGGAGTGCTTTGTTTTTGACGCCCGGGTCGCGGTAAATCATGATTTAGAGCAGGGCAGTTTTGACCAGTGTTATGCCTGTCGTCACCCTATCACTGAGGCAGCAAAGGAATCCCCACAGTATGAAAAGGGTATTTCTTGTCCGCGATGTTACGACCAGCGCAGCGACCGCCAGCGGGCGCGTTTTCAAGAACGTCAAAAGCAGGTAGAGCTTGCGGCATCGCGAGGTGAGCGGCATATCGGCGGCGAGCCGCCGATTCGTCAGACCAAGGATGCTTCATCGCAATGAGCGAACGCGATTGATTAGCCCGTCAGTGGGATGAAAGTAGCTCACGGACGTGCCATCACCCGCCGATATCACCCCGACCACTCGGACACTGCCGCTGGCTGTGCGTCGCAGAATTGCGCCGCCTGATGCGCCTTTTTTGGCTACGCAGTCGGATCGTGCGGGCTGGCTAGTGGGGGTGATTACCACACAGTCTGGATCATACATCAGCCCTCGCGAGGGTGGCGTTTCCCCGGGTTCCTCGGACCTACTTGAATCAGTTGTAG
Source organism: uncultured Luminiphilus sp. (assembly GCA_943789425.1). Lineage (GTDB taxonomy): Bacteria > Pseudomonadota > Gammaproteobacteria > Pseudomonadales > Halieaceae > Luminiphilus. The sequence continues at coordinate 109,829 of CALSUB010000001.1, forward strand.
GGGCAAAGCCTGCTGCGATGACGCGAGTGCCGCGTTGAGTGGGGTGGGATGAAAGGGGGATCCAAGCGCCGATGACGGTGCTGGTTACCGGAGTGAGAATCGCCCAGTCCGCAGACATCGAGCCGCCGCTGATAATGAGACGGACTGGCAACGGTGTGTCAGGTGAGTGTTGCGCGAATAATTGAATGGGCCCTTGTGTGGCGGCGTAATCTTCGAAGCAATGCCAAGCACTGAGCAGTAACGTGTTTGGCCCCGGTGTGATGGCGGTGGCGCTGCAGTGTTCAGTGAAGTGGCGCATGCGGCCCTCTACTGAGCGGATGACAGGCACCTCAATGCGGACCATGGCGGACTGCCAGTAGAGCGCTTGCAGATCTGGGGCAAGCCTTGGGTCTGCAATGAGTGGCTGCGATAGCATGAGCAAAGCGAGCGACGCTAACAGGAGGGTCAGAACTGTAGTGGCATGAAATGGCCGCATGGCGATTCCGGTGAGTTGGTGCAGGCTGATTGACCTTAGCACTATTGAAGTTGCCTCGGCGCATTGTCTAAATCTAACTGATCATGAGGCGAGCAGAGCTGGTGTATGCTCGCTCAGCACGGCATCGTCGGCTGCAAAACTAGGCCGCAGAGGCTGCTATTTGAGCATCGCGCTCTGAGAGAAAGAGAATTGGAGTCGAACACGTTGGATTACTCTGGGCAGCAATTAAAAATGGGCCTTACCTTGGCGGTCACTGCCAACATAATTTGGGGGATAGCGGCGTTATATTGGATTGAAACACAGCCTGTGAGAGCGGTTGATGTGGTCGCGCATAGAGCAATTTGGAGTTTGCCGATTGCGACGGCAATCCTCTTATGGTTGCGCCGTTTGCCCGCGACATGGGCGCTGATCAAACATCGTAAAACGCTCCTATGGAGCGCATTGGGCACGCTACTACTGAGCACTAATTGGGGGGTTTTTGTCTATGCGGTGAACGCGGGTCGAGCGACGGAAGCGAGCCTGGGTTATTTCATGTTGCCGCTATTGACCATCATTGTGGGTAGATTTGTGTTTCAGGAAACCCTCAGCACGGCGCACCGACTGGCCATTGCGCTAGCCATCGCGGCAGTTGTTTTGCAGCTTGTTGCCTATGGGAGCCTGCCATGGATCAGCCTAATCGTATCGACTTCATTTGCGCTTTACGGCGCCATTCGCAAAAATATTGTGGCGGATTCGATGCAAGGTTTATTTATAGAAACCCTCTGTATGGCGCCGTTTGCTCTGGGTTGGCTTTGGTTTACTGGTGGGGCAGGAATGGGGGCGCATGGTCTTCGTGTGGATGTGTTCCTGTTGTTGGCGGGTGTTTATACGACGGCGCCGCTGCTGACCTATATCGCGGCGGCCAGATTGTTGCCACTGAGTATTGTGGGTTTTACCTCTTATCTGGGACCCACGCTACAGTTGTTGGTCGCGCAAACGGCACTGGGAGAATCGATTGATTTAGTGACCGCTGTGTCATTTGGACTCGTTTGGATGGGTGTTGTACTGGTGTCTGGTCAGGGTCTTTTGCGGGTTCGACGACAGCGTCGGCAGCAGGTTTGAAAAATAGGGTTTATTAAAGGGTGTTGAGTTGGTGAGCAGTCAATACAGCGAGGTAACAGGCATCTCAGTAACCTGTGATCACAGGGTTTGATGGTCCAGTTGGGCGCATTGAGGCAGGAGTGGCGAACGCTGCTTGATGACGAGTTTCGGCAACCTTACCTGTCTGACTTGAGCGCCTTTTTGCGAGCTGAGAGGGCGGCTGGTAAAGAAATCTTTCCTGCTGAGAGTGAGTACTTTGCCGCCCTAAATGCCACACCACCCAGTGCGGTGAGAGCGGTGGTGTTAGGGCAGGATCCGTATCATGGTCCTGGCCAAGCGCATGGACTGAGTTTTTCGATCAGGGGCGGGGGTCGGGCTCCCCCGTCTTTGCGCAATATTTTCCGCGAGTTGGTATCCGACCTTGGCATTGCAGCGCCTGAGAGTTCTGATCTGACGCATTGGGCGGGGCAGGGTGTGTTGTTGCTTAATAACGTGCTCTCGGTTGAGAGGGGCTCTGCGGGCTCGCATCAAGGTAAGGGTTGGGAGCACTTCACAGACGCCGTTGTGCGTGCGGTGAATCAGGGTGAGCATCCGGTCGTGTTTATGCTTTGGGGAAACCACGCTCAAAGGAAGGGCGCGGCGATTGATCGATCGCGGCATTGTGTGTTGCAGGCGCCGCACCCTTCACCGCTGTCGGCCCACAGAGGGTTTTTGGGTTGTGGGCACTTCAGTCGGGCGAACGCCTTCTTGCGCGCCCATCAGAGAGGCGAGGTAGATTGGTCGCTTTCTTCGAAGCACGCTTGAATAGTAGAAAGCGCGCGCTCAGGCTCGCCGAGAAATACCGAGTCGCTTGCCGCATCAGGAGTCAGCTCAATCAGTACCTGCTGGGCGTTATCCTGGCTGGCTAGATTGACGACGCTACCGACAGCCCGATTCGCTTGGTTACTCAGGCGAGCACCGGGAGCGATCGCGTCATGCCTCTCGTCGAACGTGTTGTCAAGCGAGGCACGGTACAAACGTCGTTTTGGCGTGCCACGATAATGTAGTCGAGCGACGATCTCTTGCCCTGTATAGCAGCCTTTCGTGAAGCTGACGGTGCCGTTGAGGTCGTAATTCAAATCTTGTGGCAAATAGGCGCCAATCGTATCGAGCTCCACTCTGGCCCGAGCGGTTATTATGTCAACCTCAGCTAACGGCAGGAGCGCCGTGTCGTTGGTTGGCGCTGCAGATTCGCTAGCCTGCCAACGCTCGATGATGCCATCGCCGCGCGGTATCTCAATACCCACGATCGTGTCGGCGTCATAGTGCATCAGTGCGGTGTGTTCTGGTGGCGGCTTAGCAGCATTTACGGTCCGACATGAAACGCACCAGTCTGAGTGACTCAGCGAGCTTTTGGAGAAAGAAAGATAGGGCTTGAGGTGTACTGCCAGCGCGGCCATGACGGCTTGCCGACCCCGCATCATGACGTGTTCGGCATTGACGATGACGGCGAGCACGTCCGCGATCACTCTGCCTTTTGGGTTGCAAAAGGCCGCGAAACGAACGGCACCTGGCTCAGTATTCTCAAAGTCCGCGGTCGTCTGTCCTTGGAGGAAGTGGACTGCATCTGCGCCGGCCAACGTCATAACAAGGTCAGTGTCGGCGGAGGCAGCGGTTTGCGGTGGGGGGGTCATGTCAGTCACGCAATTATCATGTTCTCGGCAAGGCTAATGGAAGACGCCTATACTACACCTTTGGGTAGGCAGATTGGATCGTTAGCATGGACCAGCGCGAAGAATGGAACAGAGCACGATGGGCCAGTCGCCGAGGGCTGTTGGAATTAGACTTGCTGTTGTCGCCGTTTGTTGATGACGGGTTCGCGCAAATGAGTGCGGAGTTGCGGGCGATGTATCGAGAGCTGTTATTTCAGGATGATCAAGATTTACTTGAATGGGTCATGGCGCGCAGCGATGCCCCAGAACCACGCTGGCAACCCGTGATTGCCGAAATCCGACGCTTCCACCAACTGGACATTTAGCAGCGGTTAATCAACGATACTCAGGCAGTTGGTGCACCGGACCGTCTAACGCCAGTGTTGGATCAAAATTGGGCGGTATCAATACTGAGTCCCGCGCATCGGGCAAGGCGTCAGGATAATCTGAGTTAAAATGTAGCCCGCGACTCTCATTCCGTCCCGACGCACACGACACCATAAGCTGTGAGACCTGAGTCAGATTGCGCATCTCGAGCAAGGGCCGCGTAATTTGGAAGCGACCGTAGTACCGAGAGACTTCCTGCTGAAGTAGGGCGATGCGCGCGGCGGCGTATTCTAGGCGCCGTGTAGTCCGGACGATGCCCACGTAATCCCACATCAAGCGTCTGAGCTCTTGCCAGTTATGCTGTATCACCACCATTTCGTCAGAGTCGCGAACACGACTGTCGTCCCAGACTGTAGGTGTGGCGGCAGAGCCAGAGATAGGGCTAGAGAGTGAGGTGGCGATGTGCTCCGCGGCGGATTGTGCGTATACAAAGCACTCAAGCAGCGAATTACTGGCCATTCGATTGGCGCCATGCAGTCCAGTGCACGCCGATTCGCCGACCACGTAGAGCCCGGGAATATCGGTAGCCCCATGCTGATCCACGACGACTCCGCCGCAGGTGTAATGCGCTGCGGGCACTACCGGTATGCGCTCAGTCGTAATGTCGATTCCCAATGCCAGGCAGCGTTCATGGGCTTGAGGAAAGTGACGCGTGATAAAATCAGCGGGGCGGTGACTGATGTCAAGATAAACACAATCCGCGCCCAGCCGCTTCATTTCATGATCAATCGCCCGCGCGACAATATCCCTTGGTGCGAGTTCGGCCCGAGGGTCGAAGTGTGGCATGAACCGTTCGCCATCCTCGAGGTGCAGCGTGGCGCCCTCGCCGCGCAAAGCCTCGGTGACTAAAAAGGAGCGTGTCTTCGGATGGTAGAGGCAGGTTGGGTGAAACTGATTGAATTCGAGATTGGCCACTCGACAGCCAGCGCGCCATGCCACCGCGATGCCGTCCCCGCTGGCTCCGTCGGGATTGGTGGTGTATCGATACGCCTTACTGGCTCCGCCCGTAGCCAGTACCACCGCATTGGCGCTCAGGGTTTCAACGCGTCGGGTTTCAGTGTTGAGTAAGTGGGCGCCACAGACTCGGCCCCCCGACTTGATCACATCAACCAAGCAAAGGTCAGTGAGCAACGTGATGTTAGACGCCTGCTCGGCGCGATTGGCGAGTACCTCGGAGATGGCGAGGCCTGTCTGGTCAGCCGCGTGGATGACACGTCTGTGGCTGTGGCCGCCCTCCATCGTGAGGTGAAATTCACGAAACTCAAGGTCAGACTGATCGTCTCTTAGATCAAATGCCATGCCTTGTGATACCAGCCAATCGACGCTTTGTCGGCTACGCCCGATAGTAAAGCGCACTGCGGGCTCATGACATAGACCCGCGCCGGCATTGAGCGTGTCAGTCACATGAGCTTCTACTGAGTCACGGTCGTGTAATACGGCCGCCATACCGCCTTGTGCCCAGGAAGTTGACCCCGAGCCAAGCTGACTTTTTGACAAGACCGCTATTTGCAGCGTGTTGGGGAGTTGCAGCGCGAGACTCAGCCCAGCGGCCCCGCTACCGATGATGAGCACGTCAAAGCTAGGAAAGGTGGACATGTTCGGTTGACCGTAAGTGTGACGTGAGTGCTGTATAGTAATGGCCTGTGAGTGTAAATGATCGGGAACTTTTTGCTTGCGACGCGATCTGATACGTCAGTAAATAGCCGGGAAGCGTTATCGCCTGGCAAATTGGGTGGATTGAAGGTGTATTTTGACAGCCTCTGAGACAGATCAGCAACTGGTTCAGAGGGCGCAACGCGGCGATTTGCGGGCGTTCGACCTGTTGGTACTGAAGTATCAAGGTCGAATCGCGGCGCTGGTCAGCCGATACGTGTCGGATCGGTCTGAGGTGGAAGATGTTACGCAAGAGGCCTTTATCAAGGCATACCGGGCCCTCGATAAGTTCCGAGGGGACAGCGCCTTTTACACCTGGTTATACCGCATCGCTGCCAACGCCGCCAAAAATTATTTGGTGTCGAGAAGTCGCCGGCCAGCAGCTGACGCCACAATAGAAGATGCGGAGGTGGGCGAGCAGGCCGAGTTGTTGGCCGACGTGGGAACCCCAGAGGCGGTCGCAATGGGGGAAGAGTTGGCCGCAGTGGTGGAAGACGCTTTGGCGGCCCTACCTGAAGAACTGCAGGCAGCACTGACATTGCGGGAGTTTGAGGGGTTAAGTTACGACGACATTGCAGCAGTTTTGGACTGCCCTGTCGGTACAGTCAGATCTAGGATTTTTCGGGCACGCGAAGCGATTGATCAGCGTGTTAAGCAGCAAATGAGTGGGGAGTCTGGATTCAGATGACAACCAATGAGAGAGAATTCGAAACGCTGTCCGCGGTGATGGATGGGGAAGCTGATGAGCTCGAGTTACGACGTATGCTCGATGCTACCAGCAGCGACCCTGAGTTAAGAGCAAAGTGGCGTCGGCAGCAAATGGTGCGGGAATTGCTTCAAACCCGCCGCATTAGTCAGCCCGACATTGAGGTGTCCGCTGCCGTAAAGGAGACGTTGACTGGCGGAAACAGTGCGCTCAGAAATCCGCTTTGGAGTATGGCCGTGGCTGCTTCTGTGACCATGGCTGTTGTGCTGGGTGGTCAGCAACTGTTGGTGCCCCAAAATAGCGTCATGCAAGGCGCCGTAGTCAGTGATGTTGTGGGCGGTGTCGTCCCGGTTTTGGGCGCACAGCCCGTTCAGGCGAGCCTCGGTGCGAGGTCATTACCGGTCGCAGGGCGGCAAGTCGATTCGGCTGACAATGAGCGACGAGAAGCGGCGGCAATGTATGAGCGGCTGGCGCAAGATCGTTACCGTAATCTGGGCCGTCGTCACGCATCGGCCTCTGCGCAGACCCATCCTGCCCCTTATATTTCTTATATTCGTGCGCCGGCGGCTAGCGGTGAAAATCCCCCGTTGCAGTAAGCCGATGAGCGACTGGTGGGTGCGGTGTTTAGGCGCACTATCGCTCTGTGTTGTCTGTCTGCCGCTGCCGGCACAGGTCTCTGCGCTCGACTGCGAATTAACGACTGAGCCTGAGCGGGCGCTCGCAAAACTGTTAGATGCCCACAGTGCCATTTCCTATGAGGGAACGGTACTGTTCGAGCGAGCAGACAATCGGCAATTCTTGGAGGTCGCATGGCCAAGCCAGGATGCCCCTGACGAGCATCGTCAGGGAACGCTGCGTCGCCTCAATGCTACGGTTAATCCCCAGGCGGAAGTTTGGCCAAGCGCGTTCGTCCCAGAGGGCCGCGTGTGCGATCTCGGCAAGTTTTATTCAGTGAGCCTCGATTTGAGTCGTGTCATTGCGGGTCGATTGACCAAAAAGCTGGTACTTCGTCCGCGTGACACATTGCGGTTGGCGCACTTTGTTGATGTGGATGTACAAACAGGCATGGCGCTTGCGATGGTCACTGCTGAACCGGGCGGAAAAGTGCTGGAGCGATTTGAGTTTGCGGCTATCCGCTATCGAGATTTGCCTCCGTTGGAGGTTGGTCAGCCTGCTGAGGCGGACGGTGGCTCGATTGCGCGGGGCCGGGGCGTGATACCGGGTTACTTTGTGGTGGCTGAAAATCACGAGCAAGGTGTCTTCGTGGTCAGCGACGGCTGGGCTACTGCTTCTGTATTTATTGAGCCGTTGCCGCCGACGGCGCCCTCGGGCGAGGGTGCTGTCATTGATGGTGCCACGCTCACCTACACTCGAGGCACGCGAGTTGGCAATAATGGCGTGTTGATTAGCGTGTTGGGAGAGGTGCCTGTGGTCACGGCAAGACTGTTAGCTGACGCGGTGCGTTCTGCCGGGTCAGGGCCATAATGGGCGGGGTAACGGAGCCCGGTATTGTGGTGGGTGTAGAGACCAATGCTGTGTGGGTGGAAGCCGATCGAAGCGCTGCCTGTGGTCGCTGTGCAGCGCGCGCGGGTTGCGGGCAAGGTGCCTTGTCAGCCCTGTTGCAACAGGGCAAGGGTCGAGTGAAGGCATTGTCGAGCGACACGCTGCAGGCATCAAGTTGTCAAGTTGGCGATGAGGTTATGATCGAGATTCCCGATTCCACTTTGCTAGGCGGTACGCTATGGCTCTACGGTGCGCCTTTAATGCTGGGGACAGGCTTTTCATTGTGGGCGGCTTCCTGGGGTGATTTGTGGGCCGCCAGTGCGTTCTGCCTTGGGTTGTTGAGCGGGTTTGCTATCCTTCACCAGGTGAGCTACCGCTTTCAAGGTCGGTTGCCCGGCATGGCGGAACCTCGGTTAGCGTCTAAAGCTGCGGAGCCGCATTTCGAGTTGCTCGCAAAACAGTAACGTCAATCTTGTTAGATCTGGAGTACGGCCATGATGGTACGCGCTGTGTTGTTTATTTCTGTTTTTTGGGGACTGTGTGGTTTCGTCAGCCTGTCGAGTGCGGCGCTGCCTGACTTCACTGAAATAGTCGAGGCGTCCTCACCTGCAGTCGTGAAGATACTTGTAGAGTACGAGGCTGAAAACCCTCGCTATCAAGAGGAATTAGAGGAGCTACCCGAATCTTTGCGAAGATTCTTTGACTTTCGCGGCCGCCCCCCAGTGCCGCGTGAGCGGGCGGGCATGGGCTCTGGATTTATCTTCTCCAGCAATGGTTTCGTGATTACCAATCATCATGTCGTCGACGGTGCGAAACACGTCGTGGTGCGTTTGCCCACCCGGCAGGAATTTGATGCCGAGATCATTGGTACTGATCCGCGTTCTGATCTGGCGGTGCTAAAGATTGCCGGTGATAGCCTGCCCATCCTGCGCTTGGCGGATGACGGGGCGGTGAAGGTGGGGCAGTGGGTGCTGGCGATCGGCTCACCCTTTGGGCTGGATTTTTCAGTTACCGCTGGCATTGTCAGCGCAGTAGGGCGCAGTTTGCCGACTACTGCTGGTGACAACTATGTGCCTTTTATCCAAACGGATGTCGCGATTAACCCGGGCAACTCGGGTGGGCCGTTGTTTAATCTTGAGGGAGAGGTCATCGGTGTTAATTCTCAGATATTTACGCGCTCGGGCGGATCAATCGGATTGTCGTTCGCGATTCCGAGCTCAGTGGTCCGCAATGTTGTCGCTCAAATACAAGAAACAGGCGAGGTAGAGCGCGGGTGGTTGGGTGTCAGTATTCAAGATGTCGACCGCAATCTTGCCGACTCCTTCGGTTTGGATCGTCCTAGGGGGGCCTTAATCGCTCAGGTGGGTAAGGATTCACCTGCCGAAAATGCCGGTCTAGCATCAGGCGATATTATTGTGAGCTTCGATGGTCATGCCGTTGAAACGTCAGCAGACCTGCCTCACATCGTTGGCCTCATTGCGCCGGGGACGTCAGTTGAGGCGGTGATTATGCGCGATGGCAAAGAGCGATCCATTGAAGTGGAGGTGGGTGTGCTGGCTGCGGATGCAGTGGCCAGGGTTGAGACAGAGGCCGCATCAGATGGGACGGTGAGGCTCTTGGGTATGCGTATTGCACCGGTCGAGGCGGAATTGCTGTCGGAGCTGGGATTATCCGGTGGCGTCTGGGTGGTCGGCGTTAAGCCCGGCTCCCCGCAGGCGAATCGGGTGTGGAAGAGGGCGATATATTGACTCGATTGGGCAGTCGTCCGATCAGCCAGATAAGCGGATCTTGATGGCGTTGCAGACGAGTTGGTGTCTGGCGCTTCTGTCCCGGCGAGGCTGATTCGCGGACGTAGCCCCCTATTCATTGGCATTCGTATACCTGAAAGCGACTGATGCTAGGGCGTTTAGCGTGCTAAAATGGCACGCTTCGATGTTATGGATTGTCGTTTCTGACAGTCCCCATTCCTTTTGAGGCGACCAAGCAGTGGCTGAACTCAGTCATATACGTAACTTTTCTATCATCGCGCACATCGACCACGGCAAGTCGACGCTGGCTGATCGTTTTATTCAGCACTGCGGCGGACTGTCAGAGCGAGAAATGGCCGAGCAGGTACTCGACTCCATGGACTTGGAGCGCGAGCGCGGTATCACAATCAAAGCGCAGAGCGTCACGCTAGATTACGAGTCTGCAAGCGGTCAGGTGTATCAGTTGAACTTTATTGATACGCCGGGGCACGTCGACTTCTCCTATGAGGTTTCTCGCTCACTGGCTGCCTGCGAGGGCGCCCTGCTGGTGGTGGACGCGGGTCAGGGTGTCGAGGCGCAGTCAGTTGCAAACTGTTACACCGCAATTGAGCAAGGTGTCGATGTGCTGCCTGTGCTCAACAAGATGGATTTGCCTCAGGCTGATCCTGAGCGCGTGCAGCAGGAGATTGAGGAAATTATTGGGATCGACGCCACAGAGGCGGTCCCGACGAGTGCAAAGACAGGGCTGGGTATCGAGGATGTGCTCGAGTACCTGGTTCGAAAAGTACCGGCACCAATCGGTGACCGCGACGCGCCATTGCAGGCGCTTATTATCGACTCGTGGTTCGATAATTACTTGGGCGTCGTGTCGTTGGTCCGCGTGATGCATGGGCAGCTCAGTAAGCGAGACAAGTTTCTAGTGTCGTCTACCGGCAAGCAGCACCAAGCGGACATGATTGGCGTGTTCACGCCGCGACGGACCACGACAGACCGCTTGATGGCAGGTGAGGTGGGTTTCGTCGTCGCGGGCATTAAAGACATCAAGGGCGCGCCAGTGGGCGATACCCTGATTTCAGCCTCACACCAAGAGACGTCGGCTTTGCCCGGTTTTAAACAGGTCAAACCGCAGGTTTATGCGGGCATTTTTACGGTCAACTCCGACGACTATGAAGATTTTCGAGAGGCGCTGGGCAAATTGACGCTCAATGATGCGTCGCTGTTTTACGAGCCGGAATCTTCGGATGCGCTGGGCTTCGGGTTTCGCTGCGGCTTCTTGGGCATGCTGCATATGGAAATCATTCAGGAGCGGCTGGAACGTGAATACAATCTAGATTTGATCACGACCGCCCCGACGGTGATTTATGAGGTCGTGAAAAAGGGGGAGGAGGTAATCTATGTCGATAACCCCTCCAAGCTGCCCGATCCCGGCGACATTGAAATCATGCGCGAACCGATCGCCCGCTGCACTATTTTGACGCCTCAGGAGTACCTTGGTGCTGCCATAACGCTGTGTGTGGAGAAAGCGGGGTTCACAAGTTGATTTGCAATTCTTGGGGCAGCAGGTGCAGCTGATCTACGATGTGCCGATGGCTGAGGTCGTATTAGACTTTTTTGATCGGTTGAAATCGGTCAGCCGGGGTTACGCTTCCCTCGACTACAGTTTTGAACGGTTTGAGGCGGCGCCGCTATCGCGGTTAGATGTCTTGATTAATGGCGATCGAGTGGATGCGCTAGCGATTATTGTCCACCGGGATTATGTCCAATCTCGCGGACGCGTGTTGACCGAAAAAATGAAAGAATTGATCCCGCGACAGATGTTCGATGTCGCCATTCAGGCGGCGGTGGGAGGCAAGATTGTCGCTAGACAAACCGTCAAGGCGTTGCGCAAAAATGTCACCGCCAAGTGTTACGGTGGTGATGTGACGCGAAAAAAGAAGCTGCTTGAGAAGCAGAAGGCGGGCAAGAAGCGTATGAAGCAAGTCGGCAATGTTGAGATACCCCAGTCGGCCTTCTTGGCGGTATTGCAGGTGGACCATTGAAGCCTGCACGTTTTTGCCCTGCGTGAACGGCTCGTTTCAGTGATAATTGGGGCTCAGGCCTGAGGCGTTTAGCATGATGAATATCGATTTCCCGCTGATTCTTGTGATTGTTGTGTTGGGTAGTGGTGCGATTTGGCTCCTCGATACACTGCTGTTAGCTGGGGGACGTCAGTCCCGTCGGCAGGAATTGGCAGCCCGGTTTCCGGGGTACGAGGAAGAGGGCTCAAAGGCCGCGCACGCTTTCAATGAGGCGTGTCTCGCTGAGGCGGCTGAGCCAGCGGTTGTCGAGTATGCCCGCTCATTCTTTCCTGTATTGGCGGTGGTATTGGTATTGCGCTCATTTTTGTATGAGCCGTTCCAGATTCCCTCATCTTCCATGGTGCCCACCCTCGAAGTCGGCGATTACATATTGGTGAATAAGTATGCCTACGGCTTGCGACTGCCTGTGACGCGAACCAAAGTATTGGAGCTGGGCGAACCAGAGCGAGGTGACGTCATGGTCTTTTTCCCGCCACACCAAAATCAAACCTATTACATTAAACGGGTCATTGGTAAGCCCGGTGACCGTGTGGCGTATCGCGACAAACAACTCACCGTGAATGGCGAGCCAGTCCCTCAGATGTGGTTGGCCGAGATACCGACTGGGCGCTATGCCGTAAAAATGGGGCGGGAGTCACTGCCCGACACCGATGGACACCTGATGCAAATCGATAATCGCCGGCCGCCTCGCAACTTTTCGGTCGTCGTTAAGCCCGGACACTATTTTATGATGGGCGATAACCGAGACAACAGCAGTGATAGTCGTGTTTGGGGGCAGGTGCCAGAGCGCGATATTGTGGGTAAAGCGGTCGCGATCTGGATGCACTGGGAGGCTTTCTCAGCGTGCCCTCGTTTAAGCGGGCAGGCGCCATTGACTGATGGTTCAGGGAGCGTTTGTGAGTAGACTTGAGCAGCAGCGCTCACAGGTAAGCCCAAGCGCCGCGACGCGGGGTTTGGTTTGTGGGCGATGACAACGAACTTAGTCTTTTTCGGGCTGCTCCTGATCGCTGCGCTTCGTGTGGCACCAACTTACTTTGAGTACCTCACCGTCAAGGACATGGTCAGGCGGGCTGTGGTCGAGCAACCCGTGTCTGGCGAGACCGTGCCGCAACTCAAAAATCGACTGGCAGCGCTATTGGTGACGAACCAGGTGCGCGGCATCGAGATCGATGACATTGCGATCTATCCAGAGCGAGGTGTCATCGTGATTGATGCGCGTTACGAAACCCGATTTCCGTTGTTTTGGATTCTAGACGGCGTGATGCAATTTGACGATCTGGTTTTTGAAACCACCCCGGTGGGGCGTTCTTGACTGGGCTCAGACCGATTGAGGTCGCATCTCTGCAGGCAAAGTTGGGCTATGAATTTTCTAATGCCGACCTACTGGTCCGCGCCCTGACGCATCGAAGTGCGGGCAAGCATCACAATGAGCGATTAGAGTTCCTCGGCGATGCCATTATTGGTTTTGCAGTGGCGGAGGCTTTTTTTCATCGGTTTCCTGAAGTCGACGAGGGTACCCTGAGTCGCATGCGAGCCAGTGTGGTCAGTGGTGAGGCGCTGTCGAGGGTGGCGCGCGAGCTGGGATTAGCAGAGCACCTTATTTTGGGCGAGAGCGAGCGCAAAAGCGGTGGGCGGCATCGGGAATCGATCCTTGCCGATACACTTGAGGCGTTGGCAGGCGCTGTGGTGTTAGATGATGGTACGGAGCGTGCCCGCACCGTCGTTGGTCATTGGTTGCTCTCGAGCATTGAGGCGGTGTCGCCGCATGATGTCGTTGATGCGAAGACACAGCTGCAAGAATGGCTCCAGGCAAGAAAAGAAGCGCTCCCTGAGTACACCATTACCGCTGTCTCAGGCAGTGATCATGCCCAATCTTTTCAGGTGCAGTGTCGGCTACCCAGTCGAAAGTTGAGCACGGAGGCAGAGGGCTCCAGTCGGCGACGTGCGGAGCAGAGCGCAGCTTCTCTGATGGTTGCTAAGTTGGTACATCATGACCCAGTCTGATCAGTACTGTGGCGTGGTCGCGATCGTGGGTCGACCCAATGTTGGTAAGTCAACACTGCTTAACCATTTGCTCGGTCAAAAGCTGAGTATTACTTCTCGGAAGCCTCAAACAACGCGGCATCAATTGTTGGGTGTGAAAACTGAAGGTCCGCTGCAGCTTGTATTCGTGGACACGCCCGGTATTCACAAGGGACAGTCGAAGGCAATTAATCAGGTTATGAACAGGACAGCCGCCGCGGCGATGAACGACGTTGACGTCACCTTGCTACTGTGTGATCGAACCCGTTGGACAGATGAGGACGAGCTGGTGCTGTCACTGGCAGCTCAACAAAGTAGCCCGGTGGCACTCGTGATCAATAAAGTCGATCTACTTGAGCATCAGTCAGTATTGTTGCCGTTTGCGAAAAGCCTCTCAGCGCGCTGCCCATTCGATGCGGTTTTGCCCGTGTCAGCGCTGCGCCGGCGAGGTCTGGATGAATTGACGCAGTATGTGCAGCAACACGCTCCCTTGGGCCCTCACTTATTTCCTGAAGATCAGATCACGGATCGGAGTCAGCGATTTCTTGCTGCAGAACTGGTGCGCGAAAAAATCATCAGGCAGTTGGGCGACGAGCTGCCCTACGCAACTGCCGTTGAAATAGAGGCCTTTAACGCGGATGACAGGGGCGTGCTACACATTCATGCGCTCATTTTGGTGGAGCGAGGCGGTCAGAAAAAGATTCTTGTCGGCGAGTCGGGCGAGCGTCTTAAAGCGATCGGTACCGCCGCCAGGAAGGATATGGAGCGTGCGTTCGACGCTAAGGTCATGTTGAAGCTATGGGTGAAAGTGAAGTCGGGTTGGTCTGACGATATCAGGGCGCTGAAAACACTGGGGCTGGATCCGCTGAGTGAATCATGACCACACTGCAGCCGGCATGGGTGCTGAACCGAAAAGCGTATGGAGATAACGGCCTCTTAGTCGAGCTTTTTACGGCCGAATCAGGTCGATGCAGCGCGGTGGTTCGAGGTGCTCATCGCCGCAAGCAGGGGGGCTCACTCGCCGCTCTACTGCAGCCATTTCACCCCCTACTGATCACCCTGGTGGGGCGAGGTGAGTTACGGACGTTACGCGCCGCGGAGTCGCCGCGATCGCTTATATTCTGCGCGGTGATGCCCTCATGAGTGGGTTGTATGTCAACGAGCTGGTAAACCGAGTGGTACCGCGCTTCGATCCGCATCCCGATATTTTCGTGAGCTATGGTGAAAGTGTTGAAGCGCTGAGTAGCGGTCCGTCTGAGGCGATTCTCAGGCGTTTTGAGCTGAGACTGTTGAGTGAGTTGGGGTACCGCGTTGATTGGCTTTGCGACAGTGAAGGTGATGCTATTCAACCTGAGTGCGCATACCGCTTCGAAGTGGGTCGCGGGTTTTGCCCGGTGGTGCTGTCCGAGAAGCCCAGTGTCGCGGGGCCAGTGATCATGGGGGCGCAAATGACCGCGGTGGCAAACTGGCTTGCCGTGGGCCAAGCCCCGCCGGCCTTAGATTGGGCACCGTTCAAGCAGGTAACCCGCGCCGCGCTGAGTCAGCTCACAGCGGGTCGCACCTTGCACAGCCGAGATATTTATCGGCAGCTAAAAAAGACATGATGCTTAGACTGCTTGGTTGTCGCGGCGGATTCCGTCGTGCACAATAAGTTGTCGAGTGTCGGTATACTGAGCCCTTTTCGGCTTGAGGCAAGCAAACCAAGTGAGTGATTTCCCCACGATTGAAGACACTATCGGCAACACGCCGCTGGTGCGTTTGCAGCGCATTCCAGGCGACACCTCTAATCTGATTCTAGGTAAGCTTGAAGGCAATAATCCGGCGGGTTCCGTTAAAGATCGCCCTGCGATCAGTATGATCAGAGAGGCGGAGAGCCGCGGTGAGATTGCGCCGGGTGATACGTTGATTGAGGCCACGAGCGGGAATACGGGTATCGCATTAGCGATGGCGGCGGCGATCAAAGGTTATCGGATTAAGTTGATTATGCCTGCCAATCAAAGTGAGGAGCGCAAGGGCGCGATGCGTGCTTTTGGTGCTGAGCTGATCGATGTCTCTGCCGAAGAGGGTATGGAAGCGGCAGCGTGATCTCGCGCTGGCAATGCAAGCGCAAGGGCAGGGCTTGGTATTGAATCAGTTTGCAAACCCCGATAATCCCGTGGGGCACTTTGGATCGACTGGCCCGGAGATATGGGAGCAGTCGGGAGGCCGGGTTACCCATTTTATTTCTTCAATGGGGACGACTGGAACGATCATGGGCGTTTCACGTTTTTTAAAAAGCCAGAACCCGGCAATACAAATCATTGGATTGCAGCCGACAGATGGCTCGCAAATTCCCGGTATACGACGATGGCCGCAAGGCATATTTGCCCGAAATTTATTCTGCTGATCGTGTTGACCGTGTCATGGACATTGGGCAGTCAGAGTCTGAGGTAATGATGCGCCGTCTGGCGCGAGAAGAGGGCATCTTTGCGGGCGTCTCTTCTGGCGGCGCAGTGGCTGCCGCTTTGCGCTTGAGCGCCGAGGTTGAGCATGCTGTCATTGTGGCCATTATTTGTGATCGCGGTGATCGCTATCTTTCAACTGGCGTATTTTCCGACACTGAGTCAGCTTGAGCGCTATTTCTTGTCCTGGGGCCTCTCTCGAGGCTTCGGCCTGAATGAGTAAGAGGGGACCAAAATGGTCGATGAAAGCGGCCCTGAGCCCGTTCAAATAGAGCACTTGTTGGGTATTGTCCGTCGGTTACGAGATCCTGAGCAGGGTTGCCCGTGGGATGTCGGTCAGACTTTTCAATCCATTGTTCCCCATACACTCGAGGAAGCTTATGAGCTGGCTGACGCGATTGAGTCGAACGATTTCGATCAGATAAGAGAAGAAGCGGGTGACGTGTTATTTCAGGTCTTGTTTTACGCCCAGATGGCGGACGAGCAGCAACACTTCAATTTTGCTGACGTGGTGGATGGGTTATCAAAAAAATTAATTCGTCGGCATCCGCATGTGTTTTCGCCGCAACGCAACGCACAGCAAGAGGTGCCAATAGCCGCTTCTGATGTGTCTGATAGCTGGGAAAAAATCAAGCGCACTGAGCGTCAGCGCAAGCAGCAGTCAGGTATTTTGGACGATATCCCACTGAACCTGCCCGCCTTAACAAGAGCGCAAAAAATACAGAAGCGGGCAGCGCGGGTTGGCTTTGACTGGGCGGACGTGGCAGGCGTTTTTGAAAAACTCGAGGAAGAGATTTGCGAATTAAAAGAGGCACTGGTCGAAGGTGAAGAGGCGGCGATAGAATCCGAGCTGGGCGACGTATTGTTTTGTGTGGTTAACCTCGCTCGCCACCTAGGTTCCGATGCGGAAACGGCCATGCGAGGTGCAACGAGAAAATTCGAGGGCCGCTTTCGACTGATGGAGGAGCAGGCCATCGTCAACGGAAGTCGTCTCGAGGATGAAAGCGGTAGTTCGTTGGAGGCACGCTGGCAGGCAGCAAAACGCGATCGCTCACGAGTTGAATGACTTGCGGCATGACGACGGCCTGTGTAGCGTTAGCGGCTGAGGACTGCGTCGACCACATTGTATTTCAGGGATTTCTCATTTATGCGCATCATATTTATTGGCCCTCCTGGCGCGGGCAAGGGAACACAGGCTCAGTTTATTTGCGAGCACTTCGGCATACCGCAAATTTCTACTGGCGATATGTTGCGCGCCGCCGTCGGTGCGGGCACTGAGCTCGGGCAGCAGGCGAAAGCGATTATGGAGTCCGGTGGCCTAGTCTCCGACGACATTATTATCGCTTTAGTGAAAGAGCGACTGCAGCAAGAAGACTGTGTAAACGGTTGTTTGTTCGATGGGTTTCCTCGAACTATCCCGCAGGCTCAGGCCATGGTGGATGAGGGCATTGCGATTGATCACGTGTTAGAGATTACGGTTTCAGATGAGGAGATCATTAAGCGCTTGAGTGGACGAAGAGTTCATCCGGGGTCCGGCCGCATTTATCACGTCGACTACAGCCCTCCCTTGCGACCGGATGTAGACGACGAGTCGGGTGAGCCACTGATGCAGCGTGAAGATGATCACGAAGACACAGTGAGAAAGCGTTTGAATGTTTATCATGAGCAAACGCGTCCGCTGGTCAATTTTTACCGCGCGCTCGACGCCGTCCAATATCATCAACTTGATGGTGTCGGTGCGGTCGATGACATTACGCGTCACATAATGGGCGTATTGCGCTAGGGTTAAATGCCACTCAGTTCGCTTGTCAATAAATATAAACCTTGATAGCGTTGCTATCGGGACGGACACCTTTAGGAGGGACCTATGGCCGCTGCAAAGAAAGCAACAAAAAAGAAACCCGCTGCAAAGAAAAAAGTAGTAGCAAAGAAGAAGGCACCTGCCAAGAAAAAGGCAGCTGCTAAAAAGGCACCTGCCAAGAAGAAGGCAGTTGCTAAGAAGAAAGCACCTGCCAAGAAGAAGGCAGCTGCTAAGAAGAAGGCACCTGCCAAGAAGAAGGCAGCTGCTAAGAAGAAGGCACCTGCTAAGAAGAAGGCAGCCTGCTAAGAAGAAGCACCTGCTAAGAAGAAGGCAGCTGCTAAGAAGAAGGCACCTGCTAAGAAGAAGCAGCTGCTAAGAAGAAGCACCTGCTAAGAAGAAGGCAGCTGCTAAGAAGAAGCACCTGCTAAGAAGAAGCACCTGCTAAGAAGAAGGCAGCTGCTAAGAAGAAAGCGCCCGCTAAGAAAAAAGCTGCTAGCAAGAAAAAGCGTTAAAGTCGGGGTGCCGCTGTCCTCAGTGGCATACCGCTCTGTAAAGCCGGCGACTCGCCGGCTTTTTTATTGCCAAATTGAGGGCCAAATTGAGGGCCAAATTAAGCAATCAAATTGATGGCCAATTAAGGCCAGTTGATCGATGTGTCTGCCGGGTCTGCAGGAGAAAGGAGTGCTGAGCGGCGGCGATGCCTGAGTCACAAACGCCTATTTTGTACCATTATCCGGTTTCGCCTTATTCAGAGAAACTGCGCTTGGCGCTGGGTATGGCTGGGATTCAGTGGGGTTCGGTGACTGTGCCCTCGCTGCCACCGCGGCCTGTCTTGGATGCTTTCCTTGCTGGGTATCGCCGTATTCCGGTGTTGCAGATTGGTGCGCATTTTTATTGTGATTCAGCATTAGCGTTTGATGTGCTGGCTGAAGTCAGTGATCGGTTGACCCCGGCACGCCGTTTATCGGCGACTGAGGAGTCACTGCGCCAGCATGCTGAGGAGCGGATTTTTTTTGCTGTGATCGCCGCGGCGTCACCGATCAGCGTGCTGCGATTGCTGGCTCAAGATTTGGGTCCCTTCGGGCTGTTCCGATTTCTGAAGGATCGCTCGCTCATGATGAAAGGCTCGACAATTGAAAAACTGTCGCGGCGCGACGCTGACTCGGCTCAGTTGAAGATTTTGTGAGGCAACTGAATGAGCTGCTCAAGCACAGATCAGTTTTTGGCGGGCGCACACGCGGGTTACCTCGATTTATGTTGCTACCATCCACTGTGGATGTCGTCCGTCATTAATCGCGAGATCGCTATCGCGTTGCCCCCTCTGGTGCGGCATGGATGCAGCGGATAGCGGCTTGGGTCACGGCAGGTCAGATGCCGGTATCCGAGCGCCAAATCCATGACAGGGTGATCGCCGACCGATTTCAGGATTTTGTTGGCGAGTTTCCGGTCCTTTTGCGCAGTGCTCGCTTGTTTCTGTTCGGCCGACTGATTATGCGCGCGACAGCACCGAGGGCCATTTAGTCTTTATGGATGAGCATCAGATGTGTCATTAAGCGCAACCTGCGCGTCAGGTGACGCTGTGTTTTTGCACTTCCCCATTAGCGGGTTCGAAGTCAGGGCTCTCTAGGTTCGTTGGGTTATCGCCCAGCGATGTGCGTCGCCACTCTGCTGGCGATTCTCCGGTCCACTGGATAAAGGCACGTCGAAAATTGGAGGCGTCGTTAAATCCCAGTGAGACCGCTATCGCTTCGACTGATAGGTTGGTGTCTCGTAGATAGCGTCGACGCGTGCTTGACTCGAACGTCATTGAGAAGGCCCTGAAAAGAAGCGGCTTCGGATTTGAGGCGTCGCCTAAAAGTACGCGTGCTCATATTGAGCATGGACGCCACCTGCTCGAGTTGCGGGTATTGCCCTTCGAGCTTATCTATTAATGCGAGTGTTTGTTCCGTGAGGCTCGCGCTGTCCGACAGGCTCGCCAGTAAGCGTGCGCACTCTGACTCATATAATTCGCGCAGCGTTCGGTTTGAGGATGGCAAAGTGAGCCTGGTAATGTCCTGTGGCAGGCTGAACTCGGCCTGCGCGGCGTCAAAGTGTATTTGTTCGCCAAATATGCGGGTAAAGGGGGTCAGGTCAGGGGGGGCAGAAAAGGGAAAGGAGACTTTCATATTGGGCACCGCTGATCCCAGTAGATCTGAGAGTGTTTTTTGTATCGCCGAAAAGATCACTTCGTAATTAAAGCGTTTCATTGGGTCTGTCTGATCCAGTACGACGACCATGCCATCGTGATCCGCTGTCGCTGTTCGGGGCTCCTAATCAGCTGTATGCGAGTCCCCGTCAGCAAGGCGCCGTAGCGAGCCAAGAGGTCGAGCGCCTCAGCTAGGTTTGAGCAGGTTAAGAAACGCTTGCCCGATCACCGCGTGGGCGCTGAGATTGAGTCGCTGTCCCAGCGCCAATCCTATCGAGGGGGTCGCTGGTGTGTGCCAACACGTTCATGGTGAGGCGATCAGCCTCACCCGTATCCACTCTCGCGCCCAGCTGGGACGAGTGAGGGCAGTGTTAACTGTGTGCCGGAGCAGATCGCGTCGATGGAGCAGCCGCGTTCGACCGCTAGATCGACGAGCAGCAGGACGTATTGGCTGGGAATGGAGCTACCTTGCATCGCCATATTTGGCCATAAATGACCTCGCGTTGGCAAGTAATCACCTTGAGGACTCGGGGCTCCGCTAGATGATGTGACCTATAAGAGGAGAAATGTCATGAAGATTGAATGGAACACTGAGACGCCACGTAAAATTCAACAGTTTGCTAATCCTGATTACCCAACCGAAAATCCGGATCTTGAGGATGTGCTGACCAGCCAAGATGTCGATCATGTTGCGCAAATCTTCAAGACACCGCTCACCGGCTCTTATAACTGGGACTATTCGGTTCAGGACGATCGAATAAAAAAGTTGTATGAGCTGGGTAAGCAACTTAATTGGGATCCGCAGATCGATATCGACTGGGATCGCCCTTGGCCTGAAGAGGCGGGGCAAGCTGAGCTCATGAATCTGCACGACTATCCGCCCTACTTAGCGCTGAGCGATAAGGAACGCGACGAATTTTGGCTGCACATGAACGCGTGGAGTCTGTCTCAGTTCCTCCATGGCGAGCAGGGTGCGTTATTAGTGGCCAGTCAGCTCTGCTCCTGTGCGCCGACGTTCAATGCCAAATTGTATGCGGCATCGCAGACCTTTGACGAGGCGAGGCATGTTGAGGTCTTTAATCAGTACATCCAGAAGCGTATTGGCCTGATGTATCCCATCAATACGCACCTGAACAGCATCATCGATAAAATTCTCACCGACCCCCGCTGGGATCTTAAATTCATTGGCATGCAGATTGTGATCGAAGGCTTGGCGTTGTCAGCGTTCAATACTGCTAGGGAGACAACGCCTGATCCCGGTATTGAAAGATATTGTCTACTTGGTAACGCGTGATGAGGCGCGGCATGTCACTTTTGGCGTGAATTATCTCGAAGAATTCATCACGACGTTATCCGATGAAGAGCGCGAAGAGCGCGCGCTGTTTGCTTTTGAAGCGTGTGCAATCAGTCGCGAACGGCTGGTGGCGACTGACGTTTTTCGGCACTTTGGCTGGGACGTCGAGGAAAGTCGACGAAAGGTTCTAGATGGATTCGTGATGTCGACTTTTCGCAATCTACTGTTTCAGCGCGTGGTGCCTAATTTGCGCAGAATTGGGTTGTTGACCGACAAGGTGCGCCCTAAATTTGAAGAGCTTGGGATTCTTGAGTATGAGACCATGTCCGACGATGGCGACATCGACTGGATGAAGCTCGAGCGGCCCCTCGATACGGGGGAGGCACAAAGTCATGAACAGAGTATGCTAGCGGCGTTTCATGACGCGCTTCATTCAGACCAAGTGGCCGCGACCTAGCGACACAACGCGGAATGGCGTTGCTTTATTGAGATGAATGTTGATGCGTGAAGGCGCAGTATGCCGACAACAATCGTAGTGAGAGGGTTTGGGAAGTATGACGGTAATCACTTTTATTCAGCATGATGGGGCCGAGAGCATGGTTGATGGGGACGTTGGCCTGTCGCTGATGGAAACGGCGCTCAAGCATAATGTGCCGGGCATTGATGCAGACTGTGGTGGAGGTGCGATCTGTGGCACCTGTCATTGTTTTGTTGAGGTTTCAGGTGATTTGCCTGCTCCCGACGTACAGGAAAGCGCAATGCTGGGACTGCGCCCAGATCGGGCGGACAATTCTCGCCTTGCCTGCCAGATCGTGGTGACTGCCGACACGGCGGATCTCACGGTACGATTACCTGAGTTTCAGATGTAGGGGGGGGCCGCCAGGCACGCCATGCGTTTGTCGAATTTGGCGAGCGTAATCAGTTGAGGCAGGAGTTTGGCTGGTCAGCAGCTTTGATTTGTTCGGTGAGTTATTACAGTGCTTGATCCCGATCGTTTTCTTGCGGCCGGTATCGATGGCTGTCGCGCTGGATGGATCGTCGCTGGCTGGGATGGCGCTGCCTGGGTGCTAGAGCGCGTCGAGACTCTAGCCGATGCGGTCCCGCTTATGCGCAAAGGCGCCACCGTCTGTATTGATATGCCCATTGGGTTGTCGGTCACTGGCGTGCGCCAGTGTGATGCGGCGGCCCGCCGGTTATTGGGCCCTCGGCGCAGTAGCGTGTTCCCTGCGCCACCAAGAATGGCGCTCGTCGATCGCCCCTACGCAGAGCTGAACAAAGAGAGTAAGCAACGTTTTGATCGGGGCCTGAGTAAGCAGGCTTTTCATCTCCTCCCTAAGATTCGAGAAACGGAGGCGCTACTCCGCGGAGGGCTTTGTCGGGCTCAAAAGTGGCTAGAGACGCATCCTGAGTTGTGCTTTACCGCCCTAAATGATGGCGCGCCCATGCAGCACAACAAGAAAAAAGATGCCGGATTCCGAGAGCGAATAGCCGTTTTGGAGCGAGTCCTTGAGTATCCAATTCACGCACTCGTAAACCAAATGCAGGAGCGCACCCTGCGGTCTCAAGTGCTGAGAGATGATTTGGTGGATGCGATGGTCTGTGGGGTCGTCGCTTGCCTGCCAGCTGATCGGCGCATTAGTCTTCCGATGGACGAAGTCGAAATAGATGAAGAGGGTTTCAGGATGGAGATTACTTGCCCTGCACTAACTGTTTCATTCTAAGTCAGATGGGTTACTGAGGTGCCGCTTATGACAAGTCATATAAGACGCCAACGTCGGGTGCGACGTTGGCACCGGGGCATCGCGATGCTGACATCAGTGCAACTGTTGTTGTGGACGTTAAGTGGTGTTTATTTTTCGTTTGTCGACATTGATTATGTTCGTGGACATCATTACGAAGCGGAGGCCCCGAGCAGATTGTTTGATCTCTCCGCGTTGCAAAAAATTCGGTTGTCAGGGCAACAGATGACGATACTCGAGCGTTTGCCGGGAGAATTGATTATTGGAGTGCGCTCAGAAGGTGGCATGAGCTGGCGGGACGCTCAAGGGAATGCACTGGGTTACTTGTCATCAGCTGAGGCGCTGGATCTTGCTCGGCAGCGAACCACATTGGACCCTAATGTCGTGGAATGGGTCGAGCGCGGTACTCGGGGCAGTGAATATCGGGGAGCGCCGTTACCGTTATGGCGGGCATTTTCGGCTGATACGCCTGCGGAGGTTGCTTACCTCAATGCCTCTTCGGGCGAGTTAGTCGCGGTAAGACACGAGGCTTGGCGGTGGTGGGATTTTCTTTGGTCCCTTCATATTATGAGTTACTCCGATCGAGACACGATCGGCACGTGGCTGCTCAAATGTTTCTCTTTGTTGGCGCTCGGGACAGCCGTTATGGGGGTATGGCTATTTGCAGCAACGAGTCGTCTTCCCGATCGTCAAAAGAACACGAGCACCCAAACATAGGCGAAGAACACTCCGCAGCCGTAAGCTAGCCATGACGTGGTGAGTAGCCAGGCATTGAAACGGCGCAGCTGCAGACAGTTGGCCGCCTTCTCGGGGTCGGTCGGGCAGGGAGCGGATCTTTGATGCCAGCCGACTATAGAGCTGACAGCCAAGAGGGCACCCGCCGCGATAAACAATACGTTCTTTTGCGCTGACAGCCACATGAGCCCTGGTATAGCCGAGGTCAGACCGGCCATGACCGCGCCTGCGCCCAACGAGATCAGTACGGCCGGGAGCGCACAACATAACAAAGTAGAGGTACTCCCAAATAAGGCTAGGCTGGGCAGTACCGTATCCCGCCAGTCCCCTCTCATAACGCTACGCCTAGGGCCGCCTCGTCGCGGCGGATAGCAGCAATGCGGTAGCCAGCCTGCACAGCAAGATCAGCAATTGCCGCATCGCTCAGCGAGCTACTGGGCGATAAGACGAGGCTGAGTGCTTTGGTATCAAGGTCAACATAGACGGCAGCGACTTCTGGCTGGTCGCCAAAAATTTTATTCATGGCAATTGCACAAAAGTCGCAGACCACCCCCAGAACATCGGCGACGATCGGCGCGCCGCCCGCAGCTAGGGCCCGATCAATCTCATCGGTTCGTGTCAGCGTTGCCTGACCGTCTGGTTCTGTTGCGTCGCTCTCACTTTCCACAGGGTGGACGCTATGGCTTTGATGATGGTGCACGTCGTGTGAGCTATCTGACTCGTTGGCGCTCACGTCTTGATGCGAGTGCGCATCGCTGTGCCCGATATTCTCACTCACGGCCGTTGGCGTGATGAGTAAATTGAGGGTCATAACGCTGATCAAAAAAAGGGGCTTCATCGTTTCATCCTTGCTGTCAGAGCCGATAGGTAAAGTTGATAAGGGGTTGGTTGACAGAGAAGGTGTAGCCCAGTTCAAGTAAGACAGGGCCTTTAAAAAAACGGATCAAGGGCGTTGCTGTCATGGAGATTCGTTCGCTAGGTCGGTGATCTATCTCAAGCATAAGCCACGTGTGTAGATCACCCGTTTTTCCAATATACGGTGCAAAGCCCGCTCTCGCTGCGTGCACAAACTGAGCGCCGAAGTGACCCGCATCGAGATATCGCGAGCGATAACTTGCGAAGAGTGAGCGGGTCTCCCAATCAGCCATCACGCCACCATGAGCAGCGATGTCTTCGCCGAGGGGATTGCCATTGACACCCGTTGCGACGCCGACTCCACCATGCAGGTAAAGGTTACCTTGATGATTCGCTCCAAACCAACGCTTCGCGAGCCAAGTGGGGTGCAGGGTGTAAAGGGCGTAGTCTTGATCGCGGTTATGCTCGCCGCGTAAACCAATTGACCATTGATGTGCTGGGGTGAAATGGACGAGCAAAGAAGTCGACTGCCGATCAGATTCTTCAATCAGCGTCACTCCACCAGTGTAGGAGACCGGGCGAGCGGTGCTGATGTTGCTGTTGAGCGACAGCAGTAGCAGCGCGACCGTGCCTACAAGGCGACTCACTTTTTCTTGCCGGTCAGAATCGACACCAGTTCGGTGACTTTTTCTCTGCGGTCGTCGGGTGAGCCGCTGTCGAGGGCATGTTGCACACATGTGTCGACGTGGTCCTCGACGATGACAGATTCGAGCCCTGCTAGGGCGGCGCGGGCCGCTTGGACTTGCCTGACGACATCAACACAATAACGGTCGTCTGCCACCATTTTGCGGACGGCGCGTATCTGTCCTTCAATTTTTGCCAGCCGTGCATCGGCTCTTCGCTTGGTATCGATTTGCATAGTAGTCTACCCTGGGGGGGTATTAATGAAAGACGTCATTATACCCTTATGGGGTATATTGGCAAGCGTCTGGCAATGGCATCAAAGTATTGCAGTAGTAGGGGTAAAGAACGACTATCCTAAGATGGGGAACAAGCTGCACCCTCAGGAGTGGCGAGGAATTTTTATGGACGGACATCCAGTTGCGTATTCACGCCGGGTTATCACTGAGCTCATGGTCCCCAGTTATGCAAACTTTGGCGGCAAGGTTCACGGCGGCACGCTGATGTCTCTGATGGATAAGCTCGCCTATGTATGCGCCAGCAAGCACGCGGGTAATTACTGCGTCACGGTGTCGGTAGACAATGTTCAGTTCCTGCAGCCAGTAGAAGTGGGCGAGGTGGTATCGCTGATGGGCTCGGTAAACTATGTTGGCAATAAGTCGCTCGTAGTGGGTATCAAGGTGACGGCCGAAAATTTACAAGAGGGCATGAGTAAGCACACGAACACCTGTTATTTCACGATGGTCGCCAAGGGCGCGGACGGAAAAACGGCGACGGTTCCACCCTTAGTATTAGAAAGTGAGGAAGAAGTGCGTCGGTTTTGTAGTGCGCTCCAGCGGCGTCGCATTCGGGAGGAAGGCGTCGCCTTTATGAATCATTACAAGTCCTCTTTTAACAATGATGAGGCGATGCTGAATGTGTTATCAGACGAACGCTGCGTGTTGGCGATCCGTCCGGATTGACGGTCAGGCGCATCAAGCGCCGGGGCTGCGTGCCTCGTTATCATGAGTAGCAGAGCGGAGTCGCACGACTACCACCGCAGCAATCAGCGCCAGTGTCGCCATGATAGTCAGCGCCATCTGGTAATCGCCTTGTGATTCACGCAGTAGCGCGACGACTCTTGTGCCAAGTGCTCCACAAAGTGTATCGATGAGCACCACGATGGCTAAAATACGGCCATAGTGGGTGCCGGTGTAATGCGATGCGACTAAAAGCTGGATGCAGGTAAACGTCCCGCTGAAGCCAACGCCAGCCATGACAGCGTAAAGATACAGTAGGACTCTATCGACTGCGGATAGCTGGGCCAAGAGGAGTAACGCGAGCGCTAGCAGCAGTATCGAAATAGCCATCACTTTATGGAGATCAAAACGATCAGACAGTAAGCCAAAGCCTAGTTTGCCGATGACTGAGCTGCCGAAGAAAAGACTGAAAACCGTCGGTAGCAGCGCTTTAGCAAGGCCGATGTCGCGAGCGAGATGGATAGATTGGTGTTGCGTGAGCGCAATGATGATGAACCACAGGCTGCCGGTAATAAAGATAATGGCGTAAAAGCGTCGCTCTTTGAGTGCCGCGTTCAGCGATCCGACGCCGCGAGGGCCGGGTGAAGGCGGCGGAGCAACATTTTGAACCGCCAAGCGGCCATCCCGCAGCAGTAACCAGGCACTGCCGAGTATCGCGATCCCGACGCCAATTCCCGCAAGCATGACCGTAGTGCGCCAGCCGCTTTGCTCTAGCCCCACTCCGACGATAAACGGGAACAGCGCACCCCCTAGGCTCGAAGCCATGAGCAAAATGCCAGTAGCGCGTCCGCGCCCGCTAGAGAACCAGCTTGTGAGCATGACCATGTTGGAGACGAGGCCGCACAAGGATAATGCCAATCCAAGCAGTGCATACACGGCAACCAGTTGCCATAAGGTCTGTGTCATGCCGTACGCCACTAATCCAATGCACAACAACAGTCCGCCCAATGCAATGATCAGTCGTGACGAATAGCGATCTAATAACCAGCCGGCAGGTGGCGAGGTGAGTGCGCCGACAACGAAGAAAACCGTCGCCGGCAGTGTGACTTCACTCGCACGCCAACCAAAGGTTTCGATGAGTTCGGGATAGAGCAGTGGCAGGGTGTGCAGCGTAATGCCATTAGAGGCCATGTAAACCAGAAACAAGCCGCTTAAGACAGACCACTTACGACGATCTTGAGGTGTTCCTAGCATCGATTTGCTTCCTCTTAACACTGTGTCGACACTACACTACCCTTATAGGTGTTGTAACGATGAGGCTCGCAGTTTTTACGGCATAGACCTACACGGAGTCGTGAGGAGGGTCATGAGGAGGGCGTTTATTTTTGAGTGCAAAAAGCGTTTTGAGGTAGGCTGTCGTCAGCGCATTATGGGAATCGTATCGTGAACGTTAAGGGGGTCTGGTGAGCAGCAGGGAGCAGGTGGATGTTGCCATCATCGGTGCGGGTATTGCTGGCTCTGCTCTGGCAACAGCACTGACGAGTCATGGTTTTAGTGTCCGCTTGATCGATCGGAGTGATCAGCCGCTCGATACGGCGCGGGGCGATCATATTCAGCCGGCAATGGCACCCGTTCTGTCGCGCTGGGGTATTTGGGATAGCTTACTGCGGGCGGGCGGGGAGAAGCGCTTTGGTACTCGTTGGTTTGATTCATCTCATGAGCATATCGTCACGATTCCGGTGCCAGAGCATAAAGACTGCGCGCCGTGGTTTTTGTTCTTGAATCACGAGGATATTGGTCGTGTGCTCTTAGATCGGGCCATTGTTAATGGCGCACGGTGCACATTAGGTGCAAAACATTGGTCTTTGACGAGAGCGCAAGCTTGTTGGCATTTGTCTTGGGAGTCGCCTCAAGGGGCCGAGGAGATATCCTGCACCCTGCTGGTCGGCGCAGATGGCACCGGCTCGAGTGTGCGATCTCGTCTCGATATCGATATTCAGCGCCATCGCTACCATCATCCGATTGCAGTGCTCTATGGCAGGCAGCGCACGGTTCCCGAAAAGCGAACGCTCGACGTCCACCTGACGCAAAATAGAATGCTGTCACTGATTCCTCGAACAGGGGGCGGTACTAAAATCGGGTTTCCGATAGCGGTAGAGGAGTTAACGCTTTGGCGTGACGCGCCAGAGTCGCAGTTGCACGAGCAGCTGCGTGAGTGGTGTCCGACCCTTGATTTTGAGACGTTGGCGTTTGGTGCACTCTATCCGCCTGTGTCGCAGCAAAGCGAGGCCTATGTAGGCGAGGGTGCTGCTGTGTTAATGGGGGATGCGCGGCATGCGATGCACCCCGCACGCAGCATGGGGATGAACACGTGCTTCCGTGTCGCGGATCAACTGGCGAATTTGATCGCTGAGTTACGTCCTGGGTTTTCTGAGCGGCAGGTGTTGCCGATACTGCAGCAGTTTGATCGTCAGTTTGCGCGTCATTTAGCACCGATCCTTGCGGACAATCATGCTGCTGGGCTGCAGATGGATACCATTGCTGGTGATGGGTTTGCCGACCTCGCTGGGCAACTACGCGCCGCCTCGGCTAGCGCTAACGTGGTGGAAGCAATGGGTCTCAAAGCGGCAGGGATCTCAGCATAATGGCAGGTGGCAGGTGGCAGTGACGGCTCAGTCTGTTGTCGACTCGCTAGGTAGGGAATTGTGACGCGGTGACACGACGGCGGGTCGCCTTGGATGACGCCAATAGAGGAATTTTGAATGCAAGTTGGATCATTTGTACCGGAGCAAACAGGCTCAGCCTTATACGCGATGGCCGGCGATGATTGCTCGCTGCATCACGATCTAGGGTCGCTCACGCCCAAGCAACAAGTAGACCACTATGAAAATCAGGTGCTGACTTGTGCGTTGCAAGTCGCCTTAACGGGTTTGGGCAAGCACGTTGATCATGTGGCGTTGGCGGAGGCTTTTAGCGAAGCCCCTTGGGACGCTCACCTGCGCCATTACAACCAAATGTTCCAGCAGATGGGGCTGGAATCAGTGCCCGCATCGCACTGGCAATACCATCCCCTAGACGGCTTCTATGAAAGTGTGTCCCAGACGCTGCCAGCGGTGGAGTTGCTCAATCTCTATATGTGGAGTGGCAGCAATTTGCCGCTGCATCAGGATCGATTCGCTCTCGATATGAGCCGTAATGTGAATTCTAAGCTGCACTTTGCTCAGCATGCTCCTCTTGCGGGGTTGCCGGTTCCCCAAACTCAGGTCTATGCCAAATCCGCTATCGCAGCCGGAGAGGCCGATCATTTTTTTGAGGCAAATGCAGCGGGCTTAATGATGAAGCTGTTGGGCCTTGCCGGTTCTCGCAACGTCTTCAAGGTGGATTCCACAGCACAGTGTTTAGAGCGGATCGAAGAGTACGACGATGAGGTGCTGGTGTTACTGCAGCGGGTGTTGGATACGGGCAACTGGCAAGAAATGACTGTAGATCTCACCATCACGCCCGAACGTGTCGAGATCAGTAATGTGCGACAGCTGCTATTTGCTGGCGGAAAGTGGGTAGGTAATTACCTCTCTCCTGAGCTGGCGATTATGGACTCGCATCGCGAGATGCTCTATCGGGTAGGCGAGTATGCGCGTCACCATGGCTATGTCTCGGAGAGGGGAGTGAACTGCGGCATCGACTATTTCATCTCTGGCGATAACATCATGATCACCGAAATCAATGCCCGGTGGACAGGGGGACTCTTTCCCGCCCAATACTTGCAGCGACTCAACGTGGATCAGCCTGCGGTCGCGTTTTTCGATATGGTGGATTGCAAAGATAGAGAAGCGTTGGAAGCCTTTCAGAGCCAGCATTTGTATGTTCATGGGGCGGCTGACTTTTCGTATATTCCCATGGGGTTTACTCCGTTTGAGATGGAAATAGAGGGTTCAGCACGTTATTTTGTGTGGCAAATAGTAGTCGGCGATTTTGCTTCCTTCGTTGAGGCAAAAGCCCGCTCTCTCGGGAAGAGTGCTTTTCCCACCGCAGATTTGATTTTAAAGGAGGCCCTGAAATGAGCAAAGTGAAGCTATCGGAACTGGACTTTTTCAGCGCTGAAGTGCAGGAATGTCCATTTCATGTCTACCAGCAGCTACAACAAGAGGCGCCGGTATGGCAGATGCCGGGCACCAATGTGTTTGTGGTGACACGGTATGACGATATTCGCGAAATCATTCGCGACCCCGGCCGCTTCTCGAGCAGCTTTAGTGCGCTTCTCAACACGGGGTCCTCTAATGAGGAGGTCAATGCTATCTATGGTCAGGGTTATGAGATGGTTGAAACCCTGCTGACCCAGGATCCGCCGCGACACCGGGTGTATCGCAATCTTGTTAATAAGGTGTTTTCGAATAAGCGTATCGAGGGGATGCGCAGTGAAGTTGAGAAGATGAGCAATGAACTGATTGACCAGTGGATTGATGAGCCGGAGGTGGATCTTCTAAATCGTTTTTGTGTGCCGCTACCGATCTACGTGATCTCAGATCAGTTGGGTGTGCCCCGGTCAGAGCTGTCGTTGATTAAGAAATGGTCCGATGCGTCAGCGAGTCGATTGGGCCGGCTCGCCGATGAGGAAGAGCAAATTCAAAACGCCAAAGATATTGTTGAGTTCCAGCACTATTTTGCTGCGTTGCTGGACCGTATGCGCGAAGCGCCCGAGGACAACATTATCTCCGACCTGGCTAATAATACGATTGATGAGGGTCGCTTGCTGACCAAGCCAGAGGCCTTGGGGATGATTCAGCAAATTCTCGTTGCGGGTAATGAAACATCGACCAGCGCGATTGCAGGCGGCGTGGTATTGCTGATCCAGAATCCCGACCAGCAAGCGATGTTGCGGCAGCACCCCGATCTCATACCGGCAGCGGTTGAGGAAATTTTGCGGCTTGAGACGCCTACCAGTGGCATGTGGCGTCGCGCGACGGCAGACACCAAGATTGGGGGCGTAGATATTCCGGAAGGCGCTTTTTTAATGGTCCGCTTTGCAGCGGGCAATCGCGACGAGTCTATATTCACTGACGGCGGAGCAATGAGTGTGGCGCGAGAAAATGTTGATAGTCACCTGGCCTTTGGGCAGGGCACTCACTTTTGTTTAGGCGCGCAGTTGGCCAGAATGGAGATGCAGGTTGCGCTGACGGGGTTACTGAATCGTACTACTGATTGGGCGCTGGTTGAGGGAAAGAATCCACTGAAGCACAGCCCCAATGTACTGTTGCGCGGATTGACGGACCTACACATCTCGTTCAGCAAGACGGTCTCGTGATCCGCCGTCCCCATCATTAATGCTTAAGGTTTAGTCATGAAAAGACCCGATTTTCTGAGTTATCAAGAGTTATTGGATCAAGAGTGCGTGGCAGTGCCAGACGCGCTACGAGTCGATACTCAGCCAGAGATACCTTCCGACCTGATTGCCACAGATCGCTGGACTGATCAGGGCGTTTTTGACAAGGAGGTGTCGAATTTATGGCCGAAAGTATGGCAGATGGTCTGTCGAGAGACGGCCTTCCAGAATCCGGGAGACTATTTCGTTTACGATATTACGCGGTACTCGATTTTGCTGGTGCTTACCGAGTCTGGCGAATTAAAGGGGTTTCATAATTCTTGTCTGCACCGCGGACGCGCACTGAAGTCGGGGCGTGGCGTGAGTCACGAGATCCGCTGCCCCTATCACGGGTTTTGTTGGCATCTCGACGGCAGCTTTAAAGACGCGTATTGCGATTGGGAATTTGACGAGGACGCGCTGAGCCAATTGAACCTGCCGGAAGTGCAGGTGACCTCGTGGGGCGGTTGGGTACTGATTAATATGGATCCCGAGGCGCCAGCATTCGACGAGTATGCTTCGGTTCTAGGCGATCACTTTACGCGTTGGGCACCCGAGGATCGCTACGTTTCGTTGCATGTCGAAAAAAAGATCCGGTGCAACTGGAAGGTGGCCATGGAGGCGTTTATTGAGTCTTACCATGCGATCCAGACCCACCCTCAAATTCTATCCTTTACCGGGGGTGATAACTCTCAGTACGACGTTTTCGGGGAGCATTTGAGCCGCACGATCACGCCACAGGGTATTCCCAATCCGGGGCAGGCAGACCGCTTTAACATCCGCGAGTCAGTCGAGGCAATGACGGGGCCGGAGGGCTTTGAACAGGCGCTGGCGCTGACAGGCAAGTCTGCCGATGACATCAGCTCCAGAGAAGCGATTGGCGCTATTCGAAAAGCAGAATTTGCGGCGTTTTTAGAGGCCGACAAGCTAGCTTCGGTGACCGACGCCGAGACGATGGATTCTATCTTGTATTTGGTCTTTCCTAATTTTGCGCCGTGGGGTGGCTTTCAGAGCCAGATCACTTATCGCTATCGTCCCGATGGTATGAACGTGGATGGCTGCATCATGGATATTTATTTACTCGATGGCTTTGCTGCAGACGCGCCCAGACCGCCAGACGCAAAAACACTCCACCTCGGTTATGACGAACGCTACGCGGAGGCAGAGGAGCTCGGTATGCTGGGGTCGCTATTTGATCAGGACGCCAACAACTTACCGGAGGTGCAAAAAGGCCTGATGGCATCTCGGTCTGGCCAAGTGCTTACGGCGAGTTATCAAGAGCTCCGGATTCGGCACTTTCACGCCACGCTCTCGTCCTACTTGGAAGACAAGCCCGCCTAGCACGCCGGTTTACTGGCGCTGACGCGCGTTCGGGGTGAGCGCTGGTGAGCGAGTTATCAGTAGTTGAGCGCCATGCTGGCCCGACCATCCTTTGTTGTTGCGGTGGCAAAGCTGGGCAGAGCCTTCATGCGCTGCACCCATTCCATGCATCGGGGATAGCGTTTGGCGTCAATCATGTCGCGCTCAGCGCCGACGATCATATTATAAGCAATGAGAAAGTCGGCGGCCGATACCACTTCACCACCGAACCAGGGTGCGTCCCCTAGATCTGATTCAGCTACCGCTAGAATCCTATCCAGCCGGGGTTGAATAAATAAATTGGTAAGTGCGCCCACGTAGAGCTTAACGAACGGTTTTAAAAAGAACGGTAGTTGTTGTTGCGAGATGCTCATGACGGTTGCCATAAGTTGCAGCGGCATCATGGAGCCCTGTGTCGCATGCCACCAAAAAAGATAACGCGCGCGATGCGGTTCGCCAGGCTCTGGCCTGAGCGTATGGTTTGGTGTTTGGTCCAGTATGTGGTCCATAATCGCGCTGCTCTCGGCCATCACTAGGTCTCCCTGTGTGATAACGGGCGCAGTCCCTAGGGGTGACAGCGCCTTGTACTCGTCGGACGCGGCCATGGTTTTGCTGTCCCGTTCATGCACCACCAGGTCGTAATCCAGATTCAACTCCTCAAGCATCCAGAGTACCCGGAAAGATTGTGAATATTCGAGGTGATGTAAGGTAATGCGGTCAGTCATGGAGGGTCCCTTTATGGGGGCTCGCAGCAGCGTAGGAGTGAGTTATACAGGCTGGCGTGCCACTTGGATGTGTCTTAGCGCCTGTCAACGTTGGTACACGCTTACTCTTATCCACGAGATCAATAGCCGGCGCAGTGGATGACTTAGATGCCTATGGCACGAAACCTAGCCAAAGTACCGTTTGAGTCGCTAAGTACAGTGCGATACC
Source organism: uncultured Luminiphilus sp. (assembly GCA_943789425.1). GTDB lineage: Bacteria > Pseudomonadota > Gammaproteobacteria > Pseudomonadales > Halieaceae > Luminiphilus. The sequence continues at coordinate 143,513 of CALSUB010000001.1, forward strand.
CGTCCAGATGACGGCTAGGATGACGAGGACGATTCCGTCCTTTAACCAATCGGGCCATTCAAAGTCGAGCCGTGCCAAAATTACCCACGGCGCAGCGATGTACGCTAGCGCGATGCCAATATCAATGATCAACCAAATAAACGAGAGCAATCGCCATCTCCTTTGTGTCCGGCACCACCATACAGTAACAATTGTGGATGGTCCGATACTGCAGGCTGAGCTCTAAACTAGCGGGTCGAGGCAGAGAAGTGTTCGAGACGACATAACCTCGCGCCCAACGGTGGAGGGTGCTGTGAGAGATTGGACGTTTAGCATCGAATAGAATTTGACTAATCTCAACGGAGACCCCTTTTTCTGACCCGGTAGGGGGCCTAGATCAAAACCACTTGGGACCCTGCCCATTGTCATTTCGCGCGCGGCGATTCAAAAATACCCACCCTAAACTCTTTTCAGTCATGCCCAATCTGAGCGCGACCCAGATCGCGCCGCTAATACCCATTCATCGACCTTGCCCTCGATACGATCAATGACCGACATGAAGGCATTTCGGACCGTCTCGTCATTGCTTTCGACTCGCGAGGGGTCGGGTAGACCCCAATGCCCCTTCGCCACAGTGCCCATCCATATCGGGCAGGCTTCGTCCGCCGCACTATCACACACCGTAATGACCCGGTCAGGCTCATAGTCTGCAAGGTCATTCCAAGATTGGCTCACCAGGCCAGCGGTTTCGTAGCCGCGCTCGGTCAGATAATGGAGCGTCAGGGGGTGCACGAATGCTGCAGGTGCACTGCCCGCGCTGGCAGCTTGCAGCAACCCTTGGCCTCGCTGGTTGACGATCGCTTCACACAGGATGCTTCGGCATCGGTTGTGGGTGCAGATGAACAACAGTTTCATCATGGACTCCCTAGTCTGTATTCGTCGCAGTTACTTGGGGTTGGGTGGAGCTGATCCATTGGCTACGCCATTGCATATATTGCGCTTATTCCTACACGGCGGTCCTCTCAAAACAACCAGCCGCTTGGTTGGATTCTTTCAGGGTACAGCCCTTTCTATAGCCCCGGTGGAGGGCGCTGTGAAAGATTGAGCGTTTAGCCTCTGTATATAAACAGCTAATCTCAAGCGAGAAGCCTTTCCATGACCCGGTAGGGGGCCGATATAAACGCCACTTGGGATTCCTGCCCATTCTCATTTTTAGCGCAAGCGCTTACCAGCTTTGTAACTGAGGCAACCCATCTACCACATCGTAGTAAGCGCCCTTGTCCGCCATAAAAATATGCTTCACAACTTTTGTCGCACCGCTAGGCAAATCATCAAGGGTTCCAGCACCAATTGAGGTTGAGTCACCATCATCTTCTCGATAAAACAATGACGAACCACAGCCTATACAGAACCCGCGCTGCGCCCGCTCGCTTGACCGATACCACTTGAGACCGCTGTCCTTAATCAGTTTCAGATGAGTACTAGGAACTGCCGTTGCCGCCCAGTAATGTCCACTTGTTTTACGACACTGAGTGCAATGGCAAGCAAACGTGGGACGCAAAGGCCCATCCACTGAGAAAGTAACCTTTCCGCATTCACACGACCCTTTAATCGCCATCATGTCTTGCCTCTTCAAGTTTTATCCAAGTCTACACACCCTTGCAGGCCTCACTCGAGATAGACGTGGGGCTCCTGCTGATTCTCATTTTCGGCGCGGTGATTTTTTGGGGTTAAGTGACTGAGACGGAGGCCATTGCGTTCCATGAAACGTCCCTAGAAGTGGCCTTTTTGAGCGCTCCTAGGCACTAGAAACCTATATTCTATGGGGGTTTCAGAGCATCTTGGCCTCCCCGCCAGGACTCGAACCTGGAATCACCGCTTAGGAGGCGGTAGTTATATCCTGTTTAACTACAGGGAGCAGCGGGCGAGTTTACCTCAAATAGGATGCAGATCTAATTGATGAGTTGAGAATTTGGATCATTGCGCCGAGCATCGGAGTAGTGCATCCGGTTGCCGGCTGCCCCAATCAACGGGCGGTTACTAAGCGGTTAGATAGCTGGTCACCTCGGCCTCATTGCCACGAAAGAGGGGCGCTAGGTCTCTTTTTGCCATCTGATAGTTGTACATCGGGTCGTAGTACTGCGTTAGTAGCACTTCGATCCATTTTTTATGGGGCTCAGGATCGCCGTGCCGGTGGCTACTGAGTGCGGCGGTCAGGTCCGCATGCAGTGCACTGTATCGTGTGTCACCAAGACGCTTTTGAATCCGGGTGAGCGCGTCGAGTAGGCCCCGCTCGAATTCATTGAACGCGGTGTCCCAGTCGGCCGACAGTGTCACCATTTCTTCGAGGTTACTGAGGATATAATTATCGTAGGAATGCTGAACTCGGTCCTTCAAGGGTACCTCGAGCTGGATCCAGTTAGCGTGATGCCGCGCCTCTTGTAATGGCAGGGGCAGGGCGCAGCGACCAATCAGCCGGCCCTCGTCCTCTAAAATGAGGCGCGACGGGTCCTCGGCGTATCGTTTCGCCATTTCGATGCCCACCGCGAGCTCGAAGCTAATTTGAGTCGGTTGCGCGGTCACTCGTTTACCAAATGCCGATCCTCGATGATTAGCGAGGCCCTCTAGGTCGATGCTCCCTTTGATGGGGTTACCCAAAAATCCCTCATTGAGCACCCGGGTTTTTGCCGAGCCTGTTTTTCCGCCTAACAGTAATATTGGAGTGCGGGTGCAGGTTCTCTCCACCGCATCGATGAGCCAGCGCCGCATCGCTTTGTAACCGCCACGAACGCGGGGATAGTCGATCCCCTTTTCCTTCAGCCAGCTCTGTGTAATCTCTGACCGTAAACCACCCCGGAAACAAAATAGAGCGCCGTTAGGGTGCTGCTGTGAAAAATGAATCCACTGATTCAAACGTTCCGCTTTAAGCTCGCCGTTGACGAGTTTGTGCCCAAGCCGTAAGGCAGCTGCTTGTCCCTTTTGTTGGTAGCAAATACCCACTGCCTCTCGCTCTTCGTCGATCATGAGGGGGAGATTACTGGCGAGCGGCAGGCTGCCTTTATTGAATTCGACCGGCGCCCGCGTATCAATCAGCGGAATATCATTTAGAAAAAGCGACTCGAGGTCGTCGATCTCGCTCATCACGCTGAGGACAAAGTGATTCGAGAGGTTGCGCCAGATCGAGTGCTGAGTGTACCAATGACCTCTTGGGGTAGGCCGTTGTTGTGCAGCACTACTTGCACCTCATGCAACGACGTTTCGGCAACGGCAATCAGCAAACCTCCGCTGGTTTGCGGGTCACACAAGACGGCCTTTTCTCTCTGTGTCAGCTCGGGCAGTGCAGCGCCATAGGCGGCATGGTTTCGCTCGGTGCCGCCCGGCACACATCCCTTGGCGATATAATCATCCAGCGCCGGTAATTCAGGAATACGGCTGACATTTAGCGTGGCATCTAGGCCGGCGCCATTGCAGACTTCGAGTAGATGGCCCGCCAGGCCAAAGCCTGTGACATCTGTTAGTGCATGAACGGCGCTTATTTCTGACAGTTCTGCGCCGATCGTGTTGGCTTGGCACATGAACTCTGTGGCGAGCCCTTCATGCGCGGCTTGCAACTGGCGTTGCTTTTCGGCGGTGGTATGAATGCCAATACCGATAGGCTTGGTGAGCAGTAAACAATCACCCGCTTTGGCCGCGCTGTTTAGTTTGAGATTTAAGGGGGGCACTATCCCGGTGACTGCCAGACCAAAAATGGGCTCCGGCGCGTCGATACTGTGGCCGCCGGCCAGTGCGAAGCCGAGTGCGCTACAGGCATCGCGGCCACCGCGAATGACAAGATTTGCGATAGCGGGGTCTAGCACATTAACCGGCCAGCCAAGTATGGCAACCGCCACCAATGGTTTGCCGCCCATGGCATAGATATCGGAGATGGCGTTGGTGGCAGCGATTCGGCCGAAGTCGTAGGGATCGTCCACCACTGGCATAAAAAAGTCGGTGGTCGACAAAATGACCTGACCGTCGGGCAATTCAACAGCGGCCGCATCATCTCGAGAATGATGGCCCACCAGTAACTCGGGAAACGCAGCGCGCATCTTTTCGGAGGGCTCACCAGCAAGAATCCGTGACAGGACGTCTGGCGCAATTTTGCAACCACAGCCCGCACCATGACTATATTCTGTTAATTTAACGGTTGTCGGTTTCATGGATAGGCGTCCAGCGCTCAGAGGATCGAAATCCTACCGCTTTGTGATTGAAAAGCGGAGACTTGTATTGCATTTTTATAGGATGTTTGGGTTGTATCACAGGATCATTTTGAGGCTTATGGAGGCGCTTCGCTTTCTGGGCGGGGCCGCCTGTCTGGGGTGGCTGTTTTGTTCAGCGGCGATGGGCAGTGAAGTGTCCCCGATACCCTCTGTTGATCAGTGGGCTACTGAGCGAGCGCTGTACGAAGAGGCTCTGGTGGAACTTGATTCAGGTGCAGGCAATCGCTACCGCGAAATACGATCTGCCCTAGCGGATTACCCGCTGAGGATCGATCTCGACTTTTCCACCAGTTTGGGGCTCCTTCATGACATGACGCCGGCGGAGGCCAAGACGTTTATCGCTCGTGCTCAGGGTACCCCGCTGGCGAGTCGCTTCTTGGTCGCGTATCTGCGGCACAAGGCGCAAGATCGACGCTGGCGGGCCTTTCTGGGTGTGCTCGACGCGCCACCTGCCATGACAGAGCTACAATGCCATTACTATCGCGCGCAGCTAGCCACCGGCGAACCGGTCATCGCGTATGCGGGAGCGGCAGCACTATGGAATGTCGGTTTTTCACAAGATGATGCCTGCGACCCGCTATTTGATCGGTGGATGGCAGCCGGTGGGCCAGACGGCGCGATGATTTGGTCGCGCGCGCTCAAGGCGTTTAAAGCGAAGAATGGGCATCTTATTCGTTATTTAAAACGTTTCGCTGGCGACAGTTTGCAGCGAGATCTCGATGAGTTGGGCGCCGTCTATCGGCGGCCCTCTCGCATTGAGAGGGGGCGCTATCAGGACACGTTGCGCCATGGCGATATAATAGCCTACGGCGTCGTCCGCCTAGCGCAGTTGAGTCCCAGTAAAGCGTACAAAACGATGACGGCATTGGCCCAGACGCATCGCTTGACCGTTGAGCAGTCTGACCTGATGAGAGGGTCGATTGTGCGTCATAGTCTATTCGCCGAGCGAGCGCCTGCGCCCGCACGCTGGGTCGATGCGCAGATAGAACGTTTGCGTGATGACGAGTTAACACTCATCTGGTTGCGCAAGCAGATTGCGCGGGGTGACTGGGCCGCTATTCAACGTGGTTTGGGTTGGCTGTCCTCGTCTGCCCAGGGACAAGATCGATGGCGTTACTGGGACGCGCGCAGTCGTGATCAGCTCGGATCGGGTTCAACTGAAGCACTTTGGGAGGCGCTTTCGCAGACTAGAAGCTTTCATGGGTTTTTAGCCGCTGACCATTTGGGCGCCGCTTATCAGCTCAACGCGAGCCCTCCGCCGACACTCGACAGGCCTGAGAGTCCAGCTATCTGGTTGGGAGTGGGGAGAGTGCAGGAGCTGCTGGTGTTAAAGCAACAGCGACTGGCTAAAGAGCAGTGGCGCCACACACTCAATCAGGTAGCGGTGGCAGATCGCGAGCGCTTGGGGGATCTCGCGATTGAGCAAAACTGGTTTGACCTTGCGATAGACGCGGCGAACTCAGGTGCTATTTGGGATCGGCTTGATCTGCGATTTCCCGCTGTTCACTGGGACGAGTTTCAACGCATCGCGGCGCTCCAGCAGCTCGACGCTTACGAGCTGATTGCCGTTGCTCGACGCGAGAGTGGATTGTATCCGTTTGCACGATCCAAAGTGGGCGCGAGGGGGTTGATGCAGTTAATGCCATCGACGGCGCGCAGCATGGCGGCAAAGCAAAGCACCGGTTATCGTGGCGACGCTTCGTTGTACCAACCCAATATAAACATCCTATTAGGCGCGACCTATTACCGCGAACTCATGGGGCGCTACGAGCGTAATCGTGTGAAGTCGTTAGCCGCCTATAACGCGGGGCCAAGCCGTGTCTCGCGTTGGTCTTCTGGTGAGTTGCCGCTAGATCAATGGGTGGATTCGTTGCCGTTTGGAGAGACCCGTGAATATGTACAAGCGGTCCTTGCGTACACTGTTATTTATCGCGCTCGAAGTGGGGTGACCGCTTCTTTGTTATCCGAGTCTGAGCGCGCAGCGCGCTATTGATCAGCGCTTTTTTGGGAGGAGAAAGAAATGAAGGCATTGCAAATGCAAAGCTGTGTTCATGAGAATGCCACCGTAGAGTGTGCCCTAGTAGAGATCACGATTCCCGACCCCAAGCCAGATGAGGTGGTGGTGGCGGTCGAAGCAGCGCCCATTAATCCGTCTGACTTGGGCTTGATGTTCGGTGCGGCTGATCTATCAAGTGTGCGAGAGGTGGAGCGGAATGGTCAGCCCGCGTTGTTGTTGGACGTGCCCGCTGCGGCCATGAGGGCAATGGCGCCGCGCGTGGGTCATTGGATGGCGGTCGGTAATGAAGGGAGTGGGCGTGTAATTGCCGCAGGTGACGGTGAGACAGCGCAAGCGCTGCTTGGTCAGCGAGTGGGCATGTTTGGTGGCGAAATGTACGCGGCATATCGCTGCTTGCCAGCAGCGCAATGCATCGCCTTTCCCGACACGATCAGTGCCGAACAGGCTGCGTCTTGCTTTGTGAACCCCATGACGGCACTGGGTTTTCTCGAGACGCGTGATATGGAGGGCCACGGTGCCATAGTGCATACCGCTGCCGCGTCCAATTTAGGTCAGATGCTGGTCCGGCTCTGTCAGGCCGATAAAATCCCGCTGGTCAATATTGTTCGCTCTGAAGCGCAAGTCACGTTGTTACGAGACATGGGCGCCGAGTGGGTGTTGAATTCTCAGTCAGAGCAGTTTATGCCGGAGCTGATCGAAGCGCTTAAAGCAACCGGTGCGACCGTCGCTTTCGATGCAATAGGCGGGGGTCGTTTGGTGAACCGCATTTTAACGGCGATGGAGATTGCGGCAGCGCAGACCGGACCTTGGTCACGCTACGGATCTGAAGAGGTGAAACAGGCTTACATCTATGGGCAGTTGGATATGGGCGCGACTGAGCTCACACGCGGTTATGGCTGGGTATGGTCGGTCAGTGGTTGGTTGTTGACGCCTTTTATGAATCGCGCTGGACCTGATCGTGTCGCTCGGATGCGGCAGCGGGTTGTCGACGAGATTGACAGCACTTTTTTGAGCCACTATTCCTCCCGCTTAAGTTTGCAAGAGTCCTTGTCTGCGAGGGCAGTCGTTGACTATGGCGCTCGGAAGACGGCACAAAAAAACGCTGTTGCAAATGACGAGCTCAGCCGCCGGATAACTTCACGACGTAGCCTAGCGCTTGCAGCTTTTGTTGGCAGGGAATTCGCTGATCCCCCTGTATCTCAAGGTTGTGATTTTTCACGCCGCCGCCAACACCGCACTGCTGTTTGAGTTGTTTAGACAATGCTTTTAAGCGATCAGGGTGCTCTGGAATGCCTTCTATCACGGTGACCCATTTACCGCCGCGCCCTTTTTTTTCGAGCCGTATGCGAACAATGCCATCGCCAACCGACGCCGGGCGGTGCTCTCCACACGCGCAGCCAGTGACGGGCCGTTGGCACTGCGGGCACAGTTTGCCCCCGTCGGTGCGGTACACCGCTCGGGTGTTGCTTAAGGAAGCCAAGACGTTACTCCGTCAGTCAGTGACAGAGTTATAGTAGCATTGAGACAACGCAGCGATGGACATGGATATGAGTGATACCGCTCAACTAGAAGCGCAGCTCGCCTTTTTGGAGGACGCGGTTCAGACGTTAGATCAGGCGCTGTCACAACAGCAAACAGTCATCTTGAAGCTTGAGCGGACTGTGGAATTCTTGCGCGAGCGATTAGGGGAGCAGGGTGCTCGCTTAGATGCGGTGGCAGACGGATCACCTGAACCACCGCCACCTCATTATTAACGACCTTACTGCCGCCGGTCAGGGAGGCGGCCCCCTCAACACAAAAACTAGAGAATACTTATGAATTGGCGTGTAACCTTATTGATATTGTTAGCTTTTGTGGGAGGGATCTTGGTGCTCTCGGCCATCGCCACTCGCCCGCTGTCTGCGCCCGAGCACGAGATTTATGTCAACGGTAATGTGCTCACAATGGATACCGCGGGCACGGTGCACGAGGCGGTGAGTCTGCGCGAGGGACTGATTGAGTCAGTGGGCTCATCCGAAGAGATGCTGGCGTTAGCCGGGGACAACACGGTGGTCGTCGATCTTCGAGGGCGCAGTGTTCTGCCCGGGTTTATTGATGCCCATGGTCATTTTCCTGGTTCGGGCCAGACGGTGTTTTCTGCGGATCTCAACAGTCCGCCGATAGGCGAGGTGACTAATCTGTCGCAGCTACTCGAGCGATTAACCCGCCTCGCGCAAGCACGTGCTGATGGCTGGATCATAGGGCATGGTTACGACGATACGCTGCTCGCTGAGCGGCGCCACCCCAATCGCGATGATCTGGACAGGGTGTCGCGTGACCGCCCAGTAGCCATTATTCATGTCTCTGGTCACCTGGCCGTCGTCAATAGCGCTGCGCTCGCTATTTTGGGGATCGACGCTGAATCGCTCGATCCTGAGGGCGGTGTGATCGTGAGAGAGCCTGATTCAGACGGCGGCCGACGCCCCAATGGCGTGTTGGAGGAAACTGCGGCGCGAGCAGTCTGGGAGTACACCCTAGATCTGAGTGCGATGGATGCCTTGCGCATGACCACGCAGGCAGCGGAGGAATATCTGGCGGCAGGGGTGACGACCGCCTCGGCAGGGGGGATGCCTAGCCCCGTTGCGACGTTGCTGGGATTGTTGAGTCAGTTGAATCAATTTCCTCAGCGAGTGGCGCTGTTTCCCTTGTTTGAAGAAGTGGGCGAGCAACTGCTGGACGGCAGTGTGGCGCTCGACAGTTTTGCCAGAGCTAAGGTTTCCGCGCCGAGGGTCAAAATTATTGCTGACGGCAGTATTCAGGGCTATACCGGCTATTTATCGGAGCCTTATCACGTGCCGTATAAGGGTGATGCCGACTACCGGGGCTATGCGTCGGTCCCAAGAGAGATGCTGTTTCAACAAGTAGCTGGGCTATACGAGCGGCGCATTCAAGTGGCAATTCATTGTAATGGCGATGCGTCGATAGAGGATGGGCTAGATGCCATTGAATATGCAATGCAGCAGCATCCGTGGCCGGAAGCGAGGCCGTTGATGATTCATGCGCAAATGACTCGTGAGGACCAAATTGCGAGAATGGCCGAATTGGGCGTAACGCCGAGTTTTTTTTCGGCTCACACGTATTACTGGGGTGATCGTCATGCCGCAATATTTATGGGGCCCGAGCGCGCGGCCAATATGAGTCCCGCTCGATGGGCGCTAGAGGCAGGCGTCCGTTTTAGCTCTCATCTTGATACGCCGGTCACCCCCATGTTGCCGCTGCAGGCCGTTTGGAGCCAAGTGGAGCGACAGAGCACAGGAGGAGCGGTCATTGGCCCCGATCAACGGATCGATCGGCTTTCGGCGTTGCGTGCTGTGACGATCAATGCGGCGTGGCAGGTGTTCATGGATGACATCATCGGCTCTATCGAACCGGGGAAGCAGGCCGATTTGGTCGTGCTGTCGGATAATCCACTCACCGCGCCAGATATACGGTCACTCAAAGTGGATCGAACGATCATTGCGGGTGCGACCGTTTACAAGCGCCTTTAGGGGGTCATGTGGGCTTCAGAGTTCAGGGGGACTCGATGCCAAACCTAGCTCGATCGACCCGAACAAAGATGGCACTGGCCGTTGCGGTGATGGTCTCACCGCAGCGCATTTCAGCCTTGACCTCTGTGCGTCGTTTATCGAGTTCCTCGGCAACGGCACTTATCGCGATGATCTGTCCTAGCGGAGTGGGCTTGAGATACTGAACGGTTAATCCACTGGTCATGCCGGGTTGCCCCATATGAACATGAGTCATTCCCATTAGATGGTCCAAAATGCCCGCAACCCAACCGCCGTGGACGTGTCCGGGTGGACCTTCAAACGCCTGACCGAAGCTGACGGTACCCCGTATTTGATTAGGCTCTGCGTGCCAGGTCAGATCAGGTGAGCAGGGGTGGCTTCGGCCAGCCATGGCGACAAACTCTCCCATGATCGTATCGATACCGTCCTGCGGTCGCCGACCTACCATATCCATCAGGCCTCTAACTTGAGGTAGGTCGTTGAGTGACGCTGCTAAGTGAGAGAGTTCTCCGCTCAGCTCGAGTGCCCGCTCTGGTGGGATATCCGCACTGATCAATGATTCGTTTAACTGGCGTGCGGCTAACGCCAGTTGCTGTCGCGCTTGCCAATACGGATCAGCTGTTGAATCGGTGTTATCGGGTTCAGGTGACGTCATGCTTCAGCGATATCCGGTTGCGCGCAGGGCCGCGTGCCATTCGCGGACGTCGCTAATGAAGGCACTCGGCTGCTCAAGTGCCGCAAAATGGCCCCCCTGTGCGTGCTCATTATTAAACGTCATCAACTTTTGGTAACGGGTTTTTGCAAGCCGCTCCGTGCAGATAAAGAGTTCTTTAGGAAATAGCGAGATACCCATTGGGGCTTCGATAGGCCGGTAGTCTGGCGTTTTAAAGCTCTCCCAATACAATCTCGCGCTACTGCCACTCGAATTCGTCATCCAGTAATGGGTGACGATATCCAGCAGTACATCTCGAGGAATAACGTTCTCAGGATGTCTGGCGTTATGCCGCACCGAGTCAGTCCACTGTGCGTACTTCTCAACAATCCATGCCATCTGACCGGCGGGGGAGTCTGCTAACGCATAGGCCAGTGTTTGCGGCCTTGTACTCTGTTGATTCGAGTATCCAGCTTCATGTGCTTGGTAGTGGAGCGCCGCTGCCATTGTGGCTTGCTCCCCAGGGTCGCTTGAGGACAGCGTCTCATCATCAGGCAGCACCAGTGGTAAGTTCACATGCCCGGCTTGGCAATGTAATGCCTCATTGAGCAGCAAGGCGTGCGTCACTAAGGATCCCCAGTCGCCACCTTGCGCCACATACTGATCGTAGCCGAGGCGCAACATGAGAGCGTCCCACATGATGGCAATGCGATCGATACCAAATCCAGGCTCCGTGGGCTTTGCCGAAAAACCAAATCCAGGAAGACTGGGCATCACAAGGTGGAAGGCGTCCTCTGGTTGGCCACCCCCATTTTGTCGGGTCGGTTAAGGGCCCAATGACCTCTAAAAATTCGAGTACCGACCCCGGCCAGCCGTGAGTCATTAGCAGGGGTTTGGCATCAGTATGGGGGCTGCGGACATGGACAACATGGATGCGGACCCCCTCTAGTTCAGTCATCCAATTCTCGTACTGGGCGAGTTGATTAGGCACCCTTTGCCAATCGTAGTCATCTCGCCAATAGCGAACCAATTCTTGGCAGTAACTCAGCGGGACGCCTTGCTGCCAGTCCTCAACGGTCTCCGCTTCAGGAAAGCGAGTTTGCGCTAACCGTTGTCGCGCGTCATGAATAGCGTCGTCTTCAAACTGGGGCGTATAGGGATCGAGTGCGTGGTTCATGAAGGCCTGCCGATAAATAATCTAGCCGCCAAAGTACCCCCACAGGCGTCTTCCCTCAAGTGCTCTCTGCGAGATCGAGGGTCGCGTAAGTCTGAGTCAACCAGGGTTGTAAAGCGGCTCTCTCCTCCGCTGATTCGAGCGTACCGCGACGCAGGTGGGTTGTGCGCGGCTCTCGATCAAGAAACAAGTGCCCGCTGGTTTTATCCGCTTCGCGGGCGCGAGCAAGCCAAACAATCGTGTCAGCACCCTCTTGAGAAGAGCGCAAAACGCGGTGTGTCAGGCGCCTGAAGCCGGGCAGTGAATCTTGAACACCCGGCGTATCTGCCCAGCCGGGATGCATGGCATTGACCACAATATGGTCTTCTCGCCATTGCACTGACCACAGTTCGGTGAGCACAGTCAGGGCACGCTTCGCACGGGCGTAGGCAACCGAACCACGATAGTCATCTTCTGACATCACCAGTGAGTCACACCGAAGTTTCTGGGTGTACATGCCCCCCGACACCACGTTAATGACGCGGGCGGGCGTGTTGTGGTGAGCTAAAAGAGGATGCAACGCCTCGGTCAGGCGCCACGGCGACAGGAGCAGCAGTGCGGCACTGGTCTCGATGCCCTCAACGGTCTGAGAGTAATCATTAAACAAAGCACCGGCGTTGTTGATTAACACATCAATGGGTCGATTGGCGCTCAGCAGGCGCTGACTCAGCGCATTGACCTGACTCAGTATGCTGAGATCCGCCAGCTCCACTTGATCGGCTTGCCGGCCGGTCCTCTCTTGCAATGCCACCTGCATCGGTGTGACTTTATTCGGATCGCGGATAACCAGAGTGAGCGTCGCGCCGGCTTCAAGTAGGGCCACGGCGGCTTCAAACCCCAAACCTGCACTGGCGCCGGTGAGCACCACATGCTTTCCCGTCATGTCGGTGCTCATTGGCGCCCATGCGCGTCGACCTTTTCGGTATCCGGCCCGAGTAAAGCACGCCAGTGCGGTGAATAGGTTTCGGTCCCGTTTAGTGGTTTTTGGACTGGCAGCGGGGGATGGATTGTCGTCCTGAAGTGCACGAGCGAGCCCGCGCAGGCTTTTTCGGCCCATAGCTCGCATCGCGGCTTCTGTCTTTTGTGCGAGTGTGCGCAAGCCGAATCGGTAGGTGAAATCAGCGCAGTAAGTGACCCTAGTGGTATTGGCGTCTCGCGGGTCAAAGGTGATGACATCCCGCACGGTAAACCAACGACTTTTCCCCTCCAGCACAACCGACTGCCAAGGGGTGTATTCCACAATGGTGTACTGGATCGACACGGTTGTCGGGCCGGCTCGGCAGATCAGCGAAAATTCACTCCCTAACCCAACGGGCTCTTCCGTACTTTTACTGGCGCTGAGTGCCGTCGCGTCCCATTCGACAGCGGTGCGAAAATCGGCCACGTACCGAAAGCAGGCTTCGATCGGGCGTTGTACTTCAATTACTTCTTTTAGGGAAATCATCGTGCTAACCGTGATGGAATCAATAAACCTTACGGCTGTGCACGGGCCTTAGTTCATTCGTCGGTACGAAACTCGCTACCTTAAGGGCCGCTAGGAGTCCTCCACCCAGACAACGCGCAGCGGTTCGCCAAAATCGTCATAGACGACTTGCTTACGCTGACGCGGAGCGCTTTGACGCGACCCCTTTTTTTGTTGGCGCTTCGGTGCTCTCCGAGCGTCCAGTGCGGCAACGACATCAGTGAGCGGCGTTCTCGCGACTTTTGCGTCGGTAAATAGCGGCGCTGGAGGCGGTATTTCGTTGCGCTCATAGGCGCTCTCGCCCCGCGCCAGTTCTTGGATGCTTCCCCCCGACGACAGAAATTTCGCGGTCTGCTGAGACAGGCGCCGTCGCAGGTCTTGTTTAGAGGGCGGTTTTTTCAATTGAGTATCTCCACGACGCATATTATAGGGTGGGGGCGTTGTGTGCGAAAGCGAATAGACGGCGCGAGCAATCGCTGTTTCTGGTTTAATGCCCACCTCATGTCGGAGGTATTGGAGTCTCTCGGATTAATGCGAAGCGCTATGAGCACCGCCAATAGGCCGTCATCAGAGGTTGGATGATGGGGCCGCTGCGTTCAGTGATTGTCTTTTTATGGATGGCGGTGACCGTTATTCCGATGGCGTCGTTGATCGTTCTGGCGACGCCATTGATTGATCCAGACAAGCGGTGGTGGTACCTGGCGCGTCCTTGGTTGCGCGGAGCGGTGGCCGCGGCACGTCTCATAGGGCGGGTTGAGTACGAAGTGGAGGGTGAGCATCATCTTCCGCACAGAGACAACAACCATAGCCGCATTATTTTGTGCCCCAAACACCAGTCAACCTGGGAGACGTTTTTTTTCGCGAGTCGAATGCCTCATCCCCTGGCCTACGTCTTCAAGCGTGAGCTCCTGTTCATTCCCTTTTTTGGATGGGCGATGGCCTGTCTCAATATGATTCATATTGATCGCTCTGCTCGGGGCGGCGCCTGGAATAAAGTCGCATCAATGGGCGAGCAACTGATGGATCGGGGTAAGTGGGTCATTATGTTTCCCGAGGGGACCCGATCAGAGAGAGGTCAGCAGGGCATCTATAAAACGGGTGCTGCACGCCTCGCCATGGCCACTGGTGCCAGTATTGTGCCCATTGCGGTGGCGTCCGCGCGGTGTTGGCCTCGCAAAAGTTTCACATTCGTCCCCGGAACGATTCAGGTCTCACTGGGTGAGCCCATTGTGCCAGACCCTGCTGGAAGTCCGGGCGAGATGATGGAGAAGGTGGAGGCCTGGATAGAGGAGGAGATGCGACGGATTGACCCTGAGGCGTATCCAGAGGTAGAGCGGCCCAGTGACTTGGCGCAGCAGGAAGCGGCTATCCAAGCTTCGTTAGAACTGCGCGCCGATGCCGCTCGCGGGTCCCATGGTGCTGCAGAGAACGCCAATGAGTAGGGTCCTTGCAGAGAGGGCAAAAATCGTCGCTGATGACGCTGAGTCTGTTTACACTGGCGGAACATAACAACGGAGCAGGTGACAGATGGGTTTCTATAACGACAAAATTGTCCCCAGATTGGTGACCTGTGCTTGCGGTACCAAGCCGATCCTCAAGCAGCGGGAAAAAGTGGTCCCACAAGCTCAGGGTAATGTGCTCGAGATAGGCATGGGAGCTGGCCACAATCTGCCGTATTACGACCCACAACGCGTTCAGTCAATCGTGGGGATCGACCCCTGCCAGACCAGTTGGCGGATGGCTGCTTCGCGAGCTGCCCAGGTCGGTGTGCCCCTCGATTTTGTCGAGGGCTCTGCAGAAAAGATGCCGTTACCTGATGCGCAATTCGACACGGTACTCATGACCTTCAGCTTGTGCACGATTCCGGATGGTCACGCTGCGCTTGCAGAAATAGGTCGCGTGTTAAAACCGGGCGGCAGTTTGGTTTTTTGCGAGCATGGCCAGGCACCCGATCCCGGCGTTGCAAGCTGGCAAGAACGTATCAACCCTGTGTGGCGACGACTTCTCGGTGGCTGTAATATTAATCGGCCCATTGTTGAATGGATCGAGAGCGCGGGCTTTGCGATACAGCAGTTAGACCAGATGTACCTGCCGGGAACCCCACGAATAGCCGCTTTCAATATGTGGGGCAGTGCTCGACACGCTCAGTAGCCATCGTTGACTCGTCTTTTTTTTGCCTGGGCACCCACTTTTACCCAGAGGTATTGTGTTGTGACAATAGTCCTACCATGAGTCGATCGGAATGGTGTGCCGACGGGCTCACAGGATGTGTTGTGGTTTATGCGGGTTAGCGGAAGCCTCGGGCAATATGTGATGCCCCGCACCTTGGCGACGCTGTGCGTCATTTTAGGGTTGTGCGGTTGTGGTGCAAGCACGACTCCACAGCAACGTGTGGCTGACACGCCGGTGGCGGACTTTTCAGGGCATTGGGAAGTCGATTACGCCCGCAGCGATAGCGTTCAAACTCAGCTCAACAGCACGTTTCGCGATATTCAGCGTCAAGCACGGCGTCAACGCGATGCCGCAGAGAGAGGCGTGACGTATCAGGGGCCGCCGCTTGGTGATGTCGATACGATCCTTGCGCTGGCAAAAATGGCCGAGTTGGTGACCGCGTCAGATTTACTGGTGGTGCATCAAGATATCGCCTTCGTCCGTATTGATCGCGAAAATAGCTTTGCCTTGGTGTGTGATATTCGCGATGGTCAGACATCTGCCACGCAATTGGGACAGGAGACCTGTTGGTGGGATGGTCAGCAATTACATTTTTACATCGAGTTGCCCGAGGGCTTGTCGATACGACATCGATTTGTCCGCTCGGCCGATGGTGCACTGCTCGCTCAACGAACAAGACTCAGTACTCGTGGGACTCAGCGAGATTTTGAGGTGAGTCGTATTTTTGCTCGTTTTGAACCGAGTAATCGGGGGTATCAATGTATCAATACGCTGTCACGGGGCCGTGTCTGCAGCACCGAGCGTGCCACTTCGGATACCCCGTTATGATGCGCCTGGGTGCTGTTGCATTAGCGCTGTTATGGGGAAGCGGATGCGCGACACAGCCCGACGCTGAGAGCCGCACTGCTGGCCCACAGAATGAGCAGTCGATGGAAAGTCCTTGGGAGGGGGAGGTGCTGCGGGTCGCTGATTGGCCAAGTGCCCCCGCGCTCGATGTGGGAGTGGTGCTCTTTGATCCCGGTGTCGATACAAAAGATGACAGTCCGACGGCTGCTGTACGGCGCCTCGAATCTAAATTATTGGCGGGTCAGTTACGGGATGCGCTGGTGTCGAGCAACCAGTGGGGGGTTGTGCGAATGGTCCCCGTGACGTCGGCGTTGATGCCGGTCAATATACGTAGCCAAATTATCAAGTCTGACGGTCGAGATCTGGTATTACAGGTCAACGCGGTCGATGCAGCTGGCACTGTGGTATTTGATCATCTGATCGGCCATCGAGAAACCGTCGCGGGGGAGGGTTTTCGCGGACCTGTTCAACGCCATCAGTAACCGGTTGTTGAAGTGGTGGCAGCCGCAAGGGGAGCGCGATCGTGCCGCATTGCTTTCCTTGGCTGAGGTGCGATATGCCGAGCAGCTGTCACCCGATGCTTTTTTAGGGTTGGCAGAGCAGGTGGATGGAAAATGGGAACTGCAGAGATTGCCGGCAGACAATGATCCGATGATGCGAAGGGTGGATCGCATCCGGAATCAGGAGTACCTATTTTGTGACACCGTTGATGAGCAATATGTTGCGTTGTGGGAGCGAGCCGGAGGGACTTATGCGTTGTGGCGCGATGCGGGCCGCGAACAGGCCTATTGGTTGGACGCTTATGAGGCGCGCGTTCGTGCTCGCGGTGAACGTTCAGATGACAGCCGATACGCCCGCATGCAAGCTGAATATGCCGCGTATCGCTCTTACCGAATGCAGGAGCAAGCTTGGTTTGAGCTGGCTAAGGCGCTAGACGGAGAGACGCGGCCCAGTGTGATCGAGACTGCCGATCGCGTCGTGACGCTCGAGGGTACACTGGATGTCCAATATGAAACGTGGCGCCGTTTACTGCGCGATATATTTGCCGCAGAGCAAGGCGTAGAAAAATGATGAAACAGCAGTATCTCGCCACTTCTCCAGCGGGCGTTGGTGTGTATTTAGCGCAGGAGTTACTGAGCTTTGGCGCAGAGGAAGTGGTCGAGAGACCGGTGGGGGTGTCTTTTACGGGCACGCTGGCCTTGGCCTATCGCGTGTGTTTGTGGAGCCGATTGGCGAACCGAATCATTCTTCAGTTGGGCGCCTTTGACGTGCGTTCCACCGACGACATTTATGAGGCAGTCACCGGGCTGGATTGGGGCGCTCACATTCGAGAAAGCGGTTCGCTGATGGTTGATTTCTCTGGTCGTTCTGAAGCCATTCGTAATGCCCAGTTTGGCGCTCAAAAAGTCAAGGACGCGATTGTAGATCGCTATCGTCAAGCTGGACGAAGTCGTCCGTCTGTTGATCTTCGCGAGCCAGATGTCCGCGTAACAGCAAAGTTGGCCAAGGGACAGTTAACAGTGGGGATCGATCTCTCTGGTGACAGTTTGCACCAGCGCGGTTACCGACTCGATGGTGGGCTAGCGCCACTCAAAGAAAACATTGCCGCGGCGGCACTGTGGGCCGCAGATTGGCCGGCGCGAAGCCGTCGGGGTGAGGCACTGATTGACCCCATGTGTGGTTCCGGCACCTTGTTACTAGAAGGCGCGCTCATGGCACTTAACCGCGCGCCGGGGTTGATGCGTCAGCGGTTTGGATTTCAGGGCTGGCTCGGCCACGACGAGAGTCAGTGGCAGGCAGTGCGCGCTGATGCGCTTGAGCAAAGCACGCAATCGGCCTCCACGGATGTTGAGATTCGCGGTTACGACGCGGATATTTCAGCCGTCAGGCGTGCCACTGATAACATTGTACGCTTGGGCTTGGAGAGCGCGGTACGTATTCGCTGCAAGAGCTTATCAGCGCTGACGCGGCCGACTCACCGCGACCTGGTCACTGGATTACTGGTCATGAATCCACCCTGGGGTGAGCGGATGGGTGAGGCGTCAGGTCTCCGGCACCTCTATCATTCTATTGGTGAAGTGATCAGCAGGGAGTTCACGGACTGGTCCGCTGCGGTACTGACCTCGGATGTGTCGTTGGGTAAAGCCATCGGCTTGCGCGCACACAAACGTCATCGCTTTCAGAATGGGCGACTTGAACTTCATTGTTTACAGTTCTCACTGACGATCGATAATGAGCTGCGAGCGCTTCGTGACCCCGTTGCGGAAGGCGCGAAAGGCGGCAAGACTGCTCCTGCGGCATTGTCCGAGGGGGCGCAAGGGGTTGCGAACCGAATCCGTAAGAATCAGCGTCACTTAAAATCTTGGCGGCAGCGAGAAGGGGTGACCTGTTATCGAGTCTATGACGCTGACATCCCAGAGTATGCAGTCGCAATAGATGTTTATGAAGAGAGGGTCCACGTAGCAGAGTACGCCGCCCCACAGGATATTCCCGAGGAGAAAACGGCGAGGCGTCTTGAGGAGGTATTCGATGCTGTGCAGGTGGTCTTCAAGATCGCAGACCGCCAAGAGATCGCTCTGAAGCAGCGACGCCGGCAGCGGGGCACTGAGCAATACCAGCGATTGAAGCAAGAGCAGACCAAAAGGGTCGTCCATGAGTCGCCTGTCAAGGCGTTGGTCAATCTTCACGATTATCTCGATACGGGTTTATTTCTTGATCATCGACCTTTGCGGTGTTGGATAAGGGGCGAGGCGAAGGGTAGGCATTTTCTTAATTTATTCAGTTATACCGGTGTCGCGACGTTGCATGCCGCGCTTGGGGGGGCGACCACCAGCACAAGCGTCGATGCGTCGAGTACTTACTTAAAATGGTTCAATGAAAACCTGGCGCTGAATGGCTTATCCGAAAGACAGCATCGGGGGGTGCGAGCCGATGTGAGGCAGTGGCTGTCTGAAGATCAGCGGCAGTATGATTTGATCATGGTTGACCCACCTTCCTTTTCGAATTCAAGTGGGTTGCCTGATTTCGATGTGCAGGCTGATCATGGAGAGCTGTTAGCGCTGGCGATGGCGCGGTTGTCCGCAAACGGCACATTGTATTTTTCAACCAATCACCGGCGTTTTAAATTGGATGATGCCATAGCCGAGCGCTGGCAAGTCAGCGATGTCACCGCGGCTTCTATTCCGCAAGATTTTGCGCGCAACAGACGTATTCACGCCTGCTTTCGGCTGACGCACGCGTGAACGGATAATCGTGATCACGTTGCCGAACGCAATAGGCTGACAAACGGAAAAAGGTAGCCGTCTCCCACCGTATTGCGGTGAATGCTGACTTGTCGACTGCTGCACCCAGTATTTGGGCTTCGGTGCTATACTCCGCGCCTTTTCAAGGCGGCCGGCCCCCTCGTGTTGGGAGTGCATCGTTGCTTGAGCCGGGGCACAGGAGACCAGACAGCATGGCGCAAACGCTTTACGACAAACTGTGGGACGCTCATCTCGTCGAGCAGCGAGAAGATGGCACGGCCCTCATCTATATTGATCGCCACTTGCTACACGAGGTGACTTCACCGCAGGCTTTCGAGGGTTTGACGCTGGCGCAGCGCGGTTTGTGGCGGCGGAGCGCCAATCTGGCGGTGCCCGACCATAATGTATCGACTCTTGCTTCTGAACGTGCAGACGGTCTCGCTGCGCTGCCCGACGCGGTATCCAGACTGCAATTGCAGACCTTAGACGATAATTGTGCGGCTTTTAATGTGGTCGAAATTCCACTGGACGATATTCGTCAGGGCATTGTGCACGTGATGGGTCCGGAGCAAGGCGCCGTGTTACCGGGGATGACGGTTGTGTGCGGTGACTCCCATACGTCGACTCATGGAGCGGCAGGCGCACTGGCCCACGGTATTGGCACGTCAGAGGTTGAGCACGTATTGGCAACGCAGTGTCTGATACAGCGCAAAATGAAAAACTTTCGAGTTGAGGTTACCGGTCAGTTGGCACCGGGTGTGACCGGAAAGGATATTGCTTTAGCGGTGATCGGCCGCATTGGCACCGCTGGAGGCACTGGCTACGCATTGGAATTTATGGGCTCTGCTATTCGGTCTTTGACCATGGAAGGCCGCATGACGCTGTGCAACATGGCGATCGAGGCAGGCGCGCGATGCGGTTTGGTGGCGGTAGATGATGTGACGCTGGATTATTTTCGAGGCAAACCACTGGCGCCTGAGGGCGAGCAATGGGAGGCGGCCGAGCAGTGGTGGCGGACTTTGCGCAGTGACGAGGAGGCGGTATTCGATAGCACGATCGTACTAGACGGCAACGAGATTGCACCGCACGTCACTTGGGGCACCTCGCCAGAAATGGTGGCATCCGTGCATGGCGAGGTACCGCGCCTGGCCGATATGCCTGACGAAACTGCCAAGCAAG
Source organism: uncultured Luminiphilus sp. (assembly GCA_943789425.1). Taxonomy (GTDB): domain Bacteria; phylum Pseudomonadota; class Gammaproteobacteria; order Pseudomonadales; family Halieaceae; genus Luminiphilus. The sequence continues at coordinate 164,079 of CALSUB010000001.1, forward strand.
GCTTGGCCCGGGCGCTCGACTATATGGGATTGACGGAAGGAATGCCCATTCAAGATATTCGACCCGATGCGGTGTTCATCGGTTCCTGCACTAACTCGCGGATTGAAGACCTGCGTGATGCGGCCGCAGTTTTGAACGGCAAGCGGATCGCGCCAAGCGTTCGTAAGGCTTTGGTGGTGCCAGGCTCGGGCTTAGTCAAAGCACAAGCCGAGTTGGAGGGCTTAGATAAAATTTTTCTGGATGCGGGTATGGAATGGCGAGAGCCTGGCTGCTCGATGTGCTTAGCGATGAATGCAGACCGATTATTGCCGGGTGAGCGATGCGCGAGTACTTCTAATCGCAACTTTGAGGGTCGCCAAGGGAGCGGTGGTCGCACGCATCTTGTGAGTCCTGCGATGGCTGCGGCGGCGGCAATAGCAGGTCACTTTGTGCCGGTAGCCGCGTCGGCTGACGGTGGCGGCGAGGAGGCTTTGGCATGAGGGCATTTACCCGTCTCGACGGTTTGGTGGCACCGATGGACAGAGCCAATGTTGATACCGACCTGATGGTACCGAAGCAGTTCTTAAAATCGATAAAACGATCGGGTTTTGGGCCTAACTTATTTGATGATCTGCGCTACCTCGATGAGGGAGAGCCCGGCATGGATCATACTCAGCGCCCGCTCAATCCTGACTTTCCGCTTAACTTCGAGCGCTATCATGGCGCCTCGATACTGCTGACACGGGAAAACTTTGGCTGTGGGTCAAGTCGGGAGCACGCTGCGTGGGCGATGGAAGATTTTGGCTTTCGCTGTGTGATTGCGCCCAGTTTCGCCGATATTTTCTGCTCTAACGCGCTGAAGAATGGCATCTTGCCTATCGCGTTAGCCGCTGATCAGGTAGAGGCGCTGTTTACGCTGCTCTATGCCAATGAGGGCTTGCGGTTAACGGTCGACTTAGCGTCGTGTTCAATCCAGTTGCCTGATGGCGCGTTGTGGTCATTTTCGGTCGATGCCTTCCGCCGGGATTGTCTGCTGAAAGGGTTGGATGATATCGGTCTCACGCTGCAAAGCGCAGAAGCGATCAGACAGTTCGAGCAGCAACATGAGGCGCGTTTTCCCTGGTTGTTCAGAGATATTACGCTGTGACCAAAACCATACTGCTATTGCCCGGCGACGGCATCGGTCCTGAGGTCGTTCGGCAAGCGCGCAGAGTGCTTGAAGCGGTGGGGGCTCGACATCACCTCGCTCTGTGCTTTACCGAGGGAGATATTGGCGGCGTTGCAATCGATCGCAGTGGCGAGGCGTATCCCGCCGCCACCCGCGCTCTCGCGAACGAGGCGGACGCTATTCTTCTTGGTGCCGTTGGGGGTCCACAGTGGGATGGCTTGCCGGCGCAGGATCGACCAGAGCGTGGCTTGCTGGCGATCCGTGCTGATCTGGATTTATTTTGTAATTTGCGGCCTGCGCTGCTGTTCCCTGATCTCATTGGTGCGTCAAGCCTGCGGGCTGAGCTGGTGTCGGGGTTAGATGTCTTAATTGTTAGGGAGCTCACAGGCGGCGTGTATTTTGGCGAGCCCAGGGGCGTCCTGACGCGTGATGACGGTGTTCGAGAAGGCTTTAACACTGATCGTTATGACGAACTAGAAATTCGTCGGATCGGGCGGTTGGCCTTTGAGGCCGCCCAGAAGCGCAACGGTAGGCTGTGCTCTGTCGATAAAGCCAATGTGCTCGAGGTAACGATGCTCTGGCGTGAGGTCATGCAAGAGCTCAGTAGCGAGTATCCCGATGTGTCGTTGTCGCATATGTACGTTGATAACGCGGCGATGCAATTGGTGCGTGAGCCGAAGCAATTTGACGTGCTGGTAACGGGTAACTTATTCGGCGACATTCTCTCTGATATCGCCGCGATGCTGACCGGATCGATCGGAATGCTGCCCTCGGCATCGCTGAATGCCCAGAACACAGGGTTATACGAACCAGTTCATGGCTCTGCCCCTGATATTGCGGGTCTGGATAGCGCCAACCCGCTGGCAACGATTTTATCGGCGGCTATGTTGCTGCGGTTTTCGCTCGACGCCCCCGATGCGGCCAATGACATTGAGAGGGCCGTTGCGGCAGTGCTGTTAAACGGATGCCGCACTGCAGACATTGCTGAGCGTCAGTCGTCGGCCAGCGTGCTGGGCACGCAGGCGATGGGTGATGCGGTCATTGCGGCTCTAACGGATTAATGCGACAGGAAAATGACATGAAGCCTATTAATATAGCGGTTGTTGGCGCGACGGGTGCGGTGGGCGAGGCCATGATCGATATCCTCGAGGCACGGCAATTTCCGGTTGATAATCTGTACCCACTGGCCTCGCAGCGCTCTGCAGGAAAATCGCTCCAGTTCAAGGGGAAGCATCATACGGTGCAAGATTTGAGTGAGTTTGATTTCTCCAAGGCGGACATCGCCCTGTTTTCAGCGGGGGGGGATGTCAGTGCGGCATTTGCGCCGGCGGCGGCTGAGGCTGGCTGTGTCGTGATTGACAACACGTCGCATTTTAGAAGGGAGCAGGACATTCCGTTAGTGATACCCGAGGTCAACCCGGAGGCCATTGGTGGTTATCGGCAGCGGGGCATTATTGCGAACCCCAACTGTTCTACTATTCAGATGCTGGTGGCGCTCAAGCCGATTTACGATGCCGTTGGCATTGAACGGATCAACGTTGCGACGTATCAGGCGGTCAGTGGCACGGGCAAGGAGGCGATTGAAGAGCTGGCAGGGCAAACCGCTCGTTTGCTGAATGGCAAAGCGGCAACGGCTTCTGTCTACCCGAAGCAGATCGCATTTAACGCCATTCCTCATATCGATACGTTTCAAGATAATGGCTACACCCGTGAAGAAATGAAAATGGTCTGGGAGACGCAGAAGATTTTGTCAGACGAGGCCATTGCGGTGAATCCCACTTGTGTTCGGGTTCCCGTGTTCTTTGGTCATGCTGAGGCCCTCCACATCGAGACCCGAGACGAGCTGAGTGCGGAAACAGCGACAGCTTTACTCAGTGCTGCTGAGGGGGTAGTCGTCATGGACGCTCACGAGGATGGGGGGTATCCCACTCCGGTGACTGAGGCGGCGGGCACTGATCCCGTATTTGTTGGCAGGATTCGTAATGATATTTCACATCCAAAGGGGTTGAATCTTTGGGTGGTGGCTGACAACGTACGAAAGGGTGCTGCACTGAATAGTGTGCAGATTGCGGAGCTGCTAGTGTCTGAGTACCTGCAGGTCTAAAGATGACTCAGTGCATCAATGCTAAAGACACCAGGGAATGGTGATCGGCAGAGTATTCAAGCCAGACCAATGGAAGGGGAAGGCATGACAGTCACAAAGAGGCTATTGTTACATTGGGTGCCGCGATTCTTGTTGCCGGCCCTACTGAATGCGCCTGTTTGGGCCGTGGGTCTGGGCGAGCTGACGGTCCAAAGCTACCTCAACGAGCCCCTCCGCGGAGAGGTGACACTGATTGACGTAGAGTCAATAAAAATCAGTGACTTGAGAGTGGAGCTTGCTTCAGAGGATGAGTTTCAGAGAGTGGGTGCCGAGCGCGTGTTTTGGCTCACCCAGCTCCGCTTCGAAGTGCGGGATCAGGGTACGGAAAAGCGGATCTTACTGACCACGGAGGCGCCGTTACGGGAGCCTTACTTGGACTTTGTCATGGCGCTGCGGTGGCCCCAGGGTCGGTTACTCCGCGATTATACGGCACTCATCGATTTACCCCCAACGACGACACTCAATGGGGACTCAGGCACCCGATCGCCGCTCGATCATGCCAGTCAGGTATCTGATGAGGCGCCAGAGCCTAAGGCCATAGCACGGCGTTCCCTCGAGGCTATGCCGCAGACGGCTCCCCCAATTGCGGACACTGCCGGTGCCTCAACGCCGACTGCAGGTTCGTTCTATGTTGTGGTTCAAAACGACACGCTGTGGCGCATTGCCTCTAGTGTGGCGCCGGACCGTCTCTTGGTAGAGCAGGTAATGCTGGAGATCATCCGAATGAACCCGGAGGCGTTTCAGCAACAAAACGTGAATGGCCTGAAGGCCGGATACCGTCTCGAGCTGCCCCTTACCGAAGACATTGGGATCGATAGGGCGACCGCCATTGACGCAGTAGCACTGCAAAATAACGCATGGCAATTCAGGGATGAGCGGGAGCAGGGAGGGTCGACGCTCGTTGCTGATGGGATCGCCAATGTTGCTGTGCCAGACAGCGAATTACCGGCTGGGGCAGCTCAACCGCTCGATCCTGTCCCGGCGCCAGCTCTCGAGCCGATTCCGATGGCAGACGAGGCGAGCGTGGCACAGCCAGATCAGGAGGATGCACTCTGGGTGGATCAAACGTTAGTGGCACCTGCTCAACCGGAACCAACGCAGCTGGAACCCGCAGTCTTCAACCTAGCGGGGGAAACGGCTTCGATGGGCGCGTCGCGCGCCGATTTCGAGGCGCTGACGATGACGGTGGGACGGCTTCAGTCGACCTTGGCGCAGTTGCAGGAGCAGATTACCCAGCGCGATACTGAGCTCGCCTCGCTCAAGGCACTTCTGGCACTGCGCGACGAGCGTTTGCAAGCGGCGGTCACTGCCTTGGGCAAAAGAAATGAACCGTCACTGCGCGGTCAGCTTGTCAGTGCCGCGACCTCTCCCGCGGCCTTATTGACCGCCTTATTCGGCCTCGTACTTTGCTTCGGCTGGTTTTATCGACGGCATCAGACGGTGCCGGCGGGCGTGCCCGCTGAGCCTGCTGCCGACCTAGGTGATGGTCCGAACGCTGAGGCAGATGCTGACTTGAATGCCGCGGGCGATGGCTCGGACAAGCCGCAAGAGCACATGTCAGACGTTGCACCGGGATTATCTGCTGAGCGCGAGGCGGATCGTGGAGATGGAGGGGATCGCCGTGGCGCTTTCCACTCGCCAGAGGCGGTGCCGCTTGCAAGCAACCATGACAGCGCGTGGGCGACGGATGAGCGGACTTCGCCCGGTAATGACTCGTTGTTGGTAGGGCAGAGCACGGCGGTAGAGGGCGCGTCAGAGCCCCTATCGCGCGATGATCTCTCGTTAGCGCCCGCAGGCGCGCTATTGCCTGCATCAGACGGGGATGACTCGATTTATGGAGAAGAGACCGACCCGGTAGATAGTCAGCTTGATCTGGCCAGAGCCTATATCGATATGGGGGACGACGAGACCGCACGCCCTGTCTTGGCGCAAGTGATTGAGCAAGGTAGCCTCACCCAGCAAGCTGAGGCGAGAGTATTGCTCGATCGTCTCGACGTACCGTGATATGGCGAGACTGTCTAATCAGCCTTTGAGAGCGGGGCAACGCATCGCAGCTCGTATCGAATATCACGGTGGTCACTATCATGGTTGGCAAGCGCAGCCGCATCTCGCCGTGCCAACCGTGCAAGAGGCACTAGAGGCGGCCCTACAAAAAATCGCGGGCGTGCCCCTGAGGACTGTCTGTGCCGGCCGTACCGACACGGGAGTGCACGCATTTGGCCAAGTAATCCACTTTGATGACCCCGTCGGGCGGAGCCCTAAGGCTTGGGTAATGGGGACGAACCGCCACCTACCCGCTGATATTAGGGTTCACTGGGCAGTGCCGGTTGCCACTGATTTTCACGCTCGGTTTAGCGCCACGGCTCGTCGCTATCGTTACATCATTCTCAATGCGGACCAGCGTCCTGCGTTGCTAGATGGTTTAGTGACTTGGGAGCGGAGGGCGCTCGACGTGCCCGCCATGAACGAGGCGGCGCAGTGTCTGCTGGGAGAGCAGGACTTTAGCGCTTTCAGAGCTGCACATTGTCAGGCGAGTACGCCGATGAGATGCATCACTGACTGCTCCGTCGAGGCCCGGCAGCAACGCGTTGTCATTGACGTGACCGCTAATGCTTTCCTCTATCATATGGTGAGAAATATTGCGGGTTCCCTCATTGCGGTGGGTATTGGCGCACAATCAGTCGATGACTTCCGGTCAGTGTTAATTGGTCGAGATCGAGCAGCCGCTGGCGATACTGCCCCCGCGGACGGGTTGTACTTGGTGCAGGTGCGTTATGCGGAGGCGTTTGAGTTACCGCGCACTCCGGAAGGGCCGACTCTGCTAGAGGGTACGCTCTAGGGTCGAGCAACGCGGTAGGGGAGTGGACTCTGTTAAACTGCAACCCTTTTCAATGAGGCTCGGATTGTGCGCATTAAAATATGCGGTATTACCCGTCGTGATGATGCAGAACGCGCCTTGGCGATAGGGGCGGACGCGATTGGTTGTGTCTTCTATCCCGGTAGCCCGCGCGCGGTGTCACTTGACGTAGCCGCAGACATCAGCCGAGGCGTATCTGGCTTAGGTATGATGGTGGGGCTGTTTGTTAATCAGTCGGCCGAGGACGTCCAGTCGGTACTGGATCGGGTGCCCTTACACACCTTGCAATTCCATGGCGCGGAGAGTGAAGCGTTTTGCCGACAATTTAACCGGCCTTACATTAAGGCGATACCGATGTCGGGTGACATCAATCTGGCTGACGAGCACCTCGCTTATGCCAGTGCCACTGCATTATTGTTGGACAGCGTCCACGCGGGACAATTTGGCGGCAGCGGTCAGTGTTTCGATTGGCGTTGGGTGGAGCCCGGTTTGAGCCGGCGCATGATACTGGCAGGTGGGCTCTCGAGCACGAACGTTGGAGCTGCGATAGCCCAAGTGCAGCCCGCTGCAGTGGATGTGAGTAGCGGTGTCGAAAAAGAAGTGGGTATAAAGGATGAGGCAAAGATGAAGGCATTCATAGAGGCAGCGCGCTCAGCTGCGCTGGACATAGCATTATGACGATAGATATTACGCCAGAACTTTTCGCGTCGGTTCCCGATGCTCACGGTCGCTTTGGGCCCTTTGGTGGCAAGTTTGTTGCTGAGACATTGATGTCAGCGTTGTCAGACTTAGAGGCGCTTTACGCCCGCTTGAAAGATGATGCGGCCTTTCAGCGTGAGTTTGATGCGGACTTGGCGCATTACGTGGGCCGGCCGTCACCGTTATATGAGGCCTCCAGATTATCTGATGCGATTGGAGGTGGCCGCATTTATCTCAAACGCGAAGACCTCAATCACACGGGCGCACACAAGGTGAACAACACCATAGGGCAGGCGCTGCTGGCTAAGCATATGGGAAAGCGGCGCGTCATTGCAGAAACCGGAGCGGGTCAGCATGGGGTGGCGACGGCAACGGTAGCGGCACGGTTGGGTCTGGAGTGCCACGTTTTCATGGGCGAGGAGGATATCCGCCGTCAGTCGCTCAACGTCTACCGCATGAAGTTACTGGGTGCAGAGGTGGTTCCCGTCACCTCCGGCTCGCGGACACTCAAAGATGCGATGAACGAGGCGTTGAGGGATTGGGTGACCAACGTTGACGATACTTTTTATATTATTGGCACGGTCGCTGGCCCACACCCCTATCCAATGCTGGTGAGAGATTTTCAAAGCGTGATTGGCAGAGAAGCGCGGGTGCAGTCGTTGGCGCAAGCGGGCAAGTTGCCCGCAGGCTTGGTGGCTTGTGTGGGCGGCGGGTCTAACGCTATCGGTTTGTTTCATCCGTTTTTGCAAGATGCCGAAGTCGCGATGTACGGGGTCGAGGCTGGTGGTAAAGGTCTCGAAACGGGCGCTCACGCCGCACCGCTATCGATGGGCTCTCCGGGCGTGTTGCATGGCAATCGCACCTATCTCATGCAGGACGACGATGGGCAGATTCTGGATACACACTCCGTGTCCGCGGGTTTGGATTATCCCGGGGTAGGACCTGAGCATGCCTGGTTGAAGGACATCGGGCGCGTCAATTACGTGGCGGCCAATGATGACGAAGCGCTCGCTGCCTTTCATCGATTGACTCGAGTGGAAGGCATCATGCCCGCGTTGGAGACTGCGCATGCGATGGCTTACGCAGAACGACTGGCGGCGGACATGTCGCCAGACGAGCACATTATTGTGAACTTATCCGGCCGCGGTGATAAAGACATACTGACCGTGGCGGCGATTGAAGGTATTGAGGTATAGCTCGAAATGAGTCGTTTAAATGCAACGTTTGCGCGTTTGCGCAGCGAGGGTCGTCAGGGATTGGTGTCCTATGTCGTCGCCGGTGATCCCAGCCCGAGCGGCACCGTTGAGCTGCTTCATCAGTTAGTGGTGGCTGGGGCCGATGTGCTTGAGGTGGGTGTCCCGTTTTCTGACCCGATGGCTGAGGGTGCGGTCATTCAGAAAGGGCACGAACGCGCTTTGGCGAATGGCATGTCATTGCAGGGTGTTTTGGATATTGTCGCCGCGTTTCGACAAGCGGATCAACATACGCCCATTATCATGATGGGATATGCGAATCCGATTGAACGTTTTGGTTATGAGGCGTTTGCGGCCGCCGGTGCCGAGGCAGGTGTCGATGGCCTCATCACGGTTGACCTGCCACCAGAGGAAGTTGACGCGATAGACGCGGCCCTCAAGGCAGTCGAGTTGGATAATATATTCCTCATCTCACCGACCACGCCGGCGTCGCGCATCCAGACGATCGTGGAGCGCGCGCGCGGGTTCATCTATTGTGTTGCAGTAAAAGGTGTTACTGGCTCAGGGCAGCTTGATGCGGCGGAGGTGGCGCGAAATGTGGCGCTTATCCGGAGCAAGACGGCGCTTCCTGTCGCCGTCGGATTCGGTATAAAAGATGCTGATAGTGCGCGCGCCGTGGCCGCTGTGGCCGACGCGGTGGTGGTGGGTAGCGCCCTGATTGATGCGATGGTGAGGATCGCTGAACAGGAGCCGATGGCATCAGAGGATCAGCGTCATGCCGCTGCTGCCGCGCTATTGAAGAGTATTCGAGAGGGTATGGACTCTTCACCTTCCTAGAAACGCCTCTCACTCGTATACTGCGCGTGAGAATGTGGTGGAGAACCCCATGAGTTGGATTGACAAGATCCTGCCCTCCGGCGTCAAAAAAGATGAGAGTCCGTCTCGGACCAGTGTCCCTGAGGGGTTGTGGAAGAAGTGCGTTAAATGTGAAGCCGTGCTGTACAAGGCGGATCTCGAGCGCAACGCTGAGGTCTGTCCCAAGTGCGATCATCACATGCGCATTGGCGCGCGCAGGCGACTTGAACTGTGTTTGGATCGAGACCCGACTGAGCTGTTCTCGGATCTTGAACCGGTCGATCATCTGAAATTTAAAGACAAACGCAAGTATCGGGACCGCTTATCTGCCGCTCAGCGGAGCACGGGCGAAAAGGATGCACTGATTGCAATGCGCGGCAGCATTCACGGCGTCAACTTGGTCGCGGTGGCGTTCGAGTTTGATTTTCATGGCGGTTCTATGGGTTATGCGGTGGGGGAAAAATTCACCCGCGCCGCGACAGTGGCGCTGGAGGCGAATATCCCGCTGATCTGTTTTTCGGCGTCTGGTGGCGCGCGCATGCAGGAGGCACTCATCTCGCTGATGCAGATGGCAAAAACATCCGCCGTCATTGAGCGCTTGAAGACGCAGGGTACGCCCTATATCTCGGTGTTAACCGATCCCATTTATGGCGGTGTTTCGGCTTCATTGGCACTGCTGGGTGACATCAATATTGCTGAGCCTGATGCACGGGCAGGTTTTGCCGGCCCGAATATCATCGAGCAGACGATCCGACAAAAGTTACCCAAGGGGTTCCAGCGTAGCGAGTTCCTGCTGGAGCACGGCGCCATCGATATGATTGTGCATCGTAATGAGATGCGAGACACGTTGTCGCGAGTGTTGGCAAAGCTGACCAATTACGTGGCGCCCGGAGGCGTGGCGCCAGTATTGGAGGGCGAATTAATCGAGCGCGGGGGCAGTGCATAAAGTACCGGTGCCTCACCTCACATTGAGCGGATGGCTCGAACGCCTAGAGTCACAACACCCTACGGAAATCGATCTTGGCCTTGACCGTGTTTTGACGGTTGCTGAAGCGCTGGGCGTTCTCCGTGGCGCCCCGAAAACGGTCACGGTTGCGGGAACAAATGGCAAGGGGAGTGTTGTCGCATTGCTCACCGCAGGGCTGAAAGCAATGGGCCAAGTTGTCGGTACTTACGCTTCGCCTCATTTACTGCGTTTTAACGAGCGGATCAGTATTGACGAAGGCGAAGCGGAAGATGCCGAGATTGTGGCAGCTTTTGAGCACATAGAAGCAGCGCGCGGTGACGTCAGTCTGACCTACTTTGAATCAACGACGCTGGCCGCGCTGTGGTTATTTCGTCAGCGCAAGGTTGACGTTCAGGTGCTAGAGGTCGGTTTAGGGGGCCGTTTGGATGCGGTCAATATTCTAGACGCCGATGTCAGTGTCATTACCAGCATTGGTTTGGATCATGTCGATTGGCTGGGTCCGGATCGCGCCTCCATCAGCCGTGAAAAAGCCGGAATTGCTCGACAAAACCGCCCGTGTATCGTTGCGGAGAGCGACCCTCCTGATGCGTTATTGGCTGCCCTAAATGATCGAGGAGCCGATATATTGCTCATCGATAGAGACTGGCATATCGCCGATAGGCGGTTGCAAACCGTCGGCGGACGAAACGCGCCTTTGCCCGCCGCGAGCGGGTTGTTGCCGAGTAATATCGGGGCAGCAATTCAGGCCTTAGAAGTTTCTGAATGTGGGGATCTCAGTGAGGCGGTGCTGGCGCAAATGGGGCGCGTTGAATTGCTTGGTCGGCTCAGTCAAAGAATGATTAATGGGGTCGAGTATGTTTTCGACGTGGCGCACAACACTGAGTCAGTCAACGCACTGGTGCGTCATTTAGCCGAAACTGCTGGCTTGGGTGCCACGCGGGCGGTATTTGCTGTCATGGGCGACAAGCCTATTCATGATATGATTTCGGCTTGTGATGGTGTGTTCGATGAGTGGAACGTCGTTGATCTGCCGCAAGTCCCTCGGGCTCAGTCTGCGGCGGAGTTAGTCACTGTTATCGGCCAAAACCGAATAGGCGACATAGGCCCTTTTGAGCACGTTTGGGATGCAGTGAAAGGGCGCAGTTCAATCGGGGATCGTGTCGTGATCTTTGGAACTTTTGTGCTGGTGGGCGACGCTTTTTCGATCATAAACAGTTCAACCGAGGCGGGGGAGCGAGCTTAGTTGGATTCGGTATTGAGACAACGCCTCGTGGGAACGCTCGTCCTCATTGCGCTGGGTATCGTATTTTGGCCGCTGATCGTCACCGCGCCCGATGTGCGCGATCCCATTGTACTTGCGCCGATACCTGAGGCACCGCTTGTCGACCGGACACCCATCAGCACTCCAAAGAGTTATCAGGCTGACGTAGAGGCGCAATTACCGAACGCGCCAACCGTGCCCGAGGCGGAGCAAGTGGCTGCTGATGACAATACCTTCATCGACGACAGCGCGAGCATTCAGTTTGATGTACCGCCTGCTGCTGAGGCAGTCGCAGCGGCATCGAGTGAGGCCAAGGCACACGATACGGGCTTAATTGACGACGAGGGCTTGGCACAATTCTGGGTCTTGCAAGTGGCAACGCTGGCGAGTAAAGCGCGGGCTACCGAGGTGGTGTCGAATTTAAAAGACCAAGGTTACAAGGCGTTTTATCGACCCTTTAAGCGAGGCGACGAGACGTTATTTCGAGTGCAGATTGGCCCTAATGCGGAGCAGGAGCGATTGCAGCGTTTCAGGCCGCAAATCGATAAAGCGCTTGGCGTTGAGTCGGAGATCTTAAGGTACACCCAATAACATGCTTGACGAGATTGAGAGCGTAGTGGCGGCGATGGGTGATTTCAATTTGTATGATTGGTTTATTGTCGTCGTTTGGGCGATTTCTCTCGGATATGGACTGGTCCGCGGGTTTGCGCGAGAAGCGCTATCGATTCTCGGCTGGTTCAGCGCCTTCTTGGCCGCCAATGTGCTGGTTGAAGCGGTCGCCAATCTGATGAGCGGCCTTATCGATGACCCCACGACGCGCTTTTTATTGGCTTGGATTCTGATTTTTATTGCCGTCTTGTTGATGTTTGGTGTCATCGCGGCCTTTTTGTCCAAGCAGATGAGGCAGCCGGGATTTCACCTCGGCAACCGATTGCTCGGTGGACTGTTTGGCTGGCTGCGCGGCGTGATCATTGTCGCGGCGATCAGCGTCTTGCTCCGCGGCGCGCTGCCAGATACGGATGAAGATCTGCTTGATTCGGCGGTGCTGATGCCACCGGTCAACTGGGTGGCTGAATGGGTTGGTGCGAACTTTGATCAGGTGATAGAGGCGCAACCCGCCGAGACAGTAAAAGAGACAATTGAATCAACCGAAATGCTCTAGGGCTGGGATCGTAATATGTGTGGATTGGTTGGCATGGTGGGTGAGCGTGATGTCGCGGCAGATATCTACGATGCGCTGACCATGTTGCAGCACCGGGGGCAAGATGCCGCGGGCATCATGACCTGCTCAGATGGCAAGCTAATGCAACGCAAAGGGGAAGGACTGGTGCGCGATGTCTTTCGGTCGACTCATATGGCGCAGTTACTTGGTCGATTTGGGATAGGGCATGCGAGGTATCCCACTCAAGGAAGCTCTGGTGCCGCGCTGGCGCAGCCCTTCTATGTGAATTCCCCTTATGGCATCGCATTGGCGCACAACGGCAATTTGACCAACTCGGCATTCCTGAGTGATGAGCTGTTTCAATCTGATTTACGCCACCTCAATACCGACTCTGACTCCGAGGTGTTACTCAATGTGTTTGCTCATGAGTTACACCGTTTGGGAAAGCTGGTACCCCTACCAGAAGATATTTTTAAGGCGATCAGTACGTTACATAAGCGATGCGAAGGTGGCTACGCTGCCGTTGCGCTGATCGCCGGCTTTGGATTAGTGGCTTTTCGCGATCCACATGGCATCCGGCCCTTGGTAGTGGGGCAGCGGGTGGCACCATCGGGCGTTGTCGAATACATGGTGGCGTCGGAGAGTGTGGCGTTAGACGTATCCGGCTATGAGTTGATTGGTGACGTCCTGCCCGGTGAGGCGATTTGTGTTTCTGAGGCGGGTACCCTTTATCGGCAACAATGTGCGGAGAACCCAAAGCTCACGCCTTGCATTTTTGAGCACGTGTATTTTGCGCGTCCCGATTCGTTGATGGATAGTATCTCGGTATATAAAACGCGAATGCGGCAGGGCGCGGCTTTGGCGAAGAAGGTGTTACGCGAGCGCCCGCAACATGGCATTGATGTGGTGATTCCCATTCCTGATACCAGCCGAGTGGCGGGACAATCACTGGCCTATGAGCTGGGCGTCAAGTTCCGTGAAGGGTTTATGAAAAATCGCTACATTGGACGCACGTTTATTATGCCGGGTCAGAGTGAGCGGAAGAAGTCGGTGCGGCAAAAGCTCAATCCGGTGCCGCTGGAGTTTCAAGATAAGACCGTGCTTTTGGTAGATGATTCTATTGTCCGGGGTACGACTTGCGGGCAGATTATTCAGATGGCGCGAGAAGCGGGGGCCAAGCAGGTGTATTTTGCCTCGGCGGCGCCCCCCGTTCGCTTTCCTAATGTTTATGGGATCGATATGCCAGCTGCCAATGAGCTCATTGCCCATGGGCGTACGGTTGAGGAAGTCCGGGTAGAAATTGGCGCGGACTGGTTGGTCTATCAGGATCTTGAGGATTTATTAGCCTGTTCACGTGAGGGTAATCCAGCTGTTGATGGTTTTGAGTCCTCGGTTTTTGATGGCGAGTATTTGACCGGCAATATCGACGAGCACTATCTGCAGTCGATACAGGCGGCGCGTGCAGACAGTGCGAAACGGCATAGCGACGCGGTGGGAGTCAGTGATGGCGCAGTGGTGGGCCTGCACAATGATAGCTGAGCGATGACGGACGATTCTGGAGACTGGCTGAGCTCATCGGGCGCACGCACTCAGGCGGTGCGCGCGGGCATTCGGCGGACACACGAAGCGGAGCACGGAGAGCCGATTTTCACCTCGTCGAGCTTTCTTTTCGAGTCAGCCGAAGACGCCGAGGCCAAATTTGCTGGAGAGATCGCAGGCAATGTCTACTCGCGGTATACCAACCCCACCGTTCGAGGGTTTGAGGAGCGACTGTGCGCCTTGGAGCGGGGAGAAGTGGCGGCTGCCACGGCTTCGGGTATGTCAGCTATCCTGGCGTTGTGTATGGCGCATTTGCGTTCGGGCGATCACGTCCTATGCTCGCAGGATGTGTTTGGAGCAACCGTGGGTCTGTTCGGTAACGTCTTGAAAAGATTTGGCGTCGAGGTCAGTTTTGTTCCCTTAACTCAGATTGATGCGTGGCGCGACGCGGCAACGCCGCGCACGCGCCTGTTGTTTCTGGAGACGCCGTCGAATCCTCTGAACGCGATCGCAGATCTGCCTGCCTTTGCGCAGTTAAGCCGTGATCTTGATGCGATGCTTGCGGTCGACAACTGTTTTTGTACTCCAGCGTTGCAAAACCCATTGGCGTTGGGCGCCGATATCGTGACTCATTCGGCGACCAAGTACTTAGACGGTCAGGGCCGAGTGCTCGGTGGCGCGGTGGTGGGTAGTGAGGCGATGATTGGGCCAGTAGTGGCTTTTAACCGCTCCTGTGGACCGACGATGAGTGCCTTCAATGCTTGGATTATGCTGAAGGGCCTTGAGACACTGGATCTCCGTATGCGCGCTCATTGCCAGAATGCGCAAGGCTTGGCAGAGTGGTTGATGGAGCAGTCAGGCGTTGAGCAGGTGCACTATTGTGGTCTAACGAGTCACCCGGGTCACGCTCTGGCAACATCGCAGCAGCGAGGATTTGGCGCTGTGATTGCCTTTGAGCTTGCCGGTGGACGTGAGGCAGCTTGGCGCTTTATTAATCATACTCAGCTCATGTCCTTAACGGCGAACCTGGGCGACGCGAAAACGACCATCATTCACCCCGCATCGACCACTCACGGGCGTCTCACCGAGGGCCAAAGAGCGGCGGCTGGTATCAGCGAAGGTCTGGTTCGTATTGCTGTTGGCCTCGAAGACCTCGAGGACCTGCAAGCCGATTGCCTTAAAGGGTTCTCAGCTGTGCAGGCCCGCTGAGCGTTCCCGCTACGCCACTTCGTCGATGATGGTCGCGGCAATGCGCTGGCCGTCCTCAGCCAGCTTTTGAAATGCCAGTACTCGGTCAAAGTTCATATAGCGATAGATCTCATCGGCCATGGAGTCGATTTTGACTGCGTATTCGAGGTATTCCGCAGGCGTCGGGAGCTTGCCTAGTAGGGCGCCTACCGCGGCCAGCTCGGCCGAGGTTAAATACACATTGGCACCTTCCCCCAGTCGATTGGGAAAGTTACGCGTAGAGGTCGACAGCACCGTCGATTTGGGCGCAACGCGAGCTTGGTTTCCCATGCACAATGAGCACCCTGGCATTTCTGTGCGCGCGCCTGCACGTCCAAAGATGGCGTAATAGCCTTCCTCCATCAGTTGGTTCTCATCCATACGCGTGGGCGGGCAAATCCACATTCGCGTGGACACCGGCGCACCATGGGCCTCTAGAAGCTCGCCGGCCGCTCTGAAGTGACCGATATTGGTCATGCAGCTACCAATAAATACCTCATCGACCTTATCACCTTGGACCTCGGACAGCAGTCGCGCGTCGTCCGGGTCGTTAGGCGCGCACACGATCGGTTGATCAATCTCTGCAAGATCTATTTCAATCACCGCGGCGTACTCGACATCGTTATCTGCCGCGAGCAGGTTGGGATTGTCTAGCCAGGCTTCCATATTGCGTGCGCGCCGCTCAAGGGTTCGGGCATCGCCATAGCCTTCGGCGATCATTGACCTCAGTAAGACGATATTAGAGCGCAGGTACTCTGCAATGGTGTCCTCGCCCAGCTTGATCGTGCAGCCTGCGGCGGAGCGCTCTGCCGATGCGTCGGACAATTCGAAAGCTTGCTCAACAGTCAGTGAATCTAGCCCTTCAATTTCTAAAATACGGCCTGAAAAAATATTCTTCTTGCCCTTTTTTTCTACCGTCAGCAGATTTTGCTGTATCGCGTAGTAAGGGATGGCATGAACCAGATCGCGCAGTGTGACACCGGCGTTCATCTCGCCTCGAAAGCGTACCAATACCGATTCCGGCATATCTAGCGGCATCACGCCGGTTGCGGCGGCAAAGGCCACCAATCCGGAGCCGGCCGGGAACGAGATCCCCATTGGGAACCGGGTGTGTGAGTCACCCCCGGTGCCGACGGTATCGGGCAGTAGCATCCGGTTTAACCAGCTATGAATAATGCCATCGCCGGGGCGCAGCGAAACCCCGCCGCGAGTGGTGATAAAGTCTGGAAGCGTATGCTGCGTATTGATATCAACGGGTTTGGGGTAAGCCGCGGTGTGACAAAAAGACTGCATTGTCAGGTCGGCTGAAAAGCCGAGACAGGCTAGATCTTGAAGCTCGTCACGGGTCATTGGCCCGGTCGTATCTTGGGATCCCACCGTTGTCATTTGTGGCTCGCAATAGGTGCCCGGGCGAATACCTTCGACACCACAGGCTCGTCCCACCATTTTTTGAGCGAGTGTATAGCCTTTGTTAGATGCCTTAGGCGACGTTGGCTTTCGGAAAAGTTCGCTTTCTTCGAGCCCGAGTGCTTGCCTCGCTTTAGTGGTTAGGCCGCGGCCAATAATCAGGTTGATGCGTCCGCCGGCACGCACTTCGTCTAGTAGCACATCAGATCGAAGAGCAAACTCTGATACGACGTCGCCCGACTCAGACAGTATGACGCCCTCATAGGGCCGTATTTCGATGACGTCACCCATGCGGAGATGATCCACTGGGGCTTCAAATACCAGTGCGCCAGCGTCTTCCATTGTATTGTAAAAAATCGGCGCCACCTTTCCACCGATACAAACACCACCGGCACGCTTGTTAGGAATGCCCGGTGTGTCATCACCAAAATACCAGAGCACCGAGTTCGTAGCAGACTTTCTCGAAGAGCCGGTGCCGACGACATCGCCGACAAAGGCCACGGGTAATCCGCTCGATTGAATCTCTTTGATCAACTGGAGTGGCCCTGTGGTGCCGGGTTCATCAGGCTCGATGCCGTCTCTGGCCATTTTAAACATCGCCAGCGCATGAAGCGGAATATCAGGCCGCGACCAAGCATCAGGAGCGGGTGAAAGATCATCTGTATTGGTTTCTCCAGTGACCTTGAAAACGACCATTTTGAGTGAGTCTGCCACCTCCGGTCGATCGGTGAACCATTCTCCCGCTGCCCAGCTTTCGAGCACCGATTGGGCATTTTTTGACCCGTTCTCTGCGAGTTGTTGCACATCATGAAAAGCGTCGAAGACCAAAATGGTCTGCTTCAGTTCTCTCGCGGCGCTGGCACCGACTTCGTCATCGTCCAGTAAACCAATCAGCGTACCAATGTTGTAGCCGCCCAGCATGTTGCCGAGTAACGCGACTGCCTGCTCTCTATTAATGAGCGCACATGCTGTCTCTGCTGTTGCGATCGATGACAGGAAGCCTGCCTTGACGTAGGCCGCTTCATCTACACCCGGTGGAACCCGTTCCGTCAACAGTTCTATGAGAAAGCTTTCTTCACCCGCCGGTGGCGCTTGAATCAGCTCGACCAACTCTGCGACTTGCTCTGGCGACAGTGGGGCGGGTGGGATGTTCTGAGCGGCTCGCTCAGCCACGTGTTCTCTATAGGCGTCCAGCATAGGGTTCCTCATTACGGCAGTGATTCAGCGCGCGGATTATAGCTTGGCTGATGTGCAATCAGTAAGGCGGAATCTTCATATATTAGGCATTCATTCGATCCATGTGCCCTAGGCGCCCGAGTGGTGGCGAGAAACTGCTAAACTCCCCGAGGTGAAAAGGAGCGTCGGTGTCTAGCTTAATCTCAATTAAAACCCCTTGTATTGGCGTTTGCTCCACCGGTATCGGCGATGTTGTCTGCCGTGGGTGTAAGCGCTTCGCCCACGAGGTGATCCACTGGAATGGGTACTCTCAGGAGCAAAAACGAGCCATTGACCAGCGCTTGGCACAATTTTTGGCCCTCTGTGTCGCCAATAAATTTCGCATCACCGACCTCAAGTTGCTGACCTGGCAGTTAGAAGTGCAGAAAATTCGCTACCAAGCCGACCATGACCCCTATTGCCATGTGTTTGTTTTGCTAAAGGCGGGTGCCACACAGATTACTGAACCTGAGCAATTTGGTTTCGAGGTGCTTCCTCCGTATCGGCAAGAGCCATTGGTCAAATTACGAGATGAGATCGATGAGGAATTCTGGGTACTGTCTTCAGCGCATTACGACCGTTATATCGCAACCACCGATCTGTTCGGCGACACTGGCATTGGGCAGGTGTCACCATGAGCATTGATGCCGTTTTGCTGGAACCCGTTGAGGATTTTCTACCCTGTGCAACGCCAGACAGTTGGCTCAGTGAAGCGCTTCAGCCGCATCAGGAGGCCACCTTGCTGATCGATCACGCCAACTGTGAAAAAAAAGCTGCCGCAACCGCATTGAGCCTGATGCATCGCTACGCAGAACAGGGGCGATTACTCGATAAAATGTCGCGATTGGCGCGGGAAGAGCTTCGGCATTTTGAGCAGGTGTTGAAGCTGATGCGATCTCGCGACATCGTTTATGCCCCTCTCAGTGCGTCGAGGTATGCACAGGGGCTGCATAAGGGAGTGAGGAAGCAGGAGCCGGGGCGTTTGGTCGATACCCTGATTGTGGGTGCGCTCATCGAGGCGCGCTCTTGTGAGCGGTTTGCGCGTTTGGCGCCGTCCTTAGGCCCAGAGCTGAAAGCATTTTATGGGTCGTTGCTGAAAAGCGAAGCCCGCCATTTCAACGATTATCTGACGCTCGCCAAGCCCTTGTGTGATGCACAGGAACTTGACCAGCGCTTGGCGTATTTTCGAGACTTAGAAGCTGACTTGGTACTGTCCCCAGACGCTGAATTTCGCTTTCACAGCGGCCCGCCTGGCGGTGTCACTGGATCAGCTTAAATTGCTCTAAGGTGAGATCCCTGCCGTTTTCTCTTAACAGCCATCCCTGTTGAGCGCTCCAGTCACCCAGCACAATACGCTCCCCTGACGCCAGTTGATGTCGAGCGGGGCGGTGGGTATGTCCGTGTATGATCGTAGCGACGTCATGATCGCTCATCAGCTTCGCAACGGCGACAGCATTGACGTCCATGATGTCTTCGGGCTTGTTGCTCGCTGCATCGATGCTCAGCGCCCTGAGTTGCTGTGCGAGCTCCCGGCGCTCATCGATCGATTTTTCCATCATCTCGGCTTGCCAGTCCGGCGAGTGCACAAGGGTGCGGAATTGTTGGTAGTCGGCGTCGTCTGTGCACAGTGTGTCGCCATGAAGCACTAGGGTCGGTGCCCCCGCGACCTCCATGGCGGTCACGTCGGCCAGCAGGGTGCCACCGATATCGGTGGCAAATTGTTGACCGAGCATGAAATCTCGGTTTCCCCTGCAGACGAGAATCTCGCAGCCAGCGAGACTGACCCGTCGCAGCAGCTCTTTGACTCTCAGGGCAAAGGGGTCGTCATCGTCATCCCCGACCCATGCTTCGAAAAAATCACCCAAAATCACCAATGACTCGACCCCATGCTCGCGAGTCATCAGATTGTTGAGTCCCGTCTCTATGGACGGCGTTTGATCACTGAGATGCAAGTCGCTAATGAATAGTCGGTGCACCGTTGATCCACCTCACTCTGTGACTGAGATACTCTCGATAATAATCGGTTCAGTTGGGACGTCCTGGTGGCCGCCTTGGCTGCCAGTTTGCACGCAGCGAATTTTATCGAGTACATCCTCGCCTTGCGTGATCTTACCGAAGACGGTGTAGCCCCAGCCCTGCATGTTCTCGCCGGTATGATTCAGGAAGTCGTTATCTTGCACATTGATGAAGAACTGCGCTGTGGCGGAGTGGGGGTCTTGAGTTCGCGCCATTGCGATGGTGCCGCGTTCATTTTTAAGGCCGTTGTTTGCTTCATTATCGACAGGCGCCTGAGTGGGCTTTTGCTCCATGTCGGTGGTGAAGCCGCCGCCTTGAATCATGAAATTATTAATGACGCGGTGGAAAATCGTACCGTCATAAAAGCCACTGCTCGCGTAAGAAAGAAAGTTCTCGACGGTTTTAGGCGCATTGTCGGCGTCTAGTTCGAGTGTCATCTGACCGACGGTCGTGGCGATGGTTACGTGCGCTGCTGGCATGTCGTCCTCAATGGGTCGTTGGGAAAGCGCGAATCCTACCTGAGTTGTTGGGGGGTTGCGATCCCAAATTTGTATTAAACACACCGGGACGCCCTGCCATGGCCCGCAACGGATTGGTATAGTACCGCCCTCAAATCAAGGGAGTGGGTATGTCAACGGAATTGCGCAGTAACTTTTTGCGTACACAGATTCAGTCTGATCTCGAGGCGGGGCGGACTGGCGAGGTGGTGACACGGTTTCCCCCTGAGCCCAATGGCTTTCTGCATATTGGCCACGCGAAGTCGATCACGGTTAACTTTGGCCTTGCCGAGCAGTTTGGTGGGCGTTGTCATCTTCGTTTTGATGACACAAACCCTGAGAAAGAGAGCCAAGAGTTTATCAACTCTATTCAAGAGGATGTGAGTTGGTTGGGCTACGAATGGAGCGGGGAAGTACGGTTCGCTTCGTCCTATTTCGAGCAATTTTATCAATGGGCGCTGCATTTAATTGATAACGGCTGTGCCTATGTGTGCGACCTGTCTGCGGAGGAGGCGAGACGCTACCGCGGCTCTTTGGTCGAGGCGGGCCAAAACAGCCCCTTTAGAGAGCGCAGCGCATCTGAAAACCGGGCGTTATTCGAGCAGATGCGCTCGGGAGTATTTGCCGAAGGTGCAAAGGTGTTGCGCGCAAAAATTGATATGGCCGCGCCCAATATGAATCTCCGAGACCCCATTTTGTATCGCATTCGTCACGTTGCACATCACCAAACCGGCACGGACTGGACTATTTATCCGACTTACGATTTTGCCCACGGACAAGAGGATGCGATCGAGGGGGTTACCCACTCGATCTGCACTCTCGAATTTGAGGACCATCGTCCTTTATATGAATGGTTTATCGAGCACTTACCGGTGCCTCATACCCCACGGCAGATTGAGTTCGCTCGACTTAACACGAGTTACACGATAACGAGTAAGCGGCAGTTGAAACAGTTGGTGGATGCTAATGTGGTGACGGGGTGGGATGACCCTCGAATGCCCACAATTGCAGGGCTGCGCAGAAGAGGCTATCCGGCGACGGCGATCCGTCATTTCTGTGAGGAGGTTGGCACCTCTCGCTCCGATAGTATTGTTGATGTGGCGATGCTGGAGAGCGCGGTTCGCGATCACCTCAATAAGACGGCCGCTCGGGCAATGTGCGTGTTGCGCCCGCTGCGCTTGACCCTCACTAATTTGCCAAATGAGTCAGTGTTGTTGGTGCCCAACCATCCTGCCGATGAGGCGTTTGGGGTGCGCGAGGTGACTTTTGGTCAGGATCTGTTCATCGACTGTCAGGATTTTAGAGAATCCGCCAACAAGCATTTTAAGCGGCTGGTGTTAGGCAAGCGCGTGCGGTTGCGAGGTGCGATAGTGATCGAGGGAGAGCGTTGTGAGACAGACGCAGAAGGCAATGTGACACACGTCTTCGCGCGTTGTGTCACGTTAGAGCCCGGTGCTGACCCAGACGACGGTATTAAGCCTAAGGGCGTCATTCACTGGGTATCAGCTGATCACTCTGTGCCGGCTGTGGTGAGGTGCTACGACCGATTATTTTCGCAGGAGGCACCGGGGCGTTGCGACGATATCTTAGAAGCAGTGAATCCGGAGAGTCTTGTGGTGATGCAGGATGCGGTGATAGAGCCCATGCTCGCTAAAGCGGTGCCTGAGCAGGTCTATCAGTTTGAGCGCGAGGGCTATTTTGTAGCCGATCGCTACGAGCATCAAAGCGAGGCACCTGTTTTCAATATGACCATTGGACTCCGCGATAATTGGTCTGCATCCAATGGCTGATCTAAAGGTCTACAACACTGCGTCAGGGGTGAAGGAAGCTTTTACCCCAGTCGATGAAGGCCGCGTCACGATGTATGTTTGTGGCCCGACAGTCTATAACTACGCTCATATTGGGAACGCGCGACCGGTGGTGGTGTTCGATTGTTTATACCGGCTCTTATCTGCACGCTACGGAAACGTCGTCTACGCCCGCAATATCACCGATATCGACGATAAGATTATTCAAGCAGCGGTAGAGCGAAACTGCGATATCGGCGAGGTCTCACGGGAGTTCACGACCGCTTATCGCGAGGACATGGCGCTGCTCAATGCGCTTCCTCCTTCGATCGAACCGATGGCCACAGAGCATATTCCCGAGATGATTGCTTTGATTGAGCGTCTGATCGAGCGCGGCCACGCGTATGTGGAGGCGGGACATGCGCTGTTTGCTGTCGAATCAATGCCCAGCTATGGAGCGCTAAGCCATCGCAATCTTGACGACATGCTGGCCGGTGCTCGAGTGAAGGTGGCCAGTTATAAACGCCATTCGGGTGATTTTGTACTGTGGAAGCCCTCGAGTCCGGCTGAGCCTGGTTGGGAGAGCCCCTGGGGGCGAGGTCGACCGGGTTGGCACTTGGAATGCTCAGCGATGATCAGGGCGCATCTGGGAGAGAGCATTGATATCCATGCTGGCGGGCGTGATCTGATTTTTCCTCACCACGAGAATGAACGCGCGCAAAGCTGTTGTGCTTACGACGATGACTTCGTTCGCTACTGGATGCACAACGCTTATGTGGATATGGACGGGGAAAAGATGTCCAAGTCACTGGGTAATGTGCGGACTGTGCGAGAGTTGGGGGGGAGCTACCCCGGCGAGGTGATGCGCTTCGCGCTGTTGACAGCTCACTACCGCTCTCCGCTTAACTTTTCTGTGGAAGTGTTGAACAGTGCGCAAGATGCTTTAGACGCGTTTTATGGTGCACTCAGGCCGCATACGGGGATCGACCCCGCGGAACTTAACGCAGTCGATACTGCGGTCTATGGTGCCTTGCTCGATGACATCAATACTCCTGAGGCGATCGCCACACTGTACGCGGCCGCCAAGACGCTGAATAAGGCTTCTGACACTAAGGCGATTGCCGATGCGAAGGCAGAATTGCTCGTCGGCGGAACGCTTTTGGGACTTCTTAGCGAAGACCCCGAGGCGTGGTTTCAGCGAGGGGTTGGCCAGGAGGGACCTACCGCAGGAGAGATTGAGGCGTTGATACAAGAGCGCTTGCTGGCGCGCAGCAGTCGCGATTTTGATCGGGCGGATGAGATTCGTCAGATGCTAGAAGAGCAGGGCGTGTTGCTGGATGATGGCCCCGACGGCACGCAATGGCGACGTCGGGGTTAGATGGCTCGTTAGGCGAGAGATTTTTCTCCCGACTGCACCGTTTGTTGAATGAGTGTGTTGATCGTCATTGGACCGACGCCGCCGGGAACCGGTGTGATGGCGCTCGCTCTCTCGAGCAGTGGTTGCAGCTCAATGTCACCGACTCCGCCGGGGTGATAGCCGGCATCGACGACCACTGCGCCGTCCTTGATCCAGTCTGCCCGGATGAACTCGGGTCTGCCCACTGCGCCCACGATCAGGTCCGCTTGGCGCACATGGCTCTCGAGATCGCGAGTTCGTGAGTGGCAGATGGTGACCGTGGCATTGGCTTCGAGGAGCATCATTGCCATCGGCTTGCCCAGGATGGGGCTCCGCCCGACCACGACGGCGTGGAGTCCCGACAGCGCGATCTCGTAGTGTTCCAGCAGACGCATGATGCCTTGGGGCGTCGCGCAGCCATAGGCAGACTCCCCCATCGCCATTCGTCCGAACCCTAGGCACGTCACGCCGTCGACGTCTTTTTCCAGCGCAATCATGTCAAAACATGCGCGCTCGTCAATCTGCGAGGGCACGGGGTGCTGTAGCAAGATCCCGTGCACGTCGGGGTTGAGATTGAGCTCCTCTATCTGCCTCAGTAAATCGTTGGTGCTGGTCGAAGCCGGTAGCTCTATTGCCAGCGACTCCATGCCAATGCGCTGACAGGCGTTACCTTTCATTTTCACGTAGGTCGCAGAGGCTGGGTCGTCGCCCACTAGGATGGTGGCCAAGACCGGGGTTCGGCCCTCTGAGCGGCTTTTAATGCTAGTCACTCGCTCGGCCAGAGCGGCTTCGGTGAGCTGTGCAACGTGTTTGCCGTCGAGTATTGTAGCGGTCATGTCGGTTCTCCTCGTTATTTGGGCGGGGATTCTTCCAGAATTCGTGATCAGACAAAAGCATTTCCTTTCGCATTGCCCAATATTGTCAATGTCGGTAAACTCCCGCCGCGCGGACGGGGATTCCGTCTTCGTCTTCGGGGTGTAGCGCAGTCTGGTAGCGCGCCTGCTTTGGGAGCAGGATGTCGGGGGTTCGAATCCCTCCTCCCCGACCACTTTTGTTCCGCTAGGCGCCGGAAAGGCCTCAGAGTATTCGTGCCAGTGCCAAGGGCGGCGGTTTTTTGTTGGTGGCTGTAGCTCACCAGGTAGAGCACCGGATTGTGACTCCGGAGGTAGCGGGTTCAAGACCCGTCAGCCACCCCAACACCTAAACCACTTCTGCACGTTCCGGGAAAAGCAAAAAACGACCTGTAACGCACGACTCAGGGGAGCGGTATGCCTCTCTATTTTCGTGCTCTGCTCAAGTAGCGGTTCCTGCCCATGAACGAGGGCTGCCTTGAGTAAGAGAGTGGTTGCTGCAGATTGGGATGTCTCGGGGCGGAAAAATGGGGCATTTCATGCCCCGAAGTGTTTCAGGCCTGGGAGTATGGCCGTCCTTGGCCGCCTGAATTACCGCTTGTCTTCCTGACTTGGGCTGATGATGTCGCATATTGCGATAAATGTAAAGCAGAATGCGATATTTAATTGGAGTCAGAAATAAAAAGAGAATAAAACGATTAATAACAATATTTTATAGCTCCTTTATCATGTGGCATTCTGATAAAAATCACTCGATCGGGGTGCTTTAGACTGGCTGAATCGTGCTTCTCAGGCCCAGTTGCGATACCGTGGCAACGAAAAACCCCCATTTTGCGAGAGTGCTATGTGCGGTATTGGAGGCGTTGTGCGAAGGGATAATTGGGGGGTGGGCTCCGAGGGTCGTCTGCAAGTTAAGGCTGAAGCGTGGTGCGATAGAGCGTTAACAGCCCATCCTTGGAAAAGTCGATCCGAGGCAGGTCGAGCCCAACGGCAGCTTCGGCTGGTGGGTAGTATCGCTGTAATATCGTTGCAAAGTTGGCGAGGTCTGCCCAGATGTAGCCGGCAGCCCGGAAGGCCTGACACTCTGAGGCGTTAGGAAAGCTGAAGTAATCCCCAGCCCCTGTCGCTTGATGGCTGTTGAGATCCTTGTCGGCCGAGAGTGTATGGATAGCGTCGATGATCGCTCCGCAGCCCGGTTTATAAAGTGATAAGACGTTGCTCAGATAACACCGCTGTGGGTCGAGGGTCTCCGAGTGGGTGTTGACAATGCGTCCGGTGTCAATCGAGCCATCGTCTATCCAGTGCAGGGTTGTTCCCAACAGCGTGTCGCCGGCGAGCATTGCTCGGAAGGTCGCCATCACCCCGCGGTATTGCGGTAGTCGGCCGGAGTGTAAGTTCAGCACACCCCGAGACGGTAGACTGATGGCAGGGGGTTGCAGGATGCGGCCATAACGGAGGCTAATCAAAAGATCTGGGCTGCTTGCGGCCAAGGCGGCGAGGCCGGCTTCGCTGTTGGGATCGTTGAGGCGAGCCCAGGGCTGCTCTAAGAATCTCTCAAAAGCCGAAAAAGTGAGTAGCTCGCCCGTGATACCAGTGCGATCCAGAGTAGGAAACAGTAGGTCATTACAGAGTGTCTGCTCGAGAAACTGCAGCCAATGAAGGTCCGGTTGCCGATTCGAGTCGCCGCCCACTGTGTCGGACAGAAAGAGCGTCAACGAGTGGTCGTTGGCCAGCTGTGGCAGCAACAGATTGAGTGCATAATTACTGTGCAGGTCTCGATTAGCGAGCAGGGTAATGTGCACAACGAGTCCCTCTCCCGATCTCGACGCGGCAGTGTAGCGTGTGTGGCTCGGCACCTTCAATGATCTGCCCGTCGGCGGCCCAAATCTCGGCATAGCCTCGGTAACCGGTTCTCGTCTTCAGGCAGGGTAATCCCAGATCATTGCGACGCGTCCACTGGTGATTATTGGAGGCCGTTTATGGGGGTCGATGACCGAAAGAGGGCGGGAGATAGTGCCCGTGACGCTGGGTAACAAAACGGTCTGGAAGGCACGTGAAAAGCCTCCTGCACTCGTTCGCTCAGTTGTCATGGCGAGCGATGTTTGTTTGACTACGCCGCTCACACAAGTTGAATGGGCAGGAGCGCTGGCGCGATGTTTCGAGTGATCACGTGCAATACCAATGGCATCAGAGCGGCGGAACGAAAAGGGTTCTTCCGTTGGCTTGCGAAGCAGCGGGCTGATGTTGTCTGCATTCAAGAAATCAAAGCGAAGGAAGTGCAACTGACAGACCAAGCCTTTTATCCTAAGGGCTATCACTGCTTTTATAACGAAGCGGAGCGCCCGGGGTACGCGGGCACGGCGGTCTTTGCCAAGCATAAGCCGCAGAGGGTGATTACGCGCCTGGATTGGGACCTGGTTGATTCGGAAGGGCGGTACCTTCAGGTTGACTTTCCGGGGTTGAGCGTTGTGTCTTTGTATGTCCCGTCGGGGTCAGCGTCACCGATAGCGCAGGGCCGAAAAGATGGTTTCATGGAGCCATTTTATGATCACATGGCTGCGTTACGTCGTAAGCGACGAGAATTCATTATTTGCGCAGATTGGAATACTTGCCATCAAAATATCGATCTGAAAAATTGGCGCAGCAACCGCAAGAATTCAGGATTTATGCCTCATGAACGTGAGTGGCTGGATCGAATCTACAACGACCTCAAATGGGTCGATATTTTCAGGGAAATAACGGACGAACCCGACTTGTACACTTGGTGGTCAAACCGTGGACAAGCATGGGCCAACAACGTTGGCTGGCGGCTCGATTACATGCTCGCCACACCGGGCTTGTCTGGTAAGGGTCTCCGCCAGTCAATCTATCGCGATGAGCGCTTTTCTGATCACGCGCCGCTTACGATTGATTTTGATCTGTCGCTCGACGCGCCAACCGTCTAGCGGTCAGGTCGATCAGGCAATGCGGCGGTTGACCATTCGATGAGTAGCCGCATATTGTTGAATAGCGGCTCAGGCCGTAGAGTGTCGCCTTCCTCAAGGAGAAGTGATTATGTTTATTTCTAGCGCCTATGCGCAAGCCGCGGCAGAACAACCTCAAGGTGGCGGTTTATTTCTGCCTTTAATGATGGTTGGTATTTTACTCTTCATGTACTTCACGACAATTCGTCCGCAGCGGAAGCGACAAAAAGAACACGGTGCGATGGTGATGGCGTTGCAGAAGGGCGATGAAGTGGCCCTTTCTTCGGGCATGATGGGCAAGATTAGCGCGGTCGACGACAACTACTTGGTGCTCTCGGTTGGAAAGGACGTAGAGCTCAAGTTTCAGAAGATTCATGTGACCTCCGTACTTCCTAAGGGCACGCTGAAGTCTGTTGGCGTCCAGTCTGATTGAGTACCCACCTCGCCTAGATTTGGCGAGGCTCCCTACGCCTCTGCATCTGTTGCCCAGGGCATCGGCACGATGGGGCGCGGGCAAGCGTATCTGGATAAAGCGGGACGATCTGACGGGCTCCGCGTTGACCGGCAACAAGGTGCGTAAACTAGAGTTTATCGCGGCCCATGCGCAGGCGGAGGGCTTGACGACGCTAGTGACCTGCGGCGGCGTGCAGAGTAACCATTGTCGCGCCACTGCCTTGGTCGCTGCTCAATTAGGGTTGCACTGTCACGTGGTATTGCGAGCGGATGACGACTCGGTCTCGACCACGGGCAATTTCTTACTGGACCAATTGGCCGGCGCGAGCTTTGAGATTTTGCCATCTGCTCAATGGGGCCGGGGTGTTAAAGAGGCCTTTGGCAGGGCTGAGGCAGCCTGCTTGAGGGCGGGGCGACCCGCGCTGTTGATTCCCACGGGTGGTAGCGACAGCCTCGGGATATGGGGCTACATTGCCGCCGCCGAGGAACTTCGCAGTGATTTGGTAAATGCAGGCATTGATCGGGCCACCGTTGCGCTTGCCACCGGTTCTGCCGGGACGCAAACAGGATTGACTGCCGGCGCGGTATTGCACGAACTGCCGGTGTCAGTTGTAGGTTATGCGGTCTGTGATGACAGTAACTGGTTTAATACCCGAATCTCTGCTGACTGGCGCGCGTCGGTGGCGCGATGGCCACAATTACCGGATATCGCGTTGGCACCGATCACTCGCGACCATTCGGTAGGCCCCGGCTACGGCCGAGCGGACCCCGCGATTTATGCGCTGATCACCGAATTGACGCGACTCGAGGGGATCCCCTTAGATCCGGTTTATACGGGTAAGGCATTTTATGGCCTGATCACCGATATTGAAGCGGGGCATTATGATGATGTCGACGATATTGTTTTTGTGCACACGGGGGGTATTTTTGGCTTATTTTCGCACGAGGAGCAGCTGCTGAAAGCCACTGCGAGCGCTTTGGTGGCGGAGTGAATGTGCGGAAAAGAGCGTGCGCAGTGCGCGCTCGGTGGGGCGTGGCCTGCCGTAGGCGGATTGAGCAAGACGAGCAAGACGAGCAAGACCTAACAAAGAACTATCGACTGGCACCGCGATGAGTGGTACGCCTCGAGAGTGAAGGAGAGCATGTAGGTGGAAGCGGTTATTACTGAGGTGAACGCTTGGGCTTGGGGGGTGCCGATGCAGGTGCTCTTGTTGGGCACCGGTATTTTTCTGACGCTCGGCTTGAGCCTGTTGACATGGCGTAAGCTGGGGTTTGCTTTTCGATTGTTGCTCGGCGGTTTCAAAGGTCAGGGGGAGGGCGATATTCCGCCCTTCAGGGCCTTGATGACCTCGTTGAGCGCCACCATCGGTACGGGCAACATAGCGGGTGTCGCGACCGCCATGACACTAGGGGGCCCCGGAGCGCTGTTCTGGATGTGGCTGACCGCACTATTTGGTATGGCTATGAAATATGCTGAGGCGGTGCTTGCCGTTCGCTACCGTGAGCAAGACGACCTCGGCGGGTTCAGCGGCGGTCCCATGTATTACATTCGCAATGGCCTTGGTCCGCGTTTTGCCATCCTCAGTGGCGCGTTTGCGTTATTCGGTGCAATGGCAGGATTTGGATTAGCCAACACGGTGCAATCGAATTCAGTGGCTCAGGTACTGGGAGATCAGTTTGAGGTCCATTGGCTAACTACGGGTTTGCTGCTCATGGTGATTGTGGGTGCCGTGATTTTAGGGGGTATTCGACGAATTGCTGCCACGGCGAGTGCGGTGGTGCCGGTTATGGCGATTGCCTATGTTGCGATGAGCGCACTGGTGATTGCGCTTCATATCGAGCAGGTTCCCGAGGCATTGGGTACGATCATCGATAGCGCCTTTAATGGCGCTTCGGCGGCGGGTGGTTTCGCTGGCGCGAGTGTCTGGGCGGCAATCCGCTTTGGCGTGGCGCGGGGCATCTTCTCCAATGAGGCGGGTCTGGGGAGTGCGCCGATCGCACACGCAGCCGCTCGGACCAATGAGCCGGTTGAACAGGGGCTGATTGCGATGTTGGGCACCTTTATTGACACCCTGGTGGTGTGCACGATGACCGGTCTGGTGATCATGCTGACGGGCGTATTGGAGTCGGGTATTTCCGGCGCTAGCTTGACCGCGTCCGCCTTCGGCTCAGCGATTCCCGGTGGCGAGTTGGTGGTGACGGTAGGGGTGGTGTTATTTGCAACCACGACCATGATCGGTTGGTCGTTCTATGGAGAGCGTTGTGTGGTCTATCTTTTTGGTACCCGGGGCATTATGCCGTTTCGGGTGCTCTGGGTGTTGGCGATTCCCGTGGGGGCAGCAACCGACTTGGGCTTGATTTGGCTGATAGCAGACACCTTGAATGCCTTTATGGCCATCCCCAATTTAATTGCGTTGCTTCTCTTGTCGCCGGTCGTGTTTACCTTGTCAAAATCGTATTTTTCGCGTCACGCGGATAGCGTTAAGAGCGATGCAATCTGATGGCCGAAATGGGTCCGCAAAAGTTAGTGATCGCGATTTCCTCACGAGCACTTTTCAATCTGGATGACGCGCACCATATTTTTCAAACAGAGGGATTAGAAGCGTACTCGGCTTATCAGATTGAGAAAGAAGACGACATCCTAGAACCCGGTCAGGCCTTTGCGATGGTGAAAAAGTTGTTAGCGCTCAACCAGCAGCTCAGCGAACCCTTGGGCATTGAGGTGATTTTGCTCTCGCGCAATAGCGCTGATACCGGATTGCGGGTCTTTAATTCCATTGAGCATTACGGTCTGGGTATTACCCGAGCGGCTTTTTGTGGCGGCGAGCCGCCCTGGCGTTACATTGAGGCATTCGGCTGCCAGTTATTTCTATCCGCTGAGAGCGAGGATGTCCGAGTCGCACTGGCTAATGGCGTGGCCGCTGCAACGCTGGTTTCCAGAGCGGCCGGTGATATGGGAGATCAGCAGCTTCGCATCGCCTTCGATGGCGACGCGGTAGTCTTTTCAGATGAAGCAGAGCGCGTGTACAAAGAGGAGGGCCTCGACGCTTTTGCGGCCAGTGAATCTGCCGCGCGAAAGCAACCGTTGATGGGTGGCCCCTTTAAGCATTTCTTGTCTTCATTACAGCGTTTGCAGCAAGCGCTACCGGCAGAAGATCCCCCATTGCGGACGGCGCTGGTGACCGCGCGCTCGGCGCCAGCACACGAGCGTGTCATTAGAACGTTGCGCGCCTGGGATATCCGCATTGATGAGTCTATTTTTCTCGGCGGCTTGACAAAGACGGCGTTTCTCACCGCGTATCGCGCCGACGTTTTTTTTGATGATCAACAGTCGCACTGTGAGCACGCAAGCGGTCATGTCCCGACGGGTCATGTGCCCCACGGTGTCGCCAATAAAAAATAATTTATTCTAAGAATTAGATTTTTATTACCAAATGCTGGATCCTCCTTGCAAAGCCGGTTAGGCTTTTAGGACAGGAGTCGCTCCGAGGAGCCTTGGTAGTATGAAACTGCAACAATTACGCTATATCTGGGAAGTCGCGCATCACGACCTCAACGTGTCGGCAACGGCTCAGAGCCTCTTTACCTCTCAGCCCGGTATTAGCAAGCAAATTCGCCTGTTGGAAGATGAGCTGGGCGTCGAGGTGTTCGCTCGCAGTGGCAAACATTTGACGCACATCACACCGGCCGGTGAAGTCATTCTGGAGCTGGCGGGGGAGATGCTTCGCAAGGCGGACGCGATCAAGCGCGTCGCTCAAGAGTTCTCTGACGAGCGATCGGGCACACTGTCGATTGCGACGACCCATACTCAGGCGCGATACGTGCTGCCTGAAATCATTCAGCGCTTTATGCGCCAATATCCCGACGTCTCACTTGCTATGAAGCAGGGTACGCCGCCCCAGGTTGCGCAGATGGCAGCAGACGGAGAGGTGGATTTTGTGATCGCGACCGAGGCGCTGAATCAGTTGTCGAGCCTCATTACCCTGCCTTGTTATCGCTGGAACCGCTGTGTAGTGGTACCTCATGGGCATCCGCTTGCCGAGCTTCAACATTGCTCATTGGAGGCGATTGCTGAACACCCCATCGTGACCTATACAACCGGATTCACAGGTCGCACGAAGTTGGACGAGGCCTTTAATGATAGAGGCCTGCACCCTAAAGTCGTTTTTACCGCAGTCGACGCTGATGTTATCAAAACCTATGTTCGGCTTGGTTTGGGTATTGGCCTGATTGCGGGCATGGCCTACGACGAGCAACTGGATCATGATCTTGTGAAGATTGATGCCTCGCATCTGTTTGCCACTTCTGTGACCAGCCTCGGATTCCGCAAGGGGACGTTTTTGCGTGGCTATATGCACGATTTCATACATGAGCTTGCGCCGCATTTGGGGCGGGAGCTGGTTCAGGAGGCCTTATCGAGGGCGAAGCTAGTCGACCGAGTCGCCTTATACGAGGGTATCGAACTTCCTGAGCATTAATGAGGTGCCTCTAAGGCCTTCATAATCGGTCCGATTTTATCGAGTGTTTCCTGATATTCGGCCTCCCAGTGAGAGCTGGCAGTGATGCCGCCCCCACCCCAGCAATAAAGTGAGGTGCCTTTGGCCTCGAGCGTGCGGATGGCAATACTGCTTTGCAGCCAGCCATCACCGGTCATCGCGAACAGTGAGCCGCAATAGGCCCCTCGAGCATGTGGCTCGAGTTCGGCGATGATTTCGACCGCCCGCTTCTTGGGTGCGCCGGTAATCGAGCCGCCGGGTGATGAGGCAATCATGACGTTGCCAGCGCTGATGCCGCTGGCAAGCCGCCCGGTAATCGTACTAATCAAGTGATGGACATTGTCAAAGCTATAGAGACCGCACAGCTCAGTGACCTTGACAGAGCCCGGCTCACAGAACCGACCTAAGTCATTGCGCAAGAGATCGGTGATCATGACATTCTCGGCGCGATCTTTATCTGAGCTCAGCAGTGAGACGGCTGATGCCCGATCGGCAGTCACATCAAGATGGCGAGCAGAGGTGCCTTTGATGGGCTGTGTCGTGATCACGCCATTGTGGATTTGTAAGAAGCGCTCGGGGGAGAGTGAGAGGATCGTGTGATCCTCTCCATGTCGCAGGAAGCCAGAGAAACCCCCCGCAAGCTTGTCTCTCACTGCCTGATACGCCGCCCAGGTATCCCCTTGCAGCGTTGCTTTGAATCGCTGTGCATAGTTCACCTGGTAGCAATCGCCCGCAACAATATAGTCCTGTATGCGTCGTATGGCGTCGCGGTAATCGGTTTTGCTGATGGAGGGCTCAAAGGGTACGGTGATTGAAAAGGCGGGTTGGCACGTGGCTTCGCCACCCTGCAACGTGTCCTTGCCACTCTGCAGAATGGCACTGACGGCGTGTCGAGTGGCCTCGGGACAGTCGGAGTGGAAGAGCACCCGAGTCGAACGCGCGGCGAAATCCGACACCATCACCCAGTGATAAATATGCGCAGCTGATGCGCCGGGTTCAGCCGCCTCGCCAATGAGATAACGGGCGGGGGTATCGTAATCGAGGTGACCGATGGCGAGGCAGCTCCCCATGCTATCCGAGGATTGCACGGCCTCATCCGAGTGGTGGGCGCGAGTGAGTGCTGCTTCGATTGCTGCCATCCAGCGGCTCATATCACCTGAATAATGCTGCAAGGTATGGCGGGCACTTGGTAAGGCGGTGAGCAATTCTCGCTCGGTGCCGCCGGTTTGATTACCACTATCTAGATAGGCAAAGCCGGGCAAGTGAGCAAACAAGCCCGCCCATTCGACCAAGCTAGCCTCATAAGGCAGTGAAATGATGCGCTCTGTTAGCGACATAAATAACCCTTCGACCAACAGGGGTAAAATTGACAGGAAGCGGTAAGGATAAGTAATGTCGCGGTCTATGCACAGCGCGGTGTACACTTATCGGTTGATCAGCACCGCTGTGCATGAGAGCGCACCGTTTTTTATCTGAGAGCCCGTCAATGAACAATGGTACCGAGAAGGGCACCCGCGAGGGTGTGACCGTGTCACTAGAGAACCCGTTTACAGCCGCTCCGGTCGAGACAGACCCTGCTGGCCGTTACGAGGCAACGCTGCGCCGTGGTGCGGAGCTGCGTGAAAAGCCCCTCATGGCGGCCGGATCGCGTAATCGCCTTCGTCAGCACCTCAAGGGGCGGATGACGGTTTGGGAGCGAATCCGTTATCTGGCTGACGACACCCCCCATGTGCTGTATCAAAACTGGGGGCCGAATCTGGATGGTGCCTCGTTGGTCACCGCGATTATGTCGGTCAACGGACGCGATGTTGCGGTTTATGGGCACGATTTTACCGTGCGCGCGGGATCGATGGATGCCACGAATGGCAAGAAACTAGCGCGGCTTTTTGAGTTGGCTGCTAAGCGTCGGATTCCAGTGGTCGGTTTAAATGATTCTGCGGGCGCTTATATTCCCGCTGGTGTCGGCGGCCTCGATGGTTATGCTGATGCCTTTACCGCGCTGCGTAAAATCAGCGGCATTGTGCCCAGTATCATGTGCATGTTCGGTTTCAATGCGGGGGGTGGCAGTTACCTGCCGCGGCAAGGTAGTTTCTTGATTCAGCCGAAGGAGACCTTTTTCGGACTTACCGGGCCGGGCGTTGTGAAGAGCGTTTTGGGCGAGGATATTACGCCCGACGAACTGGGTGGGCCAATGGTGCACAGCCAGACCGGTGTGACTGATTTTGTCGTTGAGGATGAAGTGGCAGCCCTCCGAAAGGTAAAAGAGCTGTTGCGCTATTTGCCCGACTCGAATCAGTCGCTGGCCCCCTACAGGGAAACCTCTGACCCGATAGACCGTCGCACGGTTGACGTGGATATCCTTTTAAAAAAGGCGTTTAACTCTCCGACAGGATTCAATACGCCCTTTGACATCAGCATCATGATTCAGCAGCTGTGCGATCACGGCGACTTTCTGGAAACGCAGGCGGATAGAGCGCGCAATACGGTCACAGCATTGGGCCGCATGGGCGGTAATGTGGTGGGGTTCGTCGCCAATAATTCTGCCGTTGCCTCCGGGCAAATCGACATCGATGCTGCGTATAAAAACGCCCGTTTTATTCGCTTTTGTAATTTGTACAACATCCCCGTGATATTCCTTGAAGATACGACTGGGTTTTTGCCGGGCCGAGAACAGGAGCACAGAGGCATCGTGCAGGCGGGTCGCGCGATGTTGGATGCGATTGTCGATCTGCGCACGCCTCGTTTTTTGGTGCTGGTGCGGAATGCTTTTGGCGGCGCGTATGCGTCCTACAATAATTATGCGACGGGCGCGGATTTTGTCGTGGCGCTGCCGACTACGCGGGTCGCGGTGATGGGACCTGCGGGCGTGGAGTACGTGTATAAGGACGAACTCAAGAAAATTCGGGCGAACCGCGACGCGCGTATTCAAACTGAGAGCGAGGCTCGTGTGGCTCAGGGTTTGTCCGTCACAGAGGCGAGCAAAGAGGCCGCCCTGGCCGTCGATGCGCTGATTAAAGCAGAAGAGGCGTCTCTTGCTCAGCGTTACGAACAGGAAATCATGAATCCCGACGAGGCGCTGAGTTTGGGTTCCATTTCTGAGATTGTTATGCCCGCGGACCTACGCCACGTGTTGGCGCGCCAGATGGCGTTTTGTTTGCGTCATTACCAGCCTGGGCCGATGCAGTCGGTGCAGCGCGAATTTCATTGATCAGTGGTTGGGAGAGACATCGTTTTGGGTATTCAGCACTATCTCAATAATCCCCTTATACACGCGGATCGGCGCGACAAGCTGTCTGCGTCGCCGTGGTGTGAGCGTTTTTTATGTAACGACTTAAGACCGCTGATTATCTGCCGTGGCCCGATTCGTAAAGAAGCCATGGACGTGTTCACGGAAATGGGCATCGATCAGTACGGCATCTTATTATCCGAAAAGGACTCGATTGTGTATCGCGGCGCGTTGGCGCCCGAGCTGAGGGTGCTGACCGACCCTGACCGGGTGCACCGCGTGCCCGATTACAGCGGCGCGACCAAAGAAGAGCGTGAGCAGCGGATTGCCGACATCATCCACATCGCCCAACAGCATCGGCTACAACGCTATTTTCGCTGGTTATGGATTTATGGCTGAAGATGAGCAGATGGTTGCGGCGATGGAAGCGGCTGGTCTGATTTTTATCGGTCCTTGTTCGCGAACCGTTAGGCAGGCGGGATTAAAAGATGAGGCCAAACGCACTGCGCTCCGTGTAGGCGTCTCGGTCACGCCGGGCATTGATAACGGTACTACGCTGACGTTGTTGAAAAAGCATCCGGATAGAGCCGCGCTAGAGTCTGTGGTCGCAGAGCATGAGTTGGTGTTAGCGCCCAGTGACACTCCTGACGAGCAGCTCGAGAGCTTGGCTGAGCGTGTCTTGATGGCCAGCTACAGAAAGGGCATTGACCTCTATACCGTCGATGAGTTGAGTGAAACGCTGACCGAAGCCGTGATCAAGATGAGCGAGCAATATCCTCAAAATCGTGTCCGCTTAAAAGCCATTGGCGGCGGCGGCGGAAAAGGACAGCGAATCGTTGCCCTCGGTGACGCTGAAAAAACCCCCGAGTTGGTCCGAGAAATCCTGAATGAGGTCAAGACAACCGGGGTGGGTGACAACAAAAATGTGTTGGTTGAGTTGAATATCGAAACAACCCGACATCAGGAAATTCAGGTTATTGGTAATGGCGATTGGTGCATCACGCTGGGCGGCAGAGACTGCTCGCTGCAGATGCATGAGCAGAAACTGCTTGAGGTATCGGTCACTCGCGAGTCATTGCTCGCAGCGCAGCAAAGAGCGAAGCATTCTGGCGCAGAGGAAGAGGCGGCCGTTCTGGCTCAGGATATTGTCACGTTAGATGCGATGGAAGATGAGGCAACGCGTTTTGGAGAGGCCGTTGGACTGGATTCTGTCTCGACCTTTGAGTGCATTGTCGACCGAGATCAGCATTTTTTTATGGAAATGAATACTCGGATTCAAGTAGAACACCGCGTCTCTGAGTTGTGCTACGCCTTGCGCTTTTCGAATCCCGATGATGCGGAGGATGGCTTTGTCGTCGAATCATTGGTAGAGGCGATGGTGCTACTGGCGGCGCACGGACAACGGTTACCCAGGCCTGAGCGTGTTCCGAGGCTCTCAGATAGCCTGGAGGCTCGACTTAACGCCACTAATGACGCCCTCCAGCCCAGCGCAGGAGGCATGGTGGAGTTCTGGTCGGACCCTATTGCTGGTGAGATTCGTGACGATCAGGGAATCAGCTTGCACAATCCCGACACAGATGTGTTCATGGAATACACGTTGGCGGGCGCCTATGATTCGAACGTGGCACTGCTGCTGACAGTGGGTGGGGCGCGGGAGACCGCTTATGAGCAAATGGCAGAAGTGCTGCGCTCGACGCGACTTCGTGGCAGAGATTTACAGACTAATCTCGCCTTTCACTACGGTCTGGTGCACTGGTTCTTAGGGCGTACGGTAAATGCTCGCCCCACTACGCGTTTCATTGTGCCTTACCTCACTGCAGTGGGTGAGTTAGCGCAGGAAGCGGGCAGGGTCGATATCAAAATCGCCTGGGAGCAATTATGCGCAACCAGAGTCGCTGCAGCAGGCGCCGAGGGTGCCGCTCTGCAATCGGTGTTGGCGGCGAAGGAAAGTTTGTTGATCAGGCCCATCATGCAGCTAATGGCATCCCCTCATTTGCTCTCTGGCTGGCTCAGTCAGAATCAACACGCCTTTCGATTTGAGCAAGGGCATTTTGAGTGGGCAGATAATCCGGTGGAGGTGCTTGCCGACACCTATCATTTCTTGCGCCTTGACTGGAACGAGACGCTGCCTGCGTCCAGCACCATCTGGGACCATGACCATCAGATTTTGACCGACGCAGAAGATTTTTATGCTGAGCTATCGCGGCAATTTGAATGCGATGACTGGGCTGCACTGTCACGGCTGATGACTCAGGAGGCGCCAGAGGGCGTAACGGGGCCTGACTGGGCAGCGATACAGGCTGCCCACAGTGGCTACCAAGCGGGAATGGAAATACTAGAGTGCCTGCCGGCAATGGCGCGCTTTACTGGCTTTTACGATCTTGACGTGAATGCAGATATGACCATCACGTTTCCTGAGCGCCTCTTGGATGAGGCGCATCAGAAGGCGATGGCTAAGGCGCTTGCGCCGCCGCCGGTTGCCAAATCAAACGAGATTGTCGCTGAGAGTGGCGGAATGTTTTACGGTCGAGAGGCGCCCGAAGCGCCACTGTATGTGGAGCAGGGGCAGCATTTTGAGGCAGGTGAACCGCTTTATCTTGTTGAGGTCATGAAGATGTTCAACAAGGTATTCGCGCCTTTTGCCGGCACGATCGACGAGGTGCTGGTCGAGGGTGATGGCGTCATCATCGCCAAAGGGCAGCCGCTATTTCGAGTCACTCCCGACGAGAAGGTAGAAATTATCTCTGATGAGGAAATAGCCTTATCGCGGAGAGCGCACACCACAGAGCTCGTTAAGCTCTTTATCTAGTGATGAATTAGGATATCCACCGAATGATTACTGCACTTGACCACATCGCCATTGCCGTCCCTGAATTAGAAACAGCTGTGGCCCGTTTTTTGGGGGACTTTGGCCTGCAATATGACGGTGATGAGGTGGTTGAGGCTGAAAAAACCGCAACGGCTTTTTTCAGCGTGCCCGCGACGCACATCGAACTCGTCGCACCATTAGAGGGCACCGGCCCGATTGCCAGTTACTTGGAAAAGCGTGGCGGGGGGTTGCATCACTTATGCTTTCGAACCGACGATATCGATGCGGATGTCGTGAGGCTCCGAGATAAGGGCTATCAATTCATAGGCGATAATCCTTCACCGGGAGCGCATGGCGCCAGAGTCATCTTTATTCACCCGAAGAGTTGTGGTGGTGTCTTAATTGAGTTGTCGCAGCCGGCTGAGGGCGTCGCATGAGTGTTTATGACCCGGAGGAATCGACCCTTAGCGCCTGGGGACAGCTGGTAGAAAAGCAGAGTAAGGGCCTCACGCCAGAGGAATTCACTTGGCATACCCCCGAGGGTATTCCGCTGAAAACCCTCTACACCGCTGAGGATATTCAGGAACTCCCCTACACCAATACGTTACCCGGATTCTCCCCCTATATTCGCGGGCCGCAGGCTACCATGTATGCCGGTCGCCGCTGGACGATTCGACAGTACGCGGGCTTCTCGACCGCGGAGGCGTCTAACGCGTTTTACCGTAAGGCGCTAGCGGCGGGCGGTCAGGGCATTTCAGTCGCCTTTGACCTAGCCACACATCGCGGCTATGACTCAGATCACCCTAGGGTGTCTGGTGATGTCGGCAAAGCGGGTGTGGCGATTGATTCTGTTGAGGACATGAAAATTCTTTTCGACGCTATACCGCTCGATAAGGTCTCGGTATCGATGACCATGAATGGCGCTGTGTTGCCTGTGCTGGCGGGTTATATCGTTGCAGCGGAAGAGCAGGGTGTTGAGCAAGCTGCGTTATCAGGAACGATTCAAAATGATATTTTGAAAGAGTTCATGGTCCGCAATACCTACATTTACCCGCCGACACCCAGCATGAAAATTATCGGCGACATCATCGCTTATTGCTCCGCTAACTTGCCAAAATTCAATACGATTTCAATTTCTGGATATCATATTCAGGAAGCGGGTGCG
The DNA here is from genome assembly GCA_943789425.1 of uncultured Luminiphilus sp. Taxonomy (GTDB): domain Bacteria; phylum Pseudomonadota; class Gammaproteobacteria; order Pseudomonadales; family Halieaceae; genus Luminiphilus. The sequence goes on from CALSUB010000001.1 coordinate 203,410, forward strand.
AACGCCGCTTTGGAGCTGGCTTATACCTTGGCGGATGGAAAGGAATATATCCAAACAGCGATCGCGGCTGGACTGCAGATTGATGATTTTGCACCGAGGCTCAGTTTCTTCTGGGGCATCGGCATGAATTTCTATATGGAAATCGCAAAGATGCGGGCTGCTCGATTGCTGTGGGCCGAAATTGTGGAAGGTTTTGCGCCGACCAATCCGAAAAGCTCGATGCTGCGGACGCATTGCCAAACATCCGGATGGTCACTGACAGAGCAGGATCCTTACAACAATATTGTGCGAACAACGATTGAGGCCATGGCAGCAGTTTTTGGCGGCACGCAGTCGCTGCACACCAACGCGCTTGATGAGGCCATTGCGTTGCCGTCTGATTTTGCGGCCCGTATTGCCCGCAATACTCAGTTAATCCTGCAGGAGGAGACCGGTATTGGGCAGGTTGTGGATCCTTGGGGGGGATCCTACATGATGGAGCACTTAACAAACGAAATGGCAGCCAAGGCGCGAGAATTGATCGTTGAGATCGACGAGCTTGGCGGTATGGCGGCAGCTATCGAGAGCGGTGTCCCCAAACTGAGGATTGAAGAAGCGGCGGCGAAAAAGCAGGCTCGAATTGATCGTGGCGAAGATGTCATCGTGGGCGTTAATAAGTTCCAAATTGACGAGCAGGATGTCGTTGATATTCTCGAGATCGACAACGAGCAAGTGCGAGAGGCCCAATTACGTCGCCTCGCTGACATCCGAGCGTCGCGCGACGATGAAGCGGTTATCGGCGTACTGAGTGCGCTGACAGAGGCGGCCCGCTCTGGGCAGGGCAACCTGTTGGAGCTGGCGGTTGAGGCGACTCGATGCCGTGCGACGGTAGGCGAGATCTCCGATGCGATGGAGCAGGTGTTTGGACGTTTTACCGCCAATTCGCAAACAGTGTCTGGCGTTTATGGGGCGGCTTATAAAGGGGATGCTGACTGGGAGAAGATCTCAATGGACATAGATGCCTTTGTCGCAGCGCATGGGCGGCGACCTCGAATGCTCGTGGCGAAAATGGGCCAAGATGGTCACGATCGAGGCGCCAAAGTCGTTGCCACTGCGTTTGCCGATGTGGGTTTTGATGTGGACCTCTCGCCGATGTTCTCCACGCCAAGCGAAGTGGCGCGTCAAGCAATCGAAAATGACGTGCATGCAGTGGGTGCATCGAGTCTTGCTGCCGGTCATAAGACCCTCGTTCCCGAGCTTATCGCAGCACTTCGAGAGCAAGGTGGGGACGATATTATCGTTATTGCTGGCGGCGTTATTCCCGCGCAGGACTATGATTTCTTGGAGCAAAGTGGTGTGGCGCTGATCTTTGGCCCGGGTACGCCGATTCCTGATGCTGCGAGAAAAGTGCTCGATGCCATTAACGCCAACAGCTGAGGCCATTCTCTCAGGTGATCGTCGCGCTTTGGCAAAGCCATCACGCTCGTAGAGAGCCAGCGCGTTGAAGATCGTCAGTCGGCACAGCAGTTATTGACCGCGTTATTGCCTCATACCGGAGGCAGTATTCGGGTCGGGATCAGCGGCGTTCCCGGCGTGGGCAAATCAACGTTCATTGAGGCTTTTGGTTCTCAAGTGATCGAGCAGGGCCACCGTCTCGCCGTTTTAGCGGTCGATCCAAGTTCTCCTGTTGCGGGTGGCTCGATTTTAGGTGACAAAACCCGGATGGAAACCCTGTCTCGTGCTGACGCCGCTTTTATCCGGCCCTCGCCGGCGGGGCGGGCGCTGGGTGGGGTGGCGGCCAAAACCCGCGAATCGTTGTTGTTATGCGAGGCCGCGGGATTTGATGTGATATTGGTCGAGACAGTGGGTGTCGGGCAATCTGAGCATCAGGTCGCCAGCATGGTCGACTTTTTTCTGTTACTGATGTTGCCCGGAGGTGGCGATGAGTTGCAGGGCATTAAGAAAGGCATTCTTGAGTTGGCCGATGCTATCGTGGTGAACAAGGCCGATGGGGCCAGCGAGTCAATGGCACGCATCACACAACAGCATTATCGTGCGGCGATGTCGTTGCTGAGTCACGACGGATTCTGGGAGCCCCAAGTGATGACATGCTCTGCGCTCAACGGCCTGGGGCTTGAGGCTATTTGGGAAATGATCGCTCAATATGCCGATCTGGCCCGCGCTCAAGGAGCGTTCGAGCAAGCACGGGCCGATCAGAACTTAACATGGATGCATCAGCTCATCGACGAGCTCCTGCGCGCGTCGGTCTCGAGTCACCCTTCGGTACAGTCAGCAATGGCCGATGTTGAAGCTGAGGTGAGACAGGCAAAAACGACACCGCTCGCCGCCGCACAAAGTATCTTGGCACTGTCTCGGCAGCCCGTCTGAGCTGGGCTTCGTGCCGCCATAAACATGATGTCCTGAATCGGCCCGACCTCACTGTCACGGCAGTCAGTTTTAGTCCTCGGGATCGGCGACCAGTGCCTGACATTCGGACAACGCCTCACTGAGGGTTGGGCAGGCAGTGTCGAGGGCCTGCTGCTCTAGTGTATCGCCGCTGCAGAGCGCCATTAGGTAAGGCAGTGCATGCGAGGACGCAGCGATGTAATCGCCATCAATAAAAACGTCGAGGCGGTCGTGTGCTCCCGCCAAGCTAATCGCGTGTCTGCAGACAGCCTCACCTTCCCGGTGTGCGAGGGCGTCGCGAAATACGCCGTGCTGTCTGCCACCGAATCACCTTGCTCGGTCAGTATTTCACCCAGCCACCGGCCATCGTCAAGTGCGTCTATTGCATTGGCGAGAGCGTCTCTCGCATTGGCGAGGTGCGCCGCGGTGATTTCCCCCGGTCTACTGTCGAGCACGGCGGTGACGCCGTCTTCTAACAGCAGTGTGCTGGAAAGGCGCTCTAATACATTGTCAGTGCGGCGCGCTAACAGTGCGGCGATGGGAGGCGCTCGAAGGCCAATCGAAAAGGTCATATTAGTGCTACGAGCAATCCCCCAGTGGGCAATCCCCGGCGGTACATACAGTGCATCGCCGGGGTTCAATAGAAATGTGGCTTCCGGCTCGAATTCGGGAATGAGATTGAGGCCACTGCCACCAAGCTGCGGGGTGTTCTCGTCGCACACAGGACCCAAGCGCCATTCCCGCTGACCCAGTCCTTGCAGCAAGAACACGTCGTAACGATCGAAGTGCGGTCCCACGCCAGCGCCTTCCACCGCGTAGCTCACCATCACGTCATCAAATCGCCAGTTGGGTAGAAAAGAGAGACTGAGGCGCAGCTGATGGATCGCCGGATGCCAGCGATCCATCTGTTGGACTAGCAAGGTCCACAAGTCCTGACGCTGAAAGCTGGTGTCGATAAAGGGGCCATCAGCCTGACCCCAGATCCCCTTGTCTTGCCAGATCAGTCGGCTTTCGATGTCTGCATCTAGGGCGAATCCCGCGAGTTCATCTGGGGTGATCGGGGACCGAAAACCAGGTATTGCCTGCGGCAGATACAAGGGTTTTTGCTGCCAATACTCTGCGAGAAACTGTTGCGCTGAAATGGGCAGCTTCATCTTGGTGATCGGCTTGCCTAATCGCTAATTTTGGCGGCAAGATCAGCCGCATAGCCCGTATAGGTTTGAGGCGTGAGCGCGGCGAGTCGATCCTTTGCGTCGTCTGGTATGTCGAGGGACTGGATAAACTCTTGTAACGCGTTAGCGTCAAGGCGTCGACCTCGCGTCAGGGCCTTGAGTTTCTCATAGGGTTCCGGCACGCCGTAACGCCGCATGACGGTCTGAACTGCTTCGCCGAGGACTTCCCATGCGTCATCAAGATCTGCCAGCATCGGTGCGACTGGCAACCTCGAGTTTGCTAATGCCCTTTTGCAACGATTGTAGCGCCAGTAGCGAGTAACCCATGGCAACCCCCATGTTCCTCAGTACCGTGCTGTCCGTCAGGTCCCGCTGCCATCGGCTAACGGGTAACTTCTGCGCTAGATAGGTCAGTAGCGCGTTCGACAGGCCAAAATTGCCCTCGGCGTTCTCAAAGTCAATGGGATTAACCTTATGCGGCATCGTTGAGGAGCCCACTTCGCCCTCGATCACTTTTTGTTTGAAATACCCCAGCGAGATGTAGGACCAAATATCACGAGCAAAATCGACAAGAATTTGATTGCTACGCGCCAATCCGTCGAAGTACTCCGCCATATAATCATGAGGCTCGATCTGGGTCGTGTAGGGATTCCATTCCAAACCTAGGGACGTCACAAATTGCTCAGAGATCGCCTGCCAATCTATTTCTGGGTAGGCGACACTGTGGGCGTTGTAATTGCCGACGGCGCCATTGAGTTTGCCGAGCGGCTGCAGTGCATTCACGATGCCTCGCTGCCGATTAAGACGCGCTACCACGTTGGCGAATTCTTTACCCAGCGTCGTGGGCGTGGCTGCTTGGCCGTGGGTGCGTGAAAGCATCGGTTGCGCCGCAAATTCCCTCGCGAGCTGCATTAGGACTGAGGTAACTTCGTCGTAAGCCGCTTTCATCGCCTGATGCCCGTCTTTAATCATCAGAGCATGGGCGAGATTATTGATGTCCTCGCTGGTGCAGGCAAAATGGATAAACTCAGAGGCGGCCGACAGTTCTTCATTATCGGCAATCGATTCCTTCAAGAAGTATTCGACCGCTTTGACGTCATGATTTGTGGTCGCCTCGATTGCCTTAATTCGCTGCGCGTCAGTCTCCGAAAAGCCACTGACTAACCCCCCGAGGAGGGCGTTTGCCTCGTCGCTAAAGGGGGGCACTTCCGATATTGCTGGGCAAGCGGCAAGTTGACTCAGCCAGGCGACTTCTACCGCGACGCGCCGATAGATCAAGCCGTATTCGCTGAAGATACCGCGAAGTGAGTCCACTTTGTTGCAGTATCGACCATCAAGGGGAGATAGGGCAGTCAGTGGGGAGGGGGTCATGGCATCTGCTCAGCAGTCGGAAACAACCAGTTTAACATGGCCCGCCGTTGCTTGCCCTACTGGAGTACGTCAATGGGATGCGCTGACATCCCGAGCGAGCCGGGCGGCGGTGTCTCTGATCTCGCCGCGGCTCAGCATGAGCTTAAATCGTGATCCCCCGAGCTGCCGCCAAAGGAATGCTGCGCGCACACCACACAGTAGCAGTGCGCGAACCAGGTCTGCCACGTGAGGGCTGTTGAGGTGCTGTGCGCTGCCGGTGACTTTAATTCGGTAAGGCAGTGTGCTGAGTGTATCCTGATAAATCGCAGCAATATTAGAGCTTATAGTGCTGATATTACTTGAAAAATTATCTGCGCTGTAGGCGGCATGTTTGAGCCTAGTGTGAACGATACTCAGCAGGTCGTCGCGCTTAGCAAATCGCTTCTCTAGCTGCAGCATAGCCAGCGTGTAGCGAAGCGTCTGTGCGGCAGACTCGTCCGGCGATAAACTCAAAGTGGCCGATAATTGCTCTAATCCCAGACGAATACCCTGTGGGGTACCAAAAACCGCGTCGACGGCCTCCGGCTCGAAGCAAAACAATGAGTGAATAGAGGCTTCTACAAACGGCGTTGGCCAGCTACCCGTTTTGGCGGCTAGATCGACGATGCGTGCCGCTTGGGCCACTCCCGCTAGGGCGAGGGTGCGCTGCTCGATCACGGTGCGCTCAGTCATAGTGCGACCTCGATCACACCACCGCCGAGGCAGACCTCCCCCTCATAAAAGACAACTGACTGGCCTGGCGTGACTGCGCGCTGTGGTGTCTCAAAAGACACGATGAATCTGTCATCTTGCTGACTGACGACGCAGGCCTGGTCGGGTTGGCGATAGCGAATTTTGGCATGGCAGGAGAGCGGCATCGCCGGGGCCTCACCGTTGATCCATATCACCTCAGCGGCGATCAGTTTGTCACGGAACAAAGCGGGGTGATGGTTACCCTGCGCCACGACTAACGTGTTGCTCGCCAGCTGTTTTTCCACCACGTACCACGGTGCCTCCGGATGGGCCGATAGCCCGCCAATACCGAGACCCTGACGTTGGCCTATGGTGTGATACATCAAGCCCTGATGCTCGCCAAGCAGTTCGCCATCGCTGGCGCAAATTGGCCCGGGCTGTGCCGGGAGATATTGACCGAGAAAGTCGGTAAAGCGTCGCTCCCCGATAAAACAGATCCCGGTGCTGTCTTTTTTGCGCGCATTAGTGAACCCTGCTGACTCGGCCTTTGCTCGCACGACATCTTTCGTGACTTCGCCAACCGGAAATAGGGTTCGCTCTAGCGCTCGATGGTCCACTTGATGGAGGAAATAGCTCTGATCCTTATTGTTATCGGTACCCTTTAGCAGCTGGGTCGTTCCTTGATGTGCGCGCGATCGAACATAATGGCCCGTTGCGATCAGGTCGGCGCCCAAGTAGGTCGCATAGTCGAGAAAGGCACGGAATTTAATTTCTCGGTTACACAAGATGTCGGGGTTTGGGGTGCGGCCGGCCTCGTACTCCTTGAGAAAGTGGGCAAAAACACTGTCCCAATATTCGGCAGCGAAATTAGCGCTGTGCAGCGGAATGTCGAGTGTCTGCGCTACGGCTTCTGCATCTGCTAGATCCGCCTTGGCGGTACAGTATTCCGTGCCGTCATCTTCTTCCCAATTTTTCATGAACAACCCTTCAACGCGATAGCCTGCCTCGAGCAACAGCAGCGCTGCGACCGATGAGTCGACGCCACCTGACATCCCGACTATGACGGTTTGTTGAGCGGTTTGGGGGGTGCTGATCACGATGTATGTGGCTTCCTAGCTAGCGACAATGGCATCGAAGGATGATGGCAGGCGTGCGCTGGGTCAACGCTTGAAATTATCAGTCGACGCAAAGCGGTGCTCTCCGGGCTTCAACCCATCGATCTGCCAGGGCCCAATAGCGGTCCGAATCAGTCGCAGAGTGGGAAAGCCGACCGCAGCGGTCATCCGGCGTACTTGGCGATTGCGCCCTTCGGTGATCGATATCTGGAGCCAAGAGTCACTCACGGTTTTGCGCTCGCGGATTGGCGGATAGCGCGGCCATACCTCAGGCTCCGCGATTAACTGAGCGCGCGCAGATTGGGTGATTCCATCACGCAAGAGCACGCCCTTGGCCAGCGCATCGCAGGCTGTCTGATCAATGTTGCCTTCGACCTGAACCCAATAGGTTTTCCATTGGCGGTACTGAGGGTGCGCGATCTGCTGCTGTAGGTGACCATCCGTCCGTGAGTAAGAGTAGCCCTTCAGAGTCGTAATCCAATCTGCCCGCCGCACGAAACCGAGGAGCATCTAGGAAATCAGCCAGAGTGCTTCGTGGGGCTTGGGGTCGATCGCGATCAGTGAATTGGCTGAGGACTTGAAAGGGTTTATTGAACACAATAAGAGACGCCATCTGCCTAGTCTGCCTCATTTGGTGTTAAAATGATCGCATAACCCGCGTCTGGTCCGATCTGCATTGTTGCAGGGGGCATTGACGTGGTCCCATCGCTCGCGAGGGAAGCCGTTTTTTTATTTTTGGGGGAGTTTCAGCATGGCCTATCAGCACATCAAAATACCTGACACCGGAGAGATGATTGTCGTCAATGACGACAACAGCATCGACGTTCCTAGTAACCCCATTATCCCCTACATTGAGGGAGATGGTATTGGTGTGGACATCTCTCCCGTGATGATCTCAGTCGTGGATGCGGCTGTCGCAAAGGCTTACGACGGGGCTAAGAAGATTTCTTGGATGGAAATTTATACCGGTGAGAAGGCGGCTGAGCTGTACGACGGCGATTGGTTTCCAGAAGAGACGCTCAATGCGATTAAAACCTATAGCGTTGCCATTAAAGGGCCGCTGACGACCCCGGTGGGGGGAGGGTTCCGCTCGCTTAATGTTGCGTTGCGGCAGGAGCTCGATCTCTACACTTGCCTCCGACCAGTGCGCTGGTTCGAAGGCGTACCGTCTCCGGTCAAGAAGCCCGGAGATTGCAATATGGTGATCTTCAGAGAGAACTCTGAGGATATCTATGCGGGCATTGAATATCAGGCGGGCACGCCTGAAGCGCAAAAAGTTGTCGATTTTATTATCGGCGAGATGGGCGCTACTAAAATCCGCTTCCCTGAAAATGTGGGTATTGGCATCAAACCCGTATCAGAGGAAGGTACCCAGCGGCTGGTTCGCAAGGCTATTCAGTATGCTATTGAGCAAGACCTCCCCTCGGTGACGTTGGTGCATAAGGGGAATATTATGAAATTCACCGAGGGCGCCTTCCGCGATTGGGGATACGAATTAGCGCAGAAGGAGTTTGGTGGTGAGTTGCTCGATGGCGGCCCTTGGGTCAGCATCAAGAATCCGCGGACCGGTAACGATATTGTCGTAAAAGATGTGATTGCCGACGCGATGTTGCAGCAAGTGCTGACTCGCCCACGTGACTATAGTGTGGTGGCTACGCTCAACTTAAACGGTGATTACCTTTCCGATGCGCTCGCAGCCCAAGTGGGCGGAATCGGTATTGCACCGGGTGCGAACCTGTCGGATACCGTTGCCTTGTTTGAGGCAACTCACGGCACAGCACCAAAATATGCTGGGCAAGATAAAGTGAATCCAGGTTCGCTCATTCTCTCTGCTGAAATGATGCTGCGCCACCTAGGCTGGAACGAGGCGGCGGATTTAATCATCGATGGCATGAATGGTGCGATTCAAGCCAAAACAGTGACCTACGATTTTGAACGTCTGATGGACGGGGCCACATTGGTATCATGCTCTGCTTTTGGAGACAGCGTTATCGCTCATATGTGAGGGTTTCGCCGATCGCGAGCCCGCTGCTGGCGGGCTTTTTTTTGTCTGTTGTATTGTCCAGATTGTCGGCGAAGAATAAATTAGGTCGGATCTGTCGTGAAACCGCTTTATTTGCCAGAGGGTGGATTATACTGAGGCTATGAGGAGCAGGAGGTGGAGAGAGATGTCGGCAGTAAAGCGGGTCGTCAACGCGGCGAAGCCCGATGACAGCGACCTTGATGACGAGGGTGGGTTGGCGGTTGCGCCCGCGAAACCCAAGCTCAAACGCCCCTCTCTTTACCGCGTTATCTTGCTGAATGACGACTACACCCCTATGGAGTTCGTTGTCGAAGTGCTAGAAACGTTTTTTACGATGAACCGCGAGCAGGCGACTCAGGTGATGCTCGCGGTGCACACGCAAGGTAAGGGCGTCTGTGGTATCTACCCCCAAGATATTGCTGAAACCAAAGCCTCCCAAGTCAACCAATCTGCTCGCGATAACGGTCATCCATTATTGTGTGAAGTAGAACCCTCTGCCGATGATGAGGATAGCTAAATGCTCAGCAAAGAACTTGAAAATACGCTTAATGAAACCTTCAGAATGGCCCGGGCTCGACGCCATGAGTTTATTACGGTCGAACATCTGTTGCTGGCATTACTTGATGATGCTGCGGCGACAGCCGTATTGAATGCGTGTCATGTCAATATGGATGAATTGCGCGGTGAGTTGGTGGAATTTATCGACTCTACGACGCCGCTGCTAACCGACAGCGATGACGGCCGCGACACGCAGCCCACTTTGGGGTTTCAACGTGTCCTGCAACGTGCCGTATTTCACGTGCAAAGCTCGGGTAAGCAGGAGGTCACTGGAGCCAATCTGTTGGTCGCCATTTTCTCTGAACAAGAATCGCAGGCGGTGTACTTCCTCAAGACTCAAAATATCTCGCGCCTCGACATTGTGAATTTCATCACTCATGGCGTAGGCAAGGACGGGGAAGAGCAGGGCGGTCAAGAAGAATTCACCGGTGAGGCAGAGGGTGGCGAAGAGGCTGCTGAAAAGAGGCCACTTGATGCCTATGCCACAAATCTCAATGTCGAAGCCGAGGCGGGTAAGATTGACCCATTAATCGGCCGACTGCGCGAGGTTGAGCGTGTGGCTCAGATATTGGCCCGAAGGCGCAAGAACAATCCGTTGCTGGTTGGAGAATCAGGCGTCGGGAAAACAGCGATTGCCGAGGGGCTGGCGAAAATGATCGTTGACGGCGAGGTGCCAGAGACACTGCAAGAGGCGGTTGTTTATTCTCTCGATCTCGGCGCGCTGCTGGCGGGCACGAAGTACCGAGGTGACTTTGAGAAGCGGTTAAAGGGATTGCTGGCGAATTTAGCCGAGAATGATCACGCCATTCTTTTCATTGACGAGATTCACACCATCATCGGTGCCGGAGCGGCCTCTGGCGGCGTAATGGACGCGAGCAATCTGCTGAAGCCACTGCTCGGTTCAGGCAAGATGCGCTGCGTTGGCTCTACGACCTATGCCGAGTACCGGGGGATTTTCGATAAGGACAAGGCGCTGAGTCGTCGCTTCCAGAAAGTAGACGTGCTCGAGCCTTCCGTTGAGGATGCCTATAAGATTCTCAAGGGGCTCAAGTCGCGTTTTGAGGCGCACCACAAGCTTCGCTATACCGATAAGGCACTGAAGGTGGCATCTGAGATGGCCGCTCGATACATCACGGACCGGTTTCTGCCAGACAAGGCAATCGATGTGATTGACGAGGCAGGTGCGTTTCAGCAATTGCAGTCTCCGAGTAAGCGAAAAAAGATATTGGGCCCTGGCGATATTGAAGCCGTGGTGGCGAAAATAGCGCGCATACCACCCAAGACGGTGAGCAGCGACGACAAAACCTTGCTGAGTAAATTAGAGGCTAACCTTAAGATGACCGTATTTGGTCAGGACGCCGCCGTTTCTCAGATGGTGAGCGCCATTAAACTGGCGCGGGCGGGATTGCGTGCGGGCCAGAAGCCGATAGGCTCGTTTCTATTAGCAGGTCCCACTGGTGTTGGAAAGACCGAGCTGACTCGGCAGTTGGCACTGCAAATGGGTTTAGAGCTGTTGCGGTTCGATATGTCGGAATACATGGAGCGACACACGGTGTCGCGCTTGATTGGTGCGCCGCCGGGTTACGTCGGTTATGACCAAGGCGGGCTGCTGACCGATCAAGTGACTAAGCATCCCCACAGCGTGGTGTTGCTTGACGAAATCGAAAAAGCGCATCCGGAGGTCTTCAATCTGTTACTGCAGGTGATGGATCACGGAACGCTCACCGATAACAATGGACGCAAGACAGATTTCCGCAATGTCATTGTGGTCATGACGACCAATGCGGGTGCAGAAAACGTGAGTCGTCGATCGATTGGCTTTTCCATACAAGACAACTCGACCGATTCGATCGAGGCGATCAATCGAACTTTTACCCCTGAATTTAGAAATAGACTGGATGCGATCGTGCCGTTTGGCCCGCTCAGCGAAGAGGTCATTTTAACCGTCGTGGATAAGTTTTTGATCGAACTGCAAAGCCAGCTTGATGAACGCCAGGTATCGGTAGAGGTCGACGAAGAGGCGAGACTGTGGTTGGTTGAAAAAGGCTACGATGCGACGATGGGCGCTCGCCCTTTGGAGCGGGTCATACAAGAACACATCAAAAAACCATTGGCCGATATGGTGTTATTTGGCTCGCTGGCAAAAGGCGGTTCTGCAAGCGTTACCGTCAACGAAGACCACTCCGCTTTGGTGGTCGAGGCGTTAGTCGATGCAGAGGAGCCGGTGGAGGCGTGAGGGTAGCGCGCAGCCCATACGCTGCGCCCCACTTATCGCTCGCGGTAGGTGATGCGACCCTTAGTGAGATCGTAAGGTGTGAGCTCAACTCTGACTTTGTCGCCTGTCAGGATGCGAATGTAGTTCTTTCGCATTTTCCCTGAGATGTGCGCCGTCACAAGGTGCCCGTTCTCCAATTTCACTCGGAAAGTCGTATTGGGCAGGGTATCGACAATCTCCCCTTCCATTTCGATCTGGTCTTCTTTTGCCATCAAGGCGTAGCCTTTGTTTATGAGGTGGGCGGCACTGTATCGAAAAGTGAGGTGCGTGGAAAGCGCCTCTTATCCTTCGTCGAGTCCATGATGGGGGTTGCCGGGGGCTAGGAGGTCAATGATGGCGTCTGTGCTAGGGCCACTTTGCTGCTCAGTCTTCTGTTGTTGCCACTGTCCGTCGACGAATAATTCAAGTGGCGCATAGTTTGCTTTGTAAGACATCTTACGACAGCCATCTATCCAGTACCCCAGGTACACAAAAGGGAGTCCCATCGCCTGAGCCTCTCGGATTTGCAGGAGTATGGCTTCTGTACCTAGACTTCTTTTGGGTTGGTCGGGGTCAAAGAAGGTGTAGATGGCAGCCAGACCGTCCAGCATTCTGTCAGCCACAGTGACCGCAACAAGCCGACTGCCTTCGTAGAGTCGGTAATAGGTCGCACAACCCAATCCATCATTCAGGAAAGAATCGTACTGGTCACGCGCCGGCGGGTACATATCGCCATCCGCGTGACGCGCTTCAATATAGTAACGGTAAAGATCATAAGCCTCGTCATCAGCGATCGACTCGGTGATTTCGAGTCTTAAATCGCTATTGCGGCGACTAATACGCCGCTGCGTTCGACTGGGCACAAATTGATCGACTCGCACTCGAGAAGCAATGCAAGCGTTGCAGTTAGCGCAGTGGGGGCGGTACACATGATCACCGCTGCGTCGAAAGCCGAGCAGTGATAACTGCGTGTAGAGTTCCGTGCTGAGTGTCTGCCGTGGATCGACAAATAATGTCGTGGCTTCCTCATTGTCGAGATAAGAGCACCGATGAGGAAAGGTGGTGTACACCTTGATCTCTCGCAGTGACGCTGTCACAGCAATTCCGCCGCAAATCGCTTCAGGGGGAAGACTAGGCGCTCCTCAAGTGATGCCTTCGTGGCGGGGGCCAAGCAAGCAGGATTGGCTAAGATAGCATTCATAGGTGCCTTTATAGCGCCCTCGAGGTGTTTTTCAAAGACTTGACGAGAAACAAGCTCAGCGCCCATGGTCTCAAGATGGGGGTTGTGGACCTGACAGTCGATCATCACAACTCCATTGTCTTGACACAAACGCGCCAAAGCAATTAACGCCACCTTTGATCCATTGGTGTGGTCGGAGAACATGGATTCTCCAAAAAAAAACGTTTTCAAGCATGACGCCGTATAGACCGCCGAGCAATTGATCCCCGTCAGATATTTCAATGGAATGCGCGACACCCAATTGGTTCAGTGCAGCATATGCCTGCAGCATTTCAGACGAAATCCAAGTGCTGTGCTCGGCGTTGTGATCGTCATGACGCAATGCGCTTGCGCAGCGAGTCACAACCTCCGTAAAGCGGGTATCGCAACTGATCCGCCAGGTGCTTTTTCGCAGGAACTTATTGAGTGAGCGACTGATATGAATACGATCAGGGAAGAGGACTGATCTAGGGTCTGGAGACCACCATAAGATTTCTTGCCCGGGCTCGAACCAAGGAAAGATACCTTGGGCATAAGCACTGATCAGCGTTTCAGAGTGCAGGTCACCGCCGACGGCGAGTAACCCGTTTGGCTCAGCCAGAGCTTGTGAAGTGGGCGGAAAAGGGTTGGGCAAGTTTAGCCGCCCAATCCATCCAGATATTTCTCCGCATCCAGGGCCGCCATGCAGCCAAAGCCAGCTGATGTAATGGCCTGTCGGTAAATATGGTCCGCCACATCGCCTGCTGCAAAGACGCCTGGTAGGCTAGTGTGTGTCGCTGCGCCCTCGGTGCCAGAGTGAACGGTAAGATAGCCCCCGTGCATGGCTAACTGGTCTATGAACAGGTCCGTATTGGGTTTGTGGCCTATTGCAATGAACACACCCGATAGGTCTAGTGAGCGCGTGGCTTCCCCTTCAAGGGTAGACTTGATGCGAATGCCAGTGACACCAGAGTCATCGCCTAAAACTTCATCCAGCGTCGTATGCCAGTGGAGTGTGACCTTGCCTTCACTGACACGCTGCATCAAACGGTCTTGTAATATCTTCTCGGCGCGAAGCGAATCTCGACGGTGAATGAGATGCACCGTCGAGCACAGATTGCTGAGATAAAGTGCCTCCTCTACCGCGGTGTTTCCCCCGCCCACGACCGCGACTTCTTGGTTGCGATAAAAGAATCCGTCACAGGTTGCACAGGCACTGACGCCTTTTCCCATGAAAGCTGACTCAGAGGGTAGGCCGAGATACTGTGCAGATGCGCCAGTTGCAATAACCAATGCATCGCAAGTGTAACTAGAGGTGCCCTGCAATTTGAACGGCTTGGCGGCCAGATCTACCGACTCCACATGATCGAAGACCACGCTGGCCTCGAGTCGCTCCACATGCGCCTGCATTTGCGACATCAACTGTGGCCCTTGTAAATCGTGGTCCCCGCCGGGCCAGTTTTCGACTTCGGTCGTCGTCGTCAGCTGACCGCCTTGCTGCAAACCCGTAATCACAATCGGATTGAGGTTGGCGCGTGCCGCGTAAACAGCGGCGGTATACCCCGCAGGCCCTGAACCTAAAATGATCAGGCGGTGGTGTGATGGGTCACTCATGAAAAAGTTCCGTTATCGATGTTGAAAGGTGCTGTGTGAGACGCTCTATTACCTATGCTGTGGCCGCGGTGTAGCACCACGCCGATCTCAATGATAAGAGAATATCCTAGCCAATGTCGTGAGGCCAGTATTGTTGCGGTGTTGAGATGTATTGGCGGACGGAACCGTGGATAAACCCATGAATTTGCGACTGATTGTTGGCCATTACGAGGTGTCGTGTGTGCTAGCATAGCCATTTCCACCGGTGGTTGTAGAGGCGTGGCAGGCAGAGCGAAGTCGGAGACAGCACAGTCGGAATTGACGACGCAGACGTTTGCCCGTCGCCGGTTACGCGATGTCCTGTTTATCAGTGTGGGGGCAGCATGCCTCTTCGTCTTAATGTCGCTGCTGACCTACAGTGATCAAGATCCCGGGTGGTCTGCAAGCGGAACGGGCGATGCCATTCAAAACCTCGGCGGCATAACAGGTGCTTTTATCGCCGATGTATTTTTCTCTTTGGTTGGTTCCGCTGCTTATCTGATTCCTCTGTTACTCGCCTACCGCGCCATATCATTGCTGCTTGCGGAGGGCCGATACGACCCCGTGGATTGGCAGATATTGGGCCTGCGCGCATTTGGCTTGCTGTTGGCTGTTATGGCCGCAACGGCGTTACGTGCACTCAATGACGTGGGGGCATCAGGCTTACCCCAGGGCGCTGGCGGGATTGTTGGTGCCGCAATTGGGTTGGGTTTTGATCAGGCCTTTAATCCCGTGGGTGCTCGGCTCGTCTTGGTAACCGTCTTTTTGTTAGGTCTGACGTTGTTTGCAGATATCAGCTGGCTCAGTGTTATTGATTGGATTGGGCAGCGCGTGTTGAGCGCTGCCAGCGCGATACGTCAAATGGCAGCGGCTAAGCTTGATCAATTTCGTGACCGGCGCGCGCGCGAAAAACAGCTTGAAGAGCGCAAAGTAAAAATCGAGCGGCATGTCGCCAGCGAAAAGAAACGCACGCCGCCCAAGATCAAACCGCCCAAGGAACCCGTGGCAGCAGGGGTCAAGTTTGAGCAGGAAAAGCAAAAGCCGCTGTTCGATCTGCCGATATCGGGTGAGGTGCCGCCGCTGGATTTGCTGGATGCACCGCCGAGCGACGTGGCGCAGCGGGGTTATTCGGCAGATGAACTAGAGTCGTTGTCGCGTTTATTAGAGCTCAAGCTCAAAGATTTCAGTGTCGTCGCTGAGGTCGTTGCTGTTTATCCGGGTCCGGTGGTGACACGCTTTGAAATTCAACCGGCAGCCGGCGTTAAAGTGTCACGCATATCGAATCTTGCCAAGGACTTGGCGCGTTCGCTGGCCGTTATTTCTGTTCGAGTAGTGGAAGTGATTCCCGGCAAGAGTGTGGTGGGGATCGAGATACCCAATGCCGACCGACAAACGGTCAATTTTAAGGACGTACTGGCCTCCACGACGTTTGAAGAGAGTAAGTCGCCGCTCACCGTCGCGTTAGGCCATGACATTGCGGGCTCTCCGGTCGTCGCTGACTTGAGTAAAATGCCGCATGTGCTGGTGGCGGGCACCACCGGGTCGGGTAAGTCAGTGGGTGTTAATTGCATGTTGGTCAGCCTGCTTTACAAAGCGACGCCCGCTGATGCACGACTGATATTAGTGGACCCGAAGATGCTGGAATTGTCCGTTTACGACGGCATTCCTCATTTACTGACGCCGGTGATCACCGACATGAAGGATGCGGCCAATGGACTCCGTTGGTGCGTGGCAGAAATGGAGCGGCGTTATAAGCTGATGTCTCTGTTAGGGGTTCGCAACCTTACAAGGTTATAACCGTAAAGTGACGGATGCTGAGAAGCAGGGGAGCCCGATACTGGATCCGATGTGGAGTCCGGATCCGGTGCTGGAACTAACTGGCGAAGATCAAGAGCATCCCGCACTCGAGAAGCTGCCCTCCATTGTGGTGGTGATCGATGAGTTCGCCGATATGATGATGATTGTCGGCAAAAAAGTAGAGCAATTGATCGCCCGCATTGCGCAAAAAGCGCGCGCCGCTGGTATCCACTTGGTGCTGGCAACTCAGCGGCCTTCAGTAGATGTGATTACCGGCTTAATCAAAGCGAACATCCCCTCAAGAATCGCGTTTGCTGTGAGCTCAAAAGTCGATTCTCGTACGATTCTAGATCAGGGCGGTGCCGATCAATTGCTAGGCTACGGAGACATGCTCTATCTGCCAGCAGGTTCCAGCGTGCCGGTGCGAGTGCATGGCGCTTTTTGTTCAGATGATGAAGTGCATCGCGTTGTTGCAGACTGGAAACGTCGTGGCGATCCACAATATATTGAGGGATTGCTGGATGAGGGAGGGCAAACGCCCGTTACTGCAAATGAAATTCAATCAGCGACGTCTGGAGATGAAGATCCTGAGTCGGACGCACTGTATGACGAAGCGGTTGATTACGTCTGTCGGAGTCGCCGCGCATCGATCTCCTCCGTCCAGCGTAAGCTGCGAATCGGCTATAACCGGGCTGCTCGTCTGATTGAGACCATGGAGGCGGCAGGCGTCGTCACAGAAATGGGCAGTAACGGGCAGCGCGAGGTTCTCGCGCCAGCGCCGCCCGAGCACTAGCCATGCGAGGGCTACTACTTGCACTGTATGTCATGGCAATGCCGGCGACTGCCGATGTATTGCAACAATTTGTTGCGCGGGACGGGTTAACGGGCCAGTTTACCCAGCGCATACTGAGCCCCGAGGGGGCCGTACTAGATCAGAGCTCTGGTGACTTTAAGTTACTCAAGCCCCATTTCTTCTGGTGGCACATTACTTCGCCCGATAATCAGTTGATGGTGGCGGCAGATAACAGCCTGACTCAGATTGATTGGGACCTAGAGGTCACTGTGGAGCGGCAGTTGTCCGACACGGAGAGAAGCCCGTTTTATTGGCTGCTTGCTCCGCGCGAAACCTTGCTCACTGCGTTTACGCTGGATGCCACAGGGGCAGCAGTGACACTGACGCCCAGAGACCCTTCGGCCTACTATCAGCGTCTTCTGGTGGCTCAAGAGGGCCCTGACCTCTGGCGGGTCACCTTGCTGGATCAAGCGGGGCAATCGATCGACCTCGCGCTATCAACGTTGCCAGAGGTGACATTAGTCCCGGGTGATTTCCTGGTGCCCTCGGTGAACTTCTGAGATGACCGGGCGGCCTACCAGTCACCAGGGGAATGATTTGTTCGCTGCAACAGCGCCAGACCTTGCGCCGCTAGCCGCACGACTGCGGCCGCAGTCGCTCGAGGAAATGGTGGGTCAGGAACATTTGCTGGGGGCAGGGCAGCCGCTCCGGCATGCTATTGAGACGGGCAGCCACCATTCGTTTATTCTTTGGGGCCCTCCCGGCGTCGGAAAAACCACGCTGGCGAGACTCGTCTCACTCTATACCCAAGGAATTTTCCTCCAATTATCGGCCGTGTTCTCAGGCATCAAGGATATTCGCGCTGCGGTTGACCAGGCTCGTCAGGCAGCGACACAGGGCAAGCGCGCGGTCTTATTTGTCGACGAGGTACACCGCTTCAACAAGAGCCAGCAGGATGCCTTCTTGCCGCACATTGAGGACGGTACCATTTGTTTCGTCGGTGCGACCACTGAAAATCCCTCATTTGAAGTGAACAGTGCGTTACTGTCGCGATTGCGTGTTTACCGTCTCAGGCCCGTGACGGCGGAGGTGCTCGAAAAATTACTGGCGCGCACTGTGGCGCGTTTCTATCCGGATATCGATGTCGCACCCAAGAGCCTGCTTGAACTGGCGAAGCTAGCCGATGGTGACGTGCGCCA
Organism: uncultured Luminiphilus sp.; assembly: GCA_943789425.1. Taxonomy (GTDB): domain Bacteria; phylum Pseudomonadota; class Gammaproteobacteria; order Pseudomonadales; family Halieaceae; genus Luminiphilus. The sequence continues at coordinate 221,618 of CALSUB010000001.1, forward strand.
GTCCCTGAATTTGCTAGAGCTGGCCACTGATTTGTGCGCTACGGAGGGCGTTCCTCATCGTCTTGATGAGGCCATTCTTAAAGAGTTGGCGAGTACTGGAGCGCGCCGTTTTGATAAGGGTGGAGACGTATTTTTTGACCAGATCAGCGCGTTACATAAAGCGGTTCGTGGGAGCGACCCAGACGCGTCGCTGTATTGGTTTGCAAGAATGCTGGATGGCGGTTGTGATCCGTTATATATCGGTCGGCGCTGTATTCGAATGGCATCTGAGGACATCGGTATTGCCGACCCTCGAGCACTGCAGCTGGCTCTGGATGCGGTATCTGTTCAGGAGCGATTGGGCAGCCCCGAAGGCGAGCTAGCCCTAGCTCAGGCTGTCATTTATCTGGCCTGCGCGGCAAAAAGTAATGCCACCTACACCGCTTTCAACACGGCCATGGCAGCAGCTGAGTCCTCCGGATCGCTCGAGGTGCCCTTGCGTCTGCGCAACGCACCGACAAAATTGATGCGCGAGGAGGGGCACGGCGAGGGGTATCGCTATGCACATGACGAAAGCGGTGGATTTGCGGCCGGGGAGCACTATTTTCCGGATGGGCTGGAGCCGATTCAGTTCTATCAGCCGACCCAAAGAGGGCTGGAAAAAGTAGTGGCCGAAAAACTCGCTCAGCTTCGGGACCTAAACAAAGCCGCCGACACCGAGGATGAGCCGTGACAGGTGGTTTTTGGCTGATGGTTGCTGCAGGTGGTGCGTGTGGCGCGCTCGGTAGGGCCGCCTTGACGCTCTGGGTGGGCCCCACCGGCTATTTCCCCGTCGCCACTTTCCTCGTCAACGTCATAGGCTCTCTGATGATCGGCATGGCCTGGAGTTATTTCTCACGATCAGAAGATTCCGTTTTGTTGTCCGCTTTTTTGATGACCGGCTTACTGGGGGGCTTCACGACTTTTTCAGCATTTTCCCTCGAGACGATTCAGTTGATCCAGCAAGGTGCTTGGGGATGGGCCGCCAGTTATCTGATACTGAGTACGCTCTGCTGCCTTGTTGGAGCAGGGCTGGGTATTTGGCTTCTCCGATAGACCTTGCGCGTCTCTACTAAAAACACGTCTTCTCAGATTTTGGGCATTTCGCGTTATACTCGCGCCGTTTTTTTAGAGAAATGTTGTCATGCTTGACCTCAAAGCGATCCGCAACGACGCGAGTGCTGTGGTTGCCTCGTTAGCGAAGCGTGGGCTGACGTTTGATCTCGCCCGTTTCGAATCACTCGACGCACGCCGTAAGGCGGCGGACGTTCGCTCGCAGAGTTTGCTGGCGGAACGGAAGTCGACGTCGAAGAAAATCGGTGTGCTGGTAGGAGAGGGAAAGTCGGTCGAGGCAGCAAAAAGCGAGGTCAACGACATCCTATCGCGGCTGGCAGATGAGCTGGCTTCGGCTACTGCTGAGGCCGATGCGGCGCAGGCTGATCTTGACGCGCTATTGCAAGAAACACCGAATCTTCCAGATGATTGTGTGCCCGAGGGCGCGTCCGAGGCGGAAAACAAAGAAATAGCGAGGTGGGGAACTCCACAAGAGTTTGCGTTTTCACCAAGAGATCATGTCGACTTAGGCGAAGCGCTGGGGTTGATGGATTTGGAAGCTGCCGGGCGGATCGCCGGATCGCGCTTTTCTCTTCTGTCGGGCGATCTAGCGCGACTGCATCGCGCATTGGGTCAGTTCATGCTCGATTGTCATACTCAAAACCATGGTTATACGGAGCTTTATGTTCCTTATATCGTTAACGAAGCCTCATTAACCGGGACCGGCCAGTTACCCAAATTTGCAGAGGATCTGTTTCGTCTTGAGGGTGACCAGGGTTATTACTTAGCGCCAACGGCTGAAGTTCCCGTCACGAACATCGTGCGGGATCAGATTTTTGACGCTGACACGCTGGGTCCTGCCGGTCTGAAGTACGTCGCGCATACCCCTTGCTTTAGAAGCGAAGCAGGGAGCTATGGACGCGATACCCGGGGTCTGATTCGACAGCACCAGTTTGAGAAAGTAGAGCTGGTTCAGATTGTGCGTGCAGGACAATCCGAGGCGGCGCTGGAAGCGCTCACGGGCCATGCTGAGGGTATTCTACAGGCGCTGGAGTTGCCCTATCGTAAAGTGATGCTGTGCGGTGGCGACCTCGGATTCAGTGCGGCGCTCACCTATGATTTAGAGGTGTGGCTGCCAGGGCAGTCTGCGTATCGAGAGATCTCCAGCTGCTCAAACTTTCGTGACTTTCAGGCCCGCCGGCTTCAGGCCCGATGGCGCAACCCAGAAACCGGCAAGCCTGAGTTGGTGCACACACTGAATGGTTCGGGCCTTGCGGTGGGCAGAACCTTGGTGGCGGTGCTAGAAAATGGCCAGCGTGAGGATGGTGGCATTGCGATTCCTACTGCGCTGCAGGGCTATCTAGGGGGACAGACCGAGATCAAGCCGCAATAGAGCATCCGCACACCATTAGCGATTTTCTATGGCTGGGTTGCACCGCGGCTCGCCAAGCTGTCTGTCGGCCGCAAGGAAATCGAATCAACGAGAATTTTGCCAGTCTCCAGCAACAACACGTCTGGGGTCGCTGCTTCGTCATCCGTCGCGGCCTCAATCCCATTGTGGGGTAGGGCGGTCTCTTCGTTGGACGCAATGGGAGTGCTCTCTGCGACATCGTCATCAGTATCAAGCGTCTCTAACGGCTCAAGCCCCTTACTGAGGCGACGCTTATTTTCGATTGCCAGCGCCAGCGCCTCCTGTTCATCCCGCATGGCAATCCTGCCCGATTGCTGAAGGGGCAGGACGCTGATCGCGCGTGCGCCCTGTGCCAAGTCTACTTGGTCTTGGAGGAACTGGTAATCGGGGTCGTTGGCGGCGCGCGCGTTATGTAAGGACGCCAAGGTAGGAATGATGGTGTCGTAGTTGTTGTAGCGATTGAAACGCGTCGGCGCGATTTGGTCCCACGCGAGCGCATTATCCAGAGCACTTTCACCTATTGTCTCTGGATCAAACAAGGACGGGTAATTGATGTCAGGTACCACCCCCCTATGCTGGGTGCTGCCCCCTGAAACCCGGTAGAACTTACTTTCAGTAATTTTCAGCTGACCTTCTTGCAATGGCACGAGGGACTGCACGGTCCCTTTGCCAAAAGATTGCTCGCCGACGATGATGCCTCGCCCATAATCCTGAATCGCGCCGGCAAAAATTTCCGAGGCTGATGCGCTGAGACGATTGATCATGACCGCTAGTGGCCCCTCGTAATACTGTGAGCGCCGCCGCTTGCCATCGCGCCAAACGCGACTTTCTGCGGACCGAATTTGCACGGTCGGTCCATATTCAATAAAGAGTCCTGTGAGTTGATTCGCCTCCTGAAGTGAGCCACCGCCATTATCTCGAAGGTCGATCACAATCCCTTCCACACCATCAGAGACCAGTTCGTCGACGAGCTTTTTAACGTCGCGCGTTGTCGATCTGTAAAACTTGTCACCTTGCCGATAGGCCTCAAAGTCGATGTAGAAAGCAGGGATATCAATCACGCCCACGCGATGCGCCTGGCCATCCTCGTCGGTAAATTCGATGATCTCTTTTTGCGCCGCCTGCTCCTCCAGCTTGACTTCGTTACGGCGAATGGGAACCACTCGGCGTTGGTCGGACTTTCCCTTGTCTGGAATCACTTCGAGTCGGACAGTTGTGTCGCGAGGTCCTCGAATGAGATCAACAATTTCATCAAGCCGCCAGCCGATCACATCCTCAATTGGGCCCGACTCACCTTGACCTACGCCCATAATGAGGTCGGAGGGCCGCAGGCCGCCTTGCTTGTCCGCGGGCCCGGCAGGGACCAGCCGAGTCACTTTGGCGTATTCATCATCTATCTGCAGAATGGCGCCAATACCCTCGAAAGACAGGCTCATATTGATATCGAAATTTTCAGCTCGCCTCGGCGAAAAGTAATTGGTGTGCGGGTCATATTGCTCCGCCAGCGTATTGGCATAGATTTGGAAGACATCCTGAGCGTTGTACTGCGCCAAGCGCTTAAGTTGACTTTCGTACCGTCGCTCAAGCGTTTCGGGTATCTCCTCCGGGGATTTTTCGGCGAGCAATAGACTGAGAGCCTGATTTTTGATCCGCTTGCGCCATCGCTCGTCTAGCTCTGCATCATTTTGCGCCCAGGGCATCGCTGACCGATCAATGTCTAAATATTCTTCGACCTCGTAATCGAAGCTCTCGATCGTTTCGGGCAGTGTGCCCAAGATCCCGGTTAATCGGTCTTTGAGTTCATCGTGGTACTTGTTAAACATAGTGAATGCTGGCGCTAGATCGCCGGCGCGTCCCGCGTTGTCCAGTGCAAGTCGCCATTGTGAAAACAGGTCTATGTCATCCGCATCAAAAAACATACGCTGCGGGTCAAGTGCGTCGAGGTAGGCTGTAAAGTGTTGCGCAGAGAGGCCGTCGTCGTAACGGCGGCTGGCGTAGTGTCGATCCTCAATGACCTCGATGATCTCTTTTAAGGTGTCACTTTGGGCGGAGGCAGGCGCGAGTGCATGCCCCTGTGCAGCCACAGTCAGTAACCCGACGCCAACAAGCCAAATAATTAGGGGCTTCACGCTTATTCTCCGCACTATACCTCTCCCGAATCCATCCTTGGAATGTCGTGCAACCGCGCGCGACATGCAACACCTTAATCGACTTAGAAGCTATGGCCAAACCGCAAATAGACCGCCTCGTTGTCACTTTTTCCCTTGGCGAACTCCAGGCGGATCAGCAGTGATGCCTCTTCTTTCAACATATACGACACGCCCGCCCCAACAGCGGGAAACAGGGCGTCGTCACAGGACACGTCTCGATTCAAAATATCGACGCCAAACTGACAGCCCACGCCACCAAAAGCCACTAGCCCAAACTTTTTAGTGATAGGGAAGCGCCCATCTATTAGGAGATGAGAGTAATGCTGGGACAAATAGTTCCCGCGGGTATAGCTTGGTAACGTCACAGACGAAAAGCCCGACGGAGGCGCATCATCGGTTACCCGCGCCGTTACTTGAACGGCAATCACGGGGGCTCGAGCGGTTCGGTTGCTCCATGCTTACCAAGCGAGTGATACCAGCTTAGGTCTAGGAGGCCCACGTCGAAGGATGACTCGCCGCCGAATGTCTTGCGGTACGCTATGTTGTGCAGCGTGAATAAATGCCCAGCACCGGGGTCTCGCTGGTTATCCATGGTGTCGTGCTGAAGGATCAAGCCAAGCCCTGTCGCATCGAAACCCGATAACCCTATTTGATCAATGACGCCTTGTAAGCTGTCGTCAGCGCCTACAGCGTAATTCGTGCTCACCCCCTGAACGCCGGCGAACCAGCCCCCTGTGCGAAACTGCTGCATGTAGCGCGCTGCAAATGACTGCACTGAGTCCTGCGTTTTAACTGCAGTGCCTTGATTAAGGAAGTCATCGTACTCGTTGTTGACTTCAGCACTGGCTAATAACAGCGTCATTCGCCGAGTATCTTGGCCCCAGTAGAGCTGGCCAAATAGGGCGCCTGTGCTGGAGTCGGTGTCCGAGTAAGACACAGATAGCCCCAACATTGAGGGGGTGGAGTCGGCATCCAGTTTCTTGACGTATGCGACGAGCGCGCCCACGTTAGCGCCGAGTTTTGGGTCGGCCGATAAAGTGGGCGTGATGAGCCATGGTTTTCTGGCTGGTGCATCTGGGCCTGACGGTGAGTCCTGAGCTGAATCATTTTCGGCATCGGCCAGCGGCGCTTCATCAACAGTTTGCGCACCCTCCTGAGCCGAGTCAGCGGAGGCGCCATAGCAGGAGACACACATGAGAACGAACAGCGTCAATCTGATCGCACAAGCCGCGTCGGATCTTAGGAGTGATGTCATGAAAGAGAACCCAATGGATTAGGATAAAGCTTGGTATGAAAGCCCTGCGTCGCCAACACTCAATTATATCACTCAGCGGCAGAAACGATGCATCTTAAGCTGACACTTGCGGGTCTTTACGGCGGACCAAGCCCTAGTTTGGAGGCCAAAGGGCCTTTGTGACTGGCGTCCTGGTCAATCATGAGCCAAGGTAACCCTGCCTCAGATAACCAAGCCATTGCGGCTTCCGGCGACTGTAAGCAGGCAATGGTGGTCACCGCCCCTGCACTGAGGCAGTTTTCGCCGACAACAGTCACGCTGGTTGGACCCTCAACCGGCCACCCCGTCAAAGGGTTGAGTAAATGCCCATAAGTCCGCCCTTCGTAGCGGAGTGTGCGCGCGTAATTGCCGCTGGTTGCCGCGGCTGCATTCGATAAGGCGATGCCGCCTATAGGATCACCGCCCTGGGGTGCACGAATACCGACTCGCCACGGCATTCCCGAGGGCTGAGAACCAATGGTGGCGATGTCACCGGCAAGCTCAACCAGCCCTGATGTCACGCCATGATCGCGAAGTAACTTCGCTGCGCAATCTGCGGCATACTCCTTGGCCAGCCCGCCGAGGTCAATCTCCATTCCTTTGACGGGCAAATAAACGCCTTTGTCTGTTCTTTCGACTTGATCCCAGCCTACTTTTTTCTTTAGCGATTCAAGCTGAGATAAGTCGACAGGGGTTTTGGCGGCATCAAAGCGCCAGGCTTTTCGCAGCACTCCCGATGTGATGTCAAATAGGCCGCCTGAGCTCTGCCACAGCTGATCAGCAACTCTCGAGCAGTGTCTCGCTCTCTGGGTCAAGGCGAGTGAAGTCGCCACTGCCGGCTCTGCGATTAATCGTGCTCACCAAGCTGTCAGCGAGTAGCGGCTATAGCGGCGCTCAAGGGCCTCAAGGTGCGATTGGACCTTACTCGCTAAGCTTGCCGCGGTCGCGCTCCGGTCCGCCGGTGGCGTGATCACGAGGGTAGCTGGGCCACCCATCACCTTAAAGGTGTGCTCAATTTGGACGGGTTCGTTAATCAAAACGCCATATGATCGCCGCTGTGCCTCGCCAAAAATCTACCAGTGCGGGCGCTGAATCGCCATCGTATAACCCCCAATTTGCATCACTCCAATACCGTTCGCCTTCTAATTCAAACGTCCAGTCGCCTAGGTTAATCGCCCAGCGAGCGCCGAGGGTCATCGCACCATAAGACGACAGTCGGTAATCGTCTGCAAAATAGGGGTCGCTCAGATCGGCAATCACTTGATAAAAGTCAGCCTCGCGCTGACTGTAGTAGCGGAAAAAGGGAGTCAGCGTGCTGCGTTCGTAGTGTTGCGCCCAGCCCAACTCCACGGTGTGAGAATCCACCCCCCAGCTGTCCGCATAATAGCGGTAATCAACTGGACTGATGCATTGGCATCGATCAAGAAGTGACGGTACCCCGCGGAGAGGGCAATCCGCTCATGGCTTTGCGGACGCTGATCGTTAAGCTTATAGGGATCTGACAAATAACCATCGCTATAGGTGTAATTGAGACCCACCCGCACGATAGCGGAGCGCGATAAAATTTGAGAAACCCCAAAGTAGCCGGACTGTGTATCGAGCTCCTCATTGGTGACAAAAACCGGAATGACGCCCTGAGAAGGGTTCACTTTATCGCGCGAACTGCTCACTGAGGTCGTCCATGTCCGCGTGTTGCTCGCAGAGTTCCACGAGGCGTCAAATCCGACAGACAGCGCTTCGTAGTCGTCCTCGTCGCTGTGGGACACATTGAGTCCGGCATTGCCATCCGCCCAAAAATATCGGGTCGCGACACCCACTTCGAGTCGATTGTCTTGGATGCTAGCGCCGCTCATAATGACACCCGGCTCGCCGCTTTGGTCTGTTCCGACAAACCACGGCGACGCGCCTGTTTGATAGTCGTTTTGCACATCTAATGCGACAGACCAGCTGGCGCCGACTGGTGCCTCAATCCAGAGCTGTGTGATGTCGATGTCATAGCGGCTCGTGGCGCCAAAAATGACGCTGCTGGCGTCGATATCATCTTCGCTGTAGTGGCTATAGCGGACGCCGACCTCGGTGAAAGCCGGCGGTGCGTCTGCGAGAGCGGTTCCCGCTTGATAGGCGGGCAATGTCGCAAGCGTTCGGGTTAGGGACCGCAAAAATGCACTGCTACTGTGAAGAGGGTTCATCGTCTTAACGTTCTGTTTTTTCAATTGCAGCCGCAGCCACCGCCCGCTGCACCGGCTCCACCGGTCGAGGCCTCTTTGCTAGTATAGACGTGGCCTTTGAGTCTGGCACTCCGCGCGTCTGCCTCCCACTGCATCGTGTCCTTTGCTAGGTAGCCACGATCCCAAGCCTCAACGGTTTCCATTTGCGTGCAGCTGGTTTGAAATGTGATGACCGACAGGATGCCGACAGTGCACAGTGCATGGTTCATAATTGGCTCCCTCTCATCTCAGTTTGTGGCCCCGAGTATTGCCACGCCCGGAACTTTTTTCACCCCGCGTGAGTCGAGTCACCGTTTTTTACCGTAATAACCCCTGCATGTCCCGAGAGTGTAGCTTATTGGGCGTTGCACTGATGTCACCGCGAGACGAGATTACCGAAAAGCTGCATCACTGCGTAAGGGAGGGGAGATTAATGGATCGGTTGTTGCCTAATTGGTTAGGAGTGTGCCTTCAAGCGGGCCTGCTGAGTGCTGGCGCCCCAGTATTCGCTGATGAAGCACAGGATTACTATGCGGCTAACGTTGAGGCATTAGTCCAAGACAAGTGTATTGTCTGCCATCGCACCGGCGGCCAGGCGGCCAGCAGTGGCGTTGATTTGCTATTTACCAGCTCGGTTGTCAGCAATCACATGGCATTTGATCGCTATGTGAATACCCCGACTCAGGGCGCGAGAGCGAGCCGAGTGTTGTCAAAAATTACCGGCGCCTTAGGTCACGGTGGCGGGCGTGTGATTGTTCCTGGATCGTCCAATTACGACGCTTTTGAAAGTTACGTGGAGCTGCTCAATCCAGCGGATGAACCGGCAAGCGATGCGATATTCCGTGTTGCGCTGGAGGAGCCCTTGGCAGGTAAGCCCCATACAGGCGTGGGCAATCTCCGAGGCTGGGCAGTGGCAACGGACGGCATCGCTAAAGTAACGATCTTGATCGATGGCGTTTATGATTCCGACGCACCATATGGCGGCAAGAGGGGCGATGTTGGGGGCGCTTTCCCTGATATCCCGAATGCCACTGAATCTGGGTTTTCACTGGCGTTTAATTACAGCAATTTGCAGGCGGGGCCGCATACCATCACAGCGGTAGCCTACACCCTTGATGGCACGACGAAAGAGAGCTCTGCTGAGTTTGAGGTGGTCCGCTTTGATTCGGCCTTTATCACCGGTGACGACGCTGTCAATTTAAACAACGCCAGCTGCATGGTTGAGGCGGATCAAATATCGATTGTCGATGCAACTGTGGATGGCGCCATTCTGGACCTCCTGCTTAAATGGCGGACGGCTGAGCAAGGCTTTGAGATTGTGGAAATTCGTTAGGCGCTGCAATGAGCGTATTGCGTGTTTGCAGTTAGCGAACTCTGTGCAGACTTGAGCGACGCAATCCGGGTTCACGGCTTGATGCGCTTTTTGGCGCATCTAGCCAAGCCTCTGGCGGATTCTGGCAAGCAGTATCAACGTAATCGAGGATACTGGTCGTGACGCTGAGGCGCAGACAACACCCTGATCTGTTGTTGAGGCAGTGGAGAGAGCACAAGCCGATGCGGCTCCCCTAAAGCCCTGCTGACTGCTGGGAGGGTGCCTAGGATCCTAGCTCAGCACAGAGTGTCGAAATAACCGGAGTGGCGGAATTGAATACCGCATTTTTGTGGTTTACTCTCGGGTGGTTATTAAGTTCCAAGGATGGAGCCAGATAATGCATTGGCAGACAATTTTCAGGATAAACTGCAAAGCCCCAGTCAACATGAATCACTGGCTTGTAATGCTGTGCCTGGCCGTCTCAGCGCCCGCCTCGAGTTGGCCTGAGGTGATGCCGGACAATAGCGATGACTCGCCCAAGCGTGTTTTGGCAGTTCAAGAATCAGTTCAAACGACAGCCCCACAAACTTTCTATCAAAATGAGGTGGATGATGGCCTTGCAGCGCGCCTGTCTGGCCTGCCACCGCAAAGGGGCGGTCGCATCGCAGTCTGGTGCCAGATTGGTGCTCAGTACGGACGCGCAGGCTAACCATCAGGCGTTCACCGGCTTTCTTAGCGCTTGACGACACTGGCGGCGATTGGGTTTTAGCGAAAGTCTCCGGCCAAGAGGGCCACGGCGGTGGCGCGGTGCTGACCCCAAGCTCGCCCACCTATTTGGCACTACAACAATATTTGACGATGCTAGACGCTCTGACAGAGAGTGAGCAAAGTGATGATGCGTTCTGGGAGGGCACAGCCGTCGAGCCCCGGGACATTACGCTCAGGCGAGCCGCCTTATTGCTGGCCGGACAGATACCGAGTGCCGCGTCACTGAGCAATGCAAGTGAATCCGAGGCGGGGTTGCGTGAGGAAATCACAGCTGCGATGAGCGGTCCAGGCTTCCGCGATTTTGTTGTCCGAGGTGCCAATGATCGATTACTGGTCGACGGTTTATTGAACGGACTGGACTTTAGTATCGACTCCAGGGGCCGTTATCCAGCACTTGCAGAGCTCATGATGACGCTGCCGGAGGAGCGGCCCGAAGAGTATGAGGATTATCACGATAAGCCCTACCTGACCCGATGGGATGCTGAAATGGCTTTCCGTTGGGCGGTTACGCGCGAGCCACTCGAGCTGATTGCACATGTGGTCATGAACGATCTGTCTTACCAACAGGTTGTCACCGCTGACCACACGATGGTAAACGCGTTCAGTGATATGGCGTATCGTTCTGATACGGGTTTCAGTCATGACTTCAGTGATGCGTCAGGCTTTTATGATCGAAGCGAATACACCGATTTTAAGCCCGGTTACAACGACGGGCATATCCCTCATGACCGAAAGTTCAGAACTCGTGAAGAGGGATACGTTACAGACTTTAGTGAATATCAAGAATGGCCTCACGCGGGGGTGCTTTCAACGCAGGCGTGGCTAGCTCGCTATCCCTCCACCGACACCAATCGCAATCGAGCCCGAGCGAGATGGACCTATTATCACTTTTTAGGGGTCGATATTGAAAAATCGGCGCCGCGAACAACCGATCCTGCTGCGCTGGCAGACACCAATAATCCCACGATGAACAACGGCGCTTGCACCATATGCCACCAGCGGCTCGACCCCGTAGCAGGGGCGTATCAAAGCTTTGGTGATTTCGGACACTATTTGGACCAATACGGGGGCCAAGATTCGTTACCCGATGCTTATAAGCGCCCTGAAGAGCACGGTGGCGAGCGAGGCTCAACGGGTTATCTTCAGGGCGACACTTGGTATCGAGATATGCGTAAACCCGGATTCGATGGCACCGTCGCTGGGGGGCAGGGTGACAGCCTGCAGTGGCTGGGTCAGCAGATAGCAACCGATCCGCGGTTCGCCGCCGCTACCGTCAGGTTCTGGTGGCCAGCGATATATGGCACGGACCCCTTGATTGCACCAGAAGACAATAGCGCCCCCGACTACGGACAGCACCTTCGAGCTTTTACGGAGCAGGAGGCGCTGATCGGTTCGCTAGCAGCACGATTTGAGGCTTCGGAGTTCAACGCCAAATTGCTTTTTGCCAACATGGTGATGTCCAAATGGTACCGTCACTCCCTCACGACAGATGTCGAACTCGTCACTGCACGGGGAACCGAATTAGCGACAGTTGGCCGCGGTCGGCTGTTAGGTCCGGAAGAGTTGGATCGAAAAAACATCGCCGTGTTTGGCCGAACTTGGCAGCAAAACAGCCATCAAGCACATCATTTTTCGATGCAAACTGCGCTGACTGGCTTTCGTGCAGAATTCGGTGCTTTTTATGGTGGTATCGACGGCGCCACCGTTACCGAGCGTAACCGGGAAATAACGCCGTTGATGTCAAACTTGACCGAAGCCATGGCCAGTGAACTTGCCTGCCAAATTGTGATTGAGGATTTTAATCGCCCCCTAAAGCAGCGACATTTCTTCACTGAAGTCAGCCGGACAACGGTGCCTGGAAAATTGGCTGATGCGCAAGGGCTGTTGCCGGGCAGGACGCAGAGCGACACCGGCATGCAAAATCACGAGGTTGAATTAGCCGTGGCAATGGTCGGTGGGCCTGCGGTGTTCCGTCTGCAGGATATGACCCGAAGCTCCTATCAAAGCGCTGATGATGAGCAGGACCAATGCAGACCTCGTCGTTAAGGAAATCCAGGTGAGGCAAGGCTCCCGAGTGATCAAGCAGATTTTGGGATCGCAACTGCAAGCGCAGCGTGGATTTGCTGCTGATCAGTGGACTGATTCAAGCGGAAAGAAGTGGTTTCGCGGGGATGTCCGCAATGGACGTGACTGGGTGATGCACGAGCAGGCTTGGGTAGAATTTGAATTGGATCTGCCAGCAGGGGAGTACACGTTGTTCTTGAAGCTGGGCACCATGTTGCAGGCGAATAACGTCAACGATGCCATGCGCTATACGGTGTCGCTTAACGCTATTCAAAATAGTATGCGCACGTCCTCGGCGCAAGCAGTCGAAAAACAGATCAGGGCGCTGCTGATGGCGGCGACGCACCGCGAGGCGTCAAGGGCAGAAATAGAGGCATTGATGGCGGCCTTGTTGTCCAGTGCAGCCGACGCCGTGCAGCACGGCGGGTGGTTTAATAGCCACAACCATAGTTGTGCGACCTGGCAGATATGGCCAGACGAGGACTTGAGCGACGAGGCGCGTTTTGCGCGTTACAGTGACCCAGAGGGCATGCTAAGAGGCTGGGGCACGCTCGTTCATGGTGTTTTGACGAGCTATGGGTATCTGCATGATTGATCAGTACGGCAAGCGCAGTGGAAAGCTGCTGAGTCGCCGGGGGGTGCTCCGGGGCGCCATTGCCGGCGTTTCGACGATAGCAGGCTCGTCCGCAATGAAACTGTGGGGCAGCGAGCAAGACGATGCCTACGAGGGACCGCTGCTGGTCACGCTGCAATTAGACGGTGGCGTCGATGTCACGCAATTGTGCGACCCAAAGGTCAATGTCCGAGGCGAACCCAAAATTAATCACTGGGCTGACGCAGCTGATCCGGGCCAGGCGGGCAATATCCTGTTCGCCCCCTATCGCCGATAATGCGCAATTGTTTCAGGAATTTGGGTCCGACATGCTGGTGATTAACGGCGTCGACGCACAGACGAATTCTCACGAAACAGGCAGGCTGTTCAACTGGACCGGCAGTAATGCGGAAGGACGGCCCTCTTTGTCCGCCTTATTCGCCGCATCACAGTCACCGAAGCAGCCTTTAGCGTATTCTGTCTTCGGCGGATTCTCCCGAACGGCGGGGCTGATCGGCTATAATCAGTTTTCTAATCTGTCCGCAGCGCGCACTCTGGTTCAGCCATACGTCGAGCTTGGTCTGGCAATCCGCGGCGCTCGGCAGCCGACATTGCGCGCGCGCACTCATGGTCCAGGCGGATATCAATCGCTTACTGGCAGAGCCCAATCTCAGCGTGCGCCAGCGTCAAAGCTTGCTGGGCTACACCGACGCGCGCGCCAGTCGCGACAGGCTTCAGCGTCTTGCAGACTCATTCCCGACGAAGCGAATGTCATGCGAGGTGAAGATGTCAATGTGGGGGGGCAGAATTTTCGGTTGAATCTGAAAGAGCAGATGCAGAGCGCTTTACTCGTTTTTAAATCGGGCCTTGGATCCGCGGCGGATCTTCTCCCTAGGAGGGTTTGATTCTCACGACCAACACGACGCTGTGAGTGAGGCATTGCTGACCCACTTTCGCTGACTGCAATTCGTTTTTTCTGGGATTACTGCTGAGACATTGGGTATCGCGGAGAGAATTGTGCTGATGGTGGGCTCTGATTTTGGTCGGACCAACTTTTATAACGAGGGGGACGGCAAGGACCATTGGCCTATTAGTTCTTACCTGATCATGGAAGCGGGATGCTCCCTGGGGCGATCGCGTTGTGGGGCTGACGGATGAGCTGCATTTTGGCCAGCCCGATTAACCAAGACACCCTCAAGGCCGATCGCAATGGCGTGGTCATGACGCCTACCCATGTCCACAAGGCGCTCTGGGAATATCTTGGGCTAGAGACTTTTGCAGCGGATAGGGGGCTGACTCTGCCCGATGCCGAGCGCTTACCGTTGTTCGATCCGTTTGTGAGCTCCGTGACATAACTTTTGCCTCGATTCGAATAGTGGTTGTCGTGCGCTATGGGCGTCGGCGCTTAGCGAGCTCCGCGCGTTTCGAGGCGAGGCGGCCAAAGGGCCCGCGGGCTGGGTGCGCCCTAGGTTTGCCAACTCACGCCCAGCACCTTTTGGAGGCGGTCATATAAAGCGCACAAGTAGGTGTGCCCGCCCAAATCAGAAGTCGATTTTATCGGCGGCGGCGCGATTTCGGCGTTTTTGATGGCGCAGGTAGCGCCGCGTTGTGTCTGCGCTGGCATGGCCCGCCATATCGGCAGCGGTAGCTAAATCCTCACCATTATCAAGAAGATAGGTTAGAAAGCTCCGTCTTAAGTCATGTGGAGAGGCTTTGTCGAGGCCGGCCTGTTTGACTCTGCGAGTCACGATATCGTAAACGCCTCGCGCGGTCAGCCGCCGGTCCTCTGCAACCTGATTCCAGCGGTTGACCGGCCTAAATAGCGGACCAAACTGCAGCCCCGACTCCTCAAGCCAGGTTTTGACCAAGTCGATGGTTCGGGGCGGCATTTCTAGTTCGCGCTCCTTATTGCCCTTGCCGATAACCTTGATGGACCGATCACGAAAATTGAGCTTATTGATGTCAATGGTGACCACCTCCGCGCGTCTGCGGCCCGCAACCGAATAAAATGGCCAGTAGCGCCGCGTCTCGCACCCCTGCAGCGCCTTCGTCGTGCAAGCAGTGATCGATCAGCTTGGCGATCTCATCGATGTGCAGAGCCCGCCCCACAGCCAGCCTCTGGAGTTTGATCGCTCTAATCTGCTCGATAAGGCTGAATTGGTGATCAGCCATCTGTTGATGCAGCATGGCTTCACGGGTAACGCCTTTGATAATGGAGAGATACAGGTTGCGAGTATTGTCGGCTAGGCCTTTTTGCTTCAGTTTTTCCAAAAGTGCCAGCACGGTGGCACGATCTAGCCGATGCCAGGGGAAGGTGTCCGGCTCGTGATCACACAGTGATGCGATTTGTTTCATCACCGATCGGCCGTGGTGCGGCTTGCCTCGGAGCCTTGCAGTGACGCTAGGTACAGCGATGCGGGATTGCTATGCTGTAACGGTGCGTCGGTCCCGACAGTATCCAGCCAGGTGCCGATCTCCTGATTTGGCGTTCTGGTCGCGTTTGTCATCTAAGCTGGCCCCCCATAAGGGTTGCTTTAACTGACGTAAATATACATTTAAGGAAGTTATGTTGCAACATCATCCGTACCCCTGTGATGTAGCTTGGTCCAGGAGACTGATCTACGCCCCGAGAAAGACCTATTATATTACCAAACGATATAAGCATATTCTCTTATTGGTGATAGGATACGCGCCCGACTGGCCTCACTCACCCTAGAGCTTTATATGTCGAGCCCGCACGTTACACATTTTTTTGACGCCGCCACGGATACGCTGACCTACGTGGTAACCGATACGACTACTGGCGAGTGTGCCATCATTGACCCCGTTTTAAATCTGGACTACGCGTCGGGCGCTATCGGCACGGATTCAGCAGATCAGGTCATTGCCTATATCAAGGAACACGATCTCACTTTAGCGCTCATCTTAGAAACCCACATCCATGCAGATCATCTTTCGAGCGCGCCTTACCTTCAAAAGCACCTTGGAGGTCGCATTGTTATTGGCTCTCATATCACCACGGTACAAGACACATTTGGCACTATTTTTGATGAAGATGAGGGTTTTCGCCGCGACGGCAGTCAGTTTGATGTGATGCTGTCAGACGGCGATACGTTCCAAGTCGGCGTCCTGAATGGCAACGCTCTTCATGTCCCGGGCCATACGCCCGCCTGCATGGCCTATCAGCTGGGGGACGCGCTATTTGCTGGCGACACACTCTTTATGCCCGATGCGGGTACCGCGCGCTGTGATTTTCCCGGTGGCGATGCGCGCACGCTATATGCCTCTTGTCAGCGCTTGCTGGCGTTGCCCGATGATATGCGCGTCTTTGTGTGTCACGACTATCAGCCCAATGGCCGGGCGTTAGCTTTTGAATCGACCGTGGCGCAGCAGCGGGAAGACAATATCCATGTTGGCAGCGCTATCTCGGTCGATGAGTTTGTCGCTTTGCGCGAGGCGCGCGATGCAACCCTCGCCATGCCATCACTGATACTCCCCTCCCTGCAGGTCAACATGCGAGCAGGGTATCTCCCTCCTCCTAATGGGCAGGGGCGGATGTTTTTAAAAGTGCCCATTAATGCCTTTGGTGGTGCCCACCTCGACCGGCTCCCAGCTAACAAATAATTCAACTTGCCCTGGAGGGCTTTGCCATGACAACGCAATATTTTGATGTCGCTATTGTGGGTGCGGGAGCCGCGGGTATCGCCACAGCGGCTAGCCTCAAAAAACGTCAGCGGCATTTGTCTGTGGTCTTGATTGATCCAGCAGAAACCCACTACTACCAGCCAGGCTGGACAATGGTGGGGGGCGGTGTTTTTCAGGCGCCCAGCACCGCCCGCTCTACAGCATCAGTCGTCCCCAAAAATGTTGACTGGATCCAGCGCTCGGTGAGTCACTTTCAGCCCGATGACAATGTGCTCTCGCTAGAGGATGGCGGCACTGTTTGTTACGAGCAGCTGGTCGTTGCCCCGGGGCTAGCGCTCGATTGGGGCGGCGTGGAGGGCCTCACAGAGAATTTGGGTCGCAATGGCGTAACCTCTAATTATGCGTATCACACAGCCCCCTATACCTGGGAGTTAGTTCAGAATTTGAAATCTGGCACGGCGTTATTCACGCAGCCGCCGATGCCGATTAAGTGTGCGGGAGCGCCGCAAAAAGCACTTTATCTTTCGGCGGATCATTGGCGTCGGCAAGGCTGTTTGCAGTCGATCGATGTTGAATTCTGCACTTCCACCCCCGGACTGTTCGGCGTGGCTGACTATGTGCCGGCTCTCATGGAATACATCGATCGATACGGCGTGCAGCTGAATTTCCAGACGACGCTGACCCGCATTGACGGTGAGCAAAAAATAGCGACGTTCACAGGCCCGGATGGCGAGTGTGAAAAATCCTTCGATATGATCCATGTATGTCCACCGCAGCGCGCCCCAGACTTCGTACGCCACTCCCCGCTGAGTGATGAGCAGGGATGGGTCGACGTCGATCAAGCAACCTTGCAGCACAAGCGGTTCAGTAACGTTTGGTCTTGCGGTGATGTCATGAACACACCGAATGCCAAGACCGCCGCAGCGGCGAGAGCGCAGGCTCCTGTGGTGGCCACTAACCTTATTGCCCATCGGGCAGGTCATCAGCAGCTGGCGCGTTATAACGGTTACGGATCCTGCCCGCTAACAGTCGAGCGAGGCAAGATTGTGTTGGCTGAATTTGGTTACGGAGGTGCCCTGCTCCCCACGTTTCCGAAAGGGATTTTGAACGGTCTGCGCCCTACCCGTCTTGCTTGGCATTTAAAAGCGGATTTGCTGCCTTGGATTTATTGGAACGGCATGCTGAAAGGTCGGGAGTGGCTGGCGAGGCCTGAGATCCAGCAGTGAAACCCGACACGCGCAGCCGACAGTCACTCATTCCGGCTTCGGAGTGGCTTGCAGGTTACCAGCGTCGTAATCTGCTCAATGACACGGTGGCTGCGGTGATCGTCACGATGCTGCTGATCCCCCAGTCACTCGCTTATGCGCTACTAGCCGGTTTGCCGGCGGAAATGGGCCTTTATGCCTGTATTTTACCCCTGCTCGCATACGCAGCCTTTGGCAGCAGTCGAACCTTGTCGGTCGGTCCCGTTGCCGTGGCCTCGTTGATGACTGCTTCTGCCGTGGGTGCCGTTGCAGCCGAAGGCACTGTCGATTACGCGACGGCGGCGACCACGCTGGCACTGCTGGGCGGCATCATTTTAATCGTCCTGGGTTTTTTTAAGTTTGGCTTTGTCGCCAACTTCCTTTCCCATTCAGTGGTCTCGGGCTTTATCACCGCATCGGGGATTATTATCGCCGTAGGGCAACTGGGCCCCCTCATCGGTATTTCCATTAAGGGTGATACCGCCCCAGTGTTGCTGTCAGGACTGTTTGATCAACTCACTGAGATCCATTTATTGACCTGCATCATCGGTGCAGCTGCTATCGGGTTTTTGCTGTTTGCTCGTTATCGGCTCGCAACACTCCTGAGTCGTGCCGGCTGTAGCGAGAACATGGCCAGCATCATCGTTCGCGCGGCGCCCATCTTAGTCATGATAGTGGTCATTCCCTTGTCGGCGTTCCGCGATTTCGAATCGCTCGGCGTTCCTTTGGTGGGCCATGTCCCGAGTGGCTTACCGCCATTTAGCGCGCCCAATATTAGTTGGCATTTGCTCGAAGTGTTGGCACTCCCTGCACTCTTAATTGCCTTGATTGGATTCGTAGAGTCGGTGTCGGTGGGTAAAACACTCGGCGCGAAAAAACGACAGAAAGTTGATGCTAATCAAGAACTATTGGGGCTGGGTGCTGCCAATGCCGCGGCAGCGCTGTCGGGTGGTTTTCCCGTAACGGGCGGCTTTTCTAGATCGGTTGTGAATTTTGATGCAGGTGCCGATACGCAAATGGCCTCCATATTAACGGCGCTCGGTATCACCTTGGCCGCACTCTTTTTGACCCCTGCGCTCTATTTCTTACCCAAGGCAGTGTTAGCTGCCACGATAATTGGTGCCGTCATCAGCCTCATCGATTGGGACGTCATCGCCAAGGCGCGCCGTTTTGCTCTCGGTGATTTCGTTGCGGTGACATTGACGTTGCTGGTCACACTGGTGGCGGGCGTTGAACTGGGCGTCCTCACGGGGGTGGCGGTCTCAATTGGCTTGCACCTTCACCAAACCAGTCATCCGCATTTTGCGGTGGTGGGACAAGTGCCCGGCTCAGAACATTTCCGCAATGTGATGCGGCACGACGTGATTACGCATGACCACATTTTATCGATACGCATCGACGAGTCGCTATACTTTGCCAACGCCGCTTATCTCGAGACGGTTGTTTACGATCAAATAGCGGCACACCAGAATTTAAAGCATGTGATTATTATGTGTCCTGCGGTCAACACCATTGATCTGAGCGCGCTCGAAGCGCTTGGCGAGATCAACCTGCGCCTCATCGATTGGGGCATCGCATTACATTTGAGCGAGGTGAAGGGCCCGGTTATGGATGCCTTGGGCCGCAGTCACTTTTTGCAGGAGTTGTCAGGTGATGTGTTCTTGTCTCAGCATGTGGCCGTTGCCACATTAACGGCTACAGAAAGCGCTGATCTTGCTCCGACCTGAGGAGTCGCCGAAATCCTCGCTCCACCGCCACTTCGGCCGCAACACCGAGGCGCTCTTGCCAGCCACGCTTCACTCGATAGCGCACCTCTATCAGGTCACTGTGTTCGACCCGCGACTGCAGAAAAGCGTCAGAAGTACTGAGCCGGTCTGTTAACTGCAAATCGAGTGCGCGCTGGCCGAACCAATACTCCCCTGTACTGACCTGATCAATCGCGACGATTGGCCGGTTAGCTGAGACAAACTCCTTAAATAAGATATGCACGTCGTCCAGATCCGCCTGAAACTTCTCGCGTGCCTTATCCGTATTCTCGCCAAAAAAAGTCAGTGTTCGCTTGAATTCCCCTGCCGTGTGCATTTCGACATCAATATCATTTTTTTTGAGCAGGCGGTGAAAGTTAGGCAGCTGCGCAACGACGCCAATCGAACCCAAAATGGCAAACGGGGCGGCAATGATTTCATCAGCGACACAAGCCATCATGTACCCACCGCTTGCAGCAACCTTGTCTACCGACACCGTCAACTTAACGTCCGCTTCTTTCAATCGCAGGAGTTGACTCGCTGCCAAGCCATAACCGTGGACGACACCGCCGCCGCTTTCAAGGCGCACCAGAACCTCATCTTTTTCTGATGCAACCGGCAAAATCGCCGACACTTCTTCTCGCAGTTGCGCCACGGCACTGGCCTGCATGTCACCGTCAAAGTCGATAACAAAGACGCGAGGGCGATGCTCAGCTTGAGCCATGTCGGCCATTTTCGATGCGCGCTTCCGTGCCTTCTCCTCGACTTTTTTTGCTTTTTTCTTGGCTTTTTCACGTGCCTTCGCGTCAGCCTCGTCCTCAGTCACCGCACGAACGGATTCTTGATGCGCCTCATAACGCTCATTCAGCAGTCGCGCCTCGATGAAGCCATCATCTGCCGATCCTCGCTTTCGTTGGCTAATCGCCACTACGCCTGCCACTGCCACGAGAAACACCGCAAGTAAGATCAGTGCTTGAAGGAGAAATGAACCGATGTCGAGAAGAAAATCCATAGTGATTAACCGTTAATGAGCTTGAAGGAAGTGAGAGATCAGCTGGCCCGATATGGACGCATTGGGAGGGGTGGGCGGCAGTGCGCCGGGATCAAACCAATCTGCTTCTTCAATCTCATCGGGGTTAGGTACGATCTCTCCCGATTGCCATTCGGCAAAGAAGCCGAGCATCACCTGACTCGGAAAAGGCCATGGCTGCGAGGTAAAATAGCGAATATTGCTGACTTCGATGCCCACTTCCTCTCTAACCTCGCGCATCACCGTCTGTTCGCAGGTCTCTCCGGGTTCCATGAATCCTGCCAGCGTGCTGTAAAACCGCTTCTGGTAGCCTGCGGCTGCGGCGAGTAACAGTTTGTTGCCTTTGGACACTAAGACGATCACGCACGGAGATATTCGGGGATACACGCGCATTGAGCAATCGCTGCAAGCTACCGCCCTACCGCCCTCGATGACCGAGGTTGGCGAGCCGCAACGGCCGCAATAACGGTGCGTGTCTTGCCAATGCAATAGTTGGTAGGCGCGGCCATGAGCATGGAACAGTGAGTCGTCTACGCGGCCCAGTAAGCTGTATAGATTGCCGCTCAGCGCCTCAAGCCCCGTATCGTTTGTTTCTGGGATCGAAAAAGCCCACGCTGCCTTGCCGCCCCAGTACCCCATCGGTACTGCCAGATCCCTGTTCAGACTCCACAGAGCGTCAGCCTCGGCTAGACGCCATGGCGCTCCTGGCTGACCCCGGAGAGACGTCAGTGTGTTACGGCCCGCAAAGACGAACGCCCAATCGTCCGCCTCGGGGCGCAGGGGCAAAACAGAAATATCTAGCAAAGTGGGATCACCGAAAAACGCGCAGCGGTTAGTCTAGGAACCCATCGCCGCAAGTACAAGAACCAAGTGATGCTATTCACCGTATATTTTTTAATTCACCGGACAAGAGTGCATCTCTTCCGCCGATGAGGTTTAATCCACGACGCCTGCGTCGCTCTGCGCAAGAGTGTCGTGTTAGGCGGTAAGGTGTGACGGTCGATCCACAGGCCCTGATCGCGACTTGATACTAACGATAACGGATAAAAATTATGAGTGAGTCCCCTGTCAGTGCCCTCTGGTCCAATTTTTTAGGCGAATCCCCTCGCTGGTACAAGCAAACCATTATCGCGTTTCTTGTTTTGAATCCGTTTATATTGCTAGGCGCCGGACCGGTAGTCGCTGGTTGGGCGCTAGTGGGCGAGTTTATTTTTACACTGGCGCTGGCGCTGAGGTGTTATCCGCTCCAACCCGGCGGGCTCCTCGCCATAGAAGGAATCCTGCTGGGGCTTGCTGACCCGCACAGTGTTTACCATGAGGCTGAGGCCAATTTCGAAGTCATCCTGTTGCTGATGTTCATGGTGGCGGGTATTTACTTTATGAAAGACCTGCTGCTGTTTGTCTTCACAAAAATTCTGTTGAACGTTCGATCCAAAAAGTTCCTGGCCTTCTTGTTCTCAATTGTCTCCGCAGTGTTGTCGGCATTTCTTGATGCCCTGACGGTGACGGCGGTGTTGATCAGCGTGGGCGTGGGCTTTTACGCCGTCTTTCACCGCGTGGCCTCAGGTGCTTCGCTGTTGGATCAGCAGCACGACCATACGCATGATCGAGCGGTGAACACCGCGTCAGAGAATGATCTTGAGGCGTTTCGCGCTTTTTTGCGTAGCTTGTTGATGCACGGGGCTGTCGGTACTGCGCTGGGTGGTGTTTGCACGTTGGTGGGTGAACCACAAAACCTCTTGATCGCGAGTGTTGCCGGATGGGACTTTCAGACTTTCTTCATGAACATGGCACCGATCACGATGCCTGTACTGGTGTGTGGATTGATCACCTGCGTCTTACTGGAGATGACCGGATGGTTTGGTTACGGGGCATTGATGCCTGCCAATGTTCGCCAAGTCTTGGTCGAATTCGATGAGGGGCAGCAGAGTAACGCGACGCCACGGACTAAGATGAAGCTAATGGTTCAAGCCGTGGTAGCCGGCATCTTAGTTTTTTCGCTGGCGCTTCATCTGGCTGCAGTCGGATTGATCGGCTTGTTAGTCATTGTGTTATTGACGGCCTTTAATGGCATCACCGATGAACACGATATCGGACACGCGTTTCAGGAAGCGCTGCCCTTCACAGCGCTGCTCGTGGTCTTTTTTGCCGTTGTTGCCGTCATTCACGAGCAGCATTTATTTACGCCCGTTATTGACGCCGTGTTGGCGATGTCCGACGAGGTAAGGCCGGCTATGTTCTTTCTCGCCAATGGACTGCTCTCGGCGATCTCAGATAATGTCTTTGTTGCGACCGTTTATATTTCCGAGATTGACGCGGCATTAAAGGCTGGTGAGATTGATCGAGCCGAGTTTGACCGGCTGGCGATTGCGATCAACACGGGTACCAACCTCCCGTCCGTTGCAACGCCCAATGGTCAAGCCGCCTTTTTATTCTTGCTGACCTCAGCGCTGGCGCCGCTGATCAGATTGTCCTACGGTACGATGGTGATCATGGCATTGCCCTACACGATTGTACTCACCGGGGTCGGACTCTTAGCCGTTTCTATAGCGCTATAGCTATCCCTGCGGAGAGGCGCGACGCCAAAGCGCCTCTCCAGACTCCCGATCGAGTTCTCTGAGCTTCTGCTCATGTCGTTCGACCTCCTCTGGTGTCGCGCGTAAGACCGCAAGCCGGGGGCGATCAGCAGGCAAAGGTCGGATTGTGGACGCTTGCATCATCCCGCTTCCTGGAGTGGTTGCGCCGTCAGCCCCCAACCCTAGCGACGTTTGACCGCCTGTCATGGCTAAATAAACCTCGGCGAGAATCTCGGCGTCTAATAGCGCGCCGTGGAGACTTCTACTGGTATTGTCAATTTCATAACGCTGGCACAAAGCATCCAAATTATTGCGCTGACCAGGGTGCTTGTGGCGAGCCATTTGCAACGTATCGGTCACCTCGCAAATATCGCTGACCGCTTCACTACCGGCACTTAATCGCGACAGCTCTGCGTCGATGAAGCCGACATCGAACGGCGCATTATGAATCACGAGCTCAGACCCTCGAATGAATTCAATAAACTCATCGGCAGCTTGCTGGAAAGTCGGTTTCCCCAACAAAAAATCGAGCGTAATGCCATGAACCTCCATGGCGCCTGCGTCGATGTCTCGCTCAGGGTGCAAATACTGATGGTAATGACGCCCCGTAACACGACGATTCAGTAACTCCACACAGCCAATCTCAATAATCCGATGACCTTGATTGACCTCCAGCCCAGTGGTTTCTGTGTCCAGCACTATTTGACGTCTATCCACGATCGCCCCTCTTCAATGCGCTCATGCCCTCGTTCGCGAGGGTGTCTGCGCGCTCATTTTCCGGGTGCCCGCTATGTCCTTTAACCCATAGCCACTCAACCGTGTGTTGCGCCACACAGTCCTCGAGTTGCTGCCATAAGTCTTGATTCTTGACGGGTTTTTTGGCGGCGGTCTTCCAGCCATTGCGCTTCCAATTACTGAGCCATTTGGTAATGCCATCCTTCACATAAGTGGAGTCAGTTGTCAGTGCAATATGACAAGGCTCCTTCAGCGCTTTTAATGCCTCAATTGCAGCGGTTAGCTCCATACGATTATTAGTCGTATCGCTCTCACCCCCCTTCAGTTCTCGTTCATGATCCCCAAACTGCAATACCACACCCCATCCCCCGGGGCCGGGGTTGCCGCTGCAGGCGCCATCGGTATACGCTCTGACAGATCTCATTGGTGTGGACCCCAAGGGTCGTCGATCTTCACCTTGACTTGCCGTGGCACCGTGACGCCTCCCTGAGACTTCCCGAGCGGAATCGCGATTAGTCGGGGCTTATCCATGATGTTAAGACCGCTATCGAGGCGGGCCGACACCCGTTTTCGCCCATGAATGAGGTAAGCATTACCAATGGGAGCGTTCTGTTTTCTCAACCAAGCCTCGATGGCAGTGATCATGGCCCGAAGCCGTCCCCGTCCCACGGGGACGAGCGGTGCGAGGTACTGCGGCTCGCCATGCGAAAAACCTAACAGGGCGAGCCAGTCACGCATTTTACGACTGCTGGCCGCGGGTAGCTTCTTGCGGCGTAAAAGATGATTCACCAGCCGCCCAACGCCCCACAAACTGAGCGGGTTGAAACTGACAACAAACAAATGGCCATTGGGCACCAGTACCCGCTGACACTCTCGTAGCACCTCATGCGGGGTGGGCGACACATTTAAGGTATGGCACAGCACCAAGGCATCAATCGAGTCTGAGGCAAAGGGTAATTCGCTGCTCATACCCACGACAGGCTGGAAGCCTGGCGCTGTACTGGGCCGAGTCGCCAAGCAAAAAATACGCTGGGTTTTTCCCAGCCGGCTGAAATCTAGGCCGATATCGGCACCGGTGACGAGCATGTGATAGCCAAAGACTTGCTCTAGCCGATTATTCAATGCATCACTCAACTGCTCGGTCAGTGCGCGCCCCATAGCCTTCTCTTTGTACCACTGTCCGAGCGCATCTCGATTGACAGATTCTTGCGGAAAAGGACTGGTCACATTCATGGGCAGCAGGTAGCCTCGCTAAACAAACTGAAACATTAAGGTAAGACGCTGATGATGACTATATCGCCGATCAACGCTTTCAGCGACAACTACATCTGGCTCATCGAGCGGGGTCAACAAGCCTTTGTTGTAGACCCCGGCGAACCCGATCCGGTGCTGGCAAGGTTAGCAGAGCGGGGACTTGAGTTGACGGGTATTTTGATCACACATCATCATTTCGACCACACTGGTGCGGTACAGGCCTTGCAAGAAAAAACAGGCTGCCAGACGTGGGGCCCGGCCAGCAGCCCCGCAGGCGTTTTCGACCATACAGTAACCGAGGGCGATCACGCGTCTGTGCTGGGTGAGTCCTTCGAGGTACTCGAGGTGCCAGGGCACACTCTTGACCATATCGCTTATTTTTGTGCAGCACAAAACGCCCTGTTTTGCGGCGATACCCTTTTTGTGGGTGGTTGTGGCCGAGTCTTTGAAGGCACGACGGCGCAGATGCGCGCTTCATTGAAAAAACTGAGTGGGCTGCCGCTCAGTACGCGGATCTATTGCGCACACGAATACACGCTGGGTAATTTAGCCTTTGCGCAAATGGTGGAGCCTGGCAATACGGCGCTCGCCGCGTTTACCGCCGCCTGTCAGGACAAGCGCGCTCGGGACATACCCACGGTGCCCTCGGTTTTAGAGGGGGAGCTCAGCTACAACCCCTTTCTCAGGTGGTCGAGTAGTGCGATCCGCCAAACCCTGATCGACACCGGACGATTACGTGACGATAGCCCCGATGGGGTCTTTTCAGCGGTAAGAGAGTGGAAAAATCAGGCTTGAGACCACAAAAAGTGACAAACCAGGGGTTCTCGCCTTCCCGATACTGGGTGATTGCGCTATCTTGCCGAGCGTTTGTACCTAATGCCCCTGAATCACCGGGCTAAACTGACAGAAGGAATACACCATGAAATTGTTGAAGTTAGTTCCCCTCTCGCTCGCTGCACTTTGGGTAATTGTCCCAGCAGTCAGTTTTGCAGGCCACCATGAGGTCGGTGAGACCGTTGTTCATGAAAATGCCGACGACGTCGTATGGGCATCTGGCGGCCGCGCCATCGTAGCCGAGGTAGAGGGTGAAGTGGTTGCGGTTGACTTAGAGACTCGCGAGCTCGTCGTACGAGGACCTGGTGGTAACTTCGTCACATTGAGCGCGCGCGAAGACGGTGTCGATATCAGCCAGATCGTCCCCGGCGACACCATCGTCGCTGATTATGTGGCCTCTATTGAGGCAGAAGTGCGACAGCCTACCGCCGAGGAGTTGGCAGAGCCTTGGGTCGTTATCGGCGAGCAGGGTAATACGGGCGCCGACGACAGTGTTACCGCAGCGGGTGTGGCCCGCCTGGTTCGTGCCGTGTGCACCATCGAAGCAATGGACAGTGCTGGTAATGTCACCATTAAGGATGCACGTGGCCGCATGCACACGATCGGCGGCGTCGAGATCGATAAGCTGGATAACGTGCGCCTCGGCGATTCAGTCGTTGTCGTGTTCACTGAAGCGCTGGTGATGTCGCTCAAAGAGGTCTGATACTGACTTGGCAAGACAAGAACCCGGCTTTCAGCCGGGTTTTTTTATGGTGTCATTGAGAGCACTTTGATCGACGGAAAGTACAGTGCGGTCTTGATAGCCGCGTGGGACTCTGCCCAAGGTTGCTCAGCCACTAGCTGGGCATAGGTTCGCAATTGGTCTCGGTAGTGAGCGTGCTCTCTTGCAGAAAAATTATCGAGCGACTCGTCCAGCAAAGGGGCGCTCGTTTTATAGTCGATAATCCATAGGACCCTTGTCTCTGGATCTATAAAGGTACGATCTATAACGTATCCTTTTAGCTCACCGCACTCCATACGGCTCAGCGCCAGTTCACTTTGAGCGGCCGGATGGTCGCCGAGAATCCACCGGCCTGTCGCACAGCTCAGTGTATTACTCAGTAGGCGCAAGCAGTGCTCCTCCACTGTCTTCATCGCGTCGGGCGCCAGACTGGTTTGCTGCAAGCCACCCCGAATCCATTGCTTGATGCGGGCATCCGGTCCGGCCGGCAAGTCTGTGCCGGAGAGTAGTTCCAATATCCGATGGGTAATGATTCCGGTGGCCCGCTCCACACGATGACTCCGTGGCTGAATCGACAGTGCTGGTTGCATGATTACCGGTGCTCTGTCTGCGGCCGGCAGCGTCATACCGTCATCGCGGAGTCGGTCTTTTGATAGCCGGTATAGGCCCGTTGTCGCTAGCGGTATAGCCACGCTGGACACGGACGTTTGTACAGGGGCTGCCTGGCTGGAAGACTCCCCCCTGACCGGCAATGTCGAATCGTTGATGTTGTTCCTAATCAGAGCCAGCATCGATCCCGCCGGCGCGACGAAATCATCGACATCATCGGGCTTGACGGCACATCCACTGAGGACTGCATGGCGACGAGCCCGCGTCACGCCAACATACAACAACCGCTTGAGTTCTTCGGCGTCCTTTTGTTTTTGTAGCCAATTGAGATAGTTATAGAGCGACGTGTCTTTTTTTTCCTGATCATCGGCCGCAATCAACAGTCCACCGGCGTGTTCGGTTCCATGCCAATGCCACCGCAATAACTCACGCTGCACCGGTCTCGTGCGACGATGTAGAGACGGCATAAAAACATAATCAAACTCGAGACCCTTCGCTTTGTGGAAAGACATGATGCGGATCGGGTTATCGGCCTCAGACGTTCCAGGCGTGACGTCTGAGAGCGATAGTGACAGCCACTCGACGTCCAGCCCGATTCCCGCTCGCTCCGCTCGCCGTAAACATTCAAAAAACGAGTATACCGACGATAAATCCGTGGGGAGGACACTCGCTGGCCCCTCAAGTCGCAGCCATATCTGTTCCAGCCAGACAGGCAAGGCTAATCGGTCTCTTTTGCTTTGCCCCCACTCGAGTGCCTGTTTGAGATGAGTGATTCTTGCTGCTGCCTCTCCCTCCAGCTCTAGGTACGGTGGCGGTGCCAATAGCTTCAGCAGATCAAATGGTCGTTCAGGCTGATCGATGAGCAGACGGTCGATTGATCCGAGGTCAAGACCACACCAGGGGCTCCTAAGCAGTGTTAGCGCCGCAATGTTATCGGCGGGGTTAGCCAGCCATGAGCAGAGTGCCATGAGATCTTGAATGACACTCCGGTCAGCCAACGACTGGAGCGCTTCTCCAGACACTGGAATATCTCGACTCGACAGCGCGTCCATCACGGGGTCGGCATGCTTTTTGGCTCTCACCAGAACCGCAATCGTGGCATCAGGATGGGTTTGTCGTAGCTTGGTCACGGTGTCGGCGATAAACGTCGCCTCTTCGATCTCAGATCCCTCCTCGAGGGTCACAACGTCTACGCCCTCCCCCACGCCGGTGTCTCCGGGAGGCTTAGCGCTGATGGCGTGTACGTGACTCACTCGACCAATGTTGATGTCGTCGACCTTTCCCATCAGGTCGGAAAAAACGCGATTCACCCAGCTCACTACCGCTGGTCCTGATCGGAAGTTTTGTGACAGCGTCAAGGCTTCTAGGGTCAGCCCGGCCAGTCCGTTTTGTCGAATCTGCAGAAAAAGCCGTACATCGGCGTAACGAAATCCATAAATGGATTGCATGCCATCACCCACAATAAAAAGCGTGCGTGGCATGGCCCCGGTCGCATTATGCTCAGCCCACCCACGCGTAAGACGTCGTAGGAACTCTGCTTGAGAGGATGAAGTATCTTGGAATTCATCGACAAGAATATGTTCAAGTTGATAGTCCAGCCGCTCTGCTAGCGCCGTAGGCTGCTCGTCATTACCAAGTGCTTGGCTCGCTGCTAACGCAATATGGGTATGATCAACGGTGCCAGTGCGCTGAAAGACAAGCAGTAAATGAGCTTGTAGCACGGGTAGTAACGACGACAGCAAGACTACAAGCTGCCATCCCTGACCCCGTGCGAGAGGATTGGGCAAATATCGCACTTCAATGAGCGCTTCCCGCAGAAGCTCACTATCATCGTAACGTGCCAGTAACGCTAAAAACCGCGCCTTTAAATCGGCGTCTTTTTGGAATCCTTGCTTGGCATTAATGCCTCTGGGTTTGCGCCAGGTCAGATCATTCGTTAGAAATGCCGCAGAAACGGCGCGCCAGCCCTCAAGCGCCTCGGCGTCTTGTGTGAGTGTGATGGGCGACAACGCTAAGACTTCCCGCGCACCATTGATCACCTCGCATAGTTCCTGGGTGTCACGAGCAAATTGCTCCGATAGAGCATCGAGTCGGTCATTCACGAGGTCGGCAATCGTCGATTCAATAGCGGTCTCCGCACTGGTGGGGTCGTGATGCTGACCGATATGGGGCCCCCAGTCTCCGCGACGAGATAACAGCGTCACCAGTAAATCAGACACCTTGTTCCAGCGGTTGTCGAAATGGCTTAGTAACTCGGAGATACTTTGCCCTACCTTTCCCTCGCTAGCTTGATGCAAGAAATCGCTGACCGCGCGTTCGTACAGGGGGACCGCATTATCAACCGGCTCAGCGATGCCCCCCATCCCACTTAGGATGGGCATTTGACGCGTCAACTCGTGGCAAAAGCTATCGATGGTCCTCAGGTTCAGGCTCGATTCGTCAAGCCGCCAGCCTCGCGCCTGTGCGTGCGCTAACACCTGCAGTGCTAGGTCTCGGGTCACTCGCTCGTGTGCAGCCGCAATTGGCGTATCAGCGCTCGCCTGCTCGAGCTTTTCCATAATGCGCGCTGCCATCTCGCTGGCTGCCTTGCGCGTGAAAGTAATTGCCAATACTTGCTCAGGCCGGTCGACTCGCGCTAACAATGCCAGTAATCGCTGCGTCAACAGCTCGGTTTTACCTGAGCCCGCGGGTGCACTGACGCAAAAGCTTGTGGTCGGATCAATCGCGCGCTCACGCGCTGCCTGATCGTCAGATAACATCCTGCACCTCACCAGCTCGGGTCATCTCGCCCGGCTCCAGTTGGCGGACCCTGCAGACCGAGGAAAGATCGCAGTAGCGACAGGCACCGCTGACCGGGTCCACCCGAGCATGGCCTGCGATGAAATCATTGGCGAGCGCAGTCAAACTGCGACGCCACGCCTCGACAAGCTCTTGCCATTGCTCAGCAACTCCCTTGGTTTGTTGCTGCAGCGGCTTGTCATTTTGACTGGAAAGTCCTAGCCCCTCGCCCAGCCCCACAAACTGCGGCGGTTGCTCAGCCATGCTGGCAAATGCGATGCCTTCAATTTTGTCATCCAGTAAGGCGTATAGTGGTAGCTGGGGTTCTCCAGGACGTGCCCCCATCCATTGGCTGCGCGCGGGTGCGCGCGTTTTATAGTCGATGACCATTCTGCGCCCGCCTTCTAACTCGTCGACACGGTCTGGACGTAACGACAGCTCGAGATCTCCCAGACGAAGACGGTGCGCTTGCTCTGCCTCTGCCACCCGAAACGAACCCTTTCTGTTTTGTTCGAGATGTAACCAGGGCAATAACACCTGTCGACAATACGTTTGTTCTAAATCCCAGCAGGCAGTGCCCACTCGCTCCCTGAGGCTAAATCCACGACGCTCGCAGCTCGCTTGAAGATCCTGCAATGCACCGAGGATCGCGCTGTCGAGTATGGCCTGAAGGGCTTCATCGCTCAGCAGATTCAACCGCCGCTGGTCATCTACCTCTCGCCAGAATCGAAACAATGCCTCATGAAGCAACGCGCCGCGCTCAGCACTTGAAAAGCCCATCACCGCAGTCGCCAACGACGTCGGTCTGAGTCGGTGTTTCACGAGAGCGCGAAACGGACAGGCCGCTTGATCTTTGATCAGCGAAGTGCCGCCAGTCCGATGGCCTTCCGGCACGGGCACTGCCACTTCAATGGGCATGGCTTCTAACCCCTGGTTTGCATGCCAACGACTCCATAATGACGCCGCCGCTCGAGACTCAGTCGTCTTCGTGATGAGAGCGCTTGGTTTGGTCGGCAAACCCGCATCGGATACATGGTATGTCATCGTCAATGCTGCCGATTCAGCCCGCCAAATTCCAAGCATCTGGGTTGCTGCATCATGCCGCGATTGTTCATCCATTTCTGGGAGCTCGAGCACTTTCTGCAGCGGTAACGGCAGGAAAGGCTCGATTCGGCGTTTGGCTGGGAGCGTGGATTGCTGTGCGCCACAGATCCACATCGCTGTGTACTGACCGCCCAGTGCTTCCAATGGCCCCATCACTTGTACGCTGTCGTAGGGTGTTTTGGGTTGAAACATGGCGTCGTTGAGCACTGCTCGCCACAGGGTGAGCGCTGAGTCGAATGTCTGATGAGGTAATACCATTGCCAAATCAGCGAGCGCATCTAAACTTGAATCGAGTCGATCGAGTTGCTGGTACTCAATCGAGTCGAGTGATGCTCTGGCCGGCCACTGCCAGACGCCAAGCCGCTCGCGCAGTACCTCTGACCACTCGGTAAGGCTTTTGACGCCTAGCTGCTGGCGGCTTGAACGGAGGGTGCGCAGGGTCATCGTCACCATCGATTCTGGCATTACCACTGCACTCAGATGAAGCGTTGACGACATCGATACCTCAGCACTTCCCATCCGAAACTGCTGGTCAATCAGTGTCAACGTCTTCTGAGGGTGTTCTTGGGAAAAGGGTAAAAAAGGTGATCGCAACAGTGCAAGCCAATCGGTGCGACTGAGTGGCCGCGTCTCCCACTCGAGTGCTAGCAGGAGGTCTCGGTACATCGGGGTGGTACCCAAGGGCATGCCAGTTGAAAAATTTACCGGTAGGTCGTTGTATTGCGCATCTAGGCAGTCAAATTGCTCGCGCAATCGATATTCCAATTGATTGCGATCTGCCTCAAGGTCGAGTAATACAATTGCAGTGCGGGAGTGCTCCTGCTGGCTGTTTCGAAAAGCCCATTCAGCCGCCGCCGCGAGCTCATCTTCTCTTGACGGAAAGGCGACTGCCACCATCTCATCTTGTTGGCAACATGGTGGTTCGATGATGGTCACCTGACAGAGATGCTCGAGGACGCGCTGGGGTAATGGCGCCAGTTTTGGCGCGGCATAAAGACCAACCGCTTCTTTTTCAAAGCCACTGATTGACAATAGCTGCTGGTAGGTGTCGTATCGAGTCGTCGCGTCTAATTGCAACAACCGTTGCTCAAACCGTTGTGCCCAGCGAGCAAAAACACTGCAATCCTCATCGAACTGAAAGTAGCTCCAAAGACCCTCTAGCCGTTCAGCTTGAAACAGCAATAATCGATCTCGTGCGATCTTTGCCCGGCTCGCCGCTGCACGAGGGTGCATTAACGAAAACCCATCGCGTTCGGCAATATCCTCTTTGATGATTTGCTGCCATAACACCAATTCTTGCTGATGTGATAACAGCTGTAGACCCGGTAGGTGTCCTAACTCAATGCACTCTGACCAAATGCCTTCGAGCCACCCATCGACCGCTTCGACCCTCGGTGTGACGACCGCCGAGCGGTTACTTTGCTGCTGCGCTACCCAGCTTCGCGTGATGTCGCGAGCCAGCCGTTTTCCAGGTGTCAGTATGATCTTGCGCTGTTCAAGGAATGGCAGAAATAAGGTGAGGTCTACAGCGGGAAGCATGTGTCATTGTATCCCACGTCGATTAGCCTATGGGAAAGATCGCATCTTAGCTCTGACGCTTTAACCGAGCTACCTACGGGTTGTCGGCCGCGCCAGCGCCCCTTCCGTCGACTGTGCTCCGCGTTCTTGCCATCTGAGGTCCTAAGAGGCAGTTCCTCGGCCGTCTGCGTCTCAGTGAGTCAGGCGCACCTTCACTGCAGCATCTGCGGAGGAGCGCGTTAGTAGTAAGCCTGGCTGCGATCTGTATGGTCCGTGGTGTCGCGTACGCCTGCCAGCTGCGGTATTTGCTCAAGTAGCGTTTTTTCGACGCCGCCTTTGAGGGTCATATCAACCGCACTGCACCCTTGGCATCCCCCACCAAAACGCAGGACTGCAAACTGATCGTCGGTCACTTCGATCAGAGACACCTCACCCCCATGGGCCGCCAGCGAGGGATTCACTTCGTTGTATAACACGTAATTAATCCGATCCTCGATTGGGCTGTCATCGGATACGCGTGGCATTTTGGCATTGGGCGCCTTGATAGTCAGCTGCCCGCCCATCTTGTCAGGCGAGTAGTCGACCAGCGCATCTTCCAAGAATGGCACGCTACGGCCCTGAAACCAGGCGGCAAAGGACTCGTAGGACTGCTCAACATCTCCCTCTTCAATGTCGCCTTCGCGGCAGTAGGCAATGCACGTCTCTGCTCTTGGTGTTCCCGGTTCATTGATAAACACCCTTACGCCCAGCGCATCAGATTGCTTAGACAGCAATTCCGCCAAATACGTTTGTGCCGATTCAGTGATCGTGATCATTGTCGCCCACCTTTCTTTACCGCCTATTTATACAGGCGGATAATAACGCGATAAACTATGCCTGCCAATTAAGCCGAAGCCAAAAAGCCAGTTTTGGGGCCGGGGGGCTCCGGGACCACAGAGCCAATCATCACGCTGCCCGTATCACCTCAGCGCTAGCCAGAGACACTAATGACAGATCAAAAACCGAACGAGCAGGCCAGCCAGATCGACTCACCTGCAGCACCCGCAGTCGAGAACCTAACTCGGTCCTTAAGCTGGGCTGAAACGATCCGCTCCGGGCTATTAGCAGGGCTCGGCGTGCAAAGTAGCAGCAACCGCGAACGAGACTTCCAGCAAGGCTCTGTCATGCGTTTTGTGGCGGTTGGTGTGGGCCTCACTGCTGCTTTTGTATTGTCTCTGCTGTTTTTGGTCAAGGCGCTGGTGAATTGAAGCCGTTGACCGATTATGAGCGGTTAGTCAGTCATATCGAAGCCGCGCTCCCGGCTGTGCACAGATTTGCCCCGCCAACCCCCGTGCTGCGTCTACGGTGGCTCGATGCACTCATTGATGGCACGGTTTTCCTCAAAGCAGAATGTTTACAGGCAACCGGATCATTCAAGATCCGGGGGGCGCTCAATGTGATGACACCCCTCGAGCAACAGCAGAGTGTTGATCGCGTCGTCGCCTTCTCGTCTGGCAATCACGGTATCGGCGTTGCCTATGCGGCCAAGTGCCTGAAAATGCTCGCCAGTGTGGTTGTTCCGAGTGACGCGCCGAGGCGGAAAGTCGATCGCATTCGTTCGCTCGGCGCCGAAATCATTTTCTACGATCGACACACTGAGAATCGTGAGCACATTGCAGAGGCGTTATGTCGGGGAACCGGTGCCATGCTCGTGAAACCCTACGATGACTGGCGCACCATTGCGGGCCAGGGTACTTGCGGGGCGGAGGCACATTGGCAAACCCGAGGCGCTATCGATAGCGCAATAGTCTGCACTGGAGGCGGCGGGCTGATCGCAGGCATCGGCGCTTACCTAAAGGCCAAGCGAGGCGAGATAGCACTGTACAGTGCAGAGCCCGAGGGCTGGGATGACCACCGATTATCCTTTGAGCAGCAAAGCCTCGTGGCCGCCCCAGCCTCTGGGTCTACTTGGTGCGACGGTCTGCTAGCAATGGCCCCCGGCGAGGTAACTTTGCCAATCAACTTACGGCACAACATCACAGGTTTGTGTGCTTCAGATCTGGCCATTGCTCATGCGATGCGTCTGATATGGGAAAATTTTGGTATCGCACTTGAACCCAGTGGGGCGATCGCCCTCGCCTGCCTTATGACATCACCGTCTCTATTTTCGGGAAAGCGGGTGCTTGTGACGCTGACGGGGAGCAACGTCGACAGTGCTGCTTTTGAATCAGCGCTGACGCTAGCTGGGCAAACCGCTCAACCAAATCATTAAGGTTGTGAGTACCACACAAATAACACCGGTTGCCGCAATAGCATCGGCTACGCCGTCTTCCATATTGCTTTTAGACATATCTTTGAGAACCCTACTGTGTGCCGTCAGGCTGCACGACAATAAAAAATGAACGATCTGACCTCTGACGAGCGCTCAAGACCACGCGTCCGGATGGCGCGCATTGTACCGATTATCAGGGATCCTTCAAACGCGTTGTCCTCGCTTAACGATCATTTTTTTGAGGGCTGGATATGCAACAATGAGTCCGCTTTGCGTCGGTGGCCCGCGGGACTGCCAGCCAGCGTCAAGACTTCTCTCGGCGCGGATTATTATCAGTCAGCGACATTGGATGAGTAGGTGATGGACACAGGAATTACCTTTACCTTTGCGGCGATTTTCTTGGGGGCCGCTGTTTTATCCTCTGTTGCACTTTATGCGCGACAGCCCATCATCATTGCTTATATCGCCCTCGGCATGGCGCTGGGGCCTCATGGCTTTAGCCTCGTGACTGACATGGCATTGGTATCGGGCGCTGGGCACGTGGGTATTATTTTACTGCTATTTCTACTCGGGCTCGATATGAAGCCCGTGGCCTTGTGGAATAGCCTCCGACAATCGACCCTCGTTGCCCTGTTGAGCACTGCGCTATTTGCCGTCACCGGTTTCGGTGTCAGTCGGTTATTTGGGTTTGGTTCACAAGATGCAGTATTGATCGGCGCGGCATTGATTTTCTCTTCGACGATCATTGGTATTAAGTTGCTACCAACGACCGTCTTGCATCACCGCCATCTTGGGGAGCTCATGATTGCGCTGCTGTTGTTTCAAGATTTGATGGCCATCATTGTACTGGTACTGATGGAGAGCGCGGGGACAGACAGCACTTCATGGCGAGCACTTCTCGCCCCCCTGCTGACGCTGCCGCTCTTGGGTTTTATTAGCTGGCTGAGCGTTAAAACGGTCTTGCTGGCGTTGATCAAGCGATTTGATCGCTATCATGAATATATCTTTTTGCTCTCCATCGGCTGGTGCTTGGGCATGGCGGAACTTGCTATTTGGCTTGGCTTGTCGGCTGAGATCGGTGCTTTCATAGCGGGCATCAGTATCGCCAGTAGCCCTATTGCACAATACATTGCCATCAGCCTGAAGCCTCTGCGGGACTTTTTTTTGGTGGTGTTCTTCTTCTCTGTGGGCAGCGGCTTGGATATGCAATTACTCCCTGCGATCGCCCTCCCCGCCGTAGCGATTGCGACCATCCTGCTGGTGCTGAAGCCGGTCGTTTTTCAGTTCCTGGTAAAGGGGATCTGCGAGGAGCCCAAGCTCGCTTGGAATTTGGGCTTAAGGTTGGGTCAATGCAGCGAGTTTGCGCTATTAATCGCGTTTTTAGGGGTTTCCAAGGGGCTGCTCGGGGACGCCGCAGCAACATTGATTCAAGCGGTCACTATTATCACCCTATTGGTGTCTTCCTACTTGGTGGTGCTCACGCTGCCTAACCCCATTGCCCTCAAGGCAGATTTGAGAAAGGACTGAAGGCGGTTAGGGCTAGCTGACAATCGGGGTATGGCCTGAGGGGACACCGAGACAGCGGAGCCACCGCGAACATCCAGCGAGAAGCTAAACGTAGAGGAAAGAAGAACTGTGGGGCGACGAAGCGAAAGCGCCCGCAGAATCCCTCAACGGGATCTGCAGGCGTCAAATGCTAGATGGAAGCTTCGAGTTCTGGCAGCGCCTCGAAGAGATCGGCGACCAGGCCATAATCCGCCACCTGGAAAATCGGTGCGTCTTCGTCTTTATTGATCGCCACAATGACTTTACTGTCTTTCATGCCGGCGAGGTGTTGAATCGCCCCAGAAATACCGACAGCGATGTACAGGTCCGGTGCAACAATCTTGCCAGTCTGCCCGACTTGGTAGTCATTGGGAACAAAGCCTGCATCCACCGCCGCGCGCGATGCGCCAATGGCAGCATTGAGCTTATCGGCAATGCCCTCAAGCAGACTGAAATTGTCACCGTTTTGCATGCCACGACCGCCAGAAATCACGACAGACGCTGACGTCAACTCAGGTCGATCAGAGACAGCCACTTCTTCGCGGATGAAACGAGAGACGCCTGCATCATGAACCGCTGTACAGGCTTCTACCGCTGCGTTACCACCCTCAGCAGGCCCTGCATCAAACGCCGTAGTCCTTACAGTGATGACCTTTTTAGGGTCGGACGACTGAACGGTCGCGATCACATTGCCCGCATAAATGGGCCGCTTAAACGTGTCAGCGCCCTCGACAGTAATGATATCTGAGATCTGTCCGACATCGAGCAAAGCGGCCACGCGTGGCATGATGTTCTTGCCGTTGGGGGTCGAGGCGGCCAATATATTGTCATAGCCCTGACCCAGCTCGGCGATTAACAAGCTCACGTTCTCTGCTAATTGATGCTCATAAGCGGCATTGTCTGCACACACTACCTTGTTAACACCCGGCAATTGGGCAGCTGCTGTCGCTGCGGGGTCGCAGGCTGCTCCTGCTACCACTATGTCGATTTCCCCGCCCATTGCCTGCGCTGCCGCTACTGCGTTTAATGTCGCCGCTTTAAGGGACGCATTGTCGTGTTCTGCAACCACTAATGTTTTCATCAGATCACCTTCGCTTCGTTTTTCAGCTTATCGACCAATTGGCCCACGTCTTCCACTTTAATACCCGCCGCTCGCTCTGGTGGTGGCGTGACACCCAGTTGCGACACATGCGTCCCAACAGAGACCGACAGCTGCTCGGGAGTGAGCGTATCCAACGGCTTTTTCTTCGCCTTCATAATATTTGGTAGTGACGCATAGCGCGGCTCATTCAAGCGCAAGTCGGTTGTAATGATAGCGGGAAGTGTCAGCGAAAGCGTTTGCAGACCGCCGTCGACCTCTCGAACGACCTCAACAGCGCCATCGGCAATACTGATTGCAGAAGCAAAGGTTCCCTGCCCCATACCAGTCAGCGCACCGAGCATCTGCCCTGTTTGATTGTTATCGCCGTCGATGGATTGCTTGCCCATAATGACTAAGTCAGGCGATCTCTTGAGCAATCACACCTTTCAACAGCTTGGCGATGGTGAGCGGCTCAGCTTTGCCTTCTACCTCAACATGAATGCCTCGGTCTGCGCCCAAGGCAAGCGCGGTACGGATTTGCTCTTGGCAATTGGCTTCGCCCACTGATACCGCCACAATTTCGGTTACGGTGCCGGCTTCTTTGAGTCTTACGGCTTCCTCGACGGCAATTTCGCAGAAGGGGTTTATAGCCATTTTGACGTTATTCAGGTCCACGTCAGATCCGTCGGCTTTTGCCCGGACTTTAACGTTGTAATCAACCACGCGTTTTACGGCGACCAATGCTTTCATGGTGTCTCCAGATTGAGTTGGGAACTGCATTCAGGTGTTCTGATTAGCCCGTACCCGCTTGTTCGACGATCTTCCTTTCAGCCCCTACTAAACTCGCTGAACATTCTCGTCGACACCTGCGCATACGCCCTGCTTAGTGTATCATGCCGCCCGTTGCGAAAGCACCTGAGAAGCTAGAATTGTAATGCATTTCAGTGATAGCGGGGATAAACCGAGAACATCTAGATACAGCATTGGGGGTGATGTGTGGAAAGAGAATCCATGGAATTTGACGTCGTCGTCGTTGGAGCGGGCCCTGCCGGTCTCAGCGCCGCGATTCGTGTCATGCAGCTCGCAGAATCGGAGGGGCGTGAAACAACCGTCTGCGTCGTCGAGAAGGGCTCAGAGGTCGGTGCACACATTCTCTCTGGTGCCGTGCTTGAGCCCAGAGCACTCGAAGAGCTATTTCCCGATTGGAGAGATCGTGGCGCGCCACTGAATACCCCAGTCGCGGGAGACACCTTCTATTTCTACACCAGCGACAAGAAGGCAATCAAACTTCCTGGGTTTGCTATCCCGAAACCCACCCACAATGATGGTAACTACATTGTCTCAATGGGTAATGTCTGTCGTTGGCTAGCCGAGCAAGCCGAGGCGTTAGGCGTCGAAGTGTATCCCGGGTTCTCCGCCGCTGAGGTCCTCTTCAACGAGGACGGTGCCGTCAAGGGTATCGCTACCGGCGAAATGGGCGTAGGTGCCGATGGGCAACACAAAGACAGTTATGTGCCCAGCATGGAGCTGCATGCGACTTACACCTTATTTGCCGAAGGCTGCCGAGGTCACCTGGGCAAGCAATTAATTCAGCATTACGGGCTCGATAGCGACAAAGACCCTCAACATTACGGCATCGGGATAAAGGAAGTCTGGAAGATAGACCCTGCAAAACATCAAGAAGGTCTGGTCGTGCACGGCATTGGCTGGCCGCTCTCTGAGTCCGGCTCAAGCGGTGGTGCATTTTTGTACCACGCAGAAAACCACGAAGTGTACTTGGGGCTTATTGCCGACTTGAATTATCGCAACCCCTACCTCAGTCCGTTTGAAGAATTTCAACGCTGGAAGACGCACCCAAAAACACGTGAAGTACTCGAGGGCGGAGAGCGCATTGCCTATGGCGCAAGAGCGTTGGCAAAAGGCGGTAAGAATTCACTGCCGGACATGGCTTTTCCAGGTGGCGTCCTGATCGGCTGTGACGCCGGCACGCTCAATAGCGTCAAAATAAAAGGCAATCACACCGCGATGAAAAGCGGGATGTTGGCAGCGGAGAGTGTCATGGCCGCCCTGCAAACCGATGGGGCTGCCCCTGCCCGCTTAGAAGATTTTAGCGCGCGCATTAATGACTCTTGGCTCGGTAAAGAGTTGCATAGTTCACGCAACTTTTCGGGATTCATGCATAAATTTGGCACCTTGCTGGGTGCGGCAATGGTGTGGATTGATCAGAATATTTTTTCGGGGCGACTTCCCTTCACGTTACATGACTCGATACCCGATTACGCGTGCCTCGACGAGGCGGTCCAGTCCAAGAAGATTGACTACCCCAAACCCGACAACAAGCTGACCTTCGATCGTCTTTCTTCGGTCTTTTTGTCCAATACCAATCATGAGGAGGATCAGCCATGTCATCTGACACTGGGCGATCCGAGTGTCCCGATTACCGTGAACCTCCCCAAATACGCCGAGCCTGCGCAGCGTTACTGCCCAGCGGGCGTCTACGAAATCGTAGAGGAAGCAGCTGGGCCACGATTTCAGATCAACGCCCAGAACTGTGTGCATTGCAAGACCTGCGACATTAAAGACCCTTCGCAAAATATCAACTGGGTGAGCCCGGAGGGTTTCGGCGGTCCAACTTATCCCAATATGTAGGCTGGGCCTCAAATGCTAGGCCAGATAAAAGCGGGCGCCGGCACTCTCGATACAGTGTGTCGCGTCCGCAAGCTCAGCCAAGCGATACCATGCGGGTCGTGAACAGAGCGCGGAGAGTCCATGCGGCAGCGTCACATACGCGGCACCATTAGCTCTCGGTTCCAAGCGCAAAGGGTATTGATCAGACACCACAAACCGACCCCCGGCGTTTAGCACTGCAATGAGTTCTGGTTCTCCGTCACTCACACCCTGCTCGAAATCGTTAATGATTAAGGGATGCAGCGCTACCGATACGCGGCACTTTTCTACTGGCGTCACTAGAAAATAGTCGCCGTCGTCCTCTCGCCTCATAATACCTGCAAATAGCTGCCAGAGTTCTGCTCGCTTGATCGGCATGCCTTCGTGGTACCAAGTGCCGTCAACGCTAATGGCCATATCAACATCGCCACAGAAATCGGGGTTCCAAAGGTGAAGCGGCGCAGGTTGCCGACCATTAATCGACGCCGTCTGGATGCTGCGCGCGGCAGCATGGTGTCGGTCCGGCACGCTCCCTAACAGGTTTTGTAGCTTACTATCGCCGGTATCCGGTGGCTGCTCCGCCATTAGTCCTTCCCCAGTGTCACCGCTGATTTGCGTCAGCGGAGAACGATATCCGACTCATTGCGCTGAAACAGCATGAATTCGCTAAAGCTTACTTGTTGCTGCTCGGTAGCGCGGCGGCTGCTCAGCTGGCCACGCTCGCCGACTGACAGTGCATCGACACTACCAGGTGCAACGCGCGCCAGCTGGACTACCGCATAGCCCTCCCCCGGAATTGACACGGTGCGCAACTGGGTGGTTTCTCCTGCCCTCATGCTAAACGCCGCATCGAGCACGGGTCGGGGCAACTGGCTCACTAAACGAGTAGCGGCTAATTCGACCCGCCAATCTAGACCTAGCGTTCGTGCAACCTCTTCTAACGTCTCGCCACTCTCTAGGGCATCTTGAGCCGTGCTTTGAATTCCAGACAGCGCTGCGGTTTGCAACTCTGAGCGCAGCAATTCGATCACCTCAGTTTCCACCTCGCGAAATGGAGCGGTTTGAGGCGGACGCACCTCATGCACTCGCACTACCACAAAGCGTCGCTCTGCTAACTCCAGTACGTCACTGTTATTACCGTCAACTTTGACATCTTCAGCGAACGCCGCCGCTCGCAATCGCGCATCGGAAAAGACGCCCTGTCCTGCTTCGACGGTAAATGCGTCAGAGCGCATAACCGTGACACCCAGTGCGTCAGCGGGGCCGCTGAGGTCCGCCGCATTAAAGGCAGCATCGCGTAGCTCTTCGACGGCAACCAGCAGTGCCCTCTCGGCTTCCGCGGCCTCAATGGAATCACGCAATTCAGCTTTAACTGTTTCATAACTTACGGAAGTGCCGTCAATACGTTCTTCAAGTCGAATGATGTGCGTCCCCGCATCTGTCTCAACAGGTGCCGAAATATCACCGGGCAACACCAGTTCCGCAATGGCTTCTTCCATGGCATCTGGAAACGTAGTCCCGTCTGTAAATCCAAGCTCACCGCCCATCGCTGCGGAACCGAGGTCGTCCGATAGCGCCGCAGCAACATCAGCAAAATCGACGCCGTCATCTAACTGGTCAGTCACTGTTAAAAGCCGATTGGTAAAATCTTGATCTGTCTCTTCTTCATTTTTCATGAGCAGTATGTGAGAAACCCTGGTTTGCTCTGATACCTGATATTCGTCTTTAACGGCTTCATATTGTTCTCGCACTACCGCGTCATCCACCGCGACATCAAAGTCGCCCGGATTCAGTTCAATGTAATCAACTATTAACTGCTCTTGCGTGAAAAATAGCGATGCGTTATCGGTATAAAAAGCCCGCAATGCATCATCGGACAATGCAGAGTCGTCTAGCAGTGTATTGTCTGGCACCACTAAAAATCGCACATCCCGTTCTTCTGCCATGACATTGGCCGTTGCGCTTAATTCAGTCGGCGTAACAAATTCCGATTCGCTGATCGCCGCCTGCAATTGTGCAAGCACGATATCATCCGCTTGAGCGCGCCGAAATCGCTCGAGGGTATAGCCAGCGTTGGCTAGAACACTCTTATAAGCATCGGGGGAAAACTCGCCATTGAACTGGAAAGCCTCAATTGAGGTGATGGACTGGCTCACCTGTGCGCCTGACGCCACCAGCTGAAGAGCGGCCGTCTTCTGCAATAATAACGCCCGCTGAACCAATGAATCCAATGCCCGCGGCCGCAAACGCTCGTCGTCGAGTAGCGCTGGATCAATGTCCTCGCCAAGGATACTGATCAGCTGTCGTTTCTGTTGGGTAATCGCTTCTTGCAGTGCGAAAGGCGTGATTTCCTCGCCGTTGACCTCCGCGACGGATGTACCCGCCCCGCCA
Source organism: uncultured Luminiphilus sp. (assembly GCA_943789425.1). Lineage (GTDB taxonomy): Bacteria > Pseudomonadota > Gammaproteobacteria > Pseudomonadales > Halieaceae > Luminiphilus. Next base: position 264,194 of record CALSUB010000001.1, read on the forward strand.
GGCAGGAGCGTCTCCAGGCCGAAGGCGGCGAAGGACAATACAATGAGACCGATAATGACTTTGGCCGCTGTACTCTGCGTGCTTTGGCGCATTGTTTGAAGCATGGTGTGCTAGCTCTGTAGTGGCAGTCTCCGCTTACCGACCAACGGCTTGGCAACAGCGATTACCTACGAAGCGCTGCACCTTTGCCGACTAGTAAAGCGGGAATCAATATATAAAGAAGGCGCACTATGGCGCCTTCCAAGAACCGCCACCGAGTGGATGGCGAAGTAAACGATATTACTTGTTCACCGCATCCTTTAACGCTTTCCCCGCCTTGAATCCGGGGGTGTTCGAGGCGGAAATCTGGATCGTTTCACCTGTTCTTGGGTTGCGTCCCTGACGGGCTGCTCGAGCCTTAACAGCAAACGTTCCAAATCCTACCAGCGACACACTACCGCCTTTGGCAAGGGCTCCTGTAATCGCTCCGATGGCCGCATCGAGTGCTCGGCCTGCAGAGGCTTTCGAAAGATCCGCGTCAGCGGCGATGGCATCAATCAATTCATTCTTGTTCACGTTAGTACCCCTCGAGTGTTTTGAGCTTAAGCTTCAGTGGCCAGTTAAGAGAGCCAGCGTATAGCCTACTCCTCTGCGCCCCCAACGGTCAACGCACCAAACGCTGGAAATCAATGGGCTCTGGGCCGTTTGGGAGCCGTTTTGTCTGCCTCGGCGTCCTCACCTTGCGCAACGGGAGTCATGCCCTCTAGGTAGGCATCATCATCGAGCGCCTCGGGCAAGCGCTCAAGTGCGATCGATAGCACCTCATCGATCCATTTTACTGGTCGGATATCCACATTCTCCTTGATGTTATCGGGCACCTCTTGCAAGTCTCGCTCATTCTCATGGGGGATAATCACTGTCTCAATGCCGCCCCGTTTAGCAGCCAGCAACTTCTCTTTGAGCCCACCAATTGGCAGCACCTCACCTCTGAGAGTGATCTCTCCGGTCATCGCGACATCAGACCGCACAGGAATGTCAGTAAAGCTGCTCACCAGCGCAGTGCACATCGCAATCCCTGCGCTGGGCCCGTCTTTCGGCGTTGCGCCCTCCGGTACATGAATGTGCATATCCCGCGAATCATGGAGCTTGGCCGCAATACCGAGTGCCTGAGACTTAGCCCGGACGACCGTAATCGCCGCCTGAATTGACTCTTGCATGACGTCGCCCAGCGATCCTGTCTTGACCACACGGCCTTTACCCATGGTAGATGCGACTTCTATGGTGAGGAGTTCTCCCCCTACCGATGTCCATGCGAGCCCAGTGACCTGGCCAACCTTGTTCTCTTTTTCCGCGGTACCAAAATTGAATTTTCTGACGCCCAACACGTTTGACAGCATCTCAGGAGTCACTGACTGTCCCGGCTCCAGTTCCCCCAGCGCGAAGGCTTTGACCATTTTTCGGCACACTTTTGCGATTTGCCGTTCGAGGGAGCGCACGCCTGCCTCGCGCGTGTAATAGCGAATAATGTCCAGCGTGGCTTGCTCCGACAAACTCATTTCCTCGGGTTTTAATCCGTTGAGCTTCGTTTGCTTTGGCGTTAGGTAACGCTGTGCGATATTAAGCTTTTCATCCTCGGTATAACCAGGAATTCGAATCACTTCCATTCGGTCCAACAGCGGCCCGGGAATATTCATGGTGTTAGAGGTACAGACAAACATGACGTCTGACAGGTCGTAGTCGACTTCGAGGTAATGATCGTTAAAGGCATGATTCTGCTCTGGATCGAGCACCTCGAGCATCGCAGAGGCAGGATCACCCCGGTGATCCATGCCCATTTTATCGATCTCATCCAACAAGAATAGTGGGTTGCGAACGCCTGCTTTTGACATTTTCTGTATCAGCTTACCTGGCATTGAACCAATGTAAGTGCGCCGATGACCTCTAATCTCCGCCTCGTCCCTAACACCGCCAAGGGCCATACGAATAAACTTGCGATTAGTCGCCCTCGCGATCGACTCGCCCAGCGACGTCTTTCCCACGCCCGGTGGTCCCACCAGGCACAGAACTGGACCCTTTAATTTCCTGACCCGCTTTTGAACGGCCAAATACTCCAAAATCCGCTCTTTGACTTCCTCTAATCCAAAGTGATCAGCATCCAGCACGCCCTGCGCTCGCTTGAGGTCATGCCGGACCTTACTGCGCTTTGACCACGGAATACTCACCATCCAGTCAAGGTAACCTCGAACAACCGACGCCTCTGCGGACATAGGCGACATCATCTTGAGCTTGCTCAGTTCTGCATTTGCCTTTTCGAAGGCTTCTTCCGACATCCGAGCTTCGTTGATTTTGTTTTGTAGATCGTCAATCTCGTTTGGCGCGTCGTCCATCTCGCCAAGCTCTTTCTGGATCGCCTTCATCTGTTCATTAAGATAGTACTCGCGCTGACTCTTCTCCATCTGTTTCTTAACGCGGCCGCGAATCCGTTTCTCAACCTGAAACACATCGATTTCAGCATCCATCAACGACTGAAGATGCGCAAGGCGCTCTGCAATATCGGAAATCTCAAGAATCCGCTGCTTTTCATCTAACGCCATACTCATGTGCGCGGAAATAGTATCGGCCAGCCGGCCTGGCTCATCGATACCAGATAGAGAGGTGAGCACTTCTGCCGGCACTTTCTTACTGAGGCCCACATATCGCTCAAACTGTTCGACAGTGGCTTTCAACAGTGCGGCACTCTCACGCTCGGCCAGCGTATCGGTTTCTATCTCTCGTACCGTTGCGACAGCGAATGTCTCTTCTTCATCTACTGCAATAACAGCGGCTCTGTGGCCGCCTTCCACCAGCACCTTGATCGTGCCGTCGGGCAACTTCAGCAGTTGCAATATGTTGGACACGGTGCCGACTTGATAGAGATCGTCTGCGCTGGGCTCGTCATCAGATGCGTTTCGTTGGGCTACCAGCAGCACCTGCTTGTTATCCAACATTGCGTGCTCGAGCGCATCGATCGAACGCTCCCTGCCGACAAAGAGCGGCAATACCATGTGGGGATACACTACGACGTCGCGCAATGGCAATAATGGTAGTTGTTGGTCTGATTCAGTCATGCTGTCCTCCGTCACTACCTAAGAAGTGGGGGCTTAGCAGTCGATTTCAAGGCCACCCTGTCTAATAGTGATACCTTGCGGAGTCCTGACCGGATTGCTTTTCGGCAAGCGTAACCTAGTTGCTGTCAGCGGGGGCTTATTCCTCGCCAGCAGCGACTGCGGGAGCGGGTGTTTCGTAGACCAGTAGCGGTTCAGAATCGCCCGTGACTACGGATTCATCGACCACAATTTTCGCCACATCCGGTTGCGATGGAATCGTATACATGGACTCCAGCAAAATGCCCTCTAAGATCGAGCGCAAGCCCCGAGCGCCGGTCTTCCGCTCCATCGCTCGCAGAGCAACGGCCTGCAGCCCGTCATCACGGAAGTCGATTTCGACGCCTTCCATCTCAAACATCCTTGCATACTGCTTGGTCAGCGCGTTTCGCGGCTCAGTCAAAATGCGGATAAGCGCCTCAGAATCAAGCTCCTCCAAGGTCGCAATAATGGGCAGTCGCCCCACAAACTCGGGGATCAATCCGTACTGCACGAGATCCTCTGGCTGCAAATCCGCAAGGGTTTCGCCAAAATTGCTGGTCTCATCTTACTCTTCACTTCAGCGCCGAAGCCGATGCCGCCTTTTTCGGAGCGATTGCGAATCACCTTGTCGAGGCCGGCAAAGGCGCCACCGCAGATAAAGAGGATATTACTGGTGTCGACCTGCAAGAATTCCTGTTGTGGATGTTTACGTCCACCTTGCGGTGGTACCGAGGCCACGGTGCCTTCGATCAGCTTGAGTAACGCCTGCTGAACCCCTTCGCCCGACACGTCCCGAGTGATCGAGGGGTTATCGGACTTGCGGGAAATCTTATCGATCTCATCAATGTATACGATCCCCATTTGAGCGCGATCGACATCGTAATCGCACTTCTGTAGGAGCTTTTGAATGATGTTTTCAACATCTTCCCCTACATAACCCGCTTCCGTTAGCGTGGTCGCGTCGGCAATGGTAAAGGGCACGTCTAACAGCCGCGCTAGGGTTTCAGCGAGCAAGGTCTTACCAGAGCCTGTCGGTCCGACCAGTAAAATATTAGATTTGCTCAGCTCGACCTCGTCGAGTTTTGGCCAGCCGGTGAGGCATTCCGCAGCCGCTTGTAATGATTGTAAACCGCCACTGCCAGAACGCGTTTGGCCTTTTGCTGGCCAATCACATATTGGTTCAGTATTTCGTTGATTTCAGCAGGAATAGGTAGCTTGGTGCTGCCTCCTCGCTCGAAGACTCCTGAATCTCCTCGCGAATAATATCGTTACAAAGGTCGACACACTCGTCGCAAATAAAGACGGAAGGGCCAGCGATCAGCTTTCGCACTTCGTTCTGGCTTTTGCCACAAAAAGAGCAATAGAGCAGTTTACCGCTGTCGCCTGATGTGGTCTCTTCTGTCATCCCTATATCCCGTTACGGCCTTACGTGCCGCAAAACTAACTTGATCGGTTTTATCGGCGATTGCAAGTCGCCACCTGAGTGATCGCTAGTGGCTTATCGGCTGCTAATCACTTCATCCACCAGACCATACTCCACGCTTTGCTCCGCGCTCATGAAGCGGTCTCTCTCTGTGTCTCGTTCGATGACATCGATGGTCTGCCCAGTGTGGTCAGCCAACAACGAATTTAGCCTCTCTCTCAGGAACAATATTTCTTTTGCTTGAATTTCGATATCAGTCGCTTGCCCCTGTGCACCGCCGCTGGGTTGATGGATCATGGTTCGCGCATTGGGAAGGATAAAACGCTTGCTTTTGGCACCACCACTGAGCAAAAACGCGCCCATGGAGGCGGCCTGACCGATGCACATGGTGCTGACATCTGGCTTTATAAACTGCATCGTGTCGTAAATCGACAACCCCGCCGTCACGGACCCGCCAGGGCTGTTGATGTATAAGGTGCACGTCCTTGTCAGGGTTTTCAGACTCTAAGAACAGTAACTTGCGCGACAATCAGATTCGCCATGTGATCCTCTATCGCTCCTACGATGAAAGATCACGCGCTCCTTTAAGAGCCGCGAGTAGATGTCAAAAGAACGCTCCCCTCGTGAAGTCTGCTCTATCACCATCGGCACCAAGCCGAGGTTTTGAGGGTCTAGCGGAAAATCGTGCTGACTCATACTCACTCCTATCTATGCCTGCTCTGCAGACTGTGGACGCGCACGGGCTAGCGCATCTTCATAGCTCAGTTCGATGTCTTGGACTGCAGCGCCCGCCACCAGCTTGTCAACCACCGCGTCTTCAAGCACGCGTGATTCAATCCCCGCCAACTGTTCGTTCTCCGAGTAGTACCAGTTAATCACTTCCTCTGGATCTTGGTACGTCGAAGCGATTTCCTCTATTCGTTCTCTTATTTTAGCGGGCTCCGCCGTCAGCTCATACTGGCCAATCATTTCGGCAACGACGAGTCCCAGTTTCACCGCGTCTCTCCGCCTGCTCAGAGAACATCTCGTCCGGCAAAATGGAGGTTAAGTCCATGTCCTGCGGGACACCGCCCCCAAACTGCTGGAACATTTGCTGTCGCATCGCCTGTGTTTCTTGAGTAATCAGCGAAGTCGGTAACTCGATGCTTTCATGCGCCACCGCAATTGCGTCCATCACCTGGGTCTTCACCGACGCTTCCACCGCATTGCGCAGTTCGCGCTCCATGTTCTGCTGCACCTCGGCACGAAATTCCTCTTCGGTGCCATCTGCCAAACCGTATTGTGCAAAAAGCGCACTATCGATCGGCGCCAATTCGAGTGTCTTGACCTCTTTAACAAGCACCTTAAACTCTACCGCGGCACCCGCTAAGTCCTCGCTCTGATAATCCTCTGGAAAGGTCAGGTTGAGGACCCTATTGTCGTTTGCTGCTGCGCCCACCAACCCGTCTTCAAAGCCTGGGATCATGCGGCCAGAACCGAGCTCTAATGAAGTGTCCTCACCTTTCCCCCCCTCAAAGGGTTCGTCGTCGCGAAACCCCTCAAAATCGATGACGACGGTATCACCCTCTTCTGCGGCGCGCTCAGCGACGACCAGCTCTCCCTGCTGCTTTCGGAACACCTCAATGATGTTATCGACATCCGCATCGGTGACCGTCGCGGTTGGCTTTTCGATGACGAGATCGGTGATCTCCTGCACTTCAATGCTGGGGAAAATTTCAAAGGTAGCGGTGTACTCAACGTCCTGACCGGCGCCCATTTTCCTCGCCTCGATGCTGGGCTGGCCAGCGGGGCGGAGGTTTTCAGATATAACGGCTTCTTGGAAGGATTGGCTGATCACTTCGCCCAGTACCTCTTGTCGTACACCCTGGCCGAAACGTTGCTGCATAACGCGCATTGGGACCTTGCCGGGACGGAAACCCGGCAGCCTGACGTTGCTCGCCGCTTCTTTGAGGCGCTTCAGCACCGCCGAGTCAACTCGGTCTGCCGGCACACCAACGGTGACTCTTCGCTCTAACCCAGACATTGTTTCTACGGAGACCCGCATGTTCTTGCTCCTGAAATCCTAAAAATATTAGCCCGATAGACAAGCAGCCCTTGTTCGGCCGCGCCTTTTACTGACGCAATGGCAGAATACTATATGGTGCGAAAGGAGAGACTCGAACTCTCACGTCTTACGACACTGGAACCTAAATCCAGCGCGTCTACCAATTCCGCCACTTCCGCACAGAACCCTGGAAAAACGATTCGCCGAGCACCAACGAGGCGCGGGATGGTGTCACAGAATGTGAGTCGTTTCAACGACTCCGGCCTGAAACAAGGGATCCGTCAGGCAGGATCACTCGCCGACATACCGCTCATGTCGTCGGCAACAATCAAGAATTTACTTGAGAAGGCGATTTAATTAAAAATATCAATTAAAACAATTATTTAAAATGTAAATATAAAGTAAAAACAAACAAGAAATGTGCGTTATCGGGTAATTTGACGCAGGAAGCAAATAAAATGGCTTGACGCATTGGATTAATTATTTTGATGGGGCATACTAATTTTGTCGGAGCGCCCATTAAAAAGAAGCGTCACGACACCGGCATCCCAAGTGCTTGGTTTGTGCTCTCGCCGATGTGCCCGCGGGAGCACCACTCCTAAAAGTCTATGCCTACGGGTCCTTCGGGACCCGATTTTTTTGGGGCCGCCATCACTCCGATTGGCTCTACGGCGGAACCGCTATTGGCGCAAAACGCGATCGATTCTGTATGGAGAACCGCCCACTCTCACTACTCGAGCTCGCCCAGTAGGCCAGCATCAAATGGTTATAGAGTGTGCGTTTGCCTCGATGACGCCAGCGAGCCACCCAGATAATTTTCAATCTTATGACTGACGGTTGCGTCTTGTTCCGAGAACTCGACGCCTATTCCCGTTTCGCGATGCCCTTGGGCGCCCTTGGGTGTGATCCAAACCACGCGTCCGGTGACCGTCACCGTCTCCGGCTCATCCAACAGCGATAACACAATAATCACGTGATCGCCGAGTTGGTAGCGTGCTGCTGTCGGCACAAACAGCCCACCTTGGCTCAGAAAAGACATGTAAGCGGCGTGCAAGGCAGACAGGTCCTTGATGGTGAGGGTTAAGCTGTCGTGTTTCATATCGCGGAGCATAACATCAACTCATCCCCCCACGCCCAGCCTCCCAATGTTCGCCAAGAAATCGCGTGACACTCGTGGAAACTCCTCATGCTCGCGGCTGCGACAGAGCCGATACACCTCGGCCGCCAGAATATCGGAGCCTGGGGTAGCGCCCCTCTTAATGCGACCCTGGAGCTCAGCGACGCAGTGATGCAACAACATCCAGCTGATACCCTCATGACGAAGATAATGTGAGTCTGCGCGCCGACAATGTGTCTCGATGAAGGGCAGCAGTCGTTCGAGCAGTACCTCTGGTTCAGCCCGGGACCACGCCTCCGGGACACCAATATGAGTAGCGGCGCTCCCAAGTAAGGCACTGAAGCTTTCCTCGAGCGCTCCCGAAAAATACATCGCATCACGGCTGGCTTTATCCAAGGCAGAGACCGGATTGCCGTCAGTCATACGCAGCGCCTTGTCGACCTCGTTTGCCGGCCATCCGCTCTGCTCAGCAAGCCATACCGCGGCACTCTCGGGTGATGCTTTGGGCAAACGCAGGGCTTGACATCTTGACCGCACGGTAGGCGGTAATCGCCACGCTGCAGAGGTCGAGAGCAGCAATAGACTGCTTCCCGACGGTTCCTCGAGGGTCTTCAGCAAGCTATTGGCCGCTGCAGGCGTCATCAGGTCGGCCTCTTGCACCAACAATATTTTGCGCACCCCGTAGAGCGCAGTCTGCTGTAAAAAGCGAGTCGCCGACCGAACCTGCTCGATACCAATCGCTCGCTTACCCTCCTCGCGCTCGAGAATCATCAGGTCTCCATGCGCACCTTGCCGGTATGCACGACACCCTTTGCAGTCCCCGCAGGGTTCTTTTGATTCAGCGTCGGAACAGAGCAGTGCCGCCGCTAGGACGCGGTTAAACAGGTTCGCCTCCGCCGCTTCCTCGCTGCTGACTAAATAGGCGTGGCCGCGATTGCTCTGCCTGCCAGATGCGTCCCACCGCTGTAGTGCGTCCAAAAACCAGTCGGGAGTGGCGGGCAGCCATCCCGGCTCAACGGCGGTTGACTCAGCGCTCATCAAACCACCCCTCTATTTCAGCCGTCAGCGCTGACTCGACTTGCGGCAACGCCTGTCCGGCGTCGATGACGCTGTATCGTTCGGGCATCGCCTCGGCTCGCATTAAGTAGCCTGCCCGCACGCGCTCATAAAAATCATGGTCCTCGCGTTCAAATCGATCAAGCTCTCCGCGGGATCGCGCTCTCGCCATGCCAATCTCTGGCGGTAGGTCGAGAATCAGCACTTTATCGGGCTGTCGCCCGCCTTGAACGAGTTGCTCAAGATGTAAAATGGTTGCTGTTGATAGCCCCCGGGCAGCGCCCTGATAAGCGTAGGTGGCGTCGGTGAAGCGATCGCTTAACACCCAATCGCCTCTCGATAGTGCCGGCTCAATGACTTTGGCAAGGTGTTGCGCTCTCGCTGCAAACACCAGCAATAGCTCCGTCATTTCGACTGGCGCTTCACCATCAACACTGAGTAATGTCTGACGTATCGCCTCTGCGAGGGGCGTGCCGCCGGGCTCTCGCGTTTGCACCGTCGTTATGCCACGTTCAGCCAGTCTGTCGGCAATAAAGCGCTGCGCAGTGGACTTGCCTGCGCCCTCTCCCCCTTCGATTGTAATAAAGCGCGCCATCAGTGCTGTGGCGACGGCGCTTGGGGGCTGGATTGATAATCTGCGCGACGAGATAACTGGTAGCGCCGCACAGCTTGCTCATGCTCTGCCAAACTTCGGCTAAATGCATGCGTACCATCGCCTTTGGCCACGAAATACAACGTGTCGGAACGATCCGGCGAAAACACCGCCCGTAAGGCCGCCTCACCCGGAAGCGCAATCGGAGTGGGAGGCAATCCTGGGATCGCATAGGTATTGTAGATATTGGTCCTGTCGCGCAAGTGCTTTCGCCTCAAATTACCGTCGTATTGATCACCTAAACCATAAATGACAGTCGGGTCTGTCTGCAATCGCATGCCCTTCGCCAATCGGCGCAAAAACACCCCTGCGATCTGCTGGCGCTCGTCCGGTACTCCCGTCTCCTTTTCGACGATCGATGCTAGGGTCAGTGCTTCGTAGGGGCTTTGGAGCGGCATGTCGAGGTCACGCTCCGCCCACAACTGCGCCAGCAACCGCTGCATCGCGTCGTGGGAGCGTATTAAAATATCGACATCACGATCGCCCGCCGTGAAGGACCACGTTTCCGGCAAGAACCAACCCTCCGCAGTGTCCGCGCCCGCAGACATCTCTCGCAACCACAAGGCCAAAGTAGCCGGGGCCGTCTGCGTTAATTTGTCGTGGCCGTGCAACAGTGAAAGCGCTTCCCCTAGGGTAATACCCTCAGGAAGGGTCACACTGTATTGCAGCACCTCACCCTTGGCGAGCCGCATCAGCAATTCGGCCACCGTCATCTGCGACTCGATAAAGAACTCGCCCGCCTTAATCTGCTTATCGAGCCCGAAACCCTGTGCGATGACGCCAACCCATCGCGCTCTGGTAATCCAACCTTGGTTCGCCAGCCCTCTAAGCACTTGATGCAAGCTCTCTCCGGGTCTGATGGTCAATACTGCTCCCTCGGGCTGAAGCTTTAGCGGCTGCTGCCAGCTCGCGTACAACGCATAAGCAGCCATCGCCCCAACGAGCGACAGCGCACCGATTAGCGCAATTAGCGGGCGACCCACGAGGCCACTTGTTGCATCAGTGCATCTTGAATACGGTCAGGTAAAGCACTTTCTGGATAGTGCTGACCCTCGATACGAGAGATCGCAACAACGCCTCTTACGGTATTACTAATCAGCACGACATCGGCTTGTCGAAGCGCTGCTAGCGTGATGGACTGTTCGTCGACGACATAATTGAGCTGGGGCAGCACTGTCTCGATGAGGAGCTGTCTGCGGGTTCCTGCGATACCGCACTGACTCAAATCAGGTGTGACGCACTGATTGCCAAAAAAAGCAAAAATATTGCCGCGGGAAGTAGAGATGACATGGTCTTGTGTATCTAACATGAGCGCGTCATCCCACTGCTGAGCAGCCGCCTCCTGTGCCGCCAGAACCTGCTCGGTACGCGCCAATAGTTTGAGTCCGGCAAGCTCGGGCTGAGACGCCCAGCGGATCCGCGCAATGCCACAAGACTGCCGATGAGGCGCCTGAGCTAGCGGCGAAAACAGCGTCAGAATGTGTCTGGGCGATGCTGAATCAGGTGGTGCGTACCCGCGCGGACCCGAACCGCGGGTCACCGTCAGACGCGCCGTGCCGGAATGCCCCACCGACTCCACGCAACGACAAATGTCGTCAAAAACTCGTTGCGCAATGGCTTCTGGATGCGGAAAACGCAGTGCCTCAAGTGCCAATGAGAGCCTATCTGAGTGAAGTGATTGGCACGCAATTTTTCCACTCAAGCAACGCATCGTCTCGAAGGCACCGTCAGCATAGTTCAGCCCTCGATCGTCAAGCGGGATGCTAGCTCCCGCTTTGCCATCAACCCATTCGTGTGGTGTTGGCAATGGCGATATCAACCCAGCTGACTAAAAATCAAAGAACCATTGGTGCCGCCAAAGCCAAACGAATTCGACAAAGCATGGCGCATCACCCGTTCTTGAGCCTGGTGAGGAACGTAATTCAAATCGCATCCCGGGCTGGGGTTATCGAGATTAATTGTGGGTGGCGCCACACCATCTCGTAGTGCAAGAATCGTCAGAATGGCTTCCACCGAGCCTGCCGCCCCCAGCAAATGTCCAATCATTGATTTAGTCGAGCTCACAGCTAACTCCGAGGCGTGATCCCCAAACACAGCTTTGATTGCCAGTGTCTCTGCAAGATCACCCGCTGCCGTCGATGTGCCATGAGCATTGACGTACCCAATATCAGCAGGCTCTAACTCTGCGTCATTGAGCGCTTGCTGCATTGCCGCCGCCGCGCCCCGGCCATCCTCGGGAGGAGAGGTCATATGGTAGGCGTCCCCGCTCATACCAAAGCCGGTGAGCTCACAATAAATATGAGCCCCTCTCGCTTTGGCGCTATCATACGACTCCAGCAGGAGAATGCCGGCACCGTCTCCCAAAACAAAACCATCTCTGTCAGCATCCCAAGGACGTGACGCCCGCACAGGATCATCGTTGCGCGTAGACAATGCCCGCGCCGCTGCAAATCCACCGATGCCAACCGGGGTCGTCGCCATTTCTGCTCCGCCGACGAGCATCGCATCGACGTCGCCTGCCGCGATGAGCCGAGCGCCAAGACCAATATTATGGGTGCCCGTGGTACAGGCGGTAACGACGGCAAGGTTGGGCCCCTGCAGGTTATAGAGAATCGATAAATTACCGGCGATCATATTGATGATGGCCCCTGGGACAAAGAACGGTGATACGCGTTTTGGCCCCTTCTGCTCGACCAGCATAGCCGTGTCTTCAATAGAACCAATACCACCAATCCCTGAGCCGATGGCACAGCCAACACGATGGGCATTTTGGTCAGTCACCTCAAACCCAGAATCACGAAAAGCTTGAATGCCAGCGACCATCCCGTATTGGATAAAAGGATCCATCCTGCGGGCATCGCGGGGTTCTAGATAGCCCTCAACGGAGAACGATTTCACACTGGCACTGAAACGGGTCGTAAAGGCACTCGCATCGAATTGATCAATGTTGGCCGCGCCACTGGCGCCAGCACAAATCCCTTGCCAGCTGGTCGCGACGTCGAGCCCCAGCGGCGTCACGGCGCCCAGGCCCGTGACAACGACTTTATTGCCTTTCATGCTTCGCCCCTTTTGTTACAGTTCACGGTGGTGTGCTGAGCGACTCGATTGCTCGATGCGCACCCGCGCAGGTAGGTCGACTTCCCTCTGCCAGATCACCAACTAACACCAATACGATCAATAATTCACTGGCCCATAAAAGCGAAAGGGCCGCAATGCTGAAGCAGTGCGGCCCTTGTTTCGATTCGCTGCTGCGACTCGCTTAAGCGAGATTTTCGTTGATGTAATTGATAGCCAGCTGAACCGTTGTGATTTTCTCGGCCTCTTCGTCGGGGATTTCGGTTTCGAACTCCTCCTCCAGCGCCATCACTAACTCTACCGTATCAAGGGAGTCAGCGCCGAGATCATCAACAAAAGATGCCTCCGCTTTTACTTCCTCTTCCTTGACGCCCAGTTGCTCAGCGACAATCTTCTTGACTCGATCTTCGATATTGCTCATGACGTACTCAATACTCCCAAGTTAGTCAGGCACTGCGCCTGCACGACGGGGATTTTACAAGCTTTTGACGCAAGTAAAACCCTTTTTACTCTGTTTATCCCTCTTGATAAGGATCTTCAGCCCATGTAAAGACCACCGTTAACATGAATGGTCTCTCCAGTGACATACTGAGCACCATCACTCACCAAAAACCCCACCGTCTCAGCGATGTCTTCGGGCAAGCCCAAGCGCCCCAGTGGAATTTGCGCCTGCAATCCGGCTCGTTGCGCTTCATTCAAGGCGCGAGTCATATCGGTATCGATAAACCCCGGTGCCACGCAATTAACCGTAATAGACCTTGAACCCAGTTCTCGCGCCAATGATCGCGCCATGCCTTCGGCGCCTGCCTTGGTGGCGGCATAATTACTCTGCCCGGCATTACCCATAGAACCGACCACCGAGGTAATGTTAATGACCCTGCCCCACCTAGCTTTCGTCATACCGCGCAGGCACCCTTTGCACAGACGGTACAGGGCGTTCAGGTTGGTATCCACCACCGAGTGCCACTCCTCTTCTTTCATGCGCATCAGGAGATTATCCTGAGTGATACCCGCGTTGTTGACCAACACCAACGGGTCGCCAAAATCAGTGCGGACAGCTTCCAGGCAGGCCGCAATCGATTCGGGGTCGGTGACATTGAGCACCCTGCCCACACCGCCCCATTCAGACAAATGGGCCGAAATACTGGCTGCTCCCTGCTCGCTGGTTGCTGTGCCCACGACCACAAAGCCGCGCTGCGCCAAACTGGTGGCGATCGCCGAACCAATGCCTCGACTCGCACCGGTAACCAACGCCACTTTTCGATCGGTTTGGTTCATAGGCTCTCTCCTGAGGCCGATTGCAGAGTATCGATTGCTTCCAGCGGTGAGCAGACGACCGATTTATCGATGCGTTTCATGAGGCCTGAGAGCACTTTTCCTGGTCCGCACTCTAAAAACCGATCGCAGCCAGCCTGCAAAAGGGTTGCCACGCACCGTGTCCAAATCACCGGTTCAGACACCTGCCTCACGAGGCGGCGCCTGATTTCGATGGCCTTGCGGTGCGGTTGGGCATCGACATTGCTAATCACTGGCATGAGCGCATCATTTAACGCGACCGAGTGAAATGCTTCTGCCATTGCCCCAGCAGCAGGCTGCATTAAAGGCGTGTGAAACGGTGCACTCACTGCCAGTGGCAGCACTTTTTTAGCGCCCGTCTCTTTGAGCGATTCGGAGGCGGCAAGCACTGCTTGCGCGTGTCCTGCAATCACCACCTGCCCCGGCGAATTGTAATTCACTGCCCCGACATAAGTGTCTTCTGTGCAATGCCGTAGACAGATGTCATCGATTATTTTGTCATCTAATCCGAGCACAGCTGACATAGCGCCCTCGCCAGAGGGGACAGCGGATTGCATCGCCCTGCCACGAATTTGAACCAATCTAGCGGCATCCGCCAAGGTTAATGATTCGGCAACAACGAGTGCAGAATACTCACCAAGGCTGTGTCCCGCCACGAATTCTGGGGCCGCACCAGATTCTGCTCGCCAACAGCGATACAGAGCGGTACTCGCGGTCAAAATCGCGGGCTGCGTATATTCGGTCAAGGTGAGCTGCTCTTCTGGACCGTTAGAAACTAAGGCCCACAAGTCGTAGCCGAGTGCGTCGCTGGACTCCGCAAAGGTTTCTTGGACAACGGGATATCGTGCAGCGATCTCCGCCAGCATCCCTACTGATTGAGAGCCCTGCCCGGGAAAAAGAAACGCCAGCCCGGCCAAGAAAACTTACTCGTCGTCGCCAGTTTCAACGACCTTCTTACCGCGGTAGAACCCATCGGCGCTCATATGATGCCGGCGCCGCGTTTCACCTGATGTCTCATCTACCGTCAGCGTCGGACCACCAATCGCATCATGTGATCGGCGCATACCCCGTCTGGATCGGGTCTTTTTGTTCTTTTGTACAGCCATGATAGGCCTCCTTGATGTTATTCCAAGCGATTACGAAACCTTCCGAGCGCATGAAACTTGTTAACTGATACAGTTCTTGTCGCTGTCTAAGATTTTAACTTAGCCAACACGGCGAAAGGGCTTTCTTTGCGCCCCTCACTATCAATACAAACGTCTTGCTTGCCCAACGCCGTGCGCTGGACCTCGGTAATACAGTCTTCAGCGTGCATCGGACTAGCCGGTATCGCCAGCAGCAGCTCTTCCTCAACAATGTCACTCAGATTAGCGGTTTCTTGAACGATTAGCGGCTCGTAACTGGGCGGAAGCTCCGCCGCATCCTCATCGTTCCAAATGCAGGCCATGACGGTCCGCGTCTCCAAAATCTGCGTCATCTCACCAAGACACCGTTGGCATTCCAACACCACCTCAGCTTTTATTTGTGCTTCGACAACGTAACGACCTTCCTCGTCGCGTCTAAATTCGAAGGCGGCTACCGCCGGTGCCGCCAGCCCCACTCCAGCGTTCACGAGTCGGCCGAGGTCGGTTAGAGCGGCCTCGCCGCTGATGTCGGCCTCACGAGCGGCTAATCCCCGAAGGTCTAGCTCTCTTGGCAACGCCCCTTTTCTCATGGGCGCGGATCATACGGACGGCAATCTGCGCTGTCAAAGCCATCTGCCCCTCGTTACTATGGGAGGTCCCGCAAAGGTATTTTTCACGAAAACGTCGGTATGTCGCCACTTCAACTCATTTTAGCGTCCACCTCACCTTATCGTCGCAACTTAATGGAGCGGCTGCGGGTCTCGTTTAGCACGATGGACCCGCATATCGATGAGACGCCGCGGCCTGATGAATCCGCCGTTCAACGTGCCAGCCGATTAGCGCAAAGTAAATGTGAGGCCCCCTCTGCTGACGGGGCTCTCATCATTGGTTCAGATCAGGTCGCGTGCCTGGATGGCGAGATATTAAGAAAGCCTGGCTCGGTCGATAACGCCATCGCACAGTTGATGCGGTGCTCTGATCGAACCCTAGTGTTCTGGACAGCAGTCTCAGTGCGCTCGACCGTGACGGGTCACCATAAGCAGCGGCTGGTTCCTTGCGAGGTGCAGATGCGGCCGCTGACTCTGCTGGAAATAGAGCACTATGTAGCAGCCGACAACCCGCTCGACTGTGCGGGTAGCTTTAAATGGGAGTCGCTGGGGATTACCTTATTCCAGCGCATCAAAACAGAAGATCCCACCGCACTGGAGGGCTTACCACTGATTGCACTGTGCGAGCTGCTGCGCTTTCACGGTCTAGCCCTTCCGCTCAGTGCGCAGCTTACCGAGCACTGACTCGAGCTCCGGGTCCAGCGGGCAAGACAGATCGTAGCGCTGGTCATTGACCTCGAACTGAATCGCCGTTGCATGCAGGAATAACCGTTTTAGGCCGATGGTACTGGTTCGACTCGCCGACTGGTCGTTTTGGTATTTGGTATCGCCCAGAATGGGGTGGCCAATATGCTGGGTATGGACACGGATTTGGTGGGTCCGGCCCGAAATCGGTTTAGCCTCGATGAGGGTCGCATCAGGAAATCGTTCAAGTACCCTCATTTCAGTTTTTGCAGGCTTTCCCTCATTGGATACTTTGACCAATCGCTCACCGGATGCCGTATGTCGCCGATCTAAGGGGGCCGAGACCATCCGTTGATAGGCCGGCCATTTACCGGCCACCAGCGCCATGTAGCGCTTATGGATACGATTTTCTCGGAGTTGCTGATGCAGTGCCCTCAACGTCCGTGCATTCTTCGCAATCATGACTAGACCCGAGGTGTCTCGGTCGAGCCGATGAACCAACTCTAAGTAACGCTCATCAGGCAGTAAACCTCGAAGAGACTCGATCAGACCCAAGCGCACCCCACTGCCCCCATGGACTGCGAGCCCGGTGGGCTTATTAATGATCAGCAATTCTTTGTCGTCATACATTATCGCGTTGCGAATTCTTTTCTCCCAGGCAGCAGAGGGCTGCTTACTCACCTCTCGCGGCACCACGGTTAAGGGAGGAACCCTCACGCTGTCTTCCGCTTTGACCCGATAGTCGGCCTTAGAGCGGCCTTTATTGACGCGCACCTCACCTTTCCGTATCGCCCGATAAATGCGTGTTTTAGGAACGTCGCCAGCATGCCGAAGCAAGAAGTTATCTAACCGCTGCCCTGCCTCCTCAGCGAGTACAGAGACAAATCGGACCGGTTGTTTCGGAGAATCACTCATGAAATCACTACTTTATACCAATTATCTAATCGTTGAATCAGCGGACGCTTGGTGCTACCGTTCGCCGGTCGGGGTACTGGTGTACCCGCGGACATCGTCTTAACGCCTCGAAAAAGTGGCGCGGCGTTGACCGACGAGCACCCGAACCAGCACAAAACCGCTGGCCCAAGTCGAGCTTTTCCCGCTCCTACTTACCCGATGAACGGATTACGAGTCTACCGCGTGACCCCCTCCGGACCTAATGGACGTTTGAGTGGCCTGCGGAAGACAAAGACAAACCCGCGACACAAGATGGCGCGGTGCGAATTGCGAATCAAGCCCCTAGTGTTTCACTGAGGGTTGTGTGACCAGATAACGGAGGATCAGGAAACCTCCCATCATGATCACTCGCCGGAGACGGCGGGACCGCATGTACAGGAGACGCTTTTGTCTCCGCACCGCCCAGTTGCGTCGTCAACTGGATAAAAATCATGAAGAAGATGCTTATTAATGCAACGCAGCCGGAAGAGGTGAGAGTTGCGATGGTCGATGGTCAGCGACTGTACGACCTCGATATCGAAAACCGCCAGCGCATCCAAACTAAAGCGAATGTTTACAAAGCCAAAATCACTCGTGTCGAGCCCAGCTTAGAGGCAGCGTTTGTCGATTTTGGTGCTGACCGGCATGGGTTCTTGCCGCTGAAAGAGATCGCTCCCGAGTACTACCGTAGCAAAGCGCCTGAGAACGAAGGAAAGATCCGCATCAAAGATGTGCTGAAAGAAGGCACCGAGGTGATTGTTCAGGTCGATAAGGAGGAGCGTGGCACCAAAGGCGCCGCTCTGACCACCTATATCAGCTTGGCGGGACGTTACATGGTGCTGATGCCAAACAACCCCAAGGCGGGCGGTATCTCGCGCCGTATCGAAGGCGAAGATCGCAGCGAGCTGAAGGCGTCGCTGTCACAACTCAATCTGCCAGATGGCATGGGCGTCATTATTCGCACCGCCGGTGTGGGCAGGACCACCGAAGAGCTGCAGTGGGATCTCGATTACTTACTGCAGTTATGGGACGCCATCACACAGGCCAACCAAGACAGTAAACCACCCACCCTGCTCTATCAGGAAAGCGACGTCATCATTCGTGCAGTTCGTGACTACCTTCGCGACGATATTGATCAAGTACTGATTGACGATACCACCGCCTACCAGCGTGCAGCGGATTTTGTCGGCATGGTCATGCCGCATTATAAAAGTCGTCTCAAGCAGTATGAGGATCCATTGGCCTTATTTAATCGCTTCCAGATTGAGGGGCAAATAGAAACTGCCTTTCAGCGTGAAGTGCGGCTACCCTCTGGCGGGTCGATCGTTATCGACCCGACTGAGGCGTTGGTGTCGATTGATATCAACTCGGCGCGCGCCACCAAAGGGAGCGACATCGAGCAAACCGCGTTGCAAACAAACCTAGAGGCAGCGGATGAAGTAGCTCGGCAGCTTCGATTGCGCGATATGGGCGGCCTAATTGTTATCGATTTTATTGATATGTCCGCAAATCGTAACCAACGCGCCGTCGAGAATCGCATTCGCGAGGCGCTAGAGGTTGATCGCGCCCGGATCCAGGTAGGCCGCATTTCTCGCTTTGGACTCTTGGAAATGTCACGCCAGCGATTGCGCCCTTCATTAGGTGAAACCAGCGGCATGGTCTGTCCGCGCTGCACAGGACAAGGCACCATACGAGATACCAAGTCACTGGCGCTGGCCATTTTGCGACTCATACAGGAAGAAGCGGCAAAAGAGCGCACCGGCGAAGTACAAGCCATTGTTCCCGTCGACGTTTCCACCTTTTTGCTCAATGAGAAACGTGCCGATATCAACGAGATAGAATCCAGTACCGGCGTGAGGACCGTGGTCGTTGCCAGTCCTTACATGGACACGCCCCACTTTGAGGTGCGGCGACTTCGTGATGACGAAGTGGAGGAGTCACGACGTTTAAGCTTTCATATTGAGAAGCCAACGCCCGAGGCGCCCTCGGTAGAGGCCGCTTCTGACAATCCAGTCAGCGCGCCCGAAGCCCTTGTGCGCGACATCACGCCAGAAGCACGGGCTCCAGAGGCCGCACCGAAGACCGACGAGTCTGCACCGCGTCAACAACGCACTAAACGGGATGCTGCAAAGTCCAATGATCGAAAGGCATCGCAACCCGGCTTGCTCGCTCGCCTTTGGGCGCTGCTTTTTGGGCCTTCAGAGGCGCCTAAAAAACCCTCCGGGAACGACAGAGGGCGGTCGCAGAGGCGGCGAACAGAATCGCAATCGATCACGCAGACGCTCTGGCGATCGGCGACGTGGCGAGAATCAGAACAGCGATGAGACAGGACAACGTAATCGTCGTGACCGAAATGATCGACGCGGCGGGAGAAATCGCAAGCAAGACGACGATCAGGAGCAGAACACCACCACAGCCACTAGCGGCCCCAGCGGGCAGAACAGCAGTAGCCCTAACTCGGACAGCGAAGATCAAGCAAAGCGACCAAGACGTCGTCGTGGTCGACGCGGTGGCCAGCGTCGTAATGACCCAGCCAGCAACGATGCGGTAGAAACCACCGATGACGCAGTGGCGACTGACGCTCAGGAAGAAATCGTTGTTGCTGATACAGACAGTGCCCCTCGTCGCCGACCGGCCGATAAGCGGCAGGATAACCGACGACGTCGACAGCGTCAGGCGGTCACAACCGAGGAAGCCGAAGCACCCCGCAGTGATGGAGACTGAATCCGCTGACGCCCCCGCCGCTAACGATGCCCCCGTGGCTGATGTGAATGTGGCTTCCTCAGAGGCACTCAGCGCTGCTTTCAGTAGCGAGAGTCAGGAGCACATGGCTGAGAGCCAAGATGAAGCATCGGCGTCGCAAGCGGTAGAGACCCCCTCCGAACCAGCGGCTGACAGCGCCTCTGCGGAAAGTCCAGCAACCGCTGATGCGCAACAAATTGAAAAAGCGAGCGCAGGCAGAAGCCTCGGTCACGGCACGCGCCCGAAGTCGTCGTCACCACGACGAGCGCTAATACGGTCGATGCGGTTGAAACAGCGGTCGAAGCAGTCGATACGAGTGGACTGACAGCAGACGGGCGAGCGGTCAATGATCCACGCATTTTGCCCAAGCCGGTCACCGACACCGCCGTGCAGACTGAGCTTACGCAGCTATTTGCCGCACCGGAAGCACCTCCTGTTAGCGTGGTGGCGCAGAATATTCCGCGCGCTAGCAACGATCCGCGTGGCCCCAAAGCGGCAACGGCTGGAAAGTAACTTGATTGAAACCGGCGCAACGATATAATGCGCCCTCTCCGCCAGAGGCTCTCTGGCGGCTCTTTTTTGGTGGGCTGGCTGAGTGGTCGAAAGCGGCGGTCTTGAAAACCGTTGAGGGGTGACCCTCCGTAGGTTCGAATCCTACGCCCACCGCCATTTCTTCTTTGTGCACAAGATCCTATAAAACGCCGCGCTATGGCACACCTGCAGCAAAAACCTGCCCACTGAGCTCTTTAAAACAAACCTGCTTTAGTCGCCTTCATGGGGTCGCAAAAACCAACATAAGGATTCGATCTCAGTGGGCCAAGGCGCCTGTTGAAAATGATCGACTGACTGCTCACGATGCCGTTGCGGGGCGCCCGACCGAAGAATGTCCTCGGCAGCCTCCAGCACTTGGTGGGGTTTTGTGATGGTGCCTGGCTCCGTTATCAACGTACTACCTGCGAAGACATCGAGGCTGACGGGCTGCGTTGCCGGTGCATCTCTGTGCTGCCACAGACCTGATTGAGGATCCAACGTGTATGAGGCCAGCAGTTTGACGCCCCACTGGGCGACCAGCGCCATTGCATCGAGAATGTAATCCACCTCTTGATCGTCACAGAGCCAATGAAGATTAAAGCGGACCCAACCGGGTCGTAAGCAGCCAAAACCTCGCTGCACGCCAGCGGCTAGCGCTTCGGATCGTTGCCGCGTAAGCCCGAGCAACTCATGACCATAAGGCCCCGCGCAGGAACAACCGCCTCGCGCCTGAATGCCGAACAGGTCATTAAGTAATCGCACCACGTAACCGTAATGGAGCTCACCGTGATCGGACCGAAAGCGCATCGAAAAAATAGGCAGTTGATCTGCGTGTCGCGGGCCGAGTCGTTCCAATCCGTAGGTCATCTGAAATTGTTTTTCGGCTTGTCGTCTGTGTCGGTTTTCAATTTCGGCGATCCGTTGATAGCCAACTTTTTTAGGAATACTCACCGCCATGGCGCCGCGAATGGACTCTACTATGCCTGGCGTACCGCCCTCCTCTCGGTGCTCGGGGTCTGGATGCCACTCGTGCCAGTCGGGGGTGACGTAGCGCACGGTCCCACCACCAATTTGCGCCGGCACGGTATTACGCAGCACCTTGCGTTTGATCGCCAGTACGCCGCTACTGCCAGGGCCACCAATAAACTTGTGAGGTGAGAAAACAACCGCGTCGAGCGGCGCATCGGGTGCATTCATGTCGACCGAAAGGTAAGGGGCACCTGCTGCGTAATCCCACACCGCGAGGGCACCATGGTCTTTGAGTCGTCGTGTGATACCCGACACATCAGACACGACGCCCGTGACATTTGAGGCGGCAGAAAAACTGCCCACGATAAAGGGGCGGTGAGCGTTTTGGACCAGCGTGTTGGTCATCACCGCTTGATCAATACCGCCATTCTGATCAAGCGGTAGGCGGATGACATCGGCTTGCGCCTCGCGCCAGGGCAGTTCGTTGGAGTGATGCTCATAGGGCCCCACCAAGACCAGCGGGCGATGCCCACGGGTTCGTTCGCCGGCGCCCCCTGATCGCAAGCCCAGTAGGTGAACCAATGTGTTGACGGCGGCGGTTGCGCCGGATCCACAAAAAATGACGATATCGTCGGAGCCGGCGTTAATGACCTCTTTTATCGTTTGCCGCGCCCACTTCCTAAGCTGTCCAGTGTGCCGTCCGGTGTGTGAGGCTTCAGAGTGTGTGTTGGCGTAGTGCGGTAATACGTCTCGTGAAATGACCTTTTCGATCGAGGCCAGACCCCGGCCGCTTGCGGTGTGATCGCAATAAACGAGTGGCTTGCGACCCATACGGTGTTGGAATATGCGTCTCGCGCCCGATGATCTGTTGCCGCAGGTGGTTGATTAGATCGGGCTGGCGCTCTGCGGTGTCGTATCGATTCTTCATTGCGGTCATTGGAGGCGCTTCGGTTAAGGAACTGTTGCCAGCGTAATACTTGAGTCCCGCGCGATGGGTGCACATTGGCCAAAGCAAACGCTTTAGTTTGCACGTATTGTGCTTATTTGATATCTCATATTGAACAAAATAAGCACCGTAGTGAGTAATGACGCAAATAAAGATCATAGATGCATTGGATCGTAAGATTCTGCGGGCGTTGCAGCGAGACAGCGACGAACCCATAGCAGACCTAGCAGCACGACTCGGCCTGTCGCGCTCGGCCTGCAGCCGCCGCATCGCGCGACTAGCAGAAATAGGCGTCATTGAGCGATCGGTGGCCCTGCTATCGCAAAGCAAATTGGGCTTGGGGCTAACGGTCTTTGTTACCATCAAAACCAATCAACACAACGCGGCCTGGTCTCGTCAATTTCAATCGGTTGTAGAGCAGCTACCCGGGGTGCTCGAGGTGCATCGCCTCGGGGGGGAAATCGACTACTTGCTGAAAGCAGTCGTCCCCGACATGCCCGGCTACGATGCGCTGTATCAACAGCTCATCAAAGCGGACCTTTACGATGTTAGCGCCAGCTTTGTCATGGAAACGATGAAGCACACAACAGAGCTTCCGCTCTAGCCTCGCTCAGCCGCCGATGAGCAGCTTAACAAAGAGCGCTTCTGTATCGTACGCTCAGATGCAGTCACGTCCTTGTTATTGCCCACTGGACCTCAGATTGAGCCTGTCACAAACTGAGTTTGCCCTCGCGTGAGTACGAGGGTGGCAGTCAATACACTAGGCGCGAACCGCGCAATCGGTACCGTTAGCAGCCAGCAAAAAGTCGCTGAGCTGGCAGCAACCTGCGACACTACACTGGTTCGACCAAACCATTGTCGATCAACCGAGAGGGCAACATCGTGGCACGGGCGGGACGGCAGTTAATCGAGAGGCGAACCGCCCTAAAGCTAGGCGGCAGCGCTCTGGTTATCAACGCAAAATAGACGCGTTTTCGCGCTACATCCGCAGCGGATTGTGGTGATTGGTGGCGGAATCATCGGTTGCGCCATCAGCTATTACCTCGCTAAAGCAGGCGCTCAAGTCACTTTGGTAGAACGGGACACTCTCGCCAGCAAGGCCAGTCGTGGCACCTTTGCTTGGATTAATGCAACGTGGGCCAAGCAACCTCGACACTACCATCGTCTCAATCAAATGGGCCTCGACGGCTGGCATGAGCTTGAGCAAGCGCTCAACATTCCCATCCGTTGGGGCGGCTCTCTCGAATGGTTTTCGAGTCACGAGCGACAAATCAGGCTGGCAGCCGATATCGAAGAGCAAGCCAGGTGGGGTGAAGCCGCTGAGATGCTGTCGGGGACCGAAGTGAACGCATTAGAGCCAAACCTAACCGTCAGTGCTGGCGACGCCGTTGCGTATTCTGGCGGGGATGGCGCACTCGATCCAGTGGTCGCGTGTCAGCGATTAGCCGCCGGCGCTCAGCAGTATCAGGCGAGGATCCTGGAGCACTGCGAGGTCCGTTCGGCGTTGTCGAACGACGAGGGGAGCGTCACGCTGTCAACCAGTCTCGGTGACCTAGTCGCAGACCGTTACGTAGTGGCTACGGGTGCCGATTCGTTGGCAACACAAACACTCGCGGGCGTTACGATTCCTCAGCGATCGACGCCCGGTGTTATCGTGATGACCAAGCCCCTCCCCCGCCTTATTCACCGAGTCATTGCCGCTCCAGGCATTCATCTTCATCAGCGAGAAGACGGCAAGCTGGTGA
>CALSUB010000002.1 GCA_943789425.1 uncultured Luminiphilus sp.
AGTTGGCACACATTTAAAAATTAGCGTGTAAACTTCCACTAATGGAAATAACACTTGACCAAGCTTTGCAACAAGCTGTCGCCGCTCACAGGGAAGGAAATGCTCAGGAAGCTGAACGGTTATATCTGGCCATCTTGCAAGCACAACCTGACCACCCAGATGCGAACAATAATCTCGGTATATTAACGATAGGTCTCGGGAAAACTGAAGCTGCTTTGCCACTCTTCAAGAAGGCGCTTGAGGCCAATCGTGATATCGAGCAGTTCTGGCTAAATTATATTGATTGCCTTATCAAACTAGAACGTCTTGCCGATGCAGCTATAGCCTTAGCTGACGCGAAACATGCTGGCGTTGCCGCAGAAGAACTCACCTCCTTAGAAGAAGCGCTACTGCTAGCAAAACAAGGGAGCGGGTCATCCAAGAAAAAGCACGATACGGACCTAGATGCGCCACCTCAGGAACAAATAGACACTCTATTTTCACATTACCAATCTAACCAGCTTGAAGCATTCGAGCAGCTTGCAATCTCAATGACAGAGACGTTCCCTGCACACCAGATTGGCTGGAAGGCCTTAGGGGTCGTATTGAAGCAAACAGGCCGACTGAGTGAATCAGTTGCGCCTATGCAACGGTCTGTGGCGTTGTCACCTCAAGACCCCGAAGCCCACAGCAATCTGGGTGTTACGCTTCAAGAATTGGGCAGATTAGATGAGGCGGAAGCCTGTTACCAGCAAGCGATAGCATTGCAGCCTGACCTTGCCGAGGCCCATTATAACTTGGGTAATACGCGCCACGAGTTAGGTAGATCGGATGCGGCTACGGCAAGTTACCAGCAAGCAATAGCATTACAGCCTAACTACATCAAAGCTCACAGCAATCTGGGTAACGCCCTCCAAGAACTGGGCAGACTAGAAGAAGCCGAGGAAAGTTATCAGCAAGCAATAGCATTGCAACCTGACTTTGTTGAAGCCCATAGCAACCTAGGTAATACCCTCAAGGAACTCGGACGATTAGACGAAGCAGAAGCCAGCTGCAGACAAGCGATCGCGTTGAAGCCTGATTATGCTGAGGCTCACTACAACCTGGGTGTTACGCTCAAGGAGCTCGGACGATTAGACGAAGCAGAAGCCAGTTATCGACAAGCGATAACGGTTCGTCCAAATTATACCAAAGCTCACCTCAATCTAGGTAACATGCTCAAAGAGCTAGGTAGACTAGAGGAGGCTGAAGTAAATTATCGACAGGCGGTAACGTTGGAGCCCAACTATGCAGAGGGCCATTACAATTTAGGGGTCACGCTCCAACAGTTAGGAAAATCAGATAAGGCTGTAGCAAGCTATCAACATGCGATCGCGCTAAAGCCTGAGTTCCCAGAGGCTTATTATAATTTAGGGAACGCACACAAAAATCTCGGCGAACTAAGAGCAGCTGAGGAGAGATATAAACAAGCGATAGCGCTCAGTTCTGGTTATGCCGAGGCTCACTACAATTTGGGTAATACACTCCTAGAGCTGGGTAGATTAGATGAGTCCAAAACAAGTTACCAGCAAGCAATAGCGTTACAACCCTCAATATGCTGATGCCCACATAAATTCTGGGTGTAATTTTTAGAGAATTAGGCATGCTAGCTGCGGCCGAAGCGAGTTATAAACTGGCACTAGCCTTAAAACCTAATTATGCAGAACTTCACAGAAAATTGGGTGACACGCTCTATGAGTTGGGTAAATTAGACGAGGCTGAAGCGAGCTGCAGACAGGCAATAGCATTAAAGCCTGACTTTTTTTTAGCCCGCCAAAGACTCTTACAGTGCCTATTTTTACAGGATAAGAAATCTAGCTTTTTTGAGCAATTAAATTATTTGATTAGTGAAGGTCAGACCAACGCGGTGACGGGATCCCTCGCTTGTCGCGCCGCACTGAAATACGGTGTCGAGATTGTTAATCCCTTTTGTATGCATCCTCTAGAGTATGTGTCGCATATAGATCTGACCTCCGAGTATGATTTTGAGCGAGTTTTTGTCTCGCAAGCGATGTCCCTGCTTACGGGGAATATGCTTGCTGAAAGATCTCAGAATCTGCTTATCAGTGGCAAGCAGACCTCTGGGAACTTATTCGAATTACAAAATGAGGCCCTTAAGGAGGTAGAAGCAATTATTCGAAAAGAGATAGATAAATACAGGCTTGAACTTAAAGACAGCACAGAAGGATTTATGACGCAATGGCCATCGGAATACACCCTTAAAGGCTGGCTAATTAGCATGAAGAGTGGCGGAAGATTGAAGCCACATATCCACAACGGGGGATGGCTGAGTGGCAGCATTTACATAAATGTTCCCCCAAAGTCAGCGGCGAACAGTGGCAATCTGAATGTCTCTCTAGGAGAAGATAAGGATGTTACTGATATTCATCTAAATACAGGAGAAACAATAAACGTAAAAACAGGAAGCTTGGTTTTATTTCCCTCATCTCTGACACATCACACCACCCCGTTTCAATCTGAACAAGAGCGCATCGTCTTAGCATTCGATGTCAAAGTAAAATAATGCCACTGACCAAAGCGGCATTCAGGTGAAGGGAAGTAACTCTGCTCGAGGGCTATAAACTTAATTTTCCCACATCAACAATCTTGCGCTGGAGAGGAGGAAATCAAGAAAATATGAACGTCTTATAGCGAATTGATTTTCCATCGGGAAATAAATCTTTCTTGAAGTTGCAGTTCAGTTTCGTCAACCCACTCGACGCACTTGGATACCATAATAGAGGCGCCTCTAGGCGGCCTGCGCTTTAAAAACGCCCTCGCTATCTACTGATTCCGTCAGTTGGCACACATTTAAAAATTAGCGTGTAAACTTCCACTAATGGAAATAACACTTGACCAAGCTTTGCAACAAGCTGTCGCCGCTCACAGGGAAGGAAATGCTCAGGAAGCTGAACGGTTATATCTGGCCATCTTGCAAGCACAACCTGACCACCCAGATGCGAACAATAATCTCGGTATATTAACGATAGGTCTCGGGAAAACTGAAGCTGCTTTGCCACTCTTCAAGAAGGCGCTTGAGGCCAATCGTGATATCGAGCAGTTCTGGCTAAATTATATTGATTGCCTTATCAAACTAGAACGTCTTGCCGATGCAGCTATAGCCTTAGCTGACGCGAAACATGCTGGCGTTGCCGCAGAAGAACTCACCTCCTTAGAAGAAGCGCTACTGCTAGCAAAACAAGGGAGCGGGTCATCCAAGAAAAAGCACGATACGGACCTAGATGCGCCACCTCAGGAACAAATAGACACTCTATTTTCACATTACCAATCTAACCAGCTTGAAGCATTCGAGCAGCTTGCAATCTCAATGACAGAGACGTTCCCTGCACACCAGATTGGCTGGAAGGCCTTAGGGGTCGTATTGAAGCAAACAGGCCGACTGAGTGAATCAGTTGCGCCTATGCAACGGTCTGTGGCGTTGTCACCTCAAGACCCCGAAGCCCACAGCAATCTGGGTGTTACGCTTCAAGAATTGGGCAGATTAGATGAGGCGGAAGCCTGTTACCAGCAAGCGATAGCATTGCAGCCTGACCTTGCCGAGGCCCATTATAACTTGGGTAATACGCGCCACGAGTTAGGTAGATCGGATGCGGCTACGGCAAGTTACCAGCAAGCAATAGCATTACAGCCTAACTACATCAAAGCTCACAGCAATCTGGGTAACGCCCTCCAAGAACTGGGCAGACTAGAAGAAGCCGAGGAAAGTTATCAGCAAGCAATAGCATTGCAACCTGACTTTGTTGAAGCCCATAGCAACCTAGGTAATACCCTCAAGGAACTCGGACGATTAGACGAAGCAGAAGCCAGCTGCAGACAAGCGATCGCGTTGAAGCCTGATTATGCTGAGGCTCACTACAACCTGGGTATTACGCTCAAGGAGCTCGGACGATTAGACGAAGCAGAAGCCAGTTATCGACAAGCGATAACATTAAAGCCTGACTATGCCGAGGTCCATTATAACTTGGGTAATACACTCCTAGAATTAGGCAGGTTAGATGAGGCAGACGCCAGTTATCGACAAGCGATAACGTTGAAGCCTGGCTATGCCGAAGCCCATATCAATTTAGGTGAGGCATTAAAAAAGTTAGGCAAGCATGCGGAGGGGCTTAAGGAGCAGATTTTGGGAGGTGGAGTAATATCATTCCACTTTACAGAAGGTTTCTCAGTAAAACGTAAGGGATAGCTTATGCCGAGAATGAATTTACCAGCCCAAAATGAGAACCCAAATTTTATTCGGATCTTGGATGATCGAGCCCCTCACTATATGTGATGAGCTCATTACTTACTTTGAAGATAATGAAAAGCAGCAGATGAAAGGGATCACTGGGCGTGGGGTGAATTTAGCCGTCAAAAATTCAGTCGACATAACGAAAGCTCCGAGTGAATTGCTTCTGCCGGGCAATGAAGTTTTTCGCCAGTATTTTGAATCATTATTTGTTTGCTATCAGGACTATGCAAATCAATGGCCTTTTCTACAGCTATTCGGCGAAGAACTGCATATTGGGAAATTCAACATACAGCGGTATCAAAGCGGGCAGCATTTCCAAAAAATTCATACTGAGCGATCAGGACTTCAAAACCTTCATCGGATTTTTGCATGGATGACATATTTAAATGATGTTGATAATTGTGATGGAGGATCAACTGTCTTTTCCCATTACGACTTGGAGATACAGCCCAAGAAAGGATTAACCCTGATCTGGCCCGCAGAATGGACACACGCGCACAAGGGTAATCTGTTACGAGCACACTCAAAGTACATTATTACTGGATGGATGCATTTCCCCTCGTGAGCACAAACAGGCGCCCATTCTTCAGGATCTCACTCCGCCCTTCAGCAATGCTTGCCCCCGGTAAAGTGTCGGCGCCTGCCTAGGCTCGGGCCAACTAGCGAAACCAGTCATCGACCATAGGAAACATCTCGTCCGAAAACTGACGTTGCGCCCGCTACTTGATCAAATTCCTATCGCTGGGAGCATCCGCGACATCAGCTTCTCGGTGGACTCCCACGGTCGCTTCGCCGAGGCGAAGCTGCCACATTTTCCTACTGCTCTTGATTTTATTGCCTCGACTGCCAACTCCGCGGCTTTAGCAACCGCGATTGCTGGTTGTACAAAGCCTTTCCCAGTAGAGGGGTGGGGCTTGTAGAGCGCCTCGCAATTGATTCCCCACACCGAGAAATCTAATTGAGTTGCATGTCCGTAAACTATCCAAATAAGTGAAATAAAAGAGGAGCCGCTATGGATTACATGACATTAGCCATTTGCGCCGATGTTTTGGGTGGTCGTCAGCATTGATGCCGCGTCTCGGCAAAAACCGCTACTGCTGCTCGATCGAACCAATAAAACCCGCTAGCCCAGCGCGGAGACCGCCGAATGAACTGGCTTGTGATTGGCTTCTGGGGCTGTGCAGCCATGTGGCTTATCAGCCTTGCTGGGGATATCGGCTTGGCTCGCGATGAGCGGGTCGCCCCAGGCATGCAGTGGTTAGCGCTAATCAGTGCGCTGCTGGCCTTCATAGGGATGTGCTACTTCGGCGCAGCCGCCAGACCTATTTGGTTGGTCGTAGCCGGCTTAGCGTTTACCGCACCCGTCGCCACCGCGCCGATCAACTGCGCATCTTGTTAGTCGCAGACCGCGGCCCCCAAGCAAACACATCAACCATCGAGCGTCGCGTGCTGTTTTTTTATCGCGCTCCAAGGCCGTTCGCGCTCATTGAGCGATCTCTACACTATACCCCTGACCGCGCCTCGACCCCAGTCAGGCCTCGGGCTCCTGTTAGACAGCTATCGAGAGATCCGCAGCACGTCGTATTTTTTTTCGCCGAGAGACAGGTAAAATGGTGTCATCACCAGTCGGTAACAGACCTTCGAGGGAGTCCACCACCATGAAAGTGCCAGCACCCACGCTCGATACATGGCCAGAACAAGCCATTCGGGGCGATCGTATTGTCGGATCACGCTACACCTCTCGGGACTTTATGGAGCAAGAGTGGGATGGCATGTGGACACGGGTGTGGTTGCTGTTGGGTCGCGAGGCTGAGATCCCTCAAGCCGGTGACTGGCAAATGGAGCCGGTGGGACGAGAAGAAATTTTAATGGTGCGTCAGCAAGACAGCACCATTAAGGCGTTTTATAACGTTTGTCAGCACCGCGGCAATCCGCTGGTCGATGACCCCAAGGGGAGCAACCCCCGTCGTTTCGTTTGTCGCTACCACAGCTGGGCCTTTTTACCCGATGGTGAGCTGCAGTTCGTTCCGGACCGAGAAGATTTTCCTGAGGGAAACCCCTGTGGGAAACTGCGCTTAGCAGAACTTCGCTGCGAAACCTTCGCGGGTTTTATCTGGGTCAATATGGACCCTGACTGCCAACCCCTCCGGAACTTCCTTGGACCCATTTGGGATGAGTGGAACGCCAGAGAAGTCGCCAACTGGCAGCGCACGATGGCCAATACGACATGGCTGCCCTGTAACTGGAAGGCCGTACTGGATAATTTTAATGAGTCCTATCACGTGCCCACCGTCCACATGGGTGCAACCCCGTCAACCGACCGCACTGCTATTGCCGGCGGTATCAATACCTACTTCAAAGAAACGCGTTTCGACCTCGCTGACGAGGGACATGCGCGCATGGTGATGAAGGGGGGGTACGGAGCTGGCGTCACGGACGCCGAGGGAAAAATAGCAGAGCCCCTTGCGTCACTGCTCGCCTATTGGTCCCTCGACCCAGATCACTTCACAGGCAGGCCCGATGACACCCGCGAGGCTTTGCAGGAAGCAAAACGATCACTAGGCCCTGAAAAAGGCTACACCCATTACAGTGCAGTCCCGGATGAACAGCTAACCGATGCCTTTCATTACACAATTTTTCCAAATTTCGCAGTATCGCTCTGGGCCGATGGCTTTCACTTTTTACGGGCCCGACCGCACCCAAGCGACCCGGAACAGTGTTTGTTTGATAACTGGTGGTATGCCAGCCCCGCCAGCATTCAAGCCGAACTGGACGACGGCATGAGTGCCACGGATTCACTCATCGGCGACGGTCAGGGCGATGCGCCGGTAAAGTGGCTCAATCTGGACGAAGAGTCCATCGGCCCTGCCATTGAAGATGATGTGGCCGTGCTGGTGACCCAACAGCGCGGTGTACGCTCAAGAGGATTCACAGGCGCCTACTTATCGGGCCAAGAGAAGCGCATTAGCCGCTACCATGAGCGCATTGATGACTATATTGCGGGCAATCTGTGACCCTGAGGGAGAAATCGAATATGACCGCAACCGATGACCGTCAACGCATTCAGGACCTGATGCTGGCTTATGCAGCCGCCGTAGACGATAACGATATGACTGCCTACCGCAACTGCTTCGCCGATGATGTTGAGATTGTGGGTTTTGGAGAGTCAACCGTTCACGGTGCCGATAAGTGGGTTGCCTCCGTCAGTGATCAACTCGAGGCCTTTTCAGGCACCCAACATCTGCTCAGCCCACCGCTGGCTACTGTGGCAGGGGATCGCGCGTCAGCGCGAACCGATGTCCAAGCACTCCATTTTCTCAAGACGCCCGCTGGCGGGACTTTTACGCTGTGGGCGACCTACCTGACCGATTTCGTCCAAACCCAAGATAAGTGGACAATCGCGCGACACGAGTTAGTGGTGCGCGGCACGCAGCAACTGCCCTAATCAAACGAGATGTTGTCATTACACTAACGTCCTTTACGCTCAGTATTCGTTATCCACTGCAGTGTTGGCTGCTGAGATTGGCGGTGACGTTGAGTGCGAGCAGTGCGTTCGCTGCGGCACCGATCCCGCAGATCGTCTCGGCTGACAACGCCAGACAGTGCGACACAGCGTTGCGCGCCGCTAGACGAGAGGCGACGGCGGGAGGCCTAGCATTTCCCCTTAACGTGTTCAGCTGGAATGTACACAAAGTCCAGCAGCCAGCCGTACTAGATGACTTCGGCGAGCTGGCCGACACCGCGCACCTCATTTTTGTACAAGAGGCGGTACCAAGTCGCCAACTGCCCAGCCTCGCAGATCAAGCCTTTGTCCCAGCTTTTGTTCCCGGCTACGTACAAAACGAGACACCGACAGGCGTCCTCACCCTAGCCAGAACGTCACACCTAGTCCACTGCCGCTTGCTCTCGCTAGAACCCTGGTTGCGCACGCCTAAAGCAACCAGCGTCACCCTGTACCCACTCGCTGATCGTCAGGAAAAATTGTTAGCCATCAACTTACATGCCATCAACTTCACCTTCGGCGTGAGTGATTACCAAAACCAACTCGCCGCACTGACGACGCTGATCGCCGAGCACGAGGGACCCGTTATTTTTGGTGGAGACCTGAATACGTGGAGCCCCGGCAGGCAGCAAGTGCTGCAGCACTTCACCTCCGCGATGGGATTAGTGGCCGTGCCGTTTGATCCCGACCATCGGATCACCGTATTGGGACGACCATTAGACCACCTCTATGTCCGCGACCTAACGTGGGGGCACACCACAACCCATAAATTCACGACGTCCGATCACAACCCACTAATGGCAACACTACTGAGTGATGGCTCATGACCGTAAAGCGGTTCGTAGCGACACTTGTCATAAGGCTTACTCATACTGAAGAGCCTTTACCGTGCAAGGCTGCTGACACCACAGAGCATGAGGTACGCCTACTGATCGATGCCATTGCCGCAAGTCACTGTGATTTCAATCGCAATGGGCGTCAGCACACGGCCGAAGAAGCGGCGGCGCACTTGGAGCTTAAATATGCGAGAGCAGGAAAACACATCGATTCGGCTGACGAATTCATTACGCAGTTAGCAAGCAGCAGCTCATTCACCGGAAAACCTTATCTGATGAGCTGTGAGGGTGACACCCTCCCTGCAGGAGAGTGGATGATCGATGCGTTAGAGCAGATTCGTGTTCACACTCAGAGCCTCGATGAATCAACTGTTTCTGGCTAGGCTCAAGACGCCTCGAGTTCAGTCCAAGGTGCCTTGCGTTTGGCGCCGACGAACACCGCTAGGCATCCATGAAGCACTGAAGGTTGGATAAATGGGCCGCCTCATCGGGGGGCAATTTATCGGCACTGCCCCACAAGGCGCGGTTGGCAAGCGCCGTGTCGAAGCCCTCTATCAAGGCGACAATGCGGCCGTCTCGAATTTTAAAAATATGGATGTACTGCTGGTCGTAGCGCGTTTCTGCGCGGGAAAAGCCACTATTTTGCGCCATTGCTACGACCACCTCGCCCGCTATCAACAATCACTCTCGTGGGCAGCACAGAATGTGATGTCGTCTGACTGCACACTACCGAAAACATGGGGGGTCACCTCTTCAAAAAAGCGATGCTTGCCGCGATAAACGCCCGACAAAACATGGTCCTGTGTCGGGCAAATTAAACAGAATTCCGGATCGATCAAGGCGTCAAGAGCGGGCACATCACCCGAGCGAATCGCGTCATAGAACTGGTTAACCATCTCACTCATTGCAGACTTCTCCTCAAGAATCAGTAAACCCTAGCTGGCCGACATCCATCCTGTCACCGCAAACTTTAGGTGGCCCGCAGGCTTTGCAGCCCGCGAATAATAAAATGGACGAAAGCGAGCCACAGCGTCACGTAGGCGAGAGAAAAACCCCACTGCCAACCCAGGTAACCCAACACCACCCCAATCACCGGCAACATGGCAAACCAATGCCCCGTTACCCAGGCTGAATGCTTCCAAGAAAAATAGATAGCGGCAATGGCGGCCACTACCATGAGCACAGAAAAAACAGATTGAGCCCACGGTACAACGTACATTAAGCCCCCCACAATGACGGCGGACAGCCCTGCGACGGCGTGTGTTACCGCACCCCAGTCAATTTTAGACGCTGGCCTCTCGGGTTCTGGCGCGCTCGTCACGCTAGCGCCCTCGACAGGGGTTCACCATCATGGCGATAGGTCACGAATGTATCCCAGCACATTAGCGTAGTGCGTCACAGAGTTGCCCGTTGCTCGAAGCGCAGCAACCGCCTCGTCAGCCACCGCACCGTAAAGCTCGATGGTGAAGCTGTCTAAATGCGGTGAAACAGCCTCCAGATACGCACCGAGATCGGCGTTATTCAGGTGAAATAGTAAAGCGTCGCTATCGGCATACACCTCGGTCCAAACAAACCCCAATGCATCCTCGGGATCCGCATCAAAGGTGTGCAGCAACATGCCCGGCTCCCCGCGCTCAACCTGAGCATCGACCGCTCGTGATAATGCCACTACCTGGATCTGCAGTATCGGGCAGCGCATGCAATCGGGCGATCAGAACAAAAGGGGACGGGCCTGCAGCCAGCGAACCCTGCTCACTCGCCACCCCATAGGGCACACTGCAGAGCAGAAAAAAGAGTAATAACCCACGCAACACCATACTAAACACTCCTCTAATGACTGATTTTTGGCTGAAACGAATCCCTCTTTTCCTGAGAAACGCTCGCCACTGAACGGCGCACCCGGTGTAAGCTGAGACAGCCCTGTTGTGGCACCCGCCCTCCCAATCAATATAGCACCAGCGGAGAAGACGCCAAAACAGACGATATCTCGGTATAAGGTCAGTACGTCATGATTGTCAGCATCGGAAACTTTGGGGTTATTTTAGCGGCCATTTTATTGTCTACCTCTGTGCACTATTTTTTTCTGCGGCATCTTAATGACGGTGGATGGCTAGCCAGTCGATATCCTCACCTACGGCTTGGCTATGGCGTGTTGATGGCACTCATTGCTCATTCCATCGAGGTGTCGCTGTTCGCCATAGCCTATCTCGTCTCCATTCGCTTGGGATTCGGCACATTGGAGGGTGAGTTTACGGGCACAGCTGCGGATTATGTTTACTTTTCCTACGCCGCTTTCACCACCGTTGGTTTTGGCGACATTACGCCTACCGGGCCATTGCGCTTACTCGCAGGGGTCGAAGCGCTAACCGGCCTTGTCTTGATCACTTGGACTGCCTCTTATCTCTACATAGAGATGACGCGCTTGTGGAAGACTCAGCCTTAGCCCCCCGGCAAAGGCGCTATCAGATCAAAGCGCGGCACTTTGCCTTCCGGAGTGACCACCTGCTCTTGGAACATCGATAGAGGACGAACCCAGAGCCCTCGCGCCCCATATTCGGGCCGATAGACGACCAGTGACTCCCCAGTTTCCGAGTGTTGGGCAACGCCGATGACCGAGTAGGTCTGTCCTTTATAGTGGCGATAACGCCCGACGATAAGATCGCTCACTCAGCCAACCCACCAAACGCCTTCACCATTGCGGTTTGTAGGCCTTCTAAAATCTCGCAAAGAATCAAAAAATCGGCGTCCGCTCGAGCCAAGGGATCCTCAATCAGCTCGTCATTGGCCTCACGAATCGCGTCAGTAAATTTGAGGCGGCGAAAAGAAAGGTCTTTATCGACCACCGCGGCAACCCGATTACCCCATTCGAGGGCAAGTCGCGCCACTTGGTGCCCAGAAGAAAGATGCGCGAGCACCTCCTCACTATCGAGCGGAACGCCACGCACCTTGACCGAACTCCCCTCCTCGCGCTGATCGATGAAATCAGCTTCATCAGTCAACTCCACTGACTC
This sequence comes from uncultured Luminiphilus sp., assembly GCA_943789425.1. Lineage (GTDB taxonomy): Bacteria > Pseudomonadota > Gammaproteobacteria > Pseudomonadales > Halieaceae > Luminiphilus. The sequence continues at coordinate 11,617 of CALSUB010000002.1, forward strand.
AGGAAGCGATTGATGTAACAACCATTGCGTCATAACGTGTGCTGGCGCCTTTTGCGTCTCTGGTAGTACCACCGGTAAATTACCCAGTGCCTCTCTTAAATGATTCAGCACTTCTTCCGAACGACCCGCGCTGCTGCTGTCGACCCAGATCCAACCCGCACGGTCCGCAATAATCGCTCTCACAGAAGTAGAACGAGAGAATGCCCGTGGCAACAAATCTTGCGTCACCTCGTCGGTGATCGCTTGTCGTTCTCGGCGACTCACCTTACGCCCTTGTGCTTTGGCGATCTGACTGCAACGCTCGTTCGCTTGCTCCCGCACAACCGTCGCAGGTAATAATTTTTCTTCCCGTTTTAAGCGCACCATCCAATAGGGCCCCGCCGCGTGCACTAGCGCTGAGGCAGTCTCGTCGAGGGCGGGCACCCACCCCAAGCTGGTCGCTTGAGCGGGCGAACACGCGGTAAAAGGGCGGGACTGCAGGCGCCTTTCTAGCTCCTCAGCATCGATGCCGAGACGGCTGGGTAAACGGTAAGGACGCAGAGAACGAAACCACATAAAATAACACTTCCCAGTTGAGTGAAACGCAGGGCAGGCAGTGTATCGTAGTCTCTGCTTTTGAGGGTCGAGTTCACTTAATATCGCGTTCTGAGACAGGAGAATTTGGCCATGCGCTACCTACATACTATGATTCGAGCCGCTAATTTAGAGCAGACACTGCACTTTTTTGTCGATCAGCTTGGCTTGGTCGAGGCCTATCGTTATGAGAATGAGGCTGGCCGATTTACCCTCGTCTTTCTCAGCGCACCAGCAGACCTCGACAACGCGAAAACACAACAAGCGCCGTTAGTCGAAATCACTTATAACTGGGACCCAGAGACCTACGAGGGTGGTCGGAATTTTGGCCACTTGGCCTATCAAGTCGACGATATTTATCACACTTGCCAGCAGCTGCTAGACCGTGGGGTCACACTCAATCGGCCTCCTCGGGACGGCCGCATGGCCTTCATCAAGTCGCCAGACGGCATTTCCATTGAGCTATTGCAGGCGGGCCCTGCACTTGCCGAAGCGGAGCCTTGGTCATCGATGGCAAACCAAGGCAGCTGGTAACGCCACTACTGTCTTAAAAAATCGAGTATCCAGCGCGCCGCTCGGCCTCCCTCGTGTTTTTCGGATACAAGGCTTTTAAGGCCCTCTGCGGCCCGCTCTTCGCCAATCATATCGTGGCGAAAAGACAGGATTGCTCGGGCATATTCGGGGGTGAACTCAGGATGCCCCTGAAAGGTCAAAATATGCTCCCCCAACACCATACCCGCCACCTCACAGTGCGCATTAGTGGCTACTTTTTTGGCGCCGGGCGGCATCTGCATCACTTGGTCCTGATGTGACGCCAACAAGCAGAGATCCGTGCCGTCTGCCTGCCTAAATAGGATGTCGTCCACCGCATAAGCGTTAACACCGACCCCCCACCCCTTATTCGATTTTGCCACCGTGCCACCTAACGCTTGGGCAATGAGCTGATGGCCAAAACAAATACCAATTAACTTACTGCGGGTCGCGTGTAGCGTGCGAACAAAGTCCTCGAGTGATCGGATCCACGCCTTATCGTCATAAACGCTACTTTTGCTGCCGGTGATAAGAAACGCATCTGCCACATCGTAGGCAGCGGGCAGCTCTCCCGCCTCGACGTCCCAGGTGGTGAAGTGCAAAGCATCATCTTGCTCTGTCAGTAGACGTGCAAACATGTCGGGATACTGCCCATGCTCCGCCACCCACTCAGGCCTCACCGAATCAGTCCGTAAAATACCAATGTGCATAGCTCTGCCCTATCTAATCATTCACTTCGCGGTGGCGATGCGCCTACCTTGGTCGGTGCGCACCAGCCTGCCGCAGCACTCAGCCACTGTCTATTAGGTCATGGCGTAGGACTAACGGCCTCCCTCAAAAGGACGCTCAGCACGCCAATGTAAACGATTTAAATAACGGAGTGCGAACGGTTCAGCAAAACGTCGACGTTCATCGCGTCGGCTGCATCTTCTGTGGCTCGATTCGACTAGGCCGACTTTGCTGGGCCAACCGCTACCATGCATTATGGTACCGGCATTTATTGTTGGCATCTTTAGAAAGGTACAAGATCTTTTTGTGACCATACGGCGGGGCGCGACCCGATGCTATCGCCAGTGGTTGAGCCGCACTGAGGGCTGTATCTATTGCCGTATCAGCGCGTAAAGTTCGGTCGCTATGATTCCCGAGCAAGGCGCCCTTTAATAATGGACATAAGTCCGATTTCATTGCAAAGACCATCGACAATAGTCAACACTGGCACGGCTAAAATGAGTTTTCCAAAATTGCAGTATCAAAACGGTTCCGGAGTGCCTCCATCAGTGCAACCCCAGTGTCAGTCACCTTTTGCTGAAGCCAGGATGGCCAATGGCCGACAGCGCGCAAGCCATGACAGATTGATAGCGTGCAATTGGTGGGCGCTGTATCAGTGCGCCACTCAATTGCTGAGCGCTTTGCTACTGACCGTCGGGGGTTGCCTCGCCGCCCACGGCGCTGTTACAGCCACAGCGCCTGCCATGGTCGCTGATTATGTTGGTAACGGCGCCTGCGCTAACTGCCACGGCCAAGCGACAGCCGACTGGACGGATTCGCATCATGACCTGGCCATGCAGGAAGCCACACCCAACACCATATTGGGTGACTTTGATAATGCACAATTTCACTATCATGGTGTGACGACGACGTTCTCTCGGCGCGGTGATGATTATTTCATCACCACTGATAACGCAACGGGCGCACTCGAGACATTTCCTGTTAAGTACGTTTTTGGCGTCGAACCGCTTCAACAGTATCTGTTGCCGCTACCGGGTGGTCGCCTGCACGCACTGGCCATCGCATGGGATACGCGTCCTGTCCAAGCTGGCGGACAACGCTGGTATCACCTTTACGAAGAAGAGCCCGTTTTGGCGGGCAACCCCCTGCATTGGACAGGTGGCTATTTCAACTGGAATACCAGCTGCGCAGAGTGCCATAGCACTGACGTTAAAAAACGCTACAACCCAGAAACTGATCAGTTCGATACGCACTACGAACAAATCGACGTCGGTTGCGAGGCCTGTCATGGGCCAGGCAGCACCCACCAGCAGTTGGCGCAGCAAGGCGCGTTATCGGCAGAGCAAACCGGTTTTAAAATGAGTCTGAGCGCGCGCGGCGTATGGCAATGGCCCGAGGGCGCTGATATCGCGCGTCGAACAGAAGCGTTAGATAACACGGTACAAATTGACACCTGTGCAAGATGCCATGCCCGTCGCAGCACGCTCGGTGACTACCACCCGGGCAGGCTCCTATTAGACACCCACCGCCTAGCACTCATCGACACGCCCTTGTATTGGCCAGATGGCCAGATTCGCGATGAAGTCTATGTCTATGGCTCCTTCATCCAAAGCAAGATGCATCAGGCCGGTGTCGTTTGCACCAACTGCCACAACCCCCATAGTAATGAGCTCATTGCCGAGGGTAATGCCGTGTGTGGCCAATGCCACACAGCTGCGCAATACGACACCCCCTCGCACCACCGACACCCTGCTAAGAGTGCTGGCACTGCCTGTGTCGCTTGCCATATGCCAAGCCAAATTTATATGGGCGTGGATGCCCGACGTGACCACAGCATGCGAGTCCCTCGACCCGACTTATCACTCAGCACCGGCAGCCCAAACGCCTGCAACCAATGCCATACCGAAGAGAGTGCCGATTGGGCCTACTCCGCATTACTGGACTGGGGCGTGCGATTCACGGGTCAGCGAAATCACCCTGCGCGAGCTTTTCATGCGGCCGATCGTGGTGATGTTCGTGCCACAGCAGTGCTCTTAGAGACCGCCAATAACCAAGCCAATAGCGCCCTGTTACGCGCCTCGGCAATCAGCCACCTCAACTCGCTGATACCCGCGCGCACCGCTTCCTATTTAAGCCTCTGGTTGAGCAGCTCGGATCCTCTTATTCGCCAAGCAGCCGTCGAAGCCGCCGGTCATTTGCCTCCCGAACAGCGTCTGAGCATACTCACGCCCGTGCTAGAGGACCCTGTACTGGGGGTTCGCATGACAACGGCGGAACAACTCGCAGATCTCCCAGCTGCAAAGCTAAGTACTCAGGCAGAACGGATCGCTGCGCTCAACAAGGAGTATCGTGAGGTTCAGTCACAACACCTTGACATACCCTCGGTATTGGCTCAGTTAAGCCGATTTCAACTCGCGCAGGGAGAAACGCAGGAAGCCGAAGCGGGGCTCTTATCGGCGCTCAAAAAGAATCCACAATCAAGTATCGCCAGAGTCAATTTAGCCGATCTATATCGATCATTAGGTGATGACACTGCTGCCCGGGCGATCCTCGAAGCAGGCCTCACACTCAGCGCAGACGATGGCGCGATCTGGTTCAGTAAAGGCCTCTTAGAAATTCGCGATGGCAACCCTCAAGCGGGGCTCAAAGCGCTCGAAACAGCGGCAGCCCTCGAGGGGACCCCCGGTTATTATCACTACGTCCTCGCAGTGGCACAGAACGACCAAGGCGACCTCGACAAGGCGCTAGCAACCCTTCAACATATTCATAAGGTGGCGCCGGGGCAACCCAATGTCCTGTCAGCGCTCATGCAATACAGCAATACTGCAGGGGATAGAACTGCTGCGGAGCGTTATCGAACGGAGCTCCGCGCAACGCTTCAAGCAGCTGGCCTGCGGTAATCGCTCAGCGAGTGTTCAGCGCTGCTGGCGCACTAACTGAAGGTTTACCGTCACGGGGATTACGCGGCTGATTGCATCCAAAGCAGCAATACTCTGTAACGCAGCGACACCTGACTCCAAACCAAACTCGGCTGCCGTTAATAGGATGGGTGCCACACTGACCACGCTGAGCCCTTGCTCGTTAGGTGCCACTTGCAATGTCGCAGTCCGGTTAATAACTTGCCCATGAAGATCAATGGCTAACGTCGTTTCAACGGTTTGACTTTGTGTCGCACTCACTACGCTGGGTGCCAGCTGGGCCGTAATTTTCGCCTCTGGAAATAAACCGACCTCGAATAGCAGTTCCTTCATACGCTCGTTGCGGATACCCACATTGGTCTCAACCGTTTTCAGCGCCACGCGGATATCCACTTGACCCTCGTCGCTTACTGTCCCAACAACGGACTCAAACTGACTCAGCTCTCCCACCGCATTATTCTTGATCGAAATAAATTGAACGACTGAGCCGCTAGCAACTTCCCAACTGCTCCAAGCGGGGAATGAAGTCAGTAACAAAATCATCCAGCTCATTTTTCCGATATTGCATCTCATGATCAACGCTCTCATTGTTTTGGGGCGCGACAGGGTGTGGTTTTTTGAAAACCGGGGTCACGCGGATTTATAAGGGTAACGGAATGTATTAGCGACTGCGAAATGAGGAATCATGAATTTGCTCATTAAACTCTTTTCACCACTCAGTAGTCGCAACTGCCAGCAAGCAACTCGACATTGCCTTAGTCAAAATGCTTCTAATCAACACACTCTGTGCTGCGTTGAGCCAACACTTTACTCAGCGTCAGCTGGCAATATCGGCCAAATCACCTTTCTGCTCCAGCCAGACTTTTCGGTCACCGGCCCGCTTCTTGGCAAGTAATAAATCGAAGGTACTGTCTGTATCGGCCTGCTCATCCAGAACCAACTGCACCAGTCGGCGGGTATCGGGAAACATCGTGGTCTCACGAAGCTGGGGCGGGTTCATTTCTCCGAGGCCTTTGAAACGCTGAACCGAGGGTTTCGCGCGCTTGTTCTCCGACTCGAGCCGCTCAAGAATGCTGTTCTTCTCCCCTTCATCTAAGGCGTAATACACCTCTTTACCAAGATCGACTCGATACAGCGGCGGCATCGCTACAAAGATGTGGCCTGCACGCACCAAAGGCCTAAAGTGGCGCAGAAACAAGGCGCAGATGAGTGTCGCAATATGCAGGCCGTCAGAGTCGGCATCGGCAAGAATACAGACCTTGTGATAACGAAGCTGGCTGAGATCGGTACTGCCCGGATCAATACCCAACGCCACAGAGATATTATTGACTTCCTGAGAAGCGAGAATCTCTAGCGAGTCGACTTCCCAAGTGTTTAAGATTTTACCGCGCAACGGCAGAATCGCTTGGTACTCTCGATCTCGCGCTTGCTTTGCGGACCCACCCGCAGAATCGCCCTCGACTAAAAACAATTCACTGCGACTTGGGTCCTCCGTCGAGCAATCAGCTAACTTACCCGGCAAGGCAGGCCCCGCGGTCACCTTTTTGCGCACCACTTTTTTCGCTGAGCGCAGCCGTGCCTGTGCTCGCTCGATACACAGCTCGGCCAGACGCTCCGCATCAGACGTATGCTGGTTCAACCACAGACCAAACGCGTCCTTTGCCGCACCAGAGACGAGTCCAGCCGCCTCTCGCGAGGAGAGTCGCTCTTTTGTCTGCCCAGAAAACTGGGGGTCTCGAAGCTTGCAAGACAAGACAAAACAGCAGCGATCCCAAACATCCTCGGCGGTGAGCTTAACGCCCCTTGGCAGCAAATTGCGGATCTCGCAAAACTCCCGCAATGCATCTGCTAAGCCAGAGCGCAATCCGTTAACGTGTGTGCCGCCTTGCGCCGTGGGAATCAGGTTGACATAAGACTCTGCGATCACCTCGCCACCCTCGGGCAACCACTGAATTGCCCAATCTACCGCCTCCGAACTGCCTTCAAAATGCGTCGTAAAAGGTTGCTCTGGAATCACCGGGCAATCGATTGTGGCGTCGGCGAGATAGTCTGCAATCCCGTCCTCGTAATACCATTGTGTCGTTTCTTTTTTCTTTTCGTCCGTCAGCGTCACCCTCAGACCCGGACACAACACCGCCTTAGCGCGCAGCGCATGACTCAGCTTGGGTACCGAAAAAGTCGCCGAGTCAAAATAACTGGCATCTGGTTTGAAACGGATGCCCGTTCCTGTGTTGCGCTTGCCGCAACTGCCTGACACAGTGAGCTCATCGGTTTTATTACCCCCAGAAAACGCCATCGAATAAATATTGCCGTCACGACGAATCGTCACCTCCAAAACTTCTGAGAGTGCGTTGACCACAGACACACCAACACCGTGCAAGCCCCCGCTAAATTGGTAGCTCTTATCAGAGAATTTACCGCCCGCATGCAAGGTCGACAGGATGACTTCAACTCCGGGTAATTTTTGCTCCGCATGCAAGTCAACCGGCATGCCGCGACCATCATCGGTCACACTCAACGCCCCGTCGCTATGCAACACCACATCGATTTGGCTGCAATGCCCAGCGAGCGCTTCATCAACCGAATTATCGATCACCTCCTGAGCGAGATGATTCGGGCGCGTGGTATCCGTGTACATGCCAGGCCGCTTACGAACAGGATCTAGTCCGGTCAGTACCTCAATCGCATCAGCGTTATATTCGGTCATGATCTACCACTGTTGGTGTCTAGTTTGTTGTGACGTTGGCTGTCGTTGCGTTGGAGGCAATCCGCTTATTGAGCGATCGACCCTTTGAACGCGTTCTGTTAAGCCGCTCTACTAAAGCCACTCTATTGCAGCCACTTCGTTTAAGCCGTCCTGTTTAAGCCGTCCTGTTTAAGCCGTCCTGTTTAAGCCGTCCTGTTTAAGCCGTACTGTTTAAGCATAGCCGCGCGAGGTCAGATCAACCGTAAAGGTCTCATCAACCACTCGCAACACGTCAGCTTCCCACTGCCCGTCCTCGTGCAGCGCTAATAATCGACACCCCGGTGCCACATCATCAACCTGGAACTGAGCAGATCCTGGCGCGAACTGAACACAGGTAGAGGGCGCTGTCATGCATTGTACGCCGCGATGCGCCTGAACAGAATCCTGATGAACATGTCCCGACACCACCACTGCCCGGTTACCCAGTGGGATTAACAGGTCGAGCGCCTCCGACGCATTCCGCACGTTTTGCTCATCGAGCCAAGCGCACCCCACTGGCATCAACGGATGATGTGTCGCTACGAGCAGCGGTCTATCCGTCTTGATCGCTTGCTGAACCGCCTCGCGCAAAGCCAGTAATTCCGACTCAGCCAGCAGTCCCGCTACTGCGCCGGGTTGTTGCGTATTCAGCATGACAATATCCCAGTGGGACAGTCCAATATTACGCCTGAAATAATGCGCCAACGGATGGCTCGCCTGCCAAATGGCATCATGGTTTCCCGGCAACCAAAAACTGGGGATGCCCAGCGGCTCTATCAGCGTGCACAATCTTTCGTAGGCTTTTTCACTCTCATCACCAGCCAAATCACCGGTTAATAACAGTGCGTCGACACGCTCCTGCCCGGCAATCAAACGACAAACGGCTGCCAGTGACTGATCGGTGTCAATGCCTACGAGTCGCCCTCCGGATTCCGCCATGAGATGCGTATCTGATAGTTGGAGGATCCGCGCCGAGCTGGGCGTAGTGAGCTCGGTCTCGCCGCTGAGCGGGGTCATGGCGCTGAGGTATCGGCGTCAGGCAATACGGCGTCGGCTGAGCGCCCGTGGGTCAGGCAAAACGATAGCAGTTCGGATGCAAATCGATTTTGCTGATATTTTTCGTCCCGCTGCAGCATGTCAGGATTGGGATACCGATACCGGGCCTCAAAACGGCGTGACGTGCTGCAGTGCACTATCTCAGCCATTCTGGCGTCATGATAAAGCCTGAGATCAAAGTAACTGCCCGCCCACACCCTGGGGGTGGCACTGTGATAACGCAGCCGCATGTCAGTGGTGTAACGGCCACGGGCCGTGACCTCAAGTGCCACCGTGACATCACCAGCAGCAAAATCCCAGTCTGAGCGCTGCTCGTAATCGGGAAACAACCGCATAAGACGATGGTAGTTCACCTCACAGAGCGCATGCAGATCTGCCAGATCTATTTGATAACCGCGACGCCGTCGCCGGCGCAATGCCGTCTGGTTTTTCTTTTCAGTCATAGACGCTAGTGTATCAAGGCCCTGCCCCCCCGCGAACAGCCAAAATCTTAACGGCTTTGGATGCTTAAAAACGCCGCTCGCAGTGGTAGACTCGCCTCCTTTATACCCGCTAGGTACTACGCCACATGATGAAGTTCCAACGCCGCTTTTGCGCTCCACTCACCCCCTTGGCTGCTTTTGTTCTGAGCTGGGTCAGTGTCACTACCCAGGCCGATACGTTGGTTGATATTTATGAGTTAGCACTAGAGAACGACGCGCTATTAAAAACCAAGGTGGCACAGTATGGTGCCGATTTGGAGCTCGAGAACCTCGCGCGCGCACCCCTGCTTCCTCAAGCGGTGGCGGGATATCAGGTGTCAGAAACCGAGACAGACACAACGTCACCGACCATTATTCAGGACCCAAACCTGGGTTTTGTCGTCATTGATGGCAACTCGGTGAGAAATATCGACAACGAGGGTTACGACGTCAGTTTGTCGCAAACGCTGTTTAATCTGTCGGCCTGGTTTGGCTGGCGAGCGGGCAAAGAAACCTCACGCCAAGCAGAAGCGAACCTCGCTGCAGCGCAGCAGGACCTGATTGTGCGCGTGGTACAGGCGTATTTTGCAGTTTTGAGGGCACAGGACAATCTGCGTGCTTCGCAAGCTCAAGAGCGCGCCTTTGAACGCCAACTTGAGCAGACGCGCCAACGCTTTGAGGTAGGTCTCATTGCTATCACCGATGTGTATGAAGCAGAAGCGGCCAGAGACTTAGCCCAAGTAACCCGTATCGTCGACGAAAATAACGTTGCCGTAGCGAAGGAAAATCTGTCGGTGTTAACGGGTCAGGCCCCTGGCACGCTTTACGTGTTGGGAGAGGAGTTTGACCCCAGACTTCCCGAGCCCAGTGATCGATCGGAATGGGTTGATTTTGCGCTATCCAATAACAGTGAGCTTGCGGCCGCGCGTTATGCGGAAGAAGCCGCGCGTCAAAATGCCACCTCCTCCAAGATGGAGCACGCACCGACGGTCACCGCGACTTATCGTTATCAAGATACCGAAACGACTGGCAGCATCGATCAAAACCCCCCTAGCCTGTTCAATCTGCCGCCAAACTCGGATCAGACCAATGAGACGTGGCAAGTCAGGTTTGACATGCCGTTATTTTCTGGCGGCGCGGTCAGCGCTAACCGGCGACGCGCTGCAGAGCAATTCAATGTCGCTCGTGAGTCACGCATCAACCTAACCCGCAATACCGTCACGCAAGCGCGATCCCTGCACATGACCGTCGTATCAGATGTCTCTAGAGTCAAAGCACGACAGCAGTCAATCATCTCCAGCCAAAGTGCACTCGACGCGACGCAAGCTGGCTACGAGGTCGGCACGCGTAACATCGTAGACGTACTCAATGCGCAAAATAAGGTGTTTGCGGCACAACGTGACTACGCCAACAGTCGCTATGACTTCATCATCAATTCACTGAGGCTCAAAGAGATCGCGGGCACGCTATCTCCAGAGGATATCGCTCGGCTGGAGGGCTTTTTACTGCAGCCCGTCGCCCCGACAGCATCTGCTGCTGAGTAGGTCAGGGCAAGTGGGCTGATAACACCGCCCATTGTGCCTCTATCACACCGCTTTGCGCTGACTGGAAAACGCCAGCGCGAGCTCCTATTTCTGAGGCTTGACTCCGATCTGAATCCGGCCCGATCAAACCCATCACAGCGTCGGTTAGCGTCTGAAGCTCGACTTGCCGAGCGCCACCACATCGCACTAAGTCGCGGTACATGGTCGCAAAGTTAAACGTGTAAGAGCCGGTAAGAATGGGCAACTGCCACACCGCCGCTTCTAATGGGTTGTGGCCGCCGTGAGGCACCAAACTCCCGCCGACAAATACCAAATCGGCAAAACCGGTGAGCGCACCCAAAGACCCCAAGGTATCAATCAGCAATACGTCATCCGATCCTTGCATGTCGCGCTGCTCACTATGACGTATTACCTGTAAAGCCTGCATCACCGGCAGTGCGAGAATGGAGTCTGCGCGCTCTGGGTGACGCGGTGCCAGCATCAACAGCGCGTTCGGCGAGACGCCCTTCAAGGCTAAAAACGCGTTTAATACGGCCTCCTCCTCTCCGGGGTGTGTGCTGGCAGCCAACCAAACAGGTCTATCTTGAAGCGCCCCGCCCAGCCGCTGATGCTCAGCCTGATAAGCCGCCCGCAACGCCAGCGGATCCACCGCAAATTTTAAATTTCCCGTTACGACGACCTGATCAGGGCGTGCACCCAGCGCAACCAGCCGCCTCGCGTCAGCGCGTTCCTGGGCGGCAATTACCGAAAAAGAGGCAAGCGTCGGGCGGATCACGCTCGACACGCGCGCATACCCTCTGGCAGATCGCTTTGACAGACGAGCATTCAGCAGCACCACGGCTATGGCTTTCGCATGCGCCTGTGCCACCATATTGGGCCAAATTTCAGTCTCAACAAATACGCCAACACGGGGCTGCCAGTGAGTGAGAAAGCGACGCACCGCGCCGGGGGTATCAAAAGGAATCCAATCACTAAAGACCCGCTCGCCAAAACGCTGTCGAACTTGAGCGGCGCCGGTTGGCGTCGTCGACGTAATGAGCAGGGAGAGGTCGTCCCGATCACCCAGCAAACGCTCAATGAGTGGCGCGATCGCCAAGGTCTCACCAACCGAGACCGCGTGGATCCATATCAGCTTGGGTGGCCGAGACGCCGGCGCGGTGCCATACCAGCCTAGGCGACGCCATAAATGCGCTCGATAACCTGTTTGATTCCGCCCACGCCACCATAGACGCGCCAGAAAGAGTGGCACTAAGAGCCGCATCACCCAGGAATAAACAAGGCGATTAATAGAAGGGGACCACCGGTTTCGAACGCTCAAGACAATCGTATACTCTCAAACTGATCAGAGGGAGCCTACCATGCCACAGCCACCCCACGCCGATGTCCGTGGATTTTTGCCAGACGACGAGGGCCTGCAACTTTACGAGTGGGCACTGGCCGCAACCGCTACTGGCCCTCTTTTGGAAATTGGCAGCTACTGCGGTCGCTCAACGATCTGGTTAGGTCAAGCTGCACAAGCACGGCAAACCGCCGTATTCGCAATAGACCATCATCGCGGCTCTGAGGAGCATCAAGTAGGAGAGAGCCACCATGATGCTGAGTTAGTAAACGACGAAGGATTATTCGATACCTTTGCGGCGTTTCGTCGCAATATCGCTCAGGCTGATCTCGAGCAAGTCGTCATTCCCATCGTAACCGGAAGTGCACAGTTCGCAGCTCATTGGGCGGGCCCATTAAGCGTTGTATTTATCGATGGTGGTCATAGCCTCGACGCGGCGCTCGCTGATTATCGCCACTGGGCTCCGCGTATCGGACCGGGCGGGGTCCTCGCCATTCACGACGTTTTTCCAGACCCTGCTGACGGTGGTCAGGCGCCTCATACTATTTGGCGGCTGGCGCAACAATCAGGGCTCTTTGCCCCCGAGGGAACAGTGGGAAGCCTGCGCGCCCTGCGCCGACTGGCGGGCTGACGCACTCACTAGACCCCCGCCTACGGCGACGATATCTCTAGCGAGTCATTCAGAGTCGAGCCCATAAATAGCCGACAAGCCGCGGTGTGCTCAGTCAGTGCATCCGCTGCCAATAACACGGCACCCGCGGTCCACGTGGGCTTTTCTAATGGCCAGAGCGTCCGCTCAGCAAACTGATACCCAGTCCACCATGCGCCATCATTATCTCGCCACTGCGCCAACCAGCTGAACAATTCGGCTGCCTGCTCTCGCTGCCCCGCTGCCAATAATGCCAAGGTCAACTCGCAGGATTCTGCGACGGTGGCCCAGGGCTGGTGATTTTCACAGCGACAGCCGATCCCGGGCTCAACAAATTCTGACCAACGACTGCTCAACCGCTGTTGCGCCGCTTCGCCTTCGAACACTCCGGTTAAGATCGGGTAAAACCAGTCCATTGCATAGCGAGACTTGCTCTCCCAAGTGCGATCAAAGCGTGCCGGCTTATGTCGTAATGCCTCACCGAGTCGTGATCTGGCGTTTTCCCAATGATCTCGCTTTTGACCTAGCTGATCGGCGATCAATATGCCGCACTCCAGCGATTTGTAGATAGAACTGCAGCCGGTCACCAATGCGTCACCTAGTGGCGCACCCAAGCTGTCAACCGCCCAATCAATCTCGCCCTCTGGGCCCTGATAACGCAATACAAACTCTAGTGCGCGCACAACCACAGGAAACAACCGCTCGAGGAATAGGGCATCTTGTGCAATCAAAAAATGATGCCAAACCCCTGTCGCAATATAGGCTATGTAATTGGTCTCGCGTCGCTCCACTGATCGATCGGGTTGGCCCCCGCGGTAACAGGCCCACCAACTACCATCGACAAGCTGCGTGTCTGACAGCCAGAAATAGGCGCGCTCTGCCGCATCCATTTCACCGGCAATACTCAGCGCCATCGCTGCCTCGGTGTGATCCCAGGGGTCAGTGTGCCCTCCCTCGAACCACGGTATTTCGCCAGATGGCTTTTGGGTATTCAGGATGAAGTCGACGGTTGGCCGCAACCAGCTATCAGGATACGAACCGCCGCTCAGTCGCATGGTCTGCACAGATGGCGCCGTCATCATGCGGGCTTAGTAAAATACAAAATAATGCTTTTACCCATAAACGGATTGAGTAGCCCATCGATCGCACGGGTCAGCCATGGCCTTTTCATCAAGTCCCATACTAGGAGGCGGTGATAAGCTTTAACCAGCCACGGCTCTCGGTCGTGGCGCCAAAAAAGGCACTTTAACCACCAGTAAGGCACGTGCAAGGCATGAGCGCTACCCCGGCCAACACACACAAAACCCAAACGCTCCACTTCACGACGGAGATGCGTGGCGTCAAAAATACGAATATGCCCACCAGGGCTCGTTCGATACCCCTCACTCAAGCGCCAGCAAATCCACTCTGGCCATTGGCGCGGCACACTGATCCCCAGTTTGCCACCGGGTTTTAAAACCCGCATGGCCTCCTCTAGTACCAGGAGGTAGTTTGGAATGTGCTCTAGTATCTCACTGGCAATCACGACATCGGCGGTATTATCGGCGATGGGCAGTACGGTGGCATCACCCACTCCAAATCCAATCTCGCCCTGAGGCGAATGACACTGCATGTCGCTCATTCTTTCAGTAGCAGTCGCTAGCGCCGTTTCAGAGAGATCGATACCCACTGCGTGAACGTCGGGCAAACAATACGCTGCCAAGGAATGTCGACCCTCGCCACAACCGATATCCAAACACAGATCACCTGGTTTCAGCGCCAATGCGTCTAAATCCAGCGTCAGCATGAATCAATGCATCGCTGATACTGCTCGACCATCTGTCGAGCGCAGACCGACCAAGAGAAAGTGCGATGCGCGCGGTGTTGCCCTCGATTGATCAGCTCGGCAGCTACATCAGCATCGGACAACACCACATCAACCGCCTCAGCAAGTGCTTTGGCATCGCCGGCAGACACCAATAACCCGCCATCACCCACCACCTCTGCTAACGCACCACCATCACTCGATACCAGTGGAATACCGGACGCCATCGCTTCGACAGCCGGCAAGCCAAACCCCTCGTAAAGTGATGGGACCACTGCGACCGTGCTCTCTGCGTACAAGCGAACAATATCAGCGTGGGAAGCGCCGCCTACAAAGTGAATGCGGTCACCGAGTTGTAGTTGACTGATCAGCGCCTCGGTGTCACCCCCGGGCTTCGGTGAGGCAATTAACACCAACTGCAGGGCCGGTCGGTCAGCGCTGAGTAATTTAAACGCGTGTAACAATACAGCCAAGCCCTTTAAGGGCGCGTCAGCAGACGCTGTCGCGATCAACTGAGCGGATTTTCGGGTAACATCCGGCAACGCTCGGAACAACTCAGTATCCACCCCATTGGGTATGACCTGGATGGCACTGGGCAGAACACCAAAGTCGGTGGCAATGTCAGCTGCTGACGCACTCGAGACGGTCACAATGTGATTCAGTTGCGCAGCTACTCGCGCCTGCATCGTTAAAAAAGAATGCCAGCGGCGAACCAATAATCGCGCACGCCAGCCTGACGCACCGGCCAACGCCATGTTCAAATCGCGACTAATAGGATGATGAATCGTGGTCACGACGGGCAGGCCCGCCTGTTGCAGATCAAGAATGCCATCTGCCAGCGTTTGGTTGTCGTGTATGACATCAAAGTGCTGGGCATGGGTCAGTATCCAATCACGTGCGCGTTCACCAAAAGTCCAAGGCTCAACGAAGCCGCCGCTTAATTTGCTAATCCACTCTCGCCGATTCAAAGGGTCGCGCAGTTCAGTTCGTGTGACGCTCCCTAAATCTCGGGCGTATAGATCAAGACTCGGTAGCTTAATCAGCCTGACAGTGTCAGCGAGGTCTGGATAGGGCGGCCCCGAAATCACCGTCACCTCATGACCCAATGCCGTCAGCGATTGACTGAGATAACGCAGATAAACGCCCTGCCCGCCCGAAAAGGGGGCAGACCGATAACCCAACAGCGCAATGCGGAGGCCGCGCTCAGGGCGCTGATCCATCCCAGTGAGCGCAGGATGAGGCGAATGAATCGGCGCGTTAATGGGTTACTCCAGATCGAGAAAACTAATGGCAGTCTGCCTGCCACAATATCGGCTGACAGCGTCAAAGTACAGCGGCGCTGAGTGTATCGCCCACTCGCCAAGCCTGCCACCGGGCTGTAGACTGCGAGCGTCCTATAAAGTCATACCGTTATGTCACTTTCCACGCACTACAAGGGCATCATTCTCGCTGGTGGATCTGGTACCCGACTGCACCCATTAACGACTACCGTCAGCAAGCAGCTGATGCCAGTCTATGACAAACCCATGATTTACTACCCGCTTGCCACCCTGATGCAATCGGGTATACGTGATGTGCTGATCATTACCACGCCGCAAGATCAACTGGCCTACGCCGATTTATTGGGGGATGGCCGCCAGTGGGGAATCAATATCCAATACACACTGCAACCTAGCCCAGACGGCTTGGCACAGGCTTTTTTACTCGGGGAGGACTTTATTGGCGACGCGCCGGTCTGTTTGATTCTGGGCGATAACATTTTTTACGGTGCCGGTCTCACGACCAAGCTGAGGCGGGCTGCGCAACGTGATGACGCAGCATCGGTCTTTGCCTACTACGTCAATGACCCAGAGCGCTATGGCGTGGTTGAATTTGACGCCCAAGGGTGTGCCATTGGGATTGAAGAAAAGCCAGACCAGCCGCGCTCACACTATGCCGTCACCGGTCTGTATTTTTATAATAACGATGTCATCTCGGTCGCCAAGGGTATCCGCCCTTCTGCGCGAGGTGAGCTCGAAATTACCGATATTAATCGCCATTATCTCGCGCAGGGCACATTACAAGTCGAAGTCATGGGGCAAGGCACCGCATGGCTCGATACCGGCACGCACCAATCATTGCTCGATGCCGGCAACTTCATCCGCGTCATTGAAGAACGGCAAGGCCTCAAGGTCGCTTGCTTAGAGGAAATCGCCTATCGGCTAGGCTACATTGATGCCGATCAGGTGCTGGCATTGGCCGCACCGCTAACCAAAAGCGGTTACGGCGTTTACTTAGAACGACTCGTGAATGAAGGCGAGTTCATCTTCGATGGAGATTGAACCCACACCGATAGCGGGCGCTTCTATACTGCGCCCTAACGTCCATGGTGATGCCCGTGGATTTTTTCTTGAAACTTGGCACGCAGATCGATATGCCGAAGCGGGCATCGACCAGCCATTTGTTCAAGATAATCACAGCCGGTCATCACGCGGGATTCTACGTGGAATGCATTTCCAAACGACGCAGCCACAAGGCAAGCTCGTCCGGGTGACTTCAGGCGAAGTCTTTGATGTGATCGTCGATTGCCGCGCCGATTCACCAAGTTGTGGCCAGTGGTATGGCGTCACACTGACAGCGGAAAATCACAAACAACTCTGGGTGCCACCTGGCTGTGCTCACGGCTTTTATGCTTTAAGCGACAGCGCCGACTTTTTGTACAAGTGCACCGACTACTACCACCCCGGCAGCGAAATCACGTTGGCCTGGGATGACCCGACCGTTGGCATCAATTGGCCCATCCTCAACGGAACACGGCCTCAAGTGTCAGAGAAGGACTGCCACGGTATTCACTGGGACGACCTGCCCTTGTTCAGCAATGAAGCACTCCGTCAGCCGTAACCACCCATCCCAAGCACAACATAAGCACACAAGGTTCTAAGGTGACACGGTTTGGATGCCCCCACTAGTAGTTGTATCCCCGTGCGCCGATCGATAAGCACGCGATCGATGGCGTGAGCTACTTCAATGGCTTAAACCAAATCGCTACAGCAGTGGCCGCCACCAGTCCTCGTTGTCGAGATACCAATCAACCGTTTTACTGAGTCCACTTTCAAAAGTCTCCTCAGGCACAAAGCCCAGCTCACTTTCGATTTTTGATGCATCAATCGCATAACGCCAATCGTGGCCAGCACGATCCGTCACAAACTCGATCAGGCTCTCGCTGGACACACTCCGCGCCGGCGGTGCATTTGGAAATCGTCGAGCTAACGTATCGTCCCCTGCAAAGCGTTCGTCTAGCACCCGGCACAGCAATCTCACGATATCGAGATTAGCCCATTCATTCTGACCACCAATGTTATAGACCTCACCTGATGTACCTCTCTGAAGCACAGCCGCAATGCCACGGGCGTGATCTGCCACATATAGCCAATCACGAATATTGGTGCCATCACCATAAATAGGCAGTGCGCCACCGTCTAAAATACGCGTCAGGCACAGGGGGATTAATTTCTCGGGGAAGTGATAGGGCCCGTAATTATTCGAGCAATTACTTGTCGTGACCTGCAACCCATAAGTATGGTGATACGCCCGCACCATGTGATCACTCCCCGCCTTACTCGCCGAATAAGGGGAATTCGGCTCGTAGCGAGTGGTCTCTGTGAAAGGTGGGTCATTAAGAGTGAGTGATCCGTATACCTCGTCCGTAGAAACGTGATGAAAACGGTGCTCGCAACCCGAGCCCGACAGCCAAGCGTTACGAGCAGCGGAAAGTAAGACGTGGGTGCCCTGAAGATTCGTGCGGATAAACTCATCGGGGCCCGTGATCGATCGGTCGACATGGCTCTCTGCAGCAAAATGCACGATGGTGTCAGTACCATAGTCGCTCATGACACGCGCCACGAGCGCCGAATCACAAATATCTCCTTCGACAAATTCAACGCGGCCACTGCCTTCCAACGGCGCTAAGCTGGCGCGATTCCCGGCATAGGTGAGCGCATCGAGGACCACTAAAGTGTGGTCCGGGTGCGCCTGCGCCCAATGGTTCACAAAGTTCACACCAATGAACCCCGCGCCACCGGTTACCAGCAAAGACTGTGTCACGATATTAAGACTCCCTCGCCTTGACGGCTCTTAAATTGTCACGCAACGCATCGCGCCAAGGGCGCTGCACCACGCCTAGTTGGTGACACGTTTGTTTTACATTCAGCACACCGTAAGCGGGCCGCTTAGCCGCAGTCGGAAATGCTGAGGTGGTAATGGGATCTACCGTGACCGGGGTCGTTAACAACCCGATGGCCGTCGCCTCGTCACGAATAGCGCAGGCAAATTCATACCAACTGATTTCACCTTCGTCGCTCCAATGGAAAAGACCCACCGCCTCAGGCGCCTGCGCAAGGCGCCAACAAATATCAGCTAAGCCGGATGCTGCCGTAGGCGCACCCATCTGGTCACTGACAACGCCCACGACGCCGCGCTCTCGCATGAGTTGTAACATCGTGAGCATAAAATTCTTGCCTTGAGGGGCATAGACCCAACTCGTGCGCACCACCGCATGGCTCGCGTCACTGGCGAGTACTGCTTGCTCCCCCTGTAATTTCGTTTCGCCATAGACCCCAAGTGGTGCAGGGTTGTCTGTCGTTAGGTAAGGAGTTTTTGCGGCGCCATCAAACACAAAATCAGTCGACACGTGCACGAGGCGAATACCCCGTTCGGCACAGAGTGTGGCTAATCGTTGCGGTGCTTGAGCATTGAGCGCCTGCGCAGTGTCGCGATCATCTTCTGCCGCATCCACCGCTGTGTAGGCAGCGGCGTTAATGATTATTTGGGGTGACAAGCGTTGCAGACAATCACGTAGAACCCCTTCGTCGGTCACATCACATTGCACTCGAGTCAGCCCATTAACACGCAGTTGCGATGGCGCTGCTGCCACACACGCTTGCCCAAGTTGACCGCCCGCGCCCAACACCAGTGCCCGCGAATCACTCACAAATGCGCTTCTAGCCACTCTGCAAATCGGGCCATGACTGCCTCGGACTCCGGTTCATTAAAAATCTCGTGGTAGAGGCCCGGCCACCAATCCAGCGTTTTATCTTGGGATCCCAATGCCTGAAAAAAGGCGCGTGATCCATCGGGCATGGCCATGACATCTGCTTCCCCATGAGCAATGTAGATCGGCAAAGTAATGTGCTGCGCGCCCACGATGGCGTCGTCCATTGCACTCAGTAGTTCCATCCCCAACGCGGCGGTGATTTTGCCGTTATAAACCAGAGGATCGGCAATATAATCGGCCACGACCGCAGGATCGCGACTGATCTGGTCCGCCTCTAAACTCATCATGCCTATTTTGGGCATGACGGCGCGCAACAGCCGGCCCAACCAAAGCGTTACGGGTGACACTGCCTCATCTGCGGAAAAGGCCGGGGCAGAGAGCATAGCGCCTCGGTAAGACTGCGCATCCTGAAGTAGTAGGTGCGCGGCAATTAAACCGCCCATGCTGTGCCCGAGCATAAACGCGGGCGTATCCGGATACCAACCAGTCATCGCATCACGCAACTCGATGAGGGGAGCAAGATACTCACTGAACTGGGCCACATAGGCGCGAGTACCCGGCGACGCACCGTGGCCGATATGATCAGGACCCACGACGGCGATGTTTCTCGCGTTAAAGTAAGCAGCTAAACGCTCGTACCGCCCCGTATGCTCTGCCAGACCATGTATCAACAAAATGCAGGCTTTTGCCTGTTGTGCCGGCCAATGCCGATACTGAATGCCCGAAGACAAGGTTTCCATTATGTGATCTCCAACCAACCCGAACACGGCTGCTGAGGCGCGCTAAGGCACAACTCCAACCCAATGCCCTTTGTTACGTCACGTCGCCAACCGTCACACAGTGGCTTTTTAATCCCGCAATCCCGCTATGCGACAGGGGCCAGCCAATCAGCATAATCTGCCTGTGCGCCGCGCACTGACTCGAGATAAATTCGTTGTAAGGTTTCAGTAATAGGCCCGCGTACCCCGGTACCAATCGTGCGGTTATCGACTTCACGAATCGGAACAACCTCAGCCGCCGTACCGGTAAAAAAGGCCTCATCTGCAACATAGACTTCATCGCGGGTTATACGCTTTTCCTTCACGGTAAGACCCTGATCTTCTGCGATACGAATAATACTGTCGCGCGTGATGCCCTCTAAGCAAGAGGTCAGCTCTGGCGTGTACAGCACCCCATTGCGCACCAAGAAGACGTTCTCGCCACTGCCTTCAGCGACGTAACCTTCGTTATCTAACAGCAGTGCTTCTTCGAAGCCGGCATCCAGTGCTTCCCTCAACGCGAGAATAGAGTTGATATAGTTCCCATTGGCTTTGGCCTTACACATGGTGATGTTCACATGGTGCCGCGTGTAACTCGACGTCGCGACACGAATTCCGCGGTTCATTGCTTCCGGGTCCATATACGACGGCCATGCCCACGCGGCCACCATCACGTGTGTTTTAAGATTATCGGCGCGCAATCCCATTCCCTCCGAACCGAGAAAGCACATCGGACGGATATACGCCTCATCTAACCCGTTGGCACGCACCACCTGACGCTGTGCCTCACTCAAAGTCCCTTTGTCAAAGGGCATCTCCATGCGCAAAATGTGGGCGGAACGAAACAAACGATCGGTATGCTCTTGCAAGCGGAAGATAGCGGCGCCTTGTGAGGTGTTATAAGCACGCACACCCTCGAAAACACCCAGTCCGTAATGGAAGGTATGCGTCAAGACATGCACCTTCGCTTCTTGCCAGGGCACCATTTCGCCATCGAGCCAGATGTGGCCGGTAAGTTGTGAGAGATCCATACTACGTCCTTAATCGCGCCACCAAGGCCCGATTCTATGTTGCTTGAAGACCGGGCAATAATGCCTCTGTCACCCGTTTTACCTGTTCGCGACCCGCCGCATGCTCGGACGCCTCAACCTGTGTGTCTGCACCTTGCAGCGCCAGCCCGTGTAATGCACTTCGGTAGATCAAATAACGGCTCGACAGCACAGCCGCCTGATCCGCACTTAAGACTCCCACTTGTTCGAGGGTTTCCAATAAACGGATCACATCTGACCACTGCGCCAACGCTGGATACTCAGACGCATGAGCTAGCACAAGGTATTGCACCACAAATTCGATGTCGACAATACCACCTTGATCACGCTTGATATCAAAGCGCTCACCGCCGCGGTTCATCAATGACTGCTCAGTCAGCATTTTGTGCCGCATGTCTCGCACGGCTGCTGACAATGCGGGCGCTTCCCGAGGCATGATCAGTACCTCTCGACGCAGTTGCTCCAGCGACGCCCTCAGAGAGGGGTCACCCGCGACCGTGCGGCTGCGCACCAAAGCCTGATGCTCCCACGTCCATGCAGATTCGAGTTGATAACGTCTGAAGCCGGTGAGGGTCGTGGCAACCAACCCAGAATCCCCGTCAGGACGCAGTCGAAGATCCACCTCGTACAACCTTCCTGAAAACGTTTGCGCCGACAGCACATGGGTCACCCGCTGAGCGAGTCGCGTGTAAAAGCGGCTATTGTCGATCACTTTAGGACCAGCGGTTTGTCCGTCCGCACCATTAAAAATAAAAACCAAATCAAGATCTGACCCATAACTCAACTCAATGCCACCTAATTTCCCATAGGCCATTACTGCGAATCCAACCTGCTCTGCTTGAGGCTCTCCATAGCGTTGCACCAGCTCAGCACGAGCAACTGCGATCGCTTGCTCGATCATCACCTCAGCGAGAAAGGTCAAATTGTCACTCACTTGCATCACTGGGAGCGTGCCAGATAGCTCACTGGCGGCGACTCGCAATATTGCGCCCTCCTTGATGCGGCTTAATGCGCCCATCTGCCCTTCCAAATCCTCCTCCGGAATCCGCAGCAGCTGTTGCCGTACCAACCCTTTTATTTCGTCGCGACTCGGTGCGCTGAAAAGTTGTGCCTCATGAAGCAACTCATCCAATAGTTCCGGGCGCGACGCCAAGCGGTCAGCCACCCAAGTGCTGGCCGCAACAAGGGACAGCAAATGTTTCAAGGCGGCAGGGTTTTCCTGTAGTAACACGAGATAGGCACTGCGTCGGCAAACGGCCCTCACAAAGGGTAACGCCCGTGTTAAGGCAACGTCTGGGTTGGATTCGTGGGCAGCCATCTCGCACAGCAGCGGCAAAAATGCTTCAAAGCGCTGACGGCCCTCCCCTTGTAAGCTCGCCACCCAAGGACTATCAAGCAATGACCCCACCGTCTCCCATGTGAGATCAGATTGTCGATAACCCAATGTCGTCAGCGTCTCCGCACTGAGCGCAGAAAAGCGCGTTCGGGATGCAACAAGTTCATCGCTCGACGAGTCATTTGGGTCGGCAATCAGATCACTAAACACCGCATCGACCTCGCTGCGCGCAGTAACGAGGTCGCGCTCGAGCGCTTCCCACGAAGCGTACCCCACTAAGACAGCCAATTTGGCCTTGTCGAGTAGCTCAGTCGGCAAGGCTTGAGTCTGTCGATCAGCCATCCCTTGGAGCCCGTGTTCCACTCGTCGGAGCAAACGATAATGATCAGATAAATGCCTGGCCTGTTGAGCTGACAAGACCTCAGCCTGCATCAAGGCCTGCAGGGTCGGCAGGAGTGATTGCAAACGCAGCGCGGGCATGCGCCCCCCATGAATTAGCTGCAGACTCTGCGCAATAAATTCAATTTCGCGGATACCTCCTGAACCGCGTTTCACGTCCGCCTCTATCCTTAAACGGGTCACCTCAGCACGCATCATCGACTTCATGCTCCGCAGGGCCGAAATGACTGAAAAATCCGTATAGCGCCGATAGACAAAGGCAGACAGCATGGACATCAAGCTGGTTTTTGCTGCGGCAGTGCCGGTAATGGGGCGCGCTTTCACCATTGCATAGCGCTCCCAATCACGCCCCTGCTCCTGATAATAGAGCTCTAATGCGCTGAAAGCGCCGACCAATGCACCGCTGTCACCATAGGGCCTTAATCGCATGTCGACTCGGAACGCAAAACCGTCTTCGGTCACCGCGTCGAGTAGACGAATCACCAGCTGTCCCAGTCGCACAAAGTACGTTTGATTGTCGAGCCGCTGCTTACCCCCCTTTGTCTCACCCGCCTCGGGATAGGCGAAAATGAGATCGATATCAGAAGACAGATTTAATTCGTTGCCACCGAGCTTGCCCATTGCCAACACCACCAAGGACTGCTCGTCGCCGGACTCTTGACCGATCGGTAAACCGTATTTCGGCCGCAGCACCCCCACAGCGAAAGCGACCGCAGCACGAACACAACAATCGGCAAGGCCACTCAACTCAACGAAGGTGTCTTCCACTGTGGCTAACTGCGCTGCTTCGCGCCAGAGCATGCGTACCAAATGCCGATGTCGAAACGTGCGCAAAGCCGCGAGATATTCAGGTTCAGTGGCGTCGGGCCCATGCAGGGTCGCGAAGGCCGCATCCCATCGATCCGCCGTCCAGTCGCGCGTTACCAGCAAGGTGCCGTCATCAAGTGCATCGCGCAGCCAAGCAGATTGCCGGCCAGCTTGGTCGACGAAAAAATCACTGCTGGCCATCAAAGTGCGGAAAGCCCTCAACTGATCAGTCGCCGCAACGACCTCACAAAGGGCTTCATAAGCGTTGTCGCCCACTCGAGCAATCAATCGTACTGCTGATGCGCTGACGCTGTCGTCAAACCAATCTGGCGCTAGCGCATCGGTTGCAGGAGCGATCGGAGGTGGCATTCAACATTCCTGTGGTGGCAGCGCTTCTTCGGGCTCAACTTTGCCGCACGTCGTCCGACTAGCCTATCGGTAACGCGAGATGGCTGCCAGTCGGATCCCGCCGTTGTCTTCCGACGACGGTTTTTTTACTCTTTCTCGAGGTGTCATGACTCAGGTAGGATGCCATCCCCCAGAGGAACAGCGGACTTAACATAGCGTTAGTGGGTCACAGCACACGCATACCATTAGGTAATCATGACTTCAGAAGACAGCAACATCGCATGGTTTCGTTATACGGGCCCCTATATCAAGGCACACCGGGGGCGAACGTTTGTCGTTTATCTCGGCAGTGGCGCACTCGACACGCCGCGATGCGTCACACTGGTTCATGACTTAGCGTTGCTGCATTCTCTCGGGGTGCGCCTCGTACTCGTCCACGCCACACGCGAAGCCATAGGCGAGAAGCTGGCCGCAAATGATACAGCTGAGCAGTTTCATCACGGTGTCCGCATTACCGACGATGACACGCTGGCCATTGCGAGCGAAGCAGCGTCACATCAACGGCTACACTTAGAGCGCATGATGTCGACAGGGCTGCCCAATACCCCACTGCTGGGCGCACGGTTACGTGTGATCAGTGGCAACTTTGTTACCGCGCGTCCACTGGGTATCTATGATGGCGTTGACTATCTTCACAGCGGTGCGGTTCGAAGAGTGGATGCCGAAGGCATCGTGTCGGTGCTCGACAATGACGCGATTGCCCTCATTTCACCATTGGGCTACTCGCCGGCAGGGGAGCTTTTCAGCGTCAGTGCGAGTGAAGTCGCAGAAGCCGTCGCGGTGGCGATCGGCGCAGATAAACTGCTATTCCTCGATCGATACGAGGGGCTTATGACCGCCGACGGCCAGCTGATCCGTCAATGCACCGTCGCCGCAGCAGAACAACTGATCATCAATGATCAAGAGCAAAAGCGGCTCCGAGACGCCGCCTGTCGCGCCTGTAGCGCCGGGGTAGACCGCAGCCATGTCATCAGCTTCGAGCGTGAAGATGCACTGATGGAAGAATTGTTCACCCATGACGGATCCGGCACGCTGATCGCGCAAAATCAGTATGAGCAAGCCAGACGCGCGCACATAGACGACATCGCGAGCATTGTAGAACTGATCCGTCCGCTGGAGGACAGTGGCGCCTTAGTCAGAAGGTCCCGGGAGCGGCTCGAAGAAGAAATCGGCCACTTTTCAATTCTTGAGCGCGATGGCAGAGTAATTGCCTGCGCGGCACTCTATGCTTACCCGAACGAAGCGGTGGGCGAAATCGCCTGTGTGGCAACCCACCCCGATTACCGGCGCGCCGGACGAGCCGAGCAACTGCTTCAAGCGCTGCTGGGCCAGGCCGCAGAGCACGCTCTGACGCACGTTTTTGCGCTCACCACACAGACGACTCATTGGTTTCTTGAGCAAGGCTTTGCGCCAACCACGCAAGACGCATTGCCGGTCGAGAAACAACAACTGTATAACTGGCAGCGTAATGCAGCCGTCCTGGTAAGGCCGGTATCACACTGAATGACCGCCAGTGATAAGCTGACCCTCGTTTTTTTAACACTTGGGAGAATTCAATGCCCCAATACCGATCCCGCACTTCAACCGCTGGACGTAATATGGCAGGTGCTCGCGCGCTATGGCGGGCCACTGGCATGCAAGATGGTGACTTTGAAAAGCCGATCATTGCGGTGGTTAATTCATTCACTCAGTTTGTACCCGGGCACGTGCACCTTAAAGACCTTGGGCAGCTCGTCGCACGAGAAATCGAGGCATCCGGTGGCGTCGCTAAAGAATTTAATACCATTGCCGTCGACGATGGCATCGCGATGGGCCATGACGGGATGCTCTACAGCTTGCCCTCTCGTGACCTCATTGCGGATTCGGTCGAGTACATGGTCAATGCACACTGCGCCGATGCCATGGTGTGTATTTCTAACTGCGATAAAATCACACCGGGGATGCTCAATGCGGCCATGCGCCTCAATATTCCGGTGATATTCGTCTCGGGTGGCCCAATGGAAGCAGGAAAAACCGCCCTATCAGAGCACAAACTCGATTTAGTGGATGCAATGGTTATTGCCGCTGACTCGAGTGCCGATGACGAGACAGTAGAAGCTTATGAGCGTTCAGCTTGTCCCACCTGCGGTTCATGCTCCGGCATGTTCACAGCCAACTCGATGAATTGCCTCACCGAGGCGCTGGGCTTAAGTTTACCGGGCAATGGCTCGCTACTCGCCACACATGCCGACCGTGAGCAGCTTTTCCTGCGGGCTGGACGTTTGATTGTAGAGGTCGCTAAGCGCTGGTACGAGCAGGATGACAAGACCGCCCTGCCTAGAGAAATTGCCAGTAAAAAAGCCTTTGAAAATGCCATGACACTCGATGTTGCGATGGGCGGATCAACCAATACGATCCTACACCTGCTCGCAGCAGCACAAGAGGCGGGGGTGGACTTTGATATGGCAGACATCGACACGCTATCGCGCAAAGTGCCACAGCTGTGCAAAGTCGCTCCGAGCACGCCGCTCTATCACATGGAGGATGTGCACCGCGCCGGCGGCGTAATGGCGATTCTTGGCGAACTGGCGCGCGGTAACTTACTGCACCTCGATTGCCCCACGGTCCACAGTGATAGCCTGGCCAGCGCATTATCAGACTGGGATATTATGCAAACCGAGCGCGACGATGTGCGCACACTGTATGCGGCGGGCCCCGCTGGCATCCCTACCCAACAAGCCTTCAGTCAGGCAGTACGCTGGCCAACACTGGATACCGATCGACACTCGGGCTGTGTCAGGGATATGGCGCACGCTTACTCACAAGAGGGCGGGCTCGCTGTGCTGTTTGGCAATATCGCTGAGTCGGGCTGCGTGGTCAAAACGGCTGGCGTCGATGATGCTTCGTTATGCTTTAGTGGCCCCGCATATATTTGCGAAAGCCAAGAAGCCGCCGTCAGCGACATTCTCGAAGATCGGGTAAAAGCGGGGGACGTGGTTGTCATCCGCTACGAGGGGCCGCGTGGCGGGCCCGGTATGCAGGAGATGCTTTACCCCACCAGTTACCTCAAATCCAAAGATTTGGGTAAAGCCTGCGCCCTGATTACAGATGGCCGCTTCTCGGGCGGTACATCAGGGTTATCCATAGGGCATGTTTCACCCGAGGCGGCAGCGGGCGGGGCAATCGCCCTGATCGAACCCGGCGATACCATTGAGATTGATATCCCTGCGCGGCAGATCAATGTTCTGCTCGATGAAGCCACGCTAGCATTGCGGCGAGACGCCATGAATGACCGGGCGAGAGGATGGAAGCCAGTCGATGAGCGACCCAGAAAAGTCTCTACTGCGCTCAAAGTTTATGCCAGCATGGTCACCAGTGCTGACAAAGGCGCCATTCGCGACAGCAGTCTGATTGACTGACGGATAGTCCGCATTAATCCACGCCCGCAAGTTGGGCGAGGTCGTCGCGTAAGGCGCTGAGCCGTCGCTTTAACTTGTTGTCTTGCTTGCTGCTGCGCTGAATGAGCACGTCGCGAACGAGTTGCAGGATCACCTCGCCATTATGTTCAATGCCTTCTCGGTAGGCGGGAAGTTGCGCCTCATCGCGACCGGCGATCAGTGCTCGCACCTGTTGCGGCCAGTCGGCGCTATCCGCAATGAGAATCTCCGATAACGTCGTAATCCAGACCCGTCGATCCGCTAACCAAAACGTGTCCAGTCTTGTCATTTCTGCCACGCCGGTGCTAATCCGCTCTGTCTGTCGATCGGATAGCGGCCCAAGGTAGTCCGACATTTGCTCGTCAAAACGCTCGGCAATGTCCACGCGATAGTCCTCGTCATCCCGAGCTAATCGGTCTGCTTCCAATTCCTCTTGTTTAGCGAGCAAAACCTCGACAAAGTTCTGGCGCTGCGAGCGATCGAGCGTTTGTCCTGTGCTCAACAACAAATCTAGAAAGGGACCTTGAATCCGGTTAGCGGCCGCCTCTATTCTGGCCGCCATTAAGCGTGCCGACTCAACTGGTACGCCCTCGTCAAGAATAACCAAAGTGTCATCAAGCAGCGTGACATAACTGGGCAACTCTTCTTGACGGTGCCAAGACAATAAGTCGTCGAGTCGCTCATCAAATTGTGCCTGTTGATCACGACTCAAAGAAACGTAATCGTCGAGATACCAACGAATAACAATATCGACTCGGTTATAAATAAATTGGGTCGCGGAACAGCCCGATACTAAGCACAGTATCAGACACATGAGCAGCCTCAATGAGCGGCCAGTGCGGCCGCGCGTACCGGTTGCGCGATGAGGTTCGGTCAAGCCGCGTTGGCAGTGATCAATCCCCGGCCGTCTAGAGCAGACAGAATAGCCGCTAGTGATGCGTGCACGATGTCGTGACTTCGACCGACGCCGCAGGGCCGCTCGCCATCGATATTGAGCTGGACGTAACACACTGCCTCCGCATCGGCGCTCTGCCCTAAGGTGTGCTCAGAATACTCTACTACCACGATGTGTCGACCCGTGACGGACTCCATGGCCTGCACAAAGGCATCGACTACGCCATTTCCTTTACCACTGAGCGTAACGTCACCGCTTGGCCCTGCCAACGTAACCTCTAAACCATCGCTGCCGTCTTGTCTTAATAACTGGTAATTCCCAAGCTGCCATCGATCGGCAGTCATTAAATAAGTTTGCTGAAAAAGCGCATAGATCTCGCCAGAGGACACCTCTGCTTCGCTGTCTTCTGCTAAATCTTGCACCGCAGTACTGAAATCGACCTGCAACCAGCGGGGTAACTCGAGACCATAATCTCGCCGCAATACATGGGCGACGCCGCCCTTGCCCGATTGGCTGTTGATTCTAATCACTTCCTGATACGTCCGCCCGATATCAGCGGGATCGATCGGTAAATAAGCGACATCCCAACCGCTGTCAGCGTCACGCTTGGACAGGCATTTGTGAATAGCGTCCTGATGGCTACCCGAAAAGGCGGTAAACACCAACTCACCCGCGTAAGGGTGTCTAGGATGAACCGGTAATTGGGTGCACTCCCGCGCCACCGTGCAGATCTCATCCATATGAGTGAAATCAAGTTTGGGGTCGACCCCTTGGCTATACAGGTTCATCGCCATGGTAAGAATGTCCATGTTGCCGGTGCGCTCACCATTGCCAAGCAACGTGCCCTCTACCCGATCAGCGCCCGCCATCAAACCCAATTCAGAAGCGGCTACTGCGCACCCTCGATCGTTGTGCGTATGCAACGACAAAATTAACGATTCGCGGTGACGCACGTGATCGCTGAACCATTCTATTTGATCGGCATAGATATTAGGTGTGCTCATCTCGACGGTTGCGGGCAGATTGATGATCATCGGATTTTCCGGCGTCGGGCCCAGTACCGCACTCACCGCGTCACACACCGTCACCGCAAAATCCAACTCGGTGCCAGTGAAGCTTTCTGGACTGTACTCAAAGACCCATTCTGTCTCGGGCTGGGCTTCAGCAGCGGCCTTCACTAACTGTGCGCCGGTCACGGCAATCTCAGTAATACCGGCTCGATCGAGGCCGAATACGTATTCACGTTGTACCGTAGAAGTGCTGTTATAAAAATGAACGACCGCCCGGCGCGCACCCGCTAACGCCGCAAAGGTCTTAGTAATCAAATCGGGGCGCGCTTGAGTCAGTACCTGCACTGTGACGTCCGCTGGAATGCGGTCCTCCTCGATCAATTTGCGCAAAAAGGCAAAGTCATGGCTAGACGCCGAAGGAAAACCCACTTCGATCTCTTTAAAACCAATGGATATCAACAGTTCCCACAAACGAAGTTTCTGTGCCGCGTTCATGGGCTCAACCAAAGCCTGGTTACCATCACGCAGATCGACTGAACACCAAGAGGGTGCCTGGGTAATCCGCTGATCCGGCCAGCGGCGATCGGGCTTAGCAATCGGCTCAAAAGCGCGGTACTTACGATGGTCAAAGCGCGGCATGCTCACAATGGTCTTCCTAAAGAGGGTTAACGAGCGACGTAGTCTATCCAGCCAGCGCGAGGGATAGTCACTTAAATTTGCGGTAATTCACACATAGTTAGTGATATTCGCCAAATTAATAGGATATTATATGTTAAATCACTAACTTTGAGCGTTTTATGGGCGTGGATGACCTAGGGCTAGACCGTGTTGATCGTAAGATTCTGAACATCTTGCAACGTGATGCTGGGCTGAACAATCTTGAGCTTGCCGAACGTGTAGGCCTATCTCCCACCCCCTGTGCTCGCCGGGTGAAACGCCTTTGGACAGAAGGCGTAGTGACCCACCAAGTCGCAATGGTAGACCCCAAAAAACTGGGCCTCCATCTCACTGCGCACGTGAGCGTCACCATGGACCGACATACGCCGGATCGCTTCGAAGTGTTTGAAGAGACGATCGCAGATGTCCCCGAGGTGGTGGACTGTTGCGTCGTAACAGGTCAAAGCGCTGATTACCTGCTAAAAGCTGTGGTAAGAGACATGGCCCACTATGAACAATTTTTGTTGGGGACACTAACGCGTATCGCTGGGGTCAGTGCGGTGCACTCAAGCTTCGAATTACGACGCGTGCTATCCCGTACTGCAGTGAGCGTTTGACAGGCTGGTTACTCGGCGGCTAACTCTTTTTCAACGAGGTATTGCGCGATCTCCAACATATTGGTCTGGCTACCCGCAGATCGTGTCTCAATGAGGTATTTTCCCGCCACCATTAATGAAGGCGTTCCCGATATTTTTGCGGACTTTGCGCGTGCGTCGGCCTGTCGAACTTGAGAATCCACGCCAAACGAATCAAACGCCTTATCGAATTGCACGGGGTCAACACCACTGTCCTCGAACAAATCACGTAACGCGAGCCGAGAGGACAGGCGCTCGCGTTTAACATGCATGGCATCAAAAATAATCGGGTGCACAGTTTCTTTAACACCCAGCACCTCGGCTATGTAATACGCCTTGGCATGTATTTTCATCCCTTCGTTCCAGACCGCTGGTGAGGGTTGCACCACGGCACCCTCTGGTAGCTGCTTACCCCACGCCGTGAGCATGGGTTCAAAGGTGTAGCAGTGCCCACAGCCGTACCAAAAGAACTCAGTCACCACCACGTCTTGAGAACGACCGGTAGCAACGGTGGGGGTGAGTATTTGGTAATGCTGCCCCTCCACCCAGCGCTCTTCTGCTATCCCTCTGCCACTCAACGTGGTCAAAACAAGCAATACAGCGCAAGCCCAAAAAATGGGTCGAGTGATGGTGTTGATCATAGAGATCTCTCCATGGAGTGGGTGACCAGTGTCACCCGTCGGTACTATGAATTAGCGATGAAATAGCTATGGGTTAGGTTGCAGCCCCGCAATGTAGCTCGCCACCGCCTCAATTTCCATATCGCTCATCCGGAACGCCGTGGTACGCATGATCCGAGCTTCACCACCATTTGTGCGGCCGGTTGGGTCCTCGTAACCCTTTCTGAACATTTTAAGCTGCGACGCAATGTACTCGGCGTGCTGCCCTCCGAGAGAAGGATACCCTGCTAAGCTGTTGCCGTTTCCAGTAGGGCTATGACACCCGGAACAAGCGGGGACCTGTCTGTCCGCAATACCGGCTAAATACACCTTTCTGCCGAGCGCGACTTTATCGGGATCACTCATACCGCCCGATCGCTCTTGAGCGTCATAAAACGCAGCGATATCTGACAGGTCTTCATCGGTCATGTTGTCGACCTGCCCCGCCATGAGCGCGACCGGACGACGGCCATCGCGGATATCTTGCATCTGTTTGAGCAAGTATTTATGCCCTAGGCCAGCCAGCTTAGGGAACGTAGGGACGGCACTGTTGCCATCAACCCCGTGGCAGGCGACGCAGGTAGCGGCCTTAACTTGGCCTGCTTCGGCGTCACCATTACTGGCGCTTACCGCGGCACCGCTACCGAGCAACGCGATGAACAACAAACTTTGAGTTTTTTGGGCCAAACGCTGAAACATAATCATTCTCGTTCGTCAGTATTATTGTGCGGTGGACATGTAAGTGATGAGTGCCGCGTAATCTTCGTCACTGCAGCTATTGCATAGCCCGCCCGGCGGCATCGCACCCAGGCCATTGCGGACTGACGCGACCAGTGCGTCCATACCCTTCTCCATTCGCGGCGCCCAGGCAGCCTCATTGCCCGTTGCCGGTGCTCCTGCCACACCCACAGCATGACAAGCACCACATGAGGCAGCGTATTGGGCTGGTGGATCACCAGCGAACACGGTCGGCGCCACAACCAATGCAGCGCCAGCAGCTAGGCGCATTGCAGCGCGAATAAATGCGATTGTTTTCATGATCAAACCCTCTAAAAGCTTCTTGTATGTCGTGAGTCAAATACGGTTGCGCACTGTCGGCGGCTCACTGTCGCCGCTATCACAAACGGAGACCTTGCTGCTCATCGCTATCATGCAGCAATTTACACTTTTAACCTGCACCGCCATTAAGACAGCGTGGCATTATAGACGTTCCGTGTCGTGGCACAAATCGCAAAATGACCGAGCAAACAACGTCGCCTATTAAGCTCAATTTTCGTGAGGCGACCTTTCTCCAGAGTGCCAGCGCTATTGAGAATGCACCGGCCGATAGCGGCTGGGAGGTGGCGTTTGCCGGCCGATCTAACTCTGGAAAATCGAGCGCAATCAATGCCTTAACAGAACAGACAAAGCTGGCGCGCACCTCCCGCACGCCGGGGCGTACGCAATTAATTAACTTTTTTTCGCTGACTGATCACCAACGGATAGTCGATCTACCCGGCTATGGCTTTGCCAAAGTACCCCTCGCGGTCAAAAAGAAGTGGAACCAGCAGCTCGAACGTTACCTGCAACACCGACAAAGCCTCCGAGGACTGGTCATGCTGATGGATGTTCGTCACCCACTGACCGAACCGGATCAACAAATGCTGGGCTGGGCCATCTCCGCGACAATGCCGGTCCAAATTCTGCTCACCAAAGCCGACAAACTCAAACGGGGGCCCGCACAAAACACGCTACTGTCTGTTCAAAGTCGACTCCGAGAGCATGAAGAGCTGGTCCGAGTACAGTTGTTCTCATCACTCAAGCGGCAAGGGGTAGACGTCCTCGGGAAACAGATTAATCGATGGTTAACCGACGACTCTGTGCTCGCTGATGAGACCAAGTCGCCATCCGAGACCTCTTAACACCAACGACTAATGAGCCTCATCCCAGTTATCGCCCGTACCGACCTCTACCACGAGCGGGACATCCAGCCAGCCGATGTCTGACATCAGCGCGGCGACCTTCTCGCTCAGGCTGGCGACAGCATCGTCAGCCACCTCGAATACCAGTTCATCGTGGACTTGCATCATTAATCGAGCATCCACCCCTGACGAATCAATCCACGCATCAACGGCTAGCATGGCCAATTTAATCAGATCCGCAGCGGTGCCTTGCATCGGCGCATTAATCGCAGTGCGCTCAGCGGCCTGTTGCCGCTGTCGATTGCGGGCATTGATCTCGGGCAGGTATAAGCGCCTTCCTTTGAGCGTTTCAACATAACCTGTCTCATGCGCTAGGGCGCGCGTCCGCGCCATGTAGTCGGCGACACCGGGATAGCGTGCGAAGTACACGTCGATGTATTCCTGCGCCTCGTGTCGCCCAATACCCAGTTGCTTTGCGAGCCCAAAAGCAGACATGCCGTAAATCAACCCAAAGTTAATCGCTTTAGCCTTGCGTCGTTGGTCAACCGATACCTGCTCAATAGCAACGTCAAATACTTCAGCCGCAGTAGCGCTGTGAACATCGAGACCCTCAGCGAAAGCAGCCAACAAGCCGGGATCCTGAGAGAGGTGCGCCATAATACGCAGCTCTATTTGCGAGTAATCGGCCGCGACAATTTTACAGCCCGGAGCGGCAATAAACGCTTGTCTAATGCGTCTGCCCTCTTCTGTGCGAATCGGAATATTTTGCAAATTGGGATCTGAGGACGATAACCGACCCGTCGCTGTAACGGCCTGATGATAAGAGGTATGAACTCGCCCCGTTTTGGCGTCGATCATTCCTGGGAGCTTGTCGGTATAAGTCGATTTAAGCTTGCTGAGACTTCGATATTCCATCAACACAGCGGGCAGCGGATAATCCAAAGCTAACTCTGCCAACACCTCTTCCGCAGTCGAGGGTGCGCCTTTAGGCGTTTTCTTCAGCACGGGCAGCTCAAGCTTATTGAAAAGTATCTCGCCAAGCTGCTTAGGTGAGCCGAGGTTAAACGCACCGCCCGCTAGCTCGTGCGCCTTAGTCTCAAGCACCAGCATTCGCTGACCGAGCTCAGTACTTTGCGCCGCCAGTTGCTCGCGACAGACCAACGCACCGTTTCGCTCGATACGAGACAGCACGGGCACTAACGGAACCTCCAACTCTCGGTATAACTGCTGAAGAGACGGCTCCGCTTCTAATCGAGCAGACAACAGTGCATGCAACCGCAAGGTGACCTCGGCATCCTCGGCCGCATAGGGCGCTGCTTGTTCAACTGGCACTTGGTTGAAGGTGATCTGCTTAGCCCCTTTACCCGCTATGTCCTCGAAGTGAATAGTGCGCTGCCCCAAATATTTCAGCGCCAGCGTGTCTAAGTCATGGCGACTGCCAGTCGCGTCGAGTACGTAAGATTCAAGCATCGTATCCTCGCGAATTCCCCGCAGAGTAATGCCGTGGTTCATCAAAACATTGGCATCATATTTCAGATGCTGACCCAGCTTTCCTTTTGACTCATCCTCTAGCAATGGCCTCAGCTGAGACAGCACCTCATCCCGACTGAGCTGCTCTGGCGCACCGGGGTAGTCATGTGCGAGGGGTACGTAAGCGGCCGTACCCGCCTCCACCGCAAAAGAAACGCCCACGATTTCTGCGACCATATAATTCAGGCTGGTTGTTTCGGTATCAAAGGCGAAAAAATCGGCGGCTGAGAGTCTGTTTAGCCAATCAGCCAAGGTAGCCGAATCCAGTATGGTAACGACGTTGAGGGGGTCGCCGACCTGTGGTGGCCTATCCTCAGATAACGTGTCTTCTGTCGGCTCATTGGAAGCGGCTTCCACCATGGCACCAAGGCCATTATCGAGTAACGCCTCCAGCCAATTTTTAAACTCAAGGTCGCGAAACAAAGCAATCAATGCCTCGTTATCAGGTGGGGTCGAATTCAAAGCACCCACTTCCAAGCCCAGCTCACAGTCTATTTTGATCGTCGCTAATTCGTAACTCAGCACTGCCTCGGCTTGCGCAAGTTCTAGCTTGCCCGCAAGGCTTTTAGCGCCGCGAATCGGCAAGGCTGCAACGGCATCTAGCTGTTGATAGATCGCAGTCATACCACCGAGGTGCTGTAATAACGCGGTTGCCGTCTTCTCACCAACACCAGCCACTCCAGGAATGTTATCGACTTTGTCTCCCATTAAAGCCAGCAAATCGATAATCAGCTCTGGCGGGACACCAAACTTATCGACAACGCCGGCACTGTCCATCGCGGTATTGTTCATGGTGTTAATCAGCGTGACTTTGTCGTTGACCAGCTGCGCCATATCTTTATCACCGGTCGAAATGACCACCTCGCGACCACTGCTCGCTGCCTCAACAGACAGCGTCCCAATCACGTCGTCTGCCTCAACGCCTCCTATGCAGATCAAGGGCAAGCCCATCGCTTTGATCGCAGCATGAATCGGCTCTATCTGCTCACGCAATTCGTCTGGCATGGGCGGCCGGTTGGCCTTGTAGTCGGCATACATCTCATGACGGAAGGTCGGCCCCTTGGCATCAAAGACCACCACGACCTGATCGCCATCGTAATCGGCGACCAACTTGCGGATCATCCCAATCACGCCTTTCGCGGCGCCAGTATTCAAGCCTTTTGAATTGGTCAGTGGGGGTAACGCATGGTAAGCGCGGAACAGATACGAAGAGCCATCCACCAAAATCAGGCGATTTGACATCATGTTAGTGGTCCCAGAGATACTGCGCGGATCGTAATGTTACCCGCATTTTGGGTATGTCGAGCGGCGCACGAAAAAAGCCATGATAATCCCCTCTGGGGTTCATCAGCGCCACGTTGGCACTGTGCTCCATCTGGTAACTGCCGTCGCTGGCAGTGACCTTACGAAAAGGCGCGTTTAAGCGCTGAGTCACACTTAAGATCGATTCAAAAGCGCCCGTCACGCCAAGAAAATCCGGGTGAAAATACGGAACATATTGCGATAACCGCTCGGGTGTATCTCGGGCGGGATCCACCGACAGCATCACCACAACAGTCTCATCAGCCTCGGTGCCTTGCAGCTGTTGTTTCAACTCGGCCAAATCAGAGAGTGTTGTCGGGCAGATATCAGGGCAATGCGTAAAACCAAAAAACAACAAGGTCCAGTGACCCTCGAGACGATCAGCGGTAAACGGCGCGCCAGCGTGGTCAATCAATGAAAAATTGCCCACATCACGGGGGGTATCGAATAAAAATAATCCATTGATGCGACTCTCAGCGAGGCTCATCACGCGCGGCTCACCCACGCGATGGACAAAGCTCGCCACGACAATGGCCATGAACACCAGTACGCCAAAAATCGTCCAGCGAATCCCGCTTCGATCCGATACCGTCACCCATCACTCCTTTCTTTTCAACTTAGATTGAGCGCCCCTTCGTGGGATTCCCGCAGACACATGCCGACAACAGATCCCGTGTTAGCTGCCCGAGTTCTTTAGTAAAAATCGGAGATCACTAATCACATCTTTATAGTAAAGATCATTTGCCACCTGCATCATGATCCAGCCTGCCGGATCAACAACATGCCAATGACCGCCATCACCAAGGTTCGACGGCATCAGTTGCTCGATTTCTGCTGCGGGCAACGTCATTGCGGTCACACCCGCATGCTCGACCGCGATCCAATCGGCCAAAGTGCCATCAAAAGTCGAGGGGGCAGCTGATGCTGTCTCGTCCGCAGGCGCGACCGCGATGCGGTCTGCAGGCAGATCCGTCAACACGACACGCCCTACGCGGTTAAAGTCTTTGCCAAGAGCGATGTGGATCTGCCGAGTTTGATACAGTTTTTCTTGGCAGATTGCCCCACACACGCCGCCACGATGAACGATCAAAAAATGCCATTTTACCGGCAGGTCCTCCCAGAGCAGATCGGCAGCGCCGTCATCCGAAAAAGTCCTCTGCGACAGACTTTTCGGAGGCACGATCAACTCGCCATGGTTGGCCGTTCCCATTGCGCCAACAATATCGAACTGCCCCTCTGCTACAGCCCACCACAACAACGTTGCCGCCAACATGATGCTCAGTGGAATCCCGGCTATAAGCAGCAATACCCGGCGTCCTTGTTGTCGCTTCACGACCTCATTACCGGTATTCATGAGGAAGGCCTGCCCGCGACAATCTCTCGTATGTTCGACATGAGCAGCACTCCGATTAGCAACAAAACAGCAGCCATGGCAAACCATTGGACCGCGTACCCCATATGTTTAGCCGATGACTGATTCACAACCGGCCATTCAGCCACTAAGGCTAACGGCGAGGCAGGGTCTATCCTGACCTCATATGGGAATACCGACTTACCCGTTAGCGATGCCAGCGTGTCGAACCACTGGTCCCAGTACAAAGTTTGCACGGTTGACGGCAAGCGATCGGGTGGCGGTTGTTCGACCATCATGATCGGCTTAGCACTTGGAACATATACCTGCCCCTCGATTAGCGCGGCGCCGTCCATCACATTAACAACTGGGACCGTTCGACGGGATGGGTCGCCCGCCAACCAACCCAGATTGACTGGCACCGACCCGTCACCGGCCTCAATCAATGCAATCACGTGATACCCCACACGTCCTCGGTGCAAGCGATTATCCAGCAGCAAATAAGCTTCAGGATCCAGCACGCCCTGCCAGCGTACGCGGCGATCCGCATATTGAGTGACATCCGACGTCTGCAACAGTGCCGAGGGCGTGACCGCTGGCAACGCGCTCCGCGCTTCCCAGCGCATTTGCAGCAGGTTTTTTTCGTCTGCGCGCCCAAGCTGCCAAAAGCCCAAATTCAGTAACAGGGCGAACAGCACCGTGCCTGCGACGCACGCCCGCACATCACCCTTAATCTCCAAGCGCCCGATGCTTCCGTTAAACTGCACTCACTGATCCTCCATGCTGACTCGGAACTAGACACCCACCGGGCACCACCAGAAAGGTTAACCCCATGCTTAAAGCGCTCATAATCCTGCTCATGATAGCCCTTGTAGTGAGCCTCGCGTCAGGACTAATCTTTCTTTTATCGGATCAAGGTAACACTGAGAAACGCCGATTATTCAACTCGTTGGGCATACGACTTGGACTTGGCTTTTCTTTGCTGTGCGTGATCCTATACGGAGTCATGACGGGCCAGCTGGGCCATCGCAACCCCTGGGACGCAGAACCGGTTACCGAGACGCCGACTAACACCCCGAGGTAACGCACCGGCCACAACAGCAGGACCTCCAACAAGACGCTTAACGAATCGTGCTCTTACGGTGACAAGCGATTATCAAAAAAGGCGCCGCAGCGCCCTCCTTCGTGGGTTTAAGGCGCCTTACAGAATATAAACAAACAAAAATAAGAAAACCCACACGACATCAACGAAGTGCCAATACCAGCTCGAAGCTTCGAAGCCAAAGTGATCCGATGCCGTAAAATGCTCATTCTTCACAGAGCGCACCAACTGAATCAGTAACATGGTCATACCCATGGCAACGTGAAAACCATGAAAACCCGTTAGCATGAAAAAGGTCGAACCATAGATTCCGGAGTTGAGTGTTAACCCGTATAACACGTAAGCCTCGTAGTACTCCGCAGCTTGGAGCCCCAAAAAGATCAGCGCAAGCCCAACCGTGATCCCCAGCCAACGATTAAACTTTGCTCGATCACCCGCCAAAATGGCCGTATGCGCCACATGCACCGTCGCACTTGAAGACAACAAGATAATCGTGTTCCACATAGGCAGCCAGGCGTACCACGCATGCGCGTCGGCGGGCGCCATCGACTTTTCCTGCGAAACAAAATCACCATTATTGGCAATCACCTGCGCATCGGCCCCACCTACCGTCTCCTGCGGCGTAATAGAAGGCGGCCACGTGAACTCGAAACCCGGCCATAGCAGATCGTTCATCCGTCCACCTTCGCCCTCGCCCGCAAGCCAAGGACCTGCCAACTGCCGCACGTAAAGCAACGTGCCAAAGAAAGCAGCGAAAAACATGACCTCAGAAAAAATAAACCAAAACATGCCCAAGACGTAGCTCTGGTTAACCTGCCCACTGTTCAAACCGGCGATGTTCTCTTTAATGACCGTCCTAAACCAGCTGGTGAGCGTCAGAATGAAAAAAACCAACCCCGCTGTCAGCACCCAACCTGAATAGCTGGCGTCGTCTGCCGAGCCATAAGTCATCTCATTGAGCATCAAACCGCCACCGAAAACCGACAGTAACAAGCCAATCGTCGCTCGCACGGCGAGACTGGAAGACTCGGGCACGTAGTACTTCTCATGCCCGGTTGCGGTGGATGGGTTACTGGACATAGGAGTCTCCTAGAGTGCGCTGATCAACGGGCAGCGACTTGGTCAGTCACCGCGTCGGTGACATCAAACAATGTATAAGACAGCGTAATGGTATGGATATCGCGAGGCAGGTCTTGATCGACAATAAACTGGAGCGGCATGTCAGCCGCGGCCAATCCTGCGAGCCCCTGCTGCTCGAAACAGAAACACTCTGTCTTATGAAAATAAGGGGCAGCTCGGCTCGGCGAAATACTGGGGATGGCCTGAGCCACCATAGGCGCAGTGGTTGGATTAGTGGCTCGAAATATCGTGCCATTAGCAGCGCCTGGATGCACCCGCATGATTCTCTCATCAGGAGAGAAGCCCCAGGGCATTTCATTGTTCTTGATGGCGACAAACTGAACCGTGACTTCCCGACTCTCGTCGATCATCACGGGCACTGACGTGTAAGCCGACCCCGCAGTCTTACCATTAATACCCAGTACGTCACACAACACGTTATAGAGTGGCACCATCACGACGAACACAAAAGCAAACATCACTACTGCGACACCGCTTAACTTCAATGCGGTATCGATAGCAGGTACTTTACTGAGGCGCACGTAAGCCATCGTCAGTTATCTTGCGACGACTTAAAACGTGCCCGCTGGTTTGGACACCAACGGTGGCTCTTCAAAAGTGTGATAAGGCGCAGGAGTTGGAACAGTCCACTCGAGACCTTCCGCACCATCCCATACTTTTTCGTCGCTGACTCGCTCGCCGGAGACGATGGTCGCAATCACGTTATACAAAAATAGCAGCTGCGACGCGCCGTAAATAAAGGCACCAATCGACGACATCATGTTGAAGTCGGCAAACTGCAACGCATAATCGGGGATCCGCCTCGGCATGCCGGCGAGCCCCACAAAGTGCTGCGGGAAAAAAGTGATATTGAAACCAATGAAAGAAATCCAGAAATGGATTTTACCCATTGATTCGCTGTACATGCGCCCACACCATTTCGGCAACCAGTAGTAAACCGCAGCCGTCATCGAAAACACTGCACCGGCCACCATCACGTAGTGGAAGTGGGCCACGACAAAATAGGTGTCGTGGTACTGGAAATCTGCCGGCGCAATCGAGAGCATCAAGCCAGTAAACCCGCCCAAGGTGAACAACACCAAAAAGCCGATTGAGAACAACATGGGCGTCTCAAAGCTCAACGAGCCACGCCACATGGTTGATATCCAGTTGAAGACTTTCACGCCGGTCGGTACTGCAATCAGCATGGTGGCGTACATAAAGAACAACTCGCCAGCAACAGGCATACCCACCGTGTACATATGGTGCGCCCAAACGACGAACGATAAAAAGGCGATCGACGCAGTGGCGTAAACCATTGAAGCGTATCCAAACAATGGCTTACGAGAAAAGGCGGGAATGATCTGCGAGACCACGCCAAACGCCGGGAGAATAATGATGTACACCTCTGGATGGCCAAAAAACCAGAAGATGTGCTGAAACAGCACCGGATCACCGCCGCCAGCGGCTGAAAAGAAGCTGGTGCCGAAGTGGATATCCATCAGCATCATCGTCACGGCACCCGCTAACACTGGCATCACGGCAACCAGCAAAAAGGCAGTGATCAACCAGGTCCAAACGAACATGGGCATTTTCATGTATGTCATGCCCGGCGCACGCATGTTCATCACCGTGGCAATGATATTGATCGAGCCCATGATCGATGACACGCCCAAGATATGGATGGCAAAAATAAAGAAGGTGACCGACGGCGGCGCGTACGTCGTTGAAAGGGGGGCATAAAAAGTCCAGCCAAACGCAGGCGCGCCGCCTTCCATAAACAGGGTTGAAGCGAGCATCAAGAAAGCCGGTGGCAAAATCCAGAAGCTCCAGTTGTTCATGCGCGGTAGCGCCATATCAGGCGCCCCAATCATCATCGGAATCAGCCAATTAGCCAAGCCAACGAAGGACGGCATAATGGCGCCAAACACCATGACGAGTCCGTGTAAGGTGGTCATCTGATTGAAAAATGCTGGCTCTACCAACTGCATACCGGGCTGGAAAAGCTCCGCCCGAATAACCATGGCGAAGAAACCCCCCAGCAGGAACATGGCAAAGGAGAACCAGAGGTACATCGTACCAATGTCCTTGTGGTTGGTCGTGAACAACCAACGCGTCACACCGGTTGCCGGCCCATGATGATGATCACCCATCGTGTTCTACCTCTCTATCCGTTGTTCATTCCAGTGACATCGCCCGGTTGGACAATATCGCCTGTGTTATTGCCAAAAGCGTTGCGTTGGTATGTAAGGACCGCGGCCAACTCTACGTCGTTCAGCTGGGCATCAAATGCCTGCATAGCCGTTCCCGCAACGCCCTTCGCGACAATTGCCATGTGCTGCGATAAATCGCCCATCACCACCGAGCTCCCTGCGATCGCATTACCAATCCCGCCCTCGCCCTGGGCACCGTGGCAGGCAACGCACGCTGTCTCGTAAACCGTCTTTCCCTGCGCCATCAGCTCGTCGGCAGAGAGCGTTTGCAGAGCGAGCTGGCTTTCGGCCTGTGCAGCGCCGCGTTTGGCGGCCTGCCATGCCTGAAATTCGTCTGGCGAAACGGCATGCACGACAACCGGCATAAAGCCGTGGTAGGCGCCACACAGTTCCGTGCACTGGCCCCGATAAATGCCTTCTTGCGGCACGCGAGTCCATGCCTCGTTAATAAAGCCCGGAATCGCATCCCGCTTGACCGCAAGCTCAGGTACCCACCACGAGTGAATGACGTCGTTTGCTGTGATCAAGAACCGGACTTTCGTATTGGTCGGGATCACCAGCGGCTCATCGACCTCGAGCAAGTAGTGGTCGCCTTTAGTTTCCGTGTTGTAGATCTCTTCTTGCGGCGTCGTCAGATTAGAGAAAAAGGAGATATTTTCGCCCGTCTCGTCCAAATACTCATACTTCCACTTCCACTGATGTCCCGTTATCAGCACGTCGAGTTCAGCCTCGTCGTTGTCATAGACCTCTAATAATGTGGACGTTGCGGGGACCGCCATAGCGATCAAAATTAAAAACGGCACCACCGTCCAGGCGATCTCTACCTTCGTGCTTTCATGAAACTGCGATGCCTCATGCCCGCGTGACTTACGGTGCGCGTAAATGGAGTAAAACATCACCGCAAACACGGCGACGCCAATCACAACGCAAATCCACATAATCAGCATGTGAAGTTCGAAGATGTCAGCGCCGATCTCGGTAACACCGGGCGACATGTTGACTTGATTCTGTGCAGCCGTAAACGACGCAAACAGTGCCAAAGGCACTCCTGAGAAGATTCTTCCCATCGCGTGCGTACTCCATTTGTTGATGTGGCGCCGAACCCCGAGCCACAAAGGGGTAAACCAAAGCGCGGCGATTATAACGAAGTTATAAGAAAATACATGGGGAGAACTACACAGCTGGCGCGAAATGCACAGGGTCTGGCGCGGGCTTTATGAAAATTAATGCTTTTTGTGTATCCGGTACATAATTGCAAGTTATAAGTTGGGCAAAGGGGTCGGTCAGCCGTCGATGAGTTTAACCGGGTCAGAGGGCGTCTCGACGCGCCTGGCCGCCGCACGCGTGACGCGGGTAGCCGGCAGATCAGCCGACGCAACCGGGCGGGCCTCGACATATCCACAGGCCACGCAACGGCGCTCATCGGCGGCCACGTCGATCACAATACGATCTTGTTCCTGACAACTCGGGCAAACGGCACCGGCGACAAAGCGCGGCCGTTGATTGGTGTCAGGCTGAGAATCAGACATACTCACGTCGCCTTTAAAGTGACGCGCTAGTGTAGCAAGTTAGATTGGCGCAGGAGACCCAGTGTGACCCAAATTAATTTCAGAGGCGAAGCA
This sequence comes from uncultured Luminiphilus sp., assembly GCA_943789425.1. Taxonomy (GTDB): domain Bacteria; phylum Pseudomonadota; class Gammaproteobacteria; order Pseudomonadales; family Halieaceae; genus Luminiphilus. The sequence continues at coordinate 55,147 of CALSUB010000002.1, forward strand.
CATATCCGTGAGGCACTCGGGGTAACGCCCAGCCTCGGCGCAAGAGTGCTGATTGACCCGACGGCGGTAGTGATGGGTGACGTTTGGCTCGGTGACGATGCCAGCGTATGGCCTCATGCCGCGATGCGGGGTGATGTGCAAATTATCCGCATTGGCGCGCGCACCAACATTCAAGACGGCACCGTGCTACACGTCACGCATGAGGGGCCCTATAACCCCGACGGGTATCCATTGCACATCGGTGATGATGTCACAGTAGGACACCGAGCATTGCTACATGGTTGCACCGTCGGTCATCGTGTGCTGGTCGGGATGGGCGCCATTGTCATGGACAAAGTTGTGGTCGAGGATGAGGTGATGATCGCGGCGGGGTCACTGGTCACGCCCGGTAAGAGACTCCGCAGCGGGCACCTTTATGCGGGCAGCCCAGCGCGCGAAGTGCGCGCCCTGACCGAGAGCGAGCAACGTTTCCTGCAATACAGCGCCGATGGTTATGTCTCACTCAAGCAACGATACCTCGACAACAGCAGTTAAGGGTCAGTCCCCCGGGGCAGCGCGCAAAGACGATACCACCGATGTGGTCTCTGGGTGTTCACCACGCCAGAGGAAAAAGCTCTCTGCTGCCTGTTCAACCAACATGCCCAAACCATCCAAGACTTCCACAACACCGTGAGCGCTCGCCCATTCCATAAAAGGTGTTGGTGCGCGCCCGTAGGCCATGTCGTAGGCGCGACACTGTGGCGCGAGTCCCATCGAGCTCGATAAAGCGGGCATTTCATTACTCAAACCGGTACTGGTGCCATTAATAATCAGGTCCCATGGCTCTGTCGGTATCGCTTGGTAACCGCCGCCCGAGACAGGTACGGCATCGGAAGTCCACTGCTGGGCTAATTGCTGCGCACGCTCAGGGGTCCGATTCGCCACAAATAGGCAGTGCGGGACTTCAGCGAGTAATGCGGGTATCACCCCCCGAACAGCGCCCCCTGCGCCCAATATGAGAATGCGGGCACCGCGCAAAAGCCAGCCAGCATTGACCGTCATATCAGTCACTAATCCCCTGCCGTCGGTGTTATCCGCAATGATGCTGCCGGCCTCGTCACGCATTAAAAAATTGGCAGCGCCCGCCGCTTGAGCACGCGGAGAGGCCTGATCCGCTAACGTAAAAGCACGCGTCTTAAACGGCAGCGTCACATTCAGACCATGACCTCCGTCGTCAAAAAACTGCTGGACCCACTGCTCAAACGAATCCACTGCCACCAACACCGCCTGGTAATCGATCGCCTGATTCGTTTGTTTCGCAAATGCAGAGTGGATAGCCGGCGATAGGCTGTGGCCAATCGGATTACCCACGACAGCAAAACGGTCACGAAGCATTTGCATGCTAGTCATACCTCTCTTCTCTTGCTCAAGTAGCTGACGATCAGTGAGACAGAGACGCAATGACCGGTCATGAGCTCGTTGTTGACCCTGCCACACCAAGCCAGTCGCGTGGCGGCAGAAAGTCACTCATCAGTCGGGCCTCTGGCGTGCCCTCCTCCGGCGTTAAGCCGTACTCCCAACGCACCAGCGGTGGCAAAGACATCAGTATTGCCTCCGTTCGCCCATTGGTTTGCAGGCCAAACAGCGTGCCTCGGTCGTGGACTAGATTAAATTCGACGTAACGCCCGCGACGATAGAGCTGCCACTGCCGCTCTTCTTCAGTCCACGGAGTGTCTTTGCGCCGCTCGAGGATAGGCGCATACGCGTTCAAAAAACCATCCCCCACGCTACGCATAAACGCAAAGGTTTGATCAAACCCCCACTCATTCAGATCATCGTAAAAGAGGCCGCCGACACCCCGGGGCTCTTGCCGGTGCGGAATATAAAAGTAATCGTCACACCACTGCTTAAGTCGGGGGTATACGGCTTCCCCAAATGGATCGCAGGCCGCTTTCGCCTGTGTATGCCAGGAGACGGCGTCCTCTTCGTAACCGTAATAAGGCGTTAGATCAAAACCGCCTCCCATCCACCAAACAGGCTCTGCACCCGGCTTTTCTGCCATAAACATGCGCACGTTGGCATGAGACGTGGGAGCATGAGGGTTGCGAGGATGGATGACCAGAGAAACGCCCAATGCGCGAAAGCTTCTACCTGCCAACTCTGGGCGATGCTGCGTCGCAGAGGCGGGCATTGACGACCCCACGACGTGGGAGAAATTAACCCCCCCTTTTTCAATCACGTCGCCATCCGCTAAAACACGACTGATACCGCCGCCGCCCTCTGGGCGATCCCAGGATTCTGTTGCAAAGCCAGCGCTCTGATCAATTAACTCCAAGCGCTCACAAATGCGACTCTGCAGTGTGGTGAGATAAGTCTCTACAGCCGATACATCCATCGGGCTCTCCTTATGTCGGCTAAATGTCGGCTAAATGCCAGCTAAGGTCGGACAAGTGTGCCATCCCCTACGCGGCGAATAGTTGATGGCTTACCCGCTTTCTCCAGCATCCCTGGCATAGCCGGTAACGTTACCCCAAAGTAGCGCCGCAATGACCATAAATAATGGGGTGGGGGTAATCCCGCGGGGTTGGCGCTGGTTGAAACCAAGGGCCCACCAAAGGACTCACTTAACCGCTTGAGTGGCAACGCTGACGTCACACGAATAGCGACGTCAGTGCTATCCCCCGTTATCCAGTCCGGGAAGACACCCTGATTGGGTACTAACCAAGTGTTAGGGCCTGGCCACGATGCGCACACCCGTTGACGCTCATCGGGTGACAGAAAGGACAGCACCCCGTCGAACATTGCCGCATCAGCGGCCACCACAATGAGCCCTTTGTGGACTGAGCGCCGTTTGAGGGTCAATAAGTCATGAACCGCCACTTCACTGTAAGGGTCGCAACTCAGCCCCCAAACACCCTCTGCGGGGCAGGCTACCACCCCATCGCTATCCAAAACCGAGCGGAGCAACGGCAGGCGCCATTGCGCATAAAATGGAACTTGATGGAGTGGGCGCATAACCGTCGCTCACAGCGAAAGACGCTATTTTACCGCACCCTGTGGGCAGGGAGCTAACGCACTTTTAGCGCATCGCACCGTAACCTTTTGGGCCCTTTTGTATCCAGCCTTGCACTTCTAAGGCAGACAAGCACGCCAGACAGCGGTCCATCTCCCAATTAAGTCGCAGCGCTAAGGCCTCTGCTGGATGAGATTCCCGCCCCAGCAAAGACAGTATCTCACGCTGGTCCAGCGGCAGTGATTGAGGCTGAGCCGGCACAGCGCTGGCGTGACGAGCCACCGACTCGGTCATTAACTGGTCCGGTATCCTGAGGTCTAAGCAGTGGGCAAGATCCTCTGGCGACTGAATGAGCATCGCACCCGCATCGAGAAGATATCGACACCCCGCACCCTCGGGGTGATAGATCGACCAAGGTAATGTCATCACGTCGCGACCCTGATCGGCGGCAGCGGTGGCGGTGATGAGCGTCCCGCTCGGCCGTCCGGCCTCAATCACTAGCGTCGCCTGACTGAATCCCGATAGGGTCCGATTGCGACGATGAAAATGGTGTTTTCTTGGCGGGGTGCCCAACGGAAATTCACTCACGACAGCACCCGACTTCGCGATATTCGCTGCCAATTGACGGTGTCTCGAGGGGTAGATTTGATCAAGGCCAGAGGGTAATACCGCTATCGTTTTACCCTTTGCCGACAGTGCCGCTTGGTGCGCAACCCCGTCGATGCCGAGGGCCAAGCCACTCACAACAGTGAGACCCAGCGCAACCGCCGCATGGGTTAAATCCGTCGCAGCGCGTTGCCCATCTAAGGAAGGCTTACGGGTTCCTACAACAGACAGTGTGGTGCTTCTTAGGTTATCCAGATCTCCCTGCACGAAGAGAAAGGGAGGACGGTCGCCGCACTCGGCCAGCAGCGGCGGATATAAAGGATCGCGTATCGTCACAAGATACAGTGACGATGATTTTGGCAGGCAACGCAGCAGTCGATTGGGGGGCGCGCTATCGATCATCCGCTGCAAAGACGCCCAACCCGCTGGCCGATCATTCGTCTCGTAGTTGGTCTCACCATTCGCCTCATCATTCGTCTCACCATTCGTCTCACCTCTCTCACTATGAGCAGAACACGACACTGCACTATCGCCCAGTATCGACTCAGGTGATGGCCACCGCTGCAAAACCTGATCTAACCAACCCGCACCGCGCTCAATCATTTGCGTGAGCGCAATCCAGCGCGCGTCAGCCTGAGCGTCCAGCCCAAATTGGTGTGCCATAAAAACTCCTGAAATGAATGATCGAAAACACGACTCGACAATCACATTGCACCGGCGCGCGATGCCCTGCGAGCGATGCTCCCTACGAGCGATGCTAAGGTCGGCTGTATTAAGGGCTCCGCAGGGCATCGCCGACTGCTAGCGGTCGATTGGCCTCCAGTACCAACCCAAAACTGGCTCGATCAAAGACGGCAAAAACCATCAAGACGCCGGCTCGACGATCGGGCAGCACAACTGATTGAGCCGTCAAGGAGTCCTCTGCTGGAGGCGGTCGCTGCTGAATCATCAGCACGTCCCCCTCGTGCACCGACTCGCGCGCACCACGATTGATCGCAACAATATCCAGTGCACTGATCTGTGCCATACCACTGGCAGCCGCAATTATTAGGGCATTTTCGATCAGAACGGCCGGCGCCTGAGGGTGATACGCCGCTTGAGCCATGACCTCGTCAACGGGTAACAGGCGGTCACCTAGGCGAACTTCTTGCCGCGCTTGCGTCACCACCAGCGCGCTCAACCCCTCTGAACTCAGTGAGCTGTTAACGCTAGCTCGCCCAATATCAGTCACGAAAATGCCGAGGTCCTCCTCCGTCAGAGGGTCGATCAGTGCCGCTTCCTGTCGCACCAAGTGATAGGTGCCTGTGTTAACCCCAATGCCCCTGCTATAAAGCGTGTCCCCAACACTACTGAGCAGACGGTCGGCGTCAGTCGCCACCACATAGGGGACTTGACCTAACGCGGCAGATTCAATGACGCGATGCTGCCGCAAAAAAGGCGCAATTTGCGCTTGGGGAATGGCGGGGATGGCCGCATGTAATGGGCCACGCCGCAAACTCGGTGATAGCGTCACATCACCCCGCTCAGTCGCCTTCAGGGTCGGCCTGCCATCGCCCCAAACAACGCTCAGTACGTCGCCGGGCTCAATAGCGTGAACATCATCAATGTGTTCATTACTAACCCACAGCTCTTGCCACCGCCATGGCTCTCGCAGAAACAGTGATGCAATGTCCCATACCGTATCGCCGGCCTGCACTGTGTAGTCTTCGGGAGCGGTCTCGCTCAGCGTTAGTGGCGGCTCCTCTTGCGCAGCATTGAGCTGCACCGTTGGTATTAATAGTGTGATCAACAAGCCAGCACGCCCTAAGCGCCCAACTTTGTTCTGCAGCATCGCAATCCATTTGCTTTTTTCCAAGGCATCCACTCCATTGGCTTCAACGCGATTCAATCCATTGAGAGGCTGCCCACCTGCCATCCATGCAGATCAGTGCCATCGCGGTATACTGTCAGTGTGCGAGGCTGTCGAGCACAGGGCAAGACCAAATCCGAACACTTTTCTACGCTGACGAACACGCTCCGAACCGGACTCACCAAGCATGGCGCTACTTCAGATTCTCGAATTTCCTGATCCGCGGCTACGCACACGGGCAGTGCCCGTGGATCAGGTCACTGAACGTATCCAAACGCTGATCGATGATATGTTTGAAACCATGTATACCGCTCCCGGGATCGGGTTAGCAGCGAGCCAGGTCGATGTGCACGAGCGCATCATCGTGATGGACTTGTCAGACGATCACTCAGCACCTCGGGTCTTTATCAACCCTGAAATCAAAGTGATTGACGAGGATTTGGGTTCCTATGACGAAGGCTGTCTATCGGTACCCGGTTTTTATGAAACGGTTCAGCGTCCCAAGGTGATCGCCGTGAAAGCCTTAGATCGGGACGGAAGTCCGTTTACTGAAGAGTTAGACGGCTTGATGGCTATCTGCCTCCAACACGAGATCGATCACCTTGAAGGAAAGCTCTTTGTCGACTACCTGTCGGCATTAAAACGTCAACGCATTCGCGGCAAGCTAGTCAAAGATCAAAAGCGTCGCGACTCCTAGATGACCGCGCCACTGAATATTGTCTTTGCAGGCACGCCTGAGTTCGCGGCAGCGCACCTGACCCATTTAATAGCCGGGCCCCATCGGGTCGTCGGCGTATTAACTCAGCCAGATCGACGCGCAGGCCGTGGTAAAAAACTGCAACCATCGGCTGTCAAGTCAGTGGCGCTCGACGCCAATATTTCGCTTTGGCAACCCGACACGCTGAGAGACTCGGCAAGCGAGGCACAATTAGCTGCTTATGATGCAGATGTCATGGTCGTCGTAGCCTACGGCTTGATTCTGCCCGCAGCGATACTGGCCATACCTCGTATCAGCTGTCTTAATGTCCACGCCTCCCTATTGCCTCGATGGCGGGGCGCTGCGCCGGTACAACGTGCAATAGAAGCTGGGGACCGTAAAACGGGTGTCAGCATTATGGTGATGGAGCCCGGTCTCGACACGGGGCCGGTCCTACTGCGCAAGGAGGTGGCCATTACCGACAACCATACCGGAGGCACGCTACTGGCGGAACTTGAGCGGGTTGGGACACAGGCGCTCACAGTATGCCTCACGGACATTGCGTCGCGGCTGTTAAGCGCACAAGCGCAGGATGAACAGCAAGTGACTTATGCAGCAAAGATCGAGAAAGCCGAAACCGCCATCGACTGGGATCTCGGTGCCATCGAGATCGATCGTAAAGTCCGCGCACTACTGCCCTCACCCGGTTGCTTTACGATGTTGAACGATGATCGACTTAAAGTGTGGGCGGCACACGTCCTTGATCAAGCCCACGATGCGGCCCCCGGTGAGATTGTGAGCGCCAATCACGACGGACTGGGCGTCGCCTGTGGTGAGGGTGTTCTGGTGATTACGGAAGCACAAATGCCCGGCGGAAAACCCCAGTCCGTGGCAGCACTGCTCAACGGCCATCAAGACAAACTCAAGCTTGGCGCGCAATTCACCCTCACCGGCAACCGTGCGCATGTCTAGTGCACGCCAAGTGGCGGCCGACATCATCGGCCGTGTCCTCAGTGGGGAGTCACTGAATCATTTACTCCCGGCGGCATTCGATCAGGTAGCTGACGGGCAAAGACCGCTGTGTCAAGAATTGGTCTATGGCACGCTCAGAGAGTGGCCTATGCTTCAGGGTATTATCAACAGCCTGATTAAAAAACCGCTACGTAGAAAAGATAACGATGTGCTCGCATTAATCGGCAGCGCGCTTTACGAATTCACCCAACTCAGCACCCCAAAACATGCCGTGGTATCCGAAACCGTCAATACCGTTCGACTGATGAAAAAACAGTGGGCATCCGGGTTGGTCAACGGCGTCTTACGGTCCTTTCAACGCGCAGAGCCGCTGTCTGGGTTCGCCCTGACACCCGCGCAACGGCGGGCGTTACCTAGCTGGCTTGACGCGCTCATTGAGCAGGAATACGACGACCACTTAGACGCCATTGCGGAGGCATCGCGTCACCGCCCACCCATGACACTGCGCGTCAATAACATCCGTAAGGAGCGGGACGCTTACCTAAGCCTGCTAACCGACGCTGGTCTTTCAGCGCACCCTCATGATCATCTGCGTGACGGTATTACGCTGCAACAACCCGTTGATGTGACTTCATTGCCAGGCTTTTTCGATGGGCTGGTCAGTGTTCAAGATAGCGCCGCACAGCGCGTGGCCGATCTCATCAACCCCCAGCCCGATGAGCGGATTCTTGACGCTTGTGCTGCACCCGGCGGAAAAGCCTGCCACCTACTTGAACGACAGCCCGGCCTGAAAGAACTCGTTGCTTGTGATGCGAGTGCTGGTCGTTTGCAACGAGTCTCAGACAACACCGAACGACTTGGCCTGACCCCAACGATTATCGAAGCTGACGCACGTGCACTTCCTTCGGCGATGTTATCACCAGGGTTCGATGCGATTTTGGCAGATGTGCCTTGCTCGGCTACGGGGGTGATGCGCCGCAATCCCGACGTCAAGCTCTTGCGCCGAACAGTGGATATCCGTCAGTTTGCTGAACAACAGTTAGCCATCTTGCAGGGGTTATGGCCGGCGTTAAAGCCGGGCGGACGACTGCTCTATGTCACCTGCTCAATACTCGATGCTGAAAACGATGCCGTCGTGAAAGCCTTTTGTCGGCAACACGAGGTTCACATCATGCCGATTGTGATGGAACGAGGCATCGCACGGGACGCTGGTTGGCAAGTAATGCCCGAGGTCGACGGTGGTGATGGTCTCTACTTTTCATTACTGTCCAGGCCGGGAGAGTAATCGCTTCGCGTCGCCCGCAACGTGACTAATCCACATGGCGTGGTGGGTTTGACATAGTTTAAGGTGAGGCAGCATCGTTGAGAGGGTCCAGAGGCCCATGAAAATCATTATCCTCGGAGCAGGTCAGGTGGGAGGTACGCTCGCAGAGCACCTCGCTGACGAGCAAAACGATATTACCGTGGTTGACGAACGGGCGGCGACGCTAAAGCGTCTGCAAGAGCGGCTGGATATCCGCACGGTCTTAGGTAACGGCGCCCACCCCACAACGCTTATGAACGCTGGCGCTGACGATGCCGATATGCTGATCGCGGTAACCGATAGCGATGAGATCAACATGCTCGCCTGCTCAGTCGCCTTCACGCTTTTTCGGACTCCAACTAAAATCAGCCGCGTGAGGTCCACCGATTATTTATCAGAACACGCTGCCTTATTTGCCTCTGGCGCAATTCCAGTCGATGTCATCATTGGTCCAGAGCAACTCGTCACCCGCAATATCGAGCAGTTGATTGCCAACCCCGGGTCACTACAAGTCCTTGATTTCGCCGAGGGCCGCATTCGTCTTGTGGCCGTCAGAGCGGTAGAGGGAGGGCCCATCGTCGGTCGAGAGTTGCAAGAAATTCGCGAGCACATGCCGCGAGTGGATACCCGGGTTGCCGCTATTTTTCGACGTCTCGGCGATCCGATCATTCCAGAAGGCTCCACCGTCGTAGAGCCTGACGACGAAGTGTTCTTTATCGCGGCGCGAGAACATATTCGTGATGTCACCGCCGAACTCCGAGACGTCGACAAGCCCTATCACCGCATTATGATTGCTGGCGGTGGCAATATCGGAGCGACCCTAGCGGGTCGATTGGAAAAACGGTACCAAGTCAAAGTGATTGAGCGCTCCTATGAAAGATGTCGGACGCTATCGGATCTATTAGAGGACAGCATCGTCTTACACGGCAGTGGTAATGAACCCATGCTATTACGACAGGAGAATATTGAAAATACAGACGTCTTCTGTGCACTGACCGATAACGATGAATCAAACATCATGATGTCGATGCTGGCCAAGCGGTTAGGCGCTAAAAAAGTGATCACGCTCATCACGAATTCAGCCTATGTGGATTTAATTGGCGAAGAAATTGACATCGCCATCTCACCACAACAAATCACAATCAGCAGTTTACTGGCGCATGTTCGCCGCGGTGATATCAGCGCCGTGCACTCTCTTCGCCGGGGCGCAGCTGAAGCCATTGAGCTCACGGCGCACGGTGATGCACGCTCGTCTAAAGTAGTCGGCCAGCGCCTAGACGCACTGAAACTGCCGTCGAGCGTCACGGTAGGTGCGATTTTGCGTGGTGATGATGTGTTAATTGCACATGGCAATGTTGTCGTGGAGGCGAATGATCACGTGATTCTGTTTTTGACTGACCGCACGCAGATTTCCGCCGTCGAAAAATTGTTTGCTGTGGGCTTCGGCTTTATCTGATGCAATTTGCGATGGCCTTTAAAATCATCGGTGTGTTGTTGATATTATTCAGTAGCGCAATGCTGCCCTCGCTATTGTTATCGGTAATCAGTCAAGACGGCATCGAATCGGCCTTTGCGATCGGCTTTGGCGCAACACTGGCGGCAGGCATACTGCTGTGGCTGCCTAACCGCCTTCATCGTCGGGATCTAAATATCCGTGATGGCTTTCTCGTGACTGCCTTATTTTGGATTGTGCTGGGGTTATTTGGCGCCATACCCCTTTGGATCACACCGCAACTCGACTTATCGCCGATCGCGGCTATTTTCGAATCCATATCGGGGCTGACCACTACGGGTGCAACGGTTATCACCGGGCTCGATGCACTGCCTCGATCGCTCTTGCTCTATCGACAACTACTCCAATGGCTCGGCGGCATCGGTATTATCGTTTTAGCCGTAGCGATTCTCCCGATGCTCGGCATCGGTGGCATGCAGTTATACCGTGCAGAAAGCGCGGGCCCCTCCAAAGACCGCAAACTCACACCGCGCATCACCAGCACCGCAAAAGCGCTTTTTGGTATCTATTTGTTACTCACCGTAGCGTGTACTTTGAGTTACTTTGCCGCCGGCATGTCGCCGTTTGATGCGCTATGTCATGCCTTTTCAACCGTCGCGATCGGGGGTTTTTCTACCCATGATGCGAGCCTAGGCTACTACGAAGAAAACGCTATTTTATTGGTGAGCTCGTTATTTATGCTGTTCTCAGCGATCAATTTTGGTCTGCACTTTGTCGCATTACAACGCCGCACCGCGCGCGTTTATGCGCGCGATTCCGAAACCGCTTTTTTTGTCACTGTGATTGCACTGGCTACCGTCGTCACCTGCAGCTTGTTACTGACCACCGAAACGCTAGGAGTAGAAGACAGCCTCATACACGGATTCTTTCAGACGATTTCTATCGCAACAACGACAGGGTTTACCACCCAAGATTTTTCAATCTGGCCCCTGTTTTTGCCCATTCTTTTATTGATGCTGAGCTTTATGGGCGGTTGCGTAGGATCGACAGGAGGCGGCATGAAAGCGATGCGAATTTTGCTGATATTCCGCCAGGGTGTGCGAGAACTTCGGCAACTGCTTCACCCCAATGCGGTGATTCCACTCAAACTGGATGCGCGGAGAGTTCAAACGGAAGTGATCAGTGCGGTTTGGAGTTTTTTTGCCGTTTATATGTTTTGTTTCGTCATGATTTGGCTCGCATTACTAGCCACTAATCTTGACTTTATTTCTGCTTTTTCAGCAGTGGTCGCGACGATGAATAATTTAGGACCGGGCTTAGGCGAAGTATCCGGCGATTACGGGTCCGTGAGTGAAGCAGGAAAATTGATTCTTTGCTTAGCGATGCTCATGGGTAGGCTAGAGGTATTCACTTTGCTGGTGTTGTTCACCCCTGCATTTTGGCGCCACTGAGTCATTAGACGCTCTGTTACTTCAAGCCTCGCGATTCTCGAATAACCTCGTAAGCAGCCGTGATCTCTTGCGCACGCTCGGTACCCACTCGCAATAACTCATCAGGCACACCCTCGGCGATCAATTTATCCGGGTGATTCTCACTCATCAGCTTTCGATATCGACGCTTAATTTCTGAAGAGGTGGCATCAGTTTGCAAGCCGAGCGCGGCATAAGCGGTATGCAACGCGTTTGTGGCACTACTCTGCCCGGAGCGCCGATAATCCGACTGCGAGGAGTAGCGCTCTTGAAATTGTGCCTGCGCATTGGCCATTGAGATCAGTTGGTCAACTTCACGCTGTGGCAGTGAAAGCAGCGCCGCTACTTGATACAAAGCCTCTCGCTCAGCCTCTGAAAAGGTGCCGTCGGCAAGCGCGATGCCGATCAAGAACGCCATTAAAGTATGTTGTGCCTGCCGCCGTGGCCCCAAACATTGAGTGAAGCGCGCAACCGTCGGTGCGGGATCAAAGCCAGACGAGGACCCCGCCTTAAAATGCTCAATCGCATTACGGCGTTGCAGCGCGGTGAGTCTGAGTTGCGTGAATAACGATTCGGTCTGTGCAACCTCGGCTTCAGAAACCCGCCCATCCGCCTTGGCAACGAACCCTAATAAGGTAAAGGAGGTTTCAAAAAATTGGGCCCGCATCATAGGAACGGCTTCAGGTCCGGACAGTTGCAGCGCGCGCCATAAACCTCGATCAAAAGCGTGGCCGAGTACCAAACCGAATAATAAGCCGGCAGGACCAAAGGCCAAAAAACCCATTGTGCCCGCTATGCACTTGCCGATAATTCTGTTCATAACGACGCTCTACCCTCATCGATAAGCGGTGAATTGAGCCAATCGTAATGATCGACTGGGCCCTGCGGACGGCAACGAAAACGTTTGTACTGCCACTGATATTGGGCTTCGTTGCCGACGATAAGATTTTCAACCCCACGGTTGATTGCCGTCAAAGCCTCCAGCGAGTCATCACTATAAACACCCTCCTCTGTGGCACGGTATATCGCGTGAAAACCCGTTGGTGTGCGGAGCACTGTCCCCATGACCGCCGCCGCGCCTGATCGCTTAATGAGGTTATAGGCCAGCGTGGCGGTAAAACACTCGACACCAAAGAACGGCGCATTGAGCCCAGCCTTGTCATCCTTAGGGACCTGATCAGGCAATATCCCTGTAATCCCGCCCCGTCGAACGGAGCGCACCAGCTCGGCAATCCCGCGTGGTGTTGTCGGAACCAACCGGCCGCCTGTTCGTTGTCGACCACGATGCACCAGTTGGTCCACCCGCTTTAAGGCCAAGGGTTCGTAAAGCGCGACAAGATCTCCCAACGTCGCAAGGTGCATCCCCAATAATTCCCAGTTGCCCAAGTGCGGGCCCAGCACAATAACGCCCCTACCGGACGCAAGCGGCTCGGTGACAGTCTCAATACCTTCAACCGTTAACATTGCTGACGTTTCCGACCATGAACCTGACCACAGCGGGCCAATTTCAGTCAGTAATTCTGCCGTTGATTGCACACTTTGACGAGCCACGGCGCGCCGTTTGTCCGGGGCCCAATCAGGGTAAGCCAGCTCGAGATTGCGAATCGCCACGCGACGCATTCGTGCGTTGAACCGATATAGGACGCGCCCCACCCCTTTGCCCAGCGCTCGTGACCAACGTAGCGGGATGAGTCGTGTCACCGTCATCAACACTTTCACAAGCGAGACTACCGTCCACTCAAGCCAAGCGGGTTTTGAAGTCACAGCCATAACGATACCGAAACTCGGTAAGATCCACATGGGGAAAGCTTATTATGGCGCGCACAACGCAGTTATACTAATGCTTGTCTTTTGTTTTAGGTTATTTCCTGTGGGTCCCCCGACATTTCAAGATATTATCCTGCGTTTGCAGGGCTACTGGGCCAGCCACGGCTGTGTGGTCCTGCAACCCCTAGACATGGAGGTGGGCGCGGGAACCTTCCATCCCGCCACGTTTTTACGCGCACTGGGGCCAGAAAATTGGAACGCCGCTTACGTGCAGCCCAGCCGGCGGCCTGCCGATGGTCGATACGGCGAAAACCCGAATCGGTTGCAACATTATTATCAGTTTCAAGTCGTCATGAAGCCATCACCACCGGACTTCCAAGACCTTTATCTGGGCAGTCTTTATGCTTTGGGGGTAGACCCGCTCATACACGACATCCGCTTCGTTGAAGATAACTGGGAATCACCCACACTCGGTGCTTGGGGCTTGGGATGGGAAGTCTGGTTGAACGGCATGGAAGTCAGCCAGTTCACCTATTTTCAACAAGCCGGCGGGCTAGAATGCTACCCGGTGACCGGCGAGCTCACCTATGGCATCGAGCGCATCGCCATGTATTTGCAAGGGGTCGAATCAGTCTATGACTTGGTCTGGGCAGAGACTCCTGCAGGGCCCGTCACCTATGGTGATGTGTATCACCAAAACGAGGTGGAAATGTCGGTATTTAATTTTGTAGAAGCCGATGTTGAGAACTTATTTACCCAGTTCGCTTTTTATGAGCAAGAAGCAATCCGTCTAGCCAACAAGCAACTGCCCCTCCCCGCCTATGAGCAGGTGATGAAAGCCTCGCATACCTTCAATTTGCTGGACGCGCGACATGCTATCGGCGTGACCGAACGGCAACGCTATATCCTGCGAGTTCGCACGCTGGCACGAGCGGCAGCACAGGCCTATGTTGCGGCGAGAGCCGCTCTCGGTTTTCCTCAGGCAGATCCTGATCTCGCCGCCGCAGCATTGGCGCAACTCGACGCTGTGAAGGAGCCTGCCGCATGAGCACAGCTGATCTGCTTTTTGAATTGGGAACAGAAGAACTGCCCGCAGGAGACATTGAGCAACTCGTGACCGCACTGTCTGCGGGAATAGCGAATGGCTTAACAGAGCAAGGTTTGCCTTTTACTGATGCTGGTTGTTTTTCCACTCCGCGCCGACTGGCGGTATTGATCAGCGATGTCACCCTCAAAGGCCCTGACATCGAACGGACTGTGGTTGGCCCGCCTGTTTCTGCCGCTCGCAACGGAGAAGGCGGTTGGACCAAGGCGGCTGAAGGATTCGCTCGGAAACAAGGAATCGCCCTAGATGCGCTGACCACCAGGGAGGAGCAAGGTGTTGAACGAATCGTCGCCAACATCGCTCAAGTTGGCGTCGAAGCGGCGTCGGTGATCCCAGACATTGTCAGCGCGGCTGTCAACGCGCTGCCCGTCTCAAAGCGGATGCGATGGGGACGCACTCGGTATGATTTTTTAAGGCCTGTCCAGTGGTTAGTGTTGTTACTGGGAGAAAGCACCCTCCCGCTCGAGCTATTTGGACGACACAGCGGTCGGGAGAGCAGGGGCCACCGTTTTCATGCTAACCACGCTGTCAGTATTGCCGCGCCGAGCGACTACATTGAGGCATTGCGTCAGGCAAAAGTGATGGCAGATGTAGACGAGCGCCGTGCGCGAGTCGCTGAGCAGGTATCTCAGCTTCAGGGCACAGGAGAACAAGTCGCCTTATCTAAGGAATTGCTCAATGAGGTCACCGGTCTGGTTGAGTGGCCTGTCGCACTGCGCGGCAGCTTTGATAAAAGCTTCCTCGATGTACCCGCTCAAGCATTGATTTCCGCGATGAAAACGCATCAAAAGTATTTCCACATCACGGATCAGAAGACTGGCGCATTGCTGCCTGCGTTTATCACCGTCGCCAATATCGAGAGTCAACAACCCTCAGAAGTCATCGCGGGCAACGAACGCGTGATCCGACCCAGGCTCAGCGACGCTGCATTTTTCTTCGCCAATGATAAACAATCGACCTTGTTATCAAGGCAAGATCGTTTGAGCAGTGTCATCTTTCAGCGCGAACTGGGAAGCCTACTAGACAAAACGCAACGCATGGAGACGTTAGCGGCAGCACTGGCTGACGCCACAAACGCCGACCCCGATATCACCACACGGGCAGCAGCGCTCGCCAAATGCGACCTAGTGTCAGAGATGGTGCTGGAGTTTCCTGAACTACAAGGTGTCGCGGGCGCACATTACGCTCGGCACGACGGCGAACCTGATCGTGTCGCCGACGCGATCGAAGCGCATTACTACCCCCGGTTTGCTGGCGACGCCCTACCCGCCACTCCAGAAGCAACGGCAGTGGCCTTGGCCGATCGCCTTGATACTTTAGTGGGTATTTTTGGTATCGGTCAGCCGCCAACAGGCTCTAAAGACCCCTTTGGACTGCGGCGCGCAGCATTGGCAATTATCAGGATGCTGATCGAGTGTGATCATCCGATAGCACTCGATAACCTGCTAGAGCGTGCCTGCGCTCACCACAAGGCAGCGTTGGCACCCGATACTGCTGATCAGGTCTTGCAATACCTCCTAGAGCGGCTCGATAGCTGGTACGAAAGCCAATCTATTCACGTAGATGTGGTGCGCGCCGTACTGGCGGTAGAAGCGCGGCAACTTCACGATATCGATCTGCGGATCAAAGCACTGGCTGCATTTGCCGAAACCGACACAGCCCAGCAACTTGCTGCGGCCAACAAGCGCGTGGCGAATATATTGGCTAAATCCAACGAGCAAGATGCCGCGCCACCCGATTCATCACTGTTTCAGGAACCGGCTGAGCACGCACTCCACAACGCGGTCACTCAGGCAGGACAAGCGCTGACACCACTGATTGCCGAGCGTGACTATCACGCCGCCCTAGAGCAACTGGCAACGCTGCGGGCACCGGTAGACGACTTTTTCGAGTCAGTCATGGTAAACGCCGAGAACCCCGCCGAGCGAGTCAACCGGTTACGGCTGCTGGGCACCTTGCGATCTTTATTCACACAGCTGGCTGATTTAGCACTGTTGTCCTCGGGCTCAGAATGAGCGCTGACGCGTTGTTTTGGGCCGGCCTAGCCACAGCGGTCAGTGTTGGCTTGGCACTGTGCCTTATCGTGCTACAGAAAAGACGGGCAGACTTAACCGCGGCGCAACAGATGCTGACCGCACAGGCCACTGAGACCGCAGTGGCTCACGAACGAAATGCTCAACTTCAAGCGGAGTTGTCGCTGTTACAACAAACACTGGCGACGCTCCAGGCAGACCTCAGCGCGCAAACGGCCACCCTCACCGAACGCGAAGCCAACCATCAAAATCAAATTAAATGGGCTGAGTCTTCGCGCACTGCACTCAAAGCAGAGCTAGAAAGTATTGGCCAAAAACTCCTGTCGGCCTCGGGAAAAACGCTTGAGACCACTAATCAAAAAAGCCTCGATAGCCTACTCAAACCCTTAGGTGAGAAGATTGATCAGTTTCAAACGCGCGTCAATCAGGTTCACACTGACATGATACGCAACAGCGCGTCATTGTCTGAGCAGGTTAAACACCTAGAATCAGTCGGGCTATCGATGTCGGGGGAAGCCAATAATCTCACTCGCGCACTCAAAGGTGACAAAAAGCTAGTCGGGAATTGGGGCGAAGCGCAGCTCGAAAAAACACTGGAGCTTGCGGGTCTTCGGCGCGGTGAGCACTTTGATGCACAAGTGGCATTTCGAGATGAACGCGGCGATAAGTACCTACCCGATTTCATCATACGACTCCCTGAGGGCAAAAACCTCATCGTAGACAGTAAGGTTTCGCTCGTTGATTATGAACGCGCCGTCGCCGCGGCGACGGATGCTGAACGGGCCTTATCACTCGAAGCCCACGCCAAAGCAGTCAAACAGCATATCGACTCCCTCTCTGCAAAAGACTATGCCAACCTTCCCGGTGTCGAGAGCCCAGATTTTGTGCTGATGTTTATGCCCGTGGAACCCGCTTACATCGAAGTGATGCGCAGCCAGAGAGAATTATTTAACTACGGCTATCAGAAGAATGTGGTGCTGGTATCACATACGACACTCATGCCGATCCTGCGCACGGTCGCTAACTCTGTGGATGATCGAACACGGCAACCGAGAGGCACAAGAAATCAGCTCCCGGGCAGGTGATATCTACAATACGGTGTGTTTACTGGGCGAGCGGCTTTTTGCGCTGGGAGCCTCTATTTCCACAACGGCTAACAAATACAATGACGCCTTAAAAGCGGTCCAAGGCAAGCAAGGCTTGGTCGGCAAGGTCTCCCGATTTCAATCCTTATCGCAACGCGCCAACCGGGATTTTCCGAGCGCGCTTGCCCCGATCGACCCCGATATTGATCGGGTAGAGGTGCCCGAGTCAGCGCTTTCGCCGCCAGACAGTGAAGACCACTGAGCGCCTTGTCACCGATTAAATATCGAGATTAGCCACCGCTAAGGCATTCTGCTCAATAAACTCGCGCCGGGGCTCCACATCATCGCCCATCAACGTCGAAAACATTTGGTCTGCTAAAATGGCATCTTCTATGGTCACCTGGAGCATACGACGTGCCTCCGGATCCATAGTGGTTTCCCAAAGCTGGCCAGGATTCATTTCTCCCAAACCTTTGTAACGTTGAATGGAAAACCCTTTGCGCGCCTCAGCCAACAGCCAATCAAGGCCCGTTGCAAAGTCCTGTGTCTCGCAGCGCTTGTCCCCCCGCTGGAAGTAACCATCCTCATCGATCAGATTGTTGAGCTGATCACCGAGCACTCGCAGCGCGAGATATTCGGGTGAGCTGAGAAAGCCACGCCCAAGGATCGTGTCAGTTGCAACACTATGCGCTGTGCGCCGCACCACAGGATAAAAGAGGCTTCTCTCAGGGTCCTGACGCACAAAGACCTCAAATGACACCGTCTTATCCTTTTTGGTTAGTAAGTGCTCACTTAAACTTTCCGCGAAGCTCTGTACGGCTCCCTCATCGGCTAATGCGTCAACCGACAAGGAATCAACCGACATTAACGGCCATAACACATCTCGAGGATAGACTCGTGACAACCGCTCAATATCAGTGGCAACCCGCTGATAAGCCTCGACCAAATCAGCCAGTGACGTGCCCGATAGCGGCGGCGCCTCTGCGTTTTGAAATATCGCCGCGTCTTCCAGCGCAGATTGCGTCAGATAGGTGTCCAGTGCTTGCTCATCTTTGAGGTAACGGCTTTGCTTACCGCGCGTCAACTTATACAAGGGCGGTTGGGCGATAAAAATATGGCCACGCTCGATCAACTCTCGCATCTGTCGAAAGAAAAAAGTGAGCAGCAGTGTCCGGATGTGCGAGCCGTCCACATCGGCATCCGTCATAATGATAATGCTGTGATAGCGAAGCTTATCCGGATCAAACTCATCCTTGCCCACGCTACACCCAAGCGCCGTCACTAAGTTACCAATTTCTTGGTGTCCCAGCATTTTATCGAACCGAGCCCGCTCCACATTCAGGATCTTTCCCTTCAAAGGGAGTATCGCCTGAGAGCGGCGGTTTCGACCTTGTTTAGCAGATCCGCCGGCTGAGTCGCCCTCTACCAGGTAAATTTCGCTCAACGCCGGATCTCGCTCCTGACAGTCCGCTAACTTCCCCGGCAACCCGGCAATATCTAGCGCGCCCTTGCGGCGAGTCATCTCGCGCGCTTTCCGTGCCGCTTCCCGCGCCCTCGCTGCGTCTATCATCTTTCCGACCACAATCTTGGCGTCACTGGGGTTCTCGAGAAGGTAGTCGTTGAAAAACTGACCCATCGCCTGCTCGACCGCGCTTTTCACCTCACTCGACACCAATTTGTCTTTCGTTTGAGAAGAAAATTTGGGGTCAGGCACTTTGACCGACACGATCGCAGTCAACCCTTCACGCGCATCATCGCCGGTTGTAGAAACCTTGTCCTTCTTTCCAAGTCCCTCTTTTTCAATGTAATTATTGAGGCATCGCGTTAAAGCAGCGCGGAACCCCGCGAGGTGCGTGCCGCCATCGCGCTGTGGAATGTTATTGGTATAACAGTACAGGCCTTCTTGAAAGCCGTCGTTCCATTGCAGCGCCACCTCTACTTCAACGCCCTCGTCGGCCTCTGCTTGAAAATGACACACCTTAGCCACCGCGGTTTTATTTTGATTGAGAAACTCGACAAACGCTTTTAGCCCGCCCTCATAAGCAAACAATTCTTCTTCGCCTGATCGCTCATCTTTCAGTAAAATCCTGACGCCGCTGTTGAGAAAAGCCAGCTCTCGTAGGCGCTTACCCAGCACGTCGTAATGAAACGCGATGTTATTAAAGGTTTCTGGCGAGGGTGTAAAGCGAACAGAGGTGCCTGTATCGGCGGTCTCCCCCACCACTTGCAGTGGCGCATCTGGCACCCCGTGGGTATAAATCTGTTCAAACAATTGGCCTTTCCGCCGAATGGTTAACTGCAAAGTTGATGACAGCGCATTCACCACTGAAACCCCTACGCCGTGCAAGCCGCCCGATACCTTGTAGGTGTTATCGTCAAACTTACCGCCCGCATGAAGTACCGTCATGATGACCTCTGCCGCAGACACGCCCTCCTCATGTTGCTCAGTGGGAATACCTCGCCCGTTATCAGACACGGTCACCGATTCGTCGGGATGAATCACGATATCGATTTGGCTGCAGTGCCCCGCCAACGCCTCATCAATGCTGTTATCCACCAACTCGAAGACCATATGGTGTAAACCGGTCCCATCATCGGTATCACCGATATACATCCCCGGCCGCTTGCGAACAGCGTCCAAACCTTTGAGCACCTTAATGCTGGATGAGTCGTAGTCTTGCGTGCCAGCGTCTTCTGTTACGTTGTCATCTGCCATATAGGACCTGTCTCGTTAATACTGTCTTCATTTTGCAGCCGACTACTCGGCGCGTTAAACATCAAATCAACACGGGGAGATCACGCCTTGTTCCACGTGGAACAATTCAAGAGGATATCCCCCCCATGCCGCCTCTAACGATTCTCGGTCGACAGCGGTTAACACCACCTGCCGCTCAGTACCCAACTCAGTGCATACCGCCGCACGATGCGATCGATCAAGCTCTGCCGGCAAGTCGTCAATCAAATAAAGCGGCGCCCGGTGCGACAGAGCCTCTATTAACTTGCCCTGAGCTAGCTTTATCGCCACAAACATCAACTTCATTTGGCCTCGCGAAAGCACCTCCGACACCAACACCCCATCCCGGGTCAGTTTGATATCCGCCCTGTGCGGGCCCACCCGCGTAAACCCCTGAACCTTGTCTGTTTCTGCGCTTTTATCCAGCGCCGCAGCCAACGTCTCGCGTCGATCCCAACCGGGTCTAAAAACCAGCTCAACACCCTTCAAGTCATCAGACAATTGCGGTGCGATTTCGCGAAGCTTTTCGCCTAACTGTCTCGCGATCACAGCCCTCGCCGCAGTCAACTGCTCGCCCGTTCGCGCCAACTCTTCGCGCCAGGCGCCATCACCGTCGAGTATACCACGGCGAAGCCCTGCATTACGCTGGCGAATCGCTTGTGCATAACGGCGCCAAGCGCCCAAAAATCCGTGTTCCACGTGGAACAGTGTACCGTCTAATAAGCGGCGCCGGCCTTCCGGGGGGCCCGTCAACAACCCCAACCCATCGGTCTCAACCAGTATTAATGGCAGTTGCTGCGCTAAATCTGATAACGAAGACACCGGCTCACCCTGGAGTCTTGCCTTGGCGCCCCCATCGCGATACTTCTCAATGCCCATTGTCAGGCTCCGCCCCTGTTCTCTCAGCCGCCCCACAACACGGCAATACTCCGCGCCATGCTGGATCATAGGCCTAGATTGGTGCGTTCTGAAGGAGCGCCCCACACCCAATAGATAGATGGCTTCAAGAAAACTGGTTTTACCGGAGCCATTGGCGCCAAATAACGCCGTCGCACCTGCTGAGAGCGGCACATTAACACCTGAGAGGTTTCGAACACCCTGAACCTCGACGCTCTCCAGCATGAACGGTTATCGGCCTCGACTAGAGACGCATTGGCATCACGACATACAGCATTTCAGGCTCTTGCTCAGTCGGCGCTTCGGCATGCTCCAATAACGCCGAGCTGGCCTCGTCAGACAAGGATAAACGCACATTGGACTGGCTCAGCACCGACAACACATCGAGCAGATAACTGACATTGAAACCAATCTCCAACTCTGCCCCTGCATATTTTACCGCCACCACCTCTTCCGCTTGCTCTTGTTCTGGGTTGTTGGCGGTAATGTCTAATGTGTTGTCAGACAGCTTTAATCTCACACCTCGATACTTTTCGTTCGATAAAATCGCTGTTCGGGTAAATGCCTGCTTCAGCTCCGCTCTATCACCCACAACCGATTTGTCGGGAGATTTCGGGATAACGCGCTCATAATCTGGGAACTTGCCGTCAACTAGCTTCGAAGTGAAGGTAAATTGCTCATTCGATGCACGGATATGGTTGCTACCGACGGACAACTGCAGTGGTGCTGCGCCATCCAACAAACGGGACAGCTCTAACACACCTTTGCGGGGAATAATGACGCCCGCATCCGCAACGTCCACTCGCTCTGGCGCCGTTGCCAACGCCAGGCGATGGCCATCAGTGGCGACCATGCGGAGCCGACCACCCAACACCTCTAAATATAAGCCATTCAAATAATATCGAACATCTTGTTGTGCCATCGCAAAAGCGGTGCCGTCAATCAGACGCTTCATCAACGACTGACTTAACGCCAAACTGATGGTGCCGGCCCCGCCCTCTACAGCGGGAAAGTCGGCTGCCGGCAATGTGGACAACGTGAAACGACTGCGGCCCGCTTTCACGGTGGCCTTACCCCCCTCCACAGATAATTCTATATTAGAACCCTCTGGTAATGATTTACAAATATCGACGAACTTTCTAGCGGGGACCGTGACTTCGCCATCAACACCGGGCGCATCAAGCTCTACCCGCCCCACTAACTCAACCTCAAGATCCGTGCCCGTCAAAGATAACGTTGTACCGTCTAGCACCAACAACACATTCGATAGGATGGGTAAGGTTTGTCGTCTCTCGACCACCCCGGCAACCAAATTCAATGGTTTGATCAAGGCGTCGCGGGCGATTGAAAATTTCATGGCATTGAACTCATAAGATGTAATGGGCACTGTTGAACACAATAACAGATCAGACGCCCGACTCACGTCAGGTTGTTAAAGACCGCAACAAATTTTGATAGTCTTCACTGATGTCAGGACTGTCGTCTCGTAGCTCTTTAATTTTACGACAGGCATGCAAAACCGTTGTGTGATCCCGTCCACCGAAGGCATCCCCAATCTCCGGCAAGCTGTGACGCGTCAGTTCTTTTGACAACGCCATCGCAACCTGCCTTGGCCTTGCAACGGACCTATTACGCCGCTTCGACAATAGATCCGCGACCTTGATTTTATAGTACTCAGCCACCTTTTTCTTAATGTTATCCAACGAAATCTGCTTGTCTTGCAGTGCCAGCAGGTCCTTTAAGCTTTCCTTTATCAGGTCAATGTCAAAGGGCCTACCCGTGAAGTTTGCACTGGCGATAACGCGTTTCAAGGCACCCTCCAGCTCACGAACATTAGAGCGTATTCGTTGGGCAATGAAAAAAGCTGCATCGGGCGAAAGCGTGATATGGCTTTGCTCTGCCTTCTTCATTAAAATCGCGACCCGCGTTTCTAAATCAGGCGGCTCTACCGCCACCGTCAGCCCCCACCCAAAGCGCGACTTCAAGCGCTCTTCAACACCATCAATTTCTCTCGGGTACCTATCGCAGGTCAGAATCATTTGCTGCCCGCCCTCGAGCAAGGCGTTAAAGGTGTGAAAAAACTCCTCCTGAGAACGGTCCTTGTTTGCGAAAAACTGGATATCGTCGATTAGCAGCGCATCAACCGAACGATAAAAACGCTTGAAATCATTGATCGCGTTTAACTGCAGTGCTTTAACCATGTCCGCAACAAACCGCTCAGAATGCAAATACACAATTTTCGCGTCCGGATTCCGACGCCGCATCGCGTTGCCAACCGCGTGCATTAAGTGGGTCTTTCCGAGCCCGACGCCACCATACAAAAACAACGGATTATAAGAGTCACCTGGGTGTTCAGAAACCTGCTGTGCCGCTGCCAGTGCTAGCTGATTGCTTTTTCCCTCTACAAAACGCTCAAAGGTATAACCCGCTACTAAATTTGAGGGCGATAGGGAGGCCGCCGGGCTCGGCTTTTTAACCACTGGGGGCATCGGTGCCCTTGTCAGCGCCCCAGTTAGCGCCACCGCCGGCGCGTCTTGCGCTGGCCTGACCGGTTGAGGAGGCGTCGGTGCCACACCGTCCACCACCGTCACCAAAACCTGCGCAGAGGCCGGCGCAACGATATCAAGCAGGTAGGTGGCGATCATCGGCACATATTTTTCAGTGACAAAATCCCTGATAAACCGATTGGGCGCGGCCAATATCAACCCAGACCCCTGCCATTGCGCCTGCAACGGTCGAATCCAGGTATTGAATTGCTGTTGAGGGATATCGCTACCGATACGATTCAAACAGTGTTCCCAGGGGTCGGTGAGAGGCTGAAGCGCGGCCAATTTGCTGTCTCCTAAGCAGATCCATATCGTCATAACGAGGACGTTTGACCCAGACGAAGTCTTAATCTCGCTCTCGGCCTACGCACGTCAAGAACGCCAGTTATCCACACAGAACCATCTTTATCAACACCTTTTTTGTCTAATAAAATCAGATGCTTAAAATAAAAACAGCCTCTTAGAGGATCAAAAACGAGTTTGCAAGCTTATTTTAATTCGCCTGTGGGTAAGCTGTTAGTATCGTTTTGTAAACCTGTGTTTAGTGATGCTCACAGCGCCCCCATCACCCACCTGTACCAGTGCATACAATGGCCACCAAATTATCAATAGCGCAGCGATATCATTAGGTTAGGTGTGCCTCATCGGTGTCGCAGTGGGTGATAAGCTGGGTCGGTTGCCGGTGGAGCATTTATTTTTCTCGTGCGGCTTTAAACCATCTGCGAGCTTCTGCTTGGGTCTTGCCAAGCCCCTCAGCTACTCCTATACTCCGCGCCCGAAAACGAATTGGCTCGATTCTGCCAAAGCGCTTACTACCGTAACGTGCGAGCCAGAATCCATTAGGAAGGTTTGTGTCATGAAGCGTACATTTCAGCCCAGCGTACTCAAGCGCAAGCGCAGTCACGGCTTTCGCGCCAGAATGGCAACCAAGGCCGGCCGGAAAGTGTTGGCACGTCGCCGCGCTCGAGGTCGACACAGCCTGTCTGCTTGACCCCAACGGACAGAGCGCAGTATCAGCGCATGCCGTCCTTTCCACTTAAAGCACGACTCTCGCAACCTAGCCACTATCGCCGTGTTTTTGATGGTCCTAACGTCAAGGCCAGTAGCAAAGCGTTTCTTTTATTAGCCGTAGAAAATAACGACGGACCGTCACGTATCGGCATCATTGTGGCGAAAAAGCATATCCGTCTCGCCTCGCGGAGAAATCGTATTAAACGAATCGTTAGGGAACAGTTTAGGCTGACACCGCTGGGTCGCTCAATGGACTTGGTCGTGTTAGCTCGATCACCTGCTGACGAACTCGACAACCCCGCTGTATGGCTGGACATTGCAAAGTTGTGGCATCAAATCAACGCAACGGCGGACCGCCAATGGGCTGGCTAAAAACAATCGATCAACACGTTGCCAACGCCTTAGCAATGGTGATTCGTGGATACCAACTGACCCTCAGCCCCTGGCTCGGAAGACGTTGTCGCTTTCTTCCGACTTGCTCACAATACGGTATCGATGCGCTAAGAACTCATGGTGCAGTGACGGGGTGCTGGCTTACAGTACACCGTTTGCTGCGTTGCCAACCCGGCTGCGAGGGTGGGTATGATCCCGTCCCAAGCGCACCGCAGCCCCACGAACACAACTGAGACCATCACCATGGATATCCAGCGATATGCCCTTTTAGCTGCCAGCGCCCTACTGGGTTTTATGCTGCTGGGAGAATGGACTCGCTACAGCGCCGAGCAAGAGTCTGCGCAGAGGCCTCAAGTACCCATGGTCGACGCTTTTGCGCCAAGCGCGACAATACCTCGAGCAGCACCTCAAGCAGCACCTCAAGATGTCGCGCCATCTGCTGATATTTTAGATCCTGATTTACCGGCCTCACCGGACGTTAGCTTATCGGCACCTGAGCAACTGAGCACGACAGATGACGGCCTGCAGCAGCGGTTCGTTACCGTACACACCGACGTACTTGAGGTCATGATTGATCTGCAAGGCGGGGATGTTGTCGGCGCTGGGTTTAAGGATTTTCCTAAGACGCTTGCAGACACATCGGAGCCCTTTGTATTGCTAGAGCGTAATTCACAGCGAACCTATGTTGCTCAATCAGGCTTAGTAGGCCCTGATGGTATTGATAGGCCTAAGCGCGCGCTCTACCGCGCCGAGCGCACCGATTATCAGCAAACAGGGCTGTCTCCCTTAGAGGTTGTGCTCACCTTCAACGACAAAACGAGCGCGGTGACGGTTAGAAAAGTGTTTGTTTTTGAAGCGGGCAGCCACACCATCACCGTGCTGCACGAAGCAACCAATAACACGCCTAATACCATTCAAATCACCCCTTTTGCGCAAATCAAACGGGACACTTCCCCCGCACCGGCAAACAATGACTCAAGCATGGGCATGCAGCCCTTTTTGGGGGCCGCTCTAACACAGCCGGATCAGCGATTTGCAAAATTTGACTTTGATGACATGGCGGACGAGCCTTTTAAGGCGGATATTACGGGTGGCTGGGTTGCCATGCTGCAACACTATTTCGTCACGGCATGGGTACCAGACGATACGGCCACTTACCGCTATAGCACCCGACAAACTCGTGCTGGGTTCAATATCGTCGGTTATACCGGTCCGGCGCTTAGCATCGCCCCCAGCGAAACAACCCGCGTTATTAATCGTCTTTATGTCGGGCCTAAAAACCAACACGTTCTGGGTGATCTCGCCCCCCACTTAGACTTAGTTGTCGATTACGGTTGGCTATGGTGGATTGCTCAGCCGCTATTTTGGCTGCTCACCGCCATTCAGTCAGTCGTTATCAACTGGGGCGTCGCCATTATTTGTCTGACGCTGTTGGTAAAACTGGCATTCTTTAAGCTCTCTGCCGCGGGTTATAAGTCCATGGCAAGAATGCGCAAAGTGCAGCCTCGTATGGCCGCCATCAAAGAAGAATATGCCAACGACAAAGCGAAACAATCACAGGCAATGATGGAGCTATACAAAAAAGAGAAAATTAATCCTTTAGGCGGATGTTTACCTATTTTAGTGCAAATGCCTGTTTTTATTGCGCTTTACTGGGTGCTGATGGAGTCGGTCGAACTCCGCCAAGCACCGTTCGCACTTTGGATAACCGACCTGTCAGTGATGGACCCTTACTTCGTGCTACCCATTTTAATGGGCGCGAGCATGTACTACATGCAGAAGTTAAACCCGGCTCCACCTGACCCTATGCAGGCTAAAATTATGCAGTGGATGCCAATTGTTTTTACCTTCTTTTTCCTGTGGTTTCCCGCCGGCTTAGTACTTTACTGGCTCTGCAACAATCTGTTGTCTATGGGTCAGCAATACATCATCAATCGAAGCATTGATCGCGGCACCCTGTAAGGTTTGCCCGGAACTCATCTCATTGATGACCGACAGTCACGCACTTGATAGCGATACTATTGTTGCAATTGCCACACCGAGTGGACGCGGTGGTATCTGCGTTATCCGCTTATCGGGCCCAGCAGCAAAGTCCATCGGAGAACACATAACACAAAGACCTTTAATACCTCGTACTCCAGTATTTACCCGTTTTATTGATCAAAACAACATAGCCATCGACGAAGGTATTGCCCTTTATTTTGTCGGGCCCGCGTCTTTTACTGGTGAGGATGTAATCGAGCTTCATGGCCATGGTGGCGTTGTCATCTCCGATATGTTGCTTGAAATTTGCCTCAATGCGGGGGCTCGCTTGGCGCGCCCAGGCGAATTTTCTGAGCGCGCGTTTCTCAACAACAAAATGGATCTTACTCAAGCAGAAGGCCTAGCAGATCTTATCGATGCACCGACGCGACGTGCGGCGCGGCAAGCCAGCGCCACACTGAGAGGTGCTTTTTCGGCTGCGGTGACTGACATCGCCGCGCAATTAATCCAGCTGCGAGTGTATATAGAGGCCGCAATAGACTTTCCCGAAGAAGAGATTGACTTCTTAGCAGAGGGAAAGGTGGCCGAGTCACTGTCGGCATTACAAAACGCTTTACGTCGCCTACTGGTCTCTGCACGACAAGGTGCACTCATGAATCGAGGCGCCCAAATAGTGATCACTGGTGTTCCGAACGTAGGCAAAAGCAGCTTATTAAACTGCCTTGCAAAAGATAACATCGCTATCGTGACAAATATCCCTGGCACAACACGAGATGTCATTAGACAAACTATTACTGTTCAAGGCATTGCCATTGAGTTCTCTGATACCGCAGGCATCCGCGATGCTCGCGATGAGATTGAAAAAGAGGGCATTCATCGCGCTCACAATGAATTACACAGAGCGGACATCATTATAGAGGTAATCGACGATACCGCTACGAACACTACCAAGGTACTAACGCCATCAGAAACTCCATCAATCTGCGTTCACAATAAAATTGATCTGTCAGGACGACCAGCAGGCACCTTCGATAGCGAGTTGACTCAGGGCAACGCAGTCGGCGTCTCAGCAACAACCGGTGAGGGTATTGCTGCGCTGGAACAGCTTATCGTTGAGTGTTTGGGATTGACCGATACTGGCATAACGTCTGCTTTTAGCGCTCGCGAACGTCATGTGGTGGCGCTCCAACAGACGACCGAGCTACTGGAACAAGCCATTACTCAATTTAACGCTACTGGCGAAGGTGAACTCTTAGCAGAGGATTTAAGGGTAATTCATGAGCGGCTGGGGAGCATCACCGGCACCTTTGGCGCTGATGACTTACTCGGTGAAATTTTCGCGTCCTTTTGCATTGGCAAATAAGGCCCACAGTGGCTTCACAGCTGCTCAGCTACTCACTGGTTACTCACCCATTATCCACATCAAACCTTATTTCGTATAACCTAACCGAAAGAACGCAACGTTTGCTAGAAACCTTGGGGATAACGATCATCATAAACTGAGGACAAGTAAGCATCGTGAAAAGCTACCGATTAGCCTTATTTTTATCCTCTGACTACCAACAGCTCAAGCAGCGCTAACAAAGGACTTATCAGAGGGCTTTTAGTTCTCTTAAGCCCTTGTTAAATATAAATATTCTCGATATATCAACCATTACGATAGGGCCTAATAATTATAATATTAAGATTATCAGTCTTTAATAATATGATTATTAATAAGCTTTATTACTCACGATTCTGTGTTTAGTGCTGCGTAATGGTTCATAAGAATTAGCGCATTTCTTACCAGATTCACCAAAACCAAGATTCCATCGGCTCTTGTCGCACGTCTATACTGTGCGGCCCATAACGCGCTGGTGCGCTTATATGACGACTCATCCAAATCTTTACGATGTGATTGTGATCGGCGGCGGACATGCCGGTACCGAGGCGGCGTTGGCTGCTGCTCGGGCTGGTGTTTGCACCTTGCTAATTACTCATTCGATCGACACCTTGGGACAAATGTCGTGTAACCCAGCGATCGGTGGTATTGGAAAGAGTCATCTGGTCAGGGAGATTGATGCGCTCGGTGGACTAATGGCCAAGGCTACGGATCAAGCGGGTATCCAATTTAGGGTGCTGAATGGGCGTAAAGGTCCTGCTGTGAGAGCAACAAGAGCACAAGCCGATCGTGTTTTGTATCGCAATGCCGTGCGCACTACGTTACAAGAGACTCCCAACCTGAACATTTTTCAAGATGCGGTAGAAGATATCTTGTTGTCAGGTGATCGCGTTACCGGCGTCGTAACACGAACGGGCATTACGTTTCATGCCGTTTCTGTTGTGCTAACGGCGGGCACGTTTTTGCATGGCAAGCTGCATGTCGGTGAAGCGCAATCCAGTGGTGGCAGGATGGGAGATGCAGCGTCATTGGGTTTGGCCGATAAATTAAGGGAGCTGTGTCCTAGAGTAGGGCGCTTAAAAACAGGCACCCCCCCTCGGTTAGACGCCAATACCGTTGACTTTAGTGTGTTAACAGAACAGTGGGGAGATGAACCGCGACCCGTTATGTCGCTTCAAGGCGATAGACAGGATCACCCAACGCAGCGATGTTGTTGGATCACCGAAACCAACTCGCAGACCCACGATATCATTCGAGCAGGGCTCGATCGCTCTCCTCTATTTTCTGGCACCATCGAAGGCGTTGGGCCGCGGTATTGTCCGAGTATTGAAGACAAAATTCATCGGTTCGCAGACAAAGACTCTCATCAATTGTTCATCGAACCGGAAGGGCTGACTTCGACAGAGCTGTACCCTAATGGCATATCGACATCATTGCCGTTTGACGTTCAACTGGCGTTAGTGCGGTCAATCAAAGGGCTGGAATCTGTCAATATCACCCGACCTGGATACGCCATCGAATACGACTATTTTGATCCTAGAGATTTGCAACACAGCTTGGAAACCAAGTCGGTTTCTGGACTATTTTTTGCCGGTCAAATTAATGGCACCACAGGCTATGAAGAGGCGGCAGCGCAGGGCTTAATCGCAGGTATTAATGCCGCTCGGCAAGCCACTGATTTGCCAGCATGGGAACCTCGACGCGACGAAGCATACATAGGGGTATTGATTGATGATTTGGTGACGCTGGGCACGACAGAGCCTTATCGTATGTTTACTTCTCGAGCCGAATATCGACTTCAACTCAGGGAGGACAATGCCGACCTTCGTCTCACCCCAATAGGACGGCAGTTGCATTTGATTGGAGACACCCAGTGGCGGCAATTTAACGATAAATGTGAGGCTATTGAGGCCGAACAACATCGTCTGCAACAGACCTTCATTCAGGCGGGTAGTGCTGAAGCGGCACAATTGGCTACCTTGCTCGCCAAACCACTCAGTCGAGAATATTCATTGGCCGAGTTACTGAAGCGTCCCGAGCTCAATTACGACGTGCTGAATCGTATTTCTCCAGCGCCCTTGCCGGTTGCTGAGGTGGTGGCGCATCAAATTGCCATTCAGTGTAAATACGCGGGTTATATCGAGCGTCAGCAACAAGACGTTGATCGTTTACATCGTCATGAAGCGATGACGATACCAAGTGATTTGGACTTCGCGTTAGTTGATGGGCTGTCCAATGAAATTCGACAAAAGCTGCAAGAAATTAGACCCACTAATTTAGCCAGAGCGGGGCGCATTCCCGGCGTGACGCCTGCAGCACTGTCGATTTTACTGATTTATATAAAGAAGCGAGAACTTATTAGCAGTCTGCCGGCTACTGCGAATGGTTAATTCAGAGGCGGAGCGATTGTTAACAGCTGCTGCCGACATTGGTATAGACCTGAGCGACCATCAAACGGCACAGTTACTCTCTTATCTGGACTTGCTCGAAAAATGGAACAACGCCTATAACCTGACTGCTGTTCGATCTCGGTCTGAGATGTTAAGTCGGCACCTCGTTGAAAGCTTAGCAATCAGTCCGTTTATCAGTGGCAAACAGGTGGTTGATGTTGGTACAGGTGCAGGTCTACCCGGTATTCCTTTGGCGATTGCTAATCCAGCCGTGCATTACACCCTGCTCGATAGTAATGGTAAAAAATCCCGGTTTCTATTGGAGGTGAAAAGAGCGCTGATGTTGAGCAATGTTGAGATTGAGACAGTGCGAGTGGAGTCCTGGTTGCCGACGAAGCGGTTTGATTCGGTAGTGACGCGGGCTTTCGCTGACTTAGCCACCACGCTCGTCAGGGTCGATCATGTGTTAACCGATCAAGGCATGGTATACGCAATGAAAACGCAACAAGCACAGCATGAGATTGAGTCCTTAGCAGACGCCACTCGACAAGTGACCGCTCAAAGCATCACTGTGCCAGGGCGTGACTGGTCATTCCAATTGTTGGCGGTACAGCCTCGCGCGGCGGCACTATGAAAATAATCGCCGTTGCCAACCAAAAGGGTGGTGTGGGAAAGACAACGACGAGTGTAAATCTGTCGGCGGCATTAGCGGCCATGGGCAAACGTTTGCTGTTAATTGATCTCGATCCGCAAGGAAACGCCACGGTGTCAGTTGGCATCGATAAAGCGGCTGCTGATGCCACGGTGCTCGATTTGTTGGTCGACCAAATGCCGCTCAAGCGAGCTGTCACACATTTACCGCAATTGGCGCTCGACTGTATTCCGGCTAATGGCGACTTAACTGCCGCAGAAGTGGCGTTGTTATCAATGGACGCTCGCGAACAGCAACTGAAAAAAGCGCTGTCTGCTGGCGATCCACACTACGACTTCGTTATTGTCGATTGCCCACCGTCGCTGAATATGTTGACGTTAAACGCCTTGGTAGCCGCAGACTCTGTGCTAATCACGATGCAGTGCGAATACTTTGCGTTAGAGGGGTTGTCGGCCCTCATTGACACGATTAATTCGGTTCAGCAAACCGTGAATGCAGATCTCAAGATTGAGGGTATTTTGCGGACGCTGTATGACCCGAGAAATGCGTTAACGAGCGAGGTGTCCGAGCAGCTTTATGAACACTTCGATGGTTTGGTTTATCGTACCGTCATCCCCAGAAATATCCGATTAGCGGAAGCGCCGAGCCATGGAGTACCGGGAATCGTTTATGATCGTTTGTCGAGAGGCGCTACCGCCTACATGGCGTTGGCGGGTGAGTTTATGCGCAGACAAGAACAAAATAGAAAGGACCCGAGCTAATGGCGCCAAAGCGAAAGCTTAATCGAGGCCTTGAGGCGCTGTTGGGGACCGGCTTGCTGAATAAGCCAGACACTGACACTGAAACTCCACGTGTAACAGAGGGTCGGCCCGCTTCGAGTGACACAAATCCGTTGATGGAATTGCCCATTGAGCAACTGCAAAGAGGCGCCTATCAGCCGCGCCGTAACTTTACGCAGGATGCGTTGCAGAGTCTTGCGGACAGCATAACGGCGCAAGGTATTTTGCAGCCGATCGTCGCGCGGTCTCTGTCGACCGGGGGTTTTGAGATCCTATCGGGCGAGCGGCGTTGGCGAGCCGCGCAATTGGCTCAGTTAGCCACTGTTCCGGTAGTCATAAAAGAAGTCTCTGATGAAGCGGCTATTGCCATCGGATTGATTGAAAATATTCAACGAGAAGATTTAAACCCAGTTGAGGAAGGCCTGGGGTTGAAACGACTTCAAGAGGAATTTGGGCTGAATCAGGAGCAGGTCGCTACCGCAGTGGGTCGGTCTCGGCCCGCCGTGGCTAACCTGATGCGGTTGTTACAGCTCGAAAGCGAGGTGCTCGGTATGCTAGAGCGACAAGAAATCGATGCTGGTCACGCTAAGGTGTTATTGGCTTTGGCTGCTGGAGACCAAGTTCGAGCGGCACGACAGGTCTACCAAAAGGGGCTTTCGGTGCGTCAAACAGAAGCGCTGGTGCGCTCTGTGGTGACAGACAAGCCCGCCAAACCTCAAACAGATCCAAATATTAGTCGTTTAGAAGCGGACCTTAGTAATCAGTTTGGCGCACAGGTAAAAATCCGACATCAACAAAATGGTCGCGGTCGGCTTGAAATTCACTACACCACGCTTGACGAATTAGACGGTGTTTTAAAGAAAATCCGATAACCTCACGTGTTGAAGGGTTTAGGCCTTTCCACTACACTCGGGCCCGCGCCACAAAGGGGCACAAAGCATTTTGGCCAGATTTGCTGCCACTGGGCCGTTTGAGGGCACTAGGAAGCGCTTGTTGTATGCCACGGGAGCCGCGGCGGCCATGATTGCCGCAACCGCTGTTCTTGCCGGTGTGCTGAGGGGTTTTAATGGCGGGTTAGACCTGGTGCTCGGCTCGTTGGTTGTGTTGGTGCCTAGTTTTTGGGTGGCACTGAGCCTGACAGCCCGTCGTTCAGCAGGCGGCGCGGTTTGGATGGGGCTCGCGCGCTACACGGCTGCGGCGGTTGGTTTTGCCCTGTTGTTTGCGCTGAGGCCGAGCAGCTCGCCAGGAATGGTCTTGCTGGGCAGTATTTTGGCATTGTTGATACCGCCTATCGTTTTGGCGTGGCAGCAACGGCCGAGTAAATAAGAGAACATAAGAGTAGTTAACGCCTCGCAGGGGCACAGGAGTAAAGCGGCAAGAATGGCGGCAAACGGCGACAATCAAACCGTATCAGAATATATCGTCCATCACCTGACGAATCTGACCTATGGCAAGCTTCCTGAAGGGTTTGAGCGGGAGGACGGCACCATTATCTCTGCCGGAGGGCAGTGGACGTTGGCTCACGGACCCAACGAGATGTCGGTAATGGGTTTTAATGCGATCCATGTGGACTCCATGCTCTGGTCGGTCGGGCTCGGCCTCATTTTTTGTTGGCTATTTCGCCGTGTTGCGGTGAAAGCTTCTTCCGATACCCCCAGTGGGTGGATCAATTTTGTCGAAATGGTGGTTGAGTTTGTTGATGGCACCGTCAAAGACACGTTCCACGGCCGTAACCCGCTGGTTGCGCCATTAGCCCTGACAATATTTGTATGGGTTTTTATGATGAACCTAATGGACCTGATACCGGTTGATCTGATTCCACACTCATTAATGCTGGCCGGCGTTGAGTACCAGAAAATAGTGCCGTCTACCGACCCCAATATCACAATGGGTATGGCGATCGGTGTCTTTGTGTTGATGCTGTTTTACTCGATCAAGGTCAAGGGCTTTGGGTTCGTCAAAGAGCTCACGCTTAACCCGTTTAACCACCCCTTGTTCATTCCGATCAATTTATTCATGGAGGTGGTCGGTTTGTTGGCCAAGCCGTTTTCGCTCGGCCTCCGGTTATTCGGCAACATGTATGCCGGAGAGATGATTTTCATTTTGATTGCAGCGTTATTCAGTGTGGGCATTTTTTGGATGCTACCCGCTGCGCTGTTACAAGTGGGTTGGGCGATATTCCACATTTTGGTGATTACGCTTCAGGCCTTTATTTTTATGGTTTTAACCATCGTGTACCTCAGCATGGCGCACGAAGACCACTGATTTCGACTGACTTAAGTACTTTAGGAGATAACCATGGAAATGATTTACGTAGCCGCCGCCATTATGATGGGCTTGGGTGGAATGGGCGCAGCAATCGGCGTCGGTATTTTAGGCGGCAAGTTAATAGAAGGTTCAGCGCGTCAGCCTGAGTTAGCCCCTAAATTACAGGGCACCTTCTT
Organism: uncultured Luminiphilus sp.; assembly: GCA_943789425.1. Taxonomy (GTDB): domain Bacteria; phylum Pseudomonadota; class Gammaproteobacteria; order Pseudomonadales; family Halieaceae; genus Luminiphilus. Next base: position 89,688 of record CALSUB010000002.1, read on the forward strand.
TTTGGGCGCTGGATTGGTCGATGCGATTCCCATTATTGGTGTCGGTATTGCCATGTACCTTATTTTTGTTGTCGCTGGCTGAGAGCGTAATTTTACGTGCGGACGCGCTGATCTTATGCGTTCGATGTACCACAGGAGCATTGTGTGAACATTAATCTCACCCTAATAGGACAGCTGATTGCCTTCGTTGCGTTTGTGGCGTTCTGTATGCGCTTTGTTTGGCCCCCTATCATGGCGGCAATGCTTGAGCGTCAGAACAAAATTGCCGATGGCCTAGCGGCAGCAGATCGTGCAGGTCATGACCTTGAATTAGCCCAGCAACAAGTCGCTGATCAGCTTGCAGAAGCAAAGAAGGAGGCCGCGGTCATCGTCGAGGCTGCCAATAAGCGAGCGCAAGCAATGGTAGAAGAGGCCAAACAAGCCGCTACCGCAGAGGCGGATCGGGTAAAAACGGCCGCATCGGCTGAGATTGAGCAAGAGCGAGCTAGAGCGCAAGAGCAGCTCATGTCGCAGGTCAGTGCCTTGGCGTTGGCCGGCGCAGAGAAGGTACTGGGTGCCGAAATCGATGCTGACAAGCATGCCGACATTCTCAAAACACTTTCCGCGGATAACTGATCAATGATAGAGCCCATTACGCTTGCCAGACCCTACGCTAAGGCGGCTTTTGAGCACGCTCGTGGCGCGGGCGAGCTGGCGCAATGGCAAGAAGCTTTGGCTCAACTGGCGGCCGTGACGCGCGACCACAAAGTGTCAGTGATGTTAAAAAGCCCCAACCAAACTGCTCAGCAGCGGGCTGAAAATTTGGCAACACTGGTAGGGGATTCACTCCCTGCAAGCGTCGTTAATTTGTTAATGATCATGGCAGACAATGGGCGTCTTAGTTTGCTGCCTGAGGTGGCCACTTTGTTCGAGCAGTTTAAGCAAGCGGTAGAGAGCACTGTTACCGTGGTGGTGACGTCAGCGTATCCGTTAAGCGATGACGAGACTCGTGTGCTCAGCGAGACAATGACATCAAAACTAGACCGCAGCGTTACCCTAACATCAGAAACCGACCCCTCCCTTTTGGGTGGGGCCATCATTCGTGCCGACGATCTAGTGATCGATGGCTCTGTTCGCGGCCGGCTCGATAAGCTTGCTGGCGCGCTGACCCAATGACAGAGGAATAGGTCATGCAACAGCTCAACCCCTCAGAAATCAGCGATCTAATCAAACAACGTATTGATCAGGTCGCTGTTGTATCGCAGGCGACCAATGAGGGCACCATTGTCTCCGTGACAGACGGCATTATCCGCATTCATGGGCTGACTGAAGTTCAGTACGGCGAAATGATTGAGTTTGAAGGTGGAGTCTTTGGTATGGCGCTAAACCTCGAGCGCGATTCAGTGGGCGCGGTGGTTTTGGGCGATTATAAGCAGTTGGCAGAAGGTCAAACCTGTCGCTGCACCGGCCGCATCTTAGAAGTCCCCGTCGGCCCTGAACTGCAGGGTAGAGTGGTTGATTCGTTGGGCAGCCCAATTGATGGTAAAGGCGCTATTGAAACAAAATTAACCGATGCGATTGAAAAGATTGCGCCGGGCGTGATTGCCCGACAGTCGGTTGATCAGCCTGTACAAATCGGCCTTAAGGCCATTGACGCCATGGTGCCCATTGGGCGAGGCCAGCGAGAGTTAATCATTGGTGATCGCCAGGTGGGTAAAACGGCTATTGCTGTTGATGCGATTATTAATCAAAAAGGCACGGGCATTAAATGTGTTTACGTGGCGGTTGGACAGAAAGCGTCCTCAGTCGCCGCTGTGGTCCGAAAGCTAGAAGAGCACGGCGCAATGGACCACACCATTGTGGTAGCGGCTAATGCGTCAGACCCAGCGGCCATGCAGTACTTAGCGCCGTTTGCGGGATGCACGATGGGTGAGTATTACCGAGATCGTGGCGAGGACGCATTGATTATCTATGACGATCTATCGAAGCAGGCGGTAGCATATCGGCAAATTTCTTTGTTACTGCGCCGGCCACCTGGACGTGAAGCTTACCCGGGGGACGTCTTTTATTTGCACTCTCGTTTGTTAGAACGTGCCGCTCGAGTCAATGCTGACTACGTTGAGCAGGCAACAGGTGGGGAAGTGAAGGGCCAAACCGGTTCGCTGACCGCTTTGCCCGTGATCGAGACGCAAGCGGGCGATGTTTCAGCATTTGTCCCGACTAACGTGATTTCGATTACTGACGGGCAAATCTTTCTAGAGGCCGATATGTTCAATGCCGGTGTGCGACCTGCAATGAACGCCGGTATCTCTGTTTCTCGAGTGGGTGGTGCTGCGCAAACTAAGATTGTTAAAAAACTATCTGGGGGTATCCGTACGGCACTGGCTCAGTACCGAGAGCTGGCTGCGTTCTCGCAGTTTGCTTCTGATCTTGATGACGCCACCAAGGCACAGCTTGAGCATGGCGAGCGCATTACCGAGTTGATGAAGCAGAAACAGTACGCACCGTTGTCGATCGCTGATATGGGTGTGTTGTTGTACGCCGGCAATGAGGGTGACCTGCAAGATGTCGACGTCGCCAAGATTGGTGATTTTGAGGCTGCATTATTGAGTTACATGCGTGCTGAACATGCCGAGGTCATGCAACAAATTGACGCCGATGGCGACTGGAATGATGACCGAGAGGCGTCCTTTAAGTCCGCGATAGCAACGTTTAAATCAACTCAGACTTGGTAAGACCGCATGGCAGCCGGCAAAGAAATACGCACTAAGATCACGAGTATTCAGAGTACTCAGAAGATCACCAGCGCCATGGAAATGGTGGCTGCAAGCAAGATGCGTCGTGCCCAGGACCGTATGCAGGTTGGAAAGCCCTATGCGCAGCGGATGCGTGCGGTAGTGGGTCATATTGCCAACTCAACGCCAGAGTATCGTCATGCCTATATGCAGGAGCGAGAGGTTAAGCGGGCGGGTTACATCATTGTGTCGACGGATCGCGGACTGTGCGGTGGACTCAATATCAATTTATTTAAAAGCGCTATTGCGTCCATGAAGGACTTGCAGGATTCGGGTGTTGATATTGAGCTGTGCTTGGTTGGTGCTAAAGCTGGCGGTTTTTTTGCCAGCGTTGGGGGCAATGTCACGGCAACGGTAAAGGACCTGGGCGAGGAACCGTCTCTGGGGGATCTGATCGGTGGCGTCAAATCGATGTTAGATGCTTATACAGAGGGTCGAATTGACGCGCTGTATCTTGCTGGCAATGAGTTTGTGAATACCATGACGCAGGCGCCAACTGTCGAACAGTTGCTGCCCTTAAAGGCAGAACAAAGCGAATCGCTGTCTCATCATTGGGATTACCTCTACGAGCCCGATGCGCGCGAGCTGCTCGATGCACTAATGGTGCGCTATATCGAGTCCCTTGTTTATCAAGCCGTGGTAGAAAATGGTGCTTGCGAGCAGGCCGCTCGAATGATCGCGATGAAAAATGCAACGGACAACGCGGGCGAGCTAATCGAAGATTTACAGCTGGTCTATAACAAGGCACGGCAAGCGGCGATTACGCAGGAACTGGCAGAAATAGTAGGGGGCGCGGCAGCGATCGGCTGAGGCGTGATCCAATAACGTAACACGATGCAGCGCGATGTTGACTGCATACCTTTTAAGATGAGGACCGGGAAATGAGTAGCGGAAAGGTCGTACAAGTCATTGGTGCCGTGATTGACGTGGAGTTTCCACGTGACAGCGTACCGCAGGTCTATGACGCACTAACGGTCGCCGAGAAGGGGCTGACCCTCGAGGTCCAGCAGCAACTGGGTGACGGCGTTGTGCGCGCTATTGCGATGGGCCCATCTGAAGGGGTCAGTCGTGGATTGAACGTTGAAAATACGGGCGCACCTATCTCGGTTCCTGTGGGCACTGAGACGCTGGGTCGCATTATGGATGTGCTGGGCAACCCAATCGACGAAAGAGGTCCCATCGGTGAGCAGGCTCGTGCTGCTATCCACCGAGCGGCACCGGCTTACGACGAACTTGCTGCGTCAGATGAGTTATTAGAAACAGGTATTAAAGTCATCGACTTAGTATGCCCCTTCGCCAAGGGCGGCAAGGTCGGTCTATTTGGCGGCGCCGGTGTGGGTAAAACGGTCAATATGATGGAGCTCATCAACAATATTGCGACCGAGCACTCCGGTTTGTCCGTGTTCGCGGGTGTGGGTGAGCGGACTCGAGAAGGAAACGACTTCTATTACGAGATGCAAGAATCTGGTGTTGTGAATGTCGAGGAGTTGGATAAATCTAAGGTCGCTATGGTGTACGGGCAGATGAACGAGCCCCCAGGTAACCGTCTCCGTGTTGCCCTGACAGGTCTGACCATGGCGGAGAAATTCCGCGACGATGGGCGCGATGTGCTGTTATTTGTCGACAATATTTATCGCTATACTTTGGCGGGAACAGAGGTGTCGGCGCTATTGGGTCGTATGCCTTCTGCGGTGGGGTATCAGCCCACTTTGGCGGAGGAGATGGGCGTTTTGCAGGAACGCATCACGTCGACTAAGACCGGTTCGATTACCTCTATTCAAGCCGTTTATGTCCCGGCGGACGATCTGACTGACCCCTCTCCCGCGACGACTTTTGCGCACCTAGATTCCACCGTGGTGTTGAGTCGAGATATTGCTGCAAAGGGTATTTATCCTGCGGTTGACCCACTCGACTCGACATCGCGCCAACTTGACCCCTTAATTATTGGTCAGGAACACTATGAAGTGGCGCGTGGTGTGCAGTCAGTGCTGCAGCGCTATAAAGAGCTCAAAGACATTATCGCTATTTTGGGTATGGACGAGCTCTCCGAAGAAGATAAAACAACGGTGTCCCGTGCTCGAAAAATTGAACGATTCCTGTCGCAGCCATTTCATGTTGCAGAAGTTTTCACTGGTTCACCGGGCATCTATGTCTCACTTAAAGACACCATTGCTGGCTTTAAAGGTATTTTAGGCGGCGATTTTGATCACCTTCCTGAGCAGGCTTTTTATATGGTTGGCTCGATTGAGCAGGCGGTCGAAAAGGCGGCTAAGCTCTGACGCGCGTCGGGGACTGACTTATGGCGATGACCTTACAGTGCGATATTGTGAGCGCAGAAGCTCAGATCTACTCAGGGTTGGTGGAGCTCCTCGTCGCCACCGGCATAGAGGGCGAGTTGGGCGTATGCCATGGACATGCTGCTTTGTTAACGCGGCTGATTCCGGGGCCCATTCGTCTTGTTGAGCCAACGGGTGAAGAGCAAGTCTACTATGCTTCCGGCGGTTTTTTAGAAGTCCAGGGTGACGTGGTCACTGTGTTGGCTGATACCGCTGTCAGGGCTGACGATATCGATGAGGCCGCTGCCGAGACGGCGCGTCAAAACGCCGAGGAAGCGCTGGCTAATCAGCAGGGAGAGATCGATTACGGTCTCGCTTCCGCGCAATTAGCGGAAGCGACGGCGCAGTTGTCTGCTCTGCGTAAACTCAAGAACCGCGCCGGCCGCGGGTAATACCCCCCCAATAAACGGGTTTATTTTGGTGTTTGTTTGCCGAAGGACCCTCCCGCGCTTGCAAACTCGGCCCGGTGGGTAATGATGACGATTGCATAGAGCCTTGAGCGAATCTTTCATGCTGGAAGTCATCATTTTGGCAGCCGGACAGGGTAGCCGGATGCAATCTAGGTTACCTAAAGTACTGCACCTGTTGTCTGGCCGGCCGCTAATTCATTACACCTTGGACGCCGCGCGTGCTGCTGGCGCTAACCACATTCATGTCGTGGTTGGTTGTGGCGCCGATGCCGTGGAAGCGGCCGTTCAGGCCCCTGATGTGCAGTGTCACTTGCAGGCACAACAAAAAGGCACTGGCCACGCAGTGCAGCAAGCGATCGGTGCTTGCCATCCAGATTCAACGTTACTTGTGTTGTTTGGTGATGTCCCGCTGGTCAGTGACACGACTTTACAGGCGGTGGTGGCCGCTGCTGAGAGCGGCATTGCCATGTTATCAGCTGAGGTGGAGGACCCATCAGGTTATGGTCGTGTTGTTCGTGATGACCAAGGCGACTTTTTGGCGGTGGTGGAACACAAAGACGCATCGCAGCCCAACACCAGTTGCGCGAGATTAATACTGGCGTGTTGGCAAGCAGAGCCAGCCTGCTCAAGGATTGGCTCTCTCGGATCCAGAATAACAACGCGCAATCAGAATATTACTTACCGGATGTTTTAGCGCTGGCTAAAGCCGATGGCATCGCCGTTTCAGTGGTGGTCTCTGACCGTGCACTGGATACTCTGGGGGTGAATACACCCCAACAACTCGAGTATTTGGAGCGCCAGCATCAGCAGGTGCTGGCGGATCAGTTGATGGCGTGCGGTGTTTTGCTAGCTGATCGAGCGCGGTTGGACATCCGAGGGTCGTTACGCTGCGGCCGCGATGTCTCGGTCGATATTAACGTGCTGTTCGAGGGTCAGGTGGTTCTGGGGGACGAAGTAACGATTGGCGCCCACTGCGTGATTCGCAACGCGACGATTGAGGCGGGTGTGCAGGTTCGACCGTTTACTCATATCGATGGCGCCACCATCAAAGCGGGAGCAGAAATTGGCCCTTACGCTCGTCTGCGCCCGGGCACTGAAATTGGCGAGCAGGCGAAAGTGGGCAATTTTGTCGAAATGAAAAATGTGTCGCTGGGTACGGGTGCGAAAGCCAGTCATCTTACTTATTTGGGTGATGCCACCGTGGGCGCATGGAGTAATGTGGGCGCAGGCACCATCACCTGTAATTACGATGGGGCCAACAAATATCGAACCGAACTGGGCGAGGGTGTGTTTATCGGATCAAACAGCACCTTAGTGGCCCCTTTATCGGTCGCGCCGGGTGGCTTTGTGGCCGCGGGCTCAACGATCACCGACGATGTGGCAAGCGACCAGCTGGCGGTCGCCCGAGGCCGGCAGAGTAACGTGGACGGCTGGCAGCGTCCCACCAAAACCACGGATGAAGCTTAATGTGCGGCATTGTGGCGGTCGCTGCCCGACGAGATTGCACCGATATTCTGCTCGAAGGCCTTCGCAGGCTCGAGTACCGTGGATACGACTCAGCTGGGTTTGCGCTCATCGATCGTGCGGGTCAATTGTCGAGTCATAAAACCTTAGGTCGCGTTGCTGCGTTAGAGGCTGTGCAAATGGCGACGCCACTGAGCGGTGGCACCGGCATTGCGCACACGCGTTGGGCAACCCATGGTGCGCCGTCGGTTGCCAACGCCCACCCTCATGTCATTAATGACCGCATCGCGGTGGTGCACAATGGGATTATTGAAAATCACGAACTGTTTCGGTCAGCGTTAACAGCGCAGGGCTGTGAGTTTGCCTCAGAAACCGACACTGAGGTGGTGGCACATTTGATAGCGCTGGCAATCGAAGAAGGTGGCCACGACTTAGTAGCGGCGGTACAGCAGGTTCTGCCAAAACTGCAGGGCGCCTATGCGCTCGCTGTTATTGATCGCGAATCACCTAATCAACTGGTAGTGGCACGCCAAGGGAGTCCACTGGTGCTGGGCGTTGGTCTCGGGGAATACTTTGCTGGGTCAGACACCCTCGCGTTGCAGTCCGTTACCGATACGTTTATCTACCTCGAAGAGGGCGATGTCGCCCAGTTGACGGCAGATGGCTATGCCATTTTTAACGTTGAGGGGCAGCCGGTCGATCGAGGCCAAAATCGCCTTGCATTACGCACTGAAAATCAAGGGTTGGGTGGCTACGATCACTACATGCGCAAGGAGATTTTCGAGCAACCGGCCAGACTACAGGACACCATTAAGGGCGCCAGCGCGGATGATCGTGCATTTGGCGGTAATGCAACGGAGCTGTTTTCGCAGGTTCAGGCGGTACAGATCGTGGCCTGCGGCACCAGTTATCACGCTGGCCTAGTCGCCCGACACTGGATCGAATCCTTGACGGGACTGCCCTGCCAGGTCGAGGTTGCCTCAGAGTACCGCTATCGCAATGCGGTGGTGCTCCCCAATACCCTCATGGTGGGTATTTCGCAGTCAGGTGAAACGGCGGATACGTTAGCGGCTTTGGAGCATGTGGGCGTTGAAAACGTGCTGGCAAGGTTGGCGATCTGTAACGTTGACCATAGTGCTATGGTTCGTGCCTGCGAGTTGGTGTATTTGACCCAGGCGGGCGCAGAGATCGGCGTGGCATCGACCAAGGCTTTCACGACACAACTCGCTGCGTTGCTCATGCTGACGTCGCGGTTGGCCCACCATCATGCATCGGACACGCTGGCCACGCAGAATATTGAATCTGCGTTGCAGGAGTTAGCGACGGTGTCTGACCAGGTGTTGGCGTGCGATGACAAGATCAAAACGTTGGCGCGACGCTTTACCAATAAGCATCATGCCTTATTCCTAGGTCGGGGCATTTATTACCCCATTGCCATGGAGGGCGCGCTGAAGTTAAAGGAAATTTCTTATATCCATGCCGAAGCCTACCCTGCAGGAGAGCTTAAGCATGGTCCGCTTGCGCTGGTGGACGAGGATATGCCGGTTGTAGCGGTGGCACCAGATGACCTACTGATGGAAAAACTGCGGTCCAATCTTGAAGAGGTTCGCGCTCGTGGCGGTCACTTATTTGTGTTTGCCAGTGAAAAGGCGGGTTATCAATCGGGCCCCAGTTGTGATGTCTTAGAGCTTCCCGTCCCGAGCAATCTTGCGGGTCCCATTGCCTTCACCATCGCGTTACAACTGTTGTCATATCACGTCGCGGTAGCCAAGGGTACTGATGTGGACAAGCCCCGTAACCTCGCGAAATCAGTCACAGTGGAGTAATGCACAAGAGTAAATTAACAGGAGTTAACGATGGAAATAAATTTTTACATTTGGTGCATTCTAACAATTGCGGTGACAGCATATTCTTGGGTTTTGATCGCAAAATGGGCAAAGAGAAAAGAGGCGAAACAACAATCCCTCGAAAACTAATTGACTGCTGTGAAACACTCCGCAACGGTTGAGTCGTCTTTTTGACCTCATTGCTTCATCCGTTCTCCGTGTTGACTATCGTTATTGCCGTGAGTGCAGGCGCGGTAAAATACGGCAACGACCTGCCGTTAGCGTCGCGTTAACCCTGCAGTGAGCGGTTATTTTGACTTTGCGTGCCGCGACAAAGTGTCGAAAATCAGACGGTTACGGCGAGGCTTGTGCCAAGCCCCACCGCCACCGGAAGAGAAACTTTATCAGGGGTTGGCAGCTTTGAATGCCTTAATAGCGGCATTGAAGTCAGCTGCCACTTGTTCTTCCCGTGAGACAGCCGCGTTGTAGTCGGCAGCCGCCAGCGCATAGCGCTCGTCAGCATCGCTATCGCCTTCATCCATCGCCGCTTTTTCAGCGGTCATTTGGTCGTCTACGCAGGTGAGATAGTCAGCGTTAGCGGCTTGAAAGGCTTTGATTTCGCCTTGTGATGCCACCATGTCTTCCATTGTTGCACTGCCGCCGTCTGGCGTCGGGGGCGCTACTGGAACATCACAGGCGAAAGCACCGCTCAATGGCGTGGCAAGCAAAGCGAAGACGAGCGCAGCGGGTTTCATATTCATTTTAAATTTCCTTTTTTAATCAGCCAAATGTTGGCGTTTTTATCGAGACGCTGCCGCGGCGATACGCTACCGGAACCAGGTCGTTATAGATGACCCTGTTATACCAATGAACGCGCCCTGAATAAACCATCTACGTCACATCTCTTCACAACGTTTATCCAACCCCTAAAGCGCATTCCGTTACACTACGCGCATGGATGTTTCCGATATTTTAAACCCCCTGAATGCCGCGCAGCGAGAGGCTGTGACTGCGTCCACCAGCAATCAGCTTGTCCTAGCCGGTGCAGGTTCGGGCAAAACACGGGTGCTCGTGCATCGAATCGCCTGGTTGATTCGTGCCGAGGGATTCTCAGCTCAGTCTGTGTTGGCGGTGACCTTTACCAATAAAGCGGCGCGTGAGATGCGGGGTCGCATCGAAGATATGCTGCAGATGCCGACACAGGGTCTATGGGTGGGGACTTTCCACGGATTAGCACATCGCTTACTCAAAGCGCATTGGCAGGAGGCGGGTTTACCTCAACAGTTCCAAATTTTAGACAGCGACGATCAGTTAAGGGTCGTTAAGCGAGTTTGCCGAGAGCTAGAGCTCGATGACGCTCGCTGGCCACCTAAGCAGGCGCAGTGGTTTATTAATGGACAGAAAGATGAGGGACTGCGCGCGCGCCATGTCGATGTTCCGCTAGGCGATCTATATGCCAAGACCATGGTGCGCGTGTATGCCGCTTATGAAGAAGCGTGTGAGCGAGGTGGCCTAGTCGACTTTGCTGAGTTGTTACTTCGTGCGCACGAGTTGTGGCTCAAATCTCCCTCAACGCTCGCCCATTACCAAGCGCGTTTTAAAACGATCTTGGTGGACGAGTTTCAAGATACCAACACGATTCAGTATGCGTGGCTGCGTGTTTTAGCCGGACAAACTATTCCGGTGGTTGCAGTGGGTGACGACGATCAGTCTATCTACGGCTGGCGTGGCGCAAAAGTCGAAAATATCCAACGATTTTCAGAAGATTTTGCTGGCACAGTGACGGTGAGATTAGAGCAAAACTACCGCTCCACCGAGACCATTCTCGAAGCTGCAAACGGCCTCATTTCTCGCAATGCCGGGCGATTGGGTAAAAACTTGTGGACTGAAGGGGAGCGGGGCGACCCGATCACGCTGTACGCTGGCTTTAACGAACAAGATGAAGCGCGCTATATCGTAGAACAAGCAGAAACGTGGTGCGACGAGGGGAATCCACGGCGGTCGGTAGCGATTTTATATCGCTCAAACGCGCAATCACGTGTGTTGGAAGAAGCGCTGCTCCGAGAGCGTATCCCATACCGTATTTATGGGGGGCAGCGATTCTACGAACGGCTAGAAATTCGTAATGCGCTGGCCTATTTGCGGCTGGCCCAAGCTCGTCGTGACGATGCCGCATTGGAGCGTGTTTTGAATACGCCGCCGCGTGGCATCGGTAATAAGACAGTAGAAAAACTGAGAGAGGTCGCGAGACGAGACCAAGCGTCCTTGTGGGACGCGATAGACGCGGTGCGCAAGCAGACGCTGTTACCGGCACGAGCGCTCACTGCGCTCGCGAATTTTCAAGCATTGATTGACGATTTTGGGACATCCGCTGAGACATTATCCCTCGATGAATTCACAGAGCATGTCATCGAGATGTCAGGATTGATGAATTATCACCGGTCGGAAAAAGGTGAACGTGGGCAAGCGCGGGTGGAAAACTTACAGGAATTGGTTACCGCAACACGGCTGTTTGAACCCGAGGACGAGTCGATCTCGCCATTGCAGGCATTTTTGGATAGTGCCGCGCTCGATGCGGGAGAAGGTCAAGCGGACCCCTACGAGGACAGTATTCAGATGATGACCCTGCACTCGGCGAAAGGATTAGAGTTTCCCTTAGTGTTTATGGCGGGCGTTGAAGAAAACCTGTTCCCCCATCAAATGTCGTTAGAAGAACCGGGTCGATTGGAAGAGGAACGCCGACTCGCGTATGTGGGGATTACTCGTGCGATGCAAAAATTGATCGTGACCTATGCAGAAAACCGACGGTTACATGGCAGTGATATGTACAACACACCGTCACGTTTTATCCGAGAGATACCCGGCGAACTCATCGAGGAAGTGCGCCTCAATGGTTCGGTGTCTCGTCCGCTTGGTTCCTTGTCGCATCATTCCTTGAACGAGCCGCCGGTCGAGGGACTCGATTTGGGTCGTCGGGTTTTGCATCAGGTATTTGGCGAAGGTGTGGTGACTCAATTTGAAGGTCAGGGCAGTAATGCTAGGGTCGAGGTGAGTTTCAGCGAAGGCAGTAAATGGCTAGTGCTGCAGTATGCGAATCTAACAATTCTGTAAGGCGAAATCATGCGTGAGACACAAATACTACCCCTCGTTGTAATCGCACTCGTCGCCGCTTTAGTGAGTGTGGTGGCGATGTGGTCTTTGGATCGATCGAAGCAAGGCGTGGATCTGACCAAAACGGTGCGCGGTACTGATGCGTTTATTGAATGGAAGTTAGTCACGACCTGGCCAAAAGGGCTGCCTGGGCTGGGTGCCGCCCCCGAAAACTTCGCGCGAAGAGTAAACGAAGCGTCAGGGGGTCGGTTGAGAATAAAAGTCTTTGGCGCCGGTGAAATTGTCCCGCCGTTTGAAGTCTTTGATGCGGTATCTCGACGGGTGGCTGAGGCAGGTCACGGGGCGTCTTACTATTGGAAGGGCAAGATCCCTGCTTCGGTTTTTTACACCGCAGTGCCGTTTGGGATGACGGCTCAAGAGGCAAACGGCTGGTTGCATTATGGAGGCGGCCTCGAGCTATGGCGCGAACTTTATGCGCCCTTTGGGGTGGTGCCCTTTGCTGGTGGGAGCACGGGTGTTCAGATGGCGGGTTGGTTCAACAAGCGGTTGAATAACCGAGAGGATTTAGCAGGACTAAAGATGCGTATTCCGGGCCTTGCCGGAGAGGTATTTGATGCGGCGGGTGGCTCTGCTGTGCGCATTGCAGGTGGTGAGGTGTATACGTCGATGCAGACCGGCGTGATTGATGCCGTTGAGTGGGTGGGCCCTTATAACGATAGAACGTTGGGCCTAATGGAGGTCGGCGATTACTATTATTATCCCGGTTGGCATGAGCCCGGCGCGATGCTCGAGATTATTGTCAACGAGGAGGCGTTGGCGGCTTTACCCGAGGATCTACAGGCTATTGTCACCGTGGCGGCTCGCGCGACCAATAGCGATATGCTCGATGACTTTACGGCCCATAATAGTGAATCACTTGAAATTTTACTGCGTGACTTTGATATGGAGTTACTACCGTTACCTGACGACGTGATGGATATTCTCTACGAGGAGAGCCAGGTTGCTGTTCAAGCGCTCATTGATGCAGATCCCATGGCAGCAAAGATTGCCGTTTCGTACTTCGACTTTTTTCAACGTGTGCGGACGTATCATGAAATATCCGAGCGGGCTTATCTCAATGGGCGAGACCGAGTAATGCCCCCCGTGTCGTTTACGGAGTAATAGGCCTCGTCAACCTTTGATCGTCGATCGCCACGTAGATAAACTCCCCTTCTGTCACCTTGATCGGTTCGCCGTCTTGCCGTGCATTAATCCAGACCTCAACGAGTATCCGTAACGAACTGCGACCGGTTTCTAGCACATCGCAATAACAGCTCACGACGGCGCCAACATGCACCGGTGTCAAAAACGACATGCCTTCTATCGCAACCGTTGCGACCCGCCCTCCCGCGAGCTCCGATGCGGTGATGCTGCCAGCAAGGTCCATTTGTGACAACAACCACCCCCCGAAGATGTCGCCGTTTGCGTTGGTATCCCGAGGCATCGCAATGGTTTGTAATGCTAAATCACCATAAGGGAGAGGATCAGTGTCGAGTTCTTCAGTTGGCATAGCATCTGTTCTCAGAGTGTTTGGCAGCGATGATGATCACATCGCTCGCGGCACGGGGTTCGGGTCATTATCGCCCCATCACCCCGGGTAACCATAGGACTAAATTGGGCCACCACCACATGAGTGCGAGCAGCAGCAGTTGAATTAACACAAACGGCAATACCCCAGAGTAAATAGCGCCGGTACTGACCGTGTCGGGCGCCACACCCCGTAAATAAAACAGTGCAAATCCAAAGGGGGGTGTTAGAAAAGACGTCTGAAGATTGACGGCGATCATAATGCCAAGCCAAACCGGATCAAACCCCATCGCTAATAAGATAGGCCCCACCACGGGTACGACCACGAAAGTGATTTCAATAAAGTCGAGAATAAAGCCCAGCAAAAACATGACCAGCATCACAACTAATAGTGCGGTGTGGGGTCCTCCCCCGAGCGCGTCAAAAAACGACTCGATCATGGTATCCCCACCAAATCCGCGGAAAACCAGCGAAAACAGCGCTGCACCAATGAGAATGAGAAAAACCATGCTCGTCGTAAATAGGGTGGACTGTGAGATGTCTTGTAAAACGGGTAGCGAGAGTGCGCCCCGGCTCAGGGCGAGTAACAGCGCCCCCACTGCACCGACGCCGGCTGCTTCTGTGGGTGTCGCAGCACCCACGAGAATCGATCCGAGCACCAGTCCAATAAGGCCCAGCGGGGGAATCACGGCGGTAACCACCGACCGCATATCGGTCTCTTCAACTGTTGCTGGCGGCGCACTACTAGGCTGCACTGTCGCTCGGATTAGAACATACGCCAAATACAAAAAGACTAAGACGATGCCAGGCACGATGGCGCCTACAAAGAGATCCCCCACCGAAACGGTTTGTGTATTGACGATGTTCATTTTTAATTGCGCCTGTTGGTAGGCGCTCGACATGGTATCGCCCAGCAACACGAGTGCGATCGACGGCGGTATAATTTGCCCTAATGTCCCCGTGGCACAAATAGTGCCTGCCGCCAGTTGTGGTTGATATCCGGCGCGCAACATAGTGGGCAGGGCGAGCACACCCATGGTGACCACCGTCGCCCCAACGATTCCGGTGCTGGCAGCGAGCAGCGCGCCAACCAGTATCACTGCTAAGCCGAGCCCTCCTGGCCGAGCGCCGAACATGCCTGCTAGGTTTGCCAGCAGGTCTTCAGCGATTTTTGCTCGTTCTAGGACCACCCCCATTAAAATAAAAAGAGGCACGGCAACCAGCGTCTCGTTACTCATGGTGCCAAATATCCGGCCGGTTAATGCCGTTAAATAGGCGGCATCAAAATGCCCCAATAAAACACCGAGCGCCGCAAAGCCCAAGGCGGTGCCCCCTAATGTCAGCGCGACCGGAAAGCCCAGTAGCAATATGCCGCACACGACAACGAACATCGCGAGTGCCAACTGCCCTTCAATCATGGTGGATCCTTATGGCAGAGCACATTGAGCCCCCGTCCGACTTGGGCAATAGCCTGCAATCCCAATAATACGGCCATGGTGGGAATCAGTGTTTTTAAGACATAAACCAGCGGTAGCCCCCCAGGCTCAGGTGATGTTTCTAGTGCCGACCAGCTGTCCAAGACATATCCAAACGAGCCCACACCAATTAATGCACAGAGGGGAAGTGTAAAAACAATATGCCCTAAGGTATTCACCCACGCCTTTTGCCGCGCATTAAAACGCCGGTAGAACACATCGACTCGCACATGTTGATCCGCTCCCATGGTGACCGCAGCACCCAGCATGAACAGTGCAGCGTGGAGATATTGAACAGATTCTTGGGCCGCGATCGCGCCGGTACTGAACCCATAACGCAGCACGACGACGGCACAGACGGTCACCGCCATCACGGGCACACACCATGCGACAACGACACCCAATAGTGCGATGCTGCGATCGATTGGGGTGTTATGTGAGACATTGTTGCTCATCGTTTTTCCCAAAGGTTTGTATCACTGAGCCTGAAGGTTATCATTCCACCCCTATAGATTGCAGAAGAGGTGATGCAATGCTGTCCATTCTGTCCCCCGCAAAAACGCTGGATTTCGATACGGCGCCGTCGACTCGCAAGTCGACGCAGCCGCTATTCTTAGATGAGGCCGCAACGCTGGTGGGTGCGGCGCGTAACATGACGCCCGAGGACATCCGATCCTTGATGGGCGTCTCGGAAAAAATCGCGCAGCTTAATCACGAGCGATTCATGAACTGGGCGCCGGATTTTACCCTTGATAACGCCAAGCAGGCGGTTTTAGCGTTTAAGGGAGATGTTTATACGGGCCTGCGTGCAGACACCCTGAGCACGAAAGAGCTGACTTTTGCACAGAAGCATCTGCGCATTTTAAGTGGGCTCTATGGCCTGCTCAGGCCGCTTGATTTGATGCAACCCTATCGGCTTGAGATGGGGCTACCTTTCCATCATGCCGACGGCAAAAATTTATATGAGTTTTGGGGAGAGTCGATCACTCAACTGCTGGCTAAGCACGTGAAAGCGAGCGGCAGCCCCGTTTTGGTGAACCTCGCGTCTAATGAGTATTTTAAATCAGTGCGACCTAAGCTGCTGGATGTCGACATTGTCACGCCGCAATTTCGTGATTTGAAAAATGGGCAATACAAGATGATTTCCTTCTTTGCAAAAAAGGCCCGTGGCCTGATGGCGCGCTATATTATCGAGGAAGGCCTCAATACGCCGGAAGGGCTGAAGGATTTTACCGGTGAGGGCTATTACTACAGCGCCGCTCAGTCTCAAGAAGGGCAGTGGGTGTTTTTGCGCGATGCGCCTCAGTAAACGCGCTAGACACTGTCAAGTTTAAAGGGCAGCAGCGTTGCTGCCTCCTTCTGATACGCCCGCACATGATCACATTCTTGCGCCGCAAACTGTGCCACGGCATCGCTGAACCTTTCATCGACAATCCAGTGATTAGAGTACGTTAGCACGGGCTCAAAGCCTCGCTGAATTTTATGCTCCCCTTGCGCGCCTGGATCAAAACGCGATAATCCGGCGTCAATGCAGTACTCAATCCCACGGTAATAGCAGGCCTCGAAATGCAGGTAATCAAACTCAGCGAGGCATCCCCAATAGCGCCCGTATAAGGTATCGCCCCCCTCAAAAAATAGCGCTGCAGCGACCGCCTCGCCCGCGCAGGACGCCAATACCATCACCGGTGTTGCACCCAATGCTGGGCAGGTTTCGGTAAAAAAAGTCTCGGTTAAATAACCGCCGTGGCCCGATCGTTTTGCATAAGTGGTTTGGTAGCAGCGATGAAAAAATCGCCAATTGTCAGGTGTAATCTCATCGCCTTTCTTGGTTTCTAGGACTAAGCCTTGGCGTGCGATCTGGTCTCGTTCCCGCCGCAAGTTTTTTCGTTTACGGCTGTTAAAGCGTGCTAAAAAGTCTTGGAAGTCCCGATATCCACGGTTAAACCAGTGGAACTGTGTGGTTAACCGCTGCGGCATACCCAGCTCGACCAGCGCATCAGACTGAGCTTGCTCCAAAAATAAGACATGCCAACTAGAGACCTCTAAAGAGGAGCAGAGCGCTTGTACTCCATAGACCACGTCCGATAGCGCGTTTTGATGCTCATTGTCATGCCATAGACGTTGCCCAGTGGCTGGCGTAAAAGGCACGGCGGTCACCAGTTTTGGATAGTACTCCAGACCCATCCGCTGCCATGCTTCTGCCCATGACCAATCAAAAACGTATTCACCATAGCTATGGCCTTTTACGTAGGCGGGCACAAAGCCCAGTGGCGACCCCATTCGATCTAATTGGATATGGGCAGGTTGCCAGCCGCTTTGCGCCGTGGTGCACCCTGTCGATTCCAAACCGTGCAAAAAGTCCCACCGCAAAAAGGGGTCGTCTTCACCAAAATAATTGTGCCATAGCGCCGGGTCGATCTCAGTCATTGATCGATGCACGGTGGCGCTGAGCGATGCTTCGTTGTGTTCAGTCAAAGTGCCACTGACCCTAACCAAAAATCAGCGCACAGCCCGCTTAAAATAAGAACGCCGATCCATTTACTCTGATTAAACGCTTTAAAACACTGCTGCGTATCGCGATCTTTGATGAGCCAGAGGTGTCGTGTAAACAGCAGCCCCACGGCTATGATTGCGGCGTAATAGGCCACTCCAAGATCGAACGCAGCACCGCAGCAGCAGAAGGCGATGACGCAAAGGCCCTGTAGCAGCCCAATAATACGCACATCGAGATGGCCAAATAAAATGGCGGTCGACTTAATGCCCACTGTTAAGTCATCCTCTCGATCGACCATCGCATATTGTGTGTCATAGATCACGGTCCAGAGAAGATTGGCGAGAAATAACCACCACAGGGCGCTAGGGAGCGTATTCACGCTGGCGGCAAAAGCCATCGGGATGCTCCAGGAAAAGGCAAGGCCCAACACAATTTGTGGCAGGTGGGTCACGCGTTTCATAAGCGGATAGATCAGTGCTAATGCTAGCCCCGCGATCGAGAGCTGTATGGTGAGCGGATTGGTGAGCGCGACCAAAATCAGGGCTATGCTCAGTAAGCTAAACAGTAAAAAAAGGGCGTCAGAGACGCTTAAGGCGCCACTGACCAGCGGTCTTAATCGGGTTCTTTCGACGTGGCCGTCCAGATTTCGATCAGCGAGATCATTTGCAACACAGCCTGCGGATCGCATCACAATAGCGCCGGCGACAAACAGGCAGAGTAATCCCCAAGGCGGGTAACCCTGATTCGCCAGCACCATTCCCCACAGCGTGGGCGCTAGCAGCAGAAACGTCCCGATGGGCTTATCAAACCGAGTGATTTCGACTATTGCACGCAACTTGCGGGCTTTTATCCCTGTATTCAGCGGGAGAGAAGGGGGAGGTTCAACCATTAACGCGCATTTTACCTTTTGGGGTGCGCCAGTGTAGCGGCCTGAGCACAGCGATGCGACATCGGCTTGGCTCAGTGCGTTGCCGTTTTGAATTAAACACGCGCAAAATCGGCACGAGGACCGGCCCAGCGAGTCATCAGGGCTTGTGCCCGGGCCACGTCGTGCCGATGCAGTTGTTGCGCAATATCGTGCGCCCTGATTAAGAGCCCTTCATGTTCTGGGAGCCTCGCCACTCTAAATTGTGCGAGCCCGGTCTGCCGGGTGCCCAGCAGTTCCCCGGGTCCGCGTATGCGCAAATCCGCTTCCGCAATGACAAAGCCATCGTGGGTATCCTGCATGACCTTTAGTCTTTCTTGTGCCGTGATCGATAGCGGCGGACGGAACAACAGTACGCAGTGACTCTCAATAGCACCGCGGCCAACACGTCCTCTAAGCTGGTGGAGCTGTGCAAGCCCCAAGCGCTCAGCATTATCGATAATCATAAGACTGGCCTTCGGTACATCGACACCAACTTCAATGACGGTGGTCGCCACGAGTAACTGCAGTGTTCCCGCTTTAAACTGTGCCATTACGCTGGCTTTATCCGCCGGCTTTAACTTGCCATGCACCAGGCCTATCGCGACTCCCGGTAGAGCCGCCGATAGGGTCTCTAGCGTTGCGGTGGCTGCCTCCATGTGCAGCGAGTCGCTTTCTTCGATCGCGGTACAGACCCAATACGCTTGTCGTCCATCACGGCAAGCGGCGCCAACCCGTTTAATGACGGCATCACGGCGATCATGATCGATTAAGGTTGTCGTCACGGGTGTTCGTCCCGGGGGCAGCTCGTCGATCACCGAGCAATCGAGGTCGCCGTAAGCGACCATGGCAAGTGACCGTGGAATCGGTGTTGCAGTCAGTGCAAGCTGGTGCGGATGCTGTCCATCTGCACCTTTATCGGCCAGTGCAAGGCGTTGGTGAACACCAAATCGATGTTGCTCGTCGACGACGATTAACCCAAGGCGTTGAAAATGCACGTCTTCTTGGAACAAGGCGTGTGTCCCGACCACAACAGTCGCCTCGCCGTTCGCGAGTTGTTGCAATACCTCAGCGCGGGCTCGCCCCTTGATACGGCCGCTTAACCAGGCAACAGTTTTCCCCAATGGCGCGAACCAAGACTCTAATGTTGAAAAATGCTGTTCGGCGAGCAGTGCCGTAGGTGCCATGAAGGCAACCTGATAGCCTGACGCGATGGTATCGAGCGCTGCTTTTGCCGCTACCAAGGTCTTGCCCGACCCCACATCGCCCTGTACTAAACGTAACATGGGGTGATTTTGAGAGAGGTCTTGACTGAGCTCTGCTCCCACGCGATTTTGCGCGTGAGTTGGGCTAAAAGGCAGAGACGACAACAGTGCTCTCGATAAGGAAGAGTCTCCAGCGATGACCGGCGCAACAAATCGCCGCTCCTTATCCCGCACGCCTAGTACAGAGACTTGGTGAGCGATAAGCTCCTCGAGCGCCAATCGCATTTGTGCGCGGTGTGTCCCCTGCTGAATTTCCCCGAGTGAGGCAGAAGGAGGGGGATTATGGAGAAATGAAATGGCTTCTGGCAGGGTAATAGTATCGTCGGTGACACCGGTTAATAGATCATCTGGCGGGGTTTTTGTCAGCAGTGCCACTGCCTGACCACAGAGTTTTCGCCAAGTGCTTTGCCCGAGTCCGCTGACAGTGGGATAAACGGGCGTGAGTGCTGGCTCCAACAAGCTTGCCTCGTCACCTAGCCGATACTCTGGATGAGCCATTTCCACCTTACCCGCTAATCTCCGCGGTGTTCCAAAGAGTGTGACGCGGCCTCCGGTTTTAAACTGGGCGACCTGCGTTTGCCGAAAATGGAAAAAACGGACGGTGATTAACCCGGTGTCATCGCCGATTTGAACCACCAGCGTGCGTCGTCGACCCATCGTGACGGCGGCGCCTCTGACATCCCCTTGTACGACCGCATCGACCTGATCAGTGAGTGCGCCGATGGGCGTGACGCGGGTACGGTCTTGATACCGAAGTGGAAAATGAAACAGTAGATCTTCCAGAGAATAGATGCCAATTTCTGACAGACGTAGTCTCAATTTTTCGCCGACACCACGGAGCGTCGTCACGGAATTTTGCAAAATGGTTTGGCTCAAAGGCGTCTCGGTACCCTGCTGTCTTTGCCAGAGTGTTATCTTAGCGACTCTTAGATGAGGCTGCGCACTTAATGCACCTACTTATCCTTGGATGTGGCGACATTGGCACGCGAGTGGGGTCTTCAATGGCGGCTCTCGGTTGGACCGTGTCGGCTGCGCGTCGCAATGCCGGCTCGTTGCCCGAGCAGTTTGATCGGTATCAGGTAGATCTCACCGACCCAGCCTCAATGGCCGCTCTGTCGGTGCGCGACCCGGATTACGTTCTCGTGACGCCAACCCCTCAGTCATACGACCCACAGGGGTATCACCGGGGTTTTACCGAGGCCGCTGAGCTATTGGCGGCACAACCGTGGCTATTGGCGTGTCGTCGCGTTATCTGGGTGTCATCAACGCGGGTTTACCGTGAGGCGGAGGGTGGCTGGGTGGATGAGCACTCACCACTGAATGTGAGCGAGCCCCAAGCACGGGCGATGGTGGCAGCGGAGGCAGTCATCCGACGCGCGCGCACCACCACCGTTATTCGTCCCGCCGGTGTGTATGGCGACCCGCAGGGCATGTTAATTCGGCGGGTTCTCTCTGGTCAGGGGGGGGCACCGGGATCCTCCTTTGGTAATCGTATTCATCGCGAAGATTTAGCACGGTTGATTACGCACTGCTTGCACTTAGATGAGCAAGGCGAAGCGGTACCACCGACTTTGGTAGCAGCGGATGAGGATACAACCCCTACCTATGAAGTGGAGCGATGGCTGGCACAACAACTGGGCGTCCGTCTCAGTGATGCGCCTCAGCAGGCAATTTCAAGAGCGAATCGTCAATGCCGAAGCGCCTTACTCAAGGAGATTGGCTTTACGCTCACCTATCCTTCATGGCGCGAGGGTTATGCCGCAGCCATCAACACATAAGGCCTGAGAACTGAGGGGTTATTAGAGCGTGAGAATGGCCTCGATCTCAATGCGAGCGCCTTTCGGTAAGGCCGCCACTTGTACACAAGCTCTCGCGGGATACGGTTCCGCCAGTTGTTGCGCCATGACGGCATTGACCGCCTCGAAATCAGCAAGATCGGTGAGGGAAATATTAATTTTTACGGCGTCATCAAGAGTCCCCCCCGCTGCTGCGGCCACGGCGGAAAGATTGGCGAACACCTGCTCGGTCTCGGCAGTAATGTCGCCTGATACCAGCGACATCGTATTGGGGTCGAGTGGAATCTGTCCGGATATCCAAACGGTGTTGCCGACCTTGATGCCTTGTGAGTAGGGGCCTATCGCCTGCGGTGCGGATGGGGTTGTGATGATGGCTCGGTTCGACATGGCCGCCTCCTAATATAAACGGTTGGTTTGTATTGAATAACGAACCCTCGAGCGACGCAAGATGGGCAAGCCTTGACCAGAAGAGGAGAGTCGTTCGGTGTGGGTTTTATCGCCGTGCGCTACGCGTCACTTTGAGCACACCCTCGATTATCCTGATGCGCTTCATCACTCTGGCTAAATGGATGCGGCTGCTAACTTGTAGCTCTAAATCGACAAAGGTGAACTGGATGTCTTTATTTTGTGTTGCAATGCGCTCGATGTTCAGCCCAATACTGCTGAGCCGGGTGGCTAAAACCGCAATCATGCCACGGCGATTTTCCACTTGAACCCGAAGGCCAACGGGGTACGTACGGTCAACGTCTTCATCCCAGTGTAATGACATGAGTCGATCGCGTTGTTCTCTTAGGTCGACCAAGTTGCGGCAGCTATCACGGTGAACGACTAATCCGCGTTCTTGCCCTAGGTATCCTTGAATGGCATCTCCGGGCAACGGGCAGCAGCACTTTGCATATGCCACGCCCACGCCTTCCGTCCCACGGATGCCGAGCGTGGCGCCTTCACCGCTCACGGCGGCGTCATCGTAACGATTAGTTAGGTGAGCAACGGCGATATGGGGCAATGTGTTGCCCAGTGCGACGTCAATGACTAAAGCATCGATATCCGCTTTGCCCAATGAGGCTAAGGCTGTGTGCATCGTTGCGTCGTCAATGGCGCTGAGGCGAGTGTCGTGAGCCATCAGCGCGCGGTCGAGCAGATTTTTGCCTAGTGCGAGGGAGTCATCGCGCCGTTGATCCTTCAAAAAGTGGCGGATATGGGTACGGGCACGGGCGGTGACGACCCAATTCAACCAAGAGGGGCTTGGTCTGCCAGTCGGTGAGGTGACAATTTCAATCGTCGCACCACTTTCTAATGGTTCTGATAGGGGGACTAGCTGGTTACTGACCCGCGCGGCAACGCAGTGGTTACCGATGTCGGTATGTACCGCGTAGGCAAAGTCGATGCCACATGAGCCTTTTGGTAGCTCAAGAATATCGCCGCGCGGTGTGAAGACATACACTTCGTCGGGGAACAGATCGATTTTCACATTCTCGATGAATTCCAGTGAGTCTCCTGCGCGTTGCTGCATTTCGAGCAAGCCCTGTACCCATTCTCGTGCTCGGGCATGCGATATGCTGGTACTGCCTTCTTCGCTTTTATAGAGCCAGTGAGCTGCGATTCCATTATTCGCCATATCTTCCATTTCGTGCGTGCGAATCTGAATTTCAATCGGCACGCCGTGCATGCCTTTTAAAACGGTGTGCAGCGATTGATAGCCATTGGCCTTTGGGATCGCAATGTAGTCTTTGAATTCACCGGGCACAGGTTTATAGAGGCTATGGACCATGCCTAGCGCGCGATAGCAGTCATCGACGGAGTCAACGATGAGCCGAAAGGCAAAGATATCCATCACCTCAGCAAAGGATTTTCGCTTCGCTTTCATTTTCTGGTAGATGCTATAAAGGTGCTTTTCGCGACCGACGACGGTTGCGGTCAATTCTTCACGTTTGAGTGTTTGGCTCAGTTGCCCACGAATTTGCTCAATGAGCTGCTTTCGGTTGCCACTGGCTGCCCTGCGCGCCGCTTCGAGCCTTCTTGCACGCATAGGATAGAGTGCCTTGAGTCCTAAATCTTCGAACTCTAGGCGGATCTCATTCATTCCCAGGCGCATTGCAATAGGGGCGTAAATGTCGAGCGTTTCGGTCGCGATGCGTTTTATCTTTTCGCGATTCAACACCCCGAGGGTCCGCATATTGTGGAGTCGATCAGCCAGCTTGACCAAAATGACGCGGATATCTTTGGCCATCGCCAAGGTCATTTTCTGAAAATTTTCGGCTTGTCTTTGCTCGGCTGAGTCGAACTCGACGTGGGTCAATTTACTCACGCCGTCCACCAAATCGGCGACATCCGAACCAAATTGCGCGCCAATATCTTTTTTGGTGACGCCGGTATCCTCGATGACGTCATGGAGCAGCGCGGCCATCAGGCTTTGCGCGTCCATGTGCATACGCGCCAAAACACAGGCCACTGCGAGGGGGTGTGTGACGTAGGGCTCACCACTGCGTCGGGTTTGGCCGTAATGTGCTTGCTCAGAGTAGTAATAGGCTCGTCTGACCAGTTTTACCTGCTCTAACGGTAAATAGTCGGCGATTAATTGCTCGAACGCTGCCAAGGAGCTGTGGGCAGCGTGTCCAGTGCGAGTGCTTAGGGGTAGTTTACCTCGGGACGCCAGATAAGATGCGGGCCCAAGGAGCGGTCTACTGAGCGTTTGGCGCGTAATGGCTACCATCGCTAGCGACCCTCCAAATTAGAGAATCGGCGTCTCAAATGTGGCGGCGAGCTCTTCTTCTGCCTCGATCTCACTCTCTCGAGCCAATACTTCGGGCGTAATCAGTCCGTCAGCGATCTCGCGCAGCGCAATGACAGTGGCTTTGTCTGACTCGTCTTCCACCAGTGGATCACGACCGCCAGTGGCAAGTTGGCGCGCCCGCTTAGAGGCAAGCATAACGAGCTCAAATCGGTTTTCGACGTTATCCAAACAATCTTCTACGGTAATTCTCGCCATGTCAGCGTGATCTCCTGCTCTTCGCCGCTATAAATACGGCCGCATAGTATACCCTAGGTAGGACAGGCGAACCCACCCTTGAGTGTAAATTTGCCGACAAGTCTTACGGCGGCGTCGTTTCGGGGGTCAATAAATCCCTCAACAGGGTGGTGTGAGTGGCCTGTTGGCGTCCAGTGCGCAACCTTGCTGCGCTGATAATGGCTTGAAGTTCGATCAGTGCGGTGTCGAAGACATCATTGATAACGAGATAGTCTGCCTCGTCGCAGTGTGACATTTCATCCTGGGCTGCCTGCATGCGGAGATCAATGGTGGCGTCAGTATCCTGCCCCCGATCGCGCAATCGCGTCTTGAGGGACGCCACTGAGGGAGGCAGGATAAAGATCCATGTGCTGTCCGGTAATAGGCTCCGCACTTGCTGAGCCCCTTGCCAGTCGATTTCTAGAATCACATCGGCACCTTGCTGAAGACGCGCGTCCAATTGTGCTGTGCTGGTGCCATAGCAATGTCCGAATACTTCGGCCCATTCGAAAAATGCGCCGTCGCTTTGCAGTCTTTGAAACGTCTCAGATGCCACAAAAAAATAATTAACACCTTCAATTTCACCCGGGCGCTGAGGCCGCGTCGTGTGCGAGACAGACACCTCGATACGACGATCACTCTCTATCAGCGCTCGAATTAAAGAGGTTTTTCCAGCACCACTGGGCGCCGAAATAATCAGTAATTGGCCTCGCGATATGGCTGTATTCATGCGTGTCATCTACTCGATATTCTGAATTTGCTCGCGCATCTGCTCAATGAGTACTTTGAACTCTATGGCGGTGTTAGTGGTATCTAAAGCCGTTGATTTAGAAGCGAGTGTATTGGCCTCACGATTGAGCTCCTGCATCAAGAAATCGAGTTTTCTGCCGCAGGGCACTTTCCCGGTTAACGCCGTCTTAATGGCATCTAAGTGAGCCTCGAGGCGATCCATTTCTTCCTCCACATCGGCACGCTGCAAGACGTAGACAATTTCTTCCTCTAAACGCTTGGCGTCTGCTGTGAGTTCTAATGACGCCATTCTAGCGAGCAGCTTTTCTCGATGGGCCTGCTGAAGTGCTGGGAGTTGTTGCCGGAGCGAGACGAGCAAAGCCCTGATACGCTCTCCTCGCTCTGACACCATGGCGGCTAATTTTGCACCCTCCTCTCGGCGGTTCTGCAACAGTGTCTCGAGGCATTGCTTGAGCGCGGCAGTGGTCGCTGAAATTAGCGCTTCGACCGCTATCGGACGCTCGCTTAGGACACCGGGTGCCTGCAATAACGTCAGTTGGTTTGGCGCTTCGGCATCTGGAAAGAACGTTGAAATTTGCTTCAATGCCGCTTGCAACGTGTTCAGGTGATCGGTGTCTAACGCAGCCTCTGATGTCGTCTTGTTTTGCTGGTATTGCACGGATAGCTCGAGTTTCCCTCGGGAGAAGGATTGGCTGATCTGTGCTCGCATTTGCGGCTCATACTCGCGCAACGTCTCTGGCATTCGAAAGTGTAAATCGAGGTAACGATTATTAACCGAACGGCACTCTACAGTGACCGTTAAGTCCTCGGTTGTTACACTCCCCCGGGCAAAGCCCGTCATACTCTGAGTCACCGCATCGCTCCAGCTATGGACGCAGTGAAGTGTAACAGTAGCCGGGGGGTTGTTAACTGTTACTGAGACTTGGAGACCCGCCATGGCGGCAGCATCTGATCGACCTAGTGGTCGAGCACCCAACGCAATGCGACCAATACAGTTTGAGCGGGGCTTCACTTGCCATGCTGAGGGCTCAGTGCTGGTGAGTTTTGGCCAAACTAAAGTGATCTGCACCGCCAGCGTGACGGCAGGTGTACCGCGGTTTTTACGCGGTAAGGGCGAGGGGTGGCTGACCGCAGAATACGGTATGTTGCCGCGGTCCACTGGTTCACGGATGGACCGGGAGGCCGCGCGTGGTAAGCAGGGTGGTCGTACGGTAGAGATTCAGCGCCTGATCGGCCGGTCTCTGCGCGCCGCGTTAGATCTGACATTACTGGGTGAGCGCACGATCACGATAGATTGCGACGTCATTCAGGCGGATGGCGGCACTCGGACGGCGGCGATTTCGGGGGCTTGCGTCGCCGTTGTGGATGCGCTCAATGGCCTCCAACGATCTGGAGATCTATCGGGTGATCCGTTAAAGCACCTGATTAGCGCCGTTTCTGTGGGGGTTTGGCGGGGCATGCCTGTGGTAGACCTTGATTATGCTGAGGATTCTCGGGCTGATAGTGACATGAATGTGGTGCTCACAGAGAGTGGTGGGTTGGTTGAAGTGCAGGGCACGGCCGAAGGTGCCACCTTTACACAAGCCGAATTGACCGAATTACTGCAACTCGCTACCGCCGCAGGAGCCGATATTAACGCTGCACAACGAGAGGCACTGAGTAAAGGCTAAAGCGTGATGTCGTAGTCAATGACGACAGGCGCATGGTGCGAAAATACCTGTGCGTCGTAGATGTGAACTGTTTTGACCGCACTCACCAAGAGCTCAGAGATAATATGGGTATCGGTTCGCATACCCCCTGCCTCATCGCCATGAGGCCACCAAGTCAGTGCATCGGGCTCGCTGTCGATCACTCTAAAAGCATCGGCGTAGCCGCTATCGTAAAGGTCCAATAACCAGCCTCGTTCGTTGGGTGACAGGCCCGGGATATTCCCAGCAGTGCCGACCTCTTCTGCGTCAGCGTGGTGTGCCATCAGCTCCCACCCGCCGCACAATATGTAGCCGCGACGTTTATGGCGCACTTTCTCTAGGTGGCCGCTTAATTGATTAAGAAAGGCCAGTTTATGTGCCATTGCTTGTTCCCCACTGAGCGCACTGGGGACCAATACAGAGCCGACACTGACCTGATCATAATCAGCCTGTATGTAGAGACCCTGAGCATCAAACTGCTCAAATCCCAGGCCCCATATGATCGCCTTGGGGATCTTTTTGCAGTAAATCGCAACGCCATTGAGCCGAGCATCCTCGAAGTGATCGAGAAAATAGGGGTGGTAATGCGCTGGAAAAAAGCGGTCACCACTCAGCGAATATTCAGAGCAACGCGTGTCCTGTAGACAGATGATGTCCGCGTCTTGCGTCCACAACCACTCAAGGCAACCGGCCTCCGCCGCGCGTTCAAGCCCCTCGACGACGAGGCTGATAATTCTCATTGCTAGTCCTATTGTCTGAGTTCCAATAGTATACCTTCAAAGCCCCGACCCAGACCGTAACTAAGTGCTGAATTAAGCCAAAGGGGCGCCTTTCGTCGATAACCGTATTTTGGAGTGGGTGGTGACAACAGCCTTGGAACAGTACCGTCAGGACTTCATTCGTTTAGCCCTCGCTTGTAACGTGTTGCAGTTCGGTGAGTTCGAGTTGAAGTCGGGCCGCCTGAGCCCTTATTTTTTTAATGCGGGTAAGTTCGCTTCAGGATCATCACTTGCCCAGCTTGGTAGGTGCTATGCGGCCGCTTTTCAGGCGGCCAATTTGCCGACTGACATGCTATTCGGGCCAGCGTACAAAGGTATTCCTTTGGTCGCGACTACCGCCATTGCCTTGGCAGATCACCATCACGTCGATATGCCATTTGCCTTTAATCGTAAGGAAGCTAAAGCGCACGGAGAAGGTGGCGAAGTGGTTGGCGCGCCGTTAGAGGGCAAGGTACTCATCGTGGATGACGTGATGACAGCAGGGACAGCCATTAGAGAGTCGATGGCTATTTTGGAAGCGGCTGGTGCAGCTGGTGCCGGTGTGTTGATAGGCCTTGACCGTTGTGAGCGCGGCGCGGCGGAACTCTCTGCCGTACAGCAAGTTCAGCAAGATTGGGGGCTTAAGGTGATCAGCGTCATTTCGCTCCACGACATTATCGAGTGGGTTGAGGACAACCCCGAAGCGATGGGGCATCGGGATGCGCTGCAGCGCTACCGGGACCGCTACGTTTCTGCATAACGCTGGGAATAGGCCGCTAACGTCCGGATTGCCAATGATGGGTGTTGCAGGCTTTTTGGCGATAGACCACCGTGACATGCCGTTATCATCGGCGCTTGTTATCCAGCGCTAGCCTGAGCGTGGCGGTTAACGCTCGGTGATGATGGCGTTTAGCCGAGTCTGGCCCTATTGGGCTACGAGCTGGCCGCGGGAGGTACTGCGCGCATGAGATCTGCCCCCAGCCACTCCCACTGATCCTGCCAATTGTCGGTGGGGCCGCTCTTAAAACCACTGCGACAAAACTGGTGTACGCGCCCTTCGGCAAACGCCATCATCAGATTGGCTGCCGTGTTGACAGACAGCCGAGGTCGACAACCCTCACGCAGTTCGGCTTCCCTCAAATACTGCCGCAGTTGGGTTTCGAGGCGTTCATAGAGCTGCGCGATGCGATGATGAAGTTGCCGCGATTCCCCCGTCAGCGCGCCACCCGTTAGGAGCCGACTGATGCCGTGGTTTTTCTCGCAAAACTCTAGGTACAGTCGCACCAAGGCGTGGCACTGCTCTATCGCGGTCAAAGACCCCTCGCTCATTCGCCCAATACGCACAAACAGCGCTTCCTCTGCGAAGGTAATTAACGCTTCAAACATTTTGGTTTTGGAGGGAAAGTGCCGATAAAGTGCAGCCTCTGAGACGCCGACAGCCGCCGCAATTTTTGCGGTGGTGATCTTATTGTCGGGTGTTGCCTCGAGCATCTCTGCAAGGGCTTGCAGTATCTGTTCCTTGCGCTGAGGTGCTTTAGTCTGGGTTGCGTCGGCCATACGCTACTGCAATTGAGATTGAGCCCTGATGCTAAAGAGTCACGCGCGTCCGTGCAAACGGTCGCCGGCGGATTTACTTTTGATTGCTGATCAGTGTGCCAATACCTTCGTCGGAAAAAATCTCCAGCAGCGCCGCGTGAGAGACTCGACCGTCAATGATATGTGCGCTGGTGACACCATTATGAACCGCTGATAACGCACACTGAATCTTTGGCAGCATGCCGCTGTGGATGACTCCAGACGTGATGAGCTCCTGCACCTGCTCGGTGGACAGCCCGGTAAGCGTTTTTCCCTCTGCGTCTAAGAGACCAGACACGTTGGTAAGCAGCATCAGCTTTTCAGCTTGCAGCACCTCGGCCAACTTGCCGGCTACCAAATCAGCATTGATATTATAAGTCTGCCCATCGGGACCGCCCGCTACCGGCGCAATAATTGGAATGTAGTCACTTTCTTGCAGAACAGAGAGCAGATCTGTATCGATACTGGAGACTTCGCCGACCTGACCAATATCCTGCTGGCCGTTTGCGCCCCATTGCCCTGATAGTTTCTTCGCCTGGATCAGTTGACCGTCTTTTCCGGTCATACCGATAGCCCGCCCGCCATTGCGGTGAATGCTGTCCACAATTTCCTTGTTTACCGTGGCGCCGAGCACCATTTCCACTACATTCATCGTTCGTTCATCGGTCACCCGCATACCATCAACGAACTCTGTTTCAATATTGAGGCGCTCCAGCAGTTGGCCAATCTGCGGCCCACCGCCATGCACAACGACGGGGTTCATACCAACGAGCTTCATCAAGACGACATCCCGTGCAAAACTCTCGTGGAGTTCGGGGTCGGTCATGGCATTGCCACCAAACTTGATGACGAAGGTTTTTCCGGTGAAGCGCTGGATGTACGGCAGCGATTCCGTCAGGATTCGCGCAAAATTACCGGCCTCTCCTTGGTTTAAGGACATGTTCTGAGTTCTCGTGCTGACACGCAACGCTGAGCATGATGCGGGCGAATCGTAAACGCAATGTGAAGATGCCGCAGTTCACTAAACCTGTCTTGTTTGAACCTAGCCTGATGTCGGGTTTGTTGCCTCAAGGTGATGAGCCACAAGGCTAACAATGCGCTCCGCAATCACCTGCTTGGTCGCCAGGGGCAGATAATGCGCTTCGTCCTCACCAATCAGGTGGACCGCGTTTTGGTCGGAGCCAAAGGTGGTGTCAGGGTCACTGACGTCATTAGCGACGATATAGTCCAGCCCTTTTTTGACTCGTTTTTCGCGAGCATGAGTGATGACGTCATTGGTCTCCGCCGCGAAGCCGATCATGAGGGTGGGCCGTTGTGAGAGTTTTGCCACCGAAGCAATGATGTCGGGGTTTTGCACGAGCGTGATGACCCGGCCTTGCCCCGCTGCCTTTTTCAGTTTTTCCGGTGCGGCTGATTCTGGCCGATAATCAGATACTGCCGCCGCACCGATAAAAATATCGGCGTCCGGCGCACAGTGCACGGCAGCGTCATGCATCTCGAGTGCGCTGTTAACGGGCACCATGTTGACCCGGCTGAGAGGCGATAAGGAGACCGGACCTGTGATCAAGGTTACCGCGGCACCGGCGTCAACACAGGCGCGAGCCAACGCATAACCCATTTTCCCCGAACTGTGATTACTGAGATAACGCACAGGGTCGATCGCCTCAACCGTAGGCCCTGCGGTAATCACCACTCGTTTGCCGTCCAATAAACGTGATTCAAATTGTTCGGCGATCGCGGTTGCAATCCCGTCTGGCTCGAGGAGGCGACCAGGGCCCACGTCACCGCAGGCCTGCTCCCCCGCATCTGGGCCAATGATCTGAATACCCCGAACGATGAGTTGTTCGAGGTTATCTTGGGTCGCTTGGTTAGCCCACATCTGCTGATTCATTGCCGGCGCAACGGCGACTGGCGCTGGCGTGGCCAGCGCCACCGTAGTCAGCAAGTCATCCGCTCTGCCCTGCGCGAGCCTGGCGATGACGTCTGCGGTCCCTGGGGCGATCACCACCAGATCAGCCCAGCGGGCCAGCTCAATGTGACCCATACCGGCCTCGGCCGTTTCATCAAGCAATTCGCTATGGGTCGGTTCGCCAGACAGTGCTTGCAGTGTGAGCGGCGTGATAAATTCCTTTGCACCCCGTGACAGTATCACTCGCACAACGGCGCCCTGCTTTTTGAGCAGACGCACGAGTTCGGCGCCTTTATAAGCCGCGATACCCCCGCTGATGGCCACGATAATGTGACGCTGGTGCAACAGACCCATCGGCCCCACCTCGTTACTGATGTGCCAGCACACTAGCATTTGCAGGGGTTTTTGCACACTTCAGTGGCCTCTGAGATCAGATGGCTTGCACCGTCAATGGCCCTCTGGTATAAAACGCGCCCTTTTGTTTATCTTCACGGGTAGTCTCATGTCACGTGTCTGTCAGGTAACGGGGAAGCGTCCCGCGACCGGTAACAACGTTTCCCACGCAAAGAACCGCACTAAGCGTCGGTTCTTGCCAAATTTACATAATCACCGTTTCTGGGTGGAGAGCGAGAATCGTTTCGTATCGTTGCGGCTCACTTCCAAAGGCATGCGCATTATCGACAAGCGCGGTATTGATGTTGTGTTGGCAGAGTTGCGCGCCCGCGGCGAGAAGGTTTGAGGATTTAAACATGCGTGAAAAAATTAGAATGAATTCAACGGCGGGTACGGGACATTTTTACACGACCGACAAGAACAAGCGCACCATGCCGGATAAACTTGAGATGAAAAAGTATGATCCAGTCGCGCGCAAGCACGTGATCTACAAAGAAGCCAAAATTAAGTAAGCGTAATGCATGGCGCAACCTTCGAAACCCCGGCAATTGGCCGGGGTTTTTGTTTAGGTGCCGGGGTTTCATGGGACTCGCCGTCGTGACGCTGATAGCCAGCGAGGGGCCCCATTTGCGGCGCCCAAACCGAATATGCCGGAACTTCCAGAAGTAGAGACCACTTGTCGGGGTATTGCGCCGCACATCATGTCGCGAGCGATTGCCCAAGTTATTGTGCGCGAACCCAGGTTACGCTGGCCGGTGCCACCCACACTGAACCAACTTTTGGCGGGGGCGCACTTCATTGGCGTCAGCAGGCGGGCAAAATATCTGCTGCTTGAAACCAATCGAGGCACCTTGATGGTCCACTTGGGTATGTCGGGTAGCCTGAGGCTGATGTTAGCTGATACTCCGCCGATGTTTCACGACCATATCGACATTGTGCTCGACAACAAATGGTGTCTGCGGTATCACGATCCTCGGCGCTTTGGCAGCTTCCACTGGTTGCAAGGCGCGTCCCATCCCCTATTGGACTCATTGGGGCCTGAGCCGCTCACTGACGCGTTCAGCGGCCATTATTTATATCAACTCTCTCGTAAGCGGCATGTGCCGATCAAACAGTTCGTGATGAACGGCAAAGTGGTTGTGGGCGTCGGTAATATCTATGCTAACGAAGCCTTATTTTTGGCGGGCATTCACCCCGCGCGGGCCGCAAGCCGCATTGCGGAGGCACGTTATGACGTGCTTGCGACCACGATTAAGCGAGTACTCGGTGAGGCTATTGAGCTTGGAGGTACCACGCTGAGAGATTTTGTCGGCGGAGACGGAGCGCCAGGTTATTTCGCGCAACAACTCCGCGTTTATGGCCGAGGCGGGCAGCCCTGTCGCACCTGTGGCGCATCGCTGCGAGACCTACGTCAAGGTGGGAGAGCCACGGTGTTCTGCGTAAAGTGCCAGCGTTAATCGCTCGAATGCTGCTTGTGCCGAGTGGCGCGGACAGAACGCTTTATGACTGGGTGCCCTCAAGTGCCTCGGCGACGTTAGTTGGAACAAAGCGACTGACATCCCCGCCTAATGCGGCGATTTCTCGAACCAATGACGACGAGATGTAGGAAAGCTCAGCGCTGGGCGTGAGAAAGACACTTTCAAACGAGGGACTCATTGCGCGATTCATGTTGGCAAGCTGAAACTCGTATTCAAAGTCAGCAACAGCACGAAGGCCACGCAACACGCAATGAGAATCGTGTTGGCGCACGAAATCGACCAGCAGCCCGCTAAAAGGGACGATTTCGACCGCGTTTACGTGCCCCAGTGCTGTCTGGGCCAGATCGACTCGCGCCTCGAGCGAAAATAAAGGCGTTTTCTTTTCGCTGGTTGCCACTGCTACGACCACGCGTTCAAATAGTTTGGCCGCGCGTTCCACGAGATCTATGTGGCCATTCGTGATTGGATCGAAAGTACCTGGATATACCACGGTATGGGTTAGCACAAGACACTCCTATCATGCTGAATTACCAGCCTACACAAGTCTGGAGAGGCGAACAAACGCCGATAACGCTAGGCTGAACGAAATTTCAGAAGCCGGAAACACACGTCGCCCGCCGTCTTCTCTCGGTAGATCTCATAGTGCTGCTCGGGGACTGGTTCGGGTGACGAGCGACGCGTTTCGAAGTACACCAGGCCGTCTTCGCTAAGGCACTGTGAGGCAGCAACACGGCTGAGGAGAGCATTGCCCAGACCCGCCTCAAACGGGGGGTCAACAAAAACAATGTCCCATTGGGAACCCCCAGTGAGCACGGTGTCCGCCTGGCAGGTGCGCAGCGTCGCCCGCTCAGTGGCGCCCAATGAGCGCAGATTTTGTCCAATGGCATCGATGGCGTGTTGATCGGTGTCGACAAAGTCGCAGCGCTGTGCACCGCGCGATAGCGCCTCGACTCCCAGTGCGCCTGATCCGGCGCAGAGGTCGAGGCATTGGGTATCGTTCACGATAGGCGCCAACCAGTTGAACAGGGTTTCCCGCACTCGATCGGTGGTGGGCCTAAGGCTACTCTTACTCGGGAAGCTGAGCTTACGACCGCGCCAATCTCCACCGATGATACGAAGTTGTGCTTGACCCAATGGGCGGTCACGTTGACTCATGCTGGCACCTCATTGTTGGAATGCTAGACTATCTCTGCGGCAGTATCGAGCACGTCCCAACTGCCTAGTTAGGCCCTCCCAAGTGAGAACGATGAATCATGAAGTTATTCAAACGTCGCGCCAAGACTGAGTCTGGGTCTCAACCCAAGGATCAGGAAGTCGTGGTGGACGAGCAGCCCTCGGAGGCGGCCGCAGTGCCGGTAGCGCAGCAGGATGGGCTAGCAGCCAGCGTCTCCTCGGTTGCTAGCGGATGATCGCGAAGCGGTGCTGCCTGCCAAGTCTGCAGAGCCCGGCATGTTTGAGCGGTTACGAGCGGGGCTAGGCCGCAGTCGTAGCCAACTATCAGAGGGCCTGGCCAGTCTGGTTTTGGGGAAAAAGCAGCTTGATCCGGCTTTGATGGAGGAGATTGAAGAGCAGTTGATTATGGCGGATCTGGGCCTTGAGACATCAGCGCGCGTTCTTGAGCTTTTGCGTCAGCGTCTTGATCGGAAGTCGCTGTCCGCCACGGAAACGGTCATGTCCGCATTAAAAGCGACCCTCGTGGAATTGCTGATGGATCAGGAACAGCCCCTGACAACAGAGGGCCATCGTCCTTTTGTGATTCTGGTTGTGGGGGTCAACGGCGCGGGGAAAACAACAACCATTGGCAAGCTGGCCCATCGATATCAGCAGGAAGGCCGCAGTGTCATGCTGGCTGCGGGTGATACTTTTCGGGCCGCAGCGGTTGAGCAGCTCGAGGCCTGGGGTCAGCGACATGATGTTCCCGTGGTTGCGCAGCACACGGGTGCCGATAGTGCATCGGTGCTCTACGATGCACTGCAAGCGGCGACTGCAAGAGGGGTTGATATTTTGATTGCGGATACGGCGGGCCGCTTACAGAATAAATCCCATCTTATGGATGAGTTGGCAAAAGTGGTCAGGGTCATGCGTAAGCAAAATCCTGCGGTGCCACACGAAACACTCTTGGTGTTGGATGCGGGAACGGGTCAGAACGCGGTTTCGCAGGCGCTAGAATTCGACCAGACCGTTGGTATTACGGGGGTTGCCGTGACAAAGCTGGATGGCACTGCCAGAGGTGGGGTGCTGTTTGCGATCGCGAACAAACTGAAGCGTCCGATTCGTTTCATTGGTATCGGCGAGAAAGCGGAGGATTTGCGGGACTTTTCGGCTCAAGATTTCGTTGATGGATTGCTAGATGATCAGTAGCGGGCAGTGCTGATGATTGAATTCGACCGCGTCAGCCGTCGGTTTGGGCAACAAGACGCACTGCGCAATCTGAATTTACAGATCGATGACGGTGAAATGGCGCTGCTAACCGGCCACTCTGGGGCGGGTAAAAGCACGTTATTGCGCCTTTTGTTGTTGCTGGATAGACCCACCGGCGGTCAGATTCTCGTCGATGGGCAATCTACCAAGCAGGTTCAGGGGAATGCGGTTGGGCATTATCGGCGTCGGTTCGGCGTGGTATTTCAAGAGCATCGACTACTCTTCGACCGCAACGTTCGTGACAATATTGCCTTACCTCTTGAAATTGCTGGATTTTCTCTCCATGACACGAACCGGAGAGTGCGGGCGGCCCTAGACAAGGTGGGGCTGTTAGCAAAGGAGCGAGCGGACCCAAATGGGCTCTCCGGCGGGGAGCAACAGCGGGTAGCGATTGCGCGCGCGGTCGTGGCGCGACCAGAGTTTTTGATTGCAGATGAGCCCACAGGGAACCTCGATCCAGCGCTCTCTGTAGAAATCATGACGCTGTTTGAAGCCTTTAACCAAGTAGGGGTCACCGTGTTGGTGGCGACGCATGACCTGTCATTGATTGCGCGATCGCGCCATCGGTTGATGACGCTTGCAGCGGGGCAATTGATGCAGGCCGGGGTAGCGTGACCCAGCCGCAAAAAAGAGACCAGGGGCATTGGGGCGCTTGGGCGGCTTGGCGTGCACAGCACCGTGCCGCTGCTAGCACTAGTTGGCAGAAATTGGTTGTTCAACCCGTTGTGACGGCTGTCACGTGGTTGGTGATTGCCATTTCATTGGCATTACCCAGCACGCTGTTGCTCACCCTAGATAACCTCAGTGCTGTCGCGGGGGGAGTGGACCGATCTCCCCAATTATCGGTGTTGTTAACGGGCGATAGTGAGTTGCCGGTGGCTGAACAATTACAGCGCATCTTGAAGAGCTGGCCAGAGATTGATGATGTTGTGCTACTGGATCGAGAGCTGGCCTTGTCTCAGTTTATTCAGCAGACCGAGTTGGCGACAGTTGTGGGTTCGCTGGCACGCAACCCGTTACCCCATACGTTAATCGTGATGCCGGGGCCCGCCTTGTCGGCGGCCGCGATGACTGAGTTGGGTCAGCGGGTGCAGACGTTGTCAGGTGTTGATCGAGTGATCGTGGATACACGCTGGGTAGCGCGCCTAGAGACCGCGCTGCAGGCGGGATGGCGTTGGGTGCTGGCTTTAGGCGCGGTGATGCTGATGGGCGCGGTGCTGGTGTTAGGTAACACTTTGCGATTGGCGATCGAGGCCCGCAAAGACGAGATTTTGGTAGTGAATCTCATTGGCGGTTCACCGGCATTCGCACGAAGGCCCTTTTTGTACCTAGGCCTTTGGTATGGCGTGGGCGGGGGCCTTGTTGCTGCGTTGTTGCTAATGATGATGACGTGGTGGATGGCAGGACCAGTGAACACGCTTTTTTTGTTGTACGAGAGCCCCCAAACAATGCGCGCTCCAGGCGCGTTTTACCCGATGAGTTTGACTGTGCTGGGTGGGTCCCTCGGGTTATTGAGTGCTCGGCTGGCCGCAGGGCGTTATGTTCGGCAATTGGTATCGCTGGCTTCCTCGCAAAATCGGTAATTTTTTGGGTTTAGCACTCTCGGGGTGAGAGTGCTAAAATACGGCCCCAAGCCTACAGGAGGCCAGGAAATGACTGAGACAAAGCGAGCATTAGCCGTGCCGAACAGCGCCGTACTGAACATGGCGCCGGGCGCCAATTTGTCAGCGTACGTGCAGGCCGTCAGTGGCATTGCATTGCTGTCTCCAGAGCGCGAGAAAGCATTGGCTGAGCGCCTTTTTTATGAGGAGTGCGTTGACTCTGCTCGAGAGTTAGTACTTGCTCACCTACGTTTTGTGGTGCATATCGCGCGCAGCTATTCTGGCTATGGTCTTGCCGAGGCGGATCTGATTCAGGAGGGTAATGTCGGCCTGATGAAGGCGGTTAAGCGTTTTGATCCGACCAAAGGCGTGCGGCTCGTATCCTTCGCGGTGCACTGGATCAAGGCAGAAATGCATGAATATATTTTGCGTAACTGGCGTATCGTCAAGGTGGCAACGACCAAGGCTCAGCGTAAGTTATTTTTCAATCTGCGCAGCCAGAAGAAAACCCTTGATTGGCTCTCTGCTGATGAAACGCGAGCGATTGCGGCTGATTTAGGGGTTGATGTGACTGAAGTCACGCGCATGGAAGGCCGTCTAACCAGTCGTGATGTGGCATTTGATGCGCCAACAGACAGTGATGATGAGGACACGTGGCAGGCCCCGCAACATTTTCTGAAAGACGAACAAGCGGACCCTTGCCAGCTCGTTGAGGCTGCAGAGTTTGCTGAGGACGGCTCGGCTCGGCTTCATGTGGCGCTGACGGATCTCGATGGCCGCAGCCGAGATATTTTAGAACGACGCTGGTTGGTCGACGATAAGGCGACACTGCATGAACTGGCCGCAGAATATGATGTGTCGGCGGAGCGGATTCGACAGCTGGAAGCCAATGCATTGAAGAAACTGCGCACCGCACTGGTCGCGTAAGTTTTTCAGTTAGTTCACTTCTCGTGGTATCCCCAGAGCGCTTAGCCGCGAATCGGATTCGCAGTTTTGTGATGCGCGCAGGGCGCATGACGCCGAGTCAGCAGCGCGGCTGGGAAGAGGGCTTTTCTCAATTAGGGCTTGCGGCGAGTGCGGGAGCACTGGATTGGGACACGACCTTTGGTTTTGCCGGCAGGCGGGTCGTCGAGGTGGGTTTTGGTATGGGAGACAGTCTCCTGCAAATGGCCGAGGCCGAGGCCACCACGCAATTCATTGGTATTGAGGTCCATCGCCCTGGGGTGGGTCGCCTGTTGGCTCAGGCGCTGACGGCGAAAGTCGATAATCTTCGTGTTTACGCGGAAGACGCGGTTGACGTGTTAACGCACTGTTTAGCCCCCGACTCGGTTGACGCGTTCCACGTGTTTTTCCCCGATCCTTGGCATAAAAAAAAGCATCATAAGCGCCGGTTGATTCAAACCGACCTAGTGAGGCAGTTATCAGCACGACTTCGCCCCGGCGGTTATTTGCATCTTGCAACGGACTGGGCGCCCTATGTTGAGCACATGTTCGACGTGTTAGAGGCAGAGCCTACGTTGCTCAACACTCATGGTACTCGTGCGGCGGTCCCGAGACCTGACTATCGCCCCTTAACGAAATTTGAGGCCCGGGGAGAACGACTGGGGCATGGCGTATGGGATCTGATGTACCACCGCCAAGACTAATGGCAATCATCGCACCGCATCGGTGCTATAAAAATGACGCCACCACGCTGTCTAGGAATTGATAGCCTAACGGTGTCGCCCTGAGGGACCCACTGTCTAAGTGCTGTATCCAACCTCGAGACTGGGCCTGCTCTGCGGCTCGCTCGAGCTGCCGTAAAGGCAGGCCAGTGCGCTGGGTGAAGTCACCGACGGGTGACCCCGATTTGAGACGCAACGCATTCATCACGTATTCCACTACCCGTTCTTGCTGACTGATGGCGTTACCGCGTGGCGCTGGCATCAATCCGTTCGTGATCAACGCCAAATAATCCGCGGGGCTGCGAGTCCGTTGGGTTCGGATAATCTGTCCATCGTTGCGTGATATCTTGCCGTGAGCGCCAGCACCGAGTCCGACATAATCACCAAATCCCCAATAATTAAGATTGTGCCGACTCTCATAGCCCGGGCGACAATAGGCCGACACCTCATATTGGTGATAGCCGGCATCACTCAGTAGTTGCTCTCCGGTGGATTGAATCGCTTCAAGCGTTGTTTCGCTGGGCAGCTCGGGTTGCGACGTCCAGAATCGTGTATTGCGCTCAATCGTCAACTGATACCACGAAATATGACCAGCACTCAGCGCAAGCGCTTCCAAAAGATCAGCCGCCGCAGTATCGGTTGTCTGTCCTGGTAAGCCATGCATCAAATCAATGTTCCAGTTTTGAAAGCCCGCTGTACTCACCAGATGAAGCGCTTGGCGGGCGTCATCACCCGAATGAATGCGGCCGAGTCGGCCCAACGCGCCATCGTTAAAACTCTGCACACCGATACTGAGTCGGGTTACGCCTGCTTCAAGATACGATTGGTATCGGCCCCGCTCAGCACTGCCTGGATTACTCTCCAAGGTGATTTCAGCGCCTGGGGCAAAGGGCATCCGTTCTGCTAGACCGGAAAGCAGGCGCTGTATCCACTCTCCAGAGAACAAGCTGGGGGTGCCGCCACCGATAAAAATGGATTCGACAAGGCGCCCGCTAATCTCTGGCAGCTGACTATCAAAATCTTGAAGTAATGCCGAGACATAAGGCCCTTGCAACTCAGGCGTAAACCCTTCGTGGCTATTAAAGTCGCAGTAGGGACACTTTTGCGTGCACCATGGCAAGTGCAGGTAGAGAGACAGTGGAATTGCGCTCGGTGTGATCAATCGTTTGCTAGCGCTAGGAGAGAGTTGATGGCTTTGGCACGATGGCTCATGCGGTTTTTTTCAGCGGATGACAGTTCCGCTGCGTGCAGGGAGCCGCCCTCGGGAACAAAGATAGGGTCGTAACCAAAGCCGCCTTTGCCCCGCGGTGCGTCGGCGATGCGACCGTGCCAGCGGCCTTCTGCTATGAGCGGAGTGGGGTCTTGCGCATCTCGCAAGAGCACGACCACTGCGATATAAAACGCCTGTCTACTCGCGCCCTGTAACGCCGCCATATTATTGAGCAGTAACGTATTGTTGTCCTCATAACTTGAGCCTGAATAGCGTGCAGATCGAAGACCCGGGGCCCCGTCTAGTGCCGGCACCACCAGTCCCGAGTCGTCGGCTAATGCCGCATGACCTGTCAGTGAGCACGCATGCCTTGCCTTAATCAGTGCATTTTCGACAAAGGTGCTGCCGGTTTCTTCTGCTTCTGTCACGCCAAAGTCGGCCTGTGGCTGCACCCGCCAGTGAGTGCCGAGTACCTGCTGGAATTCTTTAATTTTGCCGGCGTTATGGCTGGCAATAATGAGTTGGGGGGACGTCTCAGCGATCACAGATCACTCCTGGCGCCACAGTTGCACTTTCATGGTGTGCTCATAAACGGTGTCGGCGCCCTCGGGCTGAAACTCAAATTCAAAGAAGCGATACTCGCGGTCCAAAAACTCGAACGGCACAATATAGTAGGTGGCACGACCCTCCCGAATTTCTTTGACCCGCAGCGCCCCGCCAGTGATCAAATCCCAGGTCCTGCCCTCAATACTCATTGGCCGACCTGCAATCTCGCCCGATGTGGTGTCGCGGACAGATAGCGTCAGAATGGCCTTGTCTGCACCGCGGGTAATCCCATATTCCGCCGCAATATCGGGGGTGAGGAAGGTCGTATAGACAATACTGTGATGTAATTCGAAGGGCCCATATTGCGTGGATTGTTGAGCGCTACTCGTCAGTGGGATGACGCTCAGGCCAAAGGCGAGGGTTAACGCGCCGAGCGGCGTATTCTGTAAACGGCACTGCTGGCGAACAAATTGGGCCACCATTTTCCAAGCCATTTTTGTGCGGCGCCAGCAACCGTTGCCCGCTCTATAATATCGATACGCAAATCTGAACACAGTGCTTCAAAATCCTTGACCGTACAAAAGTGAATGTTAGGGGTGTCATACCAGCTCCGAGGCATTGCCTTAGAGACAGGCATGTGACCCGTTAACCCGAGGTGGGTTCGACAGCGCCAGTGCCCAAAATTAGGAAAAGAGACGATCGCTTCTTCACCAATATGTACCATACGTTCTAAGGCAAGGTGCGGATGCGTCAGCTCTTGCAACGCGTGGGTGAGTATCACCACATCAAAACGGTAACGAGTAAAGCAGTTTAGGCCTTCGTTGATGTCTTCCTGAATGACGTCGAGACCTTTGCTTACCGCTGAAACGAGGTTGTCAGGATCGATATCAACTCCGACGCCGACAGCGCCACGCTCTTCGCAAAGGCGTTTTAAAAACGCGCCATCACCGCACCCCAAGTCAAGTACTTTGCTACCCCGTGGAACCCAACCTAACACCGTATTAAGATCGAGACGATTCATGCTGGACCGACCCGTTGCATCCACTGTGTTAGCAGCGCCTCATAGGTTTGATTGGGCAGCAGGAAACCATCGTGGCCGTTGTCTGTTTCTATGTTGGCGTAGGTCACGGGTTTACCAGCAGCCATTAAGGCATCGCGGATTTCAATGGAGCGGTGCGGGGGGAAGCGCCAGTCGGAACTGAAAGACAACACCAGAAAGTCGGCGATTGCTTTGTCGACGGCGGCCTTTAAGTCACCGTGATTGCCAACGGCTAGGTCAAACAGATCCAATGCGCGTGTCATCAGCACATAGGTATTCGCATCAAATTGAGTTGAAAATCGTGTGCCCTGATGCCGCAAATAGCTCTCTACTTGGAACACCCACTCGCTCTCTGCTTCCGGCGTAAAACTCCCTTCTCTGAGCTCTCGGCCAAAGCGGTCGCTCATACCGTCGGCAGACATATAGGTGAGGTGGCCGACCATACGGGCAAGTGCCACGCCTCGACTCGGTATCGTATCGCGGCTTAGGTAGTCGCCGTCGCACCAATCGGGGTCGGATAAGATGGCATGCCGGGCAATTTCATTGAAGGCAATATTCTGAGCGGTGAGCTTGGGTGCTGCGGCGAGTGCCACACAATGCTCTACCCATTCCGGATAGTCGATCGCCCATTGCAGCGCTTGCATGCCACCGAGGCTGCCACCGATTACCGCTGCCCAGCGCGAAATGCCCAAATATTCTGCCAGCAGCTTTTGGCTACGAACCCAATCTTGTACCTGCGGCTGGGGGAACTTGGCGCCCCATGGTTTGCCCGTTTCGGGATTTAAGGTATTGGGTCCTGTCGACCCGTCACACCCGCCGATATTATTGGAGCAGACGACG
The DNA here is from genome assembly GCA_943789425.1 of uncultured Luminiphilus sp. Taxonomy (GTDB): domain Bacteria; phylum Pseudomonadota; class Gammaproteobacteria; order Pseudomonadales; family Halieaceae; genus Luminiphilus. The sequence goes on from CALSUB010000002.1 coordinate 131,988, forward strand.
AATAAGCGTCGTGTATCGATGGGCTTGCCGGGGCCAATGGCAAGATCCCACCATCCGGCACGTTCACCGTCGTCAGCATAAAAGCCCGCGGCGTGATGCGTGCCAGATAGCGCATGGCAAATAAGCACCGCATTGTCGCCAGCCGCATTGAGTTCGCCATAGGTTTCGTAGACCAGCTCGTGCTCAGCCAGCACTGACCCATTGGCTAATTGAAAAGCGGTCTCGAATCGAACGCGGCAGGGACTGACCAGCCCGACACTGTTGTGTGCGCCACTATTTGGCATCGTTCACAGTCCAACGACCAAGTTAGGCGGAAGTGACAGCGCTACTGCCGCATGTCGCAAGCCTATTTGCACGATGTTGATGGTGACAAAAAGCAAAATTGGTGAAAAGTCGATACCCCCCATATTGGGCAGCAACGCGCGAAAAGGAGTCATAATGGGGTCAGCAATTTGTCCGATCAGCTCGATGGCAGGATGCCGACTGCCGGCCGCTACCCAGCTGACGATGATCATGGCAATGAGCACAAAAAAGGTCAGGTTGGTGAGTAACCCGAGTACACCAATAATGCCCCATCCCGCCAATATGAGCGGGTTAGGCACACTCCACTGCTCCCCTAGCACCCAGGTGATGCCCAGCAAAATTAAGATCTGAATGAGGACGGCCATCACTAAGACAGCCCAATCGATGCGTCCCCTCGCCGGAAGCATACCGCGCAGCGGCGCGAGAAACGGGTTGGTGATTTTGACAATGACTTGAGAAATGGGATTGTAAAAATTGGCTCGCGACGCGTGCAGCATGCCGCGTAACACGATCAAAGTGAGTACCAAAGCCCCAAGATTTTGTATCAGATAAAGCGCCATTTCAGTTCCCGCGGTCATATCAACCAAACTCCTCGCCCAGCGTTCTCGCTCGTTCAGCACAAGCCTGAACGGCATGAGTGATTATCTCGTCGAATTGATGGGACTGTAAGGCTAATAGTGCCTGTTCAGTCGTGCCACCCGGGCTCGTGACATTTTCCCGCAGCGTTGAGATGGGCAGTTCAGAGCGCCCAGCGAGCTCAGCCGCACCGATAGCGGTTTGTAGGGTTAGCGCTACCGCGGTCTGTTGATCTAGCCCTAGATCAACGCCAGCCGCAATGATGGACTCTATGAGCGCAAAGAAATAAGCCGGTCCACTGCCAGAGACGGCGGTCACGGCATCAAGCAGTGCTTCTGAGGGCACCCACATCGTCATACCGACTGCGTTAGTCACTTGCTCAGCTAAGGCGCGATGTGCGTCGCTGGCTTGTGCTGTTGCGAACAGCCCACTGGCCCCCTTGCCTATCATGGCAGGCGTGTTCGGCATGCACCGGATAACCGGAACGGTGGGATCGACAGCAGCCTGTAGGGAGGCAATTGGAATGCCTGCTGCAATCGACAGAATGGCGGTATTGGGGCCAATCTGGTCTCGTATCGCCGCCAAGGCTTCAGGGGCGACCTGTGGTTTGACCGCCACTACCACCAGATCCGCATCGATAAAAATGTGCTGAGGCGAGGTGTTGAGTTGCGACAGACCGAGTGATTGGAGCCGCGATAATGCAGCTTCGCTAGGGTCGCTAGCGCGCAATTGTGACGGCGAGAAACCACTGGCCAACAGGCCATTGATCATGGCGGTGGCCATATTGCCCGCGCCTAGGAATGCGATTTGAGGCGACATAAGATCAGGAGTATCCGTGAAGAACGACTTTAATTATACCGTGCGCCAAAAATATCTGTGCCGACTCTGACCAGGTTCGATCCTTCGGCAATAGCGGCCTCTAAATCGCTGGACATTCCCATCGATAATATCGCCAATTCTGGATTGCCGCCGATAAGGCTTTGTTGAATGGTGCGCAAATGACGAAAAGGCACTCGCTGGGCAGCGGGTTCAGCACTGGACGCTGGAATGGTCATTAGTCCTTTTAATTGCAGGTTAGGTAGCGTCTCTACAGCATCAATCAGCGTTTTGAGTGCGTCAGACTGTACCCCAGATTTACTCGCTTCATCCGATGTTTTGACTTGAAGGAGTACTTTTAACGGCCCTTTTTCGGAGGGACGTTGATCACTAAGGCGTTGCGCTATTTTGAGCCGATCTACGCTATGCACCCAGTCACTAAACTCGGCAATCAGCCGCGTTTTATTGCTTTGAATCGGCCCAATAAAGTGCCACGTCAAGCCTAAGTCAGCTAGTTGGGCGGCTTTTTCGGCCATTTCTTGGGCGTAGTTTTCACCAAAATCAGACAGCCCCGCCTGGTGCGCCCAGCGGATGAGTTCAGTTGATTTTTTTTTGCTGACTGCCAATAGAGAGACCGCCCCGGGTGGCCTGTCTGCAGCGCACTCTGCCGCGCGAATACGTCGGTTGATTTCTGATATATTGAGACGCAAGTCTGTCGGTGTCATGTCTGCATCATAAGGAAATTGATGCGCCATGTGTTAGTCCGACGCTATTGGAGACTATGATATGGATATCACAGAATTACTCGCATTTGGCGTTCAACAAGGTGCTTCGGATCTGCATCTTTCAGCAGGGCTTCCGCCCATGATCCGGGTAGACGGTGACATTAGGCGGGTCAACTTACCCCCGCAAACCCCGACCGAAGTCCAAGCCTTAATTTACGACATTATGAATGATCGTCAGCGGAACGAATTTGAGGAGCGTCTCGAAACGGACTTTTCTTTTGAGCTCCCCGATGTGGCGCGCTTTCGTGTCAACGCTTTTGTCCATAATCGCGGCGCGGGTGCGGTATTTCGCACGATCCCGTCCGAAGTCTTGTCGATGGAGGCGTTGGAAATGGGACAAACATTCCGCGATATCTCAATGCTACCAAGAGGGTTAGTCTTGGTGACTGGTCCGACAGGTTCTGGAAAATCCACGACGCTTGCAGCCATGATCGACTACGTCAATGCAAACCGCTACGACCACATTCTTACGATTGAGGACCCGATTGAGTTTGTTCATGAAAGCAAACGCTCCCTGATTAATCAGCGCGAAGTGCATCGCGATACGTTAGGTTTTTCTGCGGCACTGCGTTCTGCTTTACGTGAAGATCCCGACATCATTTTGGTGGGCGAACTGCGAGATCTAGAGACAATCCGGCTGGCGCTGACTGCCGCTGAAACCGGTCATTTGGTTTTTGGCACGTTGCATACCACCTCAGCTGCAAAGACAATTGATCGTGTTGTCGATGTCTTCCCTGGAGAAGAAAAAGCCATGGTGCGCTCGATGTTGTCAGAATCTTTGCAAGCTGTGATCTCTCAAACTCTGCTCAAGCGCAGTCAAGGCGGGCGTATTGCGGCACACGAGATTATGCGCGGTACTGCGGCGATCCGAAATTTAATCCGGGAAGATAAAGTGGCTCAAATGTATTCCGCGATCCAAACGGGGCAATCCACGGGGATGCAAACGATGGATCAATGTTTGCAAGGACTGGTTCAAAAAAGACTGATTACCGCCGAAGTCGCGCGTGAAAAGGCACGTCAGCCAGAGGGCATCATTGGCTGATCGTTGAGCCAAGTGACGAGGATAATGGCCGCCGCTTTGTCGTCGATAGGATCGCTGACGAAGTCGCCACGATGCCCTTCTGCGAACGCGTCAGCCTTTGCTTCGCGGCTGGATAGCCGCTCGTCAACCAATGTAACGGGCAACCCTAATCGGCCTTCAAGCTGCCGGGAAAACTTAGTTGCTCGCCGACTCAGCTCGCTTTCTGAGCCGTCCATGTTGATGGGGAGTCCAACCAGCAAGCGGTTCGGTCGCCATTCCTCAGTCAGCGCGATGATCGATGGCCAGTGCGGTACACCATCCTTTGCCGATAACACGGTGAGGGGCTCAGCGGTGCGGGACAGCGTATTGCCAATTGCGACGCCTATATTGCGCAGTCCAAAATCAAACGCCATGATCGTTTCATATTTTGCCACTCTTACGCGTGTCCCGCGTCGGCGGTGAGTAGATCGACATCAATGCCCAACATCCGACCGGCCTCTGCCAGTTTTTGTGATGTTTCCGAATGAAATAGCGTCTGCTGGTCTGCCGCAACCGTCAGCCAGCTATTGTCGGCTATTTCTGCTTCGAGTTGTCCTGCCGCCCATCCTGCGTACCCCAAAGCGATAAGACATTCTCGGGGTCCTTCACCGCTAGCCAATGCGCACAAAATATCGCGCGAGGTCGTCAGGTTAATGTCATGGTGAACTGTCTGACCCCCTTGCCAGCCCCCCGCCGGGCTGTGCAGTACAAATCCGTGGTCTTTTCTGATCGGCCCTCCCGCTAAGATCGGGTAATTGGGGACCTCAGGATCGGTGGGTATTTCGAGATGCTCCAACATCTCGTTGAAGGTGATATCGAGCCGCTGATTCACGACAATGCCCATTGCACCATTCTCATCGTGGCGGCATAGGTAGATGAGTGAGCGGTTAAAAAAACCTCGATCGATGGCCGGCGTGGCAATTAAAAAATGACCACGAAGCATCACAGCGACGGCTTGCCTGCTAGCGATGGGGTTATTGCGTTCAGGTTGAGGGCCTTTTGGCAACATGAGCTTGAACAACATCGAGTAGCTGGCCTGCAATATCAAGTCCTGACTCAGCTTCTATTTCTCGGAGACAGGTTGGGCTAGTGACATTAATTTCAGTCAGGTAGTTGCCAATCACATCGAGCCCTACGAAAAAAAGTCCTCGGGCCTTAAGAGCCGGCCCCACCTGCTCTGCTATCCATCGATCATGATCTGATAGGGGTTGCACTCGACCAGAACCGCCCGCTGCCAAATTGCCTCGGCTCTCTCCGGCGAGTGGGATTCGGGCAAGGGAAAAAGGAACAGGCTCTCCGTCAATCATCAGGATACGTTTATCGCCGTCACTGATAGCCGGCAAATAGCGTTGTGCCATGATCGTTTGCACGCCTGAGCGTGTCAGTGTCTCTAAAATGACGCTGAGATTAGGATCATCTTTGCGCGCCCGAAAAATAGCGCTGCCACCCATGCCATCTAGCGGCTTAAAAATGACATCTTCATGTTCACTGTGAAAAGCGCGAAGCTTAGCCATATCTCGACTGACTAATAGAGGTGGGCAGCAATCAGGGAATTCGGTGGCAAACAGCTTTTCGTTGCAATCCCTCAGACTCTGGCAGCGATTGACGACCAGCGTGCCCCGCTGCTCCGCTCGCTCCAACAAATACGTGGCGTAAATATATTCAAGATCAAACGGGGGGTCTTTTCGCATCAGGCAAATGTCGAGGTCACCTAGCGATAGTTCTTGCGGCTCTTTCAGCGCATACCATTGAGATGCGTCCCGATAGACGGTCAGGGATTGTGCGCGAGCCATTGGTTCCTCGCCGCTGAGGTAGAGGCCGTCAGGTTCAATGTAAAATAACGACCAGCCGCGATCCTGCGCCGCCCAAAGCAGTCCTAAGGTGGTATCTTTTTTGTAGTTGATAGAGCTGATGGGGTCCATGACGACGCCGAGCTTAAGACTCATTTCTGGATCCTTTTAGGCCGAGGGCTACTATCTTGCGATTCGCAGCGAATCCCCGCAAGCTTCCCGGGCAGCCGAAGCTGCGCATTTTTTGATTGAGGTTCGTTGCATTATGGATGGTTTTTTTGTCGTCGTCGCCTGTATCAGTCTGCTGTGCGCGATCACAGCAGTGTTGCGGGTGCGGGCAATTGGCTGGGCAGTTTGGTTGTGGTTTTTTGTCGGATGGATCACGGGCGAACTCGCCATATGGTGTATCGGCCTCCAGGTGGTTTTTGTGGCCGCGTGGGTGCTGATTGCAGGGACCGACACCGCGGGCTTTAGTTGGGGCCTATCGCTTTTCCTCGCTACGTGGGTGTTGTTGGCAGTCTTTTTGCGAGACGCATTTGATGCGGGCGCCACCTTTAGCCGTTCATTGCGAATGACACTCGGCGTCGATTTTCTGGAACAAATACCCCTTTCTCGGCGCGCTAAGATTACGACTCAGGTGCACAGCAAAGAATGGCAGTGGCCGTTTCGGTTCAAGCGCCCCGGTGTGCGATATGTTCGAAATCTCCCCTACACAGAATCGGGCAAGCGCGGCCTATTAGACGTGTATGTTCCAGTGGCCGCTGGTGAGCGTCGCCCCGTACTGTTCCAAGTACATGGTGGGGCATGGATGGTGGGCCACAAATCTGAGCAGGCGCAACCTCTGTTGCATCGCATGGTGGAATCGGGTTGGGTGGGGGTGTCGATCAACTATCGCTTGGCGCCACGGTCGGCGTTTCCGGCGCAAATGGTCGATGTTAAAAAAGCGATTGCCTGGGTAAAGGACAACATTGCTGAGTATGGTGGGGACCCCAATTTTATTGTGGTGACGGGCGGCTCTGCTGGTGGCCATCTGTCGTTACTGGCAGGTTTAACCCCGAATCATGCGGATTGGCAGACGGGTTTTGAGCATGTTGATACGGCGGTTCAAGGCGTATTGGCGCTGTACCCCGTTGTGGATTTGACCAACCGCCATGGCATTCGGCAGCAAGACAACATGGATTCATTTATTGCTCAGCGTATTATCCAGCAGTCCCGTGGGGAGGCGCCGATTATTTACGAGGATGGTTCGCCGATTTCTTGGATACATCGCCCGGGTGTTGTCGAGGCCGCGCCACCGATGTTTATTGTCCAAGGCACGCACGATTCATTGGTCTGGGTAGAGGAGGTCAGGCGATTTGTTGCGGAGCTCAGCCCCGTGGCAGCGGCGCCTTTGGTGTATGCGGAATTGCCCCGGGCACAACACGCGTTCGAAATTTTCCATTCGCCTCGAACCAGCCATTATCTCAACGCAGCAGGGTGCTGGCTCGAGTGGGTGTGGGCACGACATCAAAGGGGTGAGCAGAAGTCATGAGGCAGGCCACCGTTGGCCGAGATGCCCGGCGCGTTGAGTAGTCATTGAGCCATGTCGCCCCATTGGGCGCCAATGACAGAGAGGGCAACGACGGGTGCGGTCTCCGTTCTGAGAATGCGCGGCCCCAGCTGCCACGGCTGAAAGTGATGTCGCTCGGCCGTGGCCACCTCTTCATCGGTTAGGCCACCCTCAGGCCCGATGAGCAGTGCGACCGATTGTGGTTTGGCTGCAAGCGGTGACGTGCCGTGCACGTCACAATGCAGCACCAATTTAACGTCTGCCAGCGTTTCCGACACCCAGTGTGTCAGTGAGGTGGGCGCATTAACGGTAGGGATACGGACCCGCCCTGATTGTTCGCAGGCGCTGGTGACAATGTGTTGCCAGTGGGAGAGTCGCTTTGCCAGTCGCTCTGGGGGGACGGTGAAATCGACGCGAGTGCTATAAAGCGGCGAGATGCTGCCGACACCCAGCTCGGTCGCTTTTTGAATGGCCCAATCGAAACGATCACCCTTACTTAAACAAAGCCCTAGGTGAGTCTGAAGTGAGGATTCGGTTTGTGGCGTGGTGATGGTATCGAGCTGCGCACATATCGAGTGTTTGGCGATGGCTTTAATGGTTGCCGTGCCTTGTTGCCCTTGACCATCGAATAGGATGACGGAGTCACCAACGCGAGCGCGGAGGACTTTGCCGAGGTATTGTGCTGCACTCCCTTCTAAAACGACCTCGGTACCGACAAGTAGTGGTTGGTCTGAGAAAAGTCGAGGGGTACGCATGATAAAACCTTGATCATCCTTGCCCTATTCGCGAAAAATCCAGCGTGCCACCTAGGCGAGTGAGTGTCGTTCGCCTAGGTGGATCGGGTCGCTACCTTAATACTTATACGAGTCACCTTTAAAGGGGCCATTTACTCCGACACCAATATAGTCTGCCTGCTTTGTCGTCAGCTGCGTCATGACCCCGCCGAAGCCTTGTACCATCAAAGCGGCGACTTGCTCATCAAGGTGCTTTGGCAATACCTCTACGGCGATGGCGTCTTGGCGTGCGTCCTCTGGCAGGTCGGCAAATTTCTTTTCATAGAGGTGAATTTGCGCTAACACCTGATTCGCGAAAGAGCCGTCCATGATGCGTGAGGGATGCCCGGTGGCATTGCCGAGGTTGACCAGCCTCCCCTCTGACAAGAGCAAAAGGTGATCGTTGCTGGCGCTGTCGCGGATAATCTTATGGACTTGGGGCTTGATCTCCTCCCACTGCCACTCTGCGCGCATGTAGGCGGTATCAATTTCATTGTCAAAGTGACCGATGTTGCACACCACTGCTGTTGATTTCAGGGCGCGCAACATGGGCGCAGTGCAGACGTTGTAGTTGCCAGTGGCAGTGACCAATAGATCAGTGGTGCCGAGTAAATCGGCATTGACGCTGCCGTCCGTGCCGTCATCGACACCGCCGTTAAAGGGCGACACCACTTCAAAACCATCCATGCAGGCTTGCATCGCGCAAATGGGATCGCATTCAGTGACTCGCACAATCATCCCTTCTTGTCGAAGTGATTGAGCCGATCCTTTGCCGACGTCACCATACCCAATCACGAGGGCGCGCTTGCCCGCTAGTAAATGATCAAGGCCACGTTTGATGGCATCGTTGAGGCTATGACGGCAGCCATACTTGTTGTCATTCTTCGATTTCGTCACCGCGTCGTTGACATTCACTGCGGGCACTTTCAGTTCGCCATTGGCCAGCATTTCATAGAGACGGTGCACGCCTGTTGTGGTTTCTTCAGTAACACCATGAATGCGTGCCAACATGTCAGGATATTGCTCGTGCAGCATCCCAGTGAGGTCGCCACCATCATCCAGCACCATATTCGCATCCCACGGTTTACCGTCTGCAAGGATGGTTTGCTCGATACACCACTCATACTCCTCTTCCGTTTCTCCTTTCCAGGCAAAAACTGGGATTCCTGCAGCAGCAATTGCGGCGGCTGCATGATCTTGGGTAGAGAAAATATTACAGGATGACCAGCGAACCTCTGCGCCGAGCGCGACCAGCGTCTCAATGAGCACGCCCGTCTGAATCGTCATGTGAATGCAGCCCAAGATCTTAGCGCCCGCCAGTGGCTGCGCATCGCGATAATGCTCCCTCAGTGCTATCAGCGCGGGCATCTCGTTCTCCGCGATTTCCAATTCGCGTCGACCCCAATCGGCCAAATGAATGTCCGCGACCTTATAGTCAGCAAATACAGTTTGCTCAACAGCAGTGTTCATAGCATCGTCTCTCTTTTGATCGATTGATTGTTTATCGTTCTGAAGCCGCACGAAGTGCTTCAGCGTGGTCAGTGTGTTCCCAAGTGAAGGCGTCACCTGTGCGGCCAAAATGTCCGTAAGCGGCAGTGGTACGATAGATGGGGCGTTTTAGATTCAGCATATTAATAAGGCCTTTGGGTCGCAGATCAAAGTGCTCGCGGATCAGCGACTCGATCGCGTCGTCTGCCACAGCGCCGGTGCCAAAGGTGTTGACCGAGATAGAGGTGGGCTCTGCCACGCCAATCGCATAAGAAACCTGCACTTCACAACGACGAGCAAGGCCCGCCGCGACGATATTTTTTGCCACATAACGACCTGCGTAAGCGGCGGAGCGATCCACCTTAGAGGGGTCCTTACCTGAGAAGGCACCGCCACCATGCCGAGCCATGCCCCCATAAGTGTCGACAATGATCTTCCGTCCGGTTAGCCCGCAGTCTCCTTGTGGGCCGCCGATCACAAAATTACCGGTTGGGTTGATGTGAAACAGCGTATCGCTGTGCAACCACTCCGCGGGCAAGGTCGATTCAATGATCTCCTTGCGAACTGCTTCGCGAAGATCAGCCTGTGAGATGTGGGGGTCGTGCTGCGTTGAGAGGACCACGGCCTCTACACGTTCGGGTTTGCCGTCTGCTGAATATCGCATCGTAATTTGGCTTTTTGCGTCGGGGCGCAGCCAAGGTAGGGCCCCTGATTTACGAAGTTCAGCTTGTTTCTCAACCAGTCGATGCGCGTAGTGGATGGGCGCCGGCATCAGTACCTCGGTCTCGTCCGAGGCAAACCCGAACATCAACCCTTGGTCGCCCGCCCCTTGACTGGCTTCATCTGCCTCATGGGTGCCTAGGGCGATATCCGCCGACTGTTGTCCAATCGCATTAATGACCGCGCAGGTATTGCCATCGAAGCACACCTCTTGAGGAGTCAAAGCCAATATCGAGAACCGTTTGCCGAATCACCGCCTCAAGTTCGCCGGGGGTGACATTGGCCGCGGTGGTGACTTCGCCCGCGACGACGACCATGCCGGTCTTCACCAGGGTCTCTACCGCAACGCGTGCGTCGGGATCTTTGCTGAGGTAGGCGTCCAGAATGGCATCGGAAATTTGGTCCGCCATCTTATCTGGGTGTCCCTCTGAGACCGACTCAGACGTAAAGAGAGAGTACTCACTCATAATGTGTGTTCCTAACGTTGGGTTTAGTGTCGGATAAAGTGTTGGATCTGTATTTGAAAGCCGTTTCGTTGACCGAAGAAGAGTTCTGCGCTGCGTTCTAGGCCTGCTTCAGCGGCCCAGGTATAAAGTGCATCCGGATCGAGTCCTAACCATAAGTCTCCGCAATGTTCGCGCGCCCATGCCTGATCGTGTGGGCAGAGTTCGCTCACAATGAGATGCCCCCCTGAGGCTAGTAGCTGAGCGACCTCAGCGATGAGCCTTTTTGGATCAGGTACATGGTGCAGCACCATGTTCACGACTGCCGCCGAGAAAGTGCCTGCATGATCTGCCAACGAGGCGGGTTCACCAAAATAAAATTGAACATTGCCTAAGGTGCCGGCGTTTTTTTTCGCTCTATCGAGCATTTCTTGGGCATTATCGAGTGCGACAATAGCCGCTCCTCGTTTTGACAGCGCGGGCAGCAAGCGCCCGTCACCGGGGCCGACTTCAAGGATTTTGTTGCCGCTAAAGTCTCCCGCCCTGTCGAGCAGATGCAGCGTTGCGCGGCTATAGTCCTCCCAGGATGCGATGGATTCCTGATGACGTTTAAATTGTTCGCCATGCTCGCGGAAAAAAGTCGCTGAGTGCTCCTCGCGCTGGCACTGCACTCTTTGCAGTCCCAGCACTAGGTCATGCCTAAGGGGTTCCCGATCGATGTCGTCGAACATGGTTTGCCGCAAACTGGTGTGCTGACCTTCCGGTAATTGTCGACGATAAAAAGTAGCAGTCCCTTCTGGCCGTCGGCTTAATAGGTTCGCTTCCACCAGAATTTTGAGGTGGTGGCTCAATGCGCTTTGGCGCATCGAAAATAAATCGCACAGTTCCGAGACGCTAAATGACTCCGCTTTTAGCACCCTCAAGATACCCATTCTCAACGGGTGCCCAGCAGCGCTGAACAGCGCGTGAAGCGATTGTTCTGAGCGTTGGGTCCGATGGGGTTGGTTGATCGGAACGACTGTTAAGGGGGCGACCATGAGTCAAGGCTATCACTGCGCCCGCCATTTATCTAAATATTTTGATGAAGAGACACTCGGCGGCGCAGGCCCCTACTCGGCGCTCTGGGGGCTATACTCGTTCACGGGTTATTACTTAGCCACTATTGGGAGCACCTGTGGATCAACAAGTCTTGAAGGAACAGGTGGCCGAAGCGGCGCTTGAGCGCGTTGCTGCGCGGCATAGCGACAGACTGCTATTGGGCATTGGCACGGGCACCACTGCCGAGTGTTTTATTCGCACCCTGCCGGCTATCCGTTCTCGTATCGAGGCGACGGTCGCCAGCTCAGAACGGTCGGCTACCTTGCTAGAGGAGCTCGGACTGCCCGTGATGGATCTTAACAGTGTGGGGCCGCTAGATGTCTATGTCGACGGCGCAGACGAGGCCAATGCGCAGCTGGCGCTGATCAAGGGGGGTGGCGCGGCATTGACGAGAGAAAAGATTGTTGCCGCGGCGTCAGAGGAGTTCATTTGTATCGCGGACGCGAGCAAGCGGGTCGGCGTATTGGGGGCCTTTCCCCTCCCAGTTGAGGTGATTCCTATGGCGCGGAGTCATGTTGCGCGTGAATTGGCGCAATTGGGAGGGCAACCAGTGTGGCGTGAAGAGACCATTACCGATAACGGCAATCTGATTCTTGATGTTCACGGGCTGCAGATTAGCGATCCCCTAGATATGGAAACCCGCATTAATCAGATGGCCGGTGTCGTGTGTAATGGGCTGTTTGCTCGTCGGCCAGCTGATGTATTGCTGTTAGGTACCCCAGCGGGAGTCGAACTGGTGACCGGCTCGACGTTGTCGTGAGGTAGTTTGAGCCGTTACGGATGACCTTTGCGACAGACTTCCGTGTCGGATTATCTAGTGAAAAGGCACTCGGAGTGGTTGATGCGCTCAGTGAAGCGAAAACCGATGGCGCGCACAGCTTTGATTCTACTCGCTTTAATGGGTCTCTCGCAGACATAAGGGCCAATTTATGTTGGTGTCTCCCCTTTCGCGATACTTGATCCGTTGGAGCCATTAGCGGCAGTCACGCCTTAAGGCGGCTTACCCATACTGTACCCCTCTAATAGGTTCGATGGCACGCGGGTTGCAGCGCCCGGATATCGGCGAGAGACGCTGGCTTTTGATGCCAGTTGATTAGCGATATTTGCCCATAGGGCCGGCATCGCGACAATACGGCTCGCCCTGTGATCCCGGAGTTTTCATGCCCGCTCAAATAGAATTGGCCAACGCGATTCGTGTCCTCGCGATGGATGCCGTACAGGCCGCCAACAGTGGTCACCCCGGTGCTCCGATGGGTATGGCAGATATTGCCGAGGTGCTGTGGAATAAAGTGCTGCGCCATAACCCAGCCAATCCGCAATGGCCCAATCGAGATCGCTTTGTCTTATCAAATGGCCATGGATCGATGTTGATCTATGCACTACTGCATCTGACTGGCTACGACCTGACCACGGAAGACCTTAAAAACTTTCGGCAGCTGCACAGTAAAACACCTGGACACCCCGAGTATGGTTACACCCCCGGTGTCGAGACCACAACGGGCCCACTGGGCCAGGGTTTAGCAAATGCGGTCGGCATGGCGATTGCTGAAAAAACGCTGGCGGCACAATTTAACCGAGGGGGGCACGATGTGGTGGACCACCACACTTGGGTTTTCTTGGGTGACGGCTGCTTGATGGAAGGGATTTCTCACGAGGCCTGCTCTTTGGCGGGAACGTTGGGCCTTGGCAAGCTGATTGCCGTTTACGACGACAACGGTATCTCAATTGACGGTGAGGTTGAGGGTTGGTTTACCGATGATACGCCGCAGCGTTTCGCGGCCTATGGCTGGCATGTTATTCCGGTTGTAGACGGCCACGATCCTGATGCGATTGAAGCGGCATTTACTGCGGCAAAGGCCGAGCATGATCGACCTTCGCTGATCTGCTGCCAAACCGTTATTGGTAAAGGCAGCCCAAATAAGGAGGGCACCGAGGGCTGTCACGGAGCGCCACTGGGCGACGATGAAATAGCGCTAACACGCGAGGCGCTCGGCTGGCAGCACGCGCCTTTTGAGATTCCTGACATGATTCGTGAAGCGTGGGATGGGAAAGCAAAGGGCGCTTCGTTAGAGTCAGAATGGGGTGAGCAATTTGATGCGTACCGGGCAGCTCATTCAGATTTGGCGGATGAGCTTCTACGGCGTTTGGCAGGCGCATTACCGCGTGATTTTCCGCAGCAAGTGGACGCGTATATCGATGAGTGCGTGGTTACGGGTGCTGATATTGCCTCGCGCAAGGCGTCTCAGCAGGCGTTAAATGCACTGGGGCCTTACTTGCCGGAACTACTGGGTGGCTCTGCAGATCTTGCAGGATCGAATCTCACGCTGTGGTCGGGCGCATCCGGTATCTCCGCTGAGGACGCCAGTGGCAATTATGTGTATTACGGGGTGCGAGAATTTGCGATGGCCGCCATCATGAATGGCGTTGCCTTGCATGGCGGCTTTATTCCTTACGGCGCGACCTTCCTGATTTTCATGGAGTACGCGCGTAACGCCATTCGAATGTCTGCGTTAATGGGCAAGCGTGTCATTTATGTTTTCACGCATGACTCAATTGGCCTTGGCGAGGATGGTCCCACTCACCAACCGGTAGAACAGTTAACGGCGCTGCGGGCGACGCCTAATCTGCATACTTGGCGGCCTTGTGATGCGACTGAATCCGCGATTGCCTGGAAGCAATCATTGATGCGGGAGTCGGGCCCCAGCGCATTGGTATTTTCTCGTCAGACCTTGCCTGCTCAGGTTAAAACGGCAGAACAGGTCGCCGGCGCGCACCGTGGCGGTTACACACTGGTCGCCGAGCAAGGCCCATTAGACGCTGTGCTCATCGCGACCGGTTCAGAGGTGGGGTTAGCAGTTGCGGCGGCCGAGCAGCTCACGGCTGCCGGGAGGGGCGTGAGGGTTGTATCCATGCCTTGTACGGCACTGTTCGATGCTCAGGAGGCGGGATACCGTGAAGCGGTTCTACCCAGTGAGGTGCTCGCGAGAGTAGCCGTCGAGGCCGGCCATACTGATGCCTGGTATAAGTACGTTGGACTGGATGGCCGTGTTGTAGGCATGTCTACCTACGGTGAATCCGCTCCCGCTCCGGCGCTGTATCAGCACTTTGGCCTGACCGTAGACAACGTGGTTGCTGCTGTCGAGGATGTGATTCTCGATTGACAATGCGTTTTGCCATCAACGGCTTTGGTCGAGTGGGTCGAACCCTGCTGAGGGTGTACGCGTCCCGTGAGGACGCGCGAGCGAAGCTCACGCTAGCTGCCATCAATGAAATTGCTGATGCCGATACGGTGGTGCATCTCGCGCGCTACGATTCCAATTATGGACGGTATCCGGGAGCGATCGCGCGAGCGGGATCCTCTCTGGTCATCGATCAACGCTCGGTGCCGCTGAGCCACGTTGCCGAGGTCGCCAGATTGCCTTGGCAGCAACACCAGATTGACCTCGTATTAGAGTGCACTGGCGCCTTTACCGACCGCATTACCGCTGAGCAGCATCTGCACGCCGGTGCGTCACGCGTCCTGTTTTCACAACCAGCGGAGTCGGATGTCGATGAGACCATCGTTTATGGCGTGAATAGCGATTCGTTGTCGGCAGGGATGACAGTCGTGTCGGCCGCTTCTTGTACCACCAACGCGGTCGTTCCTGTCTTGGCAACGCTGAGCCACTCGGTGGGTATTGAAGCCGCCACTATCACGACGATTCATTCCCTGATGAATGATCAACCGGTACTGGATGCCTACCACCATACGGATTTACGCAAAACGCGCGCTGCATCGCAATCCATCATTCCTGTAGATACGGGGTTGGCAGTGGGCATTGAACGCATATTGCCGGATTTGTCGGGCAAGTTATCGGCCCATGCACTTAGAGTCCCCACCACCAAAGTGTCGGCGATTGAGCTGACGGTGGCGACGGATCGTGTTTGCACGAGTGAGGACGTTAATACGGCGCTGCGTACCGCAGCAGAGGGCGCATTAGCGGGTGTGCTGGATTACTCGCTTGAGCCCTTGGCGTCTTGTGATTTTGTGGGCGAGGCTGCCTCTGCGATTGTGGATGCCAAACAAACACAGGTAGCGGCGGGGCGGTTGGTCAAAATCTTGATCTGGTTCGACAACGAGTGGGCGTATGCCAGTCGTATGATCGATGTGGCACTGGCTTGGCAGGCTAAAATCGCATCCTCACACCCTACCTCGCGAGGAGACGTACCATGAAATTGATGACGGACCTTGAGTTTGCAGGGAAGCGCGTGCTCATTCGAGAGGATCTTAATGTCCCACTTCGCGATGGCGTGATTACCAATGATGCCCGATTGAGAGCCGCTGTTCCCTCCATCTTAGCGGCGTTAGAGCAAGGTGCGG
This sequence comes from uncultured Luminiphilus sp., assembly GCA_943789425.1. GTDB lineage: Bacteria > Pseudomonadota > Gammaproteobacteria > Pseudomonadales > Halieaceae > Luminiphilus. Next base: position 147,749 of record CALSUB010000002.1, read on the forward strand.
CGGTGATATTGATGTCACATTTAGGTCGGCCCCCTGAGGGAGAGTGGCGAGAGGAAGCCTCTCTGGCGCCCATCGCAATGCGCTTGGCAGAGCTGCTGGGTCGTGACGTTTTGCTGGCTAAAGAATGGCGTCAGGTAGCCCCCCTGCCGGGTGATGTTGTGCTGCTGGAGAACGTGCGGTTTAACCCTGGAGAAGCGGCAAACGAGGATAGTTTGGCGGCCGCTTATGCCGCTTTGTGCGACATTTTTGTCATGGATGCGTTTGGAACGGCACATCGTGCGCAAGCCTCTACCCATGGGGTAGCGAGGCACGCGCCAGTGGCCTGTGCCGGTCCACTGCTCCACGCTGAGTTGACCGCATTAGAGCGCGCATTAACCACCGCACAACAACCGATGATCGCCGTGGTGGGAGGGTCCAAGGTCTCTACCAAGCTGGCCGTTTTGGGTGAGCTGGCGGCGCGCTGCGACAGTTTGATTGTGGGTGGCGGCATTGCCAATACGTTCTTGGCCGCTGCCGGTTATCCCGTCGGCCAATCGTTATGCGAATGGGATCTCTTAGATACCGCCCGCGAATTGATGGACCGGGTGGATATCCCATTACCGATAGACGTCATTGTCGCTCCGGGTATTGATGCGCCTCAACATGCTGAGATTAAGTTGGCAGCGAATGTAACGGCTGACGACATGATCCTCGATGTGGGACCGAGCACGGCGGCTGAGATCGCAAGCCGCATTCACAGTGCGGCGACAGTGTTGTGGAATGGCCCGCTGGGTGTTTTTGAACAAGAGGCTTTTGCGGCAGGCACTCGTGTGCTGGCTGGTGCGATTGCAGAGAGCGAGAGCTTTTCATTGGCTGGCGGCGGTGACACGTTAGCCGCGATAGATCAATTTGGTGTCGCGGATAACATATCGTATATCTCGACAGGTGGCGGCGCGTTTTTAGAATATGTCGAAGGCAAAATGCTGCCCGCAGTGGCAGTGCTAATCGAACGCGCGCAAGACTAAAAGGCGAATAGGAGAACAGAAATGGCGCTGATCAGCTTAAGGCAATTATTGGACCACGCTGCGGAGTGCGGCTATGGCGTGCCAGCTTTTAATGTGAACAACCTCGAGCAAACGCGTGCCATTATGGAGGCGGCAGATGAAACGGATTCGCCGGTAATCATGCAGGCAAGTGCCGGCGCTCGAAAGTATGCGGGCGCGCCCTTTTTACGCGCACTCATGGAGGCGGCCATAACAGAATTTCCACATATTCCGGTTGTTGTGCATCAAGACCACGGCATGTCAGCAGGTGTCTGCCAGCGATCGATCCAGTTGGGCTTCAGTTCGGTGATGATGGACGGTTCTCTGGGGGAAGATGGTAAAACGCCGATGGATTACGATTACAACGCCAGTGTTACGCGGCAAGTCGTTGAAATGGCGCACGCTTGTGGTGTGTCAGTAGAAGGCGAAATTGGATGTCTGGGGTCCCTGGAAACGGGAGAAGCGGGTGAAGAGGATGGTATCGGTGCGGCGGGTATATTAAGCCATGACCAACTACTGACAGATCCTGAGGAGGCTGCGCAATTTGTGACTGATACCGGTGTGGATGCACTGGCAATTGCTTGTGGCACCAGTCACGGGGCCTACAAATTCACGCGCCCACCGACCGGTGATATCCTCGCGATGGATCGCATTAAAGCGATTCACGCACGTATTCCCAATACCCACTTAGTCATGCATGGTTCTTCCGCCGTGCCGCAAGATTGGCTGGCAATCATCAATAAAAATGGCGGTGAGATTCCAGAGACGTATGGTGTGCCGGTTGAGCAGGTAGTGGAAGGCATCAAGCACGGGGTCCGTAAAGTCAATATTGATACGGATCTTCGGCTGGCTTCTACCGGCGCTATCCGACGATTTTTAACAGCACATCCGGCGGAGTTTGATCCCCGAAAATATCTAGCGGCCAGTCAGGAAGCGATGAAAGCAATTTGTGTCGACCGTTACGAGTCATTTGGTGCGGCGGGTAACGCGTCTAAAATACGGCCGATGACACTCGATGCCATGCAGGTGCGCTACGCACACTGAGATCGTCTCATCCACAATGGCACCGGCCATTTTGCCAAGAACGGCCCGTGCCATGTTGGTGGTAAACCCCTATAGTATTTAGCTTTTCTGCGAAGCTGTTGGGTCATGCCACACTCTTACATCAAGAAAATACTAAACGCTCGGGTGTACGACGTGGCCCGAGAGACGCCTTTAGATGCAGCGCCGCTCTTATCCTCGCGATTAAATAATCAGGTCTGGCTGAAAAGAGAAGATCTGCAGCCCGTCTTTTCTTTCAAATGCCGCGGCGCCTACAATAAAATGAGTCGGCTCGATGAGTCGGCGCGCCAAGCGGGTGTGGTGGCAGCATCGGCCGGTAACCACGCCCAAGGCGTGGCACTGGCGGCACAAAAGCTCAGTATCAAAGCGACCATCGTTATGCCAGTGACCACCCCCGCTATTAAGGTTGATGCGGTGCGTGCTCGCGGTGCGAGAGTCGTACTCTTCGGCGATACCTTTGATGAAGCGGCGGTTCGCGCAGCTGAGCTGGTAGCCACACACGGCCTTACTTTTATCCATCCTTTCGATGATCCCGATGTGATAGCGGGTCAGGGCACGGTGGCGATGGAGCTGGTGAGACAAGCACCTGGTCCGCTTGATTATGTCTTTATTTGTTGCGGCGGAGGCGGTTTGTTGGCCGGTATGGCTGCTTATCTTCGATATACATGGCCCGATACGCGGATCATCGGTGTCGAGCCTGAAGATGCCGCCTGCACTCAAGCGGCTCTCAACAAAGGTCGTCGGGTCACGTTGCGTGAAGTGGGCTTATTTGCAGACGGTTGTGCGGTGGCTCAAGTGGGCAAAGAGACGTTTCGGGTGATCCGTGAGTGTGTTGACGAGGTGATGACAGTTTCCACAGACGAGATCTGTGCCGCAGTGAAAGATATCTTTGAAGACACGCGCGCCATTGCCGAGCCAGCAGGCGCATTGGCGGTAGCAGGCATGAAAAAGTTTGCTGAAGCCCACGCCATTACCGGAAAAATGATGGCAGCGACCGTCAGCGGCGCCAATACTAATTTTGATCGGCTGCGCTACATCTCTGAGCGCACTGAAATTGGCGAGCGTCGTGAGGCAATATTGAGCGTCACCATTCCTGAGCGCGCGGGCGCCTTCCGCACTTTTTGCAGCGCAATTGGTAAGCGCAATATCACGGAATTTAACTATCGGTACGAAATGTCGGGAGAGGCGCGGGTTTTTGTGGGGCTGACTGTGACGCCGGATGACGAGGGGGTGTCCGCACTGCAGTCAGTACTGGAGCGCAAGGGATATCGGGTGTTGGATATGACGGACAACGAGACCGCTAAGCTGCATCTGCGTCATATGATCGGGGGCAGAGTTTCTCCTGAAATTGCCGACGAAATGGTGTTTCGAGTTGAGTTTCCAGAGCGTCCCGGTAGCTTGCTGCAGTTCCTCGACGCGCTGGGGAAGGAATTCAGTATTTCCTTGTTTCATTACCGGAACCATGGATCTGCATTTGGTCGGATACTGGTGGGCATGCAAGTGCCCCCCAGTAAGCGTCCTATGCTCAAAAAAGCACTGTCTCGATTGGGTTATCGGTTTTGGGAAGAGACGGATAATCCGGCTTATCGCGAGTATTTAGGCCGCCCAACAACAGGATAAATGCCCTAGCGATACGACGATAAATGCGGGTCGTTTGAGCTCATTTTTTGGCGGCGCCAAGCTAGTGCCCAGAACGAAAAAGCACCAGCTCAGAGTCACTCAAGAAGCCGTTCAAAGGTTTATCGTGTGCTTCTGCTTGCCAGTCGCCGACGTGTTGTTGCGCAAAGCCTACCCCTAGCCGAAACCCGCGTGCCGTGACAAAGAGTCGATCATAAAACCCTCCTCCGTAACCCAGTCTCATGCCGGTGCGCCCACAACCCAGCAGTGGCGTGATAAAAAGATCAATGGTTTCGATTGAGACGGGTGTGGCAGAGGCCACTGGTTGACGAACGCCGCCTAGTGTTGTCTCGGTTGCATCACCGTCTTGCCACAAATGAAAGCTTAGCGTTGTGCCGACGACTCGGGGGCAGGCTACCTGAGACCCAGAGGGTCTGTGTGCCAGCAGTCCGGACGGGTCGAATTCTGACTGATGCGGTAAATAGCTGGCAATGACGCCTGCTGATTCCCAGACGGACCAGTCTTTGAGATGTTTGTGGGCGCTTTGGCAGGCAAGATGACGTTGCTCGTCTGTCAGCTGATCCCGCGTGCTCCGCAGAGCGCACCGCAACGCTGTCTTCTCTGCCTTGAGGTCAGCCATGCAAGGCGCCCGTGGCGGATGTTGGAGCTTGCAGGGGTACAACTCCGTAACGTGGTGGGTGTGCGCCCCTTGCGCAACATGGCGAGCCTACGCCCCACTTGCGAATAGAATGACCCACGGTACCGCTGACGAATAGGCCCTTGAACCCTTGCGGCTCAAGGTGGTGACCACCGCGTGGCTTCAGGCTTCCCGGCTTAGACCAGGCTTGCTCAACCGCCACGGAGGTGCTCTCCGGGTACTGCATTATCGGCTCGAGGACAAATCGTCTGGCGCATACAACAGGCCATGCGGAGTATAGCGGATTCTTGGCTTCAGTTAATCTCGAGCTGCCGCAACTGATAGAGCACCTCGTCCAGCTGGCTATTCAGTGCTGACAGCCGCTGCTGTTCTTCACTGTTTTGCGTGGATTGTTCGCCACCCTTAAGCGCCAGCAACTCGTGGCTGATATTCAGTGCTGCCATAATGGCAACGCGCTCTAAACCAATGACTTTTCCTGTGGAGCGGATATCTCGCATGTGCTGATCGAGGTAACGAGCGGCGGTGGTGAGCGCTGACTCCTCGTCTGCGGGGCAAGCGACTTGATACTCTTTGTCGAGGATATCGACGCTGACGGTGTTAGAGCGGCTCATGCAGTGCCATCCAAAGACCGCAATCTGGCCAAAGACGTCTCAACGTGTTCGCTAGCTTGACGTTGACGTTCCAATAACTCGCGGCGCTCTTTTTGCAGCTCTGCAGTGCGCAGCTTCAAGGCACGATTTTCTCGGTTTAATTCGCGGCTCAGCTCAATGAGGTCATTCACTTTTGTTTCCAGCGCCTGTATGAGGTTTTCAGCCACGGCATGTACACTATGTCAGTTAGAAGCAAGCACTATAATGCGCGTTGTTTCATTGGGTCAATGCACGGCAACACAACTGAGATGACGACGGGCTCTTTTAGGAAGTAGCGTTTCGTCATCATCGATGACTAAGGTTTCAATTACCGACAATTAGGGACGGCACTATTTTGTTATTCGACGCACTGGGTGCATTCGAAGATATGCCTCATTGGGAAGAGGCGGCAGACAGCCTTTTCAATGCGGGCCTGACTATTAATCCGTCTGCGCTTCATGGCGGTATGGTGGGTTTGCTGGCGGCGGGATTTAGCCCGCGCACGGAGCAACATTTTTCGTCGACCGTGGCGGCATTGGAAAAAGCATTGGCGGTCGAGTTAACAGGAGATTTGGTCGACTTTATTTCCCGCTTGAGTCTTGCGACCTTGTCGGCTATTGAGGACGCAGATTACACCTTCCAACCGATGCTACCGCCAGATGATGATGCCTTAGAAGAACGCTTATTATCCGTTTCCGAGTGGAGTACGGGGTTTTTATCGGGTTTCACACAAGGGATCACGATTCGTGAAGCAGCGGGTCAGCCTGTTGCGGGCTTAACGGCTGAGGCGCTGAAAGATATCGCCGCTATCGCGCAAGTCGATACTGAGGAGTCTGATTCTGAAACCGCAGAGCGACAACTGGATGACATCATCGAATACTTACGGTTTGCCGCCATTAACACCGTGATGGAAGCACAAGCGCTACAGGAGACTGATCTTGAAGATCACCAAAGCTGAGTTTACGCGTCGTCGTAAAAAACTGATGTCTATGATGGACAAGAACAGTATTGCAATCATCCCTGGTGCGAGGGAGGTCACTCGGAGCCGAGATACCGAATATCCGTTTCGGCAGAATAGCGATCTCTTTTATTTGACGGGATTCGAGGAGCCTGACGCGGTGTTAGTCCTCCTACCCGGTCGCCGGCAGGGTCAGGTGATCTTGTTTTGTCGAGAGCGCGACCCCGATATGGAGCTTTGGAATGGTTATCGACTGGGCCCGGAGGGGGCGATAGCGTATCTGGGGCTCGATGATGCTTTCCCCATTGATGATCTCGATGAAATTCTTCCCGGTCTCATTGAGGGAACGAATCGGATCTACTATTCGATGGGCCACGATGACCATTTTGATCAGCGGGTGATGGGTTGGGTAAATCAGATCCGACGCCTTGCGCGGAGCGGCGCGGCGCCTCCTGCCGACTTCACTGATTTGGCCTTTCTGCTGCATGAGCAGCGCTTGATCAAGTCCGCTGCTGAACTGCGCGTTATGCGCAAAGCAGGTGAGATCAGCGCTGAAGCGCATATTCGTGCCATGCGCGAGTGTCGTGCGGGACGATATGAATATCACCTTGAGGCGTCTATTCAGCATACTTTTGCAGAGCATGGCGCACGCTTTCCTGCTTATAACTCCATTGTGGGTTCAGGCGTTAATGCCTGCGTACTGCATTACACGGAAAACAACGCGCGCCTGCGCGGCGGTGATTTGGTGTTGATTGACGCCGGCTGCGAATACGAGGGTTATGCGGCTGACATCACCCGGACCTTTCCGGTCAATGGTTGTTTTTCCCCAGAGCAACGTGCCCTCTATGACGTCGTGTTGGCGGCGCAGCACGCTGCGATTGCCAAGGTCAAACCCGGCAACACGTGGAATCAGCCCCACGATGCCACCGTACGGGTGATTACCCGGGGACTCATTAAGCTGGGTTTGCTGAAAGGTCAGGAGCGCGATTTGATTAAATCAGAGGCTTATCGCGACTTTTATATGCATCGAGCCGGCCATTGGCTGGGTCTGGATGTTCACGACGTGGGGGACTACCGCGTGGGTGGACGCTGGCGGCAGCTAGAAGCGGGCATGGTCATGACCATTGAGCCCGGTATTTACGTCGCCCCCGATAACACCCGCGTTGCCAAGCGGTGGCGTGGCATCGGGGTGCGAATAGAGGATGATGTGGCGGTGACTGAAACAGGGTGCGACGTATTGACCGGAGATGTTCCGACGAATGCCGATGAGATTGAAGCGCTGATGTCAGGGACGCCATGACCTCTCATTCGCAGGTAATGATTCTGGGTGGGGGGCTAGCGGGGCTCTCGTTCGCCATCGCTATCGCCTGTGAGAATCCTGATTCAGACATTGTGTTGTTGGAGGCCAGTGCCTTTCGATCGGGGTCACCTAATCCACTCGATACGCGGGGCTCTGCACTCAATTTACACTCTGTGTCACTGCTGGAATCTTGGGGTATATGGTCAGGTCTGCGTTCCGCCGCTGGTGCGATACGCGATATCCATGTGTCTCATCGTGGTCATTTTGGTAGCACGGTGATGACGGCCGCCGAACTTGATGTCCCCGCCTTGGGCTATGTCGTGGAGAACCATGAGCTCGGTCAGCAGTTGCTGGCTCGTGCCACGCAGTTGGGCATTACCATTCGATCCCCGGTGCGGTGCAGCGGGCTTCGGACCGACGCAGGCACACCCGCGATTGAAACAGAAGAAGGTGAAGTGATCACCGCTGACCTCGTCTTAGTGGCTTCCGGCGTTGCGCCCGATTGGTTTGCTCAGTTGGGTATCAGCGTCTTGGAGCGACCGACCCCTAATACCGCATTGGTATTTAATGCAAGCTTCCCGGGACAGCAAAGCGGTCGTGCTTTTGAGCGCTTTACCGAAAATGGGCCATTAGCAGTGTTGCCGTTGCAGACGCTGAGTCATGCCGATCAGCGCTATAACGTGGTGTGGTCGGTGTCCAATAGCACAGCAACGACGCTTGGCGATCTGGACGACGAGGCGTTTCGCAACCACTTTCAGGATGCATTTGGTTGGCGGTTAGGGCGTGTTCAGGCCGTGGGGCGGCGCAGCCAGTGGCCATTGACGCGGTTATCTGCCTCGGAGCAGTTCCGCACGGGCTTTCTCTTAGTGGGCAATGCAGCGCATACGCTGCACCCTGTCGCGGGCCAAGGGTTAAATCTCTCCTTGCGAGAGGCCGGCTTGTTGGCACAAGCAATCGCCGACGCACAGCAGCGTTCAGCAGCCATCGGCTGCTTAGCGAGTTTAAAAACTTATCTCGATCAAGTGTCCGATGAGCAGCGCCTTGTCGTCGACAGCACCGATGCGTTGGCCACTCCTCTTCAATCGCCGAGGACCGCTACTGGATGTTCCTCGAGACGCATCACTTGCCTTGCTAGATTTACTGCCAGCAGTCCGGCAACAAGTTGCCAGTGTTGGAACAGGCCGGCGCTATGCCTGATCGCAACAATGAACGCAGCGCGGATGTGCTAATTGTTGGCGCTGGCATTGCCGGGCTGTCCTTAGCGATTGCTTTGAGCAAAAGTGATTTTCATGTCGTGGTGATTGATGGCGCTGATTGTCCCAAGTCAGTCAACGAGGGCGTTGCATTAAATGATTGGGATCTTAGAGTCAGTGCATTGACACCCACGTCTATTCGTTTTCTCGAGTCACTCGGCGTGTGGCAGAGAATTCCCAGCGAGCGAACTGCTCCCTACCAGGCCATGTGTGTTTGGGATGCTGACGGCACTGGCCGAATCACCTTTAACGCAGAGGATGTCGCCGCACCTTGCCTCGGACACATTGTTGAGAACCGACAAACGGTGCAGGCCTTAATAGAGTGCGCCGAGGCTTGCAGTGGCGTGGAGCTCCGCTGGCAAAGTGCACTGGAGTCCCTGTCTCGCACACCGGAGGGTTGGTCTATCGATTGTGCCGGAGATCAACGCCTCTCTGCGCAACTTGTTGTCGCGGCTGACGGTGCCCGCTCAAAGGTGCGTCAGCTGACAGCGCAGCCCACTCGGGATTGGGATTATCATCAGAGCGCGATTGTTGGCACGGTTGCGCTATCGTCGCCGCATCAAGCAACATGCTGGCAAGCTTTCCTAAGTACTGGTCCATTAGCGCTACTGCCATTGCCCGATCCTTCTAAAGTAGCGCTGGTTTGGTCGCTAGATGCGCAGGAGCATGCGGAGGTTGCGGCGCTGTCGGATACCGCTTTTATTGCGGCTTTAAATCAGGCCTTGGGTCCATTAGCGCCTCATGCCGAGGCGGTGGGAACTCGCGTGAGTTTTCCACTCAAACAAAGTCACGCGATCGATTACGTGGACGACGCCTTAGTATTGGTCGCTGATGCGGCACACAGCATTCATCCATTGGCCGGACAAGGCATCAACCTTGGGCTGTCCGATGTGCGCATTTTGGCGCAAGAACTATTAGCGGGTTGTGCCGGTGGTCCTCCCGGTTTCGAGCCCCGTATCCTCTAAAACGGTACCAACGCCAGCGTAAGTCGGAAAATCTCGCCATGATGGCGGCGATGGAGGGTTTTAAGCGCGGCTTTGGTAGCCCTCATCCCGCCGCAGTGATACTGCGGAATATCGGTCTGAATATGGTTGAGCGTCAGCACTGGCTGAAGCGGTGGTTTATGCGGCAAGCGATTAGCTGACTCGCCGGGCATGAGCGCGATAACGCGGGTCATGGTTTCGCGACGCAGCGAGTCGTCCGTCTAACATTGTGTGCTCGTTTCACCCCATTTAGTGGGTGTGTTTTGACAGTGATTGAGTGAGGGGGTCGTTATGTCTCAGGATCCAGACAATCTGTATTACGCGGCGACTCATGAGTGGGCTCGGCTGGAACCGGATGGCTCTGTCACAGTCGGTATTACTGAACATGCTCAGCAGGCGTTGGGGGACGTCATGTATGTCGAGCTACCCCTGGTGGGAGCTGTCGTCTTGGCGGCAGGCTTCACAGGCATTGTGGAGTCCGTTAAGGCAGCGTCAGATATTTATGCGCCGATAGCCGGGACGGTGCTCGCCGTGAATGAGGCATTAGCCGATACGCCCGAGCAGATAAATGAGGATCCTTATGGCGAGGGATGGTTTTATCGCTTACAACCTGAAGAGCCATCGCAGCTTAACGCGCTGCTGAATGCTGGGGGTTACGCGTCTGCCGTCGCAGCAGAGCCTCAATAGCGCCGGTGTGCTAAGGGCGCAGCGAGAGCACTGTCCAGCCTAGGCGCTCCGCATGCTCAGCGAGTACGGGGTCGGGGTCCACTGCAACGGGGTGGCCGACTTCACTGAGAAGCGGTAAGTCGTTGTGGGAATCGGAATAAAACCACGTGTCTTCATTGCCGCTCGCATTGGTGTGTCGGCTGCGCCAAGCGGCGAGGTGCGCCACCTTGCCGCTTTGGAAGCAGGGTTGCCCCTCTGGTTTGCCCGTGTAGCAGCCGTCAACCACGCCCACGGCGCTGCCCAGCCAGTGCTGAAAGCCAAGGCGTGCGGCGACCGGTTCAGCGACGACACTGTGTGTCGCGGTCATGAGCAACAGTTGGTCGCCGGCAACGCGGTGGTGGTCGATCAGTGCAAATGCCTTGTCCAGCAGCATAGGTTCGACGCATTGAGTCATAAATTGCCGCTGTAAAGCGCGCACAGCGGCCTGCGTTTTGCCGGTGAGGGGTGCTAGCACAAACTGCAGGTAGGCCGTCATATCGAGGCTCCCTGCCTGATACGCTTGATAAAACTGGTCGTTAGTGCGTGCGAAGTTTGCCGCGTCCACGAGGCCTTTTTCGACCAAGAACTCCCCCCAGCGGTGATCAGAATCGCCAGCGAGTAACGTATTATCGAGGTCAAAGATAGCGAGGGCCATGGCGTTGTTCGGTTGCTCCCAAAAAAATAAGACCTCTGCGGTGAGTCCCGTTGACAGAGGATGTGTGGAAGAATACGGATTGGAAGCCTGCGTCACAATCCCGTTGGGCTTAACTCGCATGCGACGACTCGGTATCGGATCTTGAATACAGCAGTAGACAACGACAGGGTGATCGATAAAGACGGCTTCCGGCCTAATGTCGGCATTGTCATTTGTAACGAAGAGGATCAGGTGCTCTGGGGGCGCCGGGTCAATGGCAGAGATTCGTGGCAATTTCCGCAAGGCGGGATTCACCGAGGCGAAACGCCAGAGGTTGCAATGTACCGTGAGCTCGAGGAAGAGGTCGGACTCAAGCCAGACATGGTGAAAGTTTTGGGACGAACCCAAAGTTGGTTGCATTACCGGCTGCCTAAGCGGTTTATTCGTCCCTCTGAGGATCCCGTTTGTATCGGCCAAAAGCAGGTTTGGTTTTTGCTGAGATTAACGGGCGCTGAGAGCGATATCAGATTAGATGCTGATGACACCCCAGAATTTGATCACTGGCGCTGGGTGACGTACTGGTATCCCATCTCGGCTGTGGTGGATTTTAAGCAGGCCGTTTACCGACAGGCGCTGACGCAATTAGCGGGCCGTCTCAGCCCGCAGCGCAAGCCCGCTCGCAGACGTCGCGGGGGTCGCTGATGCTCGAATTGCTCCGCCGGCTGATTCAGGATGTTAACGATGCCGACTCGCTAGAGGACGCGTTGAACCTGATTGTGGCTCAGGTGAGAGCGGCGATGCGGACGGATGTGTGTACGATTTATCTGCACGATAAAGCCAGTCAGAAGTTGATATTTCGGGCCACTGAGGGGCTGAACTCGGACAAAGTAGGGCAGTTTGGTCTGGGCTTCGATGAGGGGCTGGTGGGCTGGGTCGCGACACGCGAGGAGCCACTGAATCTGGATAACGCTATTGCGCACCCTCAATTTCAGTTGGTGGATGGTCTCGGTGAGGAGCCGTTTAACGCGTTTTTAGGCGCCCCTATTATTCATCAGCGCGATCTTTTGGGCGTATTGGTGGTGCAGCAAGGGGATCATCGCCGGTTTTCTGAGGATGAGGAGGCTTTTCTCGTCACCGTCTCTGCCCAGCTTGCCGGGGTGATAGCTCATGCGGAGCTAGCCGGTGCGATTGGACAGACAGTGTCGGTTACCACTACCGGCGACACGGCTGCGAGGTTGTCGGGCGTTGCCGCCTGCGCGGGTATTGGCATCGGCACAGCCGCCTGGATTTCGCCGGTTGCTGATTTGCAGACGGTGCCGTCCCGGAAAGTGGACGACCGGGTTGCGGAATTGCGGGCTTTCCGTGACGCGCTGGCCAGCGTGCGCAGCGACATACAGCAAGTGGCAGACAATTTAAAAAGCGAGCTGGGGCCTGAGGATCACGCCTTATTTGGTGTCTATCTCAGTATTCTTGATGATTCTGTTTTGGGGAGTGAGGTCGCCGCCCTCATCAAAGCCGGGGAGTGGGCTCAGGGCGCATTGAGTCAGGTGATGTTGCGCCATATCCGCCATTTTGAACGATTAGATCACTCCTACCTCCGTGAGCGGGCAGTCGATGTCCGTGATCTGGGCACTCGTGTGCTGAGTTACCTGCAGGACGCCAGTCGCCAAGAGGTGGATTACCCTGCCTCGACCGTTCTAGTGGCAGAGGAATTAACGGCAGCCACATTGGGAGAGATTCCTAGGGACCGGCTCGCCGGTATTGTTTCGATGCGCGGCAGTGCCAACAGTCATACCGCGATCTTGGCGAGAGCCATGGGGATTCCTGCGGTGGTGGGTGTTGAGGACCTGCCTCTCAAGCGACTTCCCGATCAGCGGCTCGTGGTCGACGGCTATAACGGCCGAGTTTATGTGAATCCCCATAGCGACTTGCTGGCGCGCTTTGAAGCGCTGCTTGCAGAGGATGAGGCGCTGTTTGAGGAGCTGGCGCCATTGGCGTCACAGCCGGCGCAAACCTCAGATGGCAAAATTATCCCGCTCTGGGTCAACACGGGTGTCGCCGCTGATGTGCAAAGGGCGCGCGAATTCGGGGCTGAAGGTGTGGGCCTTTACCGAACCGAAGTCAGCTTTTTATTACGAGATCGATTCCCCAGTGAAGAAGAGCAGCGCCAGCTCTATCGCGAGCAGTTAGCGGCATTTCACCCCGCACCGGTGACCATGAGGACACTCGATATCGGTGGCGATAAAGCCCTGCCTTATTTCCCTATCGAAGAGTCCAATCCCTTTTTGGGGTGGCGTGGTATCCGAGTCACGCTGGATCATCCCGAGATTTTTCTGACACAGGTGCGTGCCATGCTGAAGGCCAACGAGGGCCTCGGCAACTTGCGCATTTTATTGCCCATGGTGACGGCGATCGACGAGCTTCGCTCGGCGCGGGCATTGATTGGCAGATGTCACGATGAAGTCCTCAGCGAGGGGTTTACCGCGCCTCTGCCAGATATTGGCGTCATGATCGAGGTGCCTGCCGCCGTCTATTTGGCGGGGCCGCTGGCGCAAGAGGCCGACTTTTTATCAGTGGGCTCCAATGACCTGACGCAATACTTACTGGCGGTTGATCGCGGTAATGCCCGCGTTGCCGCCCTTTACCAAGCGCTGCATCCTGCGGTGTTGGCGGCGTTCGCTCACATTATTAAAGCCGCTCATGGTGAGAACAAGTCAGTCAGTATTTGCGGTGAGTTGGCGGGTGACCCGCGCGCTGCGCCCTTATTGGTTGGGATGGGATTCGATCAGTTGTCGATGAACGCGGGAAGCTTGTCCTTGGTGAAGCGGGTGTTAAGTGCCTTCAGTGCGGCGGAGCTGGCTGATTTGATGGCGACATTATTACCTCTCAGATCCGCTCAGGAGGTCATGGCCGCATTAGACGCGGCATTGAGCCAACGAGGGCTCGATATTTTTCTTAGACGCCGTGGAGACGAATAGGTGGTGCCCTACCCTGATATTGACCCCGTTGCGATTGCCTTGGGCCCGATCACGATTCATTGGTATGGCCTAACGTATCTTGGCGGCCTCGGTTTTGCGTGGTGGCTAGCGCGTCACCGAGCGGCACTGCCCCACACGCCACTCCAGAGACATCAAGTGGATGATCTTATTTTTTATGCGGCGGTCGGCATCGTGATTGGAGGCCGGTTGGGCTACACCCTTTTTTACGGACTCGATCGTCTTATGGGCGATCCTCTGTGGCTGTTTAGGGTCTGGGAAGGCGGCATGGCATTTCACGGTGGCTTCTTGGGTGTGCTGGTGGCGATGACACTCTTTGCGAGACAGCACCGCATTGATGCGGGGCGGCTGCTGGATTTTGTTGCCCCCCTCGCACCCGTAGGCCTCGCGTTAGGCCGATTGGGCAATTTTATTGGGCAGGAGCTATGGGGCAGAAGCGCTGATGTCCCCTGGGCAATGGTTTTCCCGCGGGACCCACTGGCTTTGGCGCGTCATCCGTCGCAGCTATACCAGTTTGCGCTAGAAGGTTGTCTCTTATTCATTGTGCTCTTATGGTTCAGTCGGCAATCGCGGCCCCCGTGGGCCGTATCCGCTGTTTTTTTAATAGGCTACGGCCTGTTTCGATTTTTAGCGGAGTTTTTCCGCGAGCCGGATGCCCATATTGGCTTTGATGCCATGGGCTGGATGACGCGAGGACAATTATTGTGTGTGCCAATGCTGATGGCGGGCACTTGGTTACTCTATCGGGCCTATCGGCCGACCCATCGATGAGGACAGCATGCAGGCGTATCTCGACTTATTAAACGATATTCGCGACCACGGGATTGATCGTGGTGATCGCACCGGCACCGGTACTCGGTCTGTGTTCGGCCGTCAGCTCCGCTTTGATCTCGCGCAGGGTTTCCCGCTACTCACCACTAAGAAGGTGCACTTTAAAAGCGTCGTAAATGAACTGATTTGGTTTCTCAGCGGGGACACCAATACACAGTGGCTGCGTGAAAATGGCGTGCGTATTTGGGATGAGTGGGCAACCGAAGATGGGGAGCTAGGGCCCCTATATGGCGCACAGTGGCATGCCTGGCCCACGCGTGATGGCGGCAGTATTAATCAAATCGATTACGTGGTGGATTGCCTGCTGAATCGGCCTGATAGCCGCCGCATCTTGTTTCACGCTTGGAACGTCGAATACTTGCCTGATGAAACGATCAGCCCACAGGATAATGTCCGAGCGGGTAAAATGGCGTTGCCACCCTGTCACCTGCTTTATCAATTTTACGTCGCCAACAAAATACTCTCTGCTCAGCTGTATATTCGTTCAAGCGATGCGTTCTTGGGCCTACCCTTCAACATTGCATCGGTGGCGCTACTAACGCATATGCTGTCGCAGCAATGCGGATTAACACCCGGAGAGGTGGTCATTACACTGGGTGACGCTCATCTCTACAGTAATCATGGTGAGCAGGTCGCGACGCAGCTTGATCGTGTCCCCGGGGTCTGCCCGTCTTTGAACATGTTGCGCCACCCAGCCTCTATCTATGATTACCACTTTGATGACTTTGAACTGATCGGCTACGACCCCGCGCCGAATATTCCGGCTCCGGTGGCGATCTGATGACAGGATCTCGACTCGATAACGATATCCCCGTGGTCCTAGTGCTCGCGGCAGCTGACAATGGCGTGATTGGACGGGGAGACGCGCTTCCCTGGGATTTACCCGATGACTTGCGTCATTTTAAGCGGACCACATTGGGGCGCCCCATTATCATGGGACGTAAAACCTTTGACAGCGTTGGTTTCCCGCTGCCGGGGCGCCGCAACATCGTGGTTACCCGGGACCCGTCTTGGCATCATGAAGGGGTGACCACGTGTCATACCTTGTCAGATGCCTTGGAGTGCGCATTCGGTCAGGCCCTGATTGATGGCGCCGACGCGGCGATGGTGGTGGGCGGTGCTGAAATATACCGATTGGCATTACCGAGGGCCGACAAAGTGGTGTTAACGCGGGTTCATGGCGCGGTTGACGGCGACGTTGTGTTCGATCTTAATCTTTTGGCGCAGTGGCGCGAGACCGCACAAACCGTTTACGACGCGGCAGATGGCAACAGCCATGCTTTCACGATTGTTGAGCTGGAGCCGCCCGATGACCCGATCTGATGCTCGACAACGGTGTCACGTTGGCGGGCAAATCATTTGCGTTGGCGAAACGGACAGGTTAAATTCGCTCCCCCAATGTTGGTAGACGCGATATTATAGAAATAATAGCGTCACTGATTAAGCTTCATTAAAGGGTTGGCCTAGGCTGACGCTTTCCAGATTTTGCTTTGAGAGGAAGTATCGATCCCATGACTACGACTCGACTAAAAAGTTTACTGTTGGCTATCTGTGTCGGCGGTAGTGCGTCGCTGGCCGCCGCGCAGTCCATCGACCCCATCGTCGAGGTGGGCAAGCAACGTGCAGTGGCGGCCAAGGCTTCCCAGGCCAAAATAGACCGACTGGCGGATGAGACAGCCAGTTTGTTGTCAGATTATAAAACGGTCATGAAGCAGGTTGATGGCCTCAAGGTCTACAACGCCCGCTTGGAGCGCCAGATTGCGAACCAAGAGAAGCGCATCACCGATATTGATGCCTCTATCGCTGAGGCGTCAGTCATTCAGCGACAGATTCCGCCGTTGGTGGCGCGGATGCTGGACGGACTCGAGCAGTTCATCCAATTTGATATGCCGTTCGACCTCGATACCCGCTTGGGCAATATTGAAGCGGTTCGAGCCAATATGGATCGCTCTGACGTTACCTCTGCCGAGGCGTATCGCCAAGTGTTAGAGCTTTACTCGATCGAATTGCAATATGGGCGCGGTATTGAGTCCTACAGCGACTCGATTGATCTCAACGGTGCAGAGCGTGAGGTCGACATCTTGCGCATTGGCCGCGTGGCCCTTGTTTATCAGAGCACCGATGGTGCCGAGACCGGAGCCTGGAACCGTGAGACACAAAGCTGGGAAGAGCTATCTGCTGGTGATTATGCTTCAGCGGTTCGCAAAGGCGTTCGTATCGCGAAGAAGCAAGCGACGATCGAATTATTAAATATGCCCGTATCAGCCCCGGAGGCGAACTGAAATGCGTTCTCAATTTCTGAAAGTATCTGCTCTGGCGCTGGCAAGCGCGCTATTCACGCCCTTCACGCTTGGCCAAGATGCCGAGGCCGAAGTCGAGGCACCACCACCTCCCACTCCGCAAGAAGTTGCTGCCGAGAACCTTGATCAGCTGCTCGAGTTAGTAGAGCGAGGACAAGCGCGAGCGTCAGCCGAAAATCAAGCGCGCGAACAGCGATTCTCTACTGATAAGGCCAACCAAGCCAAGGCGTTAAAGCGCGCTGAAGATGAGCGGCTGCGGGAAGAGCGTCGCTCTGCGCGCTTGGAGAAAAAGTTTGAAGAAAATGAGCTGCTGATTGCCGCTAAGCAAGAGCAGCTGAAAGAGCGATTGGGCACTTTGTCCGAGTTGTTTGGCCATTTGACGGCCGCTTCTGGCGATTTAGCATCGAACGTTGAGGTGTCTTTGGTCAGCTCTGAGTACCCCGGACGCGAAGGCTTTTTAAAGGGGTTGATCGCCAAGATGTCAGGGTCAGATCAACTGCCGCGTATCGATGAGATCGAGAAAGTGTGGTTCGAGCTGTTGCGGGAGATCCGTGAGCAGGGCGAGATCAGCCGTTACACCGCGAAGGTCGCGACACCGTCTGGTGAGCTGAGCGAGCGAGAGGTTGTTCGAGTTGGTGCGTTCAATATTATCGATACAGAGGGCAATTACCTCTCCTTTAACATTGATCAGTTATCCGAGTTGCCCCGGCAGCCCGGTGGCGGCTTCAACGGGCAGGCGCAGGACCTAGCCTCCGCGCAATCTGGGTTATCGCAGTTTGGTATTGATCCCACTGGGCCTACCGGCGGCTCTTTCTTGGCGGCGATTATTGACAGTCCCACTATCTCTGAGCGGTGGCACCAAGGCGGATACGTCGGTTATGCCATTACGGCAGTGGGCACCTTTGCCTTCATTCTGGCCATTTTCCGACTGATCGTTCTCACTTCTGTGGGCGGCAAAGTGTCGTCTCAACTCAAGTCGACGTCGGCGCGTGCCGATAATCCTCTTGGGACGGGTCTTAAAGGTCCACGAAGACAATCCCAATATGGATCCCGAGACACTTGAGTTGAAAATGGCCGAGGCGGTACTGAGTGAAACGCCGAAGCTGGAGCAAGGTCTCACATTACTGAAAATTATTGCCGCAGTAGCGCCCCTGATGGGACTGCTGGGTACCGTGACCGGCATGATCATTACGTTCCAGGCGATCACGATTTTTGGCGCGGGCGATCCCAAGGCGATGGCCGGTGGTATCTCTTCAGCACTGGTCACCACGGTTCTGGGGCTGTTGGTAGCAATACCCACAGTATTGCTCCACACAGTGGTCAATGGGCGCTCGCAGCGCATCATTCATGTGCTGAACGAGCAAGCCACGGGCATTGTGGCGGAGCATTCCGAGCGCGCGCACAACTGATTTCTCGGGGAGGCTAGCAGCTCATGGGTATCTTCGAGATCATTCTTGCCTTTATGGAAAAGGGCGGGGACGTACTGTGGTTGATTGCCATCCTAGTGCTGTTTATGTGGACGCTGATTTTTGAGCGGGCCTGGTATTTTGCCTCCGTCTGGAAGCAGGACCGTGCTGCGGTGCTGGCCAATTGGGAAGGTCGCGATGAGCGAAAGTCATGGAACGCTAAAAAGATCCGTGAGCGTTTGCTGTCTGAGAGTCGCGAGCTGATTAACGACAATATGAATGTGATTGCCACCTGCGTTGCATTGTGTCCACTGCTCGGTTTGTTGGGCACCGTGACGGGCATGATTGAAGTTTTTAATGTGATGGCAGTGACAGGTGGTGGTGACGCAAAATCCATGGCGGGCGGCGTAGAGCGGTCAACGATTCCGACGATGGCAGGCATGGTCGCCGCGTTATCCGGATTATTCGCCAACACTTACTTGCAGCGCATCACCAATCGAGAGCAGCAGCTGCTCACAGACCAATTGACGTCGGATCACTGATCCTCTCGCTGGATCGAGGAATTTATGCGGAAAATCGCAAAACAACAGGAACAGGACGGCGCAGAGATCGATTTGACACCGATGCTAGACGTCGTGTTTATCATGTTGATCTTCTTCATTGTTGTCGCTTCGTTTATCAAAGAGGCGGGGGTTGAAGTGAACCGCCCTGATACGAATCAACCGGACAACCCAGAGGATTCTACGAGCATTGTCGTGGAAGTGGCTGCGGACAATCAGATTTGGATGGAGAATCGTCGCGTCGATATTCGCGCCGTGAGGGCGAACATACAGCGGTTATTAGCTGAAGATCCCGAGGCGCCTGTCACGATCAAGGTAGAGAAAGGCGCCGAGGCCGGCATCGTGATCGACGTGGCAGATGCCGCCCGAGAATCTGGCGTTGGGGCTGTTAACTGGGCCTCCGATCGTTAAGGAATATAGTTATGGGTATGCGTGATCAGGCGAGGCCAAGGGCCGATGAAGGTGGTAGTCAAATTGATTTGACGCCAATGCTCGACGTCGTCTTCATTATGCTGATTTTCTTCATTGTGACCTCCTCCTTTGTTAAGGAGCCGGGCGTCGAGCTGCTGAAGCCGCAGGCCTCTACAATGGAAGCCTGCGAGCGAGGAACCATTATTTTTGCGGTTGATGGAAACGGTGATATTTTTTATAACAAGAACAAGGTGCCGTTAGATCGCGTGATGCGCACTGCAGAGGCGGCCAAGAAAGAAGCGCCTCAGGCAAACATTGTCGTGCAGGTGGATAGGGAGACTCCGGCCTACGTGGTAGAGGATCTGATTGATATCGTGCGGCCCATTCTTACTGCGCCGCCCTGTATCTCCACGGACGAAGAGGCTTAATCGTTATGGGTAGTTCTGCTCGTGTCGCCCTGAGTGCAGCCCTTGCGGTGCCGGTTGCTATTGCGCTCTTCTTAATCATGTTTAAGTTAATCGATCGTGATTATCAGCAGGACGATTCAAAAGCCCGCAAAATCGCTGATATCGTCGTGCCTGACAAGACCATCGAAACCAATTTGAAAGAAGTGAAGCCAGAGAAGGTAGACGATCCAGAAGAGCCACCACCCGACCTCGAGCCGATTCAGTTTGACACTCAACTGGACATGAACGTGGCCAACACGGCGCCCGTGACGGGTATCAACCTCAATCTCAACGCCTCCGGGATGTCTTCGGGTGACGGTGAGTATCTTCCCATCGTGAAAGTGGCACCCATTTACCCCCGACGTGCACAGACCCGGGGGATTTCCGGCTATTGCATCGTTGAGTACACCGTGACGAAGACGGGTTCAATTCGAGACCCTTTCGCCGTGGATTGCTCACCCAAAGGCATTTTTGAGAGAGCCTCCGTTAAGGCCTCGACAAAGTTTAAGTACAAGCCGCGGGTAGTCGATGGCGAGCCGATTGAGGTCGCCGGTGTTCAGAATAAATTTACTTACGAGCTGGAAAACTAAGTTGAAAGGCGCAGCCATGACATTTTTTTCGTTTTGTCGACTGACAGTCCTAGTGACCTTGGCGATGTTCGCCACTGTGTTAATTGATCGCGCTTCTCCTTCGTCGTCGCTGATCTCGCAAGCGGTTGCCCAAGATGAAAAAAAGGAACAGCGTGAAACGCGTCGGACACCTGCATTACGTAACAAGGTGTACGAGCGGCTAGCAGAGGCGCAAGTGCTGGCTGAAGAGAAAAATTATGCTGGTGCCAAAGAGATTCTAGACGACATGATCTCTGAAGAAGGCAAGCGTGCACTTAACAGCTATGAGTTGGCTAACGTCTACAACTTGCAAGCCTTCCTCAGTTACTCTAGAGAAGATTATCAGGGCTCATTGCGTTACTACGAGCTGGTGATTGCGCAGCCTGATATTCCCCTAGCGATGGAGATCAATACCCGTTTTACGATTGCGCAGCTGTATTTTGTGCAGGAGAAATGGCAGCAGGGCATCGATGCGTTACTCGTGTGGTTTGATTTGAACGAGAAACCCAACGCGGGCGCTTATGTTTTGTTGGCGCAAGGCTATTATCAAGTCAAAGATTACAACTCGGCGCTTCAAAATGTAGAGACCGCTATTTCGATGCACGAAGGCGAGGGGAAGCTGCCTAAAGAGCAGTGGTACAACCTAGCAAGGTTCCTCTACTTTGATCGAGAGGATTTTGACTCGGCGCTAGAGGTACTGAATACGCTCATTATTTATTATCCGAAAAAGCAGTATTGGGTGCAGGCATCACACCTGTACGGCGAGAAGAAAGATGAGACCCGCCAACTGGCTTTGATGGAAGCGGCCTACGAGCAAGGGTTCTTGGACCGCAGTAGCGAGCTTGTGACCATGTCTTATTTGTACCTGAACGCTGAGGCGCCTTACTACGCGGGTTCCGTGATGCAGAAAGGCTTGGATGATGAGCTTGTTGAGGAGAAATCCAAGAATTACGAGCTGGCCGGTAGCGCGTGGGCGCAGGCGAGAGAGGTCGAGAAATCGATTCCTATGATGGAAAAAGCGGCAGCAAAGTCAGATGAGGGCGAGTTGTATGTGCGCCTAGGCAATGTCTACCTTGACGGCGATCAGTTTGCGAAGGCCGCCGAGTCGGTTCAGAAGGGCTTAAAGCGAGGCGGTGTGAAGCGGCCAGACCAAGCTCGGCTGGTGCTCGGCATGTCATACTTTAATATGGGCGAATACAACAAGGCCCGACGTGCGTTCCGGGATGCTGGAAAAGACGAGCGGTCTGAAAAGTATTCGAAGCAATGGATCAAATACATTGCGAGTGAGGAGCAGCGTCAGATCGAGCTGCAGAAAGATATTTTCTGATTGCGGATAACGCATTGGTAAGGAAAGAAAAAGGGGCCTGAGGGCCCCTTTTTAGTTGTTGTCGCGATGTCATGACGCCGCTGACTGTGAGACTGCTACTCACCTAGCCAAGATAATATGGCCTTCCTCCTGCTGATGCGTTAACTAGCATGGTGCAGGTGAACGTGAGTAACGTAGCCGGGAAGTGTCTTCCCGGCGAAGAGCCTACTGCGGGTTGACGTTTTCCGCTTGAGGGCCTTTTTGGCCGTCTGTGACAGTGAACTCAACCTTCTGGCCGTCGGTCAGGGTCTTGAATCCGTCACCTTGAATAGCGCTGAAGTGTACAAAGACATCCGGCCCGTCTTCTTGTGCGATAAATCCATAGCCTTTGGTCTCATTGAACCACTTCACGGTACCCGTTACTGTTGACATGTTTTCTACTACCTTCATTAATGATTTCTTACGTGTCCTTGCGGACTGCTATGCTCAACACTTGCCCTATTGCAGCCCGAAGGCAGTAATAATGGCTCAGCGACAAGCGCGCTGGATTTCCCAACTCCTGCAGTGTAGCACTCTGTGGCGCCCGCGCAGGTGCTTTTTTTGTCAGTTTAGGCACTGTATTTGGGTAATTTGAGGTTATTTAACCGGTAAAATCTTCATCAGATCAGTTTTACCGGCTTCACCTTGTGTGCTGCCCATGGTCATGAGGATGAAGTCCCCCCGTGAGAGAAATCCACCATCGACCAAAAACTCAACGGTCCGCGCCTCGAGGTCCTGAGGCGAAAAAGCAGCAAAATCAAAAAATAACGGGATGACACCGCGGCATAATGCGAGTCGTTGCAAGGTGTCAGGCCTTCGGCTTAAGGCGAAGATTGGTAAACCAGAGCTCAATCGAGACATCATGGTCGGTGTGGTGCCCCGTTCGGTGAGGCAAGCGAGGCCGCGGACCTCAGGGAAATGGTTAGCGCCATACATTGCGGATAAGGCAATGGCTTCCTGGGGGCTGGAAAACTCTCTGTCCGCGCGGTATCGAGAGGTGCGTGCAACCGGGTGTTGCTCAGCGCCTAATGCGGCGTCGGCCATCGCTGACACCACCTCGACTGGAAACGCACCCACTGCGGTCTCGGCTGAGAGCATCACAGCATCAGTGCCGTCGAGTACGGCATTGGCCACATCGAATACCTCCGCGCGCGTCGGCATCGAGTTACTGATCATCGACTCCATCATCTGTGTTGCGGTGATGACCATTCGATCGCGTTTTCGGGTCGTAGAGATTAAATTCTTCTGAATGCCGATGAGCTGTGCATCACCCACTTCGACACCTAAGTCGCCACGAGCGACCATGACGCCATCACTGGCATCGATAATGCTATTCAGCAGGGTGGTATCGGCGACCACCTCAGCACGCTCTATTTTTGCAATAATGGCAGGGTGAATATTTTGGTCTGCCAACAGCTGTCGTGCTTCTTGGATATCGGCGGCGCTTGAGACAAATGAAACGGCAACAAAGTCCGGTTCGATATCGGGCATTGCGCGGATATCGTCTAGGTCTTTCTCCGTTAATGCGGGCGCCGCTAATCCGCCCCCTAATTTGTTAACGCCTTTGCGTGCGCTTAGGCGGCCCCCGATCACGACCGTGCAGTTAACCTGAGTTTCGCTGACATCGTCCACGCGCAAGCGCAGCTTGCCATCATCGAGCAATAGGATGTCGTCCTGTTCGACGCTCGAGGGTAACGCTTTGTATTCGACACAGACGCCCCGGTGATCTCCGGCATCTGGTGCGATCGTCAGGCTCAATTGGAAAGGGTCTCCTGCCTGCAGCGTTACGGCACCGTCTGTAAACCCGGCAATGCGGATTTTCGGCCCTTGAAGGTCCGCCAGAATACCGACGTAACGACCATGATGCCGAGCCTGTCGTCTGATGTGCTGGGCGACTTGGATATGATCTGACTGCGCCCCATGGCTGAAGTTCAAGCGAAACACATCTACGCCCGCACTCAGTAGGCGGCCAATCATGTCTTGGTTACTACTGCCAGGCCCTACGGTCGCCACTATTTTCGTGCGACGCAGTGACTTTGATTTATGAGCGTTTTTAGCCGTCACGATCTTGCCTATCTCTCCATGTTATCGCCGCTGTGGTGCTGCAGGGTACTGTTCTTATGCATACTGCAGTCCACTCGTTACGCGCAAACGCTGCGTTGTGGTCAGGTCACCCTCTCGAGCCTAAGCAAGTCAAGCGGCGCAGTTAATTATGCCTGCTCTTTGTGTCACGAGATTTTCGCTAGAGTATGGCAGGATGACGGGTAGCGGTGCTATGTCACAATACCGCACGAGCTGATTTATTATACCGTCCACGATGGCCCTATTTTTCAACCTACTCACTTGATGAACCATGCCGAATCCCGATACCAGAAGCCCTAACCCGCCCCTAGGATATGCCTGCGACTGCACTTTGTCGCGGCGTCAGCAAATTGAGCTGGTCGCCGAATTCCATGTTCACCGTATTCGCCCCTCGCGCATTGCTTATCGGTTGGGAATCGACATTGCGGAAGTGGAGGCGTGGCTGTCTGGCGAGCAGGATGAGCAGCAATTTCAGCACTTGATGACCTCACATCGAAGACGGAAGTACCAGATGCAATTGCATCGAGCGGATCGGCTCCGTGGTCAAAAAGCGTACGAAATGAGGCTGGCGGCAAAAAAAGACCTGCAGCAAGGCAATACGGTATAGATTGGCTGTCGGCTTCAGTGAGTTGCGATAGCGGAGAACAGGGGGTTGCATGAGCGACACAACGATAGATGCAATTGATCAGTGGCATCAGATGATGGCGACGGGACGTTACGATGGCCTTCAGGATCTCTTGTCACGCGATTGTGTGTTTTGGTCGCCAGTCGTGCACACGCCTCAGCGAGGTCGAGATATCACATTAATGTACCTGACCGCAGCTGGGCAGGTGTTTGATACGGACTTTCGTTATGTCCGTGAAATCAGAAACGCTGATACCGCGGTACTCGAATTTGAGTGCAGTGTGGATGACATTCAGGTCAATGGCATCGATATGATCCAAGTGGACAATAACCAGATCATCGATTTTAAAGTCATGATCCGCCCCTTGCAGGCCGTGAATAAGATTCATGAGAAAATGATGGCGATGTTGGCGCAAGCAAAGGCGGCATCTTAAACGAAAGCGTGCGCGGATTTGCCTCGCTCAATGACGATCGCCAATAGGAGCAATGTTGTTGGACAGACTGATTATTGGCATTAGTGGTGCGTCGGGTGTTCAGTACGGCGTTCGGGCACTTGAGCTATTGCAAGCACTGCCTATCGAAACGCATTTGATCATGAGTAAATCTGCTGAGTTAACAGTGCATCATGAACTGGATTGCTCTGTCGACGACATCAAAGCATTAGCAGACGTGTATCACTCCGTGCGCAATGTGGGCGCTTCCGTTGCCAGTGGTTCGTTTCAAACGCGTGGGATGCTGCTGGCGCCCTGCTCTATTCGGACACTCGGCGAAATTACCACAGGCGTGACATCCTCTCTGCTGACGCGGGCGGCTGATGTCATCTTGAAGGAGCGTCGCCGGCTGGTCCTGATGGTCAGAGAAACCCCGCTGCACCTCGGGCACCTTCGCAATATGGTTGCCGTGACGGAAATGGGGGCTGTGGTTGCGCCGCCGGTCCCCGCATTTTACGCAAAACCGGATTCAGTCGACGCCATGGTGACACAAAGTGTGGCGCGAGCATTGGACCTTTTTGATATCACTTTACCTGAGACGCATCGCTGGACTGAATCTTGAAGGTTCGGCTCCATCGATGGCGCCAACAGTCATTGGCGTGGCTGGTTTTTTTTGTCATCGTCGTCGACTTAATCGGTTTTGGTATCGTGATTCCTATCCTCCCTTTTCTGTCGCCTCAACTGGGTGGTGGTACTGATGACGTCGCTTTTATTCTGGTCAGCTACAGCGTCGCTGCAGCGTTTTTTGCGCCAGTGTGGGGGCGTCTTTCCGACCGTGTCGGTCGACGCCGCATTTTAGGAATTTGCCTGTTGGGTGGTGCGGCATCCCACTTTCTGCTGGCGGCGTCAGATGCGCTTTGGATGGTGTATTTGGCGCGAGCTGTTGCGGGTGTGATGGCTGGGAGCATTCCGGTTGCGACCGCGGTGATTGCAGACGCCAGCTCTCCCGATCAGCGCTCGCGCGCAATGGGATTGATCGGACGTGCGTTTGGTGTGGGACTGATATTGGGCCCCGTTATTGGTGGTTTGTTAGCGCGTAATGACAACGATTTTACTTTGCCCTGCATCGTCGCAGGGGTGCTTT
This sequence comes from uncultured Luminiphilus sp., assembly GCA_943789425.1. Taxonomy (GTDB): domain Bacteria; phylum Pseudomonadota; class Gammaproteobacteria; order Pseudomonadales; family Halieaceae; genus Luminiphilus. Next base: position 173,754 of record CALSUB010000002.1, read on the forward strand.
CAGGCATGGCCGCGCTGATGACCTTTACGCTATTACCGGCGAGTCAGCCACATCGGCCAGACGAGGGTGCCGCCTCGACATCGATCTCGTTATTTCAACTAGTGCAGCGTTCTGGTTTCTTTTTATTTATCGCTCAGTTCTGCCTTCACACCTGCGCCGTCAGCGCGGCGATTTATTTGTTTCCACTATGGGTCGCCGACGGACATGGCTGGCAAGCTCAGGAGGTCGGTCTGTTTTTTGGGTTAGTGGGTGTGGTGATGATTGTGACCCAAGGTAATATTTTGGGAAGAATGACTGATCGATTTGGTAATGTCGGAGTGCTGCGCGGCGCAGCACTTCTCTTCAGTGCATCCCTATTACTGTCGGGCTGGGTCTCTGGCATTTGGGCAATGACTTTAGTGAGCCTCTGTGTTTTTTCGTCGGCAACCCTTTGTTTGCCCATATTGAATACGATTGCTAGCCATTTGGTGGCGCCGTCATGGCGAGGCCAGTTCTTTGGAATGACCGCGTCTTCCTCTGCTGTTGGAAGAGTGCTGGGCCCATTAATTGCCGCGGTATTGCTGGCGTACAGTGGTTTTGCCATGGCGTGGACGGGCATGGGGCTCCTGGTCGGTTTGATTGTGATTTGGTCACTAACTGATGGGGCCCGTTTGGAGTTTGCGGCAACCCAAAGCATTCCAGAGTCAGCTCAGCCGCTTGCGAGAGACGCATGAAGCAAAAATGTGTCGTGGCGGTGCCTCTACCTAACGAACTGCTTGCTCGTTTAGCCGAACACTATGAGGTGCTGCCTTGGACCGAGGCTCGGGCAATATCCGAAGCTGAGCTCGTGAATCGGCTTCCCGGTGCGCAGGGCTTGCTCTGTACGCTGACCTCCCCCGTGACACCTGCCATGATTGAAGTCGCTGACCAGTTGAAAGTGATCTCCACCATATCAGTGGGAGTGGACCATATTGATTTGCTGGCCGCATCAAGCGCTGCCATACCCGTTGGTCATACCCCGGGCGTACTCGTTGACAGCACGGCTGATCTGACGCTTGCGTTGATGTTAGCGGTGACGCGGCGAGTTGCTGAAGCGGATCGTTGGATTCGTTCAGGCCATTGGACGGACGGTTGGCAGTCGGATCTGTTACTGGGTACCGATATCAGTCAGGCGACCATTGGTATAGTGGGTTTAGGCCCAATCGGGGAGGCGGTGGTAACCCGACTCAAAGGGTTTGGGTGTCGAGTCTTAACGTGGAATCGCACCCCAAAACAGGTACCCGGCGCTGAGCCGGTTGCACTGGATGCGCTGTTCGCGCAATCTGATTTGGTCTCCTTGCACACCGCGCTGACTCAGGAGACAACGCACATCGCCAGTCGAGCACGGTTAGCCAGTATGCCCTCGGGTTCGTCACTCATTAACACAGGACGCGGCCTGCTCGTCGACGAGGCAGCGCTGATTGATGAGGTGCAATCTGGTCGACTCAAGGCCGGCTTAGACGTTTTTGTCAACGAGCCGTTACCCGTTGATCACCCCTTTAAAAGGCTGGATAACGTGGTGGTGCTGCCGCATGTAGGCAGTGCCACAGCGGCGACACGTGACGCAATGGTGGCACGCGCATTCGACAACTTGCATGCAGGCCTGGCGGGCCACCGTGTTCCGTTTTGTGCCAACCCAGAGGTGTACGAAGTCGAGGATTAACGGTCTTTCACATCGGGCAGTGGTCGAAACGCCTTTGCTAGGCCGCGTTGCAGTTTACGGCGCAGCTTTTCCAAGTCAGGTTGGTTCCTGTTTTCTACCACCTGACTGACACTGGCAGACCATGTCGGTGCCAAGTTAATACCGTCTTCAAATAACAACATCAGGCTGGCGATTTCTCGGGGTCCACTGAGCGCGTAGGTGTTGTCGACGATGGCTTGGTCAGGATTACGGTTGATCACCGCGGTGGTGGCACCGAAGTCAGGGGCAGTCTCGGTCGTCCCTTCCTCCAGAGCAGCGCGCAATTCGTAACTGACCACGAAATCACCCCCGCTCTCTTCGTAACGGTAACCTTTTTTATCCAGCTCGCTCATTACAACGGCTCTTATCGTGCTTGATAGCTGATAAAAACCATCTAAAGAACCGGACATGCCGGTGGGGATGTCCGATTTCCAGCTAAACGTATTATACCCTTTCGCTGCGAAACGGTCCGTGGGCATTGTGTCTACCTGCATGGTGGTGCACGCGAGCAGGCCCATGCTGAGTAAGCCTAAGGCACCGCGTTGAAGGAATAATGTCCAACTCATCATGGTATTCATCATGCTCTTAATGCTCCTCAGAACCGTTATCAAGTGAACCATATCAGCTTCACGATCATGACCGCGATAGCAATGATGACTAGGGCGCGAATCACTGGCTCTCCTCCGGAGAGGGTGAGCCTAGCCCCTAACCAACCGCCCATGCCGTTGCCTACTGCCATGACACCGCCGATCCACCATAGCAATTCCAGCTGGTTGCCGAATACAAATAGTGCGGAAAGGGTATACAGGAGGATGATAAAGACTTTGTGAATGTTGGCTGTGACCAGGCTGAGTCCCAGTACCCGATGTAAAATGGGTAACAAAATGAACCCCATTCCAATTTGAATAAAGCCGCCCCAGAACCCCGCTAGTACCATCAGTCCGTGCCCAGCTAGTAACCGCTTGCGAGAAGGCTTTAACGTGACGTTGCTTTCCTGAGAGCCTGCATTCGTCATTATGAGGATCAGCACCAAGGCCATGACACCGGCGAGGACAATATTAAACGCCTCTACTGAAATAGTGACGCCCAATAATGCCCCTGCAATGGCGCCGGGAACCGCACAGACTGCCAGTGACAGGACTAAGCGCAGTTCAGGGACGCCGTGTCGCAGGTAAGTCAGACAGGCACTGATATTCTGCGCCACTATGGGCAGTCGATTGGTGCCATTAGCAACAGGACCGGGCACACCGAGGAACATCATGATCGGCACCGTGATGATGGACCCGCCGCCTGCCATCACGTTAATGAAGCCAGCGACAATGCCCGCCAAAACAAGCGCTGCATACTCCCAAAGCGCCAAGTCCATGTCTTAGTCTCGCGGCGCGCGCATCGTCACAAATTCTTCGGCCGCGGTGGGGTGAATACCTACCGTCCGGTCGAAGTCTGCCTTGGTCGCGCCCATTTTTAATGCGATGGCGAGACCTTGGCAGATTTCTCCTGCGTCATCCCCTACCATATGAGCGCCCAGCACTCGATCTGAGGGGGTATCGATGACGAGTTTCATGAGCGTCCGCTCATCGCGACCGCTTAAAGTATGTTTGAGTGGTCGAAATTCCGATTGGTAGATGGTCGTTTGGTAGCCGGCCGCCTGCGCTGCTTCTTCTGTTAGGCCCACCGTACCAATCGGTGGACTGCTGAACACGGCCGTCGCAATGGACTCATAGTCCATGGTTTGTGGGGTGTTATTGAATTGCGACTCGGCAAAGACCATCGCTTCAGCAATGGCTACTGGCGTGAGCTCCCAGCCTCCTGTCATGTCACCCAGTGCAAAAATAGAGGGCTCATCGGTTTGGAATTGCTCGTTAACGCAAAGATAACCACTGTCATTGAGTTTGACCCCGGTGTGTTCGAGGCCCAGATGCGCAATATTGGGTCGCCGTCCGGTCGCGCACAGCACGGTATCGAAGTCGAGTCTGCCATCTGACAGGTGCGCTGTGATCGCGCCGCTTTCGGCGGCTTCCAGCGAATGCGTGTCATGATTAAACCGCAGGTCAACCCCGGCTTTACGCATCTCCTCGGCCAAAAAACCGCGGACATCATGATCAAATCCCCTCAGGAATAAATCACCCCGGTAACTTTGCACTACATCTGCGCCCAATCCCGCGAAGGTGCTGGCGAATTCCGTCGCAATATATCCGCCGCCAATAATAAGGAGTCGGTCTGGGAATCGCGGGAGGTCGAATAGCTCGTTGGAGTTGATCGCGAGGTCGACTCCAGGAATATCCGGCATGGCTGGCCAAGTACCGGTTGCGAGCAAAATTTTCTCGGCAGACAGGGTCCGGTCACCGACAACCACCGTTTGGGGCCCCGCCAAGGTGCCATGACCCTCGATAATATCGACTCCAGGGCTGGTTAATAGTCGCTCATAAATTGCATTTAACCGCGCAATCTCTTTCGTTTTATTGTCTCGTAATGTGTCCCAATTAAATTGGGGTTGCTCAGTCTGCCAGCCGAAGCCCTTGGCATCTCGCCAAGCCGCGCCATACTCGCTGGCATAGACATAGAGCTTTTTAGGAATGCAACCCACATTGACACAGGTTCCGCCCAGCGCCCGTTCCTCGATTACCGCCACTTTAGCGCCAAATTCGGCGCATTTACGGGCCGCACGCACGCCGCCGGAGCCTGCGCCTATCACTAATAAATCGTAGTCAAAAGTTTTCATCATGGCCTTTCAGGTCTATTTACCGATGAATGGGAGTTCCTATCCATTACGGCTTGGCTTACAGTCCCGCCTACGAAAATACACGATCAAAAGCGATGACTATGTCGACATTAAGAATACACTCAATCCTCTTTCTCGGCTTGCTCTCTGGCCTGTTTCATTTGTCGGTTTGGGCATCCGATGACACTGTCGTGTCGGCAGCGGAGTCGCCACCGGCTCGGATTGTCCTGATGGACCAATCCGTGATTTGGGGAGAGGTCATCGATATCCGCGAGGGCGAAGTCGTTGTAGAAACCCAATGGCTCGGCGAGGTATCGATTGACCTGACGGCCATCATGTTGCTCGAGTCCGATCAAGAAATAGAACTGCTCACAAAAGATCAAAATAAATTTGCTTTGTCGTCATTACAGGTCGTAGAGGGCGTAGTGGTGCTGGAGGATAAAGAGAATCTAGCCGTTGATGAGTTATATGTTGCCAATCCCGAGGATTGGGAGGAGGGGCGCGGATATAGTTTAGAAGGTCGAGTGACCAGTGCAGTGGAGTTTCTTCGCGGTAATACGTCGACCGACCAGTTCAACGCCGATTTCGAAACCATCTTACGTAGCCAACGCGATCGAATTACTTTTCGCGGTGATTATGCGGAAACCAGCGCCGTTGTGCTGTCACCTGAATATGATGCTTTGGGCGAGCCGGTGCTGGATGACAATGGCGATCAGGCGGTGACCAAAACCTCGACCCCAACGATTGATAATTGGGCGATTGTCGGTAAGTACGATTATTTTCTCAGTAATTCGCAAAATTATCTGGGTGTGAATCTTGGCGTCAATGCCGATCGATTTGCCGACATTGAGCGACGTGCTTATATCGGTCCCTACTTTGGGCGCAAACTGTTTGTCGACAAGACCTACCAGTTGGATGCGGAACTGGGCTTGTCTTATGTTGAGACCGATTTTATCGAGCGCGACTACGACGACGATCCGGTAGCTGCGAACTCTCCAGATAACTACTTTACGGGTATCAATCTCAATTTTACGGGTGAGACGGAACTCTTTGATGGGGCACTCAACTTGTACTCTACGTCAGACCAATATTTTAAATGTGTCCGACATGGACAAATCGATATATCGGACAACATTTGGTTTGCGATTCCCCTTGTTACTTGGGCTCGAGGTGGCCGCGGAAGCGTCGGCAGATTACGATGGTGGTGCTGCTCCGGGTAAGGAAAAGTTAGATGAGGCGGTGAGGTTTCGTATTGGCTATAACTGGTAAGTTTTGGTCAGATGTAACGTGATTCCATGAGTCAGTCTCCGCAGTCAGATGTTGTGTTTCTCCCCTCTCGGCGGATGTGGGGAAATCGGCATGAATTTCAATTTGTTTGGGCACCAAGGGCATTGGTTGGCGGTTGACTGTGGCATCACCTTGGAGCAGATCCCCGGTGCGGTGCGGCCCGCTGTTCAAATGCCCGACCCACGTTTTATCGTCGATCACCGAGACCAACTCAGTGGCTTATTGATTACGCATGCGCATGAAGATCATTTGGGTGCGTTACCGTATTTATGGGAACAACTGCGCTGTCCGGTTTATGCGACGCCATTTGCCGCCGCGGCACTGCGGCACAAAACCCAGGGGCGCCGCGGGGTCCTGCCGGCGCCGCTGATTGAGGTGACGCCGGGGGATCGATCACTCATTGGGCCTTTTTCTGTGGAGTGGATTCCCGTGACACATTCCACGCCAGAGACCTGTGCACTGTGTATCAGTGTTGGCCAGACGCGCATCCTGCATACAGCGGACTGGAAAATCGACGCCGCACCGGTTGTTGGTCCCGCCTGGTCTGATAAACGCTTCGAGGCGCTGGGTGTTGAGGGTGTCGATGCGGTTATCTGCGATTCAACGAATGCCTTACAAGCGGGACGCTCCGTCACGGAGGGTCGTGTTGCGCAAGGTCTCACTGAGGTGATTCAGCGCTGTGAGGGTCGGGTTGTCGTGGGGTGTTTTTCTAGCAACATCGCGAGAATTCAAACGCTGTCACAGATTGCAGCCGATACCGGACGATACCTAAGTGTCTTGGGTCGATCGGCGGCGGGGATGGCAAACTGTGCACAGCAAGTGGGGTTGTTTCCGAGTCAGTTCAAACCGATTCACGCGGAGCACCTCGGATATTTGCCGCCTCGCGAAGTATTGGCCATTGCGACCGGCAGCCAAGGAGAGTCGGGTGCCGCTCTGCATCGACTGGTGGCACAGACACACCCTCATTTGTCCTTAGATGCGGGTGATACGGTGATTTTATCTTCCAGGACGATTCCGGGGAATGAAGCCTCCGTTGCGCGACTGATTGAAGGATTCCGGGCGAGAGGTATTTATGTGCTCGAGGCCGATTCCAGTGATACCCCGCTGCATGCATCGGGCCACCCTTATCAGGATGAGTTGCGCGACCTGTATCAGCTTTTAAAGCCGTCACTCGTGGTCCCGGTGCACGGTGAGGCGGCACATATGGCCGCCAATGCGCGAATCGCTAAACAATCTGGCGCTTCGGCTGCGCTGACCGGCGTGAACGGCGATCTTTTTTACCTGAGTCCCGTACCCGGCGTCAGGCGACGTTACGCGCCGGTGGGTCGGTTGCAGTGGTGCGAAGACACTGAGCGCTTGATCAACGTCTCTTGATAGCCGCCCTAAGGCGTGGTCTCGATGCCCGAGGCGCGTCGTGCCGCTGCTCGCTCGGCATCGGCAGCATTAATCCACCGGTAGGTTAAATAATATTTAAAAATATTGGCTACGTACTGCACGGTCTCTCTGCCAATCTGTTCGGCAACAATAATCTCGACATTGTCGAACCAAAGGTTGGGGTCGTAACCCCGCTCTCCCGCTTCTTTTCGTAGACGACGAATGCGTCCAGGCCCCGCATTGTAGGCCGCGAGTGCGAGTAGCGAGCCGTTGCGCTCATCTAACTCTGGGCCGCTAAAATACCGGGTTTTTAGAAAGGCCATGTACTTCGCACCTGCCTCAATATTGGGTTCAAGTTCATCAATATTCGGGATACTGACGTTCTTATCTCCAGCAGTACTGGGTAAAAGTTGCATCACGCCAACCGCCCCTACATGGCTCCTAACGCTTTGGTCTAACCGAGATTCCTGAAAGCCTTGTGCGGCGAGTAAGGTAGGGTCCATGCCGTAATCGGTGCCATATTTTTGAAACAGGGATGATAAAGATCGATAACGAGAGAGCTCTTCATCGCCAATGGCATTTTCAGCCCAATCGAAATCGCGGACGTAGCGATTGCGAATGATATTGCCAAACAGCGTTCCTTCTCGGTTGTCTTTGAGAAAGCGATTCAGAAAACCTGCGAGCTTGGGGCTGTCTGGTCGCATTGCCCAGGCGAGCCGTCCCCCTTCGCGCAAAACAAGGTCATCTCGCACGGTCGTTCGGGTAAAAACTTCGCGCCACATTTGGGGTTTGTAGCTATCTACAACCGCCCAAGGCAAGAGCCCTGCGTCGACCATTTCAATGAGGTCTTCATCTTCTAATGCTTCGTCAATGGCTTCGATCCGAATGCCCGACTTACCCTCAGCGACCAGTGCATCGCTCAGCAGTTTCACGCTCTCTGCATAGCTGCTGGATAAGCGAAGATAGACCGTCTTTCCCGCCAAGTCAGCCAGAGACGAAATAGGCGGCGCGCTGGGTCCTGTGACGAGGATTTCTTTTAGCGGTTTACTGACAGGGATTGTGAAGTCGATCTGCGCCTGGCGATCTTCCGTGATGGTGGTCCCAGCAATGACGATGTCGCCATAACCTGCGGTCAAGGCCGGAAACAGTTGGTCTCTTGCAACCGGTATTACCGCGACTTGCACGGTGAGTAACCCGGTTTTAAAGGCTTCATTAACGACTTTTTGCAGCTTATCGGCGTATTCTTGCACCACACCTTTTGGGCCGTTTTCGAGGAAGTAACGCCCGGGGCCATAGACGGTCAGCACCCGGATGACTCGACGGTCGACCATGGCATCGAGATCTCCCAGTTTTGGCTCGATACTGAAACGGGCTAGGTCCCTGTCGGCAGTGCCTGCGTTGTCATCGGTAGTCGTGGGATTGGCCGTGCCCACCGGCGTAATCGCTTCGTTGACCACGGACACCACCGGCACGTCTGTGGGCTGCTCCATCACCTCTGCAGTGGTGCTCTCGCCGCAACCGACCAAGAGGGATAGGCATACCAGACACCACAGTCCGATCGCGCTGACTGTTTTATTAGGTTTTGATCGGAACATAGGGACCTCTTGAATACTCGCAGGTGTTGCGACGGATTCGCTGCTGATGAGTCGGCGACTGCCTTACGATACTTGGCATGCCAACAGTAATTTACCAAAATGGCGCCCCGACCGCATGTACTCATGTGCGGCCAGCACGTCAGCCAGCGGAAACGAACTGTCGATGACGGGTAAAATATTGCCCGCCAGCACCTCGGGCCATATGTGCTCGCGAATTGCCTGAAAACAGGCAGCTCGCGAGGCGGTATCGAGTCGACGCAGGGTGCTACCTGTCAGCGTGAGTCGTTTCATGAATAATGTCGCGAGGTTGATCTCGCTTTGCATACCCCTCATGACCCCAATACAGACAATGCGTCCATCAGGTGCGGCAAGCTCTAAATTGGCCTGCATGATATCTCCACCGGCGATATCAAGGATGACGTTGATTTGTTCAGCGTAACCCGCCTCCTTGAATTGCTCTAAGAGATCACCTTCGCTGTGATTTGCTACAAATTCTGCTCCCAAATTGGTTACCGCGGCGCACCGCTCCTGCGATCCGGCGGTGGAGAGGGCGGTAGCGCCCATTGCTCGAACCATCTGAATGCCAAGCGACCCAATACCGCTGCTGCCGCCATGAATGAGCGCTGTCTCGTTGCGGGCCAACAGACCTCTTTCGAAAACGTTGTACCAAACCGTCAATAATGCCTCTGGCAGGGCGGCGCCTTGTTCGCTTGAGAGGGTATCGGGCAGCAGTAAGCAGTGGTCTTCGCGCACGATAGCAGCGGACGCGTAACCCCCTCCATGTGCCAATGCGCAGACGCGATCACCAATGCTGCAATAGGTGACGGCTTCTCCAATGGCCACGACCTCGCCTGCGACTTCGAGTCCAGGTATGGGGGAAGCGTCGGTTGGGGGCGGGTAGAGTCCAAGGCGCTGCAGTAGGTCTGCGCGATTCACGCCGGAGTGATGCACGTTAATCAGGACTTCATTTTTAGCGGGCGTGGCGAGGGTATCCGTCATCATGAGTGCAGTGTCAGGGGTCGTGAATTCTATAAAGTGTCGTTGCATCGCGGGGACCTTGTCTTATTGCAGTCCGAGAGGACTGTTACCGATTACGAGAGGCGGATAGACTAACCTGTCAGGCGACGGACTGGGAGGTCCTGTTATGTTGCGATCGATGCCGGTAAGGCGTTTCAAGCGCGGATTCACGCTGGCACTCATCAAGCTACTGGTGGGTAATAAAGCCAGTGGTCTTCACTTATCCTATGTGGGGGCGGGTGCGGCAAAACAGCTATGCCAACGCGTTGCCGATATTGGGCATACCAATGTGTTGGTGGTCACGGATAAAGCGCTCAAAGAGCTGGGCTTGGCTGAGCAAGCGCTGCAGGGTTTGAGTGAAGCGGGGGTCAATCTGCATTGGTATGCCGGTGTCGAGCCGGACCCAACTTTCACTCACGTTACGGAGGGGGCTCAAATACTTCGTGCAACAGGCTGTACGGCGATTGTTGCAGTGGGAGGAGGCTCCTCGATGGATGCCGCGAAAATTATTGCCTGTACCCGCTCTAGTAACGCGTCACCCGATCAATGGGTTGGCCTCAATAAGGTCCCTGACGATATTTTACCGGTTTACGCCATACCCACGACGTCTGGCACAGGCAGCGAAGCGACAATGGGTGCGGTGATCAAAGATCCCATCGAGCGCGTCAAGACGATTATTGCTGCCGAGGGTCTCTTGCCGCAGGCCGTGGCATTGGACCCCGAGTTATTACTGGGGATGCCGCCGGCGGTGACGGCAGCGACGGGGATCGATGCGTTGACCCACGGCATCGAAGCTTATATCTGTGTTTGGGATCGAGGGACTCGAAAAGAGAATGCGCGTCTTGCTGTGCAGGGCGTTTTTCAGTGGCTGCCGAAAGCAATGGCAGAGCCAGATAATCGTGAGGCTCGCTTGGGGATGGCGCTAGCCGCCTATCATGCTGGCGTGGCGATTAATCAGGTCAGCGTGGGTAATGTTCATGCGATTGCACATCAACTGGGTGCTCGTTATGGGATTCCCCATGGGCAGGCTAATGCACTGGCATTACCGCCAGTTCTCAAAGCTTGTGTGGCAGAGGCAGAAAGCGCACTCGCCGAGCTCGCGGTGGTGACAGATGTCTCGGATGCCGCTTCACCGGCAGCAAGAGCGCAGGCGTTTATTGAGGCCGTATCTCAGTTGATTGCAGACGTGGGCATAGCGGAATCCGACGCCCGTATACAGTCTGCTGATTGGACGTTGCTGACTCACCAAGCGATGGATGAAAGTGATGGCTATGTATCACCACGGTTGCTGACCAAGGCGGAAATACTGGGCGTTTTGGAGCAGATTACCGCTCGCTGATGGCTTCGATCCAAGTTTTTGTGATTGCCATAAAACGCTCATGGCCCGGCGTGGGCCCTTCTGAGCAGGGGAACCCATGGGCTTCTTGATCAAAATGCTCGTGCTGTACGATGACATTGGCCCGCTGAAGGGTGTTGGCGAGACGCCTGCCGTCGTCTCGTAGGGGATCCCTCTCGGCGGTAATTAAAAGCGATCGAGGAAATCCAGAGAATGTCGTCCGGCGTCCCGGAAACATCAGCTCAACGCTTGGATCCGCAGGCGCAAGGCCATCAAGATAGGTATCGGTGAACCAGCGCATAATCGAGGTCGTGAGTGGTCCACTTTTAGCGTGCTCGGTGTAGGAGCGCATGGCCGCATGGTAGTGCTGAATGGCGGGGTACATCATGAGGCAGCCTCTCAAGCGAGGCTCATCGGGTAGTCTTGCAGCGGTCGCCAGTGTGAGATTGCCGCCCGCACTGTCTCCCGCGATAACGACTTCTCCATTGTTGGGGGCGAGCGCATTGAGGTTATCAATGATCCATCTTGAGGCGGCCAGTGCGTCGTTGTGCGCGGTCGGAAAGGGATGCTCAGGGGCGAGTCGGTAGTCTACGGACATCACCGTACACCGTGTCTGATCGGCAAGATGCAAACAAAAGGGATGATGGGTATCGAGGTCGCCGATCGTCCATCCGCCACCATGAAAATAGATAATCAGTGGCCGCTCTAGAGAGCCGTGGTACATACGGGTCGCCAAGCTGTATTCGTCAAGCGCCAGCTGTAAAACACTGGTTTTAACCTCCGGAAGCGGCGTACCTTCCCACGCCACGCGGTTCATGCGGCGGTAATACCAGCGAAAGCACAGCGTCTTGAGTTTATTGAGAAGTGCTGTCACAAATCATTACTCAGCGTCGATATACCGTGCGTCAGGATCCGCTTGGTATTCATAGCGGCCGTCGTCGGTGAGCCGACGACTGATATTACCGCGATGCCATAGATAGTTAAGATGTGCGACGGTTTCACCGGTTGCCATTTGTAGTTCTCCGTCTTGTATTTCTCGGCCAAACAGACAGCTAAAGCAATCTGGCAGTATCTTCGGTTCCATAAGCAAGTCATAAAGCTTTGCCAGAGCGAGTCGATGACTATCGATAATCTGATTCAGCCTTACGCGCACACCGGTGAAGGGCGCTTGGTGTGCGGGAAGTACGAGCAGGTCCTCCGGCAACATGCTGAGGAGCCGAGTGCTGGAGGCTAACCAGGCCTCCAAGGGGTTACCGTCAGGCTGCGTCGGAAAAACCGACACGTTGGGCGTGATACGGGGCAGGATTTGGTCGCCTGCGATGACCAGCTGCAGTGCTGGACAGTAAAGGCAGGCATGCTCTGGTGAATGGCCCTCACCTACAACGATTTGCCAATAGCGACCCCCAATGGCCAACGTTTGCCGATCGGTGAGTCGCTGATAGTTGTGAGGGAGCGGTGTCGTAAACTGTCCGAAGCCACCGAAGCGATCCCGGTAATGGTCGAGTTGACCTGCCGAAAAACCCGCTCGGTGATAGAACGAAATGGCGGCGGGGGGTGCCTGTTCCCCGGTGTAACCCATAATCAGGCTACCGGTCAGGAACTCGGCCTGCGTCATATACAGGTCACAAGCAAAACGCTCGCATAACCATCCGGCTAAGCCAATGTGGTCAGGATGCATATGCGTACAAATCACGCGCTTCACGGGTTTGCCACCCATAAAGCCGTCAAATAACGACTCCCATTGCGCCTTTGCGGTTTCTAAGTTCAGGCAGGTATCAACGATCGTCCATCCATCGCCATCTTCTAGCAGCCATAGGTTGATATGGTTGAGTGGCCCCGGCATGGTAAATCGAAGCCACCAGACTCCCGGGGCCACTTGGAAAGGGGTCTCCTCGGGATGGTCTAGTCGACCCCAAGTGTAGGTGAGGCCTCGATACTGTTCGTCAACACGTTTCAGAGTCATTGATCCTGCATTACTTCAAGCAGAAGTGTGCGCGTCAGCGCCCGCGCTGTCTACTCATGCTCTCCCCATAGGGTTACAGACAAGGACAGTCCTCCAATGTGATACTGATCACCAATCAGCCTGGTAGAGCGGCCCGGTGAATGGACCGCTCAATGGCGGGCCAAGTTTTTAGGACTGAATCTGGAGCATCTTCGATGTCAGCAAAGCTCGATACGAAAGCGCTTAAGCAATTAGACCAAGCGCACCACCTGCATCCCTTCACTGATTTTGCCGATTACGCCCGCCATGGGGGGCGTATCGTGAGCCGGGCTGAACACATTTATATTTTCGATTCTGACGGCAATAAAATTCAGGATGGTATGTCGGGGTTGTGGTGCTGCAACTTGGGATATTCTCAAGAGCGGATTAAAACCGCGGTTGCCGATCAGCTCGCTGAATTACCGTTTTATAATAATTTTTTTAGATGCTCCAATCAGCCCGCTACGGAGTTGGCGGCGCGACTCTGCGAAGTAACGCCAGACCGTTTTCAACGCGTGTTTTTTACGAACTCGGGATCGGAAGCCAACGACACTCAAATTAAATTTGTCCATCGGTATTTCGATCTGTTGGGTAAGCCGGAAAAAAAGCTCATTATCAGCCGCCACAATGCCTATCACGGCAGCACCATTGGCGCGTCTTCGCTGGGCGGCATGTCTGCGATGCATCAGCAGACGATGGGCCTCGACTATATCCATCACATACAGCAGCCGCATTGGTTTGAGGAGGGCGCTGACCTTGATCCTGAAGAGTTTGGTGTTCTCGCGGCAAAAGCATTAGAGACCGCGATTGATGAGCTCGGAGAGGATAAGGTTGCCGCCTTTATCGCAGAACCTGTTCAAGGAGCCGGTGGCGTGATTGTGCCGCCGGAATCTTATTGGCCAGAGGTAAAACGCATTTTAGATGAGCGAGACATATTGCTGATTTCAGACGAGGTAATCTGTGGTTTCGGGCGGACTGGCCGTTGGTTTGGATTTGAAACCTATGGGGTAGAGCCGGATCTCGTGACCTTCGCGAAAGCGGTCACTAACGGGTACATGCCGCTTGGAGGCTGCCTCATCAGCGACAAGATTGCTGACGTGTTGTTGTCAGGCGGCGGTGAATTCGCTCACGGATTGACGTATTCCGGGCATCCCGCGTCTTGCGCCGCGGGATTGGCGACCCTAGATATTCTTGAGGATACGCAAATTATTGAGCGGGGTGTGGTTGAGCTGGCACCCTACTTTGCCAGTCGACTGATGGAGTTGGTTGATCACCCGATCGTCGGTCAGGTGCGAGTGAAAGGCTTATTCGCAGGCGTTGAACTGGTGCGTGACAAATCCTCCAGAGAGCGATTAGCACCTGCTTCTGCGGCCGCCGTGTACTGCCGTGATACTGCGATCACACAGGGGCTTATGGTGCGGCAAACCGGCGACGCCATGATCATGGCACCACCGTTTGTCACCGAGCGATCTGAGCTCGACTTTTTAATTGATCAGCTAGCGATTGCACTGGATAAGACGGCTCAACATTATGGTGTGACGGCAACACCCGTTTGATCTGTCCCGGACAGTGCCTCGTAAAATCAGACCTATGAAGTGGGTTGATAAAATTTGGTTTAACGCGCTGTGGTTCCAAGCGACTTGGTTCTGTTGTGTCATCGGCAGAGATTCGTGGGTTCCGATCGCGCTACTGTCTGTCGGGCTTCATTTTGTTTTGGTGAAGGATCGGTTGAACGAGTTGCGGTGTCTGTTTCCAGTCGCTTTGGTGGGCATCAGCGTAGATGTGCTGTTAACGCTAGCTGGGGTGTTTGTTTTTCCTGAGTATTGGCTTGTCCCCTTGTGGCTGGTTATTTTATGGTGGGTCTTCGCGGCGGCGCTATACCGTAGTTTTGCCAAGATAGGACAATCTATGTGGTTAGCCGCGCTACTGGGCAGTATTGCGGTCCCCTTTAATTATCTTGTTGGCGCTGGGTTGGGCGCGGTCTCGTTGCCATTGGGTGAGATGGTGACCGCCGGTCTGCTGGCGTTGGTTTGGGCGGCTCTTTTGCCTGCACTTTATTGGATTTCCCACCGTATGAGGCCCACAGTATGACTGTAATAGCTCGATCTTATTTTGTTGCAGCGATCGTACTGATAACACTCTGGTTTACCGCTGCAGTATCAACCCAGTCTGCTGAACCTACTGGTACGGCGGTCACTGAGACGTCGCTGACACGACCTGATGCACTGGGCCTCGAGGTATGGCCCACCGTGGGCCAAGCGCGTCTCAAAATATTATTTTGGAATGTGTACGACTCAGTCTTGTCGACCCCGACTGGGACTTGGCAAGATAAAGGGCCTTACCAACTGGCGTTGACTTACTTACGTGATATTCCGGCACAGCAATTGGTTGATGAAACCGAGAAGGCGTGGCGCGATCAGGGCCGCAGCCATCCCGACGAAAACCAGTGGCTCCAAAGCTTGTTGTCGTTGTGGCCCGATGTGACTGAAGGCGATACCCTCGTGATGGCGATCGACGCAGAGGGACATAATGCCTTTTGGTTGAATAACCGCGCCATTGGCAGTGTCGATCATCCAGATTTTGGTGCTTTTTTTGGCGGTATTTGGCTCGACGCCGATTCGCCGCGACCGGCATTGCGTGCCAAATTAATAGGCCAAAAATAAGACGCTTTTCATGGCTGCTGGCTATGGTACGACAGCAGAGGATCTTCCTCATGCGTTCCGGTATGGCAAGCGATGGCGTCTACAAATAAATAAAATAATTCCGCCTGTGAAGAGATATCGAGCTTGGCATAGGCATGCTTGCGATGCAGCTTAATGGTCTCGGTCGATATTTGAAGCTTTTCTGCGATCAGTCGAGTGCTGTTTCCCAGTAACACCAGCTCGATCACCTCTCGTTCGCGCCGCGTCAGCACTGACGCGCCGAAAGCGCTCAGTGCAACGTGTAAGCGCTGTCGTAAGCCCGTTTGATTTGCCGCGGGTGATCTTGCGTTGTGCCAATGTCGGCGGATGAGCGCCTCCACGACAGGAAAAATAGCTTCTAACAAATTGATCTGTCGTTTGGAAAATAGGCGGCTGCCATCGGTCATACCAAACGCGAGGTTCACGACACCATCCGTCAGCTTGATGAGTAAGCCACATTCATCTTGAAAGCCACAGTCGTGATACCAAGTACGATAGTACTCACTCTCTTTGAACCCTGTTGGCGCCAACACGTTCAGTTGAAACACGCCAAATTGTTCATCGATCGTGGCGGCACGGTAAAAAGGGTCCAATAAAAAAGGGCCTGTGACATAGCGATCGAGCGTGGTTTTGCCTCGGCGCCTGGGCGGGAGCGTGTATTCGATAATCGGGGCGCCGGTATTCTGATAGCGGATCAGCGCCGTGTCATCGGCGCCGACCCACTGCTGAATGCCCACGCTCAGCGCCTCAGCGAACCCCGGTTCGTTGAGCTGAGAGACCGCATTCGTGACGACATTGGAAAAAGTGGTTAGCGTTTCCATGTTTGAAGCTTAGCCGCATTGAGCCGGTTGGCCCAGCATGCTTTGACCGCCACCTTTGCCTGAGGCTTGAGGCTTGACGCTAGCAGTCACCAGCCTCAATGTGCCCCCAAGACGCAAAGAGGCAACCGCCATGACCGCCACTCATTTGATTTTGCATCAATACGATATTTCCCCTTTTTCTCAGAAAGCGCAAAAAATGATGGGACTGAAAGGACTCGCTTGGCAAAGCATCGAAATGCCATTGATTGCGCCAAAGCCCGATGTGGAGGCCTTAACGGGGGGGTATCGTGGAACGCCGATATTGCAACTTGGCGCCGATATCTATGTTGATAACTGGATGATTGCCCGCGCGTTAGATGACTATGATTCATCGTTACCTCGTCTCAGCCATCAGGGGGCGCTGCAGGCGGCCGGCGGCTACGCATGGAGTGAACGGTTTTTTATGCCGCTGTTGCAGACGGCATTCGCGACCTACAAGGATCAGTGGGATGATGACTTTCGTGCTGATCGCCAGCGAGTCTTCCCCGATGTCGATTTCAATACCCTAGCGGTGGTCGATCCAGAGCGCCGAAGTCAGGTGCGCGCGTTTGTCAGTGCGATTGCAGCACAGTTAACAAGCGGCAGTGATTTTTTAAATGGTGAGCATCCTGATGGCTGGGATGTGCATGTGTGGGGGATGTGTTGGATGATTCACAGTGCCCTGCCTGATCTGATTCCCGTTGTGACTGCATTCCCTGCCGTAGCAAATTGGTATCAGCAGATGTCTGATTTGGGTGTAGGGGAGCGATCAGATACCACGATAGAGCTGGCGTGGAGTCAACTGAAGCAGAGTCAAAAGGCGCCCTTGCCCGATACGCCGGTAGATGAGCCCCTGCGGGATTGGCTCGGTCAGCAGGTGGTGGTGGGGACAGGATCCGCCGACCGTGGCACGTCCACAGGCAGATTATTGGCAGTTGATGGGGAGCAAGTTGTGATCGTCAGCGAGCCACGCGAAGGGGTTAGCGCGCAGGTGTGGTTTCCGCGATTCGGTTACGCGCTCAGCTTAGCCAATTAGTTGTCGCAATAAAGAAATATCAAAGGGTGGTGAGGCTAACTGACCTCCACTAGGTCTAAAGTGGACTGATAGAGAGGCTCCGCCCCCGTGTCGCTCACGATAAAGACGTTTTCCATATGTGATGGACCTAGCCCGCTGCCAAAGTATAAGCAGTCGATACTGATCACCATGCCAGGTTGAACGACGAAACCCTCCTTCGCACCGTGCAGGCCGGTGCCGGGATATCTCACCGGGCTTTCGAGGGGAACCAGCCCGACCGAGTGCGCAACCACCAAGAGCTTCTCCGGTGGATCGAGTCGCTGTGCTGCTTCAATGTCTTTGAATTGACAGATGTCAGCGGTGTTAACGCCGGGCTTGAGCCGGGCACTGATGGCGTCAAATGTGTCGCGTACCGCATTGTACTGGTCGCGGTATGCATCGGAGGCTGGCCCAATGTGGGCGGTTCGATTGATATCGATCCAAAAATTTTTGTAGCGACCCTGGGTCTCAAGAATCGCGACTTCACCCCCCGAGAAAGGCCGATTAACGCGTGTCCGAAATAAGTCGGGGCGGAACACCAGGTCATAGGCTCCGCCAAATAACATCGGGCTGCCCGGCAAGGGGTCCACATCGCGCGACACCATATACTGTGCAACGGCTTTTTCCACATCCGCCCAGGTGGCGCCAATAGACAGCTGCGAAAGCGTATACGTCATGATGTCATCGGCGATGGCGCCGCTCTCACGAAGCGTATCCAACTCTTCCGGTGTTTTAATCACACGGCTGGCTAGCATCACGTCCAATGCGTCACCGGTTCTCTGTCCTGAGCGCGACTCAACGTGCGCGGCGACTCGTAAGTCGTCGAATAATACGCGATCGTTTTTTTGAAGGTGCCGAGACAAGGTGGCGGCGATGGTCTGGATAATATCGGGCTCGCAATGGCCCTCGACCCGCTCCATCACTTGCCCAAGCTCCTTCAGTAAGTCCTCGGGTAGGGCGAGGTGTGCGTCTTCAGCGCGCGCTGTCTCGCAAAAATTCAGCAGTTCGAAGGTGGCAATTCCCTCGTAATACACCGGGTGGCCGGCGCGAGCAGAGACAATAAGGGAAATAATGCTGGCCTCTGGCAGTATCAATACTAGCGGCAAGGCGGCGTCAGTCGGGACAAAAACCGCGGCAATCGGTTCCATAAGGTGCCAGCCGTCCATGACAGAGCTAAATCCTGATGCGTAAAAGACATTGTCTTGGGTACTGAGCAGTGCTCCAGAAGCGCCTGCAGCACTCAGAGCATCTCGGATTTGTTGGATTTTTTGGGCATACATCTGGCTTATTTGACCCCTCTTTTTTGTGATAACTTTTGCGGGTGCCGTCGCTTGACGCGGGCTGAAACTTCCGTATTCTGGGATACTTGTTTGTGTCTAGCAAGCACCCTGATAAGGGTGTACAGTTGGGCCGCAATTCGGCAACAAGCTGGTGACATACAGTTTTTAAAATTTAGCACCCTATAATTCAAACAAAAGCACTAGGAAAAAAGTCATGAGAAAACACACACGAACTTTCGGGCGTTTTCCCGCCCGCAGCGCAGCACTCTCGCTCGCTGTCGCCATGGCGACGCAAGCGGTGCCAACTTTTGCCCAAGACGAGGAAGCAAGTGCGACAGCGCTTGAAGAGGTCATTGTCACGGGAACCAAGCGCGATGTCTCGCAGCAGGACTTGCCGATCGCGGTGAGCACGATCACTGCCGCGCAGCTCGATAAAACGTTTCAGAATGACGTGACTGAGCTTGCGCAGCTGTCACCCAATGTCACCCTGACACCGCAGAATGGTTTTAACGCCATCGCAGGCGGTATGCGCGGCACGGGCTTTATTTCAATTTTGGTTACTAAGGATCCCTCTGTGGGCCTGACGGTAGACGAATATGCGTTTAACCATGTTCAGTCACAGTTCGTTGAAGTATTCGACATCGAGCAGGTGGAGATCTTCCGCGGCCCGCAAGGCACTTTGTTCGGCAAGAATACCACCGGTGGTGCGATTGCCTTCACGACAATCAAGCCTGAGGTGGGCGGCGAACTGGCGGGTAAGTTTGAAGTCAATTACGGCCAGTACACGAGCAACGACAGTGATATTGAGAAGTTCAAATTTGCGGTAAATGTGCCACTGGGCGACACGCTCGCGGCACGACTGTCAGTCATTCGCGATTACACCGACGGATACTGGACAAATAGCAAGCCAATGGGCGGTGAATTGGGCTGCTTTGCGTGTAGCCCCGG
>CALSUB010000003.1 GCA_943789425.1 uncultured Luminiphilus sp.
ACTAAGAAACGATGCCAAGCGCTTGCCCTATCTCCTCAAGTTGTTGCGACTCGATACGAGCCATACTCTCGATGACCCCAAAGCCCAACAGATCGTCCTCCTTAATAAGGCTGCGGTATCCTCATGGCTATTTGACTGAGTCCAAGACCCAATAACGCTTGAGGGCGACGCGCGCGGTCCTACCAAATCAATCTCCATTCAGGCAGTCTTATGTCGGTGGACGCTTATATTCGTTTTATCAGACAAGGACTAGCGAGACGTGAGCAAAACAACGCTGTTTGATGAAGGTATCAAAGCCCTTCAGGCCGGTCGGGCGGCGGAGGCGCGGTCGGAGTTTCAGGCGAGTCTTGATGCGGGCGAGGATAGCGCGCAGGTGTGGTTAGGCTTTGCTCTCGCTTGTGTCATGCAGGGGGATCTCGCTGCAGCCGAGACAGGCATTGACGAGGTCTTGGAGCGTGAAGGAAAGAATCTGCGCGCCCTAATTGTGAAAGGGGATTTACTGGCAGGGCGGAATGATGAGCAGAATGCGGCGGCCCATTACACGCTCGCTCTGCGAGTAGCGGCAACCCTGCCCTCGGTACCACCTGGCATCGCTAAGGACTTAAGTCGGGTGCAGGAACACATCCAGCAACTCAATCAGCTATTTCAGCAGCATCTGCTTGACCAACTGGCGTCGGCGGGTTACCAGCGGGCTTCGGCGCCCTCGCGCTTTAACGAGGCTCTCGATCTAATGATGGGGGTCAAGGCGAGAGAAGAGGAGCGCGAGGGGTATCCGCAGATGCCTCATGTGTTTTACATGCCCGATATCCCCTACCGAACTTTTTATCCCAATGAGTACCTGCCTTGGATGAAGGCCCTTGAGGGCGCTACCGATATCATTCAGCAGGAACTGCAAACATTGTTGGCGCAAAACGCCAAGCGGTTTACTCCCTATGTGCACAGCGGACTCGACCGGACTGTCAGTGATGACGGCGACCTTCTCGACAATGAGAGCTGGACCTCAGCCTATCTTTGGCAAAATGGTGCGCCCGATGCAGACGTGATTGCTTGTTGTCCCGAGACGGTGAAGCTCATGGAGTCACTTCCGTTAACAAAAATTAATGGGCTTGCGCCATCGGTACTGTTCTCGAAGCTGAATGCGGGGGCGACGATTGCCCCTCACACTGGCATGCTGAATGCGCGCCTGATTTGTCACTTGCCGTTGATTGTGCCAGCGGAATGCGGGCTACGTGTTGGTCAAGATGAGCGGCAGGTGAAGCGTGGCGAGGGCTGGGCGTTTGACGATAGCATCAACCACGAAGCGTGGAATCGAAGCGATGAGGAGCGCATTATTCTCCTCTTCGATGTCTGGCGACCCGAGCTGAATGAAGAGGAGCGGCATCTCATCACGACTTTGCTTGAATCGGTAAGAAGCTATCGGTCCGCGACTTAGATCGATTGACTAACACCACGACCCCCTTCCCCATCCCGAGCGCAAGACGCGGCCAGCCGAATCGCGCGCCCTCTCACGCGGGGAAAGATTGATTCGCAGTTTTATCTCCTTTGAGTAGCGATGATCAAAACTCATTTTTGACAATAGCACCCTCGCTCACTGCTGTGCGCTCCTAGCGATGCAGAACCGATACAGAAAGCTGGCGGCAAAGGGATTCTGTGCAAACGCGATGACTGACTGAAGCTACTGTTATCGACGAGCTGTTCGATAATGAGGCATCTGGGTTGAGTGTGAGATGCAAGCAAACGACGTCGTCACATTTTTTCACCAAATTTTTCAAGACAGCGAGTGATCGGCGCCGCCTTACTCCTTCGGTGGATTCACAAAATCAATCCATCCCGTAAAGATCATTTTTTCATGGGTGTTTGATACAACGCCATGATGCATATGCGTCATGTCGCTGGGCCAAACAATTAATTTGCCTTTCTCACAAGGCGTGATCACCTCTTGGTGAGGAAACGCTGTACCGCCGCCGGGTGTGTCGGTGAGATATAGCATCCACACTAGGGCACGCTGGCAGTATTCGATGCGATCCCGCTCACAGTGGACGGCAGGATAGCCCCCGCCCTTGGGATACCATTGAATATTGGCATGCTGAGAGAACCAAAGCGCACCCAGGCCGTCTGCTCCGGTGCTGTAGTAATAAGTCTGAAAATACGTTTTGACGTGCTCGATGAGACAGTCAAAAAACGTCTCGAAAAGTCCGTATGACTTTATTGAAATGGAGATATCAAGAGAGTCCTTCATGGTCTTGTCGACACGGGGATTCTCGCCGAGCCTGCCCGGCTGTGCCTGATGTCGGTTGCGCTCGAAGAAATCGACAATCCCGTCACACACCGAGGGGTCGATTTCATAGGTTTCAATGAAAGTACTGGCTGCCATAGATTCGGTGCTACAAAGCCCTAGAGTCGACCATCAATGTTCCCATGCTCTCCCGAAGTCAAACAATACACAAGCGGGCCGATCCCAGGCCATCTTAATGAGAACGGACAAGCAGCCCCCACCCACCCCCTACTGATAGAGATCACCTGAGCACCACCGGTCACGCCGCCTCTCTTCAATAAAGAGGATTCCATCGCAACGAGAGTTAGCAAACAAGAGAACCACCGAATATGCTGTTCGCTGTCTCTCAACGGTGAGCCGGTATGAGTGGCAAGGCCAGTGCTGCCAACACATTTTCAGAGCAATCAATAGGTAATAGGCGAGCTCAGGCAGGTCAGTCAATAGAGATAAGTGGGGAGGGCCATCGCTCATAAGTCGTTGACTTGACGACTACATGGGGTGGCACCCGATACCGTCAGCAATTTCGATTCCAAACGACGCTAAGATTGCGCAACGCCACCGCCGTTCAACCTGTAGAACCGTTCTCTGTGCCAAACTGCCTGCCAACGCTAGAACTAGTTTCTAGGGTAACGCTCAGGCTCTTCTGGAGGGCAGTGACACACGTTCATCGACGGGAGCCCCTTCGACTACCTCTTTGGTCATGGACATCGAGCCGTAGCTAGTCGATTATCTCTGGCTCGGAAAGCTGATTAGCCAATCATCAGCGGGCGAACGGAGTCGATGTGGGGAGAAGGTTGAGTGAATTCGTGAGCACGTTCGACAACGATGGCGTGCGGCGAGGGTTTGTATGCTAGCTCAAAGGCTGCAGCGGGCAGCGGATTTTCTGCAGGCCAGTGAATTCCGGCAGGCGCTTGATGCGCTGACTGAGATTGAATCCTTTGGAGCGGAGTCCGCTGATTTTTGGCAGCTGCTGGCGCTGGCGCACAAAGGATTGGGTCAACTCAAAGACGCTGAGGACAGCTTCTTAAAAAGCGTGCAATTGCTCCCGCAGCCGCACGTGCTAACGAATCTTGCCAATTTTTATCGCCAACAGCGCCGCCATGAAGCGGCCGAAACTCGGTATCAGCAAGCACTAGAATTGGACTCGAGCCACCTACCCGCCCGGGTTAACTACGGTCAGCTGCTGTTGGAGATCAAGCAGCTGGCCACATCAGCTCAGCAGTTTGCTGCTGCGCTTGAGCAAAAGCCAGGGCACCTGAACGCACAGATAGGATTGGCGCAGGCTTCACAACAGCTCGGGGACCAAGAGAATGCCTTAGCCCTCTTCCAGAAGGTGCTGTCGATAGATAACAATAACGCCGCTGCACTCAATGGCTTGGGTATAGCACTTAAGACACTTGGGCAGGGCGACGAGGCCGTGCTCAAGCTGCAGAGGGCGCATCAATTGGCGCCACATTCGGCGGAGGTCTTGCTCAATCTGGCTAGCGCCTTGGCTGTTGCCGATCGACCCGAGGAAGCAGTGGTCGCCTACGAATCGATGTTGATGCGAGATCCTGACAATCCCGAGCTACACGCCTATTTCAATGGCTATCTGGGCGTGATCAGGCATCCCGACTACCTTAGATCCTATGACGAAGCACTGGAGCGATACCCCGGGGATGCTCGATTCGCTGTTCCCCTTGCCAGAAGACACTTGCTGGAAAATCGCGGCCAAGATGCGCTTCACGTTCTGGAGACCGCGTTATCTAAGGGGGGTGAGTTTGCGCCTTTGAAGCGTGAGCTGAGTCACGTATTGCGAGAGCAGGGTGAATTTGAACAGGCGGTTGAACATGCCCGATCCGCTGTTAATGCAAATTCGACCCCGGCCAGTGAGAGCGAACTTGCCACCGCCGTCATGGCGGCGGGAGTTGATTACCAAGAAGCGCAAGCGTTACTGACTTCACTGGTTGAACGGTTTCCTGCGGATCAAGGGTTATGGGCGCTGTATGCCACGGCGCTGCGCTATACCGATAACGTAACTGCCTACCGCTCGCTGGTGGATTACGACACAGTGATTCAGGTGCGGAAGATCACTTGCCAACAAGACTATGCCACTCTGGAGGACTTTCTCGACGTTATTCGCCAGTCTTTGCGGAGCTTGCATATCACCAAGCAACATCCTGTCGAGCAGTCAATGCTCCATGGCACACAGACATTGGATGATCTATTCAGCCGTCGAGAACGGGCCATTCAGCAACTGAGGACGGCGTTAAGTGAACAGTTGACGCCTCTGATCGCTGCACTGCCAAAACAGATCGATCACCCCCTTTATGGGCGCAATACTGGGGAGTTTAGCTTTTCTAATTCTTGGTCGGTACGCTTGTGGCGCGATGGCTTTCACAAGAATCATTTCCATTCTCAGGGCTGGCTGAGCAGTGCTTTTTACCTCACTGTCCCGCCCGAGGTCGCACAAGGCGGAGAAGGCTGGATTAAATTTGGCGAGCCTGGCTTTCGAGCTAGGGAATCGCTACCAGCTGATTATTGGGTCAAACCAATAGAGGGCGCTTTGGTGGTTTTTCCCTCGTATCTCTGGCACGGCACCGAACCGCTGCGTACCGCAAGCGAGCGTATGACCGTTGGCTACGACGTTCTGCCAGCCACCTCCTGAGGCGGTCAGTGATACTGCGAATCGCACCGTTCAATCCTTAGCCTATGGGCTCGTGCAGCGCAGTGCTTCATTATTTTCCCGGAATAATTTCTGAGCAGGGCCTGAATTCACTCGCAACGCGGCGGAATGTGTCATGCGCTTATTCGCCGCGGTTGTGAGTACGGTTATCAACGAGACTAACAAAAACCCAATGTTCTTTCGGGCGCACGCTGCCGCTTATCAGGCCGACAACTTTGGGGGCAGCGGCTCATCGAGCGCCGCACCAAATCGCTCTCGGAGAGGCACTTCGTAACGCCGCCAACGTCCTTTCCGGGCTGTGCTCAAAGGCTCTCTTACCTGCCAAACGCTGGCCGTACGAACCGAGTTATTGAGCTTGTAAAACTCTAAACACGCCGGATCCCATCGCTCGCCAAGCCAAGCAAAAAGCTCCTGCAGCGTCGATTCAGGGTCTTCCACCAATGCTTCGTAACTGACTCTTTGTATCCTGTCGGGCAATGCCTCAGTCCAAAAATCGGCTATTTGATGACACAAGCGGATGTGATCGGCAATTGCCGCCGGCTCAGTTGCGTAACCATGTTGAGGATGAAGGCGCGTCCCATAAACCGAAACAAGCGTGTCCCGCCAATCGCGCTCAGAAATAACAATTTTGGCGTTCGGAAGCACATCGAGGATAGTCGCGATATGAAACAAATTATCTGGGCGTTTGTCAGTCACCCTCACCCCATCGGGAACACGTCGCTCATGCAAGTGCCCGCGCCATCGCGCATGACTGTCTGCTTGCTGAGTGCCATTAGGTCGGCTGCCCGGCTTGATCATGCCGCCGCCCAGTGAATGTACTTCCCTGGGCCAGAATTCCGATTCACCCAATGGCTGAAACCGCGGGTGGGCCGCGAGAATTTGTTCGAGCAGGGTCGACCCTGTTCGAAACATCCCAAGAATAAAAACTGGCGCATTATCGTTAGACGCAGCGGGAGCAACAGGAATCAACTGGGTCTGAAGCTGGTTCATAATCTGATCACGCCACCTGAATCCGGGCCAAGGAGGCTGCTTCAACCGATCAAGCTCGTTAGCCTGAACAAGTCGTTCCCATGCTTTTGCGTAATGCCCTTCCCGCTCTTGCAACCGGTACAACCCCATAAGGGAATCGGCATGAGTACCGGCGAGCTCTACTAATTTTTTCGCGACCTCAGAGGCCATTGTCAGCGTCGGATCAGCCTCTACCAGACGGGCAATCGCAGAGGGGTCCTTGGGAGAGAGCGCTGCCGCCCGCGCAAAGAGCTGGCAGGCCAGATCACGATCACCCGTTTGCTCCGCAATATGTGCGCGATTGAACACCGCTTGATAGTAATGCGGACGTATCTCCAATGCCCGATCAAGCCATTGGACTGCCATGGACGTGTTTGCAAGACGCTCCGAATAAACGGAAGCAAGATTACTCATTGCCTCCTCGGGGTCGCTGATACCGCGAGCAATTGATTCCTCATAGGCCTTCACAGCTTGCGCAAAAAAACCGGCCCTATTGGACCACCAGCCGAAATTAAACCAGGCGGTCGCATTATTAGCATCCGCGGCCACTTGTGCCTGCCAATGCGCCAGCTGCTGACGAGTATTATCCATAATTCATTTTAGCAGGCCAAAAAAAAGCGGGCATAAAGCCCGCTTCAATTTACGCAGCATTTGCTGCTAGGTGCCGCCGTCTCTTAGAAACGGAAGGTAGCCTGAGCGAACAGATACTGACCCAAGGTGTCGTAGAAACCAGCAATCGCGTTGGCGTTGCTCGACAAAGTACCTCCAACCAGCGGCGGCTCTTCGTCGAGTACGTTGTTGATACCAACAAGCAGCTCGGAGTCGCCAAGGAAACGGAACGTTGCGTTCAGGTCAAGGTAGCTTTCAGAGCCAGAGATATTTCCCTGAGCGATTGAGTCGGCTCCCTCAGACCTGTTACCAGTGAGCGCGCCGTCGTAGTCAACACCCTCAAAGTAACGCCAGCGAGCAGTGACTGCCCAGAAGCTATTGCTATCGTAGCTAGCGCTCAACGTATGACGCCACTCAGGCTTTGCATAACAACGACTGCTCAACAAACCGACGCAGTCATAAGCCTCGCCCGGCAGAATTTCAATCTCCCACTCTGTCAGATAGGTCCCAGCGAGATTGACACCAAAGGTACCGCCCATTGCGTCCATCATCCATGATGCCGCAACGTCAACACCCGACGTTATGCCCGTACCAATGTTTTGCAAACCATTGAACACGCGAGGGATTTCGCCCTGCCACAAGTTACCAGTGGGGCCTCGAGTAATTGAATCACACAAGACGCCGTTGGTGGCACACTGTCGAACAATGTTCTCTGCGCCCACCGTTGCGATAGTGTTTTCAATCTCGATATTCCAGTAGTCCAAAGACACTGTGAGGTTATCTGTAGGCGTTAATACAACACCCACAGTAATGGTATCGGCTTCCTCGACATCGAGGTCCACGTTACCGCCTGTGACTTGGTTGTACTGATCCGCAGGGCTCTGCACCACACTACCGTATTGAGCCGCGGTCACCCCGGTCTGTGCGCACTGCGCAGCCGTGTACTCTGGACTAGCGCCTGAACAGGGGTCAGCACCAGCCCACAAACCGAGGTTGTTGACTGAATATAGCTCTGCCACGTTGGGCGCCCGCACAGCGCGGTTATAGCCGGCACGCAGACGAACCAAATCAATGGGCTGCCAGTCCAAACCAACTCGGTAAGTGTCTTGCCCACCGACAGTGCTGTAATCGGAGTAGCGAAACGCCAAGTCAGCAGCCAGGTTCTCTGTCAAGGGGATGTTTGCCTCGGCAAAAAACTCAGAGACAGTGAATCCACCACCCAGTGACGGTGTCGGACCACCCTGCCCTAGCAGCTGACCCTCGGCAAATACCGTGTCAGAGGTACGGTTGAAGTCCTCACTACGCCATTCATAACCCACAACGACTTTAATCGGGTCGGCAGCACCAATCGAGAACAGGTCGCCCGACACATAGCCGTTGATAACTTCGGTAATGCTCTGACTACTCAGCATGCCAGTACCAGTCAAACTGTTTGCTTGCTCGGACGTTACGCCATTAGGTGCAAAGACTGAGTAGCCTGGGCAACCATTGTCACACGCCTCCTGGTTCAACACTGCCGTGATGTTGGGGGCAAAGAAGTCATTGATATACGTAGAGTTCTGACGCGTCTGCGCGTGCAAATAGCTGACATCGTATGACCACTGGTCGTTAATGTCGCCTTTACTACCAAGGACCACACGAAGACCGTCATTTGAGAAGTTATTTGAGCGGGGGCCACCCTCGACATTACGCTTACCCACGTAAACACCGAACGTATCGTAGCCTGGTATTTCGTTGGCCAGGTCGGCTGCAAATGCCTCAGGCAAGTCTTCTAGGCCCAAGATATAGGCCTCAACAAAGAACGTTCCGGATTCGGCAATCTGCGCACGCGTCTGCGCACTCGAGACCATCACCTCTAAATACGGCGTAAAGTGATCGTTGATCTGATAATCGACAAATGCGCCGACATTCCACTGGGTCAACGGACGCAAAAAGTGGTTAATAGGCGCGTAGTTGTAGCGGTTGGTGCCGTCCCAAGGAGTCAGCCCCCCACCTGAGTTGACGTTACCAAAGAAGTTGCCAGCGTCGTAATCGATGGCACCGTCCACGTAGGGGTAAATATCAAAGTTAGGCACGACCGCGTTAGCAGAACCGCCGACACCCAAACCTGAACCCGTAAGGGCACCCGCTGAGTAGTCACGAGCCTCTTGGCGCAGTTCTGCCTGCTCACGCCAGCTAGCATAGACCGTAGCGTTTCCTTTGCCATCAGCAAAGTCTGCACCCATGGCAATGTCAATTTGATCGTTCTCACCGTCAGGGCCTTCTGTGCCCGACGGGTAATCAAAGTTACGTCCATCCAGCAGATCTTGGATGTAGCCGTTGCTGTTATCGTGACGGTAGCCACTCCAACCCGCACGAATCTCAACGCCGTTCATGCGTCGAGTAATGAAGTTGACAACACCCGCAACCGCGTCCGCGCCGTAGGTAGCCGATGCACCACCTGTCAATACGTCAACGCGCTCTAGTGCAATCGTTGGAATTTGTGAAATGTCAGCTGCCTGGCTTTCCGCAGCTCCTGCGGTCATACGACGACTATTGACAAGAACCAAGGTGCGATTGGCGCCTATACCGCGCAAGTCAACCGTTGCAGTACCAGTTGAGCCGTTGGAGATGTTGGCGTTCTGGCTCGTTTCGATAGAAGGCAGGCTGTTCAACACCTGTTCGATGTTCACAAAACCGAGATTCTTGATGTTCTCCGCTGAAACAACGGTGACCGGGCTCGTAGCCCCGAAGCCGTCCGTCGTCGCGATACGGGTACCGGTTACGACTACCTCTTCAACTGTTTCATCCGCCTCCTGACCAAAGGTCAAGCCGCTAATGAGAGTGGTTGAAAGAGCCGCTGCTACGGCAATGCTTAGCTGCCGCTTTTTGAGTGCGTTCATGGGAAACCCCTTTGCATGTAGTGATTGACGCTCCACTTGGAGCTTACAGACCTATAAATGCAACGGTCCGTTGCATTGATAGACTGTGGCGCGAGAGTACTCTGTTGTGGCCGGGGAAAGTGAGTAAAAAATGCAGCGTTTGTGACATATTCACGAACTTAGACTGGAACTTTCCTAATATTAAACAGAAGTCAGCCAGCTCATCACCAGGGCCGGCCGCGGATAACCCGTTAATCAATCCGGTAAACCCCCACCGTGCGGCCCGAAGAGAGTACCGTCAGCGTCCATAACCCCATAAAGTTCTTCTTGACCGCGACTGTTTGCCCATCGGCCGTGTGTCGGTAATTGCTACCAGTGCGCTGCCGCCAGACCTGACCATTGCTAAGAGTGAATACCGTTTTTCCGCCCCACCCCGAGAAGGGACCCACGATGTCAGCTTCGAAAGGCTCATCACGAGTCGCCACCCTCGCGGCCTCTTCGGCTGCGTCTTCTTCCGCGGCCTTCGCTATCGCTGCATTGACTTCAAGCGCCACGCGGCGCTCTATTTCAGCCTCTATGGCGTCGCTTCCGGTAACCGCCGCATCGTTTGCTCCGTTATCGCCAGCAGCAACCGACCCGCTACCATCATGAATTTTCCTGGGGTCGAGGTCATGAGTGGCCGTTTGGCCCACCGCCCCTGCACTAGGCGGCGACGAGAATCGCTGGCGCAACCACCCATCCAGAAACTGCTGCTGCTCGGGGGACAAATTGTCGAGTCCCGCCGACTCTAATTCCTCGGGAGTCATCGCGTCGCGCAATCCCTGAAAATCCTGCGCTGATGCCATGCCAGAAAACAAAGCACCGGCCACAACCACCCAGACAACCGCTTTGCCCAACATCATGTTCATCATCAACCGATACTCCACCCGCCAACGCGGTGCCCTTGGCACAACGTTATCATTACACTGAGCATCTGCTTCAAAATAAAGCCTCTGCAAAATCAACTCAGATTTTACAGAGCCTCTACCGGTTAAATAACGGTTCCTTTAAGCGCAGGGTGAATCGCTACTCACGCCGAGCCCCTCGCCGCGCGCCGGTAATCATACCCATGCACAACTTAAATCAAAATGGCAGGGGTGATGCCACTCTTTGGGAAGGTCATTCGCGCTAGTTGCCAAACCGTTGCCAGTTGCTCGCTGCAATCTTAATAACCCGAGGTTATA
>CALSUB010000004.1 GCA_943789425.1 uncultured Luminiphilus sp.
CAAGGTCAATGATGTTGTAGGCGATGTTGCCGACGCTCTTGTTGAGCAAATCTGCCACATTCAGCCCGTCTTCACCAATTAACGTGAGAATATGGCTGAGCATTCCCGGCTCGTTCTGGTTAGAAATCGTGATCCTAAAGTCAGTGGTCCTCTCGAGTTCAATGGTCGGGAAGTTCACAGAATTACGGATATTGCCATGCTCAAGGAATGCTTTGAGTTGATTTGCAGCCATCACGGCGCAATTCTCCTCGGCCTCTGCCGTGCTGGCTCCAATGTGCGGCATCAGAATGGTATCGTCGCGCCCGAGCAGTAGGGGATTGGGAAAGTCAGCCACGTAACGGCTCAAGGTGCCGCTATTCAATGCCTCCACCAGATCCTCTGTCGCCACAATTTCTTCACGCGCAAAATTGACTAGGCAACTGCCTGGCCGAAAATGCTTTAGCATCTCCGCGTTGATCAGCCCTCTGGTGCTATCCAATACGGGCAAGTGCAGGCTGATAAAATCGCTTCGACCCAGTAAGGTTTGCACGTCTTTCATCCGCTGCACTTCACTCGGCAGGCGCCATGCCGCCTCGACCGATAAAGCGGGGTCAAAGCCGACCACATCCATGCCAAAATCCAGACCCAGTCTCGCCACGAGGCTACCAATTGCACCAAGCCCCACTACGCCCAACGTTTTTCCTGCCAACTCGGCGCCGGCAAAGCGCTTTTTCTCGCGTTCCATCAGCGCTGAAAAATCAGCTGGTGCTATGGAACCGTCTTGAGCCCGCGCAAACGCGATGCCACCAACAATATCCCGCGAGGCGAGCAGCATCGCCGCGGCCACCAACTCCTTTACCGCGTTCGCGTTGGCGCCGGGCGTATTGAACACCGGAATACCTCGCTCGCTACACAGTGCGACAGGAATATTATTCACGCCAGCGCCCGCACGCGCGATTGCCGCAACGGAGTCGGGAATTTCTGCTTCTTGTAATTTGTGACTGCGTAATAAGATGGCATTGGGGTCATCAACACCCTCTCCGACTTCAAACCACTCTGGGTCAAATCGTTCCAATCCTTTGGACGAGAGCGCATTGTAGGTTTTGATCCGATGCATAGGTTGGCAGTCTGGTTGCGAGTGGGGGGCGCATTGTGCGGCATTGTGCGAAGCGAATCGACCCCCTTTTGTTCACAGCAACGTCACTTCGCCCTCAAACTGTTCGTTGGCAATCGTTCTGATGGCATCAGCTAACTGTCGAAAGAAGACACGGGCGGGTGATCGGCGACGCCATGCGAGCGCGTGATCTCGACTCATACTCACACCCGCGACGTCGGTCACTCGCAACGTATCAGAATCGTTAATTTCAGACGCGACATACAGCGCTGGCAAAAAAGTGATGCCCATACCCATCACCACCATTTGACGCAAGGTATCGAGAGAGGTCCCTTCGTAATCTCGATTAACCGTTGCGCCTAAGCTTTCACACAGTGCACTGATTTGCCGATGATAAAGGTGTTGCTCATCAATCGTGAGCACCGCTTCTCCCACTAGGTCTTCTCCCAAAATGGTGCGTTTTTGAGCCAGTGAATGTTCCAGCGGCAATGCTAATTTTAGCGACTCGCGGAATAAAGGACTCACCTCTAGCTCGTCACTTTGTAGCGGCAGCGTCGTCAACACCACATCATGAACCGCTGACTTTACGTCTGACCCCAGCTGCGCTGGGATGGCCTCACGGACATACAACCTGAGGTTTTCGAATCGATGATGGAGTGAAGGCAGTACCCGTGGCAGCAAATAAGGGCCGAGCGTCGGCGTCACCCCCAAGCGATACGTACTCTCGCCTGATACACCACGGGCTTGGTCGACGAACCCTTTACATTCTTCGGCGATTCGCCTGGCCCGCGGCAGCAAGTCTCGTGCTGCCGGTGTTAATACGACACCGGTGCGATTTCTCTCGAACAGTATGGTGCCTAATGTCGCCTCTAAGGCGGCCATTTGCACGGTCAGTGTCGGCTGCTTTACCCCGATTCGATCCGCAGCACGCCGAAAACTGCCCGCCTCAGCAATGGCCTGAAAATAACGGATTTGCTTGAAAGTGAGGTGCTCAGTTTTCGCCATGACGGTTTCTTATGATGGTTGGGCCGCCATAAACCGCGTCGTGTTCTGGACGCGATTTATGATTTAGCCGGCAGCAAGTGATAGAAAAATACTATCACATAATACTGTGATCTTTACTTTTTTTATCACGTATAAAGCTCGATCACTGAAAACCAGTAGGGCAAATCGACTGTCAGAAAACGGGCCATTTGGCCCAATCATGATGGCAGTGCCCCCTTACGCCGAGCATATGTGAGGCGTAAACACCTCAGGGCAATGACAAGCCGCCTCGTTGAAAGAGCGCGTTATCACCAACACAGGGAGAGAGTTTTAAATGAATGATGCAGACGTCCTCGGACTATTCGATCAATGGAATACGGCCTTGAGCACGCTTAATCCGGATACCGTGACCGCTCTGTACGCCGACAACGCGGTGCTACTGCCCACGGTTTCCAATCAAGTCAGACATAACCACGAAGAAATCAGGGATTACTTCGTGGGCTTTTTGCAAAAATCTCCGCAAGGCGTGATTGATGAGTTCAACGTGAACATCTTGAGTGATGTGCACGCAACCAATTCGGGTATCTATACCTTTACGTTTGGCGACGGGTCTCAGGTCAGCGCGCGTTTCAGCTATTTATACGTCGCGTCTGCTGACGGCTGGAAAATACTTCAGCACCACAGTTCGGCAATGCCAGAGGGCTAACCGCATCACTAGTTAATCCACTTACCGGTGGATGATGTCGAGCCGATCTGGCTACTAAGGCCTCATTTCACTGGATCTATTTAAGTACGCAGGAGTCGAACCATTTATGTCCCGTTTCTTTGATTTCTCCCATCTTCGGGGTGATGTTTTCGGTGGGCTAACCGCCGGCGTCGTGGCCTTGCCGCTGGCACTGGCCTTTGGCGAAGCATCTGGAGCGGGACCTATTGCGGGTGTTTACGGCGCCATTTTAGTGGGGTTTTTCGCCGCGTTATTTGGCGGCACACCGTCGCAGATTTCGGGTCCGACTGGCCCCATGATTGTCGTATTTGCTGGCGTCTTTGCCTCACTCAGTGGCGATGTGACGATGATCTTTGCCACTGTGATTTTGGCCGGTGTGTTTCAAATTTTATTCGGGGTACTCGGGTTCGGGCAGTACATCCGCCTGGTACCTTATCCGGTGGTGTCAGGGTTTATGAGCGGGATTGGGTGCATCATCATTGCACTTCAGTTGGCGCGCCTCTTCGGACATGAACCAGAGGGGGGCGGCACGATACCGGCACTCCTAGAAGTTCCCACAGCGATGGCGGACCCCAACTATAGTGCAGTAGGTATTAGCCTGCTGACACTGGCAATTGTGTTTGCTTGGCCTGCTCAGTGGGGCAAATATCTTCCCAGTCCACTCGTCGCACTTATTGTGGGCACGCTGGTGAGTATGGGAATCGATGGCGTCCCCATATTGGGTGCCATCCCAACCGGCCTGCCCTCTTTTATCATGCCCTCTGTTTCCGGCGATGCCTTCTTGATTATGATGGAGGCCGCGCTGATCCTCGCCATATTGGGTGCTATCGATAGTCTGCTGACGTCCTTGGTCGCCGACAACATGACGCGCACGCGCCATGACTCTAACCGCGAATTGATTGGTCAAGGCGTGGGCAATATGGCCGCGGGATTTTTCGGTGGTATCCCGGGAGCCGGCGCGACTATGCGGACCGTAGTCAACATCCGAACGGGAGGCGTCACTAAGCTCTCAGGGGTGATTCACGCTCTGTTACTGCTCGCCGTTGTTCTGGTGCTAGCACCCTTAGCATCTCAAATTCCGCATGCGGTCTTAGCGGGAATTCTCGTCAAAGTGGGCTACGACATCGTCGATTTCTCGTATTTGAAGCGGGCGCATAAAGGGCCTCGCTTCGATCTGGTACTGATGGTGATGGTGCTGAGCTTGACCGTCTTTGTCGATCTCATTACCGCGGTCGCCGCAGGCGTTGTGATTGCCGCCATCGCCTATGTTAAGCAAGTCTCTGATGCGCAATTAGCGCTGGCGGCGGGCGATGTGGATAACCTATCCCAAGGTCTGTCTGATCGAGAAGTTGCCTTGCTCGACGAGTGTGGTGATCATCTCACCTACTTTGACTTTGGTGGTCCACTGAGTTTTGGCGCCGCAGCCGACTTAGGACACCATGTACGAGAGCGACTCAGCCCACAGCATCACGTGGCGCTGGCGCTCGATTTTGGTCGCGTCCCGTTTATGGATGTGTCTGCGTTGCGCGCAATTGAAACCATCGCCCAAGACGCCGCTCATGCGGGCAAGCATCTTTTTGTTTGCGGAATCAACGACGCGGTGGCGCAAAGTCTTGATGGCATGGGAGTCAGTGATTATCTACCCGCTGAAACACGGTTCGATACAAGGTTCGAGGCACTTTCAGCAGCCAAAGAGTGGATATTCGAAAACATCCCCACTGACGATATCGACCGGCGAGATGATCAAAGTAAAAAACCAATAACCACTTAAACCACTGCGTCCCTGCCAACGCTCTAGCTTGTTACACTCCCCTCACTATTGGGGAGCCTTGCTATGAAACTGATAACCCTCTGCCTATTGGCAGTCTGGCTAGTCGCTTGTGATAACCCGACGCCTCAGCTCGATGAGCGGCTTCTCGCTGTGCTAGCGGCACAGCCACTGATTGTCGATGTGAGGACCCCCGAAGAATTTGCAACGGGTCATTACCCAGGTGCTATTAATATCCCCCATGACAACATCGTTGACGGTATTCGCGAGCTATCCGTTGCCGACAGCGACCCCATCGTGCTCTATTGCAGAACGGGTAACCGCTCAGGACAGGCGGAGCAAGCGCTAGCGGCCGAGGGCTTTTCCGCCGCGGTCAATGCAGGCGGCTTAGCGGCGCTCTTGGCAGCCGACGAAGCGCCCTAAATGAACTCATCGACGGGACTCATCACGAGGGCATTCACGCACTGATTCAATCGACGAGCCGTTACTCCGTCACGCCAGAGCAACCCGCCAGCGCCACACGCAAAGCACTACTTGGACTGGTGGGTCTAGGTGGCCTCAGACGATTTTGCGAGATCATTGAATTGCGCCAGCGACTCGGGTGGCAATAGATCATTCCCCTGACGATACTGGGCAGCACAAGCGGTATAAAACTGCGCATTGAGGGTATTAGCGTCACCACAGTCCCGTGTCGCAACTACTTTTCCGGGCACCCCTGCGATCACAGAATTAGGTGGAAAAACCTTATTTTCAGTAATGATCGTATGGCCTGCGACAATTGAATTATCGCCAATCTTTGCGCCATCCATGATGGTGGCGTTGATCCCAATTAAGCAGCGATCGCCAATTTCGCAACCATGCAACGTCGCATGATGGGTAATCGAGCAATCTTCGCCGATGAGGGTGGGGGACGCGATACCAACATGAATCATCACAAAATCCTGGATGTTGGTGCGCGCACCGATCCGAATCTCATACGTCTCCGCTCGGGTCACCGCGTTCGGCCAAATCGACACACCCGGACCGACGTAAACCTTGCCATACAACCACGCACTTTCATGAATAAACGCGGGTTCGTCGAGAGTGACATGTTCGCCAATGTGTCCCATGCTGTGGGCTCCTGAGTCATATTAGAAAACCATATTTTGGCACGTCGCACTGGGAATCGCTAAGAATTAACCCTCACGAGCTCATGGAATCCGTTAGATGACACACAACGATCGTCTTGCAGTGCAGTTGGGGTTGGGTGCAGTGCTGTTGTGGAGCACTGTCGCGACCGCGTTTAGCCTCACGCTCAACCACCTCTCGCCACTGCAGCTGGTCGCCCTAGCAACGACGTTTAGTTGGTGTTTCTTCGTCATCAGGCTGATACAACCCACTCGTCTTGGCGCGCTCCGAGACACCTCATGGACACAACGAGGCATTGGGTTACTCACTGGGTGGCTCAATCCGGGGCTTTACTACCTGGTGCTCTTCGCAGCTTATGACCGATTGCCAGCACAAGAGGCCATGGCCATCAATTACTCTTGGGGCATTACGCTGGCGCTGATTGCCGCGCCCATTCTCAAACATCGTCTGACCGCCGGCGCGTTAGGCGCAGCCTGCATCAGCTATCTGGGTATTGTCGTCATTGCGACTCGCGGCGCGCCACTTGCGTTAGAACTCGCGCAACCGATTGGCATCAGTCTGGCCTTATTGAGCACCCTGATCTGGAGTGTTTATTGGGTGCTCAACGCCCGGCTCAGCATCGCACCCGAGACCAATTTGTTGCTCAATTTTTCGGGCGCTCTGCCGCTGTTATTCGGTCTACTCTGGTTTACTGAGACATCGATGACGATCCCTTGGCAGGGATGGGCCGGCAGTGCCTATATCGGACTATTTGAAATGGGGATCGCTTTTATTCTGTGGATGGGTGCCATGAAGGCGACCTCTTCTGCGCTCAGCATTACCAGTCTTATTTTTCTCTCCCCGCCTCTATCACTGGTGTTGATCTGGCTGATCACGGGCGAACCCGTCGAGCTCTACACGTTAGTCGGTCTCGGACTGATCCTGCTCGGATTGTGGTTGCAGCGTAAGGTCACGCCCTGACATATCCGGCGGAATTCGGCGAATCAGTACACGGTCTCCCGGCGCCAAATCGGGTTGCCCCGCCAAGGCTGAACCTGCTGCTCGCTGCAACACCACTGATAACTGATCTTCGTCAGTAACGAGTACCACCGCCTCCTCGCCCACACCGTGATCGCTGGATCCGACGCCAGCAGTCACCACACCCGCTTAATAGCGCATCCGTGGCACCCTGGGACCTCACTGCCCCTCTATCCATGATGATCAACTGGCGAGTCAGGCGTTGCACCTCTTCTTGTACATGTGACACATACAGCACCGAGACTGGCTCCGCGGATAGCCAGGTCTCTAGCTGAGCCAACATGGCGAATCGTCGCTCGGTATCGTTGGCAGATAGGGGCTCGTCCAATAAGAGTAACCGCGGCTTGGACAGCAAAGCCCTGGCGAGCGCCACTCTTTGCCGTTCGCCCCCTGACAAAGACTCCGTGGGCTGTTCCAGTAAGTCCGCCAAGTAAAGTCCCTTCACGACGTCTGCAAAGGCTAAAGTGAGGCCCCCCCCTCTGGCGCGACGCATTGCGAATACCAGATTCCCTCGCACCGTGCGCGCCGGCAACAACCGGCTGTCTTGAAAAGCGATTCCAACGCGACGTTGATGTGGGGGGATAAAACAAGCAGAAGCGTCCGCCGTATCACTCCACACTTCGTCGCAAAAAGTGATCCGTCCGCGAAACGAAGGCTCTAATCCCGCGAGCACTCGAAGCAAGGTGGTTTTACCCGCCCCCGTTGCGCCCATCAGACCTACCGGTGATGACAGGTCAAACTCGAGCGCCAGCTTGAGCGCAAAATCGGCACGCTCCAACTGACCCTCAATCACCAATTGACGACTCATCCGCGAATGACCTCAACCCGCTCGCCCGCAAATCGGTACACCAACCAGAGCGACAGAAAAGCAAAACACAACAAGCCCAATGCCAAGGAATGCGCCGCGTCGTAGTTAAGCGTCTCGACGTGTTCATAGATCGCAATAGAGAGCACTCGTGTCTCACCGGGAATATTGCCCCCCATCATTAAAACCACACCAAATTCACCGACGGTATGAGCGAAGGTCAACACCGCACCCGTCAAAAACCCACGCCGCGCTAACGGGATACCCACGTTAAAAAATCGATCGCGTGGTGACGCACCCAATGTAGCGGCGGCCTCCATCACTGACTCCGGCACCGCACGAAAGGCACTGTGGAGGGGCTGCACCATAAACGGCAACGAATAAATCATGGAAGCGATCACAAGTCCCGCAAAAGAAAAGGTCAGTGCCTCACCCGTCACGCGAACCCACAACCCCCCAAAAAACGAATCGGGGTTCAGTATCACCAGCAAATAAAAACCCAACACGGTCGGCGGCAACACTAACGGCATGGCGACCACCGCCTCAACAGCGGATTTAACGCGTGAAGGCGATCGTGCTAACCACCATGCCAATGGCGTTGCCAGAGGCATAAGCAGTAACGTGGTGACCAGGGCCAGTAACCCTGTCAACCAGATGGCTTGCACATCACCCGCCACCGGTACTCTCCAGCGGGCGAAGTTGATAACCACCAGCCCGAATCAACTCTCGAACGGCCGGATGATCTATTTGCTCAACCCAGAAGTGTGCTGCGGGATTGTGTTGTGCGTGATCCAATAAAACCAGTGCCTGATGGATGGGCTCGTGATCCGAGAACCATAAGATCTCTGTCTCATCCATTTGCACAGTATCCCGCTTAGCGGCGATTACTAATGCTGATCGCGCGATAAACCCCGCACGAACCTGACGCTGCGTCACCATCGCCGTTACCAAATTAACATTATCAACCCGCACCAACCCGGCTAAATATCTCTCGGAAAAACCCGCCTCTCTCAGCACTGTTAGAGCCGCACTGCCATAGGGCGCAAGTGCAGGGTTCGCCAGACAAATTTCCCGCGGGTTGAGCGCACTGAGGTCACCGATTGCAATCGGCCCAACCGCTCCGGGCCACCACAGCCCTAGCTCGCCCAGCGCGTACGTTCGCTGAGACCCCGCCACCGCATAGCCCTCCTCCACCAGTCGCTGAGGCCTGGCACGATCTGCTGCCATCAGCACATCAAAGGGGGCACCGTTGATGACCTGGCTAGCCAGCTTACCCGTTGAGCCCACAATGATGTCGTAATGATAGTCAGAGTGCGCCTCAAGATGTAGAGCAATGGCCTCTGCTGTATCGCGAAAATTTGCCGCAACCGCAATTCGTGCGCCCGCGATTGGGCGTTCCGCCGACACCGCTATGCCGTGGCCCCATAACATCCAGACCACCATGACGAGTGGCGCGTTGACGAGGCGGCACACGCGACTCAACGACATACTGCTCTCTCATTGCACTTCACGCTAGACGACACCTAATTCATTAAGGCGTTGCCGCAAATATTGTTGCGCGCTGTAGCGCTCCGACAGCACCACGTCGGGACGAGGATGTAAAAACAGTGGCAGCGACATCCGACTCGCTGATTGATGAGATACGTCAGGCGTCGCGACGCGATGCGTGGTCGAGGGTAGGAAACCGCCCGTTGCTTCTTGCAGCATATCGCCAATGTTCACGATCAGCTGCCCTGGTTGCTGCGACACTGAAATCCATTCTCCCTCGGGTAGCTGAAGTTCTAACCCGGGACCGTCGGCCGCCGGCAGCAAGGTCAACAAATTAATATCTTCATGGGGTGCCGCTCTGAGCACGGGCTGACCGTCGGGGATCGGCGGATAATGCAACACTCGCAGCATGGTCTGCTCGCTATCCACAATCATGTCGCGTAACGGTTCTGACAGCTGCGCGCTGATTGACGCAGGCAAGCTGTGTGCGATGTAGCCGAGCAAAGTGGCGCCTAGCGCCACCGCCGCACTAAAGTGCGCATCGAGATCAGTGCGGAGCGTTTCAGGACAGCGCCCCCAACTATAAAACTGAAAATATTCTTTAAAGTCTCGGTCCCGAAACCCTTTGGCATGTTCCGCCGATTGCAGCGAAAAGTAGCCGTCCTGGCTTTGTGGATTCATGGTGAAGGCACTGACCTCTTCACTCGCAAAAAACGCCAGCCAATCTTGGTAAATCCGCTCGATACGGTGGTTATCCAGAGGATGATCCACCACGGCAGCAAAACCATATTGCCGCAACGAATCAACAAAGTTGTCAGCGAAATTTGGCGCGACGTACGAGAGTTGGGGTAGCTCAAATGACATGCCCATCGCGCCGCTCTACAAACCACCCAAAGACAAGAAAAACCCGGCTAAAGCGGCGCTCATTAAGTTAGACAGGCTGGCCGCTATCAGCGCCCGCATGCCGTATCGAGAAATATCATCTCTGCGACTCGGCGCGACAGCGCCCAATCCCCCCAGCAAAATAGCGATCGATGATAAATTAGCAAAGCCACAGAGCGCGAAAATGACGATCGCTTGAGCATGAGGCGACAACTGATCGGCGATTTCGCTGTAGGACACATAGGCCACAAATTCATTGAGAATAAATTTTTGCCCAATCAGACTGCCTGCCAGCTGGGCCTCGTTCCACGGCACGCCCAACGCCCAGGCCAACGGCTGGAGCAGACCGCCTAATACCCGCTCGAGAGTGAGCTGCTCTAGTCCCACCAGCGCTCCCGCTGCCTCCAGCATCCCATTGAGCATCGCAATGAGCGCAATGAAGGCCAGTAACATCGCACCGATAGCGCCGACCATCTGCAAACCGTTCATGGCACCCGTCGCCGCCGCATCGATAAAATTAATATATTGCTCGCTGGCCAGCTTTTCACCGGGCGCCGGCTCAACGGGCTGATCGATCTCCGGCTCCATGAGCTTTGCCATCAGCAAACCACCCGGGGCCGCCATAAAGCTCGCTGCGAGGAGATATTCTAAGGGCACGCCCAGTGCGACGTAGCCTGCCATTACCGAGCCAGCGATTGATGCCATCCCCCCGACCATGACCGCAAAGAGTTCTGATCGGGTCATGTCAGGAATATAGGGTCGAGCCACCAGTGGCGCCTCTGCCTGACCGACAAACACATTGGCTGCAGCCGACAACGACTCAGTGTGGCTGGTGCGCAGCAGCGCCCGGAGGCCGCCACCCATGACCTGAATTAACCACTGCATAACACGCGCGTGATACAACACAGCGATCAATGAACTGAAAAAGATCACTACAGGTAAGACACTGAAGGCAAAAATAAAGCCTAACGAATCGCTGGGGCCTACTAGGCCACCGAACATGAACTCCATTCCCGCACGCGAGTAGCTCAGTAGCACGGCAACATACTCTGACGCAGTGGCCAGCGCGGCGCTGCCCCAGTCGGTGAATAAGCCGATGAAGCCGATCGTGACCTGCAATGCAAAGGCCATCCCAACCGTTCGCAATTGAATAGCGGCACGATTCGAGGAAAGCGCTACTGCAACGAGCAGTAGGAGTGTGACGCCAATCAGGCTGATCATGGTCGAGGTCTCAGCGGAAAGCGCTATTTTACCTCGGCCACCTTCTCGACGACAGCGAATGCGTGACTTTGTCTGGCCATTATCAGGTTAGGGCAGCTAGGTTAGTTTGGGCAGCCAGGTTGGGGCAGCCAAGTTAGGGCGGCCCGGTTAGGCCGACCAGCTTAAGGCGGCGCATCCCAATCGGGGGCCTCATGGAGAAGCAGGCTGCCCCGTGGAGACGTGCGGGGTATCCGGCGCGCCCCCCAAGTGGCGAACCGAGCGCCACCGGGGGATTGCTCAGACGATCAGGTTCACCGAGTAAAAAATAACTGAGAAGACTGTTAATCCAAAAAATAATTTGCTTAAGTTATGTAAAATATCGCTGTTTAAAGCCAACATCCTGTTCCGCTCCCTTTAAATGACTGTTAGTTGTCGTTCACGGAGCCACTCTAATGAAAATAGGGTTGTCATACAGCGTTAGCACTGTGTTAGCGCCATTATTTAAACAAAAAGAATGATTTTTTTAATAAATATGAATTTAAGTTATTAATTTAGTGTTCTGAGGGCTGATTCACCAATAGAAAGGACCTGTTAGCCCTCCCGGCCCTAGTCGAACTCACGGTCGCAGCTCGCCAGCCGGGCATAGATCACCGCGCCGAACACCGATACCCCTGCCGCGGTTTGAAATACGGCATCCCAACTGCCCGTGATGTCGAGAATCCAACCCGAGACGAAAACCGAGGCACTCGAAGCCAAGGCGGCAAGCGTATTCGTGACCCCCATCAACAAACCTGATTGATTGGGTGCTATGTCGAGATGATTGGTCGCAAAACCACCCACCGACAGCGCCGTGAGTGCGTTACTCACGGTGATAATGGTGACACTGAAAATTAAGGAATCACCCACGGTCAGCAACAGCAT
This sequence comes from uncultured Luminiphilus sp., assembly GCA_943789425.1. Classification (GTDB taxonomy): domain Bacteria; phylum Pseudomonadota; class Gammaproteobacteria; order Pseudomonadales; family Halieaceae; genus Luminiphilus. The sequence goes on from CALSUB010000004.1 coordinate 12,011, forward strand.
CGCTGCCGCAATCCCTGCAAAAGCCAAACTTTGCAGCACGCGCCTCACGGCGAGGCGATTCATTCCCCGCGCAATCAAACCGTCAAACAAACGTCCCGCTAGCGGCGCCATAATCAGCGACATGGTGGTAGGCGCTAACGCCAGCAGCCCAGCGAGCTGCAAGTCAGCACCCATCTCTCGGTTCACAAAGGTCGGGAACCAAGACAGCACCAAATATAAAGACCAATTGATCGCGATATGCGCTACCGCAATCGCCCACACGGCTCTCGAGCGCAACATGCCTGCGATCGTTAGCTTGGGATAGTGTGTTGGTGATACTGCCTCAGCGCCCTGTGCGGCAGCATTTTCTGGCACCTCATGCCATGAGGCCGCCGTGTCCGGAGACGACCGACCACGAAGCGCCCAAACGAGGAACCATGCCACACCCAATACACCGTATAAATAAAACGCACCTTGCCACGACCAGACGCTGATTAACCAAGGGGTGCAGATCAGAGCAATGACACTGCCACCGGCGATCCCAGAGTTCATCAAACCGACGGCAGAGGCGCGGCGATCAGGGTGAATCCATCGGGAGTACAGCGAATAAATAGAGGGCCACGTGACCGCCTCAGCTACCCCCATGAGAAACCGGCAACCTAGCAACATGGTGAGGCCGAGTGCCGCTGCTGCCGGAGTCAGGATCGTAAACAACGACCAAAACAGCACGCCCAGACCGAGCACCCACTTACCACCATAGCGATCTGACAAATACCCTGCGGGGATCTGCAAGGTCACATAGCCGAGGAAAAAGGCCGACATCACCGCGCCCTGAACCGTGGGTGACCAGCCGTTGTCTGCTGCCATCGGAATGATCGCAATGGAAATCGCGATCCGATCGATCATACAAATGTACACCGCCACAACCGTCATCAAGATCAACCAGCGGGAGCCGGGCAATGGCATAGGAACTGCTGGGCGGGGTAGACTCATAAGCTACTCGTTATTCACACGAAACTAGGGCCGTTACTGTAGTGCAACCTCGCCACACCGGATACTCCCGGATAAGCTATGGCGTTGATTCGAATTGCACCGATTGTGGTCGAGGCTTCAGTGCTGACGCAGCCTGCGTTAGCCGCTGAGCACCACGTCGTCTAGAAATAGTACGGAAAAGATAGTGGGTTAAAGATAGTGGGGCGAAAAAAAAGGCGTCCGAAGACGCCTTCACAACCATCGTGGATCTCAGAACCGATAATTAAACCCGACTCGGATCTCCCACAAAGACGGGGTGCCCCGACGAGTCTCAGCACGCCCATCATTGATATCGTCTTGTGTCACCCCATAAGGAAAATTGGCCTTGTACATCACACCCCAGTCGTCATTGAGTAGGTTGGTTAAATTATCAACGATTAAAAAGGCACTGCCGCGGTGGGAGTCAGAGAATCCTGGAAACTCCTGGCTGATTCGCATATCAACTTTACGCCACCAGCTACCGTTATTGTTGTTACGGGTTCCCGGCGCTTCGAGCACATGCTCAATAAAATCGAGATAAGGCGTAAACCCGTAAGCCGCGATGGTACCGTCCGCACCCCCTAACACGGTGCTGTAAGGCACGCCTGAAGCAGCCTGCCCATAGAGCGACACTTGCGTACGATATTCACCAAACCAGTTCGCTGTGTAATTCAGCACACCCGTGAAGCGATGCTCAATATTGTAGTTTGAGGTCGAGAGCACTTCCTCCTCGGGATCATAAAAGGCGCGGTTCACATAATTAGAAAACGCCACCGACGATGTCATCGGGTTCACATCTTTTGCGTCCGTCCAAGCGTAACCAAACCGGATATCTAGGCCTGCATCAAATGACTTGAAGAGGCTGAAGGCCAGTGACTCGGATTCATTCCCTTTTGAGCTATTGGTCAAAACAAACGTGGGAATGCGAGCAGAGTCGTAGACGGGATAACCGTTACCAAAGTCGTTGTATTCGCCGGTAAAGTCGAGATCCCCATGCTTGTAGATTGCCGTATCGTTGCCACGGGTCATCAGGGCGTCGGCCGTTAGCACATAGCCGTCACCAAATTCCCAGGTCAATCCCAATGAATACTTCCATTCGGTCGGCGCGTCGAAATCAGGATCGAGGTACACGATCTCGAAGTTGCTGCCATCACCCGCCGCAACCTGTTCTGCTAACTGTTTTGGGACACCCCAGCCCGGGCCACATTGTGGTGCGCTGGCTTCACAGTTCACATACTCTTGCGCGAACAAATCAACGCCTCTGATTTGCGTCTGCACTGCCGTGGTGTTGGTGTTTGAAAAGACGTTGGAATACCACACGTTCGGATTACCGCCAGAGAACAAGCCGATTCCACCGCGGACCGTAATGGCATCGCTAGCATCCCAAGTGAAGCCAAAGCGCGGCAGTATCATATCCAAATTATCAAGATTGGCGTCGTTGGAAAAACCGTAGTCCGCGACAAAATCAGGGTTAACATTGGGCTTATCGCTAGACTCGTACCACTCGTATCGCAACCCAAGGGTCACCGCCAGTCGGTCGTTAATCTGCCATTCGTCCTGTAGGTAAAGCGTGTTGACGGCGTAACCCCAGTCCACCGCAGCATCCTGTTCGTTGTTCGAGATAGCATTACCGTAATACACCCGTGCCGCCTGACCAGCAGCAAAATTCTCGATGCCATCAAAGCGGATTTCGGTATCAACATGCTGATAAAACAAGTTATAAATCTGCATGTCCTCGCGCTCAAATCCCGCGGTGATGGTGTGATTGTTCAGCGTATAAGACCCTCGCGCAACCAACTGTTCAATTTCGTAGTTCATCTCGTTGGCTTGGCGACTATCGTCTTGGCCGAGGTACACATCCACCTCATCGAGCTCAACGCGAAACTCAGCAAAGTCCTTTCCACCAACCGCTTGCTGCAGAAAATCGACGTCGTTGAGCGAATAACGAATTTCAGTGGAGAAGCGGTCATTCCAATCCGCGTACCAGTTCACGTTATAGGTGGTGAGCTCTGCTCCCCGCTTGTAAAAGTGCTTATCAAATTCGAATTCGTCGAGGTCGCCATCCGATGGCGTAAAGTTAAACGAGTCGTTGTACATGTAGGTGACCGACACACGATGCGCATCGTTGATGTACCAGTCGGCTTTCAGCAAATATTTTTCGTCTTCGAAATCAAATGCTTCTGAAGCAGTGCGTCCTGGCTCATAGCCGTAGACCTCTCGTGCAATGCGCGCAATCTCGTCTAAATCGGCCTGTGCGACGGGCACTTCATTGATGGCACCCGAGCCGATCGCGCCGCGATTATTCAAATCGGCGCCGTCATATTTTTCATAGGCACCATAAAAGAAGAGGGTATCGGGGATGATGGCACCGCCGAGCTCCATGCCCCAGCGCGTCTCGTCATAATCCTGAGAGGCAATACTGTCGCCCTCCAGCTTATCGCCCCGGAGTGAGTCACTGCCATAGTCAAAGAAAATCGAGCCAAATAGCTCGTTACTGCCAGTTTTTGTGACCGCATTGATGTTACAGGCTGAGAAGCCGCCATAAACGACATCCATCGGCGCTAACTCCACGGCAACACTGGAAATAGCGTCATAGGGGAAGGGCATACGCTGTGTCGGGATATCCATTGCTATTGAGACCAAACCCATCATTGAGTCGAACGCCGTCGACAGTCAGACTGTTATAGCGAGGATTCGCGCCATTACATTGCACGGCATCGGTGCCGCTAGACTGATCGACATACAGACGAGGGTCCTGCTGGATCACGTCGGTGATATTACGATTCACTGAGGGAGAATCTTGCAACGACGCCAAATTAAAGACCGCGCTGGGACCCACTGCGGTATCCATGGCGACTCGCGTGCCCACAACGATCACCTCTTCCTCTGCGTCGAGGCGATAATTCATGACTTCTGACTGGCCTACCGCCAATAGCAACGACGCAGTGGACGCTTTTTGCCACCCGTTGGCATCGACGGCGATGTCATAGGCCACACCCGCAGGTAAGCCCCTGACCGAATAAAACCCACCCGCGTCTGTGGTCACGGTTTTGGTCACACCGGTTGTGTTACTCGTCACCATAACGGTTGCCCCCGCCAGGGGTTCTCCGCTACTGGTACTGACCGCGCCGCGCACAATCGCGGAGGTTTCTTGAGCATATACACTGGGAGCCAAGGTCATCGCACTCGCAATGGCGGTGCTGGCGATGGCTCTCGATAAAATGTTTCGAGCAAAAATGGACGCGAACGGATACTTCATGATGGGTCTCCTGGGAACGAGAAACACGGCGAAAAATGGGACTGCGATTGCATGTCACCGATGCCAGCTTAAAAGATCATCGTGACAAATTAATGACAGGGTGAATTTAAATGCGATGCGCGGTTGCGTCAATCCAGCGTTGCCAACAGCTCCTTACTGAAAGCATTGAGACCCGAGGTCTCACCTGAACGCACAACCTTTGGCCAGTCCGGATTCGCAATCAGAGCGCGGCCAACCGCCACCAGATCGAAATCGCCTCGATCGAGCATTTCGAGCAGCCGATCTATGGATGCGGGCTCACTGGACGCGCCATCGCCTTCAGCAGGTTGAGAAATAAAGTCTTGATCGAGGCTGACACTGCCGACGGTGATCGTCGGCATGCCCGTGATCTTCTTCACCCATCCGGCGAGGTTCAGGTCGACTGCCGTCAAACTCCGGCTCCCAAAAGCGACGCTGGCTGCAGTGGAAGGCATCCACACCCGCCTCGATCAATGGCTGAAGAAAGGCTTCCAACAGCTGAGGTGTGGGTGCGAGACGCGCAGCGAAGTCTTGTTGCTTCCATTGCGACCAGCGCAGCAAGATTGGGAAGTCAGGGCCCACTTCTGCCCGGCACGCCTCAATAATTTCGACGATAAAACGGCCTCGGGCTTGCATTGAACCGCCATAGTGATCGGTCCGCTGATTCGTCCCCTCCCAAAAAAACTGATCAAGCAATAGCCGTGCGCGCCGTGAATTTCGACGGCATCAAAACCCAGTTTTTGGGCATCCCGCGCACCCTCCGCAAAGCTGCGCACCACATCATCAATGTCCTGTTGCGTCATGATGTGCCGAGCGACTTTGCCCGGCACATTCATGCCCGACGGCGTATACCCATCGACATCACCCTCAGGCAGCGTGCCTCGCTTGCGCATGCCACCGCAATGCCACAGCTGCGGCGCTATTTTCCCGCCCTCCGCATGAACCGCATCGACCACTTTTTTCCAGCCGGCGAGCCGGTCTTCACCGTGGAAATACGGCACATTTTCATAACCACTTGCGGCAATGTGATTGGGGCAGGTGCCCTCAGTAATAATCAACCCAACACCACCCGCTGCGCGGCGTCGATAGTATTCAACAGAGGCATCACTGGGCTTATTGTCGGGCGACATGCCCCGTGTCATGGGCGCCATCACAATGCGATTGTCTGTGTGTAAGGATTTCAGTGCGAAGGAGGTAAATAGACTGTCAGTGGCGGACATAGGGGGGACTCTCTCTGTCTCTAGCGGAATCTGGTTTCTCGACGCCTGGCTGTCGGCTCTCAGCACACCACGATAAACATCGTGGTCTCAGCAACAGCGCATTCGCAAGGGTCGGCAGATTATCGTAAATATCAGATGGGTGCTCACACTTTTAAGGTGAGGTGAGAGATCTCCGCGCATCAGTACCGGTGCGGGCCACCCAGCGCTGCCTATACGCTACCTCGACCCGGTGCGCTCAGCGAGGCGCGATTTGATCACCTGCTGCCACTCTGGCGCGATCTATTACCCCAGACCGAGGACGCTCACCCCGCGTAACCCTTTGGATTGGCCTGATGCCATTGCCAAGCACTGCTGACGATCTGTTCCAGTTCACAAAATTGCGGCCGCCAGCCTAGCTCGCGCCGAATTTTATCGCTATTGGCCACCAATCGAGGGGGATCGCCCGGACGCCGCTGACCGATTGCCTCGGGAATCCGCCGTCCCGTCACGGCACGCGCGGTCTCAATCACCTCTCGGACACTGAACCCACCGCCGTTCCCCAGGTGGTAGGCGCAGTTATCGGTGTCAATCGCACCCATTGCCAATAGGTGTGCCGCAGCCAGATCCAATACGTGAATATAATCGCGAATGCAGGTGCCATCGGGTGTGTCGTAATCGTCGCCAAACACCGTCATGCAATCCCGCTGCCCTGCTGCGACCTGAAGCACCAGCGGGATGAGATGCGTTTCGGGCACGTGATGCTCGCCGCGGTGCGCACTGGCACCGGCTGCATTGAAATAACGCAAAATCGCGTAGCGCATACCATGTATTTGCGACACCCAGTCGAGCGCTCGCTCCAAGGTCCACTTCGACTCGCCGTAGGGACTGCCCGGCTCAATCGGAGCCTGCTCATCAATCACGGCGCTGCCGGGTGCGCCAAACAGGTTGGCGGTAGACGATAAAATAAAACGCTGTACCCCATTGTCGACACAGGCCTCAATCAAGTTGAGCCCCTCGACGACGTTATCTCGTAAATAAGCAAAGGGCCTCACCATAGAGTCACCCACCAGTGATTTGGCGGCAAAGTGCATCACCGCCTCGGGCCGATGCTTCATCATGGCCTGTCGAATCACCGAGGGCTCTGACAGATCTCCCTGCACCCATTCTGCGTCATCCGGCACTGCTGCCCGATGTCCTTGGGAAAGATTGTCAAAGACGATGACCTCGTGCCCTTCTGCCAGCAAGACTTCGGCCGTAATGCTGCCGATATAACCGGCACCGCCTGTCACGAGTACTTTCACTTTAGGCTCCTAAACGCCATCAACTCGCCGTCGATATCGCAAAGCGAAGTTGTTCGGCTGCAACCTCAGGCGTCAGATCACGCTGCGCCTCACTGAGCATTTCGTATCCCACCATATGTTTACGGATCGTCGCGGAGCGCAGCAAAGGCGGATAAATATGCGCATGCAACTGCCAGTGGGGTGACGACCCCGCACCGGGAGTCCCATGCCAGCCCATAGTATAGGGGCAAGCCGTCGCAAAGAGCCGGTCATAGGCGCCGAGTAAAGACTTCAATACACGCGCCAAGTCGACCTGTTCTGCCTCCGTCAGCCCATCGAGATGATCAATATGACGCCTCGGTAACAGCAGCGTCTCAAAAGGCCAGGTGGCCCAGTAAGGCACCACCGCGCTCCAATGCTCAGTCGCCACCACCATCCGCTCCCCGCTGTGCTCCTCGTCGGCCCGATACTGGTCCAGCAGCAGACGACCCTGAGACTCAAACCAAGCCGCCTGCGTCATCGATTCCTTAACCGCCTCGGTCGGTAAAGTATCCACCGCCCAAATTTGGCCATGAGGATGCGGATTGGAGCACCCCATCATGGCACCCTTGTTTTCAAACACCTGCACCCACCGATACTGTTGACGCAGCTGCCGCACTTCGTCTGACCAGAGCTGAACCACTGCCGAGAGCTCGCTTTCGGTCATTTTTGTCAGGGTTTTGCTGTGATCTGGGCTATAGCACAAGACTCTGCACCGGCCCGACACCGGTTCGCTGCAGAACAGACTGCGCTCCGTGGCAACGGCCGCTTGCCCTTCAGTGACAGCAGACCGAGTCTCGTCGAGACTCGCCTTCCCGAGTCCAATCTCATTGGGGCCGATCTCATTAGCGCCAATCCCATCAGATAAGGCTGGAAAATCATTATCGAATGCCCAGGGTCCTGAGTAATCGGGGTTGACGAGACCGTTGGCTCGAGTGTTGCCCGGGCAAAGATAGCAGTCAGGATCGTAGGTTACCCCTGTCGCCTCAATTTCCTCGGCCTCATCCCCCTGCCAAGGGCGTTTTGTCCGTTGCGGCGACACCGTGACCCACTCGCCGGTCAATGCATTTCTGCGCCGGTGCGGCGAGTCTGCCGGTGGTACGGTCACGCGAACACCATACAGACATCAGCACCTGATGCAGGTTTCACTCGATAACACTGCGGCGACAGACCAACCTGTTGGGCATAACCCTGACAAATTGATGTTGCCACAGACGACAGTGCCTCCCTATTGACCAACGCGACGACACAGCCGCCAAAGCCACCGCCGGTCATTCTCGCCCCGAACACATCGTCCTGTGCCTGCGCGAGCTCAACCAATACATCCAATTCCTCACAAGACACTTGGTAGTCATCTCGCAGAGAGTGATGGCTCTCGAACAATAGTTCCCCTAATGTCGACCAGTTGGCGGCTTTCAGCGCCTCCATCGCGGCCAGCACGCGCTGATTCTCTGTCACGACGTGCCGCGCGCGTCGAAGCAGCACCTCGTCAAACGGCTCTCGTAAAGAAGATGGTATCGGTGAGGGGGTCGATGACTGTATCGGTGGTGCTGCAGGTGATGCTGCCGGTGATGGTGCCGGTAATGGTGCCGGTGATAGTGCCGGCAAACCAGGCGTTAAGGTGGTGATCATCTCTGGTGTCACGTCACGCAAACTGCCCACCTGTAAGGCTTCGCAGATCATTTCACACTCAGCGCGACGCTGCGCGTAAGCGCCATCGGCCAAATCATGCGAGACGCCAGAGTGGATAACCAGCCAAGCGATCTGCGGGTCATCGCAAGGAATGATGGATGAGATGAGGTCTTGAGCACAGTCCAGCAGCAATACACACCCTTGCTCTCCCTGCTCCACGATCGTCTGGTCCATGATACCGCAGGGCACTCCTGCGCCGTCACGTTCCGCAGAGACTGCCGCACGAATGCGTTCCGACGGCGACCACGTGGTCTCGGTCACCGCTTCGATCAAGTGGGCCATCGCTAACTCCAATGCGGCGCTGCTCGATAGCCCCCCGCCGACCGGGACACTTGAGGCGACCACAATGTCCAATGGCGGGCACACGACAGCACGGTGAGCGTACTCTGCCAAAACACCCTGAAGATATCGCATCCACTTGTCATCATTCAGATCCGATAGGCGCGACAAAGACACGGCACTTTGCTCGCCCAGTGACAGGCTTCGAACCCGGATGCAATCCGCTTGCAACCCTGGTGCGGCGACCAATACGGTGTAACGATCAATGGCCATGGGTAACACCCAGCCGCCGTTATAGTCAGTATGTTCGCCGATGACATTCACACGACCGGGCGCCGCAGCCGACCAACGCGCAGCCGATCCCGTCCATTGATTCAACTCGCTGGCGGCGTGGGCCTGTAAGGACTCAATACTCAGGGATGGTTCGATCATGATGTAACCCGATTGGCACTCAACGAAAACAATCACAACGTTTGCGCAGAACCTTGATAACTGTGTCGCGATAGCGGTATCGCGCCATCGTCAATCCGTCGACGCGGCCTGAGCGTACACCAAATACATTGCCCTTGTCCGAGTTACGATGCGCTACCTACATTGGTTCCAGAACGATCTTCGTCTGGACGACAATCCAACCTTGAGCAGCACTCTCACTGCTGATTCGCTGCTCTGCATTTATTTGCTCCCCAAGCCGCGCCCCTGGTGCAATTTGGTCGGCCTTGGCGCGCAGCGAGACCGCTTTCTACGGGAGTCACTGCAAGCGCTGCGGGAACAGCTGCAGTCACTCGGTCAGGATTTAATGGTGCTCGAGGGGTCGCCTGAACTGGTGCTGCCCGCGGTCATTGAGCGCTTTAAGATTGATCATCTGGTAACAGAGTCCATACCCGGTTGGCACGAATCGCAAGCACTCAACCACCTCCGCAATAAATTAGAGATCCCCGTCACGACGCAGCCGGGGAACCACCTTTTTCAACCGGCGCAATTCCCCTTTTCACTGGATGAGTACCCAGACACTTTCTCTCCATTTCGTCGCAAGGTAGAGGTCTTGGCCATCACACCAACACTCCCCGCACCCGAGGCACTTCCGCCACCGCCCGCGGCGCAATTTGATGCGATACCTAAGGCAGCCGCTGCGCCACACCCTGGGCTCCCCCTGCCTGGCGGCAGGGCCGCTGGATTAAGGCGGCTCGAGCAATTTTTATTTCAACAGCACGGGATTGCAGAGTACAAACAGACGCGAAATGACCTAGACGGACTCTCAGGGTCGAGCACCCTCTCGCCGTGGTTGGCCAACGGTAACTTATCGGTCCGCGAAGTCGCGGAGGCTATTTTTCGCTACGAACGAGAGCACGTGAGCAATGAGTCGACCTACTGGTTGTATTTCGAATTATTGTGGCGGGAATTTTTTCACTGGCGCGCCGTGATCGATGGCCGCCAGCTATTTCGGCAAGGCGGCCGACATGACCGCCGATTACTGACCACCTTTGAGCCAAGAAGCTTTGCGCGCTGGTGTGCAGGCGATACTGATTTCCCGTTGGTCAATGCGCTGATGCGCCAACTCACGGCGACCGGCTGGATGAGCAATCGCGGCCGACAAATCGCCGCGTCCTGCTTAATCAATGAGCTTGGGCTCGACTGGCGCTATGGCGCGGCATTTTTCGAACAACAGCTGATCGATTACGACGTGGGGAGTAATTACGGCAATTGGCAGTATCTAGCGGGTGTGGGCAGTGATCCCCGTGGGGGGCGGCATTTCAATCTTGAGAAACAAACCGCGCAACACGATCCCAACGGCGTGTTTACACAGAAGTGGGGCGGGTTTAGGCCCCCCCAACCGGAACATGTGCTCGACGGCGCCGATTGGCCGATTACCGAGCCACGCTAATGGCGCACCGCAAAAAGTCTGACTTACCAACGAAACTCTGCCCCGTCTGCCAGCGCCCCTTCACGTGGCGCGCCCGATGGAAGCATCAATGGGAAAAAATCGTGTACTGCTCGCGTCGCTGCAGCCGCAATCGGCATCAACGCGTTATAGAGGATGCAGTAACGCCTCATCAGTAGCCTCAGTCAATAACCCCGCACAGCCATCTGATCAGGCGCTAACGAGGCGGCGCTACTTTAGTCCTCAGGCTCGCAGGTTTGACGGCATTTAACAGGGCGCTCCTAAAGCGACCCCAGTCTCAGCAAATTATTGTCTGCCCAATCGACGACCGCCGCCCGATTTTCGTCAGTGCGCTTGCGCCACCCCCCCAAAATTAACCCCATGCGAGGGTTTGCACTCAGTAACTCTCGATGCCGATCAATAAAATGCCAATACAAGCTGTTATAGGGGCACGCGCCGTCGCCGGTCACTTTCTTAGGGTCATAGCAGCACGCTTTACAATGGTCACCCTGTTTTTGGATATATTTACCACTGGCCGCGTAGGGTTTGGACGCCATGATGCCGCCATCGGCAAACAGTGCCATACCCAGTGTATTGGGCAGCTCAACCCATTCATAAGCATCCACGTACACCGCGAGGTACCACTCACAAACGGCGGTCACATCCAGTCCAGCAAGCAACGCAAAGTTACCAATCACCATCAGCCGCTGTATGTGGTGTGCGTAACCTAAATCCAGTGACTGAGTGAGTGCCCGTGACAAGCACTGCATATTGGTCTCACCGGTCCAAAACCAATCGGGCAAGGGTGTCGAGGCGTTGAGTGAGTTGTGCGTTTTATAATCTGGCATGTAGTGCCAATAAAGCCCTCGCACATATTCACGCCAGCCCAAGACTTGCCGAATAAACCCCTCAGCGGCAGCCAATGAACAGTCGCCTTTTCGATAAGCTGCCTCAACCCGTTCACACACCGCCAATGGCTCTAGCAGACCACAATTAAGGTACATCGAAATTAAGCCATGAAATAACCAGGGGGACGATTCCGTCAGGGCGTCTTGATAGGTCCCAAAATACGGCAATGCATGAGTACAAAACCAGGATAATTCGTCCGCTGCGTCCTCTGCCGTTACCGCCCAGCGAAACGTGCTCAAGTCCCCTGGGTTATCTGGAAAAGCCACATTCACCGCGTTTATGACTTCGCGAGTCATCGCATCCTGGGGCGGGGTGGGGCGCTCTGGAATCTCACATTGGCCGCGCCATCCCGAGCGATTCTCAGCGTCATAGTTCCACTTGCCGCCCTCTGGCTGATCGCCATCCATCAGTAAGGCATAGCGTTTGCGCATCTCGCGATAAAAATACTCCATGCGCAACTGCTTGCGGCCTTCGGCCCATTGACTAAAGTCCTTTATAGAAGACAGGAAACGGGTGTCTTCGAGGATTTCGACTTCCGGCTCAAGGGCGGCTGACCACGTTTGCATCTGCTCTCGGAGCCGATACTCCCCCGGCTCACAGACGACCAATCGGTTAAAACCCGCTTGTGAATGAGCCCGCTCACATGCCGCCAGTAACGTGGGTAGCGCTTCCTCGAAGGCGTAATACTCGACCTGAAATCCCCGCTCCCGCAGCGCCACCGCAAAATGTCGCATGGCGCTGAACAGTAAGGCGATCTTGTGGCGGTTGTGACGCACATAAGTGGCCTCCTCAACCACTTCGGCGAGGATAACCACCACTTCTGCGGGATCAGCTGAGATGAGCGCCGGGTGCTGCCAACTCAGCTGGTCACCCAGCACTAAAATACCTGTCGTTTTATTCATGCTCTTCCTACGCTGGCCGCGTCGGCCCAGACCAGTTGCCCGCTCTACTGAAACGCGACAGACTGAGCCCGCATGGTGACGAGGCCGGGCCTCGAAGGAATATTCACATGATGTGGTTCAAACGATTTCTGACTGGCTGTGCAGTGCTGTCGCTGTTGTTGGTCATCGGATTTTTCACCCTCGCTCCCCAATGGGTGGACCGAAACGCCAATGTCGTGACGGGCGGGGCCGGACCAGCCCCCTCTGCCGCGACACTGGCACTGCATCAACAACTACTGGTCGGTGATTTACACGCCGACTCAGCGCTGTGGGGCCGCGACCTCCTGACACGCAATACTTGGGGCCAAGTCGACCTACCACGGCTCATCGAAGGCGGCGCGGCACTGCAAATGTTCACCACGGTGACCAAGTCACCACGAGGACAAAACTATGACCGCAATGCTTCGGATGCCGCAGATAATATTACGCTACTTGCGCTGGCACAGCGGTGGCCCGCAGCGGCCTACAACAGCCTTTTCGCCCGTGCGATGCTGCAAGCGGAACGAGTGCACACCGCGACAGAGCGCAGTTCGCAGCTGACCCTAATCCGATCACAAACAGACCTCAGTAGCCTGTTATCGCAGCGCGCAAATGGCCAGCGGGTCGTTGGCGCCTTGCTCGGGACAGAGGGATCTCATGCGCTGGATGGCGAACTGGAAAATATCGACCGGCTTTATACTGCGGGCTTTCGGATGATGGGCCTTCAACATTTTTTTGATAACCGACTCGGTGGCTCCCTTCATGGCGAGTCACAAACGGGCCTGACCCGCTTTGGGATCGACGCTGTCAAAAAGATGCACGCAATGGACGTGATGATTGATGTCGCGCATAGCAGTGAGGCCACGGTGCGCGATACCTTGGCCGCGACCGGCAATGCCGCACTGATCGTAAGTCATACCGGCTTTCAAGGTCATTGCCCGAGCCCACGTAACATTAGCGATGAGACGATGGCGCTGATTACCGAGGCAGGTGGACTGATCGGTGTCGGCTTTTGGGCAGATGTCACTTGTGGCGAGAGCGTTACCGCTATTGCAGAGGCAATCCGCTACGGTGTGAAACGCTTTGGCGCGTCACATATCGCCCTAGGTTCAGATTGGGACGGTTCTGTCACGACGCCCATTGACGCAGCACAACTGCCCCACCTGACTCAAGCGCTGGTCGACGCCGGGCTCAGTGAGGCCGACATCCGCGCGGTCATGGGCGGCAACATGGCGCGTTTTCTCAAAGAGCATTTGCCGCCCACTTGATCACCCCGAAGCTGCATAAGATGCTTTCGGGGTGTTTGTCCGACTCAGGAGTCTAAGAGTAGCGCCGCCAGCCGTTTGCGATGGTGAATCGCTCCACCAAACATCTGCTGCGCCCATTGAGCGCGGCGGATAAACAGCGTCGAGTCACAGTCCCAGGTAAAACCAAAGCCACCATGAAACTGCACAGAGCGATCCCCGGCAAAAACCATGACCTCGTCTGCTGCCACTTTGGCCATCCTGCAAGCCGTCTCGGCGTCCTCTGATAGTGGGTCATCATCCACCACACTCGCACCGTGATAAATGAATGAACGCGCGTTTTCCATGCCAACATAAATATCAACAGTGGGGTGCTTTAGTGCCTGATAGGACCCGATCAACTTCCCAAATTGCTTACGCGTTTTGAGGTAGTCCGTAATGCCACTGAGACACAGGGCTGCAGCGCCCGTTGTCTCTGATGCCGTGAGCAGCGCCCCCAGCAATAGGGTATCCCGCAGCGCAGAAGCAACCCGATCTCCACGGAGAATTTCGACCGGCGCCACACCCGTAAAATCGACATTGGCGGATCGCTTGGTCAAGTCAATCACCACGTTATGGGAGAGTGCGTCACTCGACAGCGAAGACGCCTCGACGATCGCCAATATGGTTTCGCCATTATCGTTTGCCACGACAACGAACACGTCGGCAACGCCCGCATCGGCAACAAAACATTTTCGGCCATTCAAGCATCCGTCGCTACCGAGGCTCACACCGCAATTCGCCGCACCCCAATCTGCATGATCCAAGAGGGCAAGCGCGCCGACTTCGCCGCTGCACAAGCGAGTCAGCCAGCTGGCCGCTGCCTCTCCCGCCGCCCGCCAAATCAGTTGGCCCGCTAACGTTGTGCTGAGCAAAGGCGTGCCGAGCAAGCCACCACCGAGTGATTCAAAAACCGGCACGGCAGAGCCAACACCCATCCCTGCGCCACCCACACTATCGGGCAGGGCAATCCCCGCCCAACCCATGTCGACCATGCTTTGCCAAAGCGCTGGGTCAAACCCGGTCTCCGTCTCTAATTGTGCCCGGATCACATCCATGGGCGCCTGATCTCGCACGAAACCCCGCGCCACATCCAGCAGCATGCCCTGCTCTTCACTAAAGGTCATGGTCACATTTGGTGTCACTGACATCGTATTCGCCCTCACTTCGGCAAACCAAGCACATGCTCGGCAACAATATTGGCTTGAACTTGCGTTGTACCACCACCAATGGTGGCACCAAAGTTACTGAAGTACGCTCGTTGCCAAAAGCCACCACTGACGGCGTCGTCATCGCCCACATACAGCGCACTCTGAGCGCCTTGTTTGCTGGCGGTATAGTGTTTCATGCGACGCTCGTACTCAGTACCGCGATACTTCACCGAGAGCGCTAAGCCCATGGGGTAATCGGTGCCCAGCGCAGGAATCGCCATGCGTCGAGCAGACAGCGATAGTGCCTTCGCCTCCATCATGAAGCCCACCAAGTCGTCTCGCACAATGGGATCGGATAACAGCGGTTCTCCATCTTGCTCAATGGCCGATAGCTCATCGATCATATCGTCGACTTGCACTGCAACGCCCCAATACGCGCTGGCTTGGCCCGCCGTCACCCCTCGCTCATATTCCAAGGTCTTCATCGCCACGGTCCAGCCGCCGCCCTCTTCGCCCATTAAGCAACTGGCCGGGATGCGCGCATCAGTAAAGAAGGTCTGATTGAAACCATACTCGCCCGTCACCTTGCGAATCGGGTGCGCCTCGACGCCGGCCACTTTCATGGGAGACAGAAAAAATGAGAGCCCGTCATATTTGCGCTCGGTTTTCGTGTTGGTGCGCGCCAGCAGAATCATATGGTCCGCGTAGTTGCCCAAGGTGGTCCATATTTTGGAGCCATTGACCACGTATTCGTCGCCCTCTTTAACGGCGCGCGTTTGCACTGCACCGAGATCGGAACCGTGATCCGGCTCAGAGAAGCCCTGACACCAAATCTCCTCTGCCGAGAGGATGTTTTTAATGTACTTCGACTTCTCCGCCTCTGTTCCCATATCGAGCAACAGTGGGCCCACCCAGTTGAGACCAATCGTATTGAAAATAATCGGCGCCCGGTGACGCCCCAGCTCTTTATCCACTATGAATTGATAGGCCGAATCGGCGCCCTGGCCGCCGTATTCAGTGGGCCAGTGCATCCCCAAAAACCCTGCTTGCCACAGCTTGTGCTGCCACTCTCGTAAAAAATCGAGTTGCTGCTCTGTGCCCACCTCCAGAAAAGTCAGGGGCAGCAAAAAGCCGGGATCGGAGGGCACATTTTCTGCCATCCACGCGGCCACTTCTGACTTAAAAGCCTGCAAAGCGGCTTTGCTTTCACTCATGTGTTCACTCCTATTGCATCTCTGTGATCTGCTTGGTCGGCCTATTTTACTTCACTCTTTAAGGCACTCTTTACGGCACTCTTTACGGCACTCTCTACGGCACTCTCTACGGCACCATCTCTACGGCACTCTTACTGCGCTTTTCTCGCGCTGTGCGCCGTTGGCCGTCGCTGAGGGCTCATTTCAGCGCGCCAGTATATCTGGTCGATCCCTCTTATGCCGAGTTAAAGCCCGTATTGACGAGTGGCCAGATCACGCATAATTTCTTCTGACCCACCGCCAATGGCATTCACCCGCACCTCTCGATAAATCCGCTCTACCCGATTGCCTCGCATGTAACCGAGACCGCCCAGTATTTGCATCGCCTCACGCGCGCAAAACTCCATTACCTCGCTCGCTTGCACTTTCAAGCAGTGCGATATCACCCGGGTTGGGTGTCCCCGCTTCGATCGATTCGTAGCAGAGGCGAATGTAAGCTTGCGTGGCATTCAGCTTCTGCTTCATCTGCGCGATCTTGTGCCTGATCACTTGATGGTCCGCCAGTCGCTTACCAAATGTTGAGCGCTCGGTAGCCCACGCTACGGACTCCTCAAGACAAACGCGCCCGAAGGCTTCCATAGCCGCTGCCATGCCCATACGCTCGTTATTAAAATTGGTCATGATGACCCTAAAGCCCTCATTTTCCCTGCCAATCAGGTTACTCACCGGCACCCGCACCTGATCAAAATAGAGCGTGGCGGTGTCCGACGCCCACCAGCCCATCTTGCGATCCAATGGCGTACGAGAAAACCCCTCTGCATCGGTGGGAATCAGCAGCATCGAAACGCCTTTTGCGCCTGCCTCACCGGTTCTCACCGCGGTCGAGACCCAATTGGCGCGCATGCCCCCGGTGATATAGGTTTTACTGCCTGTGACAATGTAGTGGTCACCATCACGCACCGCCGTCGTACTGAGATTAGCAACATCAGAGCCGCCGCCGGGTTCGCTAATGCCGAGGGAGATCCACTTTTCGCCCCTCAAAATAGGCGGCGCGATCTCAGCTTGCATGGCTTCGGTGCCCCAGTTGAGGATGGGCGGTAAGCCGATACCATGCACCATTAAGGACGCGGGAACGCCCCCTACGCCAATGCGGGCGAGCTCCTCATTCACAATCCAGGCGTGCCAACTGTCGCCAGGCACGCCCCAAACGCTTCGGGATACCCAAACCTAACAACCCGACCTCAGCCGCCTTGGGCCACAGTGAGTTGGGCATCGCACCGGCCTCATCCCAATCACTGGCATAAGGCATAATTTCTGTATCAATGAAGCGTCGGAGTGCCGCTCGCCACGCGAGGTGTTCCTCCTTCATATGCGGATTCGGTAACCGAGCACCATCAAAATCGAGGCTCATCAACATCTCCTTGCTAAGTGTGTCAGCGCCGCGCGCAAAATCGAACGGCGATCATTCTTTTACGCACTGATCAAACCGGAGTCAATTTGCGTATAAGGTACAATCAGGGGCTCAATCACACCGCGCCAGAGCGCAATGGACCGGTAGCCCCGCGCTCAGGAATGTACTATGAAATACATCGGTCAGTCCGATTATCGGCACCACTCGACACCCCGCATTGGTGTGCTGCTGACCAATCTAGGGACACCTGAGGCACCCACGGCCAAGGCATTAAAACCCTACCTCAAGCAGTTTCTTTGGGATCCTCGCGTCGTCGAGGTGCCTCGGCCCATTTGGTGGCTCATTCTCAATGGCATTATTCTCAATACCCGACCCAAACGCTCAGCAGAGGCCTATAAAGAAGTCTGGAGCGAGCGGGGATCCCCTCTATTGGCTCACCTCGAGGATCAGGTGGCCGGCGTCTCGGCACAACTCGAGGCCCGCTTTGGCAACCGCTTTATTGTGCGCGGTGCCATGCGCTACGGCTCGCCGGCCATCAGTACGGTGTTAACGGAAATGTTCGATGCCGGGATGGAGCAACTGGTGGTACTGCCGTTGTATCCGCAGTACGGCGGTCCGACCACCGGTTCGACATTCGATGAGGTCTCGGCAGAGCTCACGCGGCGACGCTGGCTGCCCTCGTTTCGGTTTGTCAGTGCTTATCACGACGACCCTCGCTATATCCGCGCAATGGCCGATAGCATTAACGCACACTGGGCGGAGCACGGGACGGGCCGACAAGCTCTTGCTCTCCTATCACGGCATGCCACAGCGCTATTTAATCGAGGGCGATCCTTATCATTGCCAGTGCTATAAAACCTCTCGCCTCATCGGCGAAGCACTCCAGCTAACGGAAGACCAGATGATGACTACTTTTCAGTCGCGCTTTGGCCGAGAGGAATGGCTACAGCCCTACACTGACGAGACCTTGAAAGCCCTGCCCAGTGAGGGTGTGACTTCGGTTCAAGTGGTGTGTCCGGGATTTTCGGCCGATTGCCTTGAGACGATTGAAGAGATCGGCATGGAAAATCGGGATTATTTTCTCGAGGCGGGGGGAACGCGCTACGAATATATCCCTTGCCTGAACGCGGAGCCCGGGCATGTGGCGGCATTGACCGATCTGCTGGCGGACCAAATGCAAGGCTGGCTCACAAACGAGTACGATCCAGCCATGAGCGATCGGTTGGCACGCAGCCTCGGTGCACCCCAATAGGTGCACCCCAATAGGCGCATCCCACTCGGCGCAGCTTGAGGATTAGTGTGCTGGCTCGAACCAGCCGATAGCCAAGGCCAAGGCGATCCCCACTAAGAACAATAAGGTCAGCCGAACGCGATCATGGCTGTGAAATTGCACCTCGGGTAACAAGTCACTCAACGCAATACAGATAAACGCGCCACCGGCAAAGGCGAGGATTCCCGGCAGCCACAGAGACGACTCGAGATAAGGCGCCATACCCAAGTGAAAGGCAATCGCCGCCAGTGGGCATAACATCGCAAATACGATGGCAGCTGACCAACGTTGGGCAGACGACCAGCCAGCGTTGGCCATCACGGTCTCTATAGACAGAGAATCCAGTGGCTTGTGCAGTAAAATAGCCAAAAACACACCCAAACCTAGGCCATGATCACTGAGCATGACGGCGCCTAGAGCAATGCCGTCGATCACTGTGTGAACGCATAAACCGGTGAAAAGCCCGAGTGCACCGATCCCACTGTCAGACCGGTGAGTGTGGGCATGAGCATGTGAATCGGAATGTAAATGGGTATGAGAGTCAGCCTCCGCTGACAACAGCTCGCTGGACGCTGCTGCGGCAACAAAATCATGCTGGTGAAAATGGAATAGCCGCAACAGGAGCAACATAAAAACAAGTCCAACGAGACTCCACGCCATTACCAAATCAATATCACCGGCAAGACCGAAGCTATGAGGAATCAAGTGGCAAAGCGCTACACCCAGCATCAGCCCTGACACCAAACTCAACACCATCTGAGTACGCGTATGGGTCATGGTGATCTGGCGCGGTAACCAACTGCCGAGCAGTGACGCCGCCAGGAGTGCCACACTAAAGATTCCCAGCCAGGACCAACCCGTCATGCGGCTAACCCCCGACCAAATTATCGCGGTGAATCATTTCCTCTTCACCTCGGTAACCCAGAATCGCCTCAATATCTGTCGAACTTTTTCCGATCAACGCCGCGGCTTCGTCACTGGCGTAGTTGACCAGCCCCCGCGCCCGCTCTTTTCCGGTCGCATCGACACAGCTCACCAAATCGCCCCTTTTGAAAACACCTGTCACCGCAGTAATCCCAATAGGCAATAAGGAGCGGCCGTGGTCAGATACGACCGTTACCGCACCCTCATCGAGCACCAGCTGCCCTTGCGCATGCAGCAGGCTAGCCAGCCATTGTTTGCGGGCGCTCAGCGGTTGGCGATTGGTGTGTAAGAAGGTTCCCACCAATTGGCCCTCGACCACCTTAGGGATTACATCGGGCAACCGCCCATTAGCAATAATCGTGCTAGTACCAGAGCGCGCAGCCAAACGAGCAGCACTGAGTTTCGTGGCCATACCCCCGCGCCCCAAGGCACTGCCCTCACCCGCTATCGCGTCGAGGTCGGGATCATGCACATCGGCTGAGGCAATCAGTTTGGCATCCTTATCCTGTCGGGGATCGCGGTCCATGAGCCCATCTTGATCGGTCAGAATTAACAGTGCTTCCGCATCCACCAGATTCGCCACCAAGGCCGCCAGAGTGTCATTGTCGCCGAGGCGAATTTCGTCGGTCACCACGGTGTCATTCTCATTGATGATCGGCAACACACCCATGCCGAGCAGCGTATTGAGGGTACTGCGCGCATTTAAATATCGATCGCGAGCGCGGACATCGGCATGGCTTAATAAAATTTGTGCCGTGACCACACCATGTGGCCCTAGGCAATCTTCATAAGCGCGCACGAGTGCCGACTGCCCTACGGCTGCGGCAGCTTGGGATAAGTGGATCTCTCGCGGGCGCTCTGCCAGGTTAAGCCGCACCAAACCGGCAGCAATGGCGCCACTGGAAACCAGCACCACTTCATGACCGAGGGCATGAAGTGACGCCAATTGGCGCGTCAACGTCTTCATGACAAGTGGATCCAACCCCAGACCATCGTTGGTGAGCAATGCGCTGCCCACCTTAATCACCCAGCGTCGAACGCTCGTTAAGCGATGCCGCGCCGTATTGTCGGTTGTATCGCTCAATACCGATACTCTACGTCAACGTCGTCATCCGATTCCTCGTCCGCATCGTCTTGCGGGCCCCGCTGTGCGTTGCCGCGGGCCTCAGCTCGCGCCTTATTCAGTGCGGTAATCCGCTCGCGGGCCTCGTGCTGCATTTGCTCTTGTGCGGTTTGCTCCTGTGCCAGCGCGTCAGCATCGGTTTGATAATGCGCCATCAACTGCTCAAGATGGGTCATCAAATCACCGCAGAGTGCCTGAGTTTGGGTCCCTGCCACAGCGGAGACCTCGTAGACTGGACCCTGCCAACCCAGCGCAGCCACAATGGCTTCGCGGCGCGCTTTCAACGTCTCCTGGTCAATCAAATCGATCTTATTCAACACCAGCCAACGCGGCCTGGCCGCCAATGCGGGGCTGAAGCGCTCTAGCTCGTGAATCACCGAACAGGCGGCACTCGCTGGATCGCTACCATCGATCGGCGCCACATCGACGAGATGTAATAAAACACGGTTGCGGGTCAGGTGCTTTAGAAAGCGGATACCCAGCCCGGCACCTTCAGAAGCGCCCTCAATCAGTCCGGGAATGTCAGCCACAACAAACGAACGATACGCATTGACCTTCACAACCCCCAAACTCGGGATCAGCGTGGTGAAGGGATAATCGGCAACCTTCGGCGTCGCGGCGGAAATAGCGCGAATCAAGGTGGACTTACCAGCGTTCGGCAAACCCAGGAGTCCGACGTCGGCGAGTACCTTTAGCTCCAACTTGAGCTTGCGAAGCTCTCCCTCGGAACCCGGCGAACTTTGCCGAGGTGCGCGGTTCACGCTCGACTTGTAGCGGGTGTTCCCCAACCCGTGAAAACCACCCTGTGCCACTAACAGCCGCTGACCGGGAGTGCGAATATCACCCAGCACTTCGCCCGATTCGTCATCCAGCACCGTTGTTCCTAAAGGCACTGGCAAGACCAAATCCTCCCCCGATTTACCAGTGCAATTTCGCCCGCGTCCTGCTTGTCCGTTTTCTGCTCTAAAAGCGCGGGTGTAGCGATAATCAATCATGGTATTCAACGCATCGTCGCCCTCTAGGAACACCGATCCGCCGTCGCCCCCATCGCCGCCATCAGGACCCCCTCGCTGAATGAATTTTTCGCGGCGAAAACTGACACAGCCATTACCGCCCTTACCCGCGGTCACGTCAATTGTGGCTTCATCAACAAACTTCATGGACTCACCTAATCAACCAGCAAAAAAAAACCTCGTCGGATGACGAGGTTTTTTAATCCTATGGCACCCGAGTTACGCCGCTACGATACGAACCTGTTTACGCATCTGCGGGCCACCACTGAAAAACTCCACTTTACCATCCGCTGTAGCGAACAGGGTGTGGTCCTTGCCCACGCGTACGTTTTCCGCCGCGTGGAAGCGTGTGCCGCGTTGACGCACAATAATGCTACCAGCTGTAACAGCCTGACCGCCATAAGCCTTCACGCCCAGTCGCTTACTCTCGGAATCGCGCCCGTTACGAGTACTACCACCTGCTTTTTTATGTGCCATTGATAGTGTCTCCTGTTAGCCTGTGATCGCCGTAATTTTTACCTCTGTAAACCACTGGCGGTGGCCAGTTTCTTTACGGAAGTGCTTACGTCGATTGAATTTTACAATGCGGATTTTGTCGTGACGTCCATGCGCAACCACCTCAGCGGTTACCTTGCCGCCCTCTACTAATGGCGAACCAATTTTCACGCCGCTGCCAGACCCGAGTAACAACACTTCGTCGAACTCAATGGTTTGACCCATTTCCGCTTCGATTTTTTCGAGCTTCAATTGCTCGCCTTCTTCAACACGGTGCTGTTTACCACCGCTCTTGATCACTGCGTACATTCTAATGTCCTCTCAGTTAGCCTGCTCGCAGTCGAAATCTGGTTTGCGCTGGGCAGAGTTCAGGCACCGAAAGACGGCCCAACGGCCATCCCAAGGGCGCGAAAGATACGCCTTCAGCGAGTTGAACGCAAGTGTGAGTATTGGTCGCTATTGTGCGAACCCAGCCACTTTGCGACGCCATGCGCACCATGGTGGGCATGGCGGTGGCTCGCCACGCGCCCTATACTAACTGGCTACGGGGGGATATTGCGTGGATGTAACATTCAAGTCGAGCGTGGCGGCAGAGTTCGCTCAGGTCGACGACGTTATTGTGGAATTACTGAAGTCTGACGTCGAAATGGTCGAAAATATTGGCCACTATATCGTCCGGGCGGGCGGAAAGCGCATGCGGCCACTGTTGGTTTTACTGTCCGCCAAAGCACTTGGCGGTGTCAATTCAGCCCACATTCGCTTTGCCGCCGTCGTCGAATTTATCCATACAGCAACCTTGTTACATGACGACGTGGTCGATTTATCGACGCTCCGCCGAGGCATGCCGACGGCAAACGCCGCATTTGGTAATGCGCCCAGCGTGCTGGTGGGGGATTTCATTTATACGCGCGCCTTTCAGCTGATGGTGGAACTGAACAATATGCCGTTGTTGGCCCATATGGCGGAAACCACCAACACCATCGCCGCAGGCGAGGTCATGCAGCTGGTGCACGCTGGCGATCCGGATACTCAAGCAGAGCAGTACCAAGAAATCATCCGGCGTAAGACAGCGGCGCTGTTTGCTGCCGCCTGTTGTGGCGCCGGGCTATTGCACCAAAGTCCTGCTGACCAAACAGACGGGCTGTATCACTACGGTATGAATTTGGGCATTGCGTTTCAACTGGCGGACGACCTGCTCGACTACGCGGGCGACCCGTCTCAGACAGGGAAAAATGTCGGTGACGACCTCAGAGAGGGAAAAATCACCCTGCCTCTCCTGCATGCGATGAAAGCGGGAACCCCTGCCCAACGGGACCGTGTCGCAGAGGTATTGCGGCAAAAGGAGGGGGATGCCTTTGCGGAAATCATCGAGATCGTGCGTCACACCGGCGGTATTGAAGCCACACGAGCAGCCGCCATGCATCATCAAGCTTTGGCGCAAGCAGCACTGGCGCCACTGCCAGAGTCTGATGCACTCAGCGCATTGAATCAGATGGCTGAAAAAGCGGTGGATCGACAGGCCTGATGACCACCGATGCACAAGCACTACACGAGCAGCTGTGGGAGGCCCGAGCTGAGCTCAGTCATCGGAGAATCACAGCGCTCTTTGACACAGATCCAGATCGACACGAGCGGTATCAATGCCAAAGCAATGGGCTCGTGGTCGATTTTTCGAAGCACTTAATCGACGACCACGTTTGGCAGTTACTCATCGAACTGGCCTCTGCCCACGCGTTACCAGACGCTTTTTCTGGTTTGGTGGCCGGCCAGTCTGTCAATACGTCAGAGTGTCGGCCAGCCTTGCATACCCTGTTGCGCGGCACAGCAGCCGAGCTGCATCCTGAAAATACAGCTGCCGTTCGTAACGCCTTGACGCGGATGGAGACACTGGTCACTCGCATTCACGGAGGTGCAGACACTGGCTGGACCGATCAGGCGTTTACGGATGTGGTGAATCTCGGTATTGGCGGCTCTGATCTCGGCCCTCGTTTCATTTGTGACGCACTCAAAACGCCGGAAGCACCCTTGCGCGCGCATTTTGTCGCGAACATCGATCCCGAAGACCTCGACCATACATTAGACGCCTTAGACCCAACCCGAACACTCTTTGTGGTGTGCTCTAAATCTTTTACCACCGAGGAAACACTGTCCAATGCCCACCGTGCCAAGGCGTGGCTGCAAGCTGCTGGCGTGCCACAACATGGCTTAGGACAACACTTCATCGCCGTCACAACTCAAGTGGCTCAAGCGCAGCAATGGGGCATTCCCGCTGAACGCTGCTTGCCTATTTGGGATTGGGTCGGCGGCCGCTATTCACTGTGGTCAGCTGCAGGCCTAACCATTCCTTTAACGCTGGGTTGGTCTGCTTTTGAGGGGTTACTAGGCGGCGCAAAAACCCTAGATCAGCACACGCTGGAATCGCCGCCTGCCGACAACCTGCCCATGATGATGGCGCTATTAGAGTTTTGGCAATCGCGCTTCCTCAATGCCAATACGCATGCAGTACTGCCCTATGCGCAGAGGCTGCAGCACTTAACGGACTTCTTGCAGCAACTCACAATGGAGAGTAACGGCAAGCGCGTGTCGACAACAGGAGAGCCTCTTACAAGCGATTCTGCCCCCGTGTTGTGGGGATCTTCTGGAACCAACGGACAGCACTCTTACTACCAGTTATTACATCAAGGCACGCGCTCATTCTCAGCTGACATTATTTTGCCATTGATATCAGGCGGCGGAGACCTACCTGCAAGGCGCAGCTTGGCAGCTCATGCGCTCGCACAAAGTCGCGCCTTTATGGTGGGACGCTCGCCAGATGAAGCCCGGGAGATAGGTGCATTGCGAGGCTTTGACGAGCACGAGTGCCGTCAACTTGAGATACCGGGCAATCACAGTCACTCTCTGATTCTGATGGAGGCCGTAACGCCAGAGTGCCTAGGCGCCCTGATCGCAGCCTATGAACACAAAACGTATTTTCTTGCCGTATTGCTGGGTATCAATGCCTTTGATCAATGGGGGGTGGAACTGGGCAAGGAGATTGCGGCGGCAATACAGCCTTTATTGGAGACTGGCGCGACAGCACCAACAAGCGACCCAGCCATACTGGATCCCGCGACACGGCAAGCGGCGATAGCGTGGCGTAAAGCGAACGTAAAATAAAAAATTAGGCGTTAATCAACGCCAATAGCTCCTCTGTTTTTGCTTTCATCAGCGCCTCATCGCCACGAGACTCCACGTTGAGTCGCACTACCGGCTCAGTATTAGACAGGCGTAAATTGAACCGCCAGTCATCAAACTCCATCCCCAATCCATCGAGTCGCTCAATCAAAATAGACCCGTCGGCATACCGATCCTCCACCGCAGTCAACAGCGCAACAGGGTCAGTGACGGTTGAATTAATTTCTCCAGAGCACGGAAACGCAAGCGCCCGCGCCGCAACCATATCGGCTATCGACCGACCGGTCTGGGAGATCAACCCCGCAATCAGCAGCCAGGGAATCATGCCGCTGTCACAGTAAGCAAAATCGCGGAAATAGTGATGCGCGGACATTTCGCCCCCATAGACCGCATCCACTTCGCGCATTCGCTCCTTAATGAACGCATGCCCGGTTTTACTCAGCACCGGTTCCCCTCCCCCTGACCGGGTAATAGCTTGCGTATTCCACATGAGCCTGGGGTCATGCACGATCCGCTGAGGCCCCTGTTCCGTTAAAAATGCCTCCGCCAACAGACCGACGATGTAATACCCTTCGATAAAATTGCCGGCATGATCGAAAAAGAAGCAACGATCAAAGTCGCCATCCCAAGCAATCCCCAAATCGGCCTGCTCAGCGCGCACATGCTCGGCTGTCACGGCACGGTTTTCGATCAACAGCGGGTTCGGTACGCCATTGGGAAAATGGCCATCCGGCTCATGGTGCACCCGGATAAACTCAAATGGTAAGTGGGGGGCTAAGGCGTCAACCACTCGGCCTGCACCCCCGTTGCCGGCGGTGCAGACAATCTTAAGCGGCTTCAATGCCTCTATGTCGACATAAGACAGTAAGTGTTCAATATAGGCCGCTTGGGTCGTCACGTTGCGCAATTCACCTCGCGCCTCTGCCGGCGTAAAGTCATTGCGCTCTGCAAGCGCCTGAATATCAGCTAAGCCTGAGTCCCCCGAAATCGGGCGCGCGCCCTCCCGCACAAACTTCATGCCGTTGTAGTCCTTGGGGTTATGACTTGCGGTCACGACGATACCTCCGCCAACACCAAGGTGCGCGGTCGCGAAATAAATCTCCTCTGTTCCGCACAGGCCAATGTCTTGCACCGACACCCCCTGCTCGCGCAGTCCATCAATCAGCGCTGCTTTGATGCGCTCGCTGGTAAGACGGATATCGTGGCCCACCACCACGGTACCTGGGTCAATCACCTCGGCATAGGCCTGCCCAATCTGACGTGCGATGGTCTCGTTCAACTGGTCGGGGATGCGACCCCTTACGTCATAAGCCTTGAAGCAGTCGAATGTGTCGGCCATGTCAGTTTTGCCCGTAATGATGCTCAAAAACGTATTGTGTCGCTTCAACAAACCCGGGCACCTGACCACAGTCAAAGCGGATGCCCTCAAATTCATAGGCCAACACCCTACCCTCGCTAGCCTGCACTTTCAGCGCATCCGTCAACTGTATTTCACCTCGGTCATCCGGTGGCATATCGCGGAGAATGTCAAAGATATCAGGGGTGAGAATATAACGGCCAATCACGGCGAAATTGGAAGGTGCCTGCTCTGGTGTCGGTTTCTCGACCATTTGGGAGACCCGGATCAGCCCATCACGCTCAGTCGGACCCGCTACCGCCCCGTAATGGCTGATCTCCGCCGGGGATACTTTTTGTATGGCCACAATAGAGCATCGGAACTCTTCATACAGCGAGGTCATTTGCGACAATACACCTGCACCCTCGCTGTTCAGGCACAAGTCGTCTGACAGCACCACACCAAAAGGCTCACTACCAATCAAGGGCTTGCCTGTAAGGATGGCATGACCCAAGCCCCGCATGCTCCGCTGCCGCACCGTCGTAAAGACACCGCGCTCCATGACCTCGCGAATACCCTCGAGGTGCTGCTCTTTGGTCGACCCTGCGATCTGATGCTCCAGCTCGTAGCTGGTATCAAAATGATCAGCGATCGCCCGCTTGCCTCGTCCTGTGACAAAAGCACAATTGGTCATGCCGGCTTCGATGGCCTCTTCCACGCCGTATTGCACCAGCGGTTTATTAACAATGGGCAGCATTTCCTTGGGCATGCTCTTCGTCGCGGGAAGAAACCGCGTGCCGTATCCCGCCACGGGAAATAAGCATTTACCGATCATTTTGGGGATTCCTCCCGCCCATAGACATCTTCAAAACGCACAATATCATCCTCGCCTAAATAAGAACCCGATTGAACTTCAATGACTTCCAGTGGATCAGTGCCTCGGTTCGCCAGCCGGTGTTTCACACCGATGGGGATATAAGTCGATTCGTCGGGCCCTAGCGTTAAGTGCTCATCTCCACGAATCACCTCGGCACTGCCAGAGACTACCACCCAGTGCTCCGCGCGATAATGATGCAATTGAAGAGACAGCACCTGACCTGGCTGCACCGTCAGTCGTTTGACCTGAAATTGCTCTCCGACCACCAAAGACTCATACGACCCCCAAGGGCGCCAGACTTTTCGATGTTGCGTGGCCTCAGGGCGGTCTACCAATAGAAGCGCTTCGACCACCTTTTTAACATCCTGCACACGGTCCTTGGCGCCCACCATCACCGCATCCGCCGTCTCGACAATCACTAGGTCGGCGATTCCAACACCGGTGACCAAGCGACTTTCGCTGCGAACATAATTATTGCTAGCCCCATGCAAGAGCACGTCGCCTGAGGTGACATTGCCCTCCGCATCACCTGAACCCATCTCCCACAGTGCAGGCCATGCTCCGACATCACTCCAACCACACCTCAGGGCTGCCACACCGCCTGCCTGGGTGTGCTCCATCACGGCGTAATCAATACTGTTGGCAGGCGACGCCAAAAAGGCCTCAGCATCGGGGCGAATAAAGTCTAGATCTCGGTGCGCGTCCCTCATTGCCTGCTCACAGGCTGCCAGCATCTCAGGTTGATGGGCTGCGAGCTCAGCTAAGTAACGATCTGCTCGCAACAAAAACATGCCGCTGTTCCAAAAATAAGTGCCCGAATCCACATAATGCTGCGCGGTCTCTTGGTTTGGTTTCTCAACAAACTCGGCAAGCTCAAACAGCCCCTCCTCCCATTCAGCACCGCAGCGCACATAGCCGTAACCTGTTTCGGCGTGCGACGGCACGACACCAAATGTCATCAGCGTCCCGGCCATCGCCCGTTCGGACGCATGCTCGACCGCGCGCTGAAACGCCGCCGTATCCGTCACATGATGATCAGCAGGCAAAACCAGAAGCAATGCCTCTGGGTCAATCTGGCGGCTGTGGATCGCGGCCAATGCAATCGCCGGTGCCGTATTGCGGCCCGCAGGCTCGAGAATGATCGTGGGGGCTTGCTCCGATTCGTGCTGGAGCTGCTCGGCCACCAAAAACCGATGGTCTGCATTACAGACCACAATGGCATTACCGCAACTCAAACCCGCTAAACGTCTCTGGGTCTCTTGCAACATTGACCCTTCGGCACTCAATGGCAGAAACTGCTTCGGCCTGGCAGCCCGAGAGACGGGCCACAAACGACTGCCTACACCGCCAGACAATAAAACGGGAATCAACATAACCATACGACCTGTTCGTTAAAAATTTAGACTCATTGCCACGCTCTCGGCATCACTGTTTTGCTTGCCGCTGACCTGACTGCGGAGTTTACGCGTCTTATCCCCGCAGCTATAGCGCCTATCATCACACTGTGAGTCCGCTCCCCGAGGCGGATCGAGCACCCGAAATAACAGCGCATTTCCGAGGGTGCGACGCTCTCTACTGGCACCGTGGATGCTACTGCAATGACCCCCTTTTTTTAACCCTCGGTCTCGCTTAGTCATGGTTTTATAAGCAAAACCGGGGCTTATCGGCCGCTGGATCGCCCGTTGCCCTTCCACTACAATGGCGCTTCGCGAAGCGCGGACGTTCTTTTAGCCGCCACCTGCGCCCACCCTTTTCGGAAATTTCCCCATGCCAGAGCATCCCCCTTTCGAACAGCAGTCGCACTATGACAAATCTGAACTCGTCGCCTGCGGACGGGGGGAGTTGTTTGGACCCGGTAATGCCCAACTCCCGATGGACAACATGTTGATGGTGGACCGCATCACCCACATCAGCTCGTCAGGCGGAGCACAGGACAAAGGAGAGATTATCGCAGAACTCGATATCCATCCTGATCTATGGTTTTTTGCCTGCCACTTTCCCGGAGACCCGGTGATGCCCGGCTGCCTCGGATTGGACGCGATGTGGCAATTAGTTGGTTTTTTCCTCGGCTGGCGGGGCAACCCCGGAAGAGGCCGTGCGCTGGGCTCTGGCGATGTCAAATTCACTGGACAAATCCTTCCCAGTCACTCCCTCGTGCGCTATCACATTCAAATGAAGCGGGTCATCGAGCGAAAATTGGTGATGGGCATCGCAGACGGTTCAGTCTCTGTCGATGGCGAAATCATCTATACCGCCTCAGACCTCCGGGTCGGTCTCTTTAACAATACGGATACCCTCTAATGCTCGAGCGTGTGGTGGTAACAGGAGCGGGTATCATCTCCTGTCTAGGTAACAGCGCAGGGGAAGTCAGGGACTCCTTGTATTCAGGCCGATCGGGGATCGCGCTTTGCCCAGCCCAGATTGATGCGGGTATGCGCTCGCACGTTGCGGGCATACCTCAGATTGATTTGGCCGAGCATATTGATCGCAAGCAGTGGCGTTTCATGGGTGACGCAGCAGGCTATGCGTACCTCAGCCTGCAGCAAGCGATTGCACAGGCAGGCCTCAGTGAAACCCAAGTGTCGAACCCCCGAACAGGCATCGTCGCAGGATCAGGCGGTGCCTCCTCGGCAAGCCAAGTTGAGGCTGCCGATATACTGCGTGATCGCGGTATTCGTCGTGTCGGTCCCTACCGAGTGACCCAAACCATGGGCAGCACTGTGTCAGCTTGCCTTGCAACCCCTTTTCAGATCAAAGGGGTCAACTACTCAATCTCCTCGGCCTGCTCAACCAGTGCGCATTGCATCGGACATGCGATGGAGCTCATTCAGCTGGGTAAACAAGATGTCATGTTTGCCGGCGGCGGCGAAGAACTGCATTGGACCATGAGCGCACTGTTTGACGCCATGGGCGCCCTGTCGACCCAATACAACGATACGCCTCAGCGCGCCTCTCGCGCTTACGATGCAGATCGCGATGGCTTTGTGATTGCCGGAGGTGGCGGGATGTTGGTACTCGAATCCTTGGCGCACGCGACCGCTCGAGGCGCCCCAATTCTTGCCGAATTGGTGGGTTATGGCGCCACTTCAGATGGCTATGACATGGTCGCCCCGTCAGGAGAAGGTGCCGTACGATGCATGCAACAGGCGATGCACGGCTTGGAAGGCAAGGTTGACTATATCAACGCCCATGGCACCAGCACCCCGGCAGGTGATATTCAAGAGCTGAACGCCTTACGCACCGCGTTTGGCAACGATGCGCCGATTATCGGATCTACCAAATCTTTATCGGGTCACTCATTAGGTGCCGCGGGCGTGCAAGAAGCGATTTATGCTTTGTTGATGATGCGGGACGACTTTATTGCCGCCTCCGCAAACATCGAGTCCCTCGATGCCGGCGCTGAGGGGTTACCGATTGCCCGTGAACGCATCGACGCGGCACAACTCAATCAAGTCATGTCGAATAGCTTTGGTTTCGGCGGGACCAATGCGACCCTCATCTTTCGTCGCTTCACAAACTGACTCAGGCGGCGCCAGCATCCAACAACGCGGATAATGGGATCACCTCGACGTAATCGCCTTGGGACACCGTTGCCCCCGCAGGAATCACCGCCACCGCATCGGCCTCACTGAGGCCGCTTAACACCCCGGAACTTTGATTGGTTAGCGCATTGGCACACATCGTTTCGCCTTGCCCGGTCAGAGACACGCGCAAGAACTCCTCTCTTGAACCCGCGCGCTCACTGGTGAAGGCAGCCCGAACCGAAAAACGAAAAGCAGGGTGCAGCACCGCGCCTTGGCGTTTCAGCAACCAAGGCTTCGCGACCAAGGCAAACGTAATCCACGCCGACACAGGGTTGCCAGGCAATCCAAATATAGGCGTTCCCTGCACTGAGCCAAATGCCAATGGTTTGCCCGGCTTGATCGCCAGTTTCCATAGCGCCAACTCGCCGCGGGCCTCAATTTGCGACCGAACATGGTCCTCTTCCCCTACCGAGACCCCACCCGCAGTCACAATACAGTCAGCCTCTGTGGCCGCGCGCTCCAGCATGCTGCCAATCTGAGCAGGATCGTCAGGCACATTACCGAGGTCCACCACCGTCATCCCTAACGCACGAATCTGTGCTCCCAGACTAAAGCGGTTGCTATTGAAAATTTGCCCCGGCTGTAGATCACCCGACCCCGGATCTCGCAGCTCATCACCCGTTGTCATGATAGCCACTGTCAGCGGGCGAAATACCCCAATGCGGTCAACGCCGACCGATGCCAGCAAGCCAATGTCTTGGGGTCGTAAATACTGTCCTGCAGCAATCAGCTGATCCTCAGGCTGAATATCATTCCCGCGCCGTCGAATATGTTGTCCCACTTGCGCGGCTGGCAGGCGAATGCCGTGATCCGTCTCCTCTGTGTCTTCTTGCAATACCACCGCATCGGCGCCCACCGGCATTTCGGCGCCGGTAAAAATGCGCGCTGCAGTGCCCGCTTTTAGCGGCTCGGGTACCGAGCCAGCCGGAATCCGCTGACTCACAGTGAGCACCGCGGGAACATCACGACTGCAGACGGCGTATCCATCCATCGCACTGTTATCGGCGGGTGGTACCGCCAGTCCAGCGGTGACCGACTGTGCGCAGAATCGACCTAAAGCCTGATCAAGGGGCACGACGTCAGACTCGGGCCTCGTCATACAAGACCCCAGTACGGTCGCCATTGCCTCCGATAAAGGGGTCAGCGCCATCGGCTAATGCCCCCGCAATACGCCAACAAAATTACAAGGCTGGTGGGTGCTATCGAGCTGGTCTTTGAGCACCCCCTCCCAAGCGGTTCGACACGCGCCGGTTGATCCAGGCATGCAAAAAATCACTGTGCCATTCGCCATACCCGCCAGTGCACGTGATTGCACGGTAGAAGAACCAATCTCAGCGAGACTCAATGCCCGAAAAACTTCTCCAAAGCCATCAATAGACTTATCAAATAGAGGGCTGAGTGCTTCCGGCGTGGAATCGCGACCCGAAAACCCAGTGCCACCGGTCACCAGCACCACCTCGATCGCAGGATCTGCGATCCACTGCGATACCGTTGCTCGCAGCTGATAGATATCGTCGATCACCAATTGTCGATCGCTGACGGTATGACCCGCATCGACCAACGCGTCGGCAAGAAACGCCCCAGAAGTATCGGTCTCTGGGGTTCGCGTATCACTGACGGTTAACACCGCCACTTGTAAGGCCACTGTCACAATTCATTCCCTCCTTCTTCAACATACAGTTCGACGTAGCGCTTGACAGCTCGCGGCACAAACTCCCGCCAGCTCAATTGCTGAATACCAAACTGATGACGAATCTCCGCACAATCAAGGCTCAGACCAATCTTCTGGGACCCCTCGTTCAGGTTACCCTCCATCAAGTCGCGCGCGCCCTCAAAGGGACTGTATTGCGAGGCGTTGGCCAGCACCGTTTCCATAAAAGAATAGGCCGTGACCTCGCCGATACCGCTGTAATGATATAAGCCTTTACAAGGCGCCCCCGTACTCAGTTGGTCAACGATCCCATGGATCACCCGGGCGACCTCGGCCACATGCACCGGACTGCCCCTGACCTGCTCGCTCACTTTGACAACGTCACCGCGGGCCAACGCGTCGAGCGCTCTCGCCAACGGGTTAGGCCGGCGCCCACCAAACATCAGGCCCAGTCTGAGTATAAAAAGGTCATCCAGTGTCGCCCGCAGCAGGTCTTCCAAGGTAATCAGCGTTTCACCAACGGGGTCCTGCGCATCAGGCCGATCGGTCTCTCTATAGGGTCTGGTTAATGCGCCCGAAAATACCCGGGCACTCGAGAGGAACAGGTAACTGATTTGATCACGCGCAGCCAAATTGGCCAGCCACTGTGTCCGTTCTATATCGGGATGACCGACCGGATCCACCCCGTCGATTTGTGTGACCAACCGCGCGTCAAGAATCAGATCAATCGGCTGACGACGAATCAATTTCTTGACTTGGCGTTCCCGACGCCAGCGGGTAGCGTCCATCTCTACCCCAATAATCTCGTGCCGCATCAAGGGTGCGGCAAACGAGCGGAGCGAGTAGCCCAGCGGTGAATCAAGGCCCAGTACAAGAATACGCATCAGCAATCAGCTCGTGCGATGAACCAATTCAGTGAGGTCGTTTGGTTAAAACGGAATGTCGTCTTCAGGGAAATCGATAGGCTCCGGATTGGCCGCGGCCGGCGCCGGTGAACTGGCAGCTGGCGCACTCTGGTAACCGCCCCCATCCTGAGTCGCACCGCGACTATCCAGCATTTGCATTTCAGCGCCGACAATCTCGGTGGTGTAGCGATCTTGGCCCGATTGATCTTGCCACTTGCGCGTTCTCAACGTCCCCTCCACATAGACCTTGGAGCCTTTGCGCAGATATTCGGCTGCGATTTCAGACAAGCGATTAAAAAAGACCACTCGGTGCCACTCGGTCCGCTCTTTCTGCTCGCCCGAGGCTTTATCCTTCCAACTCTCCGAGGTGGCCAGGCTAATGTTGGTCACGCCGCCACCTGAGGGCAATACACGATGCTCAGGGTCATTGCCCAGGTTGCCAACAAGAATCACTTTATTGATGCCACGAGAGGCCATGGGGTTCTCCGTTTCTGCTCTCAGCCGCGCCGACACGGGCGTCTGAGAAGTGGTGAATTCAGTTCCCGACTATAGCAATGACAAGCCTGCTAGGGGTACATCATTCTCGATCATTTCCGTATTTAGGTGGTCGAGACGGGGGCGTAACTGAAACGCCATAAACCCAAAAGCCAGAGTAGGGTCAGCCCCAGAACCGCCGTCACTAACCCCTCGTAACCGCCCCAATACAGGGCATTGCCACCGAGGGCGCCGCCCGCGAAGACGCCTAAAAATTGCGCACTGGAGAAAATACCCATGGCGGTACCGCGCAAAGTGGCGGGGGCAAACATCGATACGAGTGCCGGCAGAATCGTTTCTAAGGCCGTGAACCCAGCGAAAAACAGTACCAGCCCCAATCCCAATGTCCACGCCGACAGTGACCACAGTGCCACCACCAAGCCCGCCACCGTTAACAGAATAGCTACTGCAATTAAGCCACGAGGGTCAGCCATGTGGCGGTGCATCCGCACCAGGATTGCCACCCCCGGTAGCGCCCCCATGAGCGTGATTAAGTACATCCACGCGTGTTGCTCTGGCGGCAGTGCCACCTCGTTAATCATCACTGAGGGAATGGCCGTGAATGCCGCCATCAACAATAGATGGAGGCAAAAAATGCTGCCATACAGTGCCCCAAGGCCTCGCCCCCACAGCGCCTCACCTAAGCGCTCTCTGTCCGCGATGTGTGATCTACCTGCCTCACTGATCTCCGGCGTTGGCGGTAACCAGAACACCACCACCAGTAGCCCGAGTCCGCCTAAGATCGCAGTCGTCTCAAACACACGAGATAAGCCACCCCAAGCCGCCAAAACAGGGCCCAATACCAACGCCAACGCAAAGGAGACCCCAATACTCGCGCCGATCACGGCAGAGGCCTTTGTGCGTTGCTCAACGCGTGTGTAATCCGCGGCCAGCGCCATGGTCGCAGAGGCAATGGCACCCGATCCTTGCAGTAAACGACCGATTGCCAACCACGTCAGGGTATCGGCGAGGGCAGCCACAACACTCCCTAGAATCAGCAGCGTCAACCCGCCCACAATCACGGGCTTGCGACCGATCTGATCTGAAAGCCAACCCAGGGGCACCTGCAAGACTGCTTGAGTGAGGCCATAAGCCCCCAGTGCCAAACCGATGCTCGCCGCACTGGCACCTGCTAACGCCTCAGCATAGACCGCAAACAGGGGTAGCACCATGAATAAGCCCAGCATCCGCAGGCAATAGAGACTGGCTAGACCCAAGACGGCACGACGTTCGACAGCGGTAAAGGCTTCTGATGAAATCACGATATCTGAGCAAATCGATAATTTTTCAGTGTATCACGGGGACAAAACGGTCCACGGTCAGTCCGCCGCCGCCGGATCCTCGTATACTGTCGTGTTGGCAGTCATACACAGGGCACACAATGGATACCATCGAGGTCCGCGGCGCGCGCACCCACAATCTGAAGAACATTGATCTCGATATCCCGCGGGATAAGTTGGTGGTCATCACGGGGCTCTCGGGCTCAGGCAAGTCTTCCCTCGCTTTTGACACCCTTTACGCTGAAGGCCAACGGCGGTACGTAGAATCGCTGTCTACCTATGCGCGACAATTTTTATCCATGATGGAAAAGCCCGATATCGACCACATCGAGGGGCTTTCGCCCGCCATTTCGATCGAACAAAAATCGACCTCGCATAACCCAC
This sequence comes from uncultured Luminiphilus sp., assembly GCA_943789425.1. GTDB lineage: Bacteria > Pseudomonadota > Gammaproteobacteria > Pseudomonadales > Halieaceae > Luminiphilus. Next base: position 48,063 of record CALSUB010000004.1, read on the forward strand.
GCTCGACGGTCGGCACCATCACTGAAATTTATGATTACTTGCGGCTATTATTCGCCCGCGTAGGAGATCCGCGCTGCCCCACCCACGGCGTCACCCTGAAAGCGCAGACCGTGACCCAAATGGTCGATGCGGTACTCGCTATGCCGGAGGGCAGCAAGCTGATGCTGCTAGCACCCGTCGTGCGAGATCGAAAAGGTGAACACCTGCACGTCTTTGAGCAGATGCGCGCTGCCGGCTTTATCCGCGTGCGAGTCGACGGCATCGTGGTCGACCTCGACGACGTTCCCGAATTAGATAAAAAGCGAAAGCACCGGATCGACGTCGTCATCGACCGCTTCAAGGTCCGCGAGGATCTCCAGCTACGGCTCGCCGAATCCTTTGAAACGGCACTAGAACTCACTGATGGTGTGGCTGCTGTCGCTCCGATGGACGGCGACGGCCCAGAAACGCTCTTTTCCGCCCGCTATGCCTGCCCCAGCTGCGGGCATTCTATCGATGAACTTGAGCCTCGACTCTTTTCCTTTAACAACCCCGCCGGCGCTTGCACGAGCTGTGACGGATTAGGGGTGAAGCAATTCTTCGATGAAGACCGGGTCGTCTTGCACCCAGAGGCCAGTCTTGCCGAGGGCGCTATCCGTGGCTGGGACCGCCGCAACGTTTACTACTTTCACTTACTGCGGTCGCTTGCCGAGCATTACGACTTCGACATGGAAAAGCCCTTCAACGAGCTGGCCCAAAAGCATCGCGACATCATCCTACAAGGGAGTGGTGGCGAAGAGATTGAGTTTTCTTATGTCAACGACAGGGGCACCGTATTCAAACGGCGACACGCTTTTGAAGGTGTGATTCCCAACATGGATCGGCGCTACCGTGAAACTGAATCATCTTCGGTTCGCGATGAGCTCGCCAAGTACGTTTCCACTGCATCCTGCAAAGCGTGTGAAGGGACTCGACTCTGCGAAGATGCTCGCAGTGTCTACGTGGACGATAGAACGCTGCCCAGCATCACTGCTCTGCCGGTCGGCGACGCTCAAGCCTACTTTGATGCACTCGAGCTAGAAGGCAGGCAAGGTGCGATCGCCGAGAAAATTTTGAAAGAGCTCCGCGCTCGCTACCGTTTTCTGGTCGATGTGGGGCTTAATTATTTAACGCTGAACCGGAGCGCGGAAACCCTATCAGGGGGTGAGGCTCAGCGCATCCGCCTAGCCAGCCAGATTGGAGCAGGGCTAGTGGGCGTCATGTATATTCTCGATGAGCCGTCAATCGGGCTCCATCAACGGGATAATGAACGCCTGCTGAGCACGCTCATTCACCTCCGCGATCTGGGCAATACCGTCTTGGTGGTCGAGCACGATGAGGACGCGATCCGCAATGCTGACCATATTATCGATATCGGCCCGGGTGCCGGCGTGCACGGCGGCGAGGTGGTCGTATCCGGCACGATGCAAGACGTGCTCGCACACCCTGACTCACTGACTGGCGCCTATTTGTCTGGCAGAAAAATGATCGTGGTGCCAGAGACGCGCCATACTCAGGATCCAAAGCGCCAAATCAAAATTGAGGGCGCGCGTGGCAACAATCTGCAAAACGTATCGCTTTCACTCCCGCTGGGATTGCTCACCTGTGTGACCGGTGTGTCGGGGTCAGGCAAATCCTCACTCATCAATGGCACCCTGTACCCCCTCGCCGCAACCGCCTTAAATGGCGCGACCACATTAAAGGCGGCCGCGCATGACCAGATTGACGGCCTAGAGCAACTCGACAAATGTATCGATATTGATCAGAGCCCTATCGGCCGGACGCCGCGCTCCAACCCGGCCACGTATACGGGCATTTTTACGCCCATCCGTGAGCTCTTTGCCGGCACTCAAGAAGCACGCTCGCGCGGTTATAAGCCCGGGCGCTTCAGCTTTAATGTGCGCGGTGGCCGTTGCGAAGCCTGCCAAGGCGATGGGGTCACCAAAGTCGAAATGCACTTTTTACCGGACGTTTACGTATCCTGCGATGTGTGCAAAGGAAAGCGTTACAACCGCGAAACGCTCGAGATCCGCTTCAAAGATCTAAACATCTCTGAAGTCCTAAACCTCACCATAGAAGATGCGTGTGCGTTTTTTGAGGCGGTTCCAGCCATCCATCGTAAGCTCCAGACACTGATGGACGTCGGCTTATCCTATATTCGACTCGGCCAAGCCGCGACGACGTTGTCGGGCGGTGAGGCCCAGCGGGTAAAGCTCTCGAGAGAACTATCGAAACGGGATACCGGTAACACGCTGTATATCCTGGATGAACCCACCACTGGGCTCCATTTTGAGGACATCCGACAACTGCTAGACGTGTTGCATCGACTCCGCGATGGCGGCAACACCGTGGTCATTATTGAGCACAATCTTGACGTCATCAAAACGGCTGATTGGCTCATCGATCTCGGCCCTGAGGGAGGGTCAGGTGGTGGGCAAATTATTGCCACCGGGACACCCGAGTCTGTGGCACAAAACGAGGCGTCTCATACGGGCCGGTTCTTAAAGCCCTTATTACCGGCGCTCAGTGCGCCAAAACCCCGACAGCGCCGCAGTAAGAAAGCCGCTTAGCCGAGGGCATCATCGCTGCGGCTCCAGGTCGCCGCTGGTCGACTACTATTAGGCTGGCCAATATTCGGCTGACCGACGGTAGGTTGACCGCCATGAGACTGACGAGATGCTGGTCACGCTAAGCTGGCCGACGCCATTGGTTCGTCACCGCTACGAGTCGCGCAAACGCTGATTGCGAAGGCAAAAAAAAGCCCGGCCTGAGCCGGGCTTTTGCGTCGTGCAGTATTCGTTCAGAACTTCCAACCTAAACTCAGGCCATAAGTCTGTGGATCCAAAATGAACTGGTTTGTGAACAGTGCCGATACCGACGACGTTAAGTAGTGCCCCGTCACATTATCGTTGTCTTCAATGTTCTTGATCCATGCCTCAGCGTACCAGCTCTCTCCTGACAAACGCGCACTGGCGTTCCACATTGACCAATCGTCAATTTGATTGGAGAGGTTGTTAAAGTTAGACGCGTAGTACTCGTCCTGCCAATAATAATTGGTCGATAGCGTCAGATCCATGCTACCCAGCGGCATGTTGTAAGACAGACCCACGTTGTAGTTCAGCTCGGGTGAGCCCGCAATCTGATTACCCTCTAGATTCTGCACATAACCGGGGCACGGGGTTGGCGGGGCTGCCTCGCAGCGGCTGTAATCGGGCGCCGCCACAAAGTTAACGCCATTGACGCTCACCAGACCCTGTGACGCCACGGTGGGATCCGCCGCTAGAGCGGCCGCCGAGGAGGCATTGGGGTTGGCTGTATCCACTGTCAGGAACTCACCGATCTCGGTATCAAGCCATCCACCCGAGAGAGAGAAGATCAAATTCGGGGTGAGTGCCCACAGTAAATCGAGTTCGAGACCGGTGATTTCGGCATCAGAATTTTGATTCAGCGAGGTCACGTTGACAATTTTAGATTGCTGCATGTCTTGATAGTCATAATAAAACCCGGCTGCATTGATTTGCATCGCGCCATCAAGCAGCGTCGCCTTCAAGCCCAGTTCAAAGGAGTCAATAAACTCAGGGTCAAAAAACGCATTATTGGCGTTGCCGCCAAAAGCCGGATCCACCAGCGGCGAGTTATCGCTAATCGGGTTGAAACCGCCCGACTTAAAGCTACTGGAGGCTGTGGCATACATCATGACGTCGTCACTAAAGTCGTAAGTGGCATTTAACTTCCAAGTGAACTCATCCTGCTCGTATTTAGGCTCAAAGTACGCGTTGTTAGGCTGAATCGGTGGCAAGTCAGAAAAGGTGACGTAAATGGTGCGCTGCTTACCTTCTTTTTCCTCTTCTGAATACCGTGCGCCGACCGTCAATCGTAATGCGTCCGTGACATCCCAATAGAGTTCACCGAAAAACGCCTGAGCCTCTAGGGTGTAGACACGCGAGTCATTGTGGTAACCCAGCATGTAGGGGTCGGACTCGGAACGAGGATTACTCGGATCTCCCGATGGCGCAGGGAAAACAGCCGGATTGATCGGCAAAATCAAGCCGGGCAGCGCCAGCCCCGCGGCACGCACGATATACGCGTTGGTATTATCGAAGTCGAGATAAAAGCCGCCGACCAAAAAGTTGAGGGGGCCATCGAAGCTACTCTGAAAGCGCAGCTCGTGGGTCCACTGCTCGTTATAGTTGGATGATTCATCGATACCGGCATTTCGGAACCAATACGACGTCGTTTTATCATCAGGGTGCAGCACTGGTACGCCATTGGCTAACGCCTGCAGTCCGGGGTTACCCGCCCACAAGCCAACGCCAGGGATACCGGTGGCCGCGTCAGTAATTAACAACCCGACTGTTTGCGCGGTACCCGCACCGTAAGTCGGCGCCAATGCACCGATAATATCGCCCAGCGCGGCGGCTGGTAGCGCAGGAACCGAGCCCAGCTGCGCCAGAGAGTTCAAAGCGGGCGTCCAATCGGCGTTGGACACGCCTTTTTCATAGTCCTCGGTCGAATTGACCTCGCTCTCGGTATAGCCGCCTGCGTAATACATCTGAATATTGCCAAAATCATGACTGAACTGCAGTTGGATATTGGTCTCTTCGGTGTAATACGTCGGCGTCCAGTCCATATTGACCTGGCGTAACCCATCGGGATTGGTATCGCCGATATAGTCTTCAGCTGGGAAAAACGCAGAGCCGTTCTGCGCATTGAGGCCCAGAGCGGCGTAATTTGCCTGCCCGGTCGCGGCGCCGTACCCGCCCAGGTAACCTTGTGCAATCGCGTTGAGTCCGCTGATACTAGCGATCAACGCGCCGGTAATACCCGCGGCGGAATTGGTAGTTTGGTATTGCGGGGAGCCTGGTAAGCATCCCAACACGCCACTTGGGTCGTACACACACGCCTGCTTCTGAGACCGCACGCGGCTGTCATCTTCCTCAAAATAACTGCCCATCAGACTGATTTCAGTCCGCTCACTGGGCGTCCAGGTCAGCGACAAACGACCTGACCACATATCACGATCATCGATGTCTTCGCCCGTATAGAGGTTGTCGACAAAGCCATCTCGCTGCAGTGTCATGCCCGCAGCTCGCACTGCAAAGGTATCGCTCAGTGGCATGTTGACCATACCGCGCACTTGGGTGTAGCCATAATTGCCCACGGTGCCATCAATCTGGCCCTTAAATTCTGAAGGGTCCGCCTTGGCGGTGATGACATTGACCACGCCACCGGTCGTGTTTCGACCGTAAAGCGTCCCCTGCGGGCCACGCAGCACCTCGACACGCTCAGTGTCAAAGTACTGGGTCTCAAAAATTCGGGTCGAGGTTTGGTAGACACCATTAATGTGAATACCCACGCCACTATCACCGGCTGGGCCAATGGCGCCTGAGCCGATGCCCCGGATGCGGATGTCATTAGCCGTGAAGTTCTGCTTGGTCATCGTCATATTGGGGACTGAGAACTGCAGATTCATCGTGTCGTTAATCAACTGTGAGTCCAGTTGGTCCTGCGTAAAAGCAGAGACCGCGATAGGGGTATCTTGTATCGACGTCTCGATCTTAGTCGCCGTGACAATCACTTCTTCGAGCTGGGCTTGGGTGGCCGACGATACTGCGACTGTCGCGACTAGGGCAGCCGCCGACAGTCCCTTAGGAACCTGATTCATAGCTATAACCTCATTTTTATAATAATCATTATTGTGGTGTCTCGACGCGCAGGCTAAACGCGTCCATTAATGCAACATGGTGTTGCATTAATAACCCCACCATACTGCTATCAGGCAATTAAACAATCACTGGTTCACATTATTTGTCGTCCGTTCGGCCCTGCATAAGTGCAAGTTCAGACTCATAAATCAGTTTTAAGGTCTAAAATTGGTCTTTTCAGGCGGCATAAAGGGCTTAAAGTCTCTTAATTGCTAAATTTTAAGCAAAAAAAACCCAGCCGAAGCTGGGTTCTTGAGGACCGTGTTCATTAGAACCGCAAGGTTCCGCGAACCCCAAAGACTGCGCCCTCCTCCATGAAGAAGGTATGGCTTCCCGCTAAGACTGGCGTATCAAAACTTTGCTGGTACGCCACCTCATCAAAAATATTACGTCCGTAGGCCATGATCTCCCAGTTGTCCGCGCTCAAACCAATCCGCGCATTGACCTTGGTGTAAGCATCGATGACGTCGTAAGGATCCGCATCACCGGCCGAATCAAACTCGTCGCGGTAGTTAACGTCTACGCCACCAAACCATTCCATGTTGCCCATGGGGAAGCGCACATCAATAAATGCGTTACCGCTCCATTCTGATGCGTACAAGGTACGGTACCCAGTCAAATCGTTGCTGGTTACGCCCGCTGGCGTACCACAGGCTCTGTCAGCATCAAGTTGGATCGCATCGCACGGACCATCTTTAAAGTCGCCGTAAGACGCGTCGAGATATGCCGCGTTAATACCAACGCGAATCGCGTCCGTCATCTGGAAAAGCCAATCAACCTCTAACCCTTCTACCTCCGACGACGCCGCATTCTTCACTGAGAAGCCGACGCCTTTGAAGATCGTGGTTTGGAGGTTATCGTATTCCGAATAGAACGCCGCCCAGTTCAAGCGCATGCGGCCATCCATGAACTCGTGCTTACCGCCGATTTCGATCGAATCCACCGACTCGTCATCGAATTCAAAGTCCTCATTAGGCACTGTCGAAACATAGCCATTGGCCTGAAAGCCATTATCGACCACTGGCGGGATAGGTGGTACGCCGACCGGCAGATCGCCTGGGTTACCATCGTCAGCAGCACTGAACCCGCCCGACTTAAAGCCCTCAGACCAGTTCACGTACAACATGCTGCTGTCACTCATGTCCCACTGAAGGTTCACAGAAGGTGACAGGTCGTCAGTCTTTCGAGATCCAGTCCAATACTTATTGTAGCTGTTGAAGTTACTGGCCTGCACAACCGCCAACCAATTATTGTAGGCCGCGCACTGGCCTTGAGAACCGCCTTCGAGGTTGCCGGTCATGCCACAAAAGCTATCGCCCAGTTTCTGATCGCTGGTTGCATCCTTTTCTTCCTCGGTATAGCGAACACCCACGGTAACGCGCAACGCATCGGTCAGGTCATAGGTACCCTGTGCAAATAGTGCCCACGACTCGGTGTCCTGAGTAAAGTGATGATTTCGCGACACCTGCTCCGCTGCATAAGCACCGTAGCCAGGGATCCCATTTAAAGGGCTATCCGCAGTGAGTGGGCCTAACAAACTTTGTGGCATCAACTGCTCGATCCGTCACACGCAAAAGTTGTGCAGTGATGGGGAACCTCTACCTACCCACCGGGGTCGCGACGGTCAATTTGAACATGCCCTCGCGGCTCGCAAATTTTACTGGGCTTTTGCCACTTTGGAAGCCACGCTAACCGGCAAAAATACCGGCCAAAAAAAACCCCCGCTGGTTGCAAGAGCGGGGGCTTTAATCGCTACTCTATCGTGCCGTCGCGACTCACTCTTCTACGGTGGTCTCCGCACTCTCGTCGTCTCCCTCGGGCTGAGGACGATCCACTAATTCCACATAGGCCATGGGCGCTTTATCGCCTGTGCGATAGCCGCACTTGAGAATGCGAATATAACCGCCGGGGCGCTCCTGATAACGCGGACCCAGCTCTTCGAATAACTTTCCCACTGCCGCTTTTGAGCGAGTGCGATCGAATGCCAACCGACGATTGGCCACACTGTCGTTTTTGGCGAGTGTAATAAGCGGCTCAGCATAGCTCCTGAGTTCCTTTGCCTTGGGGACAGTGGTCTTAATCAGCTCGTGCTCCACCAAAGATACCGCCATGTTACGAAACATAGCTTTTCGGTGTGAACTGTTGCGATTTAACTGTCGTCCGCTGTGACGATGTCGCATGGCTCTTTTCCTTACAAATCATGCCGGGCAATCATTGCCCGGCGTTATTTAGTGTCAGACGCTCAACAGGCGCTCATCGTTTTTGAGGCTCGCCGGTGGCCACGCCTCAAGACGCATACCCAGTGACAAACCACGAGATGCCAGCACGTCCTTGATTTCTGTCAATGACTTCTTGCCCAGGTTGGGCGTTTTCAGCAGCTCTACCTCGGTGCGTTGCACCAAATCGCCAATGTAATAGATATTTTCGGCCTTCAGACAATTCGCCGAACGAACCGTCAGTTCAAGGTCATCAACCGGCCGCAGCAAAATGGGATCGACTTCTTCCGCCGCTTCAGTTGCCGCCGCCTGCGCCTCGCCCTCTAGGTCGACAAACACCGCCAGCTGTTGCTGGAGGATGGTGGCCGCACGACGGATCGCTTCTTCGGGATCCAGCGTGCCGTTTGTCTCGAGATCAATAATCAATTTATCGAGGTCTGTGCGCTGCTCAACTCGCGCCGAATCAACCACATAACTAATGCGACGAATCGGTGAAAAAGACGCGTCCAGCGGCAAGCGACCAATAGAGCGGGTCTCTTCTTCTGGATTGTCGCGCGCGTCCGCCGGCACATAACCACGGCCTCGCTCAACCATCAATCGAATCGACAATGCGGACTTAGCCGTGATCTCACAAATGACGTGTTCCGGATTTGAGATCTCTACGTCGTGATCTACTTGAATGTCTGCTGCCGTCACGGTGCAAGGGCCCTGTGCTGACAAGGTCAACTGAGCCGAATCTTTACCCGATAAGGACAATGCAACCCCTTTGAGGTTTAACAAGATTTCAATGACGTCTTCCTGCACGCCTTCGATGGCAGAGTACTCGTGCTCCACACCGTCTATTTCGACTTCAGTGATGGCGCAGCCGGGCATAGAGGACAACAGAATACGACGCAGCGCATTGCCCAGGGTATGACCGAAGCCACGCTCGAGCGGCTCCAGTGTCACGGTGGCGCGGGTATTAGAGGCCTCATCAACTTTGATGACGCGGGGTGTCAAAAACTCAGTGACCGAACTTTGCATAAAGCACCTTCGATTGCATCAGGGATTGGGGAATAACAGTGTCTCGAAGCGAATTACTTCGAGTACAGCTCCACAATCAGGTTTTCGTTAATTTCGCTGGACAGATCCTGTCGATCTGGATGCGACTTGAAAGTCCCTTCCAATTTATCGACATCGACATCTACCCAAATGGGTTCGCCGCGCTGTTCTGCAATCGCTAACGCTGATTGCACACGAAGCTGTTTCTTCGCCTTCTCGCGCACCGAGACAACATCACCTGGCTTCACTTGATAAGACGGGATATTCACTACCACGCCATTCACCAGTATTCCCTTGTGGGAGACCAACTGCCGAGATTCTGATCGAGTGGAACCAAACCCCATGCGATACACGACATTGTCCAGACGACTCTCTAACAATGTGAGCAGGTTTTCACCGGTCGCCCCTTTTAAACGGGCCGCTTCTTTGTAGTAATTGCGAAACTGCTTTTCCAGCACGCCATAAATGCGACGTACTTTCTGCTTTTCGCGCAGCTGAACGCCGTAATCTGACAACCGTCCTCGGCGAGCACCATGCTGGCCAGGCGCTGTTTCTGACTTACACTTTTTATCAAAAGCAGCAACACCGCTCTTGAGCTGCAAATCGGTCCCCTCCCTGCGGGAGAGCTTGCACTTCGGTCCAATATATCGAGCCATTTGCTAAGTCCTCTCTGACAGCGCGCTAAACGCGACGCTTCTTGGGTGGGCGACAACCGTTGTGCGGGATTGGCGTCACATCGGTGATATTCGTAATCTTGTACCCACAACTATTGAGAGCACGCACCGCTGACTCTCGACCCGGTCCTGGGCCCTTTACTTGGACATCTAAGTTTCTCAGTCCGTATTCTTTGGCTGCCTCACCTGCTCGCTCTGCCGCAACCTGTGCAGCAAAGGGCGTTGATTTACGTGAGCCACGGAATCCAGAACCACCAGCGGTAGCCCAACTCAGGGTATTCCCCTGTCGATCCGTAATCGTGATAATAGTGTTATTAAACGACGCATGGACGTGCGCCACACCATCGACCACCTGCTTGGTGATCTTCCGTTTCGTTGTCTTGGCGTTTTTTGCCATCTCTCTTCTCGCTTTAATATCGACGCTACAAACAGTGATGTAGCTCCACCAAAGTCATCGCCCATCAACCACCCGGGCGACTGCCTAGTTACCTTCGTATGGGCTTTCGAGGCCCTTTTCTCGTTCTGGCGTTCGTTTTGGTACGCTGACCACGCAAAGGCAGACCCTTACGATGTCGCAAACCACGATTACAACCAAGATCCATTAATCGTTTGATGTTCATAGACACCTCACGACGCAGATCTCCTTCGACATTCATATCGGAAACCAGCGAACGCAACTGATCCAACTCACCTTCTGACAACTCGCTGATCTTGGTCGTCTCGGGAATGTTGCTCACTTCACACAGCTTCTTGGCTTGCGTCCTGCCAATACCGAAAATATGTGTCAGGGAGATCACTGCATGTTTGTGATCTGGAATATTGACCCCGGCGATACGCGCCATCTTTTATCTCCACACCTGTTGAGCGGCACATAAAAAGCTGCACGCAGTCTGCTCGCCCCGCCTTGGGGCGCGCATCTTAATGATTTGATCGCTACGCTTCAAGGCTCAGCCCTGGCGCTGCTTGTGGCGGGGGTCAGAGGAACAAATCACCCTGACCACACCTTTACGCCGCACCACTTTGCAGTTACGACACATTTTCTTTACCGAAGCTCGCACTTTCATCGGAAACTCCTAGTTCCTATCTCACCCGACCTGCAGGACTGACGCTCCCGAGGTTGGCTTTCTTCATCACGCCTTCATATTGGTGTGACATTAGATGACTTTGCACTTGCGCCATAAAATCCATGACCACAACCACCACAATCAGCATTGAAGTGCCGCCAAGGTAGAAGGGCACGTTGAACATCACGACCAGAAACTGCGGCAGCAGGCACACTAACGCGATGTAGGCCGAACCAAACACCGTCAATCTCGTCAGCACACCGTCAATGTAGTTGGCGGTCTGCTGCCCTGGACGAATCCCTGGCACAAATGCCCCAGAACGCTTGAGGTTATCGGCCACTTCCTGCGGATTGAACATCAGCGCCGTGTAGAAAAAGCAGAAGAACACAATAAAGCCGGTAAACAACAAAATATTTAACGGCTGACCGGGACCAATCGCCACCGCCAAGTCCTGCAACCAATCGGCGCTATCACCGCTACCAAACCACTGTGCAACCGAAGCAGGAAATAACAAAATGGAGCTGGCAAAAATTGCTGGAATCACCCCAGCCATGTTCACTTTTAACGGCAAATGCGACGCCTGTGCCTGCATCATCTTGCGACCCTGCTGCCGCTTTGCGTAGTTCACCGTGATACGGCGCTGCCCCCGCTCGATGAACACCACCAAATAGATCACAACGGCGGCCAAGACCAAAATACCCAGCAAAATTAGAATGCTTATTTCACCTTGTCTCGCTTGCTCGAGGGATTGCCCGATGGCTGCAGGTAAACCGGCCACAATGCCGGCAAAAATCAACAACGAGATCCCGTTTCCAACACCGCGCTCCGTGATCTGCTCGCCCAACCACATCATGAACACCGCGCCGGTGACGAGAGAGGCCACTGCCGTCACGTAAAAACTGAATCCGGTAACGTAGGTCAGGCCTTGGTTGGCCAATCCCACGGTCATGCCAGAGCCTTGCACCAGCGCCAGCACGACGGTCAGATAACGGGTCCACTGAGATATCTTCCGCCGACCTGCCTCACCTTCTTTCTTTAACTGCTCTAGCTGCGGCGTCACTGCCGTCATCAGCTGCATAATAATGGAGGCCGATATGTAAGGCAGAATACCCAACGCCAGGATACTCATGCGCTCCAGCGCACCACCCGAAAAGACATTAGCCAAGCCTAAAATGGTGCCCTGATTCTGATCAAATAACGCCGACAACTGCTCTGGATCAATACCCGGCACGGGAATGTGTGTGCCAACGCGGTAAATCAACAGCGCAATCAGCACGAAACGTAGGCGAGCAAAGAGCTCCCCCATGCCGGCTGAATTCATTGTAGGCATACCATTCGCCATGGATTACGCCTCGACGCTCCCACCAGCGGCTTCGATAGCTGCTCGCGCACCCTTGGTCACCGTAATGCCCGATACTTTAACGGCGCGCGTTATCTCTCCAGACAAAAACACGCGAACACGCGCGACGTCTTCTTTAATCAAATCAGCTGATTTCAATGCCGCAATATCGATGGTGTCACCTTCGACTAGGTTCAGCTCATGCAATCGCACCTCAGCGGTGGTTCTGCCGATACGAGACGTAAAACCGTACTTTGGCAAACGCTTCTGCAGTGGCATCTGGCCACCCTCAAAGCCCGCTTTTACTGTGCCGCCTGAGCGCGACTTGAGTCCTTTGTGACCGCGGCCTGCCGTCTTTCCATTTCCAGAACCGATACCGCGACCCACTCGCTTCGCTGTGCGCTTAGCGCCCGGAGCGGGGCTCAAACTATTCAATCGCATTTCGTCAGACATTGCTCTCGTCCTCCACACGTACGAGGTAATTGACCTTATTGATCATGCCTCGCACTGATGGTGTATCTTCCACTTCGACAGTGTGGCCAATACGACGCAGACCCAGCCCCGCGACACAAGCTTTATGCTTCTGCAACCGACCATGAATACTGCGAACTTGCGTCACTTTAATCATTGCTTTGCTCATTATCCTTGCCTCGCCAATCAGCTGAGGATTTCTTCTACACTGAGACCGCGCCGTGCCGCCACGTCCTCAGGAGAAGTCATGTCACGCAGGCCTTTGTAAGTCGCCTGAACAACGTTAACGGGGTTGGTGGAGCCGTAGCACTTTGCCAGGACATTGTGGACGCCGGCCAATTCTAAGACCGACCGCATCGCACCCCCAGCAATCACACCCGTACCCTCAGAGGCGGGCTGCATGTAAACCTTTGAAGCACCATGAGCAGCCCTAATGGGATACTGCAGCGTGCCGTTTACCAACTGCACTTTCACCATATTGCGGCGTGCGGCTTCCATTGCCTTCTGAATGGCGACTGGCACCTCTCGTGCTTTACCACGTCCGTAGCCGACCCGACCTTTGCCGTCTCCCACCACCGTGAGAGCGGTAAAACTCATAATCCGGCCGCCTTTCACAGTCTTGGCGACGCGGTTAACCTGTACTAATTTCTCTTGCAGGTCGCCTTCGGTGCGCTGCTCACGCTGCTGCTTCTTGTCGTTCATTGCCATCTCTTAAAACTCCAGTCCGCCTTCACGGGCGGCCTCTGCAAGGGCTTTTACCCGACCGTGATATCGAAATCCTGACCGGTCAAACGCGACCGTGGACACACCCGCTGCCTTCGCTCGTTCAGCAACTAGTTTTCCGACCGCACCAGCCGCAGTCATATTGCCCGTCGCATCCGAGCGCAACGCTTTGTCCAGCGTCGATGCCTGCGCAAGAACCGTTTTACTGTCGCCTGCAATCACCTGCGCATAAATATGCCGGGGTGTGCGGTGGACAGACAGCCGGACGGTCCCTGCAGTGCGCATCTGCACTCTGGACTTCTTTGCTCGGCGCAATCGCGCTTGTGTTTTCGTATTCATAACGGGTTCCGATTACTTTTTCTTGGCTTCTTTACGTCGGACGTGCTCGTCCGCATAACGAATGCCTTTGCCCTTGTAAGGCTCTGGCGGACGAAAGCTGCGAATTTCTGCTGCTGCTTGACCCACAGCCTGCTTGTCGACGCCAGAGATCACGATCTCTGTTTGAGTAGGCGTATCAGCAGACAATCCGTCTGCCAACTGATAGTCAACGGGATGAGACAGGCCAATCGTTAGGTTGACTGACTTACCTGAGGCCTTTGCACGATAACCAACGCCATTGAGCAACAGCCGCTTTTCCCAGCCCTCTGAGACACCCTTCACCATGTTGGCAAGCAGCGAGCGGGTTGTTCCAGCCATGGCACGGCAGTCATCGTTGTCATAGGTAATAGTGGCGACGTCTTCCGCGACGCTGACACCAATACCATTGGTCAGCATCAGATCCAACGAACCCTTGCCGCCTTTAACGGAGATGTTCGCGCCGTCAATATTGATATCAACCCCTTTAGGGACCGCAACTGGGCTATTTGCTACACGAGACATTTTTCAAACGCTCCAATTCTTTATTCAGAAGACGGTGCAGAGGACTTCGCCCCCCACACCGGCAGCACGAGCGGCACGATCTGTCATGACACCTTGCGAAGTGGAGACAATCGCCACCCCTAGGCCGCCACGAACGGTAGGCAAGCCATCCTTACCTGAGTACCGGCGTAAAGACGGCTTACTGATTCGGTCTATCTCGGCTATCACCGGCTTGCCCTCGTAATACTTGAGGTCAATGTGGAGACGCGGCTTGCCCGAACTCTCGTCGTATCGGTGCCCTGCAATGTATCCCTCTTGCTCCAGGACCTTTGCCACAGACACTTTCAACTTGGACCCCGGCATATCAACATTCTGTTTGCCTGCCATTTGCGCATTGCGCAAGCGGGTCAACATATCGCTCAACGGATCTTGCATGCTCATTTCAAAGTTCTCCGTTACCAGCTGGACTTAACCAGACCCGGTACATCGCCGCGCATGGCGGCTTCCCGTAGCTTGTTTCGACACAAGCCAAATTTTCGATAAACACCGTGTGGCCGACCTGTCACCTGGCAGCGTCGCCGCTGGCGGACAGGGCTGGCGTTGCGGGGCAACTTTTGAAGTGCGATCTGTGCTTCCCATCGCTCCTCATCGGACGTATTCAAATTGGCGATGGTTTCCTTGAGCTGCGCGCGTTTCGCTGCAAACTTTTCAACGGTCCGTGCACGCTTAGCCTCGCGGGCAACCATGGATTTCTTAGCCATATCTCTGATGCCTCAGCTTCTGAAGGGGAAGTTAAACGCTGCAAGCAGCGCACGACCCTGTTCATCGTTTGCCGCAGTAGTGGAGATAGTGATGTCCATGCCCCGCAGCTTGTCAATTTGGTCGTAATCAATTTCTGGGAAAATGATCTGCTCGGTGATGCCCATGGCAAAGTTGCCGCGGCCGTCAAACTGCTTTGGGCTCACCCCTCGGAAGTCACGTACCCGGGGGATAGAGATGTTGATAAGACGGTCCAAGAACTCGTACATTCGCTCATCACGCAGCGTCACCTTGCATCCGATCGGCCAGCCATCGCGAATTTTGAAGCCAGCAATCGACTTTCGCGACTTGGTAATCACGGGCTTTTGACCAGCAATTTTCGTCATATCGGAGACGGCGTGCTCAAGCACTTTCTTGTCTCCCACAGCCTCTCCGACACCCATATTCAAGGTGATTTTGGCAATGCGGGGAACCGCCATCACATTCTTAAGGCCCAGTTCTGCTTGCAGCTTAGGCACAATCTCGGTCCGATACATTTCTTTCAGCGCTGTCATGTCTTAAATGCCTCTGTTCAACTGGGTTCAGGCGTCAACTAAGTCGCCAGACGGTCTAAAGACGCGCACTTTCTTGCCGTCTTCAACTCGATACCCCACTCGCTCGCCCTTACCGGACTTGCTATTAAATAACGCCAGGTTCGACGCCCGAATCGGCGCCTCTTGCTCGACGATGCCGCCTGCGACACCGGCCTGAGGGTTTGGCTTGGTGTGCTTCTTAACCATATTCACACCGCTCACGATCACGCGATCACTGTCAAGCAGCCGACGCACCGTGCCACGCTTTCCTTTATCTTTTCCCGCAATCACGATCACGTCGTCATCACTCTTGAGCTTCGCCATGGTCTGACCCTCTTAATCCTTGCTCAAATCACTTCTGGCGCGAGTGAAATTATTTTCATGAATTTCTCCCCACGCAACTCGCGCGTCACTGGTCCAAATATACGAGTGCCAATTGGCGCGTCCTGAGCATTCAGCAACACCGCCGCATTCTCATCGAACTTGATCAGCGAACCGTCTGGACGACGCACGCCTTTCTTTGTGCGAACAACCACTGCCGTGATCACCTGCCCTTTCTTCACTTTGCCGCGAGGAATTGCTTCCTTAACAGTGACTTTTATCAGGTCACCAACGCGAGCGTAACGACGCTTAGAGCCACCCAACACCTTGATACACATCACGCGACGTGCGCCACTGTTGTCAGCCACTTCTAAATACGACTGCGTCTGAATCATTTTCTCTACTCCGCCAACGAGCGTTTATCGCTCGCTCCATTCAGCCACACCTCAAATCTGAGTTGCGGTCTCCACGATCTCTACCAAAGCCCAGCTCTTACTCTTGGACATCGGGCGCGACTCTGCGACCAATACGGTGTCGCCCATACCAGCCTTGTTCTCTTCGTCATGTGCGTGCACTTTCGAGGACCGGGTAATGTACTTTCCATACACCGGGTGCTTCACGCGCCGCTCAATCTTGACCGTGATGGTCTTATCCATCTTGTCGCTGACGACACGCCCCTGAAGGGTTCGTGTTTGATTTTCAGTCGATCCCATTACTGTTCTGCCTTCTGTTGCATCACGGTTTTCACGCGCGCGATGTCTCGCTTAGCCTGCTTCAGCAAATGGCTCTGGCCCAACTGGCCGGTGGCATTAGCCATTCGCAACTTAAATTGCTCCTCGCGAAGCTTCAGCAACTGCTGATTAAGTTCATCGACCGACTTATCTCGAAGTTCACTTGCTTTCATCACATCACCGATCGCTTCACAAACGTAGTCTGCAGAGGCAATTTCGCCGCAGCCAAGTCAAATGCTTCGCGCGCCAACTGCTCCGACACGCCCTCAACCTCATACAGCACACGACCCGGTTGGATCTGCGCTACCCAATACTCAACGTTACCCTTGCCCTTGCCCTGACGAACTTCAAGCGGCTTGCCCGTAATCGGCTTGTCAGGGAAAACACGAATCCAAATTTTCCCTCCTCGCTTAATGTGGCGAGTCATAGCGCGACGAGCAGCCTCAATCTGGCGGGCAGTGATACGGCCGCGGCCCGTGGCCTTCAGCGCGTATTCACCAAAACTCACCTTACTGCCACGCTCCGCCAGACCGCGGTTGCGGCCTTTCTGCATCTTGCGGAACTTGGTCCGTTTTGGTTGTAACATCTTCTAATTCCTCAATCAGGTAATCGGCTTTCGGTCGTCAAGGCGCTTACGCCTCTTCACCTTCGCCAATCACCTCACCTTTAAAAATCCAGACCTTGACGCCGATCACCCCATAAGTGGTGTGCGCCTCATAGGTGGCGTAATCAATGTCCGCACGCAAGGTGTGCAATGGCACTCGGCCCTCGCGATACCACTCTGATCGCGCAATCTCAGCGCCACCCAAACGACCGCCAACCTGAACCTTGATGCCCTGGGCGCCTTGGCGCATGGCGTTCTGAACGACGCGCTTCATGGCTCGTCGAAACATCACGCGACGCTCAAGCTGCTGCGCCACATTTTGCGCAACCAATCGCGCATCTAAATCAGGCTTGCGGATCTCTTCGATATTGATATTGACTGGCACACCCATTTTCGCGGAGAGCTCTTTGCGCAAGCCGTCGACGTCTTCGCCTTTTTTACCAATCACGATACCCGGACGTGCGGTATAGATGGTGATGCGAGCCGTTTGCGCTGGCCGCTCAATTTTGACCCGACTGACCGATGCTGCATCCAACTTCTTAAGGATGTACTCGCGCACCTCGATATCGTTGATCAAATTCTTCGCGTAGGCTTTGCTGTCGGCATACCAGACCGAATTATGGTCCTTAACTATGCCGAGGCGGATACCCGTTGGATGTACCTTTTGACCCATGCGGTCGTCTCCTTAGCTTTCGCTATCCGCAACCTTGACCGTAATATGGCAGGTGCGTTTAAAAATTCGGTCTCCGCGGCCTTTTGCCCTGGGGCTAAGACGCTTCATCGTAAAACCTTCATCGACGTAAATAGTCGACACAGACAGCTCGTCAACGTCTGCGCCTTCATTGTTCTCAGCGTTCGCAATGGCCGAATTCAATACCTTGCGCACTAACGTTGCCGCTTTTTTATTGCTGAACTCGAGCAAATTTAATGCCTCGCCCACCGGCTTGCCGCGTACCTGATCTGCGACCAGTCGCGCTTTTTGAGCCGATATTCGGGCCGCACGTAATTTGGCTGCTACTTCCATCTCTCTCTCCAACCAGCCTTAGCGCTTCGCCTTCTTGTCCACAATGTGGCCCTTGAAGGTACGGGTAACGGCAAATTCGCCTAACTTGTGACCGACCATGTCCTCGTTGATCAAAATGGGGACATGCTGCCGACCGTTATGAACTGCAATAGTCAGCCCAACCATATTGGGAGCGACCATGGATCGACGTGACCATGTCTTGATCGGACGACGATCGTTCGCCTCAGCAGCGACTTCCACCTTCTTCATGAGGTGGAGGTCGATGAAAGGACCTTTCTTTAGTGAACGAGGCACAGTATTTACTCTCCTGACCGATTACTTCTTGCCGCGCCGGCGGACAATCATGCCGTCGGTGCGCTTATTCTTTCGTGTCTTATAACCCTTTGTTGGAACACCCCATGGCGTCACCGGATGACGGCCGCCCGAGGTCTTTCCTTCACCACCACCATGCGGGTGGTCAACCGGGTTCATTGCCACACCGCGAACAGTGGGACGAACACCTCTCCAGCGAGCAGCACCCGCCTTACCTAATTTGCGAAGACTGTGCTCTGAGTTAGAGACCTCTCCCAATGTCGCGCGGCAATCGATGGGCACCTTGCGCATTTCGCCAGAGCGCAGTCGAATCGTGGCGTACTGTCCTTCACGCGCCACCAGCTGCACTGAGGCTCCCGCAGAACGAGCCAGCTGAGCGCCCTTTCCCGGCTTCAGCTCAATCGCGTGTACCACAGAACCCACAGGGATACTTCGCACGGGCAAACAATTGCCTGGCTTAATCGGCGCCGCAGCACCTGAGTGCAATACGTCGCCTGCCGCAACACCCTTTGGCGCGATAATGTAGCGACGCTCGCCATCGGCGTAAAGTAACAATGCGATGTGTGCGGTGCGATTGGGATCGTATTCTATGCGCTCAACCTTGGCGCCAATGCCATCCTTGGTGCGCTTGAAGTCGATCTTTCGGTAATGCTGCTTGTGTCCACCACCGATGTGCCGAGTCGTAATGCGCCCAGCATTGTTTCTGCCGCCCGTTTTAGACTTTTTCTCAAGAAGCGGCCCATGTGGACGCCCCTTGTGCAGACCCTCTGTTACCACCTTAACCTGGTGGCGACGTCCTGCCGATGTGGGTTTACTCTTAACGACTGCCATGACTTACCACCTCAGCTCATCGAAGCAAAGTCAATTTCTTGACCCTGCTCTACCCGCACGTAGGCTTTCTTCCACGACGGGCGCTTGCTCAAACCATATTTATTGCGCTTGGTTTTACCTTTCACACGCAATGTTGTGACACCGTTGACTGTGACTTTGAACAGCTGCTCCACAGACTGGCGGATCTCTGCTTTTGTGGCATCCAGCGATACGCGGAACACATACTGATTGCTCTGATCAGCTACGATCGCTGACTTCTCTGAGACATGCGGGCCCAGCAGGATCTGAAAAACACGCTCCGGATTCATGCCAACGCCTCCTCAAACTTCTTGATCGCATCAACAGTGATCATGACTTTTTCATAGGCAATCAAGCTCACTGGATCAGCACCCTCAACATCACGCACGTCAACCTTGTGCAAATTACGCGACGCCAAGTACAGGTTTTTGTCGATGCCATCGGCCACAATCAACACGTTATCGACGCCGTAACCGTTTAAGGCCTCAACCAACAGCTTTGTCTTGGGCTGTTCAACATCAAACGTTTCCACGATCATCAAACGATCAGTGCGCGCCAGCTCAGACAAAATAGAACGCATCGCCGCGCGATACATTTTTCGATTCACTTTTTGCGAGTGATCTTGCGGCTTCGCTGCAAACGTCACTCCACCGGAGCGCCAGATAGGTGAGCGGATGGTGCCTGCTCTTGCCCGTCCCGTGCCCTTTTGACGCCATGGCTTTTTACCGCCACCCGCCACTTCTGAGCGAGTCTTTTGCGCTCGCGTTCCCTGCCGTGCGTCAGCAAGGAAGGCGGTGACCACTTGGTGAACCAACGCCTCGTTATATTCGCGGGCGAAGTTGGTATCAGAGACCGCTACAGTCCCTCCCACTTCGTTACCCGGCTTGACTACACTTAATTCCACGTCTCGCCCCCGCTACTCAAGACTTGGACGGGCTGCTGCCCGCCCCTTTAACTGTCGGGCGAATAACCACCTCGCCACCCGGAGCACCTGGTACAGCGCCTTTGATGAGCAGTAAATTGCGCTCCACGTCCACGCGGACTACTTCCAGGCCCTGAGTCGTGACGCGCTCAGCACCCATATGACCAGACATCTTCTTGCCTTTGAAGACACGGCCCGGCGTTTGGCACTGGCCGATAGAGCCCGGCGCACGATGCGACAGCGAGTTGCCGTGTGTCGCGTCTTGCATGCTGAAATTCCAGCGTTTAATAACGCCCTGGAAGCCCTTGCCCTTTGAACGTCCGGCCACGTCTACTATCTGGCCTTGCTCAAATCGATCGACCGTCAACTCAGAGCCGACCTCAAAGGCCTCGTCTGAACCGTCTAGGCGAAACTCCCACAACCCCTCGCCCGCCACAACGCCCGCCTTGGCAAAATGCCCGGCTTCTGGCTTGCTGACTTTCGAGGCCTTGCGGCTGCCCGCGGTGACCTGAATTGCTCGGTACCCATCGGTCTCGAGCTCTTTGATTTGAGTAACGCGGTTTGGAGCAATCTCCACTACGGTCACTGGTACTGATGCGCCATCCTCGGTGAAGACTCTCGTCATTCCCGATTTGCGCCCGACTAATCCAATAGTCATGGCATAAACCTCACAGTGTACGGGGCTCAACCCTCTATGGCCGCCCAAAAGTCCCACCACGGGGCTTTTGAACGTTACACACCCGGCAAAAGCCGAGCAGGCTAGTTACTAATTGTTACTGACGTTTAACCTAGACTGATTTGGACTTCTACGCCCGCAGCCAGATCAAGCTTCATCAACGCGTCAACAGTCTTCTCTGTTGGCTCGACGATATCGAGGAGACGCTTGTGTGTGCGAATCTCGTACTGGTCCCTTGCGTCTTTGTTGACGTGGGGAGAAACCAAAATGGTGAATTTCTCCTTCTTTGTCGGCAACGGGATGGGACCCCGAACCTGCGCACCAGTGCGACGGGCCGTTTCCACAATCTCTTGGGTCGACGCGTCAATCAGACGATGGTCAAAGGCCTTCAGCCTGATTCTGATACGCTGGTTCTGCACACTACCTCTCCTTAAAACAACCGGCGACCGCTGAGGGACCCCGAAAAAAGAGAGCGAAGTCTACGGAGGAGGCCAAGGGGTGTCAACAGCAAACGGGGCTAATTAAAGGGCTTTCGGCAGGATGGGACTTTTCACACTATTGCATGCCGCGTCCCTCGGGGACATCGCAAGACCGCCCCTCGGTAAGGCCCCTGCTGCCATGACGGAATGGGCATTGGCCCGCCAGACGGGTCTGAAAGCTGCCAAACGCGCCCAGATAGGGCTTCTCGAGCGGCAACCTGTGCAGACAGCTTGCCGTATTGAGGGGGCAGATCAATGAGATAGTAGGCCTCAGAGGTATCCGGGGCGGGGCAACTGTCACCGAGCGAATTCTGGCGTCTGTCTACAAGCTACAAGGCAGATAAGTCGAACCGCCCTTTGCACAGCACACCGAGGCAAGTTTCAGTCCACCTTTTGTCGGTCAGTTCTGAGTAGCCGAGCACAAAACCGACCTGAAATGCCAACGATAAGGGCGTTACGAATAAGGTCTGGACGCACTCAACTCAGAGACGGCAGTTCGGTATCATACTGAGCCTTAGAAAAGCAGGCCGCCCACCGCCCATCTTCATTGATCGACAGACGCGCAAGCGGGCTATCGCGGACGCCTTTTGGTAACACGTCATTAACGACGATTCTTTAGCCACACCCCATTAAAAACAAGGAAACAAACAATGCCAGAAATGATCCCACTAGGTTGGTTCCATACGATACTCGGCATCGGTGCTGTAGTGAGCGGGTTTTACACCCTCATCAAGTATCGGGTCGTGTCGCTGGCAAACCGATCCGGCAAGCTGTATGTGCTGTTAACACTGATCGTGGCGGGCACCGCGTTGGGGATTTATAACCAAGGAGGCTTTGGTATCGCCCACAAACTCGCCGTCTTGACGCTGGTGGCACTGGCGGGGGGCGTGGTCATGGAGAAAACCCGGCTGTTTGGCTCGTTTTCAAAATACTGTCAGGCACTCGGTTACAGCAGCACGCTGTTATTTCATATGATCCCCGCCATCACCGATTTCTTAAGGCGACTTCCGGTCGGGGATCCTTTCATCAATACCCTAGAAGACCCATTGCTGAGGCAATTCCATCTCGCCTTTTTAGCGATCTTTGTCGTGGGCGTCATTGCGCAGGCACTCTGGCTTAGAAAGTCGCCACAGTCTTGATCAGTAGTTACCGGCCGTTCACGAGGCGGCGGCGCCAGTGCAATCATTCCACTCCAAGGCGGATGTGCTGAGGCGTTAACGCACTGTCAGGGATCCACCGGCTGACTGACATCACAGACACAAAAAAGCCCGCACTCGGCGGGCTTTTTTAATACTAGTACTGCTTACTCGAAGATCTTAGCGACGACGCCAGCACCTACCGTTCGACCACCCTCACGGATCGCAAAACGAAGCCCTTCTTCCATCGCAATCGGCGCAATCAATGTCGCCACAAAGTTAATGCTGTCACCCGGCATCACCATCTCAATACCTTCAGGCAGCTCAACCGCTCCCGTCACATCCGTCGTACGGAAGTAAAACTGCGGACGATAGCCCTTAAAGAACGGCGTATGGCGGCCACCCTCGTCCTTCGACAGCACATAAACCTCTGCCTCAAACTTAGTGTGCGGCTGAACCGATCCCGGAATCGCCAGTACCTGTCCACGCTCAACGTCGTCTCGCTTCGTACCACGCAGCAAAACACCCACGTTCTCGCCCGCGCGACCTTCGTCTAGCAGCTTGCGGAACATCTCAACGCCCGTGCAGGTCGTCTTCTGGGTCTCTTTGATACCGATGATCTCGATCTCATCACCCACCTTCACAATACCGCGCTCAACACGACCCGTTACCACCGTGCCGCGACCCGAGATAGAGAACACGTCCTCAACCGGCATCAAGAAAGGCTGGTCAATCGCTCGCTCAGGCTCAGGAATGTAAGAGTCCAGTGTCTCAACCAGCTCTTTAACAGCCGTCGTACCCAGACCGTTGTCGTCCTTGCCTTCCAGCGCCATCAGCGCTGAACCACAAATAATCGGCGTGTCATCGCCCGGGAACTCGTAGGCATCCAGCAGCTCGCGGAGCTCCATCTCTACCAGCTCCTTCATCTCGGTGTACTCCTCAGAGTCCACACCGCCGCAGTCTTCTGCCAGCAGGTCCGCCTTGTTCAGGAAAACCACGATGTAGGGAACGCCTACCTGACGTGACAGCAGAATGTGCTCGCGGGTCTGCGGCATCGGACCATCCGTCGCGCCACATACCAGGATCGCGCCGTCCATCTGCGCCGCTCCCGTAATCATGTTCTTCACATAATCCGCGTGTCCGGGGCAGTCAACGTGCGCGTAGTGTCGGGCTTCCGACTCATACTCAACGTGCGACGTCGCAATCGTGATACCACGCTCTTTCTCTTCTGGCGCGTTATCAATACCGTCAAACGCTACCAGCTCGCCGCCCCATACTTCAGAGCAAACACGCGTCAGCGCCGCCGTCAGCGTCGTCTTACCGTGATCTACGTGTCCAATCGTTCCCACATTCACGTGGGGCTTCGAACGCTCAAATGCCTCTTTTGCCATCTTTCTTCACCTCAGTGTGTTTGCAGACGATTAGGACGTCTGATTTTTGGAAATAATGTCTTTTGCGACGTTATTCGGCGCAGCGGCGTATCGAGCAAATTCCATTGTGTAGGTCGCTCGACCCTGTGTGGCAGAACGCAAATCTGTGGCATAACCAAACATTTCGGCCAGCGGAACCTCGGCATTCACGATCTTGCCAGCGGCATTCTCGTCCATACCCTGAATCAAACCACGACGACGGTTAAGGTCACCGACCACGTCACCCATGTTCTCTTCAGGCGTTACGACTTCGACCTGCATCATCGGCTCGAGCAACTCGGCACCACCGACCTCTGCCAGCTTCTTAGTCGCCATACTCGCGGCAATTTTGAACGCCATCTCATTCGAATCCACGTCGTGGAAAGAACCGTCGTAGAGCGTGGCTTTCAGGCCCAATAACGGGTAGCCCGCCAAGACGCCATTCTTCATTTGCTCTTCGATGCCCTTGTTGACTGCGGGAATGTACTCCCTCGGCACGATACCGCCAACGATGTCGTTCACGAATTCGAGACCCTCAGCGTTTTCGTCCTCAGCCGGCTCAAACTTGACCCAGACGTGACCGTACTGGCCTCGACCACCGGACTGACGAACAAATTTGCCTTCGACCTCGGTCGTGGTGGTAATGCGCTCTCGATAGGCGACTTGCGGCTTACCAATGTTTGCCTCAACGCTGAACTCGCGGCGCATACGATCGACCAAGATGTCGAGGTGCAATTCACCCATACCAGAGATGATGGTTTGACCGGTTTCTTCGTCGGTTTTAACGCGGAATGAGGGATCCTCTTGCGCCAGCTTACCCAGCGCCACGCCCATCTTCTGCTGGTCAACCTTTGACTTAGGCTCAACCGCTACCGAGATCACAGGCTCTGGAAATTCCATTCGCTCGAGAATGACAACATTGTCGCCATCACAGAGCGTGTCACCCGTGGTCACGTCTTTCAGGCCAATGGCGGCAGCAATATCCCCCGCCAGCACTTCTTTGATCTCTTCGCGGCTGTTGGCGTGCATTTGCACCATACGGCCAACCCGCTCCTTCTTTTGCTTGACCGCATTAAAGATACCCGTCCCGGACTCCAAGGTGCCTGAATACACCCGGAAGAACGTCAACGTGCCCACGAAGGGGTCTGTCGCGATCTTAAACGCCAACGCCGAGAAAGGAGCGGTGTCATCTGCCGGTCGCTGCACGACGGTCTCACCATCATCCAACGTACCTTCAATGGCCTTCACCTCGGTCGGCGAGGGCAAATACTCAATCACGGCATCTAATACCGCTTGAACACCCTTATTCTTAAAGGCTGAACCACCCATGATGGGCACAATCTCATTGGCTAACGTGCGGATGCGGAGGCCTTGCTTGATTTCTTCCTCTGACAATTCACCATCGTCGAGGTACTTGGTCATCAGCTCTTCGGTGGCTTCCGCCGCCGCTTCGACCATGTATTCACGCATTTCCGCCGCTTTGTCGACTAAATCGGCCGGGATGTCCGCGTACTCGAAGCTCATCCCCATATCCTCTTCGTTCCAGATGATGGCTTTTTCCTTGATGAGGTCGATAACGCCTTTGAATTCTTCTTCGGCGCCAATCGTCATATGAATAGGCACCGCATTACAGCCGAGCCGGTCACGCAGCTGTGCAATCACGCTCTCAAAATCAGCACCGGCGCGATCCATTTTGTTCACAAACACCATGCGAGGCACTTCGTACTTGTTGGCTTGTCGCCATACCGTCTCGGTCTGTGGCTGGACACCCGAGGAACCACAGAGCACGACTACCGCACCATCGAGTACGCGCAACGAACGCTCCACCTCAATCGTGAAATCAACGTGCCCAGGCGTATCGATGATATTGATACGGTGCTGGTCGAACTGTTGCTGCATGCCCTGCCAAAAACAGGTTGTTGCGGCTGAGGTAATCGTGATGCCTCGCTCTTGCTCCTGCTCCATCCAATCCATCGTGGCAGCACCATCGTGCACTTCACCAATCTTGTGCGATAGCCCGGTATAAAACAGCACCCGCTCAGTAGTAGTGGTTTTACCAGCGTCCACGTGGGCAACAATACCAATGTTGCGATAACGATTGATCGGAGTCTTACGAGCCACAAGAGTGTCCTCAGATTAGGGTTGGGGAGCTGTGTTTTAGAATCTAAAGTGCGAGAAGGCTTTGTTGGCTTCTGCCATGCGATGCACGTCTTCACGTTTCTTCACAGCATTACCCTTAGCCTGCGCCGCATCAACAATTTCACCGGCAAGGCGTTGACGCATGGACTTCTCTCCACGATTTCGCGCGTAGTCCACCAGCCATCGCATCGACAGGGCAACACGACGAGAAGGCCTTACCTCAACAGGGACCTGGTAGGTAGCACCGCCGACACGACGAGACTTTACCTCGACCATGGGTGCAATGTTTTCAAGTGCCTCGTCAAACACCTCGATGGGGTCACGCTTAGTGCGCTCTTCCACGAGATCTAATGCACCATAGACAATCGACTCAGCAACCGACTTTTTGCCGCTGATCATGACGTGGTTCATAAATTTTGCGAGGGTGGTGTTCCCGAACTTAGGGTCAGGGATAACTTCACGCTTGGCAACAACGCGTCTTCTTGGCATAACTGTCTTCCTATCTCTTCAGGGTTCCCGATCACCATTCACTGCGGATCGGCCTTACTGTCAACACTGTGACATCTAGGTGAGCGCCGTCAGGCACTCGCGTCTTACTTAGGTCGCTTGGTTCCGTACTTAGAACGCCCTTTTCGACGATCGGAGACACCAGAGGTGTCCAAACTGCCGCGCACTGTGTGGTAGCGCACACCGGGCAAATCTTTGACTCGGCCGCCACGGATTAGCACAACACTGTGCTCCTGCAAGTTATGGCCTTCACCACCAATGTAAGACGACACCTCAAACCCGTTAGTCAGTCGCACTCGGCAGACCTTTCTCAAAGCCGAGTTAGGCTTCTTCGGGGTAGTGGTGTAAACACGTGTGCACACACCGCGTCGCTGCGGACACGCTTGCAGAGCGGGGACGCCGCTCTTGGTGACTTTACGCTTGCGCGGCTTGCGCACAAGTTGGTTAATGGTTGCCATTCAGCCTTTGCTCCCAACAATGGTTTCGGGGCCGAGGCCCCGAAAATGAGCGCGCAGTTTATAGACCGCCCAGAGGACGGTCAAGCGCGCCAACGTGTGACTATTCCGCTGAGGCGTCCGCCGCTTCAGCTTTCTCCATCTCTTCTGCAAAACTCTCAGAGAATTCTTCAGCAGACATGGTCAGCGCCAATTCATCGCCTTCAGACTTGTTACGACGCCTTTCCTCGTGATAAGCCAAGCCCGTACCCGCAGGTATCAATCGGCCTACGATCACATTCTCCTTCAAGCCGCGGAGGTAATCTCGCTTACCGGTCACTGCTGCTTCTGTCAGGACACGGGTTGTCTCTTGGAAGGAAGCCGCAGAGATAAAACTCTCTGTGGACAATGAAGCCTTAGTGATACCCAACAACTCTCGGTTTGCGGTAGGTGGAATCAGCCCTTCTGCCTTGAGTCGATCGCACTCCTCAAGGAACGCGGTGTGCTCCGCTTGTTCTCCCTTGATAAAGGTCGAATCCCCTGTTGAGGCAATCTCTACTTTACGCAGCATCTGACGAACAATGACTTCGATGTGCTTGTCATTGATCTTGACCCCTTGCAAGCGGTAGACCTCCTGAATTTCATTGACGATGTACTCTGCCAGTGCGGGAATACCCTTGAGGCGAAGAATATCGTGGGGACTAGGCGGCCCTTCTGAAACAACCTCGCCCTTCTGAACGGCTTCGCCCTCAAATACAGACAGTTGACGCCACTTTGGAATCAGCTCTTCGTAGTGATCAGATCCTTCTGGCAGCATTGACGTGTCGGTTGGCGTGATCACCAACCGGCGCTTACCTTTAGTCTCTTTACCAAAGCTTACTGTTCCAGAGATCTCCGCCAAAATCGCGGGCTCCTTCGGCTTACGCGCCTCAAACAGATCCGCTACCCGCGGCAAACCACCGGTAATGTCACGCGTTTTGGAACCTTCCTGGGGGATTCGGGCCACAACGTCACCCACTTCGACTTTAACGCCATCCTCCAAATTCACCATCGCGCCATGCGGCAAGAAGTAGTGGGCCGGTACGTTAGTCCCCGCCAAATTGAGTTCCTTACCTTTGCCATCAACCAGCGTGATAGCGGGACGAATGTCTTTACCCGCTGTCGGTCTTTCAGCCGGATCAATCACCGAGATACTGGACAGACCCGTAAATTCGTCGGTCTGGCGCGTAATCGTAACGCCCTCATCCATCGCGCTGAATTTCACCGTACCCGCTACTTCGGTGATGATCGGGTGTGTGTGTGGATCCCAAGTCGCAACAATATCGCCCGCCGCAACCGAGGCTTCGTCCTTCACCCGAATTGTGGCGCCATAAGGCACCTTATATCGCTCTCGCTCTCTGCCCACCGCGTCTAATAACGACAGCTCTCCAGAACGTGAGACCGCCACCAAGGACCCGTCAGGCTTATCCACAACCTTGATGTTGTGGAGGCGAATGACACCATCATTGTTACCTGAATGTTGTCTTGTGCCGCTTGTCCAGACGCTGCTCCACCAATGTGGAAGGTCCGCATGGTCAGCTGAGTGCCCGGCTCACCAATCGACTGGGCTCCAACAACACCAATGGCTTCGCCTAAGTTCACCTGATGCCCGCGACCTAGATCACGGCCATAACAAGCTGAACAAATGCCGTAACGCGTCTCACAGGTAATGGGAGAGCGGACGATGATCTCCTCGATGCCCATCTGATCGACTTTTGCGGTCATATCTCATCCATCATCGTACCGGCTTCGATCAAGACCTCACCCGTTGTCACATCGACCACGTCCTTCGCCACAATTCGGCCAAGCACTCGCTCGGACAAGGGATTCGATGATGTCGCCACCGTCGATGACCGACGATGTCACGAGCCCTTGGTCGGTGCCACAATCCTGCTCGGTCACCACCACGTCTTGTGCCACATCCACTAAACGACGAGTAAGATAACCCGAGTTAGCCGTTTTCAATGCGGTATCTGCCAGACCTTTACGCGCACCGTGGGTCGAAATGAAGTACTGCAGTACATTCAAACCTTCACGGAAGTTCGCGGTGATCGGCGTCTCAATGATAGAGCCGTCGGGCTTCGCCATTAAGCCGCGCATACCGGCCAACTGACGAATCTGAGCGGGGGATCCCCGCGCGCCTGAGTCGGCGTACATGTAAACCGAGTTGAAGGAATCCTGCTCTTCATCGTCACCGTCGCGATTCGTCACCGTCTCTTTGGAGAGACCGGACATCATCGCTTTCGAAACCTGATCATTGGTGCGTGACCAGATATCGATCACTTTGTTGTATTTCTCACCTTGCGTCACCAGACCGGCGCGATACTGCTGCTCAATCTCAGCAACCTCACCTTCGGCTTTATCAACAAGCGCCGCTTTCTCATCCGGAATCACAAAGTCATTCACACCAATCGAGGCACCTGAACGCGTCGAGTACTCATAGCCGGTGTACATCAACTGATCCGCAAAGATCACCGTTTGCTTGAGACCCACTGCGCGATAGCACTGGTTAATCACCCGCGAAATCGCCTTCTTCACCATCGGCTGGTTGATCTGATCGTAAGACAAACCCTCGGGCACAATATCCCACAGCAAGGCACGCCCGACTGTCGTCTCGACAATGCGCGTTTGCTCCCGGGTTTCTTCACCCAGGTTCATCAACACTTCGTGTATGCGGACACTGACGCGAGCCTGCAAATCGACCTGACCGCTACCGAAAGCGCGCTGAACCTCTTCGGTATCAGCAAACGTCATGCCTTCGCCCTTGGCGTTCACGCGCTCTCGGGTCATGTAATACAGGCCCAGAACCACGTCTTGAGACGGCACAATAATGGGGTCGCCTGACGCTGGTGACAAAATGTTGTTCGTCGACATCATCAGCGCTCGTGCTTCCAACTGCGCTTCTAGGGTCAACGGCACGTGCACTGCCATCTGATCGCCATCGAAATCCGCGTTGTAAGCAGCACAGACCAGCGGGTGAAGCTGAATCGCCTTACCTTCAATGAGCACCGGCTCAAAGGCCTGAATGCCTAAGCGGTGCAAAGTGGGCGCCCGGTTCAACAAGACCGGATGCTCTCTGATCACCTCGGCGAGGATATCCCACACCTCTGACGGCTCACGCTCCACCATCTTCTTGGCCGCTTTAATCGTGCTGGCCAGACCTCGTAGCTCCAACTTGCCGAAGATAAACGGCTTGAACAGCTCAAGTGCCATCTTTTTAGGCAGACCACACTGGTGCAACTTGAGCGTAGGACCGGTCACGATCACCGAGCGACCTGAGTAATCCACGCGCTTGCCCAGCAGGTTCTGTCGGAAACGACCCTGCTTCCCTTTGATCATGTCGGCGAGCGACTTCAGTGGGCGCTTATTAGATCCTGTAATAGCGCGACCACGTCGGCCGTTATCCAGCAACGCATCAACCGACTCCTGCAACATGCGCTTTTCGTTGCGCACGATGATGTCAGGGGCATTCAAATCAAGCAGGCGCTTGAGTCGATTATTACGGTTAATGACCCGGCGATATAAGTCGTTCAGATCAGAGGTCGCAAAACGGCCGCCGTCCAGGGGCACCAGCGGCCGCAAATCAGGCGGCAACACGGGCAACGCATTCAAGATCATCCACTCTGGCTTGTTGCCAGACTTGTCAAAAGCCTCCATCAGCTTCAAGCGCTTTGACAGCTTTTTGATCTTCGTCTCCGAGTTCGTCTGGGGAATCTCCTCACGAAGATGCTCAATCTCGACCTTGAGATTGATCTCCATCATGAGATCTTGAATCGCCTCAGCACCCATTTTAGCGGTGAACTCATCGCCAAACTCTTCCATCGCCTCATAGTACTGCTCGTCGTTGAGGAGCTGTCCATGCTCGAGCGCAGAGAGACCGGGGTCAGTGACCACATAGGCTTCAAAGTACAGGATGCGCTCGATGTCACGAAGCGTCATATCCAGTAGCAAACCAATCCTGGAGGGGAGTGATTTCAGGAACCAAATGTGCGCCACCGGACTGGCCAATTCGATATGGCCCATTCGCTCACGGCGGACCTTCGCCAAAGCCACCTCAACACCACACTTCTCACAGATGACGCCGCGGTGCTTGAGCCGCTTGTATTTGCCACACAAGCACTCGTAATCCTTTACTGGGCCAAAAATTTTGGCGCAAAAAAGACCGTCGCGCTCTGGCTTAAAAGTACGATAGTTAATGGTCTCCGGCTTTTTGACCTCGCCAAAGGACCATGAACGAACCATCTCCGGGGACGCCAGATCCGATGCGGATGGCGTCGAAGTCTTCATTTTTCTCTCTGCTCAGCAGATTTAATAAATCTTTCACGTCTTATCTCCCCTCAGAAGCCGGATGACTCAGACTCGAGATCGATATCGATACCGAGTGAGCGGATTTCTTTGATCAACACGTTAAAGGATTCGGGCATACCCGGATCCATCTGATGATCCCCATCGACGATGTTCTTGTACATCTTGGTACGGCCAGCAACATCGTCTGACTTCACGGTCAGCATCTCCTGCAGCGTATAAGCAGCACCGTAAGCCTCCAGAGCCCAGACCTCCATCTCGCCGAACCGCTGTCCACCAAACTGCGCTTTCCCGCCCAGTGGCTGCTGCGTGACCAGACTGTAAGAACCCGTCGAGCGCGCATGCATTTTGTCGTCAACCAAGTGGTTGAGTTTCAGCATGTACATGTAGCCCACGGTAACCGGCCGATCAAATTGATCACCACTTCGACCGTCGTACAACGTCAGCTGACCGCTATCGGGTATCTCTGCCATGCGCAGCAGCTCTTTGATGGATTCTTCACGAGCACCATCAAATACTGGCGTTGCCATCGGCACACCCGCCCGCAAGTTCTCGGCCAATGCGAGCAATTCATCATCACTCAGTGAGGCAATGTCGGCGCTACGACGAGCGTCGGTAGTGTGGCTGTATACTTGCTTCAAGAAGCTTCGTAACTGCGTCAACTTGACCTGTTGCTCAAGCATCTCGTCGATCTTCTTACCTAAACCGCGAGCAGCCATCCCCAAATGGGTCTCCAAAATCTGACCCACGTTCATCCGCGAGGGCACACCGAGCGGGTTCAAAACGATATCAATCGGCTCACCGTGCTCGTCGTAAGGCATGTCCTCCACGGGCATGATGACCGAAATGACACCCTTGTTACCGTGTCGGCCCGCCATTTTGTCACCGGGCTGAATGCGCCGCTTCACCGCGAGGTAAACCTTAGCGATCTTCAGTACGCCCGGTGCAAGATCGTCGCCACTTTGCAACTTCTGCTTCTTAATCTCGAAACGCTCTTCGAGCTGCTGGTTCTGCTCCTCCAGCAATCGCTGAGCCGAGACCAATTGACTATTGAGATCGGAATCCGACAACTTGAGCTTGAACCACTGCTCACGCTCCAGCTCTGCCAACACTGTCTTAGTCAGCTTGGTACCTTTGCTGAGGCCACCACCCGACACCGTGGCTTGCCCGTCCAACAGGCCAGCCAAACGGGCGAATGTCGCTTCTTCGTAGATCCGATACTCTTCGCGAAGATCCTTGCGATAGTCGGCCAACTGAGCCGCTTCGATTTGCTTCGCGCGAGGGTCTTTTTCCAAGCCATCGCGAGTAAACACCTGCACGTCGATCACGGTGCCTTTGTAGCTGGACGGCACGCGCAGCGAGGTGTCTTTCACGTCAGAGGCTTTTTCACCAAAGATTGCGCGCAGCAGTTTTTCCTCTGGCGTCAGCTGAGTCTCACCTTTGGGCGTTACCTTACCGACCAGAATATCGCCAGCATCCACTTCGGCACCGATATACACGATGCCAGACTCATCGAGCTTGCTCAGTGCGCCTTCACCCACATTAGGGATGTCCGCCGTGATTTCCTCTGAACCCAGCTTGGTATCGCGGGCGATACAAGTCAGCTCCTGAATGTGGATCGTCGTAAAGCGATCTTCCTGAACGACTCGCTCAGAGACGAGGATCGAGTCTTCGAAGTTGTAGCCATTCCAGGGCATGAAGGCGATTCGCATATTCTGCCCAAGGGCCAGCTCACCGAGATCTACCGATGGACCATCCGCCAAAATGTCACCGCGCTCAACCGAGTCACCCGTCTGAACAATGGGACGCTGGTTGATGCAGGTATTCTGGTTAGATCGCTTGTACTTCGTGAGGTTATAAATATCGACGGGAGAATCATTGATTCCCACTTCTTTAGCGTTCACGCGCACCACAATGCGGCTGGCGTCGACCGAGTCAATCACGCCGCCGCGCGCCGCCACTTTGCACACGCCGGAGTCAGAGGCCACGTAGCGCTCCATACCCGTGCCCACCAGAGGCTTGTCAGCCTTCAGCGTCGGTACTGCCTGGCGCTGCATGTTTGAACCCATCAAGGCGCGGTTGGCATCATCGTGCTCAAGAAACGGGATCAACGCCGCAGCGACCGAGACCACCTGCTTGGGTGACACATCCATGTACTGAACATCCGCCGCCGTTTTCACGGTGAATTCGTTCATGTGGCGCACGTTAATCAGGTCTTCCACGAAGCGGTTCTTAGTATCGAGCGGCGCCGAAGCCTGCGCAATCACATACTCGGCTTCGTTAATGGCTGACAAATACTCGATGTCATCTGACACGACGCCCTTGATCACCTTGCGGTAGGGAGACTCCAAAAAGCCGTATTCGTTTGTGCGGGCATACGTCGCAAGCGAATTGATCAGACCGATATTCGGCCCCTCAGGTGTCTCAATAGGACACACTCGCCCGTAGTGGGTGGGGTGCACATCGCGCACCTCAAAACCAGCGCGCTCGCGGGTCAGACCGCCTGGTCCAAGCGCTGAAACACGGCGCTTGTGAGTGACCTCAGACAGCGGATTATTCTGGTCCATAAATTGCGACAGCTGGCTGGAACCAAAGAACTCCTTCACCGCCGCCGA
The DNA here is from genome assembly GCA_943789425.1 of uncultured Luminiphilus sp. GTDB lineage: Bacteria > Pseudomonadota > Gammaproteobacteria > Pseudomonadales > Halieaceae > Luminiphilus. Next base: position 82,005 of record CALSUB010000004.1, read on the forward strand.
GACTGGCTTGGCATTAATTAGATCTTGCGGCATCAGGCCTTCGCTCTCAGCCATCGAGAGACGCTCTTTGACAGCTCGCTCTACCCGAACGAGACCGACTCGGAATTGATTCTCGGCCATTTCGCCGATCGATCGAACGCGGCGGTTACCCAGATGATCAATATCATCCACCACGCCTTTACCATTTCGAATGCCGACCAGCGCGCGCATCACATCGACGATATCGTCTTTGTCGAGGGTAGCTGACCCGATCTTGTCTTCTCGCCCAAGGCGGCGATTAAATTTCATCCGACCTACGGTCGACAGGTCGTAACGCTCTGGAGAGAAAAACAAATTCTGGAATAAATTCTCGGCCGATTCCTTCGTCGGTGGCTCGCCGGGACGCATCATGCGGTAAATCTCCACCAGCGCCTCGAGGACACTTCTTGTGCCGTCTATCGCCAGCGTATCAGAGATAAAGGGACCACAATCGTACTCATTGGTATAGAGCGTATCGATGTTCTGTACCCCGTTTTCGCGCAGCTCAGCGAGCAACGCGGCGGTGATCTCAGCGTTACATTCTGCCAACACCTCGCCGGTCTTGGTATCAACGATGTTCTTAGACAACCGACGACCCTCGAGGTATTCCTCGGGTACAGACAGCATCTCTATCTTTGCATCATCTAACTGACGGATGTGACGAGCGGTAATGCGCCTGCCGCGCTCTACAATCAGCTTCTTCCCCGCCATAATGTCGAAGGCTGCCATATCGCCCTGCAGCCGCTTGGGCACTAGGGTCATGGTCGCGGAGTTCTCTTCACCTAGCTGGAAGGTCGTGGTCTCGTAAAAGATCTCAAGGATGCCCTCAGAGTCATAACCCAACGCTCGCAACAACACCGTTGCGGGTAGCTTCCGGCGACGGTCGATTCGCACATAAACCATATCTTTTGGATCGAATTCAAAATCCAACCACGAGCCACGGTAGGGAATCACGCGGGCGCTGTACAAGAGCTTGCCCGATGAGTGTGTTTTGCCGCGATCATGATCAAAAAACACACCGGGGGAACGGTGCAACTGAGAGACGATGACACGTTCAGTACCGTTGATGACAAACGTACCGTTCTGCGTCATGAGGGGTATCTCCCCCATATAAACGTCCTGCTCTTTGATGTCTTTGATCGACTTCGACGATGATTCTTTATCGTAAATAATCAGCCGGACCTTCACTCGCAAAGCGCAGGCGTAGGTGGTGCCGCGCAGGACGCATTCGTCGACATCAAAGACAGGCTCTCCCAAAGCGTAATCGACATATTCGAGCGCAGCGCTACCGCTATAACTCGCGATCGGGAAGACCGACTTAAAGGCGGCGTGCAAACCACTCTCCGCACGATCCTCAAGCGCTACGCCGTCTTGGGTAAACTTGCCATAGGAATCCAATTGAATCGCCAACAGATAAGGGATATCCATTACCTTGGGCAACGAACCGAAATCCTTGCGAATGCGTTTCTTTTCCGTATACGAGTAAGCCATCAATACTCCCCTACGATCTGCATTGTCCGACCACAATGCACACCATCAATATTCGAAAACCGGTTCTTTAACCGGGAAAAGACTGGGGCGCATACACGCCCCAGCCCATTACGGTGCCAAAAACAACAACATCAATTACTTGAGTTCTGCTGCGCCGCCTGCTTCTTCGATCTGCTTCTTGATATCTTCTGCTTCGTCTTTGGTTGCGCCTTCTTTAACAGGAGCGGGTGCACCGTCGACAACCGCCTTCGCTTCCTTCAGGCCGAGACCTGTGACCGCGCGAACGACTTTGATGACGTTGACCTTCTTTTCACCGCCTGAAGTCAGAATGACATCAAACTCGGTTTGCTCTTCTGCGGCTGCGCCACCTGCGTCACCGCCGGCTGCGGGCGCTGCAACAGCAACTGCCGCCGCAGCTGAAACGCCAAATTTTTCTTCCATCGCTTCCACTAAGGATACGATGTCCATTACGCTCATCTCGGCGATTGCGTCGAGAATTTCGTCTGTTGAAAGTGCCATGTCTTAATCTCCGTTAAATAATTGCAGGGTCAGGTCGGACCGAATTAGGCCGCCTGCTGTTTTTGATCGCGAACTGCCGCCATAACGCGGACCAGCCTGCCTGGAACATCATTCGTTGTGCGTGTGAGCTTCTCGATAGGTGCTTTCATCACACTCATCAATATCGCCAGACCTTGCTCCCTAGTGGGTAGCTTGGCCAACACATCGATTTGATCGGCTCCGAGCAGCTTTCCGCTCACCGACAGTGCCTTCACCTCAAACTTTTCGTTGTCAGAGGCAAAATCTTTGAACAATCGTGCTGCGGCGCCTGGATCTTCCATAGAAAATCCAAACAGCGAAGGTCCAGTGAGGGTGTCAGTGACACACTCGTATTCCGTTCCTTCCAGCGCACGTCTTGCTAGCGTGTTCCGTACCATCCTGAGATCAATACGGTTCTCGCGAGCAGAGGCGCGCAGAGCAGTCATGTCATTCGATGCAACACCGCGCGCGTCGGCAATTACAAGCGAAAGTGCACTGGCGGCAGTCTCGTTGACTTCAGCAACAATTGCTTTCTTCTCTTCGAGTCCTATAGCCACTTGGCTTACTCCTTTTGTGGTTATTTAGGCCGCCGATGCTGCCAGCGACCCCCCTCGGTGATGAACTGCCTCACCATCTGCGTAGGTCATCAGGCCCATGCCTGCCATTAAGGTCCCGATGCGGGACCGCCTACGGTCTTTGACAGCCTTTGGCGTTCAGCGGAGGTATCCCACACTTCCCTGCAAAGACTTCCAAAGCGGACGAAGCCATTACGGCACTTCGCCCAGCCCTCTCGATACCACTGAGAGCGCACCGACCTTGGACAAAAACGCCCTAGGCCGGACTGAACACTTAAATTCGATCGCGTTGTGATCGATACTGACGCCGGGGCCCATAGTCGTCGACAGCGTGACCTTGCGGACGTAGACGCCCTTTGCTGACGCGGGCTTAGACTTTTTCAAGTCTGCTAGCACCGCGACTAAGTTGCCTCGGATCTCGTCAGGACCAAAGCTCACCTTGCCAATACCACCATGAATAATGCCGTTCTTATCGCTGCGGTATCGCATTTGACCCGCCTTGGCATTCTTGACCGCCAACTCGACATCAGGCGTCACCGTGCCGGTCTTGGGGTTCGGCATCAAACCCCGCGGTCCCAGCACCTGACCCAGCGTTCCCACCACGCGCATCGCATCAGGAGAAGCAATCACAACGTCAAAATCCATCATGCCGCCCTTGATTTGCTCGGCGAGATCTTCCATACCAATAAAGTCGGCACCCAACGCCTTGGCTTTCTCAACGTTGTCTCCCTGAGTAAATACCGCCACTCGCACTTCAGCACCGGTGCCGTGGGGCAACGTGGTTGCACCGCGAACACCTTGATCAGATTTGCGCGCATCGATACCCAGATTCACGGCCACTTCGACCGTCTCATTAAATTTTACCGTTCCAAACTCTTTTAACAGCGCAATGGCATCGTCCAGAGAGTAGGTTTGGTTAGCGTCAACCTTTTCGCGAAAAGCGCGCACACGTTTTGATAACTTAGCCATCAGTTCACACCCTCTGTCTCAATACCCGCGGAACGCGCACTACCCGCTATGGTGCGCACGGCAGCATCCATATCTGAGGCAGTGAGATCCGGCCACTTCTGGTTAGCCACATCTTCGAGCTGAGCCCGAGATACCTTGCCAACCTTTTCGGTGTTGGGGCGCCCTGAACCGCTCTTGATACCCGCCACTTTTCGCAACAAGACAGAGGCGGGAGGCGTCTTCTTAATGAATGTGAAGGACTTATCACTGTAAACCGTAATCACGACTGGAATCGGTAGACCCGGCTCCATGCCCTGCGTATCGGCGTTGAACGCCTTGCAGAACTCCATGATGTTGACCCCTTTCTGGCCCAGTGCAGGGCCCACCGGTGGCGAGGGATTAGCCTGACCGGCCGGAATTTGCAGCTTGATATAGCCGTCGATTTTCTTTGCCATGTTCTTTTCTCCTGGGTTCCAGCGCCGTTGTAGTCGCCGCATGACGCGGACCGCTACGCGGGCTCCCCATTTTCACCGCCGAAGCGGTGTTCAGTTCAGGGCACGCTCACGCCTGCCCCACCCGATCAGGCTTTTTCGACCTGACCAAACTCTAGTTCTACGGGCGTCGATCGCCCGAAGATCAGCACCGCCACGTTAAGGCGACTCTTTTCGTAGTTCACATCCTCAACAACACCATTGAAATCGTTGAAGGGACCGTCGATCACCCGCACCATCTCGCCTGGCTCAAACACCGTCTTAGGCCTAGGCTGATCAACACCCGCCTCGACGCGCTGAAGGATCACATTGACCTCTGCGTCCGTTATCGGAGAGGGCTTATCAGCCTTTCCACCAATGAAGCCGAGCACGCGTGGCGTGTCTTTCACCAAGTGCCAGCTGTCGTCGTCTAATTCCATCTGGACCAGCACATAACCGGGGAAAAACTTACGCTCGGTCTTGCGCTTTTGCCCACCCTTCATCTCGATCACTTCTTCAGTGGGTACAATGATCTCACCAAAGCGATCCTGCATATTCAGCCGCTCAATGCGCTCCTGAATGGCGATGGCTACTTTCTTCTCATACTGAGAATAGGCATGCACTACGTACCACTTTAAAGCCATATTCCTACCCTCAACCAAGAATCAAAGACGCGAGCCAACCCAGCACGCTATCGAGGCCCCACAGAATCAGGCCCGTCACAATCACAAAGACAAAAACAATGAGTGTCGTTTGTGTCGTCTCCTGACGCGTAGGCCACACGACCTTCCGGATTTCGTTACGTGAGCCTTTGACTAACGTAAAAAAATCACCGCCTTTCTGCGTGAGAGAAGCGAACCAGCCGGCCAGCAACGCCAATACCAACAGCACCAGGACCCGATAGAGGATCGGTTGATCGCCATAATAACTATTGCCAAAGATGCCGCCGGCGACCAGCACCAGTACGACAACCCATTTTAGCGAATCAAGCCTGCTTGTTGCGGCTTCACTCATGTCTCTCTCTCCATTCACTGGCTACGGCCACCGCCGACCACCAGCCTCTCTTTACCTACCACCTAGGCGTCGTGCCTAAGGTGGCAGGCCAGGAGGGAATCGAACCCCCAACCTGCGGATTTGGAATCCGCTGCTCTGCCAATTGAGCTACTGGCCTTCCACTCCTACGAGCCGTCTCAGGGCGGTCAACACCGCTTTTCCAGAGACGACGAAGCCGAACAGCCAAAAGAGGCGGTTCGGCCCATTCGTCAGGCGGTCTCTCGACCGCCAATCTGTGTTACTCGAAGATCTTAGCGACGACGCCAGCACCTACCGTTCGACCACCCTCACGGATCGCAAAACGAAGCCCTTCTTCCATCGCAATCGGCGCAATCAATGTCGCCACAAAGTTAATGCTGTCACCCGGCATCACCATCTCAATACCTTCAGGCAGCTCAACCGCTCCCGTCACATCCGTCGTACGGAAGTAAAACTGCGGACGATAGCCCTTAAAGAACGGCGTATGGCGGCCACCCTCGTCCTTCGACAGCACATAAACCTCTGCCTCAAACTTAGTGTGCGGCTGAACCGATCCCGGAATCGCCAGTACCTGTCCACGCTCAACGTCGTCTCGCTTCGTACCACGCAGCAAAACACCCACGTTCTCGCCCGCGCGACCTTCGTCTAGCAGCTTGCGGAACATCTCAACGCCCGTGCAGGTCGTCTTCTGGGTCTCTTTGATACCGATGATCTCGATCTCATCACCCACCTTCACAATACCGCGCTCAACACGACCCGTTACCACCGTGCCGCGACCCGAGATAGAGAACACGTCCTCAACCGGCATCAAGAAAGGCTGGTCAATCGCTCGCTCAGGCTCAGGAATGTAAGAGTCCAGTGTCTCAACCAGCTCTTTAACAGCCGTCGTACCCAGACCGTTGTCGTCCTTGCCTTCCAGCGCCATCAGCGCTGAACCACAAATAATCGGGGTGTCATCACCCGGGAACTCGTAGGCATCCAGAAGCTCTCGAAGCTCCATATCTACCAGCTCCTTCATCTCGGTGTACTCCTCAGAGTCCACACCGCCGCAGTCTTCTGCCAGCAGGTCCGCCTTGTTCAGGAAAACCACAATGTAGGGAACGCCTACCTGACGTGACAGCAAAATGTGCTCTCGTGTCTGCGGCATCGGACCATCCGTCGCGCCACATACCAGGATCGCGCCGTCCATCTGCGCCGCTCCCGTAATCATGTTCTTCACATAATCCGCGTGTCCGGGGCAGTCAACGTGCGCGTAGTGTCGGGCTTCCGACTCATACTCAACGTGCGACGTCGCAATCGTGATACCACGCTCTTTCTCTTCTGGCGCGTTATCAATACCGTCAAACGCTACCAGCTCGCCGCCCCATACTTCAGAGCAAACACGCGTCAGCGCCGCCGTCAGCGTCGTCTTACCGTGATCTACGTGTCCAATCGTTCCCACATTCACGTGGGGCTTCGAACGCTCAAATGCCTCTTTTGCCATGGCGACACTCTCCTCAATTTCTTTTGCGGCGCAGACTCATCAGTCGCCGGGTCGTCTTACTCAGTGCGCTGACTGCGCCCACCCTTTTCTCTTCTATGGGCCTTCTGACCCACCTTTCCGATGTCGCGCCTTCGGCGCCATACCGCATTGGAGCTCATAACCGGATTTGAACCGGTGACCTCTTCCTTACCAAGGAAGTGCTCTACCGACTGAGCTATATGAGCAAAACTGCTGCTCTTTAATGGAGCGGGTAGCGGGAATCGAACCCGCATCATCAGCTTGGAAGGCTGAGGTTCTACCATTAAACTATACCCGCGGCGTCACTTTCACCTCGGGACCCGCGCCCAACACCGAAGGTTCTCACTCCCCCTTCCGGCGTTATCCTTGGTGGAGGGGGGTGGATTCGAACCACCGAAGCTCGCGCGTCAGATTTACAGTCTGATCCCTTTGGCCACTCGGGAACCCCTCCGGAAGGGCGCACATTCTCTAGATCTACACCCTCTGTGTCAACACTGTCGGTTAGGGAATTCTGCCTGTCAGGCGGATGGCGGATTTCGCAGCAATAACGTCTTGCAGGCGCAACCTCCCAATCAGCGACAGTGTCGGCAGCGCCTAACAGCCACCGCAGTGGCACCGAACCCCAAAATAAACCTCGAAAACGGCCTGTGGCACGTCGAAAATCGGCTTGCGTGTGAGCCCATGGCGCACAAAAAACTGTTTGAGGGAGAAATGGAGCTGGCGAGAGGAATCGAACCCCCGACCGGCTGATTACAAATCAGCTGCTCTACCTACTGAGCTACGCCAGCTAAGCGCCGAGCAAGCGGAGAACTAAAATACTTGCCCTGTTTGCGGTGCGCATCATCCCCTCAGCGGGCCGACTCGTCAAGCTCAGATGACAACCATACCCTCAATCCGTCGAGCACCAAATAGGGCCGGTGTTCCCCCTCGCTTCCCAACGTCATCAATTCAGGCGCGGAACCGCCCGTGAGCATCAGTCGGTGCTGAGGATATTGCGTGAGCACGGACTGAATCGCACCCTGAGCCGCCTGCCATACCCCCGCGTTGACGCAGTGTGCCGTATTACTGCCGGGCAATATTGCCGGCGCCGCCAATGCCTTCACGTCGATCAGACGGGTATCGTTAGTCAGCGATTGCCGCATCAGGTTTACCCCTGGGATGATGTAGCCACCCTCGTGGCTGCCGTCAGACATCACGATGTCGATGGTGATCGCAGTCCCCGCGTCAACAACACACAGCGGCCCCCTGTGTTCGTGCCAAGCGCCAAGCATCGCAAACCAGCGGTCAGCCCCCATGGATTCTGGAGGCTGGTAGGCATTGGTCAGCCCGAAACGTGATGCCTCTGAAATACCGTGCCACACCGGGGCATCACTGATTTCGGAGAGCCTCGCGATCACCTCGGCGTCGAAAGTGGGGCCCGCAACGCTGGTTAGCGCGGCCTGCGACCAGGCCAACCCCGTCAACGCCTCGCGCAAGGCCTGCGTGTCAGAGGCAGTTCGACCGCCCTGATCCAACAATCCATCAGCCTGGGCCAGGCGCCACTTTATGGCGGTATTGCCCACATCGAGTAGTAACCAGGGCAGCATCTTACTCATGAGGCTGGGCCGATTTCGAGCAGGCTCGCCTCACCACCCGCAATCGCCAATTGACCCGCCGCAGATTCGACCAGTAAGGCACCGCTTTCGTCGACGCCACAAGCAATGCCAGCAATAGGAGGGGTTCCGTCTATCACGACCGATCTGCCCGATAAGTAGTCACGGCGACACCAAACGGCATGCCAATGCGCAAAGCCGGATTCGGCAAATTGCGCCAAACCATCGGCAACACCGGCCACGACGGCGCCCGCCAACGCATGACGATCCACCTCTGCGCCAACGGCTGACCCTAAATCGGTCCAAGGGCGTTCGATACTCGCACCCGCTTCCTCCGGCATGTTGACGTTCAAACCAAGGCCGATCACAACGGACTGTCCACCTGCGTCGTCGCCCAACACTTCGACAAGTATGCCGCCCAATTTTTGCCCGTTGTAATAAAGGTCATTGGGCCATTTTAATTGCAAGTCGACACCCAGGTGCGTCTTGATTTGCTCCGCTACCATCGCGCCAACAGCCAAACTGAGCCCCGTGAGCATTTCTAGCGAACCATTAAAGCGCCAACCCATTGAGCAATAAAGATTGGCGCCCGCCGGGCTGCACCAGCGCCGGCCGCGTCGACCACGCCCTTGTGTTTGCTGATCAGCGATCACCACAGCCCCGTGCAAGGCGGCCTGCCCCTGCTTTTCGCGAAGCACATCGTTTGTAGAGCCCACCTTGTCATAGACGGCGACCTGCAAGACCTCCCTGACCGCTGTCGGAAGCGCCTTGATCACTCGTTCAGCGCAGAGTAAGTTGTTATCCATACATGGCATCATACCGCTTGTCGCCAAAAGCCATATGCTCCATTGATAACCCGGTGACATCACGCCAAACAAGAGTGCCCACTCACAACGAGTGGTATTGTTAAAAGAGTGACACTGCTATGGCACTGGTCATACCGCCCCTGAAAACGACCCTACGACAGCTCACTATGTTGCTGACGCTGTCGATGGGCATCTTGCTCATTGCGGGTCTATGGCAATCCAATCTGTCAGCCACCCAATTAATTGATGCGGGCCGGGGCACACTCTTTCTCCTGCTCGCGTTAGGGCTGATGGGTACTCGACGCCTGAGCCTCATCATCACTGGATTACTGTGTTGCACTGCACTACCGCCGCTGGTATCCGGCGATTTGCCCGGGCAAACAAACGATTGGCTCGCGTTGCTGACCCTGTTGCTGTGTGTGGGATTATCGCTGGCACCCACCGCACAGCGCGTTGATGGGCAGCCGCGCTAACCATGCTTTTTCAACAGTCATTGATGACGCCTCTTGGCGCGCTGCAACTAGAGGCGACGGAATCCGGCTTAAGCGCTATTCGCTTCCCCAGTCGCGCCACAAAGCCAGTGGAGACGCCACAGACAACGCCGGTGCTAGACCACGCCATCGAAGAGCTCACCGCTTACTTTAAATCAGAGCTCACTCGTTTTTCGGTGCCGCTGGATTGGGCAGGCACGCCCTTTCAAGAATCAGTATGGGTCGCGCTGACCCGTATTCCGTTTGGCGTGACCGTGAGTTACAACGAGATCGCACACGCCATTGGTCGACCCCGCTCGGCAAGGCCAGTTGGTGGCGCAGTGGGACGCAACCCCCTCCCCATTATTGTGCCCTGCCATCGGGTGATGGGCAGCAATGGTGCATTGACGGGGTTTACCGGCGGGTTGGAGTTTAAAGTGTCACTACTGACTCACGAAGGACATAACCTGTCCTGATGCATTAGGCATTCAGATCGGGAATCATCTCTCCTTTTAATCGCTCGATGACTTCTTTTAGCCGAAGCTTTTCCTTCTTCAAGCGCTGCACCAGCAGCTGGTTTTGCCACGGGCGCGCCTGCAACTCGATGATTTTTTGATCCAGAGACCGATGCTGACCCTCGATGAGCGCGAGTCGCTCAGCGGGCGAGAGCTCCTCATTTGCGGCGGCTTGATCTTGTTCAATGTGATCGGTCATGCATCGCTCTGCATTGCGCTCAAAACCACTCTCTCCAGCTTAGCCGGTGGCCTAAAAGCCTCACCGCCACTACATCCCAGAGTTTGACTAAGCCAAGATGCTTCACTGGGAAACGGACGCCATCAGACATCCTGCTCGCGCACCAGCGGTGCATAGCCCACGCTGGGATCAGCGGCTGCAATAAACTTAGGCGCTTTCAAGCTATCCCACTGGTTATAGCGAATACCGGCACCCTCCAAAGTCGTCACGCGACCTCCTGCTGCTCGCACTAATGCATCGCCGGCAGCAAGATCCCACTCGTAGCAGGGTGACGTTCTTGGATAGACGTCAGCATCCCCTCCCACCAAGTCGGAAAATTTCAGTGCACTGCCGGCGTTCAGTCGCTGCGCACCGCTTGCCAGCGGCGACAAACGATTCATCATCACTTGAACGCGTTCTTCTCGATGCCGAGCACTCGATGACATAACCAAGGGCACTGTGGTGTCCAGCGGGCGTGTTGTCAGCGCGGCGCCTTCATCCTGATCAAAGAGTCCATATCGCCGTGCACCCCACCCCGGCACACCAAGGTCCGTGTATCCCCGATTGGGGGCGGCGATGAGTCCCAGCATTGCCTGAGCCTCAACAATGAGCGCAATGTTAATCGTAAACTCACCGGTACCCTCTATGAATTCACGGGTGCCATCCAAGGGGTCAATCATCCAACAAACTGGCCAATCGCGGCGGCCAATTAATTGTTCGAGGGTGGACTCCTCAGACAGGGTGGGGATATTGGGGGTCAGAGCTTGCAGTGACTGACAAATCAGCCGGTGAGAGGCATGATCCGCCTCGGTCACAGGACTCGCGTCAGACTTTTGACTCACGGCCACCTCGCTGGCGACCGCGTACAGTTCCAAAATACAGCGCGCGGCGTCCGCCGCTATGGCTCTCAAGGCAGCGCGGAGTTGACCAAAAGTCAGATTTGTTTGCTGCAGCACCCCATCGAGCTCAGGGTTACCGCTATAGTGTGACTCATTCATTCCTACAGGGTAGCACTCGATGGCGCTAACTGTTGCAACCAATCTGGCGGTCGAAACCGTTGACTGGTCACAGCTCGACACTATTTTGCTCGACATGGATGGCACGCTGCTAGATCTTGAATTCGACAACCATTTTTGGGGCACGGTGATCCCCGAGCGGTGGGGGCAGGAGCGCGGTCTCGATGTCGCTGCTAGTCAAGCGACTTTGGCACCGCTGTTCAAGGAAGTCCGAGGTACGTTGGATTGGTACTGCCTTGATTATTGGAGCCAGAAATTATCACTCGATATCCCCACCATCAAAACGGGCTATAGCGAGGGAATTCGTTGGCGACCCCAAGCCGAGACGTTTTTGAGACATCTGAATACGAGCCACCTTGATGTGGTGCTGATCACCAATGCCCACCCAGTCACGCTCGCCATGAAAGCGGAGCGACTACCCCTGGCCCAATGGTTTAACCACATGGTGAGCTCGCACGACTATGGCGCGCCCAAAGAGACCACTCGTTTTTGGGACACCCTGATGGCTGAACGACCTTTCGACCCAGAGCGGACCCTTTTCGTCGACGACTCCGAATATGTACTCGATGCCGCGCTAGCCTATGGCGTAAGCCACCTCATCACGCTTCGGCAGCCTGACTCCACCCTAGCACCAAGAGAACAAACCCGCTTTCCCGCGATTCATCACTTTGAGGAAATACTGCAAGGCCTGCCTGACATTGACTGAACACGACAACAAAGCCGTCAAAACCCGTATCGACAAGTGGCTGTGGGCCGCGCGATTTTTCAAAACGCGCACGCTCGCTAAGGCGGCCATTGAGGGCGGCAAAGTGCACGCGTCTGGGCAGCGCATCAAAGTCTCTAAAGAGATCGTCACCGGCGACATATTGCGTATTCGCCTAGGCTGGGATGAACGCGAGATCGTGGTCAAAGCGATCAGTGATGTGCGGCGATCTGCACCCATCGCGCAAGCACTCTACGAGGAGACCGCAGGCAGTCTCGAACGACGCTCACGAGCAGCAGAGGCACGCAAAGCCGCCGGCGCACTAGCGAGGCCCTCACAGAAACCCGGCAAGCATGAGCGCAAAGCGTTGGAGCGGCTTCGCAAGCAGTTCGATGCGCCTTGATTTAGAGCGGCGCCGACGCGCGCACTTGAGGTATCATCTTTCACATGATTGAAGATCTCCCAACAACGCGACCCGCTTCGCCTTTGATGGATCAGCTGTCGAGCGACCTGACCTTGCTGGGGCAACTCGAGAGCCACGATCTTATCCGCTTGGCAGACGAGCTACGGCATGATCTGCTCTACGCGGTAGCGGGCACAGGAGGGCACTTTGGTGCAGGCCTCGGAGTGGTTGAACTCACTGTCGCTTTGCACCATGTCTTTAACACGCCCCACGACCGCATCGTATGGGATGTCGGTCATCAGACGTACCCTCATAAAATGCTCACGGGCCGTCGCGACCGGATGTCCACTATGCGACAGCTTGAAGGGCTATCCGGCTTTCCCAAGCGCAGTGAAAGTCCTTTTGATACGTTTGGCGTAGGCCACTCTTCTACCAGTATTTCGGCAGCCATGGGCATGGCGCTCGCGGCGCAAAAGCAGGGTATTGATCGAAAAGTGATTGCTGTCATTGGTGATGGCGCCATCACCGGTGGCATGGCGTTTGAAGCCTTAGCACACGCCGGGCACGAACGACCGAACATGCTGGTGATACTGAACGATAACCAGATGTCGATCGGACATAACACGGGCGGTCTTGCCACCTACTTTGCCAAGATTTGGGCGAGCAAAACTTACATCGCATTGCGCGAAGGATCAAAGAAACTGCTGGAACACGTGCGCGGCGCATGGGATTTAGCCAAAAAAACTGAAGAACACATGAAAGGCATGGTGGCACCCGGCACGATGTTCGAAGAATTGGGCTGGCATTACATTGGACCGCTGGACGGCCACGATCTCCCCCAGCTGGTGAGCACACTAAAGATTATGTCAGAGCTCAAAGGCCCCCAGTTTTTGCATATTCGGACGATCAAAGGCAAGGGATTCGCGCCAGCAGAGCGAGATCCGATTGGCTATCACGCCATCAACAAATTGGAACCTGCTAAACCGGTGAGTGATGCCGTGGTGTCAGCAAAGCCGAAAGCGCCGAAGTACCAAGATGTTTTTGGGCAATGGTTGTGTGACCTCGCGACACAAGATGATCGCGTCGTCGGCATCACGCCAGCAATGTGCGAGGGATCCGGCATGGTGCAATATGCCTCGCAGTTTCCTGACCGGTTTTATGATGTCGCCATCGCCGAGCAACACGCCGTTACGCTGGCGGCAGGTATGGCTTGCGACGGCCTCAAACCGGTGCTCGCCATCTACTCCACTTTTTTACAACGAGGCTATGACCAACTGATTCATGACATTGCGCTGCAAGATCTTGATGTCACGTTGGCGATTGATCGGGCCGGTCTCGTGGGCCAAGACGGGCCCACCCACCATGGCACCTTCGACCTCTCTTATTTACGCTGCATTCCGAATATGGTGATTGGTGCACCCAGTGACGAGAACCAATGTCGACACATGTTGCAGAGCGCTTGGCTACACGAAGGGCCCGCTGCAATTCGTTATCCTCGCGGCGAGGGACGGGGCGCTCCGATTGATTCGAGCCTCTCGCTCCACTGACCATCGGCAAAGGCGAGGTAGTCCGAGAGGGCCGAGAGATCGCCATTCTGAACTTTGGGGTCTTACTGGATCAGGCGTTAATCGCCGCCGAGAACGTTAAATGCCTCGGTGATTGATATGCGCTGGGTGAAGCCCCTCGATGAAGCCTTAATTCTGTCAGTGGCGGAGCGTCATCATTGTCTCATCACACTCGAGGAAAACGCCATTGCGGGTGGCGCTGGCAGCAGCATTGCTGAGTTCATTGCTCAATCGGGCGCTACCTGTGCCGTGCGTCACATCGGGATACCCGACACCTTTATCGCACATGCCGGACAGGGAGAATGTCGCCAACTCGCCGGGCTTACCGCTGAGGCCATTGTGGCGGCTGCACAGACCAGCGTGCCCATGGCCAGCCAACAGACTCTCTAACCATTGATCACGGCGGACAAAAAACGTGCCTAAGTCGACCCAAGATAAACCTGCAGTGAGTATCTCAGCCCAAATGACCACGCTCAGTGAACTCGTCGAAAAGCTCGAAGATCCAGAGATTGAGCTCGAGACCGCACTCGTGCTTTATGAGCAGGGCATTGCCCTCAGCGGTTCGATTCAGAAGACACTGGAAGCGGCTGAGCAACATGTGACACAAGTGTCGGCCAACGGCTCGCTGATGGAAGAAGAAGGCCCCCCCGGGGAGGCGTAACGCGACCATGGAACCTCTCGCATGGCTTACCTGCCCTGACCCCAAGCTCTCAGACGCGCTCGCTTATCTCGCGCACAATCCGGGTAAGCAATTGCGCAGCCGCCTCACCCTTGCCTGTGCCGAGCTGATCGCGGGTAGCCCCGTTCCCGAGGCCACTTGGGTCGGCGAAGCTATTGAGCTGCTTCACACCTATTCACTCATCCATGACGATCTTCCGGCAATGGATGACGACGACCTCAGACGAGGGCAGCCCACACTGCATTGCGCCTTTGACGAAGCAACAGCCATCCTTACCGGAGACGGACTGCAAGCAGCTGCCTTTCAACGCGTTGCCGATATTGAATCGCTCACGGCCGAGCAGCGTCTCTCCATCATCAAAATCATGAGTACCGCCGTGGGTTTTAACGGCATGGTGGGCGGTCAAGCGCTGGATTTAGCAGCGGAACAGCAAGCGATATCAGTGGAGGATTTGCGGGCAGTTCATTATTTAAAAACAGGGGCCTTGATCCGCGCAGCCGCCGAAGCGGGTGCCGTCTGCGGACAAGCCACCCTAGCCGAGCGGCAAGCACTCGTGCGATTCGCTGAGGCGATTGGTCTGGCTTTTCAGGTCACGGACGACGTATTAGATGTGACCGGAGACAGTGCGCAATTAGGGAAGACTGCGGGTAAAGACGAGCGCGCGGAAAAATCAACTTACGTCAGCACCTTGGGCTTGAGCGGAGCTCAGCAAGAGGCTGAACGCCTATTACTCGAAGCAACCGATGCCCTCAGTGTTTTTGGTGACCGAGCAACGCCTTTACGATCCCTCGCTGTCGCAATGGTCAAACGAGATACCTAATCCAACTCGCAGTGGCCCAGTTGCGCTGCGGCACTGATCAGGCGGGACCGATCACCAGCAGAGCCAGCGTCAGGATCATGCCTGCCATAGCCCCTGCCGCCAGATCATCGAGGACCACGCCCCAACCGCCAGGCAACCGTCGCTCCAACACGTTCACAGGCCAGGGCTTCACAATATCGTAGAGTCGAAACGCCAAAAATGCGCCCACCACCAGTAACGGTAACGACACGCTGAACGTCAATATTGAGAGTGGCATTAAGACGGCGAGCCATACCCCCACCACCTCGTCAATGACAATCGCGGGGTGATCCATCACACCCCACGCTTTACCGGCTCGCTCAGCAGACACTATCGCCGCGGCGCAAGCCACAAAAAAAGTGGACCACTGTATGGCACTACTCACACCGAGCAGCGGATAAAAACAGGCAATACCGACTAAGCTGCCCACCGTGCCGGGCGCCACGGGCGACAGCCCAACACCAAAACCACTGGCTAACAGCGTCGTCAGGTTCGTCACCGAAGCCGGAGTTTCTGATTGCTCATCTATGGCCAAAGTGATCGTACCCCTTTCCCGTCGGCATACCGTCACAGCTTACCCCGCTCCCCGCCATCACTCGACCAATTTCCGTGCAGCCCTCGGGTAAAGCAACGCTTTGCGGCAGCGTAAATAACACTTCGTAGTCATCCCCGCCGCTCAGGAGATAGTGTAACTGCTGGCTCGGTTCGACCACAGCGCAGAAGGCGGTCGATCGCGGTAACTGTCGGTGATCGATATGCAGTGCAACACCGCTTTTGCTCGCCAAATGAGTACTGTCTGCCATCAAGCCATCCGAGATATCAATCGCTGCCGTAGCGGACCCTCTTAGGGACTCACCTAAAACTATCCGAGCAGTGGGCCGCAAAAATCTCGCCGTTAGAAACGCCGCATCGGCTGGGTCTGATGCCACGAGTTCACCTTTTAGCAAGGACAGGCCGGCGGCGGCATCCCCCAAAGTGCCGCTCACGCAGAGTCGGTCACCTGGCGCCGCACCGCTGCGCAGTAGGCATTGACCGGCAGGCGTCTCACCCATCACTGTCACAGTAATCACCAAGGGACCACGCGTCGTATCACCTCCCACTAGGGGAAGCCTAGCGTCCGCCGAGGCGTCACGAAGCCCCGTGCAAAACGCTGCCAACCAAGTGGTATCGGGCTCCGGCAGACTGATGGCTAACACCATGGCTCTGGGCGCCGCACCCATAGCAGCGAGGTCACTGGCAGCCGTCATCACCGCACGGTAGGCGATATCGGATGCGGCGCAGTCGGGTAAAAAGTGGACGCCCTCTGTCAGGGTGTCAGTCGAGACGTGCAGCACCCAACCATCGGTAGTATCAATGATCGCCGCATCGTCACCCACACCCAGTAAGACGTGATCTGACGCTCCCATGTCACTGAAGAACTGATGAATCAGGTCAAACTCAGTGAGCGCCATTAGTCCTCTTTGGCGCGTTCTACCGTGCGCAGTTCAGACGCGACCTTATCAAGAATGCCATTAATATAGCGGTGAGATTCGGTGGCGCCAAACTTCTTGGCTAACGACACCGCTTCATTGATCACCACTTTATAGGGGACATCAATGCGCTCCTTGAGTTCGAAAGTCCCCATGCGCAATAAGTTTCGCTCTATGGGATCAAGGTCATCCAGCGCACGGTCAAGCAACGGCGAAAACAGTGCCTCGAGTGATTCAACATCCTCCATCACACCGCGGAGTAGCGCCTGAAAATACTCGCCGTCGGTATGACGGAAATCATTATCGACTCGGAATTCAGCATCGATATCGACCAACGACGCATCGGAGAGGGTCCATTGGTAGAGCGCCTGCAAGCCGAAGTGGCGCGCTTTTCGTCGCTGCGCAGCAAGTGTATTAGGCTGCGACATCAGCTGCGCAACGCGCTGAGTAGATTGACCATCTCGACTGCGCTCATCGCCGCCTCAGCGCCCTTATTCTCGGAATCGTCGCTGGAGCGAAACACCGCCTGCTCAAGGGTATCCACCGTCAACACGCCAAAAGCAACGGGCTTTCCCGAGCGCAGTGCCACCTCGCCAATACCACGGGTGCATTCACCGGCAACATACTCGAAATGAGGTGTGCCGCCTCTGATTACCGCGCCCAGCGCTATCACCGCGTCGCAATCGGCTCTCTCGGCGGCCGCCTGGCATGCCAAGGGCACCTCAAAAGCACCGGGCACCGTCACGACACGTACTTTGTCATCGGCGATACCCATCTGCTGCAGCGCTTGTTGGGCACCGGCAAGCAACCCATTCACAATGCCTTCGTTCCAGCGGGTAATCACAATGACATACCCCCCTTCATTGCCCGAAATGCGCTCAGCGGAGTTGTCGATACCCTTAGCACCGCTCGATTGTGACTCGACCATATCCTATGACCTTTCAGTTATGCTCAGGACCACCGGGCGAGATAAACTCAACCACCTCTAATCCAAAACCCGCCAGCGCATTGTACTTGGTGGGCGAGGCCAGCAGCTTTATCTGGCCCACACCGAGATCTCTCAGTATCTGGGCGCCCAGCCCAATCTCATTGTACCCCTCCGCACCGGACGGTTGATCCACCTCGGTATCACCCAGCAATCGATCAATATCATGCATCAGGTCTTCGGGTGATTCAGGTTTGCTGAGCAGCACCAGTACCCCAGCATTCGCCTCTGCGATGGCCGTCAAACTGGCATCGAGAGACCAACTCGCCATTCCGTCGAGGGAAGTCCCGATCAAATCTCTCAACACAGCAGTGATGTGCACCCGCACCAGTGTTGGGGACGCGGCATCGATGACCCCCTTACTGAGCGCTAAATGCACTCGTCCATGGGTGGCATCTTGATACGCTCGCATTTCAAAACGACCAAAGCGACTTTCCAAGATCCCTTGTCGCTGCACAGTGACGGTTTTTTGGTTCGCCAACCGATAGGTCACTAGGTCTGATACACGGCCGACCACCAGCTCATGTCTGGCAGCAAATTCAGTCAGAAACGGCGCATCGGCGACCGCACCCTCAGCATCGAGGACCTCAGTGAACACGGCAGCAGGCGACAGCCCGGCTAACGTCGCCAGATCGATGGCTGCTTCAGCTGGCGCGGTGCGCGTAAGCACCCCTCCGGTCGCCGCCGCAATCGGAAAGATATGTCCGGGCTGAACGAGATCAGCTGGGCGGGTCGACGGATCCACCGCAACACGCACCGTGCGAGCGCGATCGGCAGCGGAAATACCCGTATCAATTCCTGTCGTCGCCTCGATCGATAGCGTAAAGGGCGACAGCGATTCATCGCCCTCAACCATAAAGGGTAAATCGAGCTCTGCACAGCGGGCTCGCGTCATCGCCAGGCAGATCAGTCCCCGCGCCTGCCGTGCCATGAACGCAATATGATCAGCCTCACAGTGCTCGGCACTCACCACGACAAAACCTGTCATGCCACCTGCACTGTGCTCATTCAGTAACAGACAGGTGTGACCATGGCGCAGTGCACTCAGTACCTGATCGATATCAGCATAATCCTCGACCGACACTAGGTAGCCTCCGTACTGGCTTCGAACTGCATCAGCCGCTCTAAATAGCGTGCAATCACATCCACCTCTAAATTGACCGGGCTGCCTACACGATATTCACTGAAGACCGTCTCCTCCCAAGTCTGTGGAATGATCGTGAGTTCAAAATGACAACCCTCCACCTGATTCACGGTCAAACTGGTTCCGTCGACACAGATACTGCCCTTCATTGCGACATAGCGCGCCAGCGTCTCCGGGGCCGCAATACGGACGCGCCAAAAGCGTGCATCCTCGATAATGTCGTCGACGTGGCCTACACCATCGACATGCCCACTCACCAGATGACCACCTAATGGCGTACTGAGCGTCAATGAGGTCTCTAAATTGACCGAGTCGCCAATGGCTTTCGTGCCCAGTGTTGTCAAAGAAAGACTCTCAGGTGAGACATCGGCCCAATAGCCCTCTCCGGTCAGTTCTGTCACGGTAAGGCACACACCACTGGTGGCAATACTGTCACCCAGCGAAACACCCTCTAGAGGCAGCTTTCCGCTCTCGATGCACAAGCGGATATCTTGCTCACCCGACTCAATGGCAGCGATATGGCCAACAGCCTGAATAATCCCTGTAAACACAACAGCTCCTTTTTGGTGTATCCCAACGACTAAGCGCTCGGCAACTCGGGGGCGGCCATCGGGGTCGCCATGATACGCAGATCTGTGCCGAAACGGGTCACCTCTTCGAGCTGAAATTTGGGGCTCTCTGCCAGCGTATCGATCGCAAAGCCCGCCATGGGCCGACCCGTATCGCCGAGCAGGCAGGGGGCTTGGTAGACCACGAGTCGATCTACCCATCCGCCCTCAATCAGAGCCCCCGATAACTGCGGGCCCGCCTCGATCAAAATACTGTTGAAAGACCGCGTCCCAAGATAATGAACCCACTCGTCCAGCACAATCCGTCCACCTTGATCCACGGGTAGCTGATGTTGCGTAATCGACACGGCCATTTCGATACCCGGTGCAGTGATGACCGTGGTCGGCGCCCCCTTTAGCACCCGCGCGTCGACCGGAGTGCGACCTTGCGAATCCAACACCATACGATGCGGGGGCGAGCGCAGTGCCCGCTCGCTTTCTTCGCTACTGAGCGAGGACTGATCAGGCCGCAGAGTGAGCTGGCAATCGTCGGCGAGGACCGTACCAATACCCGTCACAATGAGATCTGACTCTGCCCGCAACCGCTGCACATCCTGCCGGGAAGCCTCACAAGTAATCCACTGACTTTCACCCGTTGCCATGGCCACTCGACCATCTAAAGACGCCGCAACCTTGAGCGTGATCTGCCCCCATCCCCGTCGCATACGGTGCAAGAATCCCGCTAGGTGCTGCTCAGCCTGATCCGCCAGCACACCCACCTCAACGGCAATACCCGCAGCCCTCAGCAAGGCGATGCCCTGGCCGGATACGCTGGGATTAGGGTCCTCGATCGCCACCACCACCCGCGTCACACCCGCCTCGATCAAGGCCTGTGCACAGGGGCCTGTGTGCCCTTGATGACTGCAGGGTTCCAGCGTGACATAGGCGGTAGATTGTTGCGCGTTGACGGCGCTTTGCAGTGCCATCACTTCTGCATGCGCCTGACCCACCGGCTGAGTGTAGCCCGACCCGATCACCTCACCATCACGCGCTAAAACACAGCCAACGGCGGGATTCGGGGCGGCCCAAAAACGGGCTTGGCGCCCCAGATCGATCGCGCGTTGCATCAACGCCCGATCAGCCGCTTCACTCACAAATCGTCGCCTTGTTGTGGCTCAGCCTCTAGCGATTCAATCGCATCACGGAACTCAGCGAGGTCTTGAAAGCTGCGATAGACCGACGCAAAACGAACATACGCCACATGATCCAGCACTTTGAGTGAGCTCATGACTTGCTCGCCCACCTTTAACGATTGAATCTCACGTTCGCCAGTCGCGCGTAAACGATGTTTAATTTGGTCAATTTCCGCCTCAATATTCTCTACCGATACGGGGCGTTTTTCGAGGGCCCGCAGGAGCCCAGAACGCAGTTTTTCCTCGTCGAAAGGCTCCCGGCTGCCATCTTGTTTGATGACCCTCGGCAAGACCAGTTCAGCCACCTCGTAAGTGGTAAAGCGTTCAGCACAACTGAGGCATTCTCGCCGGCGACGCACCTGAGCGCCTTCGGCGACTAATCGAGAATCAATCACTTTCGTCTCGTCGGTACTACAAAAAGGACAGTGCATACGATCGACAGCGCCTCAGGCGGCACTGCTCCTGTTAGCGAGCGTAAACCGGCAACGTTGCGCACAACGCCTTCACTTGCTCGCGCACTGCGGGAATCACCTCGGCACTGCTGCCGCCCTCAAGCGCAGCCAAGACATCGCAGATCCAGCCAGTCAGTTGCTCCGTTTCGGCAACACCAAAACCACGTGTCGTAATCGCCGGGGTGCCCAATCGCAACCCAGAAGTCACGAAAGGAGAGCGTGGATCGTTAGGCACCGCATTCTTGTTGACGGTGATGTAAGCCTCGCCGAGCGCTGCATCGGCGTCCTTACCGGTGTAATCCTTGCCAATCAAATCGAGCAGCATCAAATGATTATCTGTGCCACCCGACACAATTTTGTGGCCCCTCTCAATAAATGTGGCCGCCATCGCCTGAGCATTAGCGATGACCTGTTTTTGGTAATCGATGAATTCAGGCGCCATCGCCTCTTTAAAAGCGACCGCCTTGGCTGCAATCACGTGCATTAATGGCCCGCCCTGAGCACCGGGAAAAATGGCCGAATTAAACTGCTTCTCGAGCGCCTCGTTACGACGCGCCAAAATCAGTCCCGAGCGCGGACCACGTAAGGTCTTGTGGGTAGTGGTGGTCACGACATCGGCATGCGGAATGGGGCTGGGATAAACGCCCGCTGCGACCAGTCCGGCGACGTGTGCCATGTCGACGAGCAGATAAGCACCGACCTCGTCAGCAATCTCTCGGAAAATCGACCAATCTAGGGTCCGGCTATAAGCCGAAAACCCACCAATAATGAGTTTTGGTTGGTGGGTGCGCGCCAGATCTCGCACAACGTCGTAGTCAATCAAGCCTGTGTGCTGGTCAATGCCGTACTGAACAGCATTATAAATCTTGCCCGAAAAATTAACCGACGCGCCGTGGGTTAAATGCCCTCCGTCCGCAAGACTCATGCCTAATACCGTGTCACCGGGCTTGAGCAGTGCTTGAAAAACCGCAATGTTGGCGCTGGAACCAGAGTGCGGCTGAACATTGGCAAAGTCAGCACCGAATAGGGCCTTAGCGCGCTCGATGGCCAGCGTCTCCGCCTGATCAACAAACTCACAGCCGCCGTAGTATCGCTTGCCCGGGTAACCTTCTGCGTACTTGTTCGTTAATACAGAGCCCTGCGCCTCCAGCACACGCGGGCTGCAGTAGTTCTCTGACGCGATGAGTTCGATATGCTCTTCCTGACGCACTGTCTCGGCGTGCATCGCTGACCAGAGCTCGGCGTCAAAGGCTTCGATGGTCTGTGCGTCGCGATCAAGATACTGCGACAACTGAGTAGCGGCTTGATTCATAATGTGATCCTACAGGTTAGGTGGGAGCAGACTTGCTCCCATCGTGGCGCAATAAAGTAGAATGTTAGCGGAACACGGCGCAGGCGTCAGGATTTTGTGGGGAAAGCACTCACAAATACCCATGTCTGCGGCAATACGCGATTTAAGGCGTCCCGAGGGGCAATATTGTGCGCATCAGTATCTTTGGCAGTGGTTATGTTGGCCTAGTGCAGGCAGCCGTATTCTCTGAGGTGGGTCACGATGTGATCTGCATGGACATCGATCGCGACAGAATCGCCCGTATTCAGAACGGCGATATCCCCTTTTTTGAACCTGGGCTCAGTGGATTACTGCAAGCGGGTCTCACGCAGCAGCGGCTTCGCTTCACCAGCAATAGCCAGGATGCCGTCGAGAACAGCGACTATTTGTTTGTGTGTGTCGGGACGCCCTCCTTACCCGATGGCAGTGCTGACCTGCAGGCAGTCATCGCCGTCGCCACCGATATTGCCAAACACATGACGAGCCGCAAAGTCATTGTCAATAAATCCACGGTCCCCGTGGGCACGGCCGACCAGGTTCACCGCTGCATTGCCGACGGACTCGCCGCTCGGCAAATCAGTATTCCCTTTGAAGTCTGCTCTAACCCAGAGTTCCTAAAAGAGGGGTCTGCATTGGCAGACGCGTTGAAGCCAGACCGCATTATTGTCGGAGCGCGCTCTGAGGAAACCGTGGCTGAATTCCGCAGGCTATATGAATCCTTTAACCGCAACCACGACAAAATGATGTTTATGGATCCGCGCAGTGCGGAACTGACGAAGTATGCCTCCAACGCCATGCTGGCGACCAAAATCAGCTTCATTAACGAAATAGCCAACATCGCCGAGGCCGTGGGGGCTGACATCGAATCCGTCCGACAAGGCATGGGCTCTGATTCCAGAATTGGCTTTCAATTTATCTATCCCGGTATCGGCTATGGTGGCTCTTGTTTTCCCAAGGACGTCCGCGCACTGGACCACCTAGCCAAAGAACGCGGCACTGGCGCGCAACTGTTGTCCGCCGTTCACACCACTAACGAACGCCAAAAGCAAAAATTGTCTAACCATATCCTCTCAAGACTGGGCCCAGATCTCACCGGCCGGACCGTGGCAGTCTGGGGACTCGCTTTCAAGCCCAACACCGATGATATGCGTGAGGCACCCAGCCGCGTGTTAATGGAGGCAATCTGGGCGGCTGGCGGCCGGGTCGTGGCTTTTGATCCAGAAGCCATGGACAACTGCCAGACGATCTATGGTGAGCGCGACGATCTGCACTATGCCGAGAGCAAAGAGGCGGCACTCGATGGCGCCGATTGTCTCGCCATTTGCACCGAATGGAAGGCATTCCGGTCACCTGACTTTGAGGGCATCAAGCAACGACTCAGCTCAGCCCTTATTTTCGATGGCCGAAACCTCTACGACCCCCAATATATGGTGGCACTGGAGATCGAGTACTACGCTATTGGCCGGGGCCGCTCAGTACAGTTGTCTGACTGAACACTACGCGCCACCTACTTTCACCGCGCCACGCCCACACAGGCTGCTTGCCGTTTGCCGTTTGGTCTAGGCGCCGCAGTAGCTGCGCGCTGGTAAATAGCTGCGCATTTTGGACATGATGCCAACAACCTAGGCGAGCAGATTACTGACTGATTCAGTACACTGCCCATCCTGATAGCTTTAAAACCTCAGCGGCAGAGAGACTGTGCCGCCAAAATCATTCGCTCAACCGATGGAGCCAAGTCGTGGCGCAATACGTTTACACCATGAACCGAGTGGGGAAAATCGTCCCACCCAAAAAAGAAATCCTCAAAGATATTTCCCTGTCTTTTTTCCCTGGCGCCAAAATTGGCGTGTTGGGCCTTAACGGGTCTGGTAAATCAACCCTGCTGAAAATAATGGCGGGTATTGATACTGACATTCTCGGTGAGGCGCGGGCACAAGCGGACATCAAGATTGGCTACCTGCCGCAAGAGCCGCAGCTGAATCCTGAAAAAGATGTCCGCGGCAATGTAGAAGAAGGACTGCAGGAAGCGATTGACGCTCTGGCGGGTCTTGAGAAGATCTATGCCGATTACGCCGAACCCGATGCCGACTTTGATGCGCTGGCCAAAGAGCAGGCCAAATTAGAAGACATCATTCAAGCAAAGGATGCGCATAATCTAGAAACGCGTCTCGATATCGCGGCCAACGCGCTACGTTTACCGCCATGGGATGCGGATGTCGGCACATTGTCTGGCGGGGAACAACGGCGCGTGGCGTTAGCACGGCTACTGTTGTCAGAGCCCGACATGCTGCTGCTCGACGAGCCGACCAACCACCTTGATGCTGAATCCGTCGCATGGCTTGAGCACTTTTTAGAGGATTTCAGCGGCACCGTCGTCGCCATTACCCACGATCGCTATTTTCTCGATAACGCCGCGGGCTGGATCCTAGAGCTGGATCGAGGTCGGGGCATTCCCTACGAGGGTAATTACTCGGTCTGGTTAGAGGCCAAGGAAAAACGGCTCGAACAAGAGCAGCGTCAAGAGGCCTCCCACCAAAAGGCGATCAAGGCAGAATTAGAGTGGGTCAGGTCCAATCCCAAGGGGCGGCAAGCGAAAAACAAGGCCAGGCTGCAGCGCTTCGATGAGTTGAACTCACAGGAATTTCAGAGCCGCAACGAGACCAACGAAATCTACATTCCGCCCGGCGCCCGACTCGGCGACAAGGTCATCGAAGTCGCGGGTCTACGAAAAACATTTGGTGATCGGCTGTTATTTGACGAGGTTAACTTCGTTGTTCCCAAAGGCAGCATCGTGGGCATTATCGGCGCCAATGGCATGGGCAAGTCGACCCTATTTCGCATACTGATGGACTTAGAGACGCCTGACGGCGGCAGCGTTGTGGTGGGAGATACTGTGGAACTTGGCTACGTCGACCAATCCCGTGATGACTTGGACGGTAGCAAAACGGTGTGGGAAGAAGTCTCTGATGGCCTCGATATCATCCGTATCGGCAGCTATGAGGTCGCATCGCGTTCCTACGTGGGCCGTTTTAACTTTAAAGGCTCCGATCAGCAAAAATTTGTGAAGGACCTCTCGGGTGGAGAGCGCAACCGCCTGCATTTGGCTAAATTATTAAAGCAAGGTGCCAACGTATTGCTCCTCGATGAACCGACTAACGATCTGGATGTCGAAACCCTCCGTGCGCTCGAGGAAGCGCTACTGGCCTTTCCGGGTTCCGCGCTGGTCATCTCCCACGATCGGTGGTTTTTAGATCGGATCGCAACGCACATTTTGGCTTACGAAGATGACGGCAGTGTGGTGTTCCACGAGGGCAATTACACGGACTACGAGGTCGATCGTCGGCAACGCCAAGGAGCGGATGCAGCAGTACCCAGCCGGGTGAAGCACCGTCGACTCAAGTAGCCTCTTGATAACAAGTACGGAGTGAGCGTCTGTCGATAACGATGGCGACAGGCCGAGCTTACCCTTAGGAGCAAGCCTCTAGGGCTTCAGACAAACGCGATACCGGCACCACTTCAAGGTTGGGAATCGGTTTTTTAGGCGCATTGCCCTTCGGCACTATGGCGCGTCTAAAACCATGCTTCGCTGCCTCAGCCAAGCGCTCCTGACCACTGGCCACGGGACGAATCTCACCAGACAAGCCTACCTCTCCAAACACCACCCAGTCTTGAGGCAACGGTCGATCGCGAAGGCTCGACACCACTGCAAGCAATAACGCTAAGTCAGCCGAAGTCTCCATCACTCTCACCCCCCCCACCACATTCGCGAACACATCCTGATCACCCACCTGAATGCCGCCATGTCGGTGCAGTACCGCCAGCAACATCGCTAATCGATTCTGTTCGAATCCAACCGTGACGCGCCGCGGATTACCCAGCGAGCTGTCGTCAACCAACGCTTGAATCTCCACCAGCAACGGTCGAGTGCCCTCCCACACGACGACAACCGTCGTCCCTGGTGCAATGTGTTCTGAGCGATCAAGAAAAATAGCCGAGGGGTTGGTCACCTCGCGCATACCCGTATCGGTCATGGCAAAAATGCCCAGCTCATTGACCGCGCCAAAGCGATTTTTTTGACCGCGCAACGTTCGGTAACGCGTGTCGTGATCACCCTCGAGCAGAATCGAGCAATCGATCATGTGTTCGAGCACTTTGGGTCCCGCCAAGCTGCCATCCTTCGTCACGTGGCCCACTAAAATCAGCACGGTCCCTGTTTGTTTGGCATAGCGCGTCAGCTGCGAGGCGCAGTCTCGAACCTGGGAGACGCTCCCGGGCGCCGAGGTCAGCGTGTCGCTATGCACCACTTGAATGGAGTCAACGACCAGAATTTTAGGTTGTAGGGATTCTGCAGAGGCCAAAATGGCATCGACATCTGTCTCTGCCATCAATTGCAGTTGATCTGTGGGTAACTGAAGGCGATTGGCCCGCAGCGCAATTTGCTCTGGTGATTCTTCACCGGTGACGTAGAGCGCCGAATGCGACGATGCCAATCGACAAAGTGTTTGCAACAGGAGCGTGCTTTTACCTGCGCCAGGGTGCCCCCCTATGAGAATGCTGGCACCCGGGACAAACCCACCGCCTAAAACACGATCAAATTCGTCGAACCCAGATGCCAACCGCGGTAGGTCGACAATGGAAACGTCCTCCAGCCGCTTAACCGCCGCCAGACTGCCCGCAAAACCGCCGCGCGTCGCCGCCCGACCGCTCGATCCTTTTTTAGCGGCCGGCGCACTCAAGCGAAATTCAGTCAGCGTATTCCACGCTTGGCATTCCCCGCATTGACCCTGCCACTTGGGGAAATCTGCCCCACAATCGTTGCAGACAAACGCTGTTTTTGCCTTGGCCAAGCGAAACTCCTGAGAAACTGATCGTAAAGGCTGTATTGATAGAGCGAAGCCGGTATCCTAACAGACCATTTGGTTTGCGCCCGATCACCATGCCTTCCGGTTCCCTCATTCCCGACCGCCAATTGACTTTCTCGCCTGAGCTGGCCGAGACCATCGGTCTAGAAGAGGCCATTTTACTGCAGGCGCTGGGCACCAAACTGACAGATCGCGACGGTTGGACAACGATCGTCCTCCAAGAACTCCAGCAAACACTGCCTTTCTGGTCGATAGACCACATTACTCAACTGAGCGATAAATTAGTGGCGCTTGGCATTCTCGCGCGCTCAGCGCATCACGACGCCGCAATCTTGGTCCTGTCGGCAACGGCGTTGGCCGAGCCATCACGGCGCGTTGAGTCTGAGCCGACTGCCCCGACCCATCACCGCGGCAGTGGATTCGAGGCCCGCAGCCGCCACTGGCAACCCAGTGATGCGCTCATTGATCTGCTGGTGATGACCCAGGGCATCCCCCGCACTTTTGTCGACTCCATCGCGTCACAGTTTTTGCCCTCAGAGAACGGCCGAGATCTCGATACCCAATTTCGGCAACATGCCCTCGCACGCTGGCGAGCGCAACAAGGACTTACCACGGCATTTGAGATCAGCACCCCACCGCCATTTGGCAAAGACTGGCGGCCGAATCAAGATGCCTTCGAAATTCTCGAGCAGGCAGGCATTGATGCAGAATTTGCCGACTCTGTGAGAGGGGAATTCGTGCTGTATTGGCGAGAGCGGGGCGGCCCCCCAAAAGAAATCAATACCCGGTTTGTCGAACACGTCCGCCGTCGTTGGTTACGTCATACTAGCCAGATACACCACAGCACGGAGCCGACCCGGATACCACGACACTGGCAACCCGACGTGGCAGTCTATGACACCCTTGCGCTGGCGGGCATCTCTGAACAGGACGCCAAGGCATTGCTGCCCGAATTTGTGATGTATTGGCTAGACAGTAACGAAGTGCACACTTCTTGGAACAGCAAGTTTCTGCAACATGTGAAGCGCCAAACTCAGGGCGCGAACTATGGAGATCCCAATGGCGGAGCAAAAGGACGCGGCGGCGCTGGCGCAAGCCATCGTTCAAAGGACCGAAGCCTCAACGACGACCTCACCGACACCAGCTGGGCCAACTGACGCATCAGAGCCGCCTGACGCGCAAGGCATCGAGGCCATTAATCAGGTCTTCGGGCTGTTCCGACTGAACTACCACAACCAATATTACGCCGCGTGGTCTGATTCGGAGCAGGTCAAGCAAGTCAAACGGCTTTGGCTTGAGGCGCTTGACGCCTATCCCACCGCAGTCATCTTGCGTGCCGCTCAACATGCCATTGAGACCAGTGACTATTTGCCGACGCTCAACCGCATGATCGACGCCTGCCGACATGGGATGAGTGATCTAGGTTTACCGTCGCCCTATGACGCCTATCGAGAGGCCTGCCTTGCACCCTCGCCAAAATCAGAGGCGGCTTGGCGCCACCCTGCTGTTTACCTCGCGGGCTGTGACTGTGGGTGGTTTTTTCTAGCCAATGAAGCAGAGCATCGAACTTGGCCACTATTTCGCGAACACTATGAACGCTGGGTCAGTCGCGCGGCACGAGGCGAAATACTGAAGGGACCTGAGCGGGTCAGCATTGCGCCCCCTGACGACGAACCACCGAGCACCGACGAACAAAAAACGCAGTTAGCACAACTACGAAGAGAAATCGGTCTCTGATTCATTAGTCGGGCTGGCGCTACCGAGCCAAACCGCAATCGCCTCTCGTAATCGCGTTCCCTGCTCGATCATCTTCTGATGGCTCGCCAACAGCTGCGGGTCATCCGCTTCTTTACAGGATTGTTCTAACTCACTCGCAGTAGCCGACAGCATCGGCGCAGTTAAATTGGCGCTGGTGCCCTTTAATCGGTGTGCGATCTGCTGCAAAGTGGCTCGATCACTGGCCTCGATAGCGATAGTACTGGCACTTAGGTCGGCTAACAGTTCGCTGACAAACAGCTCCAGCAACGAACAAACCCCGTCATGATTACCCCCCATCAGCTCGGTGAGCGCGGCAAAATCAATAGGAAGCGGGGTGGTTTGCATCGAGTTTAGTCGACCTAATCGCTCGGCCTTAACGAGCGGCATCGCGGTTGCTTGAGCACGCTAATAACCCGCGTAGTCATCGCGGGCAAGGTTTTCAAAACGGGTGAATTCACCCTGGAAAGCAAGCCGGCATGTGCCGATAGGGCCATTTCGCTGCTTGCCAATGATGATCTCCGCAACCCCTTTATCGGGCGAATCTTCGTGATACACCTCATCACGATAAATAAACATCACCACATCCGCGTCTTGCTCGATCGCTCCCGATTCACGTAAATCTGAATTTACCGGCCGCTTGTTCGGTCTTTGCTCGAGGGCTCTATTGAGCTGTGATAGTGCAACGACCGGGCAGCGGAACTCTTTGGCGATCGCTTTTAAATTACGCGAAATTTCCGAGATCTCTGCGGTACGGCCCTCGTTGGAACCCGCCACCCGCATCAACTGGAGGTAATCGATCATGATCATGGCAAGATCACCGTGCTCTCGCGATAATCGACGCACACGTGACCTGACTTCGGTTGGCGTCAGCGCCGGCGTATCATCAATAAAAATCGAAGTATCTTTGAGTTTGGCCATCGCCGACGACAATTTAGGCCAATCGTCTTGCTGCAACTTTCCCGTGCGAACGCGGGACTGATCAATTTTACCCAGTGAAGACATCATTCTTATGACCAGCTGCTCGGCTGGCATCTCCATCGAAAAAACAACAATCGGCTTTTCTGTATGAGCTGACGCATTCTCGACCAAATTCATCGCAAAGCTGGTTTTACCCATCGACGGTCGACCCGCAACAATCACTAAGTCTGAAGGTTGTAGTCCCGATGTTTTTTTATCCAAGTCGATAAAACCAGTGGTGAGGCCCGTAATATCGCCCCCCGTGTTGTAGAGCTCCTCAATACGCTCCAACGCGCCAGAGAGCAGCGGAGCCATGCTTTGAGGACCTCCTGATTTGGGGCCGCTCTCAGACACGGTCATGATCAGTCGCTCGGCCTCATCGACCAATTCATCCGCGCTACGTCCCTCAGGGTTGAAGCCCGCGTTGGCAATGTCTTGCGCTGCATCAATGAGTTTGCGAAGCAGCGCTCGCTCCCTAACGGCGCGGGCGTAGGCGCTGACGTTGGCCGCCGTTGGCGTCTGCTCCACGAGGTCGGTCAGGTAGGTATGGCCCCCAGCCGCGTCCAGCTCGCCGGTAGCCAGTAATCGGTCGGCAACCGTAATGACGTCAATCGGTTCATTACGATCCACCAGCAATGCGATCTGGCGGAAAATGGCGCGATGCTCTGGACGATAAAAATCGTTGGCGTTCACTTGCTCAGCAATCGCGTCCCAGCTCTCCGGCGCTAGCAGAATACCGCCTATCACCGAGCGTTCCGCCTCGATTGACTGGGGTTGCATGCGGATCCGGGAAATATCCGGATCCTCAGAGGTGAACGAGTTCAAAACGCTGCCTTTTGTTGTGCACCATCGGCCGATCGCTGTGACACTGGCGCTCATTGAGCGGGCCCGTCATCAGCCATCGGGCCGAATAGAGTACCTGTGACAACGGCAACGCGCCAGCAGATATCGGAAGTTGCGGGGCTTAATGCCCCGGCGGGGGCTATTCAGCGATAATGTGGATTGCGACCGAGGTCGACACGTCCGCATGTACCTGAATCATAATCTCAAATTCGCCCAGTTCACGGATGGCGCCCTCAGGCAAACGGACTTCTGCCTTATCGACCTCACAACCGGCGGCAGTGAGCGCGTCCGCAATATCGCGGGTACCCACTGAACCAAATAACTTGCCTTCTTCCCCGGCGGTGGCAGCAATCTCAACGGCCGTTAACGCTGCCAAGGCATCGCCTCGCGCTTGCGCTGCGGCGAGGGTCTCGGACGCGGCTGCCTCGAGCTCTGCGCGGCGTGTTTCAAATTTAGGCGACGTTATCGTCTGTTGCGGCAACCGCTTTTCCCTGAGGGATCAGAAAGTTGCGACCGTAACCCGGTTTCACGTCAACCGTGTCGCCTAGACCGCCGAGACTACCAATATTTTCCAATAATATAACTTCCATCATTTCTTCCTCTGTTAACCGACAATGCGGTCGACCTTCTTCCATTCATAACCGACAGTGTCAGTCTCCGCCGGGGCCCCGGTCGGCAGATCGGCTCCACCTACCCCTGACATCGGCAAAGGTGTCTATCACGACGCACCCCACCCACAACCATTTCACTGGATCAATTACGATCCACAATGCATACATGAGAGCCAACCAAGTGACCCCCTTGCCCGCCCGCTTTGCAAAAGCGTGTAACAGCGAGAACCCCACAATGGTGAGGGGCAGCACAACCACCGCGCTCCACACTCGCCAGTCAGCACCCATCCACCAAAGAATGAGAGCCGTACTGGCCATCAATAGCACCGCGCCAACCGGCAGCCGCAGTGCGCGGAACTCCTCTCCAAACCCGCCTGGGTTGTAAAGAGAGGCCTGCCAATAGCGCCCCAAAATCAGACTCAGCAGCGCGATCACCGCGTTGCCGGTCGCCAGCAGTGCGGCGACCTGAGGTGCCGACACCGCGTTAAATACCATCTCCGCGGCCTCACCTTGGGCCAGTTCCTGCTCGAGCTGCGTCAGCGCCTGATTAAAGGTCGCTACTAACTCCTGTAAAAACACGCCATTAAACAGCGTTAAGGCAGCGCCACCGAGCAATGCTAGGGGCACACTCGCCATCACAGCCAGCGATAGACTGACACTTTCGCGCAAAATGACCGCCAGACTAAACGTACCCAGTAATAACAGTACGCTTCCCGTATCACCGCTAATTGCAGCGATAATAATGGCGGGCAAGATTGCCCACAGTGTCAGCCAGCCGCCGGAGGCCGAACCGTTTCTTAACGTGACCAGTGCAATGGCTGCGGCACTGACCCAGCCAAATAACAAACTCCCCGACCCCAGTACCGCGACGCCCAGTGCTTGCCACCGGCCGCGCATGATAAATTCAGCGAGGCCGCGCATGGTTAATGCTTAATTGTGCGCGTCGGTGTAAGGCAGTAACGCAAGATATCGCGCGCGTTTAACCGCCGTCGCCAGCTGTCGCTGATACTTGGCCTTGGTGCCGGTGATGCGGCTCGGCACTATTTTTCCGGTCTCCGATACATACTGCTTCAAGGTGTCGAGATCCTTATAATCAATCTCCTTCACACCCTCAGCGGTAAAACGGCAGAACTTTCGTCGTCGAAAAAAACGTGACATGGCTTATTCCTCGCTTGCTGCTTCTGAGTCTACTGCCGGCTCGGCAGCCTCTTCAGAGGATGAATCCGTGGCTTCTGCTGTCGCAGCTGCTTTACGCGCGTCGTTATCGTTGCGCTCCTGGTATCGTGCCTTACGCTCTTTGTCCTCACGCTCGGCTTTCATGAGCAAGGACTCTTCTAGTACCGCTTCGTCGCGTCGGATGACCAGGTTACGAATGACGGCGTCGTTATAACGGAAGGTGGTTGTCAACTCTTCCATGGCCTCGTTAGTGGCCTCGACGTTCATCATGACGTAGTGCGCCTTATGGATTTTATTGATGTGGTAAGCCAACTGCCGTCGGCCCCAATCCTCCAGGCGATGAACCGTGCCGCCATCTTTTGTGATAACAGCGCTATAACGTTCAATCATTCCGGGAACTTGTTCAGACTGGTCCGGATGGACCATGAACACAACTTCGTAGTGTCGCACTCGCGTACTCCTTATGGATTAAGCCACCCACATTGTGGTGTGGCAAGGAGGAAAGGCCTTTAACGGCCCAGCCAAATTTTTGAGGTGCGGAGTCTACAAAGGTCACAACCGCTTTGCAAATGCCAATTATGGGTGGTGATGCCGCGGCTCGCAGTCAGCCGCGACGCTGCCGCACCGCTTCGAACAAACAAATACCCGCCGCGACCGACACATTGAGACTCGATACACTGCCCGCCATGGGCAAGTGCACCCTGTAATCGCACAACTCTTGGGTCAAACGCCTCATTCCCGACCCCTCCGAACCCAGCACTAGCGCACACGGACCGGCTAAATCTTGTTCGAAAAGCGTCTCGGTGGCGTCGCCACTGGTGCCCACAATCCAAATACCTGCTTGTTTTAGCGTTTCGATGGTCCTCGCCAAATTCGTGACTCTCAGCCAGGGCACCGATTCAGCTGCGCCGCACGCCACTTTGCGCACCACCGCATTGACGTCAGCACTGCGATCTTTGGGGAAAATCACCGCAGTGGCCCCCGCAGCCTCGGCGCTGCGCAAACAAGCGCCTAAATTATGGGGGTCGGTAACCCCATCGAGAATCAGTAGGAGTGGCAGCGCGGCCTGACCTACCAAACTCAGTAGATTTGCCTCGGGCATCCCCTCGCTGTTATCGGCGGCACCCGAATGCAGTACCGCCACGACACCCTGATGACGACCTTCAACACGTTCATCTAGGGTCTGCCGTGGACAAGGCTCCAAGACAACGCCTTGATTCCGCGCCAGTGCACACAGCGCTTGCATCCGTTTGTCATTGCGGCTCGATTGCACGAGGACGGTGTTCACTCGCTTCGGGTCGAGACGAAGAAGACTTTCCACGGCGTGATAACCAAATACCGTCTCTTCCATGGGTCACCGCTCTTTGCGCGGACTGCTAGTGCGTTTTGACGATTTAGCAGCGGCTGACTTGCCTACCTTTTTGCGACTCGTCGACTTTTTCGTCGCGCCACCACCCTTTACATCAGTCTGACCCAATTGAGCTTTACTCGATGCAGGCTGACTCGATTTGGCCTTGCTGGATTTGGTCTTGCTCGACTTGGCCTTGTTCGACTTAGCCTTGCTCGATGCAGGCTGACCCTGGCTCTCATGATTGGCTTTCTGGGCGGTCTTGCGCTTCTTCTTAGACCGTTCGCGGCTGGATTTATCCTTTTTGGGGCCCTCACCCGGCTTGCGCGGCCCTGCCCCAGCAGCACGCTTTGAGCTCGCACCATCGGCCAATTCAAGATCAATTTTGCGATCATCCAGATCGACGCGGGCGACCTTAACGGCGACCACGCCGCCCAGTTGAAACACCTGACGGGTTCTCTCACCCACCAAACGCTGTTTGGCTTGGTCAAAATGATAGTAATCGCCCGGCAGCGCACTCACATGCAACAGGCCTTCGATATACAGGTCATGCAACTCAACAAAAACGCCGAAATTTGTCACAGCGGCAATCACGCCCGAAAAAGCGTCGCCAATACGATCCTTCAAAAATTCGCATTTGAGCCACGCATCCACCTCTCGCGTCGCATCATCGGCACGTCGCTCGGTCATCGAGCACTGCTCACCCAGCGCCAACATGCCCGCCATGTCGTAGGGATAAATCACTTCGCGCCGCAGCCCTTTAGCGCCGGGAACGCGGCTCACGTGTGCACTCTTACTGCGACCTCGAATCACCGATCGGATCGCTCGATGCACTAATAAGTCGGGGTAACGGCGAATCGGCGACGTAAAGTGGGCATAGGCCTCAAAGTGAAGCCCGAAGTGCCCGCCATTGTCGGGCTGATACACCGCCTGCGAGAGAGATCGCAACAGCATGGTTTGAATGACCTGTGCATCATCCCGCCCCTCAACCGCGCTCAGCAGTGACTGATAGTGCTCGGGGGTGGGTTTCAGACCACCGGGTAATTCGAGGGTCAATTCGCCCAAAAAGGCGCGCAAGTTCTCGAGTTTTTGCGCACTCGGACCCTCGTGCACACGAAACAAAGCAGGCTGCTCGCTCGTCTCCAAAAAGCGGGCGGTGGCCACATTGGCGATCAACATGCATTCTTCAATCAGCTTATGCGCGTCGTTACGATAGACCGGCTCAATCGCGGCGATCTTGCGCTGCTCGTCAAACACAATACGGGTCTCTTGCGTATCAAAATCGAGCGCGCCCCGTTGCTCGCGAGCGCCACGCAATACCTCATATAAGCGATAGAGTCGTGCAATATCGTCAAGCCGCTCGGCAGCCACATTGGGACTTTCACCATCGGTGAGCACGGCACCCACGTCGGTATAAGTTAACCGCGCATGCGAATGAATCACCGCCTCGTAAAAAACGTAATGGGCTAACTCGCCCTCTGGCCCAATTTGCATGTCGCAGACCATCGCCAATCGATCTACTCGGGGTTTCAGTGAGCACAAGCCATTCGACAGGACTTCAGGGAACATCGGCACCACGCGCTCGGGGAAGTAAACCGAATTCCCTCGATAGCTGGCTTCTTCATCCAGTGCACTGCCTACCGGCACGTAATGCGAGACATCGGCAATGGCGACACGGAGCTGAAAGCCACCCTCTCGCTCTTCACACCACACCGCATCATCAAAATCTCTCGCGTCTTCTCCGTCGATGGTGACAAAAGGCACATCACGCAAATCGACCCGATGATGTTTATCGTCCTCGGTGGGCTCCTCCCCGAGAGTACCGGCCTCGCGCAGGACTTCGTCGGGCCATTCGTAGGGAATACCGTGGGCACGAATGGCCACATCGATCTCAAGGCCGGGATCAAGGTGATCACCGAGCACTTCCACTACTTTACCCTTAGCGCCGAGCGTTGCAGAGGGATAGTCGGTCAACTCCACCGAAACCAGCTGGCCATGACGCGCGCCACCCTTGCTGTTGGGCGGTATTAATATGTGGTTTCGGATGCGCGTATTGTGAGAAATCAAATAGCCAATGCCGCTCTCTTCCATATAGCGACCCACCACCTGGGTATGAGCGCGACTCAGCACCTCCGCTATTTGGCCCTCGGCGCGGCCGCGTCGGTCTACCCCCGCTATGGCCACTAACACCTCGTCGCCATCGAAAACCTGATACATCTCTCGGGCGGACAAGAACAAGTCGTCACCCTCCTCCTGTAACGGGCGGGCAAACCCATAGCCGTCGCGGTGACCCATTACGCGGCAATGCAATAGATCCATTCGTTTGGGCACACCATAAGCGCCGCGCCGGCCCGAGATAAGCTGCCCATCTCGCTGCATAGCCCGCAATCGTCTGCGGAGCGCATCGAGGTCCCGCTCCTCCTGCAAATCGAGCTGCTCAGCGATCGCCCCGAATTTCATGGGGGCATCCGCCGCCTCAAGCACACCCAATATAATCTCCCGGCTCGGGATCGGGTGCGCGTAGCGATCCTGTTCCCGCGAGGCATGGGGATCAGTAGGAGGCTTATTCATTTGGTCTTTACGGCGCGGTGCCAAAGGATTTCCGGAAGGCCCTTATCAGAGCTCCTGATGCGTGAACGCTAATTGTACGCCTCTCGAAGGCGCTAATCTGCCCAAAACAGTGCTTTAATTGTGATCGTGTCGGCAGGCCCATCAGAGCACAAGGCTCAAGCGATAGTCGCAGTGAACCTCGGGCTGCGTTCACAGACACAGCGTCGACCGCCCGGGCTTATGGGTCTATCCAGTAGTGCGTCGCTTAAGCTGAGGAGGCTTCGTCGCAGATCGCAAGTGCGATGCCGCCCTGGTCGCAAAATTGACAGTTGTGGGGCGACGCAGTACGCTCCGCGCCCTCTGACTCAACAGAGTTTCCCGCTGCCCAGGTGGTGAAATTGGTAGACACGCTAGCTTCAGGTGCTAGTGCTCGCAAGGGCGTGGAGGTTCAAGTCCTCTCCTGGGCACCATCGCTAACCCTTTTTTCTTTTTGTAAATCAATCTCATGCGTCAATGCGCAACCAGCCACTTGCCACCTCACTCCCCAATATGCACAATCAAGCGCCTCGATGTGTGGAAGCGGTATTTATCTGGATTACTCGTCGGGTAGCGTCTTCATCACTTCGAACAGAGCATCCATGATGTCTGTCACATCACTCGCTAGCTCTTCTCGCTCAGCCATTGGTGCATTGCCGAAGTCGATTGCTCCCTGAAGCTTCCGCAACCTATTCATTAATTCTTGAAGTTCAGCTTTCATATTCACTGCCAGATGCGATGGATGTGGGGGGAGCATATCAGGCTCAGTGAGGCGGGTTTTGCTTCGCAGAGATTGACACCCGGGGGGAGAGGTCGGCCGTGTTCATCGGCGGGAGGGTCCACCTCCATTTACCAACCAGTATTGCGCTCCCATGAGCTGCTGGGCAAAGGCGGGAAGACTCGGTGATGGCGTCACTCTGACGGTACCTAAAAACTCGAACACAGTAGCGAGGCGTTATTTACCCTCACGAACATCAAGACCACCCTGACTGGCAGAAACACTATCCAGACTAGCCACGGGGTTCGTAGGCTAAGCTCTGCTGCCAGAAATCGACGACGTAGTTGATCCTTGCGCGCAAAAGCTCTCTATAAGCTGGCAGGTCGCTTAGGTGTACCCAACGACATTCTATAATGCCCTCTTCGACCTGCGGATCTGTATCATCATCATCACCGTCGTAATCCATTAGGTACCAATGCGTTTTTTTCAGGTAATCAACCTTCTGGTGACTGGTCGTGTGATAGGTAGAAACCAGCTTACCGAGTATGGTCAATTTCTTTGCTTCAAGACCGGTTTCTTCTTCAACCTCTCTAAGAGCAGAGACCTCTGGGAGCTGCAAATCTTCAATGCGCCCTTTTGGCATGTCCCATTTGCCCCGCTTGAATATTAATAATATGTGATGACTTCGATTGCAGACGAGGCCACCCGCAGACTCTATTAATGGCAGCCCCACCGTATTTTTCAGGGTGTGCTTGCCCGTCGGCGTATTGGCAGTTTTGTTATTCATTCAAATCCTAATAGTCACTTCTCTTGCTCTTTTAATTCTTTCAGTATGGCAAGCTGCTGTAAAGTCAGGCCTTGAAACTTGACCCCCGCCAATTTGATTGAGTGTGTTGCGGTGATGTCCTCGCCCGTCAAATGCTCAAACTGCCTGCCGCTTAACAACCGCACAACATGCAACATAGAGGTCAGGCGTGCTTCTCTTTTGGTGTTGGAGCCGACCACCACCCAAGGCGATTTTTCTGATGACGCGTGGGCGAACATCAGCTCCTTGTAATGGGTGAAGACCTCCCATTTTTTACGCGCCTCTAAATCATTGCCAGAGAGCTTCCAAAAGGTCAGTGGATTGTTTAGGCGATCTTCAAAACGAATCAGCTGCGTATCAGGGCTTACGGATAGGTAAAACTTAATTAAAAGAAGGCCCTTATCGATCAGGCCATGCTCCCAGTGCAGGACCTTCTTCATAAAATACTCGTATTGCTTTTGTGAGCAATAACCCATGGTAGGTTCGATCAGCGCTCGGCTGTACCAAGATCGATCAAAAAAAACGATCTCTCCGCTATCTGGCAGCCTTTTTTCATAGCGCCTGAACCAATATTTTGACTCTTTCTTACTAGGTACCCCTAACGCCTCTACTCGAGTATGAGCTGGCATAATATTTTCAGTAAAACGCTTGATGGTCGAGCCCTTACCCGCGGCATCGCGTCCCTCAAAAAGAATACATAACCGTTGGCCATTTTTGATCAGCTTCTGTTGAATCCTGAGAATCTCAACCTGTAATCGCCGTTTTTCAATCTGATAATCCTGCTCCGAAACACCTTTATAGGGTGTTTCAATAGTGATGATCCTCCTAGTTTTCAACCCAGCTTTATGGTTGACAGATCGAGTAGACAACTTGTCCTTGAGATTGATCATCGAAGGGACTTTTTGCTGGGGAACGTTAGTGACAGCGCCGTCCTTCTCCTCTTTACTTGTATTCGTCATGCGTTGGCCTTTAGACAAATTACGGTCTTCCATAGAAACGTTCTGAGCGTAGACAGTAAATTTCTCGTTGGAAAATGAATTTTTTATGTCAGTTGATGATTTGATCGCTCATTCCGCTAACCGACCTCACAACCAGCACTGGTGGCTGTGGAGTCAAATACTGTTCGCAGTTGCAAGTCTGATCCGGCCTCGCTTACGGGTGCCGATAAAGGTACGACAAGCGCGGCTAGCAAACAATTGAGCTGAACACGCAAGGCTGGGGCCTGCTTGCCAATGATAGGTCTATAGCGCCAAAAGCGAGGCAGTCTGCGGGTTAGCGGTAACTGCTGATACCGCTCCAGGGCACCAATGATCCAGACAGTTCCGCAGCCGTCTCACCTCATTGAGGCAAAGCTAGCGGCTTTAGCGTGTCCAAGTATTGCGCTCCCGTGAGCTGCTGGGCAGAGGCGGGAAGACTCGGTGAGGGCGTCGCTCTGACGGTACCCAAAAAATGCGCCACGCCAATATGAACACCCAACGACCTCAAAATGCCAAACGCGATGCTGACATGAAAATAGAAGCTCGGTAGCGCGTAAGTCAGGAAAAAGTCTTCGGTGGTAAAGGGCAGGATGGTGTCGCCATATTGAAAGATGACCTCGCCCCCTGCTGCGGCGTTAACCTGTTCTTTGTCTAGGCCCGCAATATGACTGCGCGCCGTTTTTAGGTGGTCAATAAGGCCTTGGAAATCGAGCTTTAAATCCATATTGGGGCCGCTAATCATTGACGTTGACGCGGCATGCATCGCCGTGTCCGAAAAATGTGCGATCGTAATGACCTGAAAATGTAACGGCAGCATGTCGGGGAATAACGACGCGTTAACCATGTCCTCAAGAGACACTTCGAGCTCACTGGCTTGATCCCTAGCTTGCTCAAGATAACCAATAGCGGAGGTAAGGTACTGTAAGTAACTGCAAGCAGTCAGGGTGTAGAGATCTGTCATAGGAATACCTTTTTAAGTAAAGATCAGCGCAAAATCCGCTGCACTCGCCACGGCTAAGAGGAGTTGTCGCAGCGAGCTGAACGATGAACCGGCCAAGTGAACAAACCCAGCATACCTCGGCGCGCACGCTGAGAAAGCGTGAGTCATCGAGCAGACACGCTCAGCCCCCAAAGACAGCTTCGTGCATCAAGCGCCCCGGCCACAACGTGAGCAGGCCCGTTACGACGAGGGCGAGCACATAGAGCGTCACCATCCACCTCTGATGTTGGCGAATATTTCCCGCGCGCGCGTGATACACCGCAACGACTAAAGAAAGCAGCGTCCACGCACTCAGTAGATGGATCGGGCTAAAGCTGCGCCAGGTCTGGATCGTACTGATAAAAAAAGAAGAAATAGCCACGTAAGTCATCACGGATACCCAAACCCACCCCAACCACCGATGCGCAGACGTGCCCTTGGCTAAGGCTAACTGAATGCCGCCCATGAGCACGGCGAGTAGGGCCAACACAGTGTGACTGGGTATCGGCGTGGCTGCGGTTGCTAAAAAGTCCATTTTTTATCTCGAAAAGTCACTCACATCACCCGTCTTTCAGATCGGCACTCGTGTCCTTATGGTGAGCTGAGTCGTGAGTTGAGTTGTCGCCTGAGTCATGAGCTGGGTCATGGTGCGGGTCGTCGGTCTGATCGCGCGAATCGGGGGCCTTGGGCCGCTTGGACACCATCCAGCGGTTAATCATGATCATGCAAGTCATCACCACCGCGACAAAGCCAAGCGTAAACAAAATGAAAAACATAGCCATCTACCCTCTGGTTCGTGATCGAGCCGCCCAACTCCACTGTAGCACCACACTGCTGGAAAAAAGCCCACTTGAAGACCGCAGGCTCACGGCGGATCCATTCAATCCTCAACCGGGTCGCCCGCAGGCAGACGTCTCAGACGCTTCATCATAAGGCGCTAGCTCTGCGGAGCAGGTGCTGAAAATGCGCCAGCAAACTCTGCAACAAACGCGGCAAAGGGCGTGGGTGAGGTGCCGAGCAAGTCCGCCACCGTCGTGGTTTGCTCGTCGAGAGATCCTGCCGCAATTTCACCAAATAACTCGCACACTGCATCGAGTTGCCACGGTGATTGAATAAACTGCCCCAGCACCTCACGGAACGCCTCTGGCGTCTGCTCAATGTATTCAATACTGCGTTGCAAAACCGAACTCATTTGTCCGGCCACATCGTGAAAGTTCAACCGCTCAGGGCCGGTAAGACGATAAATTTGCTGCTCATGGCCCTCCTCGGACAACACACGCGCCGCGACCCGTCCGACATCGCGAGCATCAATCATGGCAGTATTAGCGCGCCCCAAAGGAAGCGCGAAGGAGCTTATCCGACTGACAGACGCAGCGTACATCAGCATATTCTGCATGTAGTAATTGGGACGTAAAAAGGTCCAGTTCAGATTCAGCCCCGCAATATGTTGCTCTGTCTCAAAGTGATTTTTGGGTAATG
The DNA here is from genome assembly GCA_943789425.1 of uncultured Luminiphilus sp. GTDB lineage: Bacteria > Pseudomonadota > Gammaproteobacteria > Pseudomonadales > Halieaceae > Luminiphilus. The sequence continues at coordinate 123,601 of CALSUB010000004.1, forward strand.
CGGCGGTAGCGTCAGGAGCCGCCTCCATCGACGAGACTTTGACCAGGTGCGCCACACCCGCCTCAGCAGCCACGGTGGCAAAACGTTGTTCTAGCATAGCCTGATCGGGATGATTACCCATCACGATTAATGCTCGGGTGACCCCCTTCACGGCACGCGCCACTGAATCCGGATCGGTAAAATCGCCGACCACTACCTCGACACCGTCGCCCGCATGCTCGAACTTATCGGCGTCTCGTATGAAAGCCCTAAACGGCACGCCTTGGCTCAGCAACTCAGCTGCTGCGGCTTTGCCAACTCGGCCTGTTGCCCCGGTCAATAAAATCATCGCGCCCTCTTGAGTCATCAATCTGGTGTCTGGTCTTGCACGCTCAGTATCGTTCGGCAAGCAGCCTCTGTGACCATCATACAAGTAAAGTTGGAATCGTTAGCTGTCGTGGTCGATGTTTTCAATGATCGCGCCATCACCATTCATTGGGCGCTCTCCCTCAGCGCACCGTCGTGCTCGATCACCCACAACTGTGATAGCGTCTCCGCAACACAATAATAGTGATGGACGCATTGGTCGCTTGATATGCCTCAGGGACTGCGCAACGACACAACGGCAACGCCACTCGCTACCACTGTTGAACCAGAGCGCCCATCATGGTGACAGTGTCCGGTTCAGCGGTTCGCGGTCGCGCCGGCTTTTCTCGCTGCGGACGTTATCGCTATTGGCTAAGACGTCGCTGGAATAGCGACCTACCGCAGTGCACGTTTATCGGGCTCAATCCCTCCACCGCCGACGCCCGCACTAATGATCCCACCTTGCGACGCTGTATTAACTTTGCCGATCAATGGGGTTATGGCTCCCTCTTACTGGTCAATTTGTTTGCATTGCGATCGACGGATCCTCGCGCGTTACGCTTATCTACCGACCCACAGGGCCCGCGCGCGAATGAGTGGCTGCGCCGCGCCTCGCGAGAGTCGGCACTGGTAATTGTCGCATGGGGTAATGGGGGCCACCTCCTTGATCGGGCCAACGGTGCGTTACCGTGGATCGAAAACCCGCACTGCTTGGGCCTCACGGCCAGCGGCATGCCCAAGCACCCCCTGTATTGCCTGAAAACCAGTCAACCCTGTGCCTGGTACAAACCACCCCACTGGTCATAAGGGCCACTGAGACAAACGGCGCGGAGCGTTAATTGGCCGACCCAATAGTCTGTCTGAACGGATTACTCACAACGGCGCGTTCACTAACGGCGCATCCACAAACAACGTCGTCGCTAACCAATCACTTTCGGTCGAAAAACTGGCGACGAGCCTAAATTTCGATATGCTCAAGAGCTGGGGTAAAGGATTACTCCGTCCTCATCCCATCGAGGATCACTCATTGAATAAGGATGTTGATATGGCAACTGTAAATTCCAACGCACATGACACTCACAGCACTGATCACCCGCTGGCTGATTTGCCGCTTTATTTACAACAACGACCGCACCCCGTAACGCAACAGGCGCCCCACGCATCACAACTCACATCACAACTCACATCACAACTCACATCACAACTCACATCACAACAGGCAGAAACGCAGTCACGATCGCACACAAGCCGCGGCTCCGCCGAGTGGCCCCTGCCTCTCCTTGAACAACGGCGGCGCATGCCAAGGCCAAACGTGCCCGTTACCTTGTCCATCGCAATCACCAACAAGGCACCTCACGAGCTATCGCGAACCACCCTAACCGTTATCGATCTGTTGCTGAATGGTGACCTGCTGCGATTACGCTCTGAGGAGGTAGCCGACACCTTGCATATTAGCCCCACCACATTGCGCCGCCGGCTGCGTGCCGATGGGACGCACTACCAGAGCATTCTCGATCACATTCGCCGGCATCGTTGCACGCTGCAGCTCGAAAAAAGGTGGCTTCCGGGTAAATGCGTTGCTTGGGAGCTAGGGTATGCAGAGGTGAATAGTTTTTACCGCGCATTCCGGCGCTGGACCGGGCATAACTACAGCGACTTAAAGCGACTGTACCTCTAACTCACGTCCGATCAATCGTCTGCGCGCGCTGCGAAGTACCCCAAGCGGTCATAAACCCAGTATCCGACCCACTCGTGAATCGCCCGGGTAGAACGGCCTAAACGCTCTACTGTTGGCAGCCAACTCGGCACAGGACCAACGCGCAGTGGCGTTTGATGGTCGGTTGCCACCGCTGTAACGGCAAAACCTTGAGCCACAAAGACCGCCGATGCGCGACGCATATGGCTGGCACTGGTGACTAACAAAATGTGCTGAATACCGCGCTGATGCAATAACGCGTGGGTTTGCTGCCCGTTCTCTCGCGTGTTTCGGCTTTCCGATTCTTGCACCAAGGTATCTCGAGAAAGTCCAATTGAAGCAAGCTTTTCGGCCATCAGATGCGATTCAGGTAACTCGCCCTCTAGCTGTGTTCCGCCCGAGAGCACCAACAGTGGCGCTTTATCAGCGAGATATAATGAAGCAGCGCGCCAGAGACGATCTGAAGCATGATTCAAATCGCCGTCCTGACCAAAGCGGCTCTCACCATTGATCGCCCCCCCCAACACAACGATCGCTTCGGCCCGCGGCAGTTCCTCGTCAGTAAATGCCGGGTATGCCGCCTCAAGCGGCGTCATAAGGGTGCTCGCACCCCACTCTGTTGAGCAGAAGTAAAGCCAAAGCACCGCGCTCAGCGTGAGCAAGCTCGCGAGAGTATTGCCTCCCCGCCGGCGCAGTAGCGCGGCCAGAACGAGACATAATAAACTGAGAGAAAGGGGGTAAATCAGCAGAGTAGCGATGTTACTCAGCAATAACATGGGTCAGTGACCAAAGGGGTGTCGCAAGACGATGGTTTCTTCGCGATCGGGCCCGGTCGAGATGATATCGATGGGGGCACCAACCAGCTCCTCAAGGCGAGCAATGTAAGCCCGAGCAGCCTCTGGCAGTGCATCAAGCGATTTGAGACCGACAGTGGATTCGCTCCAGCCCGATACCACCTCGTACACTGGCGTCACACTCTCGTAATCGATCGCATCAATCGGATTGGCGACTGACTCCCCCGCCCCGTTTGCGTAACCAACACAAATCGCTATTTCATCGAGCCCGTCGAGCACATCGAGCTTCGTTAAACACAAGCCTGATAAGGAGTTGATGTTCACCGCTGTACGCACCGCAACCGCATCGAACCAGCCACATCGGCGAGCCCGGCCGGTGGTAGCACCAAATTCATGGCCGCGCTCTGCTAGCTGGGCCCCGGTGTCATCAAAGAGTTCCGTTGGAAACGGCCCCGCTCCCACGCGAGTGGTATACGCTTTGGTGATCCCGAGCACGTAATCCAGATAGAGCGGCCCAAAACCGGAGCCGGTGGCAGTGCCCCCAGCAGTGGTATTAGAGCTGGTCACAAACGGATACGTACCGTGATCGATATCGAGCAACGAGCCTTGAGCACCCTCAAACAGCAAGCGCGCGCCCTGTGCGCGGTATTCGTGCAAGAGTGCGGTCACGTCTGCCATCATCGGCAGCAACCGCTCTCCGTGCGCCAGCGCTTCATCTAACACCGCGGGCAACTCCAATGTGTTAACACCGTAGTAATGCGCCAGAACGTGATTGTGATAATCGAGGACTTCTTCCAAGACACTCGCAAAACGAGCCGGATCGCGGAGATCTCCCACGCGTAGTGCTCGTCGCGCCGCCTTATCTTCGTAGCACGGGCCAATACCGCGCCCTGTCGTGCCAATTTTTTGATCGCCACGGCGCGCTTCACGAGCTTGATCCAGGGCAACGTGATACGGCAGGATCAAAGGACACGCCGCCGAAATCTTCAGCCGATCGCGCACCGGAATACCACTCGCCTCGAGGGCATCCACTTCTTTCAGCAGCGCCTCAGGCGAGAGCACCACGCCATTGCCAATAAGACACTGCACCTTCGATCGTAATACGCCCGATGGGATCAAATGTAAGACGGTTTTTTCGCCGTCAATCACCAGCGTATGGCCGGCATTGTGACCACCCTGAAAACGCACCACTGCGTCAACTTGCTCGGTGAGCAGATCCACTATCTTGCCCTTGCCCTCGTCACCCCACTGAGTGCCGAGTATCACCACATTGTGGCTCATTCAGACACCTCATTCGCTGCCACGACAACCCATTCGCCTGCCTGATTGACCAACGACTCTACCCCGACCAGTTGCGTATTCGATTCCAGATCAACCATGACGATTCGTCCGGCTTCCCGCAAGGCCGTCATCTTTTCGAGCAGTGCCGGATCTTCTGACCGCGGCGCCACAATGAGACTCCTCTCAAGGCTAGGGGGTGCTATCACCTCGACCAGCGCTTTCAAATCAATTGCAAATCCGGTGGCGGGCCGATCCCGCCCAAACACCGCACCAATATTGTCGTAACGGCCGCCCTTGGCAACCGATGATCCTCGCCCCTCTACATACACGGCAAACACCAGACCAGTGTGGTAGCGGAAGCCGCGCAATTCCGTGAGGTCCACATAAATAGAGACCGCGGGGCAAACCTGCCGCACCCGCGCCACAACAGCATCTATATCATCAAGGGCCGCTATAACAATTGAGTTGTCCGAAAACAGTGAGCGAGCCGTATCAATGATTTCCGCAGAACCGTGAAGACTGGCCAGCTGAGTCAGTTTGGTGGCGACCTCAGGTGCCAACTGCGCTGCCAGCCGCTCGATATCGGGCGCTGACTTTCGCTGCAACGCGTCGAATATCTGCTGCTCAACGTCTGCTTCTAACGCCAAGTCGGAAAACAAAGCGTCGTATATGCCGATGTGACCGATATCCAGCGTCAGTGGAGACTGCACCTGCGCCCGCTCAAGGGTCGATAACAACAGCGTGACAATCTCACTATCAGCATCAGTCGATGCGCTACCAAAAAGCTCCGCACCTAACTGAATAGGGGCCCTGCCCCCGACAACGGCTTGCGGCACGCTTTGCAAGGTAGAGCCGACGTAGCACAAGCGCGTCACGCCGTCCTCGCTCAAGCTGTGCGCGTCCATGCGCGCCACTTGTGGCGTGATATCCGCGCGCACGCCCAGCATACGGCCGCTCATACGATCACTGAATTTACAGGTGACGTGATCCAGATCGGCGCCAAGGCCGACTAACAGCGAGTCAGTGAATTCAACTAGAGGAGGGACCACATACCGATATCCCCAGGTCTCGCAATGATCTAGCAGACTGCGACGCAAGGCTTCTAACCGACCGGCCCGTTCGGGCAACAACTCGTCGATACCCTCTGGCAGTAGCCAGCGATTTTCGTTGCTCATTGTGGAATTCCGTCAGGGCTTTTCTGTTGATATCACTCCGGAAAAGGATATCACAGCGAGATGCGGCTGAGTGGGGGGCGCGACGCACCCCCCATTATTCACACCCTATCTACTCGCCAGCCTGTGGATTGCGGAGGTACTGGAAAAACTGGCTGTCAGGCTGTAACAACATCACGTCACTGCCAGAGCCGAAGGTCTCTCTGTACGCTTGCAGACTGCGCACGAATGAGTAGAACTCCTTGTCCTGATTAAAGGCGTCGGCATAAATTCGCGTGGCCTCAGCATCACCATTACCGCGAATAATCTCCGCATCACGAAACGCGTTGGCCTCGATTACGGTCACTTCCCGATCGGCGGCGGCCCGAATTCCTTCTGCCAGCTCCTTACCTTCGGATCTCAGCTCGCGCGCTTCCTTTTCGCGCTCTGCGTTCATCCTTCGATAAACCGACTCCGACACATCGGGGGGCAAATCGATCTTTTTGACCCGCACATCGATCACCTCGACACCCAGCTCTTCGTTAGCCACCTCGTTGAGCTGCGCGGCAATGGCCAACATCAGTTCATCGCGCTGGCCCGATACCACTTCTTGGACCGTACGGACGGCCACCTGGTTACGAAGTCCGTCGTTGATACGTTGCGCCAAAAGACCCGCGGCTCGATTTTCTTCGCCGTTCGTCGCGGTGTAGTACTTCGCAGTGTCCGTGACACGGAACTTCGCGTAGGAGTCGACGATGAGCGCCTTTTTCTCCTGAGTGAAGAATCGCTCGGGGCTGCTGTCCACAGTCAGTATACGGCCATCGAACTTTCGCACATTGTTCACAAACGGCACCTTTAGGTGCAAACCAGGCAACAGATTCGGGTCCACCACCTCACCAAACTTGAGCAACACGCCACGCTCGGTCTCGCGAATCACGTAGATACTGTTCGAGAGTGTGACCAGCACAATTGCCAACAACAGACCTGCAAGAGTTTGCTTACTCATGATTAACGCCCTCCTCGTCGTGTTGCCGCAGCATCAAGATCGCGACGCAATTGCTCAGTCACCTGATCAGAAATCTCGCGCATATCACGCTCATTTATCCCATTACGGGACAGTGCACTGCGGGATTGACCGGCGTTGGGCACCATTTTATCTAGCGGGAGGTACAGCACGTTGTTACCCCCCTCGACATCCACCATCACCTTGTTGGTGTTAGCGAGCACTTCCTGCATCGTATCGAGATACAGCCGCTCACGCGTCACATCAGGTGCCTTACGGTATTCCGTCAGTAACTGATCGAAACGCTGCGCTTCACCATCCGCCCTCGCGATGACTTGATCACGGTAAGCATTGGATTCTTCCAGCACACGCTGAGCGCCACCGCGAGCCTCCGGCACAATACCATTAGCATAAGACTGCGCTTCGTTCTTCACGCGCTCTTCGTCTTCTCGCGCCTTGATCACGTCGTCAAATGCTCCTTGTACCTGAGCGGGCGGCTTCGATTCGTCAATGTTGATCTTCGACACTTGTATGCCCGTCGTGTAGTCGTTGAGATACTGCTGCAGTCGATCGCGCACATCTAGTCCGATCGCAGCACGACCCTCTGTTAGCGCCAAATCCATGGTCGTACCCCCCACCACATGGCGCAGAGCACTTTGAGCCGCATGCTGTAATGAGACTTCAGGATCGCGCACCTGCAAAACAAAGTCCTGCGGGTTAGCAATCACATATTGCACCGACATGCTGATTTCGACGATATTTTCGTCCTGCGTAAGCATTACTTCTCTCAAACCTGCCGCACGGACCTTAGTCGTGTTGACCGTAATGACCTCATCGATCAACGGCGGGTTCCATTGCAGACCCGGCGTTAAAGTAGCGTGGTACTCACCAAAACGCAGCACGACAGCGCGTTCTTGCTCATCGAGCTGGTAAAAACCCATCAGGCCCCACACCAATAACGCCCCACCAAAGACGACGCCAATCAATCCACCCGATAACCCGCCTTTGGCAGGCCCTTTGCCGTTGCTCCCGCCGCGCCCGCCGCCGAACAAGCTCGCGAACTGCTGCTGCAACTTTTTAAAGGCTTCATCCAGGTCGGGTGGTCCTTGATTGCCACCACCCCAAGGGTCGCGAGGGCCCTTATTGCCGCCACCAGGCTCATTCCATGACATAAGTCGATTCCTCTTAAAAGAGTCCATAGTCTAACAAACCCCAGCAGTGGATCGGAGCTTTAGATGACCAACAAAGCACATTACCGCTTTTACCTCGTTAGGGCGCCACTTAAACGTTGAGTCGGTGCCAATCAGCGAGTGGCAGCCGGACGTGCAGTGTACTGCTACCGTCTGCTTGCCATTCTTCTTTCGACACCGCCCCGAGTTCATACAACGCCGATCTCAGGCGTGCCTGACTGGGGTCTAGCGCAATTTCCTGATCAAACATCGCCACCGATAACCGCTCGCGAATTGCCTCCAGTAACAGCGCCATCCCCTCGCCAGTCGCCGCCGAACAATACACCGCGGTGGGCGTGCCCGCCTCATTCCGCTCTATCCGAGGTGGCTGCTCTACCAAATCCAGCTTATTGAACACCACCAATTGAGGCAGGCCATCGGCCTTAATATCACCCAGCACCGTCTCAACATCCTCCATCAAGACGGCTCGATCAGGGGCTGCGACGTCGACCACATGGAGCAACAAATCGGCGTTAGCCGTCTCCTCGAGGGTCGCCTTAAAGGCCTCCACGAGCGTCGTCGGCAGGTCGGAAATAAATCCTACCGTGTCGGCGAACAGCACCGGGCCAAACTGCTCGATATCCACTCGCGCCAGCGTGGGGTCGAGGGTGGCAAATAGCTTATCTGCAGCATAAACCTGCGAGGCGGTCACGCGATTAAACAAGGTTGATTTGCCCGCATTGGTGTATCCCACCAAGGACAGAATAGGCAACTCTGCGCGTCGCCGCGCACGGCGGCTCTGCTCACGCTGGTTACGCACCCGCTGCAAACGTGCCTGAATAGACTTAATCCGTGCCCGCAGGAGACGTCGATCGGTTTCCAGCTGGGTTTCACCCGGGCCACGCAGTCCGATACCCCCCTTTTGCCGCTCGAGGTGGGTCCAACCTCGCACTAAGCGGGTGCTCATATGCGTCAGCTGTGCCAGCTCAACCTGCAACTTGCCTTCGTGGGTGCGCGCGCGTTGAGCGAAGATATCGAGAATCAGCCCTGTACGGGCCAACACTCTGCACGCGAGGACTTGTTCAAGATTGCGCTCCTGACTGGGGCTCAATGCGTGATTGAAAATCACCAACTCGGCCTCATGTTCACGGCACTTGGCCGCAATTTCTTCTAGCTTCCCCTCGCCCACGAAGGTTCTCGCATGCGGCACACGACGCGAACCCGACAGAGCGGCCACTGGATTTCCACCCGCAGACACCACCAGTTCTTCGAATTCGATGAGGCTTAAATCCCGCTCAGCCCCCTCTAACTGGAGCTGCACCAGCACCGCACGCTCACCACCTCGGTGACGCTCAAAAAACATGGTTAGTGGGGACGTCCCGAACGGAACGCCGCGCAATCACTCCTCAGCAGAGGGGTCTTCATCCGCGGCCGGTAAGCGGATATTTCGTGCTGGCACTACCGTGGAGATCGCGTGCTTATAGACCATTTGTGACACCGTGTTTTTTAACAACACGACAAACTGATCAAAAGACTCAATCTGGCCTTGTAGCTTGATGCCGTTGACCAAGTAAATCGATACGGGGACTCTTTCCTTGCGTAATGCATTCAGATAAGGGTCTTGTAGGGTATGCCCTTTTGACATGGGAACTCCTTGTTATACCAACCAAAGCGGTGCGCTCTTCACGAAAAGCGCGTTACGGCCGCCAATAATGTGGCGACAAAATGTTGCGACAAAAACTTCATCGTAATGAAGCGGACGTATTCTACTACGATCTCACTGTCATCTAAAAGTTCCGCGCCACCTTATTTATACACGTTAGCCAGTTTTCTCCGTCTCCATCAGCCGTATCGACCTCGTCAGGCGCTGACGAAGGCGAGTCTGTAGCCTCGGTTTTCACAACTTGGCCTGACGCGTCGGTCAGTAGCCAAGACAGGTCTGGCCAACTCCGCAGCCAAGTCAGCTGCCGTTTAGCGAGTTGGCGCGTCGCCGCTAAGATTTTTTCTCGACACTCGTCAAGGGTGATCTCATGATTTAAGTGAGACCAAACCTGCCGATACCCCACAGCCCGCATCGAGGGCAAGTCCGTGTGCAGGTCACCACGCTGATACAACGCTTGCACCTCTGCCACCAGCCCCGCGGCAAACATCGCATCGAGCCGCGCCGCAATACGGGCATGCAGCGCACTGCGATCCTCGGGGCACAACGCGATACATTTATAGTCAGCCGCATTGGTTGTCGTTTCACCACGCTGCCATTCACTCAGTGCCACCCCGGTGCCGCGAAAGACCTCTAGCGCCCTGCCAATACGTTGGCTGTGATTGGGGTGAATCTGCGCTGCTATTGTGGGGTCCACGTCAGTCAGCTGCTCATGCAATGCCGGCCATCCGCTCGTTTTTGCCTCAGCCTCTATGGTCGCACGGATATCAGAATCGATTGCCGGAATTGGGTCGAACCCCTGCACCAAAGCACGGAAATACAGCATGCTCCCGCCCACTAAAATGGGTTTGCGCCCGCGCGCCCGGATTTCAGCAATACTCACTTTGGCGTCCCGGGCAAAATCAGCGGCGGTGTAGACATCGGCAGGATCACGAATATGAACCAGATGGTGCGGATAGTCAGGTTTGGCAGCGCCTATGGACAATCCGCGATACACCAAAGCCGAATCAACGCTGATCAGCTCTCCACCCACGTGTTCGGCCAGCGCCTCGGCGAGTGAGGATTTCCCCGCGGCGGTGGGTCCCATCAAGGCCAATACTTTTTCCGTCATGATCAGCGGCCGCGCAGAAACAGCCTATCGAGATCAACCATACCCTGCTGCACCCAGGTCGGTCGGCCATGATTACACTGGCCCGAGCGTTCAGTCTCTTCCATATCTCGCAGCAAGGCATTCATTTCCGGTAATGACAATCGGCGATTAGCGCGCACCGAGCCATGGCAAGCCATGGTCGACAACAAAGCATCCAAAGAGCTGCTGATGCGATCACTGGTGCCAAACATCAGTAAGTCAGACAGGACATCTCGGACCAGGGCCTCTGCGTCACCATTAATCAATGCGGCGGGGACCTCACGAATAATCACCGACTCCTCGCCAGATGCATCGAGCAATAACCCCAAAGCGGCCAGCTCATCGCTCTGCTCCATGGCAATAGCCGCCTCTCGATTGGATACGGCAAGGGTTTGTGGGACAAGTAAGGGCTGTCGGGTAATGCCGTTGCTGTCGCGCGCCTGTTTAAGCCGCTCGTAGGTAATACGCTCATGCGCAGCATGCATGTCGACCACTACCAAGCCATGCTGATTCTCCGCCAAGATATAGACACCGTGTAACTGAGCTATCGCGAAACCCAGCGGTGGAATATCTGCCGGTTCGCCGGAAAACTCCGGCTGCGGACTCGATGAGGGTTGCGACACATTGCCTCGCCAGCCTTGTGCCGAAAATGCAGGGCTTTGCGAGTCGGTACCCCCCGCCGGAGGGGCCTCAAACCGATTTTGGTTGAACTCGGAAAAACCCTCGGTCGATGACAGACCGCCAATGGGCAATCCGATACTCGATTGATGCGGTGATTGTCCACTGTCGAAGGTTTCGTTGGTGGGCACCGATTGACCGGGTCGTACATCCGCGAGTGCACGCGATAAGGTGCCAAAAAGAAAATCGTGAACGGCACGGCTATTGCGAAACCGCACCTCATGTTTGGTCGGGTGCACGTTCACATCAACGGCCGCAGGATCCACCTCTAAAAACAAAACAAAGGCGGGGTGGCGGCCGTGAAACAAGACGTCTCGGTATGCCTGCCGAATCGCATGCGACACCAGCTTGTCGCGAATCACGCGGCCGTTGACAAAAAAGTACTGCAAATCGGCCTGACTTCTTGAGAACGTCGGCTCAGCAACCCAGCCCCACAGCCGTAAGTCACCCGCCTCGCGCTGAATAGGGACCGTGTGTTCGGCAAATTCAGCCCCACAAATCTGCGCGACACGGCGCGCACGCTGCGCCTCATTCTCAGCGGCTGCGAGTTGCAATGTCTGCTTGCCATTGTGGCGAAGCGTGAACGAGACATCGGGTCGCGATAACGCCTGACGCTTGATCACCTCATAGACATGGCCGTACTCCGTTTTGTCCGTCCGCAAGAACTTGCGCCGCGCTGGCGTGTTGTAAAACAAATCTCTCACTTCGAGCGTCGTGCCTCTGGGATGCGGCGCTGGACGAACCGTCACCGCCATCTCTCGACCTTCGCAGAGCGCCTGATGGCCGAGTGAGGAATCCTCGTCTTGATTAGCCGTCAGGAGCAACCGAGAAACCGATGCTATCGAGGCCAAAGCCTCACCCCGAAATCCCAGCGAGGCGACGGCCTCTAGATCTTCAATAGAATCAATTTTACTGGTGGCGTGTCGCGCCAGCGACAAGGCTAGATCAGATTCTGCAATGCCCAGCCCATCATCGCGCACCCGCAATAAGCGGACGCCACCCGCCTCCACGTCAACCTCAACACGCTTAGCGCCTGCGTCGAGGCTATTCTCCACCGCCTCTTTGACCACCGATGCCGGCCTTTCCACCACCTCCCCCGCGGCAATTTGGTTCGCGAGTCGCGGTTCAAGAATACGGATCGAAACCACTACGGTGCCTCCGGTATCACTAAGGTTTGACCAACGTAGATCACATCACGACTTAACCCGTTGGTCGATTTAATGTTCGAAACGGGTACCCCAAATCGTTCGGCGATCTGCGAAAGCGTATCGCCAGCTGCAATCGTCACCTCGCGCCCTCCTTGCTCTCGCTGCCACGCCAACAGCGTACCCGGTGGCGGCTGACGCGCAAACCAGGTCTGTATGCCACGGCGAATCGCCCGCGCCATTTTATCCTGATACGCCGGAGTGGCCAGTCGGTCAGCCTCTTGCGGATTCGAGATAAAACCGGTTTCGACCAACAACGAGGGGACATCGGGCGACTTCAGCACCACAAAGCCCGCTTGCTCGACCTGTTTTTTATGCAGCCGGGCGACGCCCTCTATCTGCTGCAAAATCAACCGGCCCACGTTCAAACTGGTATCCAGCGTGCCTGTCATCGAGAGATCCGCCAATACCCCTGCGAGCATAGGATCCATCTCTGCCAATTGAACGCCGCCGACCCGATCTGCCTCATTTTCAGTATCGGCAAGATATTGTGCCGTGGTCGAGGTGGCTCCGCGCGTTGACAATGTGTAAATCGAGGCCCCTCGCGCGGAAGGTTCTCGGAACGCGTCTGCATGAATAGAAATGAAAAGATCTGCCTGAAGGGATCGTGCCTGATCTCGACGATTTTTGAGACTGACGTAATAGTCTCCAGTGCGAATCAGTACCGGCTTGAATCCGGGAATTTTCGCTAATTGCGCCTCAAGCCGGCGGGCAATCTGCAAGACAACCACCTTTTCCCGCAACCCCCCTGGCCCGGACGCCCCCGGATCCTCTCCGCCGTGACCCGGATCAATCGCGATCACAATATCCCGGCGCGCATCGAGCGACTCGACCGACAGCACCGGCACTGGGGCTATCTCTGCCACAGCATTTGCCTCGTCAAATAAATCCACCACCACCCGATGGCCCGTTGACTCATTTGGCGGCAATAAAAATACTGACACGGTGACCTGCGCAGACAGATCAAAAACCAACCTAAGATTGCTGCCCTGACGAATGCCTGCGCGAACGCGCGCGATGGGAGTTTCTGCCAGAGGTAGCGCAGACAATGCCGTATTGAGCCGCGTATCGAGCAGGTCGAGCACCAGACGATCTGGATTCGCTAACGTCAGCGTCTTAAAATCCGCCGCGTCGGAGAGATCCAATACGATCCGGGTATGATCCGGCGCACGCCATAAGCGCACTGCCTCCACCTCCGCAGACCAGACCATCGGAGTTGCACTGATGGCGGAGAGGACCAGGGCAACGCTCAGCATAAGGCGAGCCCGAGAACGACCGCTGTTAAACCATGCGGGAGCGCCCCACTTGCGTAACAAGACCACTTGGGTCAAGCGGCGCCATGGTCCTACCTCCCTGCGGAAGCACTCAAATAGATCACACCGGCGCAGACACGCGTGATGGCAGATCGAAGCCGGCCACATGACATTTGCCCGTTTTACGCTCGCCATCTTCTACGCCGGATCATGGGGCAAGGCGGACAAAGCCGCCGCCTCAACACTCATCAATTGCAGCTTTCTGCCCGCCGCGTGCGGCAACAAGGTCAGATCGATAGTGGGCGCCGGCAACTCGCCCTCGGCACGCTCAGGCCATTCGATGAGCAGCACGCCGCGAGCTGCGAGATAATCGTCTAATCCCAGATAAGCCAGCTCCTGCCCGCCGCCGAGACGATATAAGTCGAGGTGAAAAACCGGTCCGCCCGATACCTCCTCATAAGGCTCCACCAGCGTATACGTGGGGCTCTTGACTGATCCCAAGTGCCCTCTTCCACGCAGGAAACCCCGGCTAAAGGTGGTTTTTCCCGCACCCAACTGCCCGCGAAGATAAATGACGGCTGGCGATGCAATCTGCCGAGCCAGGCGCTCACCAAAATCCAATGTGGCAGCTTCGTCGGCGAGAAAACAGCTGCCTGTGTGAGGAAGAGAGGGTGTCATAGAACAAGTGTACCGCGCCAAGCGAGTCATCTGTCACAATCTCGCTATGGAAGACGTTGTAAACATCGCCACTGATTCGCCAGAGAACTTGCTGGACACCATTCGTGGATGGGGTGACGACTTAGGGTTTCAAGCACTGGGTTTTACCGGGATCGAGCTCAACCAACACAGTGACTATTTAGACAAATGGATTCAAGCCGGCTACCACGGTGAAATGGCATGGATGGCCCGCCATGGCGATAAACGCAGCCGCCCGGAAGTGCTCATGCCGGGCACTTGCACCGTTATTACCGCGCGGATGGACTATTTGCCCGAGGGAGCAGATCCCAGCGCCATTCTGGCGCAGTCGGACAAAGCCTATATCTCGCGCTACGCGCTTGGGCGCGATTATCACAAGTTGATCCGCTCACGGCTGGCCAAACTTGCAAAGAAAATTGAGACCCATTTGGGCGGTGGTCACTATCGCGCATTTGTCGACAGCGCCCCGGTACTAGAGCGCGCGCTCGCGGAGAATGCGGGATTAGGCTGGATCGGTAAAAACACGATGCTTTTAAACGACAAAGCCGGGTCGTGGTTTTTCTTGGGCGAGATCTATACCGATATTCCATTGCCCAAAGACCCCCCTAAAACCGTCGAGCACTGCGGCAGCTGTCGTGCCTGCTTAGATGCCTGTCCTACCGGCGCGTTCGTCGACCCTTGGGTGCTCGACGCGCGCAAATGTATCTCTTATCTGACCATCGAATATGACGGGGTGATTCCCGAGGATTTGCGCCCCGCGATGGGTAACCGCATCTACGGCTGCGACGACTGCCAATTGGTCTGTCCTTGGAATAAATTTGCCCAAACAACCAGCGAACCCGACTTCAGCCCTCGCCATCAACTCGACGCCGTAGATCTACTCGAGTGTTTTGCTTGGGACGAGGCCACCTTTTTAGCACGAACAGAAGGCTCCGCCATCCGGCGCATTGGGTTTGAGCGATGGCGCCGCAACGTTGCCATTGCATTGGGCAATGCCAAAACGACGGACGCCATTAAACAAGGCCTGCAGGCAGCGCTACCTGATGCCTCCGCCGTGGTGCGAGAACATATTCAATGGGCACTGGTACAGCATGAGTAACCATTACCAACTATCGTGGTTCCGCCAGGGCGAACAGCTTCGCTAAACGCGCAAAAAGTGCTCGCGGTAGTGACGCAGTTCCTCGATCGACTCACGAATGTCCGCCAACGCTTGATGCGCTCCAGCTTTGGGCGCCTCGGGTAAGTCAGGCCTCCAACGTTGCGCGAGTATTTTCAGCGTGCTCACATCAAGATGGCGGTAGTGGAAAAAAGCGTTCAAATTGGGCAGGTAACGCGCCATAAAACGACGATCTTGGCAGATCGAATTGCCGCACATGGGCGACTGCCCGGGCCCTACCCACTCACTCAAAAACGCCACTGTCTTCGCTGCCGCCTCGTCCTCTGAAACCGTGCTGGCCAAAACACGATCGACCAATCCCGAGCGCGTATGCGTGCGTGTATTCCACTCATCCATGGCTGCCAAAACAGCGGGAGTTTGACGAATGGCAATAACGGGCCCCTCTGCCAGTACCGTTAGATTCGTATCCGTGACAATCGTCGCAATTTCGATCACTCGATCTTGCTCGGGAATAAGACCCGTCATCTCCAAGTCGACCCAAATTAAGTTGTGATCATCTACTGCCACGTGCGTACTCCTCTCACTGCTGGCGACCCGATTGCTGACCAGATCACCAAGCCATTCGGCATCAGGTGGCATACACTACCACGATGACAAAGCATCGCCTCACCGATCAACAAGCGCGCCGGGTAGCAGCGCAACGGACCCATTCTGGTATCGATCCTAACGATGCGGGTGAGGCGGGGGTGGTTATCGCGAGTTACGGAAAGCAAGTGCTGGTGGAACACGACGACCAGCAACGCACGCTGTGCCACTTACGTGCTCATCTGACTCCCCCCGTCGCCGGTGATCAGGTGATCTGGGCACCCTCTGAAGAGACAGGTGTCATCAGCGCCCTGATAGAGCGTCGCAATGTGCTCGAGAGACCCGATATTCGCGGTCGACTCAGACCGATCGCCGCCAACATTGATTTGATGCTGGTGGTGTTTGCACCGGAACCCGCGCCACAACCGCACCTACTAGACCGCTACCTTGTCGCTGCTGCATATATCGACGTAGAGCCTGTGCTGGTGCTGAACAAAGCAGATCTGATCACAGGCACCGACCTGACAGACCAGCTGGCAGTCTACGCAGCGCTGGGTTACCGAACGCTCATAACGGATCACAGCATGCCGCATGCCGAGGATCTGATGGAGGTGATCGGTGACGACACGCTGATACTGGTCGGCCAGTCTGGTGTCGGCAAGTCATCTTTAATACAGCGTCTGCTGCCCGATGTGGCCATTCGCGTGGGCGCCTTGTCTGTTGTTGCTGATAAGGGCCGGCACACCACCACCACCACGGAATTGTTCCCGCTCCCCCAAGGCGGACGACTGATTGACTCGCCAGGTGTCCGTGACTTTGGTTTGAGCCACTTACCGATCGAAGAAGTTGAGCGAGGCTTCCGAGAATTCCAGCCCCTTTTGGGCCACTGCCGTTTCCGAGACTGCCGACATCAAAGTGAACCAGGCTGCGCATTGCTTAACGCCGTGTCTGAGGGTGTCATTAGCCCGCAGCGCTTCGACAGCTACTTACGCATCAGAGACGATCTGCAATCCAGCAATTAACGCAACCGAACGACGATATCACCCTATCCAAACACCACGCGCCATTATCCTGAGAGCGCTGCACGCACCTCGACCGCATCACCCGGGGCATCACACCAGCTGAGATCAGATGCCTCAGTTACCAACACCACCGTGGAACCGAGGAAAAAGCGGCCCATCTCCTCTCCCTTTTCAAATGAAGGGGCTTCTTCGGCTGACCAAACGGATTCCCGGATAGCGCCGGCCCCCGGTAGCTCTCTGCCCCCCCAAACGGTGGCGATACCGGCAACAATCATGGCGCCCACCAGCACTACAACCACACCTCCGTGATCGGTCTCGAAAAAACAGACCAACCGTTCATTACGCGCTAACAAGCCCTCCACGCGCTGTACGGTTGCCGCATTAACAGAGAACAAATCACCGGGAACGTAGCGCGTTTTGACCAAGCGGCCACTGATCGGCATATGCACACGATGATAATCTCTGGGTGATAAATAAGTCGTCGCAAAACAGCCATTACGGTAACGATGTGCTTCGTCCGCTGAACCCGCCAGTAATTCATTCACACGGTAACGACGCCCTTTGGCTTGAATCAGGCTAGCCGCCTCAATATCACCCCGCTGGCTCAGTACGCCATCCGCTGGGTGGCACCAATTCGAGGCAGCCAGCGGCCGGGCATCCTCGCGCAGGGCGCGCGTAAAGAACGCATTAAAATCCGGAAATGCGGTCGCGTCACCACACTCGGCCACCGATAAATCAATCTCGTAACGGTGCATGAAAGCACCTACCAGCGCATTTTTCAGCCAGACGGGTTTCGACAAGCCCGCCAGCTTGCCAACGGCGCGCGAGAGCCAATGCTGTGGCACAATTGCCTGCAGTACGATCATTACAGAAGTCATGAAGGTAGTGTACCCTAGAGGCGCCACTATCAGTCATTTAAGCCATGCAACCAGCACACCAACGTTACCGCAATAGAACCTCACCCCTCATGGCGCTGCTCATTGCCTGCGCGCTCTGTAGTGGGGTTGTCAGCGCGCAAGACAGTGATCTAGACGATGACATCAGCTCCGTAGAGGTTACCTCTGCACCAGAGAGTGACTCAACCGATTCGGACAATGCTGCCGACACAGAGATCGGGCCCGGTGACGAAGGCTGGATTGATGGGGGACATGATTACGCGTCTCGTAAAGCGAACGAAATGACCCAGTGGGTCGATAACTTCTTTGGCAACGACGAGCGCGACCTTGAACAAGCTGAATCGCGATTACGCCTGCGCACCATTTACAACTGGGATGAGCGCCTCGATAACGAGGTTAAGTTCCGTCTTGGTGGCAAAGTCAGCCTGCCGCAAATCTCAAAGCGACTCGATTTGGTCTTTCGCGGAGAGGACATGGACGACTTCAGTGATGATGGCGTCGAAGATCCTTCTGAAGATCGCATCGGCTTGCAGCTCCAAGTGGGCCCGCGCGATGAAATCCGCAAACACCGATTCGATATCACGGTAGGCTTTGGCGGATCCGGTCCTAAGCCTGGGGTTAAGTACCGCTATCAGGACGCCTGGGCAAGGGATGTCAACTTCCGGTTTACACAACGATTTACCTACGACTTAGGTGACGGTGGCTATGGCTCGTCCCGCTTCGTTGTCGACAAAGCGCTCCGCGAACGAGAGCTACTGCGCGCCTATACACGTTTTCTCTATGGGGAGAAGACCGACGGCACCGAGTGGTCGACCAGCCTGTCTTATGCGCGCGGCTGGCAAGGCGACAGCGGCAGGGTGGGTGCAACCTGGCTATACGTTGGAGCGGATGGGCAAACCGAGCCTTACGATTTTGTCAAAAACTATAAGGTGGGTGCCCGATTTCGCCGCCAAGCCATCAGGGATTTTCTTTTCTGGGAGATTGAACCCAGCTATAACTGGCGCGTCGATGAACCCTACTTGGATCGCGACGGCGCGTGGCGAGTCGAGTTTCGGGTGGAATTTCTGCTCTTCGACAATCCGGCAGAAACCATCGAGAAGCAAATGCGTTAAACCCGATCAACCGATCGCTACTCGTTACAAATTTTCTTCTGCAAACGCAGCCAACCGCGACCTCACGATTCCGTTTACGTGCATGACGCCTGCGTGAGGATAATGCTTGAGCTTCTCCACTAAGTAAGTGAGCCCCGATGTCAGGGGTGAAATGTACTTGTTATCAATTTGCGCCAGATTGCCCAACACCACCAGCTTGGAGTCAGCGCCGACGCGACTGATGATCGACTTCAGCTGAAACTGGGTCAAACCTTGCGCCTCATCAATAACAATATAGGCCCGATTAAATGAGCGTCCCCGCATAAAGTTTAATGACTTAAATTGAATATTGGCGCGCTCTTTCACGTACTCGATACTGCCATTCGAAGACTCATCAGCGCCGTGTAAGATTTCTAAATTATCGTCAAAGGCCGCCAACCAAGGCGCCATTTTCTCTTCCTCAGTTCCCGGCAAAAACCCAATCTCCTCCGCCATAGGAGGGGTTGAGCGCGCGACAATAAGCTTATTGTATTTACGTTGCTCCAGAATCGCGTGGAGCCCGTAGGCTAGGGCTAGGAGTGTCTTGCCCGACCCCGCCGGCCCGGTTAGCACCGTCATATCGACATCGTCATTGTCCAGCAACCGCATCGCCATCGCTTGCTCGAGGTTGCGCGGCGCTAACCCCCAAAACCGTTGCTTCATCAAGTGTTCATGACTGTCCACTGCCAAGTAGGCATGAGCATCATCGAGATGATCAACGTAGGCGATAAAGGCCTCATCATCGTAAACAAACTGGTTCGAGTAAACATCCGGAAGTTCTGCTCGCGGGATACGATGCAGCGTCAAGCTATCCTCCCGCACGGTGTCTACCTGCTCAATGGCAGACCAAAAGTTCCCCGGAAATCGTTCATAGCCCGTTGATAATAAATCAATGTCATCAAGCACCCGATCATGGCGGTAGTCCTCGACATGTTCTAGCCCAGACCCTTTCGCCTTGATACGCATATTGATGTCTTTGGTCACCAAACAAACAAATGCGTTGGGGTAATCGGCGTTCAGCCTCAGTGCAACATTAATGATCCTGTTATCGTTGGCCTGATCTTCATTGGTGTTGAGAAAAGGGACCGTGGCGTCTTCCGTGATTAATTGATCGGGAAAAATTGCCAGCGTTCCCAACCGGCGCTCATCAAAATTTGATCCCGGAATCGGCACACCACTCTGAATGTCATTGGGAGCCGAATTCCCCACCACTTTATCGATCAGCTGTATGGCAATGCGTGCCTCGCGGCTCACCGTTTTATCACGTCGATCCTTAATACGATCGAGTTCTTCGAGCACGGTCATCGGGATGACCACGTGATGTTCAGCAAACGCAGTCACTGCAGTCGGATCATGGAGTAACACGTTAGTGTCGAGCACATAAATCTTGTTATGCGCCGGTTCTAATGTCGTGATTCCACGGTTTTCAGCAGTGTTTACAGCCATATTGTGTCCTTATTAAAAGTGGAATTGAGCACGCAGCAAGCACCACGATCCACAATCGGGGGCGCACTATAAGAGAAATAAAAAGGCGAAAAATCTGCAGCACGCCATGCGTACTCAAGTGGGTCTGCTTAAGCGACCGGAATCGGCCAGCCTGAATCAACACAGACGGTGTCCTACTCTCCAAATTTCGGGCCATTCCAGTAAACCGATGTACTGAGTCACTGTCAACGCCCCTACACTAAAATCCACCAGACTCTTCCCTGACAGGAGGCCAGAAGTTCGATAGCATCACGTCCTGACTTACATGTCATGGCACAGGGAATCGCTACGGACCCTGAGCCGCGGCAAGAATAACGCTGTAGGAGCCGATAACGGCTATGTTCAACCGCAATGCGATGGCACAACTCAAAGGCCTTCGAGACGAACTCGAGGCCCAAAATGAGCGCACCGAGGCCACGGTGAAGGGAACACAACACCGCTATGGGTTTGCGGTGACGGCTGACGGTCGAGAAATTTTTATTCCCCCGGATGAAATGCTCAAAGTCCTGCCCGGTGACAAGATCGCTATTTGTATTCGGCCCGCAAAAAAAACCGAGGGGAAACAGGGTAAAGCAGGGAGAACGGTTGCTGACATTGAGCGACTCGTTGAATCAGGCTTGAATGAGTTTGTGGGTCGTGTTGTTCAGAAGGGTAAAGCCACTTTCGTCGTGCCCGACTTACCCAACTTATCACGCTGGTTATTTATCCCACCCCACGCTCGCAACGGCATCACCGCCGGCGACCTCGTCGCCTGTGCTCTCCTTCGCCACCCTTTTCAGGACGGCAAGCCCTCAGCAAAAGTGTTGAAGCACCTTGGTACTGCAGAGACGCCAGGCATAGAAAATCAATATTGCGCAGCGCGAGCAGGGCTGCCAGCCGAGTGGAGCGACAAGTCAGCGCAGCCGTTAGTGCAGGCAGCCGCTCAGCAAACCCCGTTGCAAGACACGTCGCGTCTTGATCTCACCGACTTGCCTTTTGTCTCGATAGACGGGGCTCGCACCGTCGATATTGACGATGCAGTCCATGCCGAGGTGACTCAGCAAGGCTGGCAATTATCGGTAGCGGTTGCTGACCCAACCGCCTACCTCGGCGAAATGACCGAACTTCCGCTTTGGCTCGCAGAAAGAGGGGCCTCCGTCTACTTTCACGGCGACGTAATACCCATGCTGCCGGAATCGATCGGACAAGCATTGTGCGCACTAGCAGAGGATGTGGCGCGACCTGCATTGGTTTGTCAGATGCAGATCGCGGAGACCGGTGAAATAGAATCGTATGCCTTCCATAAGGCCATCGTTCGCTCCCATGCCAAACTCACTTATTCGACCGTCGAGCGCTACATCGTCGGTGGCAGTGATGAGTTAATCGCACATACCAACCCGTTAGAAGCACTCGTACAGGTGTACCGCAAACTCCGAGAGCATCGTGAAGCACATCAACTCGTCATGGAAACTCGAAAGGAATACCGCTGGATTCTCGACGACAACAAACAGATCGACAGCATCGAACGTTTCGAAAAAATGGCATCACAGTACTTGATAGAAGAGTGCATGATTGCAGCCAATAAATGCGCCGGGGAATTTCTCAGCGACGCGGGGGCTCCCGGGCCTTTCGTCAATCACCAAGGTTTCCGCACAGACCGACTTGGAGAGGCAAAAACCTTTCTGCAGAAGCACCGAGAAGACCTCTCAGACGTCGCGATAGATACCATCACGGGCTATCGCACTGTGCTGGCAGACTTGGGGCAGCATGACCACGCGCTGCCCCTTCGCGATATGATCAACAGACTGTTGTCGCGAGCGCATCTATCGCAAACCGCTGGCCCTCATATGGGACTGGCTACCGAGGTCTATACCAACTTCACGTCACCCCTTCGCAAGGCATTGGACTTTTATGTTCACCTGCAAATTAGCGCCTGTTTGGCTGGGGACCCGAGTGCACACTATCCGGTCGCCCAACTAGCGGAGATCACACGATCATTGGGTCGATCACGAGCCGCCATTAATGCTGCCGATCGGCGATTAACGGCCAATTACCTGCAAAAGCTCAAGGCCGCCGGCCACGACCGCTTTACCGGTACCGTGAGCCATATCACCAGTTCGGGCTTCACCGTTAAGCTGGATGACTCGGGATTAGAGGGGCTGATCGATTTGCGACCCGAGGCAGAAAAATTCAGTTTCGATAAGTGGACAATGAGTCTTACCAGTACCACTAGGCGCTTTCAGTTGGCCCAAGCGGTGGACGTGAGGTTCGTTGATGCCCCTGTCGAAGGCGATTTCCTCTCGCGCTTTGCGTTGGCAGACGGATGCGGCGTGAAGCCACCAAAAGAGCCAAAGGCAGATACCGACATCCACCGATGACGCTGATTCAGAACCGAGCTCAGACCTCACCGCTAAGACAGCCACAGAGACAGCCGCAGACCCGTCAGCTGAGACACTCAGACATCGCCAATCCCTAAAGTAGCGCGCTTGACTAGGCTGCTTTAATTAGGCCTCGATGATCTCATCAGAGCGGCCAGCCGGGCCTCTTCTTCCGCCCAACAATAAACACTCAGCATGCATCCCGCGACCCGCTGTAATGTCAGCAGACAGTGAATCAGCTAGTCTTGTGCCAGCGGGCCTTGCTATCGTAAGGCCGACTGGCCGGTACGCGTTGCACAGCCCAAACCTGAGAGCCCACTCATCACTTGATGATGAACGATTTTTAAAAGGAATTCATGATGCCCGATTCGGACATTGATCTACTGCTCACGGGTGACGAGCTCATGAGCGGCGATACGGTCGACAGCAACTCTGCCATGATTGCCCAAGCACTGATGCTGAGCGGCCAAAAAATTGCCCAAAAAGTCACCCTAGGTGACGAGCGTGGGCGATTGATGGCGGCCCTCAGCGAATCCACTCAACGTGCTAGCGTCCTGATCATGAATGGCGGTCTGGGTCCCACCCGAGACGACTTAACCGCCGAGTTAGTCGCTGCCGCTGCGGGCGTTCCGCTGGTGCTGCACCCCGATGCCGAGCAGCATGTGCGGCGCTGGTGTGGAGAACGCAGTATTGAGCCCAATGATGCCAACCTCAAACAGGCATGGCTCCCCGAGGGGGCGGAGCTCATCGACAATCCAGTCGGCAGTGCCGTCGGATTCGCACTCGACATTGCCGGCACACTGGTTCTCACGACGCCCGGCGTTCCGAGTGAGCTGCGAGCGATGCTGCCCGCAGTTTGTGCCAGAGTGACCCATAAACTCGGTGGTGGCGAACTGTATCGTCTTAGGCTGCAAACCTTTGGAATAGGTGAATCGACAGCACAAGCACTGATTGATGACGAGACGACGCACTGGCCAGACGATGTGGTGCTGGGTTTTCGAGCGGGCATGCCGCAACTTGAAATCAAACTCACTGCCGCGGCAGATACCCCTGATGTGCAACGTTGCCGGCAAACCTTAGAGCGGCTTTTTGGAGACCATATTCTGGGGCAGGACGACACGACTCTCGCCGGAGCAGTGCAAACAGTATTGCGCAATCAAGATAAAAAACTGGTGACTGCAGAGTCCTGCACGGGGGGGTTAATCGCCTCAATGATGACGGCTGAAGCAGGCGCCTCATCAGTGTTTGAAGCGGGCTTTGTCACCTACGCTAACGACATGAAACAGTCCGTTCTGGGCGTCAGTGAAGCCACGCTAGAAACCGACGGCGCCGTGAGTGAGGCGGTGGTGGTGCAAATGCTCAGGGGTGCACTGCAACGCAGTCACGCCGATATTGGCATTGCCGTCTCGGGTATTGCAGGCCCCGGGGGCGGCACTGATGATAAGCCCGTGGGGACAGTGTGGCTGGCTTGGGGCTCTGCTGACGATCTGCACACTTGGCACACCGTGCTCCCGACCGATCGCCGCATGTTCCAGCAGCTGGTTGCCGCGGCAGGGCTTGATCTGGTCCGTCGACAACTATTGGGCTTGCCCCAATTACCTCATTACTTTAGCCGCAAAGCGATTTAACGCAGCACTGTGTCGGAAGGCACTGTGTCAGCAAGGCACTGTTTCAACAGGCACCCTTTTAATAGGCACTGTTTCATGAGGCACCCTTTCAACAGGCACTAGGGCTGCAACCGGGTAATCTCCCAACCGTCATCCGAGTGTTGGTAGCGGAAACGGTCGTGTAACCGATTCTCGCCACCTTGCCAAAATTCCCACGTCAGCGGTGCGAGTCGGTAACCGCCCCAGTGCGGCGGGCGCGGAATCGGCCCATCACCGAAGCGGTTTTTTACCTCACTCCATTGCGCTAGCAGCGCGTCACGACTGTCGATCGTTTGGCTTTGCGCCGAGGCCCAAGCCCCCAGTTGGCTGTCGCGGGGGCGCGATGCAAAGTAGTCATCTGACGCGGCTTCATCGATCTGAGTGATCCTACCCGACACACTGACTTGCCGATCCAGTTCATTCCAAGGGAAGAGCATCGAAGCCAGTGCGCTCTCTGCTAAGGACACTGCCTTGCCGCTTTGGTAATTCGTGTAAAACACCAACCCACGTTCATCAACCCCTTTCATCAAGACCATGCGTTGCCGCAGGCCAGCGGCAACTTGACCTGTAGCCAGCACACAGGCGGTCGGATCTGCCAATCCGGCATTGATCGCTTGCGTTTGCCATTGCGTAAAGAGCTCAACCGGGTCGGACCGAAGATCAGAGCGCCTCAGCCCGCCCAGCGTGTATTGCCGTCGGTACTCACTGAACCGCATGGCGCCCCCAAAAAATGAGTGTGAACATGGCTCAGATTGTAGCGCAACAAGGTGCCCAAGCGGCGGGTCCGTTATGGTAGCCTCTTGGCCCGTTTTCATAGTCATCGCAGGCTATCTATCAAGACTGAAAAGACGCGCAGCGTCTAATGAGGACCCCATGCTGATCAGACCCCTCATCGCCATGCTATTACTCGCGCCTCTGGCCTTGGCGCAAGAGACTACGCCGCCGTTGTTTGCTGCCGATACGCCGATCATCGATTACCAACATCCACAGCTGCCCGACTATGGTCGTATCGGTATGGTGGTGAGCCCCGAAAAACTGGCGGGAGACATTGGTCTCGACATGCTCAAACAGGGCGGTAATGCGGTCGATGCTGCGGTGGCAACAGGCTTCGCACTGGCGGTCACCCTGCCCCGAGCAGGCAACTTGGGTGGCGGGGGCTTTATGTTGGTCCACCTCGCCGAAACCGATGAGCAAATCTTTATCGATTATCGCGAAACTGCACCGGCTGCTGCCAGCCGCGATATGTTTCTCAATGCCGACGGCACCGTCAACAAGGCAAAGGCTTATTTCTCGCGTCAAGCGGCTGGTGTTCCGGGTACCGTCGCTGGCTTGGTTCATGCGCAGACTCAATACGGGAAGCTGCCCCTCGCCACAGTGATTCAGCCTGCGATTGATCTTGCTGAACAAGGCTTCGATACCCCGCTTGCGCTGAATATGAGCCTGACTTCTAGAGCCGAGCGCCTGGCGATGGATCCAGAGGCGAAGCGCATTTATCTTCAGGGAACCAACAAGGCACCCGCACCCGGCGCAGTGTTCAAGCAACCTGATCTCGCCCGCACGCTTCAGCGTATTCGCGACAAGGGTCACGATGGTTTCTATGGGGGAGAGACGGCTGCGCTCATTGCCGCTGACATGGCCGCCAACGACGGTCTCATCACTACCGACGATCTTGCGGGTTATCGCGCGCTAGAGCGATCTCCGGTCCGAGGCACTTTTAAGGATTTCGAGATTGTATCTGTCGCACCGCCCTCATCCGGCGGCATCCATGTGTTGCAAATGCTCAATCTGCTGGAACCCTACCCACTGCAATCCTACGGTCACAACAGTGCGGAATATCTGCACCGGCTGATCGAGAGCATGAAATTGGCTTATGCGGATCGCAGCCGCTACCTCGGCGATCCCGATCAAACCGTGGTGCCCACCGATGCACTGATCAGCAAAGCGTATGCCGATGAGCGCCGTCAACTCATTACCGCCAATCGGGCCAATACCGCTGCGACCGTTGGTCCCGGTAATCCGATACCGGCGGAGAGTCGAGATACCACACACTTCTCTGTAGCGGATGCAGACGGCAATGTCGTTGCCAACACCTACACCCTGAACTTCAGCTTCGGCTCCCACATTGTCGTGCCTGGCACGGGCATTTTGCTGAATAACGAGATGGACGATTTTGCAGCCAAAGCGGGAGCCGCCAATGCCTATGGACTGGTTCAGGGAGAAGCCAACACCGTCGCGCCCAATCGGCGCCCACTCTCCTCCATGACCCCCACGATTGTCTTCAAAGACGGCCAGCCCTGGCTGGCCACTGGCAGCCCCGGGGGCTCTTTGATCATTACGACGGTGCTGCAAACCCTGCTCAACGCGATGGTATTCGATATGAACATTGCTGCCGCCGTGGCAGCGCCGCGAGTACACAACCAGTGGATGCCCGAGCGCACACTGGTCGAGCGTGGCATCAGCGTCGACACCCAGCGCATTCTAGAGGCGTGGGGGCATGACCTCACAGTGACCCAACGGACGATTGGCCGCGCCAACTCATTGATGATCGAGGATGGCTGGCTGCAGGGTTTTGCCGACCTGCGCAGGCCTGGTGGCCACGTGGCCACCGAATGATCGGCGTCCTGTCAACCGCATACCTAGCATAGTCCAGAAGATAGCTGGGCTCTGACCCTACCATCAGGCCTAGGGCAATTGTTTCCAGCCATGGCTCGGCCTAGGAACTATTGATCCGTCTTCGGCATTCGAAGCTTGTAGGTTTGCCGCGCGATCGATACGAGATCACCTTCGCAATCCCATATCTCGGTATCGGTCTCGGCCACACCGTGACTCACATGCTTCGTGGCATGTCTGGCCAGCAGCGGTCCGGCGGCGGGCTTGCGGCGCACCTGTACCGTCAGTTCTACCGTGGGAGCCCAACCGTAAGCGCCATAAATAGTGAACACGGGGGGCGGCAAAATGTCGGCAAACATCAATAAATCTATGGGGTCGGGTGCCGTACCGTCTCGGTGGGCGAGCCAGGCGATAAATTCACCCGAGCCATCGGTACTGCCCTCAGAAAAAACCTTGTGACCGTGCACTAAGCGCAGGTCGACCCGCTGGTGAATCTCTAAATGCGACGCTGCCAAGCCGGCCACGGTGTCGAAGGGGGGCACGTCAGGTGGGGTAACGTTGCTCCAATCGGGGCCTGAGAGCTTATCCAAATTGGTATAGGCAGCGGTTGCACGCAGTTTCAGCTGCCCATTCTGTCGCAGGTCAGCACTCGCAAAATGGGTGCTCCGCGTCTCGGAGAGTGACTCGACCGCTATCTGTACTGGCCCCAACTCGCAGGGCGCCAAGTAAAAAGCATTGATGCTGAGTGGGTCGGGCTGGCTCAGCGCCGCTGATAGCGCACGTCCCACCAGTGCAAGCACATAACCGCCATTCGCCACTGAGCCAATACGCCAGCCGCGGTGAATCTCTGCCGCCCAAGTCCCCTCTGCTGAGGGCATAACGGCTGTCTGTTCTAAAAACTGACCCATATAAGCAAACCCTGATTCTCTAGCATTGTGGCTAACTGCACCCGGGACGTTGCGCCCCAGCACGCACCGCTGTCCATTGCGAGGGCAGAATTATACGAACACATGCATCAACGCTGAAACGCCATTTTTGCGGTTTCACCGCTTTTTTGCCGCCATCACGCAATGCTGGCAGGCTCGCTGAGGTATCCATCCGTTTTCAGTTCCACTGGCGCGGGGCGCCGAGTTTGTGTCCCGACATGCTTTTTGCCCTGACATCGCTCTATACTGGGGGGCCGAAAAGCGCGCCGGAGAAGGATCTTGGCCCACACGCGTCGTATGTCAGTCAGGCACGGAGTGCTGACCCTGACCCTGATCTGCTCAGGGCTGATGACCTGTGTGGTCACCGCACAGGACGGCGAAGGCGATACTGCGACCACTGACTCAATGCCTATCGTCGTCGATATGGCGACACCTTCTCAACCCGAGTCTGAATCAGTGCGGGCAGACGCTCCCGCTATCGCGATTGACATGACCACGCCACTCGAATCTCAACCCGAACCGGCCATCGTCGAGGAACCCAGTGCGCTTGGCGTGTACCGTGGCTACATCGAGTCGATGGAGACCAGCGCCGGCGCCTTTGCGCCGGGCTTGACCGAGCAGTTACTTGGGTTGGGGCTGAATCTGCAATCGCTGGACCGTCACGTTGAGGCGGCCAAGGTACTGAAGCGAGGCGTTCATATTAGCCGCGTCCAATCGGGCCTGTATGCCGCAGATCAGATCCCCTTGCTGCGTGCCGAAATACGGAGCCTAGCTGCGCTGGGCTTCTACGACGATGTGAATGAACGTCAGGCCTACCTCGCCCGCGTGGAATCAGAAGCGCTAGCCGGTACACCTGCGTCCATTGCGGCACTGCTCGACCAAGCTGCCTGGGCAGAGCAGGCTTGGGAGCTGGGATTAGGCGAGGCTGAAACCCACCCCGAACACCTTGCACGGAGTTGGGAATACTATCGGCTCGCCTATAACCAAAGTTCGCAGCTCTACGGGGACCGTTCCCAGGCCTTACTCGCGCCGCTAGAGGGCATGTTGCGCATTCATTATCGTTTTGGCCTCTTGCAAAAAGCCAGCGGGTCCAACGATGCGTTCAGGGTAGACAGCTTCAGACAGAACTCAGCGCTCGGCGGCATCTATCGTCGCGGCGAGGCCGTGCTCTCGGCAATTTACGGCTTGAACTCCCTGCACGGCGCCGACGCTGGCGAGCAAGCGAGCGACCTGGCACGGCTCGGTGATTGGGCCTGGTGGATGGGCCGGCGTGCCGACGCAACCGATTACTACGACCGAGCGTGGCGGCGTATCACCCCCCCGCCAGCGGAGATTGCGGATCCCGCGCTGGCGAACGCCCCAGATGACGACGCGGCAGGCAATGAACCGACCGATCAGGGCACTGACAGTGGTCTGCCCTCAACTGATGCCGCTGTACAACCTATCAACGCTGACGACTCTGAGGTCGCAGAGACGACCGTCTCAGAGAGACAGCGGCGCCGAGTGACGTCACCGAAGTCATGGGCACTGCGCCAGCGCCCGCAACGCCCTCCATGGCTGTCGCGCTTGATGGCGCGGCCAGTGAGACCACACCCACTGAGCCCGGCGCTCCGTCAAACCTTGAGCCTGAGAGTGGGGCGGGGGGTGAGCAATCCCTCGCTCTGGCAGCGGAACCCACGCCCGAGTCAGCAGAGGCGACCACATCTGCGCCGCCTGAAGCGCCCTTATCCGAAGATAACCCCCTGGCGCGCGCCGCGCTGTTTCAAACGGTGACCCCTCTGCCGGATATCGAGCAATTGCGACGCTTGCCGTCCTTCACCCAAGACGACTCAGGGCCCGTAGTGGTGCAGCTGCAAATA
This sequence comes from uncultured Luminiphilus sp., assembly GCA_943789425.1. Lineage (GTDB taxonomy): Bacteria > Pseudomonadota > Gammaproteobacteria > Pseudomonadales > Halieaceae > Luminiphilus. Next base: position 153,294 of record CALSUB010000004.1, read on the forward strand.
AACGAGATGGGAAAAATTACGTTGCTGGAACAAGTGATCGTTGACGAGGTCATAACGGAGGAGACCGCGACAGACGAGGGCGACGACACCACGACTGAGGCGGACACTGCCGCCGAGATCGATGCCGTGGCCGATACGGTGTCAGGTAGTCTGCCCGAGGTGAACAATAAGGCTGAGGTGGACCGCTTATTGAGGACCATACGGCGCACCCGGTTTCGGCCTCGGTACGAGGCGGGCGTGCCGGTAGAGACTGATATACTGGTTTGGTCTTTTGATCTGAACGCCACCAATAGGGACGCAATGGGACTGCAACCGCAATGAATACCCGCTCACCGATAACCATCATGACCGTGACCCGCTTACTGCGCCTAACCTTGGCATCAGCACTGATGGCGGTCATGCTGGTATTGATGGGATGCCCCTCGGCCAGCACACCCACCACGCCCACAACCCCATCGATGCCGACGCCACCTTCCTCGCCTTCCAGCTCTAGCAGTAGTTCTAGCAGCAGCTCCAGTAGTAGTTCTAGTAGTAGTTCTAGCAGCAGCTCCAGTAGTAGTTCTAGTAGCAGCTCGAGTAGCAGTTCTAGCAGCAGCGGCAGCACAGCGTCGAGCAGCCCCAGCAAGGGTGGCGCAAGCGGTGCCAACCCACCTGCGGGAACAGGTAGCACACCCGGCACCGGCGACGCGTCGTCGACGGCAGGCGCGGGGCAAACTGGCAATGAAGCAGGGGCCGGTGATCCGGGCTTCGGTGACGTCGCCGGCAGTGCCGATCTGCCCTCAATGGTCGATACCTTACCCACCTTCGATGAAGACTATGGTGCCACCGGAGCCGGCGATAACTCGATGCCGGGCGCGGAAGAAAGCGGTGAAAGCGGCAATAAAGACAGCGGCTCAGAAACCGCCGCAACGAGCGGCACATCGGGCGCATCTGGCAATGCGTCACCGGGAACAGGAACAGGGACACGCGCAGGCGGCGGCATGGACTCGAATAGGGGCGCTGAAGGGCCACTGACGTCGGCTGAGCGCGTTGCGATATTGGATCGTCAACTGGAGGAGAGTACCCGAGATTTCGATGGCATCATTTACGACGAAGAACAACGCCAGCGAGAAGCCGATCGGGCACGAACAGCTCAAACCAGCGAAACGTCGGCAGACACCAACACCGCAGCAGACGAGGAAAGCACCTTCGGAGGCAGCGTTGCCAGCACGGGCAGCAGCTCAGTGGGCGGCGGTATCGGTGGGAGCCGCGGTAACGCCCCGCCGCCCGATGGCGCCAAGTACCCACCGCCGGGAGACATACCCGCTGGCAACGATGACGATGTGGTCGCGCGACAACTGCGCGAAGCCGCCATGCGAGAGGCAGATCCTGAGGTTCGCGAAAAGCTGTGGAATGAGTATCGCAAATACAAAGGCATAGAGGTCCCCGCGTCATGACCCGAAGCTTGTTTAGTCTGCTACTGGCCCTAAGTCTTCTGACCGGCTGTGTCACGGAGACCGTCAAATCAACCTCTGTTCCCGTGCTCGATGCGCCAGCCACTCCCTGTTCCTGATGCCGAATTACTCGATGTCGGCGTCGTGATCCTTGATCCCGGCATCAGCAGTGTCGAGGACGAGGAGCAGGTCTACCCGGAAGTCCGTCGAGCCGAGGCCACCTTTATGGCGACCGAGCTAGCCGATGTACTGGCCGAGCAAGGGGGTTGGGGTGCCGTCAGGGTAGTACCTGACGAGCGGCAGTTCTCTGATCTTTTGGTGCGCGGCACGATCTTGCAGTCTGACGGTGAAGCACTGGAACTGAAAATACGCGTGTCTGACGCGCGCGGCACTGTGTGGCTCGATAAACGCTATACGGGCATCACCAGTCGCTACGCTTACGAACAGGGCACCCGCACCAAGCAAGACCCGTTTCTCTCGGTCTATCGGATGATCGCCAACGACATGCTCGCCGCTTTTCAGCAACTGCCTGCCGACGAGCGCACCACCATTCGGCGGGTCGCTGAAATGCGATTTGCCCGCGATTTCGCCAGCGGCGCGTTCGCGGATTATCTCAATGAAGACCCCTCTGGACAGGTGACCTTGCGCCGACTGCCATCGGAAGCGGACCCCATGCTGGCGCGCGTGCGCGGTTTGCGCCAACGACACTACGTCTTTGTTGATACGCTTCAAGGCCACTACACCGGCTTTTCTGACGATATGTACGCTCCTTATCAGGAGTGGCGCAAAGCCAGTTACGAGGAGACGGTCGCACTTCGAGAACTCGAGAACGAAGCCAAACGTGAAATGATTGCAGGGGGCGCCGCGATACTCGCAGGCATCGTGGCGCAAAGCTCTGGTAGCCGCATGACACGAAGCGCCGGCGCGATCGGCGTCGTTGGTGGCGGCGCCTTACTTAAGCGAGGACTAGAGAAACGCGCCGAATCGAACATCCACTCCTTAGCGCTGGAGGAACTCGGTCAGTCGCTCGACGCTGAAATCACCCCCCGCGTCATCGAGTTAGAGGATCGAACCGTGCGCTTAAGCGGCAATGTTGAAGACCAATACGACCAATGGCGCGAGTTGTTAGCAGATATCTATGCCGCAGAATTAGCCGCCCTCGAGCCGCCACAACCCAAGTCCCCCTCACCCACACTGCTGCCTGACACGCAGGACCCGTGAGCGAACACAAAGAACAACCTCTCTCAGCAACGACCTTTGAGCCTGCACCCATTTCGGCCAGTAGCGTTGCAACAGAGGAAACCAAAGCGATTCGAAGACCGGCCTTGCTCGGTCTGGGGCTCGCAGGCCTCCTCCTCTTATTTGTCTTTTTCGTCCTGCCCAGCCTTGTCGCACCGGAGGATCCGACCCAACCTGCAGCCATAGCAGACAACAACGCGGGCACGGCAGAGGACTCGTCATTCCCGAGCAGCAACGCTGGTGCAACGCCTGACGTCGGGGAGGGACGCAGTCCCTTTGCTGAGGCGCAGGAAAGCGCGCTCCGACGTGAAGCACAAGAGATACTGCAAGCGCTGCTCAGCAAGCAGAGCACATTAGAGGCACTGGGCGCCGCGCGATGGGCAGAGGCGGCCTACGGCCATGCTCTCGAGCAGGCCGCACTTGGCGATGCGGCATACCGGGAGCGCGACTTTGAGCAAGCGATCGCCTCCTATCAAACTGGGGTAGAGCAACTTGAGGCTATAGAGCAGGGTTTACCAGAGCGCATCGACACCTTGCTCGCCACGGTGGTACAGGCCATTGAGACGGGTGAACTGCTGGCGGCTCAAGCGCGGCTCAGCGAACTCGTCGAGATAGCGCCGGCAGACAGTCGGCTCGTCGACTTGAGCGAGCGCGTCAGTGCATTACCGCAGGTCATCGGCTCCTTAGAGGCCGCAGCGTTAGCTGAGGCCGAGGGTGATTATGTTACCGCCGTCAGCAACGCCGAAGTCGCGACGCAAGCTGACCCATTGCATTTGCGGGCACAGCGCGTTCTCAGCGAATTACAACTGGCACTCACTGAGCAGCGTTTTACCGCCGCCATGACGGCGGGCTACGCTGCGCTCGCTCAGGCTGAATTTGAACGAGCGAAGGATCAATTTGAAGCGGCGGCCCGATTGCAGCCCGATGCGCCAGAACCGGGTGCCGCACTGGCTGAACTGGATCAGGCCCGGACTCAAGCCAGGTTATTGTCCATCAGAGAGCAGGCTGAACGCGCGGAGCAAGAAGAACGTTGGCAAGATGCCATTGCCCTCTTCAAAGAGGCCTTGGCCATTGATGCACTCATCTTATATGCGAATGAAGGCATGGCAAGAGCAAAACCGCGTGCCGATCTCGACGAGCGGCTCGAAGCCATTGTCACGGAAAAGAATCGACTGATCGATCGGCGGGTGCTGCGCCTCGCGCAGGAAACACTCGATGAGGCGCAAGAAGTGCCGTCACCTGGAACGCGATTACAGCGTCAAGTCGTGGCGGCAACAGACACCATTGACTATGCCACTACGCCGGTCACGATACAGATGAACTCAGATGGGTTAACTGACATCACCGTGCTGCGAGTTCAACGACTCGGGCTCATTCAGCAACAAATCCTCACATTGCGGCCCGGGACGTACACGGCGGTGGGTATGCGCAATGGATTCCGTGACGTGCGCGTTCAGTTTGAGGTCAAACCCGGTCAGCTGAATGCCGTTGACGTTCGCTGCGTCGAGGCCATTTGAGGATGCGCAATGACTGAGCAAGAGGAGGCGCTGACACCGGCAGTTTTTGAGCCGACCACGAAGGACGCAACACCAGATCGGCTAGCACCTGCTCAATTTGAGCCACTGAGTCAGGCGACACCCAATGTAAAACGCCTTCCAGTGCGCCCAATCGCGATGGCAGTGATCGGCCTGCTCTTCGCGACGATTTTATTGTTTTTGTTTACGGCTCGCTCACTGACGCTCAACATCGAAGCCGAAAGCGAAGTGACTTACGCCCTAGACGGCCTGCACTGGTCATTTGGCGATCGACTACTGGTGCGCCCCGGGGATTACGCACTGGAGGTCAGCGCCGAGGGCTACCACCCGTATGCGCAAACGATTACCGTTGGCGACGCTGAGTCTCAGCGAATCGACATTCAGCTTGCCCCCTTACCCGGTGTCGTCGCGATCACGACACAGCCCACAGGCGCCGCACTCACCGTCAACGACTCGCCAATTGGGACGTCACCAGCAACCGACGTCATTCTTGAGGCGGGCACCTATCAGGTGACAGCCGAGTTGGCGCGTTATCAGTCGTGGCAACAAGAGGTCACCGTCACCGGCCGCAACCAAAGCCAGACACTTGACGTCGCACTCGCACCTGATTGGGCGCAAGTGCGATTTACCACGATTCCCACTGCCACATCCGCTGCGGTGGATAACGAGCCTGCTGCCATCACAAGCAATGGTGTTGACGTTTTATCCGGCGAGCATACCCTGACACTCAGTGCGCCGGGGTTCTTACCAGAAAACATTGCCTTGAGTATCGTTGCCGGCGTTGATGAAGATTTGGGCACCATCACCCTCACACCCGCCGATGCGACACTCACCCTGTCGAGTCAGCCGAATGGCGCGAGCGTCACGGTCGATGGCGTCTTCTCGGGCTTGACACCCCTTGTCGTACCTTTGAGTCCCAATCAGCCCCATGTGCTGCAACTCTCTAAGGCGGGTTTTGAGCCGGAAACCGTTCGCCTCTCGCTGTCGCGCGGCGAGACAACAGGGCAATCAGTTGTGCTGACGCCTGAATTGGGCACAGTGCGCTTCACGCTAGAGCCGCCAGACGCCGAGCTGATCATTAACGGTGAAGGCATGGGCTTGGGAAGCCGTACATTGGCGCTACCTGCAGTCTCGCAGCGTATTACCATTCAATTGGCGGGATACGCCTCTTACGAGACCTCCGTCTTACCCAGGCCTGGTCTCGCACAGCAAGTCAGCGTGACTTTACTGACGGAGGCAGCGGCCAGAAAGGCGGCTATGACGCCCACTATCACCACCCCTCTGGGCCAGACACTCGCATTGGTTGATCCGTCGGTGGAATCACAAAATCCCTTCACGATGGGCGCGTCACGACGCGACCCAGGACGGCGAGCTAATGAAGTGGAGCACGAAGTAGAACTCAAGCGCGCGTTTTATATCGCGGCGACCGAGACAACTAACGCGCAATTTCGACAATTTGAAGCCGCTCACGACTCCGGGCTGATAGAGAGCTATTCCCTAGACCGCGACCACCAACCGGTTGCCGGCGTGAGCTGGCAGCAAGCTGCCAGCTTTTGTAACTGGCTCAGCCAGCGCGAGGGGTTGGCGCCGTTTTATCGTGAGCAACAAGGCATCATTGTCGGCTTTAACCCCAGTAGTGTTGGCTATCGTCTCCCCAGCGAGGCGGAGTGGGCATTTGCCGCTCGCGTTGAAGGAGACCAATTAAGGCGGTTTGCCTGGGGCGACACTTTTCCGCCGGCCAAAGCCGTCACCAATGTCGCGGACAATACCTCTGCGCTGGTGACAGGCCGCATTTTAAATGGCTACACCGACCAGTTTGTCGTGTCGGCCCCCGTGAGCAGTTTCCCCCCAAATCATCGCGGCTTATATGACATGGGTGGTAATGTGGCCGAGTGGGTTCACGACGGTTATCGCATTCCCTCCGCTAACGCCAAGCTTGCCATTGACCCCCTCGGCGCGCAGCGTGGGGATAACTACACGGTTCGTGGCGGCAGCTGGGCATTGAGTCGGTTGTCGGAATTGCGACTGACGTTTCGAGATTATGGGGAAAGAGGACGAGATGATTTGGGCTTTCGGATTGCACGTTATGCAGAATAAGCCGTCAACGCAGTGGCCGCGCCTCTTGGTGGCATTCGCTGCAGCCATGAGCTGTGCTGCCGTTTCGTTCGCTCAAGTGGCTGAGGATACAGCAGAGCGCACGATCGCTTCAGAGGCGGATAATCAGACGGTCGAATCGGTAACACCACCTGACACCACATTAGACAGTGGCTCCAGCAGCGTCGTGGAATATGAGCCGAGTGAATCTATTTCAGAGGACCTTTCCGTGTCCTTCCCCGTTGATATTTAATCGAGACAGGAGCTATCTATGAAGCTACGCCTGCCATCAGAGTTCCTTTATCAACTGTTCGCGCTGCTGATTGCCGTGATTGTGGTGCACGCCGCTTATGTGGGTGTGATACGACCCAGTGCCGACGCGCAATTGGCGACTCAGGCTGCTCAGCAAGCGGCGGGCGAGGATCCTACCGGCAATCGATCGATTGCGATCGTGATCAAGGATTTCGAACAGGAAGCCTGCTTTATTCTCATGCTCTGGGCACTTGCCATCATGGGCTTTAAGGCTTCGCGTACGCGCGCAGAGACCCTGATGCTTAATCAAGAGTTAGTCGCTATTGCGGAGGGAACCAGTATCCTACCCCGCGACGCGAGAGAGCAATCACGCTCACTCGAAGCACTGCCCATCGAAGAGCAGGATTACCTCCTTCCCCGCGCACTCTCGAGCGCCTTGAGCCGTTTCACGACCACCGGCAGTATTCCCGCCGTTTCAGATGCGGTCAGAGAGCAGTGTGATATCGAGGCAGATCGTCTGGACTCTGAGCTATCCATGGTGCGTTACATCTCATGGGCGATTCCCTCTATTGGTTTTATCGGCACCGTTCGCGGTATTGGCGACGCGCTCGGTCAGGCCTATAAAGCAGTGGAAGGGGATATTTCAGGGGTGACGGTGAGCCTAGGCGTCGCCTTTAACAGTACCTTTGTGGCTCTGGTGCTCTCAATTCTCATCATGTTCGCCCTGCACCAACTACAACTATCGCAGGAGCGGCTGGTACTCAGCACCCAGCGTTATATTGACCGCAATCTCATTCGACACCTCTCGGTACCGCGCAACTGATGCGTTTACTGGATTGTAACGACGCCGCACTGAGGCTTTGGCACGAGGGTGAAGCCCAGTGGTCACCGGGGCTCGCTTGGTTCCATGACGGGCGTTACCAATTTGGCGAGATCGCTTGGCAGCAAGCGAGACGCGCACCGCGTGAGGTGAATACGCGTTATTGGCACCGACTCGCGACTCAGCCGCTGAGCCCGGCATTAGGGCCAGCGCGGCATACGGCCGATTTAGCGCATGCGCACCTTGCCACTTTATTCCCTGACAACGCCATCGATGAGCCGGTTGCGTTAGCGATACCCGGCGCTATGGACGCGGGACAACTGTCACTCCTGCTGGGTATTTTACAGACGCTGCCAATGACGATCAGCGCGGTCATCCATCGCAGTGCTCTGGTGGGTGCGCATCTCGGCAAACCTTGCGCACATATCGAACTTCAGTTGCATCAAGCCAGCATCACCGTGATCGGCATCGACAACGGAGAAGCACACGTTGGCGACACTGGACTGCTGCCCGGGTGTGGATTGCTGGGATTACTTGACGACTTAGCAGAGGCAATTGGACAGCAATTCGTGGCGCAGACGCGTTTTGATCCGCAGCGCCGCGCCGATACCGAGCAAGCACTGTACGAGCAGATACCCGAGCTCCTGAAAAGTCTCTCAACGCAAAGCGAAATCAGCTGCACGGTGGAGGATCATACCGCCCGCATTAACGCCGACACGCTGCGGCCTGTTGGCGAGGCGCTCTCACGCGAGTTGCGTCAGGCGTTGCCTGATTCCATCGGGCATATTGCCCTCGACACGTTGTTATCAGACCTACCAGGACTCTCGCTCCCCCACCCCAGCACTGAGGTCGCACCCAGTGATCTGTGGCATGCGATAGAGGCTCATCTGGTTCCTACAGAGGGAGAGCTGGTTTTTCAACGGCGGTTGGCGTGCCAGAGGCACGACAGCGAGACATCGCCTGGCACCCCAGCGGCCGCCAAACCGTCATCGCCGCAGCCCGAACGCTCACAGCAGGCCACACAAGCCACCCACCAAGTCGTGTCAGGCCGCGCGACGCTAATGAGTACTGGAGCGCCCATCGCGCCGGGTGTTGGGCTGGCAGGCCCCGGCACCTTATTGATTTCACCGAACACGCTTGTTCACCTTAACGGACAAGCCTGCGAGGGCGAGGTGTCGATTCAACCCGGAGATCGATTGGTCGTGGGGACCCTCGAGGTACTGTTCATTTCAGTGGAGGGTTGATTTTTGGCACGCCGTAAACGCCAGGCTTCCACCTTTAACCTGAGCTTCCTTGACATCATGTCCTGTGGCTTTGGCGCTGTTGTATTAGTGTTCCTCATTATTGACCACTCATTAGAAATCGAAATCCAGACCGTCAACGCAGAGGTACTCGCCGAAGTGAATCTGCTGGATGAGGATATTCGTGAGGGTGAGGCGGGTCTGGTTCGCCTTCGCAATGCGCTCGATGAAGCAGACCTAGAGATCGTTGAAGCCGATGGCTTGGCACGCCGGATTACTGAAGAACTCGATGAATACGAAGCCCTGATCGCCTCGATTGAAGAATCGGGCGTGAGCGAGACTGACGCCGTGAATAAACTCAAAGCGGAGATCAATCAATTAGAGGAGAAGATCCGACTCCTTCAAGAAGCGGCTGAAGCTGAGGCTGGTCGCAGTGCACGAGAATTCGTCGGAGAAGGGAACCGGCAGTACCTGACCGGCCTGAACCTAGGCGGGGATCGCATCATCATTTTGGTCGATACCTCCGCCAGTATGTTGGCGAACCAGTTGATCAACGTGATTCGCTTACGCAGCATGGATGAGGCACTGCAAAAGCAGGCCGGCAAATGGACGCGAACACTCGATACCGTAGATTGGCTGACTGCCCAGTTACCCGTTAACGCTCAATTTCAGGTGATGACCTTCAACACCGAAGCCGCACCGGTGCTCCCCGGTACCCAAACTCAATGGCTTGAGGTAGCGGATACGCCGAAGCTAGAAGCGATCAGCGCCGCGCTTCGAGAGCGGGTGCCCGCTGGCGGGACGAGCCTATACAATGCATTCGAAGCGCTGCGCGCCTTGCCCACACCACCGGATAATATTTTTTTGCTGACCGATGGCTTACCGACCCAGGCCGAGCGACCACCCCGCGGTAGCAAAGTGAGTGGCAATCAGCGCCTCAAATTTTTCCGTGACGCTGTCCGGCGGCTACCGAGCAATGTGCCGGTCAATATCGTTCTATTTCCTATGGAGGGAGATCCGATGGCGGCATCAGAATACTGGCAGTTGGCACAGGCCTCCAGCGGCAGCTTTTTGTCGCCCTCCATCGACTGGCCCTGAGGCATCATCTTGCGACAACGACGCCCCCCACCTGAGTTCTCATTATCCTTTCTGGATGTGATTTGCTGTGGTTTTGGTGCCGTCATTTTATTACTCATGATTACCAAAACAGTGCAACCACAGGTGATTGAAAAAGCCACTATTGATGCCGAGGCGGCTATCGCGAAGCTCACCGAACAGCTATTTGAGATTCGTGGCGAAACCACCCTTCTCAACCGCGATCTCACTGTCAAACGAGAGCAGATCTCAGATTATGATGAGCAGATCGCGATTTTGCAGGGCACGCTCGCTCGGACACAATCAAACTATGATGCGCTAAACCTATCGCAAAACGCTAACGCCATTATTCGCGAACAACTCGCCATTGCACGACAGAAATTGTCAGAAGAGGAACTGCGTTTATTGGGTCGTAACGCGCAAAAGAAAAACCAATTGATTGGTGGCATTCCCGTCGACAGTGAGTACATTATTTTTATTATCGACACCTCGGGATCCATGTTCTCCTATGCGTGGGAACGCATGCTGCTCGAGATGGAGGCCACGCTCAACATTTACCCCGAGGTCAAGGGTATACAAGTACTCAACGATATGGGTAACTACCTATTCAGTCGTTACCGCGGAGAATGGATTCCCGATACGCCCGCACGCCGCAGTTTGATCCTGCAGAATCTTCGCAACTGGAATGTATTCTCAAACTCCTCACCCGTAGAGGGCATCACCAATGCGGTGCGCACTTTCTATGATCCTGGTAAGAAGATCTCGATTTATGTCTTCGGTGACGAATTTACGGGTGCCTCTATTCAATCGGTGGTGCAGACCGTCGACAAACTCAATGCTGAGGAGGCCGGCGGTGAGCGCCGAGTCCGTATTCACGCTGTCGGTTTTCCGGTGCAATTCATTCGCCCGCCCGAGTTACAGGCGACCGGTGTACGTTTTGCTACACTGATGAGAGAACTGACCCTAAGAAACGGTGGTAGCTTCGTTGGTCTCAATAATTTCAGGCCCTGATTCGATTGGCTGGGGACGAAGAGTCGCCCTGCTCTGTCTTACGCTATTCATAGCGGGATGCTCGTCAAAGCAAGTGATCGTTGAGGGTAACTTCCCTGAGCCTTTGCTCGATCCCTTACCCATTACCATGGGGGTGATCTACCCCCCGGCGTTTGCGCAGCACGAATTTTTCGATGAAGCCAAAGGACGCGCCGATTCCGATTGGCTGGTGAAAACCGGTGAGGCGCAAGTCGCCTTCTGGGATATCTTGCTGGGCGGTCTTTTTCAGGAGGTGGTCCATATCAACAGCTGGGAGACCGTCCAGTCGGAGGGAGATCGCATTGACGGCGTATTGATTCCCTCGATTGCTGAACTTCAATACACCGTGCCAACGCATACCAACGTCAAGATCTACGAGATCTGGATGCGTTACGAATTTCGCCTCGCTGATATTGCTGCGATCCATCAGCAAGAGGACGGCGCGCTCAGCTTCAAACCTGACGATCGCCTCGCACAGTGGCCCATTACCGCCTACGGCAAAACGCCCACCGCCTTTCTACAAAGCGATGAAGAAGCCGTCAATCTCGCCGCCGTGGTGGCGCTGCGCGATGCCGGTGCGCACTTTATCACCACCTTTGGCCGCACACCGGAGGTGGCCGCTTGGCTAGATGGGTTAAGTCCGCGGCAAGCCAGCGGCGAGACGGTGTCTAATGAGCCAGCGTCGGCCATATCGAGTCCAACAGCCGGAGGGGCACTAGGCACTGGAGCTGACGAAACACGCGAGCAGAACGCATTGCAAGACAATGCGTCTGCACCCGCGGCCAGCGCGGCAATTGACAGTGCATCTATGCTTGCTCCTAACAACGCTGATGCTCCAACTCCCAACGACCCTGCAGACGGCGGCAATACAGCAGCGGAGCAAACCGTATCAGCTGTGCCACTTGACTCAGCTACCGCGACATCAGAGACCGCTGAATCCAGTGAGCTAGGAGGAACTCGATGAATCTCCTGCGCCCAGAACGATCCGATCAATTAGAATTTGCAAGCCATTGGTTAGCACTCATTCTTGCGGCCCTCCTCCTAGGTGGCTGCGTCAATGCGACCGTTGACGAGATGACCTATAACGAGCCCACAGCCGGGATTGGCGAATCGAGCGTTGTTATTTTGGGCCGACGCCACGCCCCCGATTACGATACCGAGTTCGACTTCATCGAATGCATTGGCGATCATATCCATTCAGGAGACCCCTCGATTGAAGTCCTCAATGAGCTCGCCTTTATTAACGAGCTGTACCCTTGGTTCGAGCCACGCACAGCACCTATGCAGCCCCGTGCAATAGACCAGCTACTGCAGCTGCCACCAGTTGCTCAGCGATTTACCGAAATGAAGTTGGAGTACATGATCTGGATTGATGGCAACACCGTTGATACCGAGAGCACCGGCTCAATGAGTTGCGGCATCGGTCCCGGTTTCGCCGGTTGTTTTGGATTTGGTACCTGGGGCACTGAGTCTGAGTACGAGGCTACGATTTGGGATTTCACTGATAAGGTGGAGGTGGGACGCGTCAGTGCCGCCACCAGTGGGCAAAGCTACATGCCCGCCGTCATCGTGCCCATACCCATCATCGCACCGGTACAAGGGACTGCTTGCGATAGCCTGGGAGATCAGTTGTTGGAATACCTCTCTGCTCATCACTGAGGCAACACCATGCACTCACTGTCTAAACATAAAGCCCTATACCTCGCTCTACTACTGCTACTGACGGGATGCGCAGGCAAAACCTCGACCGTTACCGTGGGTGGTGTTGCGGTGGAGATGCCAGAAGAGGTGGCCGAGGAACATCAAAAAATCGTCGACAATATCGGTATCTATGACGACCCCGAATTGGACACCTATGTTCGGCAAGTAGGGGAACAATTACTGCGAGAAGCCAATATCACCAGTCCCCCTTTTACCTTCACCTTGCTCGACTCCCCCGACATCAACGCCTTTGCCATGCCCGGCGGTTTTATTTATGTCAACCGCGGGTTGCTCGCCTATCTCGATAATGAGGCAGAGCTCGCCGGGGTCCTCGCCCATGAGATCGGACATATCACTGAGAATCATCACTCTCGGCGCCAAACTGCCCAGATGACCTCGAAGGTGGCGTCGGTATCGGCGTATATCCTCACTGGCTCTGGCGATGTGTATGACGCCGCCAATATGTATGGCGCCGAAATCATCTCAGGCTTTGGCCGCGATATGGAGTTAGAGGCCGATTCAGCGGGCGCTGAATACCTGCACCAAACCGGTTACGACGTTGACTCCATGCTATCGGTCATCGGGGTGCTTAAAGACCAGGAACGCTATCGTCGCGCGCAAGCCAAAGCCAGCGGCAAGCCCAGCGGCACTTACCATGGACTCTATGCCAGCCACCCTCGTAATGATCTCAGGTTGCAAACGGTCATCAGGGCCGCCAACGAACTGGATCTCGCCGAAATGCCCTACAGCCCAGAGATCCCCGGAGAGTATCGGCGGCAAACTGAGGGCATGGTCTATGGCGCCAGTGCGGCAGCGCAAGGCGAAACAGACCGTTTCTATCACAACAAGCTGAACTTCACCTTTGCCCATCCACCCGAATGGCGGGTGCAGCAATCAAGTCGAGAGGTGATCGCGACCTCCGCCGATGGTTCACGAGTACTCACCATTGGTCTTGCCCGCATCAACCCCGATGAGGACACCGAGGAGAGCCTGCGCTCTGGCGCTAATGGCGACGTCAGTGAGGTGGACGCGCTCGAGCAATACGGCCTGAGCGGCACAACCGCCATTGCTACCAGCGGGTCACGCTCGGTGCGTCTCGCCGTGATTGATCACAGCTACCGCTTTTTGTTCGAGGGCAATGCACCGGCGCTTGCCGAAGCCGATACCGACTTCCGCACGATTATTGATAGCTTTCGCCCCCTGACAGCAAAAGAGAAAATCACGGGTACCAGCCATACACTGCATTACGTTCAAGTTCCCAGGGGTGCCACGTTTGCTTCCCTCGCCAGCAGCGTAAAGCTGGCGGATGCCGAGAATCAACTCAGGCTCATTAACGGTTATTATCCCAGTGGTGAACCACGCACGGGTGACTGGATTAAGGTCATCCGTTAATCGGCACCCCCGTCACGGGAGATCACATGGTTAATCGCGCCGTCTTACGAGGCATCCGCCTCGTACTTACCGCACTGGCGCTGTTATCGCCACTGACTCAGGCTGAACTCGTGGTGTACACCGCCCAGCTAATCCGCACCATGGAGCCTTCATTGCCGACTGCCACTGCGGTCGCAGTGGAAGACGGTCTGATTGTTGCAGTGGGCAGCGAAGCCAGTTTGACCCCCTTAGTCAAAGCTCGGGAGGGCAAGGTCGACCGTCAGTTTGCGGAGCAGATTATCCTGCCGGGATTCATCGACCCCCATGTTCATCCCGCTTTGCCAGCGGTACTCACACAATTTCCGTTCTTAGCGCCAGACGACTGGTCTTTACCAACCGGCGAGTTTCCGGGCGAGACGACACCTCAGGGATATCGAACACGACTCTCTGAGCTCGCGGCGCAACATACTGATCCTAACGTGCCGTTTATCGTTTGGGGCTACCACCCGCTGTGGCACGGGAAGATCTGGCGTCAGGAGCTCAACGAATGGTTTGGTGACCAACCCGTCATGCTATGGCACCGCTCCTTTCACGAGTTGATCGGCAATGATGCTGCGTGGAACCTTCTGGGTGTTACCAAGGAGGACGCGCCGGTTGAAGAGGGTGTCGATTGGGAGCGCGGCCATTTTTATGAAAACGGCCTCAAAGCGGTCATTCCCAAGCTCAGCTTTCTATTTGCACCAGAGCGATTTGGCCGAGGCATGTTTAACTTTCTCGCCATGCTCCATCAAGCAGGGGTGACCACCGCTTTGGATATGGGTACGGGGGTGTACGGTAACCCAACGGCCGAAATTGCCGGCGTACGCGCGGCCGCCGAAGCTTATCCCGTACCGACACGGCTCATCCTCACGCCGATTATTCTTGATTTTCTGACCCGAGAAAAATCACCTTCGGAAGCCCTCGCAGAAATTCGACACTGGCAACAGGACAACGACGACCGGGTCTCGGTCGGCAATCACTTTAAGCTGATGATTGATGGCGCGATCTTTTCTGGCCTCGCACAAATGGGTCCTCCCGGCTATCTAGATGGCCATAAAGGAGTTTGGATGGTGCCAGAACCTGCCTTACGCGCCTATGGAGAAGTCTTTTGGCAGGCCGGTTTCCAACTCCATGCGCACGCCAACGGCGACGCGGCGGTCAATCGCTTTGTACGGCTCGTTAAAGGCCTGCAAACAGACTTTCCGCGGCCCGACCACCGTGCCACGGTCGAACACCTCGCCTACAGCACCGAGCAACAAAGCGCACAAATGGGACAACTGGGCATGCAGGCGTCAGTGAATCCTTACTACCACTATCTGCTCTCCGAAGCCTATGCGGTCAATTGGCTCGGCCCCGATCGGGCGGCACAAATGACTCGATTAGGGTCGCTCGAACGCCACGGTGTGCCTCTTACGTTGCATTCTGATGCACCCATGGCACCGCTTTCGCCCCTCACACTCGTCTGGGCAGCCAGCGAGCGACAAACCATCAGTGGTGCACGAGGACTCAAAGCAGAACGGTTGTCACGTGCCTCAGCACTGAAGGCGGTGACCTCAGGCGCCGCAAAAGTGATCGGCAGAGAGCATGACATTGGTTCGATTCGCGCCGGTAAACGAGCCGATTTTGTGGTGCTAGCGGAAGACCCGATGACCGCAGCGGCCGACGCGCTGCGCGACATCAAGGTCGAGGCAACGGTTTTTTCAGGAAAGGCCTACCCAATCCCCTGACAGTTGGCCTGACTAGGCCTCGCAGCCGATGCTCCCTGGTCAGGCACACTGGTCGCGTCAGCGTCTGCCGCCTGACAGCCCTTTCTCAAGGATCAGCGCGGGCTAGGACAAGAGCGAGTTAGAGCTAGAGCAAGGGCAAGCTGGACTGGCTGTGCGGCTTTACGCTAGCCTCATTGCCGATTCGTCAAACGCTAGAGGACCGGCGAGTTTTCGCACCCATTCCGAATATCCACAGACCCCACTAGGATTTAACCGAAATTAGGGTCCGCGACGAAGGGATTGCTTGCGCGTTCTCGACCAAAAGTGGAGTCGGGCCCGTGTCCGGGCACAAAGCGAATATCATCACCCATCGGAAAAAGCTTTTCGCGAATGGAGTGGATCAGCTGTTCGTGGTTACCTCTGGGAAAATCGGTGCGGCCAATCGAGCCGGCAAAAATGACATCTCCTACCCAAGCCAGCTGCAGATCACGGTGTAAAAACACCACATGGCCAGGTGTGTGGCCAGGGCAATGAATCACTTCGAGGGTTTGCGCGCCTACTGTTACGGTCTCGCCGTCGTTGAGCCAACGATCCGGTACAAATGGATCAGCATGGGGGAACCCCGCCATCTGACACCACTCGGGTAATTTGTCGATCCAAAATCGATCGCCTTCCTCCGGACCTTCCATCGGCACCGATAATTTTTTTCGCAAGACATCCGCCACCGCACAATGATCGAGGTGCCCATGGGTCAATAAAATCTTCTCAACGGTTGCCCCCATTTCCGACACCGCCGCCTCAATCAGCTCAATATCGCCTCCAGGGTCCACGATGGCCGCTAGTCCGGTTTGCTCGCATTGAATAATGGAACAGTTTTGCTGATAAGGCGTCACGGGGACGACGCGCACCTTGAGACTCATGACACACCTTCTGCGGCAGGCACTGGTTGATCAGCCTCATGATCGGCATCGGGATCGAGATAAACCGCCTCATCCAACTGCCCTTCTTGATGCGCCACGATGGTGGCAACCGTCGCATCGCCGGTGACATTGACCATTGTGCGCACCATATCGAGTATGCGGTCGACGCCAATAATCAATGCCACGCCCTCCACCGGCAGGCCGGCTTGTTGTAATACCAGCGCCAAGGTAATCAAACCCACGCCCGGCACTGCGGCCGTGCCTATCGATGCCAGCGTTGCGGTCAACACCACCATCAATAGCTGCCCTGCGGTGAGATCGATCCCGTACACCTGAGCAATAAACACGGTGGCCACGCCCTGCATGATGGCAGTGCCGTCCATATTAATGGTCGCCCCGAGTGGCACCGAAAATCCCGCCACACTTTTACTCACACCCAACCGCTTTTCGACGGTGCGCAGCGTGATCGGTAAGGTCGCACCGGATGACGCAGTCGAAAAGGCAAACGCCCAGACGCGGCGCATCTTATTGAGCAAGATCGCTGGATTGAGTGCCGTCAGGCTGCGCAATAAGCTCGGATACACCACCAAACCATGAAATATCAGTACCCCGAGCAGCGTAAAGAAATACGCCGCTAAGTCGAAAATAGTGCCGATACCCATGGTCGCGAACAGTTTCGTCAGCAATGCGAACACACCGTAAGGCGCCAGCTCGATGAGTATTCCCACCATTTTCATGACAATCACTTCCATGTCACGAAACCAATCAGCAATGCGCTCTCCCGCATCGCCGGCTCGCGTCAAAGCGAATCCCACCAGTAAGGCGAACACGATCACCTGCAACATCTGACCCTCGGCCATGGCCTTAAAGGGATTACTCGGAAAAAT
Organism: uncultured Luminiphilus sp.; assembly: GCA_943789425.1. Classification (GTDB taxonomy): domain Bacteria; phylum Pseudomonadota; class Gammaproteobacteria; order Pseudomonadales; family Halieaceae; genus Luminiphilus. The sequence goes on from CALSUB010000004.1 coordinate 170,656, forward strand.
GTTGACGATCGTATCGGTGAGGGGGGGCGGTGTTTTTGCCTCAAACGCCGCTGCGGCCATCGTTGCCACCCCCTTACCCGGACCAATCAACAGCGCGACGCCCAGCCCTAATGAGACCGCAACACATGTGGTCAACAAATAGAGTCCGACCGTTCGCCCTGCGATCGACCCCATGCGGCTACTCGACCCCAGCGAGCTCATGCCGCAAATTAGCGATACCATCACCAGCGGCACCACCAATAATTTTAGCGAGGCAATAAAGATGCGCCCCACGACGTCAAAGACACCCAATACCAATCCATTCTGAATAAAAACATGAACGCCATGGGCCGAGTCGATCACCCCCAGCAACCACTCCAGCATTGATCCCAGTGCAATACCGGCCGCCATGGCCAGCAAAATGCGGTTTGTCAGTGACATATCATTCCTTACAGGTTTTTGGGTGCCAAGCCATCACGGTTACATCAGCGCATGCGTTACAAGGAGAGGCGTAGTCATTGCGCGTGTTATCCGCACGCCGGCCACACACTGGGTCATAAATCATGGTGCACACTTTTGGGCGCTCACCGGCACAGGATTGCCAGCCGCCCGTCAACGTATTACCCGCACCCCCACCTGAGTTTGTGGACGCACTGCAACCCGCAAAAAGCCAACATAGCGGAAGGAGGATGAGTAAACGTGATGTCATGACCCCATTGTAGGGAATCACTGCCGCAATGCACCCCAAAAAGCACCGACTGCGCACCACGTGAGCTGGGGAGCGCACACACCAGCGGGCTAGCGCGGACACTCTGCGAAAGACACGTCGCAGGGGTTATCGCGCATCGCGATAGTCTAATAACGCGTCGATACGTTGACGCAGTGCGGGTGTATTGGTCGTCACGCTCACGTTTGCACAAGCCCGCGCTAACCGGGATAGGCTCAGTTCAGACATCGTTGCCACCCGATTAGCAATCGCCTCCATATCATCAAGTCGCCCCCAACAGTTCAGGGCAATGTCACAGCCCGCGTGTAATACGGCGGCCGCGCGATCGGCAAGCGTGCCAGAGAGCGCCTTCATGTCGAGGTCGTCGCTCATCAGTAGACCCTCAAAGCCCATTCTGTCTCGGATTTGTTGCTCGATAATCAGCGGCGAGACACTGGCGCAATGGTGTGGGTCCCATGCCTCATAAACCACATGGGCCGTCATGGCCATCGCAGCGTCACACAGGTCTGCAAAGGGCTGACTATCAGTGTCGAGCTCGGCCGCACTCGCATCGACCCGAGGCAGCGTCTCGTGAGAATCACTGCGCGCCCGACCATGACCCGGAATATGCTTGATGACGCCCTCGATCCCCGCAAGATGCAAACCCTGCAAGCAGGCCCTCCCCAGCTGCGAGACAGTCTCTGCACGCACACCAAAAGCACGATCACCAATAATGTCGTGAGCATCTGGCTGGGGCACATCTAATACCGGTGCACAGGTAACGGTTATCCCCATTGAAGCCAGCTCAAGACCCAGTGCCTCGTAGTTACACTGCACGCGCTCACTCGCACTTAATCGGTATTGGGTTGCCTCACTCAGGGTGATGGCAGCGGGCCAGGCTCGCCAATGGGGCGGTCCCATCCGTGTGATTCTGCCGCCCTCTTGATCAATCAAAATCGGCAGATTGTCGCGACCCGATAGCCCACGCAGTGCGTCAGTCAGACTCCGTAGTTGACTAGGGTTCTCGATATTGCGCGCAAATAAAATGTAACCCGCAGGGTTGGCGACCTTAAAGAAAGCGCGCTCATCGGGTGTTAACACTGAACCTGATAAACCAAAAATGACCGGTAACATTACTTGCTCCAAAAAGATGCAGCCATCAGACAACCGCATCGACATAAGGCAACACGCCGTATGAGAGAGCACTCTTGACGCGTGTGGTTATCCGGCCACAACGCATTCACTCACTGAGCACTCTGCGCTAGAAACTCACCTACTCGTCCAACAATATTTTCAAAGCGGCCTCATGGTCATCCACCACTTGAATAAAGTCTGTGTTGTGCAGATCAATCATCTGTCGCGATCCCAGCTCTGAGCGAAACCAATCGATCAAGCCACTCCAAAAGGCGGTGTCGATCAACACCAACGGTTGTCTCACGCCACGATCAGTGTGAAAAGCAACGAGCAGCTCCAGCAACTCATCCGCCGTGCCGAACCCCCCCGGAAACACGGCGAACCCCCGTGAATAACGCGTCAGCATCAGCTTTCTTGTCAGGAACTGATGGAAGTGAAGCTGGTGTGTTAAGTGAGGATTAGCAGCCTGCTCATAGGGGAGCTCAATATTCAGCCCTACCGAGACACCACCGGCGGCGGCGGCCCCTCGATTGGCGGCCTCCATGATACCCGGCCCACCGCCCGTTAAGACCGGCACACCTGCCTCAGCCAAGCCATGGCCGAGCTGCTCAGCGCATCGAAAAGCGGGAGCTTCTGGTGCCGTCCTCGCGCTCCCAAAAATCGTCACGCCAGGCCTCAAGGCACTCAACATCGCAGTCGCGGTCTGCAAATCAGATTGGATTTGCGCCAGCAAGGCCGAGTCGGCTGACGCGGTATCAGCCTGTGACATCGGGAAAGTGCTCAGTGCCGTCACCTGCGCTCCGCGCGCCTCCCTTCCCTGCTGACAAAAGGTTAGTCATGCTCGGTAAACAGGTGATACTTCTTTTTGCCAAAGCGCACGAGATGAAAACGATCATGCAGCGCGCGACGCCGATCGAGCGCGATGTCACAGGTGACGGTTTGGCCGCCCACGACCGGCAGGCCATTAACGAGAACTGCCTCGCGAGCCAAGGCATCCTTGATTTGCTTGCCCGTTGCCAGCTCGACCTGATTGAGCAACTGACTGAAAGTGGGCGGCAAGTCTTGTCGATTCAGTCGACTGGCAGGCAGGCCATCGAGCGCAAGCTGCGCTAAATCGGGCTCAGCCAGAGCGCTGGGATCACCCGAAAAAAGCGCCTCAGTAATGCGCTCTGCGGCGCTTAAACCCTCATCACCGTGCACCAGACGCGTCACCTCCTGCGCCAATAGGCGCTGTGCTTCGGGTCGACCTGATCGCTCACTATCCGCTCGTTCCACTGCCTCGATGTCTGACAATGATAAAAACGTGAAGTAGCGCAAAAAGCGATACACATCGGCATCTGCAGTTCCCAGCCAAAACTGATAAAAGGCGTAGGGGGACGTCTTATTAGCGTCCAGCCAAATAGTGCCTGACTCGGTCTTACCAAACTTGGTGCCGTCCGATTTTGTGACTAGGGGAAGCGTCAGTCCAAATACCTGTGCGCCGTGTAACCGTCGGGTCAGATCAATCCCCCCGGTAATGTTGCCCCACTGATCTGAGCCACCAATCTGTAAACCACAACCATGCTGGCGATACAGTTCTGCAAAATCTAAGGACTGCAGAATCATGTAGCTGAATTCGGTAAAACTGATCCCCGCACCTTCTCGATCGAGACGCTGTCGCACGGACTCCTTGCCGATCATGTTGTTCACAGAGAAGTGCTTGCCCACGTCGCGTAAAAAACCCAAAACATCGAGGCCTTGGGTCCAATCGAGATTGTTGGCAACCAGCGCCGCATTGGGCCCTTCAAAATCGATGAACTGACTCACCTGTTGACGGAGCTTATCAACCCAGCCAGCCACCACTTCGGGCGTATTGAGCTGACGCTCAGATGCTTTGAAGCTAGGGTCTCCGATCAGTCCTGTTGCGCCACCCACTAGCGCGATGGGTCGATGCCCAGATGACTGAAACCGGCGCAACACCAACAGAGGTACGAGAGAACCAATATGCAAGCTGTCAGCAGTCGGATCAAAGCCGCAATACAGTGTGCGGGGCTCGGCCGCCAACCACTGCTCAATGGCATCCTCGCCAGCCACCTGAAAAATAAGGCCTCGTTCGCGAAGCTCGGCTAATACATCGCTGGACATGGTGATATCGGTCTTCTCTGTTGTGGCGCAAAAATATTGCGCGAAAGCGTGATATGCCCCAAAAACGGCATGTCCGGAGTATCCCATAATCGGGCACGAATAGGATCTGCAGCAATGCGTGCTCTCGATCGCCGGAAGGGTCTCCGAAATGAGGCAATGGCCGTATATACTACCCACTTCGTGATCAGAACGACGGCGCCCATGTCACGCATACCTGCCCCTAAGGGCGCTACACCGATAAAGACTCCAGAGCAGATGACGGTGCGACAACCGCTGCTCTGGGTGGGAGCAACCGGTGCCCTACTCCTTATTATGGGGCTGACATTGTCGGGGCAGTCAGAATTGCCTCCGACCAACGACCAGTCATCGTACCTGCAGACACCGCTCGAGACTGCCACGACGGAAACTGCGCCGCTTGATACAGGGGCGGCACCCATGGCGGCGCCCGCACCAGAGAAGCCGCTGTGGCGCGACTTTACGGCGCGTGACGGCGATAACCTCAGTCTGATTTTTGCCAGAGCAGGATTCAGTGACACTGATTTGTATCGTGTGGCACAGGCGAACGAGTCGACGTCGCTGCAACGCATTTACCCCGGTGAGACCATTGGCTTTCAAACCGATACCGACGGCGCGCTGTTAGCCGTGCGGCATATCCAGTCACCACTCCTGACAACCCTGTATGAGCGACAGGCTGCGGGTTACACCGCCCAGCGCATCACCCGCACGCCCGATCGTATCGCCCGCAATGTTTCGCTGATGATCGATAGCTCTTTGTTCCTCGCGGGCAGCGGTGCAGGACTCAGTGATGCCATGATTATGGCTCTCGCGGGGATCTTTGGAGGCGTCATCGATTTTGTACTCGATCCCCGCCAGGGCGACACGATCCATGTGCTCTATGAAGAATTGATGCTCGACGGTCAGCGATTCGATGACGGGCCCATATTGGCCGCGAGCTTCACCAATCGCGGTAACACTTTTGAGGCGTATCGCTATACCGACACCGAGGGCGATACGAGCTACTACAACGAGCTCGGCGTCAGCATGCGTAAAGCATTTTTGCGCGCACCTCTGGATTTCACGCGCGTCAGCTCTAACTTCAACCCCAATCGATTGCACCCCATCTACAAAACCCAGCGGCCCCATCGTGGCACTGACTATGCCGCATCCCGCGGCACACCGGTTTACGCAGCGGGCGACGGACGCGTTATTGAGGCGGGCTATACCCGACCCAATGGTAATTATGTCTTTGTTCAACACGGCGAACAATTTGAGACGCACTACCTGCATCTGCATCGACTGCGGGTGAAAAAAGGAGCCCGGGTTAAGCAAGGAGAAGTCATCGGCACCGTTGGCTCAACCGGCGCCGCCACTGGACCGCATTTGCATTACGAGTTTCTCGTCAACGGCGTGCACCGCAATCCACGCACCGTGCACAAAATCCTGCCCAAGGCGCGCTCCCTGTCAGATGCCGCCCTGCCGCGTTATCTGGCATCAATACGCAAACCAACTCAGCAGCTGGCCAGCCTGCGCGACGCGCAGCAGTTAGCACGCGCTCAATGACTGAATCGCTGTTTATTGGATTAATGTCTGGCACCAGCGCCGATGGCATCGACGCCGTCCTCACCGCATATGACGGTCACAAGATTAAGGTGATAGCCAGCGACCACCAATTGTTGGCACCGTCACTGCGACAGGAAATTTTGGCCTTTCGGCAACCGGGAGAGAACGAACTTCACCGCGCTGCCACCTTGGACAGCCTGCTGGCCGATGAATATGCCAAGTCGGTCCATTCACTGCTGCTAACAGCGCAGGTCTCGCCAGCCGACATCGTCGCGATTGGCCAACACGGACAAACACTGCGCCATTACCCCGACGGCGAGACGCCCTATACTGTGCAGGTGGGTGACCCCAATCGGCTCGCGGAACTGACAGGAATCACCGTCGTCGCCGATTTTCGGCGCCGCGATATCGCGGCGGGCGGTCAGGGCGCGCCGCTTGTGCCGGCCTTTCACCGGGCCCAATTCGCCACCCCAGGCGTCGCAACCGCTATTGTGAACATTGGCGGCATTGCTAATGTCTCGGCGGTATCGGCAGAGGGTTCGGTGACGGGTTGGGATACCGGCCCCGGCAACACTCTAATGGACGCTTGGATCGCGGGCCATCAAGCTGCCGCCTTTGATCAAGCAGGCGCTTGGGCAGCCACGGGAGCGGTCATACCCGACCTCCTCGAAGGTCTCCTTAAGGCGCCTTACTTCGGGCGAGCCGCACCAAAAAGCACAGGGCCTGAAGCGTTTCACCTTGAGTGGCTGGGCACGTTTTTATCGGGGGGCGAATCATCTGTAGATGTGCAGCGAACTCTATTAGAACTGACGGTAGAGAGCATCGCACACGCTCTAAAAACCAGTTCCCCCGCCACGGTTCGGATTTGTGGCGGCGGCGCAAACAACACCTTCCTAATGGCGCGGCTGAGCGAACGACTCAGCCCTGCCAACGTCACCACCACTGAGGCGGTTGGCATACCGCCCTCTTGGGTCGAAGCAGCGGCTTTCGCGTGGTTAGCAGCACAAACAGTGGCGGGAGACCCCGGCAATGTGCCGGCCGTGACCGGAGCGCTGGCTGAGCGCGTATTGGGCGGGATTTACAGAGGTCGCTAGCGAGCGCACAGACCAACACACGTCGCTCGCACACTAAGGCGCCTCAGGCACTGGGGCATCAAGCCTCGGAGTACAATGGGCCATCAACTGACTGACTTCTGCTGTGTGGTTCTGCCGTGAAAGGAATGCGGTCAGCGCAAACAATCGGCAGGGGTGCGGTTAAATGGAGAAAGATGCCCCGCAGCCACAAGTGGTGGTGGCATTCGGATTATTGACCACGAAACGCGACCCCTCGAGACCTTCAGAATAATCGAGCTCACTGCCCACCAGATATTGGTAGCTCATCGCGTCGATCAACGCCGTCGCACCATTGCGCTCTACGACCATGTCGTCCTCGCTCACTGACTCATCAAAGGAAAAGCCGTACTGGAATCCGGAGCACCCTCCCCCGGTAATATAAACCCTAAGCTTTAAGCCGGGATTGCCCTCGTCCTCAACCAGCGCACGCACCTTGCTCGCCGCATTGTCCGTTAAGCGGATTTCATTAGGATCAAAAGCTTCAACTACTGTCATCGAAATTCTCTCGCACCAACCGATTGATACAGGTCGTGGTTATGTTCCGCCCAGTGTAACGGATTTCTAGGCGAAACAACCCCTCTGGTTGGGCACCACAGCCCACAGCATGAAGTCAGCTGACGGGTAACTGTATCCGCCGCTTTCGCTTCGCGCTTGGCCGCCAGATCATCGGCCACTGCGCTCGTATGGCGCATGCCGCCATTGACCTTCGCGCCGACCGCCATCTCGACCAGGTTATAGTAGACGTCTCCGTCGATCACAGCCTGCTCAGCCAACTCTAAGTCGCTCACTGGTATGGATATCGCCGTCTACATTACCGTTGATCGTTGCGTGGGGGACTTTGATTTCGCCCGACACCCTACCACCCGCGACAACGCGCAATACCGCATCTTTGGCCGCAGCCTCTATAGAGCCCACCACCGACCCTTCAACATCCAATTGCCCGGTGAAAGTGATATCACCCTTTACGGTGGTATCCGACGAAATTAGGGTCGTACCGCCCGCTGACCCACCGGTTGACGCTGATTCTCTTCGATTGCGCATGGTGCCACTCCTCATTCTTATTCCTGTTATTCGTCATTGAGGGGCGCGCTCGGCAACCGCTAGGCTGCTCCAAGGATCACTGCGCCGGACGGTCTCTTTCTCCGGCTGAGTGAGCGTTACGACCGACTCAATCGTCTCCGGCACAAACGCGTCAGGGAGAGAAATCACTGCCTGAATCTTTTGTAAGTACCGGAATCTTAGAGGGAATACACCAGTTTGAGTGCCACTGTCAACTGCGGCCAGCTCCTAGTGTGTGGAGGCACACCGTCTTGTTTTCCCGCCACCGTCAGGCGCAGTTCACCCCGGTATTGACGGTCTTTGCCCTCTCCGCGGTGTACGACGGTGTCCACCTGCCACTGCCGGGGCTCGGCTGAGACTTGCACCGAGGGCTGGCGCAAGATAACCGCGGTTTCGCCCTCTTCTGGCGCCACCACGTCGCGATAAAACACCAGCGTTTGTCTGAGCTCAACCAATTCCGCAGCTTGATCAGCCATGAATTCACGAAGCTCATTGAGCGTGTGCTGATCGGCCTCTGACTGCTGCCTCAATTGCGTCATTTGATCACGCAATGCAACGGTGCCGTCATCCGTCAATGGCGCTGGCATCACGCCGCGCTGCCCCGCCCAGAACCCGATCGCTGCCTACCACAGTGATGACCGAGCATTGCATCAGCAGTCGACGGCGACCCGCGTGGGGGTGTTCCCGCTTGACGATAGTGCGATGATGTTGATGTTTCATACGATGGCCCCCAGCACACCCTAGGGCGTTAACGCGATGCCCTCGAGCCCGGCTGATTCTGGCTGACCTACCATTAAGTTCATCGCCTGCACCGCTTGACCGGCAGCCCCTTTAACCAGATTGTCGATGGCTGATAGCACGACCACGGTATCCCGGCCCTGGGGTTGGGCCACCGCGAGTTGGCAGATATTGGCCCCGCGGACATTTCGCGTTGCCGGATGCTCGCCAGCGGGTAGCACCATCACAGAGGGCTCCGTCGCAAAGCATTGCTCAAACAATCCCTGTAAATCGCTGACCTCACCAGTCAATTGTGCAAATAGCGTAGCGTGAATGCCTCGACTCATTGGCACCAAATGCGGCACAAACGTGAGGCTCACCGGTTGTTGGGTCATCCCCGAAAGTCCCTGCTCCATTTCAGGCAGGTGACGATGCCCCGAGACACCGTACGCGCTCAAGCTCTCCCCGGCTTCTGTCAACAAACTGCCCAGCTTGGCCTGCCGACCTGCGCCACTGGTGCCAGATCCACAGGAGGCGACCAAGCTTCTGGTATCCACGATACCCGCCGTTAATAGCGGCAAAAATCCAAGCTGAACCGCGGTGGGGTAACAACCGGGACACGCCACAAGGCGCGCCGCTTTGATCGCCTCTCGGTGGGTCTCAGGTAATCCATAAACCGCCTGGGCACAAAGCTCAGGTGCCGCATGGGACTCGCCATACCAGCGCTCCCACACAGCCACATCGGTCAGTCTGAAATCGGCCGATAGATCCACCACCCGAATCCCCTGCTTGATCAGCGCCGGCACTTCTCTCATCGCGACGTTGTGGGGGGTGGCAAAAAACACCACGTCGCAGGCGGCGTAATCCGCGTCAGCAGGATCGGTAAAACAGAGATCAGAAAACCCCAGTAAGCTCGGGAATAAGTTATCGAGCCGACGTCCCGCCTCGCCTCTGGAAGTCACCACATCAATCGTGACGCCA
>CALSUB010000005.1 GCA_943789425.1 uncultured Luminiphilus sp.
AATCCAATGCTATTGCGGGCCTCTGCGCCGGCGCCCGTGACCAGCACGAGAGGAAAGTGACCGAATACGGTGGCCCCTGTTGTCATTAAAACTGGCCGTAGGCGACTCATTGAGGCGCCTTTGATGGCCGCCACTTTACTCAGCCCGTCGATTTGCGCTTGGTTAGCAAAGTCTACGATCAGAATGGCATTTTTAGAGATCAGTCCCACTAGGGTGATGAGCCCTACTTGAGAATAAATATTGATGGTGGTGAAGCCGGTAAAGGTAATCACCATCGCCGCAAACAGCGCTAAGGGTGCTGAGCCTAATAAAATAATGAGCGGATCTCTAAAGCTGTCAAACTGCAGCGCCAGTACCAGAAAGACCATGACGAGAGAGGCGCCTAGCACGCCGACCATGGTATTGCCTTCGCGACGAATCTCACGCGATTCCCCCGTGTAATCCAACACATACCCGGGTGGCAGCGTGTCTTGGGCTATCCGCTCAATTTCACTCAGTGCTTGCTCTTTGGTGTACCCCGGAATCACGCCCCCGAACAGTTTAAAACTGCCTTTTTGCTGAAACCGGGTGAGCGCTCTGGCGGTGGTATTGCGCTTCCAGCGTGGCGAAGGCGCCGAAGGGCACCTGGTCGCCAGAGGGGAGCGTGATGGGTGTATCCAATAGGGTTTCAGGCGATCTTTTCAGATTGCGTTTCAGCATGGGGATCACGCGGTAGGCGCGACCCCGCTCGTCGTATCGCGTGACATAGCCCTCTGAAACGAACAGGCTCATCTGCGAGGTGACATCATTCAGACTCATGCCCAAGTCTGCGAGCCGATCTTTATCGAGCCGATATTCCACCGAGAGGAGATCGAGCCGCAAGCTGGTATCAACATACAAAAATAGGCCCGAGGCTTGCGCTTTTTTTACCATCTCTAACGCATAGGGACGCATCTCGAGTGTGGAATCTGAAGAGGTAATGACAACCTCTACATCAAACTGCCCTGCGGTGGGCAGCGCCGGCGTCATTGCGGGAAACGCGCGCACTGAAGGGACGGTTGCTAGCTTTGCCCCAATGGTGGGCAATAGCGTATGGGTGGTGAGCGCTCGCTCGCCCGGGGGGACGAATTCATGTCCGCCAAAACCGCCTGAGGGGCCAAATGTTTGCCAAATATAGGTTGTTTCGGGCCTTTCGAGTAGGACGTCTACAGCCTCACTGAAGCCTTGTAACGTTTCTTCAATCGATGATTCTGGTGCCGCATCGACCACAAGATTGATCGCGCTTTGGTCTTCTACCGGCGCCAGCTCTTTGAGCGAAAACAGGTAGAGCGGCACAATCAGTAAAGTAAAAAAAATGCCCGCTGTGATCAGCTGTGCGCGCCAGCGCAGTGAAAAGTCGATCAATTTGCCGTAGCGGGTGGAGATGGCCTCAAACCACCGGTTCACCCAGCGCGTGATGCGCGTCTCATGGCCGCGGTCGGGACAGACCCAGGCACTCATAATGGGTGACAGCGTGAGGGCGACAAAACCTGAAATCAATACCGCTACTGCGAGTGTGAACGCAAACTCTCTGAATAGGACGCCCGATAGCCCCGACACGAAGCCAATCGGTGCGTAAACAACCCCCAGCGTAATGGTCATGGCGATGATGGGGGAGAGTAATCGTCGAGAGGAGGCCAATGCCGCATCGCGCCTGCTCATGCCTTCACGCAGTTTGCGCGCCACATTCTCGACAACCACAATGGCATCGTCGACCACTAAACCAACTGACAGCACGACCGCTAAGATGGTCAGCAGATTGAGTGAAAACCCCATTGCCGACATGGCGGCCGCAGTGCCCAAGATAGAAATGGGTATCGTTAACAGCGGCACAAACGCACTTCTGATTGATCCCATCAGCGCCACCACAACCAGCCCCACCAGCAAAACAGTTTCGCCGAGTGTGAGAAAAATCTCAGCAACGGCGTCTCGCATGTAGCGAGAATTATCAAATGGAATGGTGAGCTGTAGGTCGGGGGGGAGTGTCCGATTGAGATCGTCAACTGCCTCGTAAAGTAAGTCTCCCACGGCGATTTCGCTGGTGCCGGGCTCTGGGTAGACGGGTATGAACACCACTCGGTCCTGATTAGAGCGTGCCATCCGTGAGACTTCCATCGTACCCACTTCAACGGTGGCGATGTCGCCAAGACGGACCTCCATGCCGCGTTCTTGCCGGATCAGCATATTGGCGAAATCTTCTGGAGATTTGGCCTCGCTGTCCGTTTGAAGGTTAATGCGTTGAGAGCCGCTCTCGGCCTGCCCAAAGGTGCCAATAACATTGTTGCGGCGCAGCGTGAGCTGAATGTCGTTGGTGTCGACGCCTAAGGCGGCCATGCGCCAAGGATCTAACCAGATGCGCATCGCCTGAGGCAAACCATAATTAACGGCTCGCTGGACATTAGGCAGTGCAGACAAGCGAGGTAAAATTGCGCGTTGAATGATATCGCTCACTTCGGCATAGGTTCGGGTCGGAGGGATTTGGACGCCTAAATAAAAGCTCGCGTAAGGCGTATCAGCGCGGCTGATTTCGATTGACGGGTCTTCCGTGCCTTCTGGCAGCTCGAAGCGGATCTGGCTCAACCGTGTCGACAGTTCGGCTAACACCTTGGTGGTGTCTTGATTCAGTCGTAACCACAGTGTGACGGTGCTGACTCCGGCGGTCGTGACCGATTCGACATAGTCGAGTCCCGGCACACTGCTGGCCACGCGCTCGATCGGTTCGGTCACGAAGCCCTGCACGGTCTCGGCGCTGGCGCCTGGGTAGGCCGTCGAGATTGCGATGGAGGAGCTCTCGATCACCGGAAAGGAGATGACTGGCAAAGTGATTGCGGAACGAATGCCCACTAACAGCAGCGCGATACAAAATACGGCAGCCACTACGGGCCGCTCGATAAAAATATCAGTCCAGCGCGGTCGGTTTTGAGGCGAGGTCACTCGCTCGATGCCCCTGTCTGAATGCGCAGCAGTACTTGATCCGTCAGCTTGAAGGCACCCTTATCCGCAATATTGTCATCTTGATCGAGTGCCCCGCGGATAAAAAAGCGGCTGTCGCGCTCACCCCGAACCTCGACTCTGCGCAGTGATGCTCTGTGAGGGAGGTACGCCCCGGCTTCCGAGGGTTCCACCACAAATGCGTGAGCGCCCTCTGGGTCCCAGCGGATGCTCCGTGCGGGCACTGATAACAGTGCCTCGCTGGGGCCAGTGCTGACGGCTACTTGGACCAGTGCGCCATGCCGTAATCCCGGAGCTGATAGCGCTGCCCGCACGTCATACGTGCGGGTGCCCTCGGCGAAGGCATCGGATACCGCAATAATGGTTGCAGGGCCAACTGCATCTCCCGAGATAGTGCGAATCGTGACGGTGTCGCCTACGGTGAGCTCAGCGAGCCCCTGCGGCACTTTAAAGTCGACCCAGCGTTCTCTGTCTAATCCCGTGAGGGTGGTCAGGACCTCACTAAGACGCATTAAATCGCCGACCCGCTGAGGGTAAATGCCTAAGGTGCCGGTAAAGGGGGCTCGCACTGTCGTGCGGCTCAGGCGTGCCTCTACTACGGCAATTTGTGCTGTGAGGGACAATGTTTGTCGCGGTCAGCGTGTCCAGTTGGTCTCGGGACACTAAGGCATCTGCCTCCAGTGTTTGATTGCGTTCGAGTTGGGTATTCACTAAGTTCAGGTCGGCTTGCAGTGCGCGTGCGCTGCGCCTCCAGATCATCGTTAAAGAGCACCAGAATGGCCGCGCCCTTGTGGCACCGTATCGCCACTGGCAAACGGCAGTTCGACGACTCGGCCGGGTATTTCGGTCGCTATAACCAAGTGCTCGGGCGATCGCACGGTTCCGCTGAGTAAGCGCGTGGGTGCCCAACTGTCAGACCGCACTTGTGCAATCGTAATGGTCTCTACCGGTGGGGGAAAACTTTCCATGAACGCCATGGCCTGAGCAATCTGCGAGGTCTTTACGCCGGCCAGCACCGCCGTCACCGTTAAACACGACAGCGCCGTTATCAGCCAGGCTCGCCATTTCATCGATCAGCACCTCTGCCGATTGGCCTGTACCGTGTTGCCGATGAGATGTTTTGGCTATTCACTGGGTGGCACGTAGCCTTCGACTTGATCGAAAGCCTCACCCGAGAGGAATTTATCCATCTCACCCATCAGGTATTGACGCGCATCAGCATCAATTAAGCTGAGGTGCTTTTCATTGATCAGCATGGTTTGGTGGCTTTGCCATTCAAGCCACGCCTTCTTTGACACATGATCAAAGATATCCTGACCTTTAGCGCCGGGTAGTGGGGGACGGTCAAGGCCCTCTAGCGCTTCTTTGTATCGTCTACAGGTGACCATTCTTGTCATGAAGCAGTCCTCGCGCTAGGCGTCATTACCGAGTGTATTGAGCAGCCGTACAATGGGAGCGGGCAAACCCACCGAAGGTACCGGTTGCAAACTGAACCACCGCAACCCCTCGTCGTCAACTTTTACGGTCGGCAAAGCGGGTCGGTTTTCACTGCATTGTGCATAAACGGGCGTCGCTTCGAGCTTAAAATGTGTGAAAACATGGTGGAAAGGGGCCCCGAGATAACAGGTTCTCGCACTGACACCGACAGTCTCTTGGAGCCACTCTTTGGCTGAGTCTTCGTCCGAAAATTCCGGTGGGGCCCACAACCCGCCCCAGATTCCTTTTGCCGCACGCTTCTGCAATAGCACCTCGCCCGATGATGTGATGGCAATGGCAAACCAGCATTGCCGCGAGGGCTTAGGCTTTTGCGGCTTGCGACCGGGAAAGGCTGCTTGGCTTTGCGTTGCGAACGCGAGGCACTTTTTTTGTAACGGGCAGGTGGTGCAGCTGGGTTGGGTTCGCTTACAGCAGGTGGCGCCGAGGTCCATGATGGCTTGCGTATAATCCGCGACGCGCTCATGAGGCGTATTGCGCTCGGCTAAGGTCCATAATTGATCGCTCACTGCGCGCTGTCCTGGCCAGCCCTCGACGGCGTAGTGCCGCGCCAGCACGCGCTTCACATTGCCGTCGAGAATCGGTGCTCGCCCGCCCATCGCAAGACACAGTATTGCCCCTGCGGTGGAGCGGCCAATGCCCGGGAGTGATATCAAATCATCCAAGTTGTCAGGGAAGCGCCCCTCGTAGTCAGTGCAAATCAGTTTGGCGCTGCGGTGCAGATTACGCGCGCGGGCGTAGTAACCGAGACCGGTCCATAAATGTAAAACGGTATCCTCAGGCGCTTCAGCTAGATCGCGCACGGTGGGCATAGCGGCCATAAACCGCTCATAAAAGGGAATGGCTGTACTAACCTGCGTCTGTTGCAGCATGATTTCGGACACCCAAACCCGATAAGGCGTGCGATTGTGTTGCCAGGGCAGATGCGACCTTCCGTGCTGGTCGAACCAGTGGAGTAATGCGTTAGCAAAAGCAGGGGTGGCAGTCATAGAGTGGTAAAGCTTCGCAATGAAGTACGGAGACTCTTTCTATACAATGAGGGCCCTAGTGTAGCGGCCACTGCCCTGTTTGGTCGCGCACACCGGAGAAAATAGCATGAGCCAGCACGATACCGGCGAGCGCCGGGCAACAATTAGCCGAGCTACCCTAGAGACGCAAATCGAGGTGGCGTTGTGTCTGGATGGCAGCGGTCAATGTGAACTCGACACAGGGCTGCCCTTTCTTGAGCATATGCTCGACCAAATTGCGCGACATGGTCAAATTGATCTCAACATCGTTGCCAAGGGCGATCTCCATATTGACGCCCACCACACGGTTGAAGACATTGGGATTACGCTCGGTCAAGCATTTAACGAGGCGATTGGCGATAAGACCGGCATCATCCGATACGGCCATGCCTATGTGCCATTGGATGAGGCGTTATCGCGCGTTGTGCTCGACTGCAGTGGGCGGCCAGGACTGGAATTTCACGTGCCCTTCACCCGCGCCAAAGTGGGCGACTTTGACGTTGATTTGGTGATCGAGTTTTTTCAGGGATTTGTGAATCATGCCAATGTCACCCTTCATATCGACAATCTGCGTGGACACAATGCGCACCATCAAGCAGAGACCGTTTTTAAGGCATTCGGCCGCGCTTTGCGCATGGCGATTACCCGAGATGCGGCGCTTAAGGGTGCGAGCCCTTCTACTAAAGGGGTTTTATAGCTTGTGACCCAGCAGGTAGCCGTTATCGATTACGGTATGGGCAATCTGCACTCGGTTGCCAGTGCTTTGGAGCACGCGGGCGCTCTCGAAGTGACCGTCACGCACGATCATGCAGCGATTTCGAAAGCCGACCGCGTGGTCTTTCCCGGTGTGGGGGGGATCCGTGATTGCATGGACGCGATTCGTGGGCTTGGATGCGACCAACTGTTGGAGCAGGCGATCACAGTAGAACGAAAGCCCGTGCTCGCTATCTGTGTGGGTATGCAGTCATTAATGACGACTTCGGACGAAAACGGCGGGGTAGCGTGCTTGAACCAGGTTCCTGGGGAAGTAACGTTTTTTGGAAGCCCTCATCGAGCGTCGGATGGAACTCGATTGAAGGTGCCCCACATGGGTTGGAATCAAGTAGTGCAGAAGCGGCCCCATCCTTTGTGGGCCGGTATTGAGTCGGGCACCCATTTTTATTTTGTCCACAGTTACCACGTGGTACCGAACGACCCTGATCTGGTGGTGGGCACCTTCGATTACGGACTCTCTGGTTGCGCTGCGCTGGCGCGAGACAACGTGTTTGCCACGCAGTTTCATCCGGAGAAAAGTCATCAAGCAGGACTCACTTTACTGAAGAATTTTTTGAGTTGGGACGGAACATGCTAGTGATACCCGCCATCGACCTGAAGGAAGGTCAATGTGTTCGCTTACGCCAAGGAGATATGTCCGACAGTACGGTTTTTTCAGATGACCCCGTTGCCATGGCACAGCAGTGGCATGCTCAGGGAGCGCGCCGACTCCACTTGGTGGACCTAGATGGGGCCTTTGCAGGCAAGCCCGTTAACGCCTCTGTTATCGAGCGTATCGCCAAGGCGTTGCCTGAACTGCCGATTCAGATCGGAGGCGGTATTCGTGACCTCGAGACGATTTCACAGTATCTGGCTTCAGGGGTTCAATACGCCATTATTGGCACCATGGCCGCGAAAGACCCCGACTTTGTGAAAGCCGCTTGTAAGGCATTTCCCGGTCATATCGTGGTCGGTATCGATGCAAGAGGTGGACGAGTCGCGGTGGAGGGCTGGGCCAGTGACAGTGAGCTCGACGCGACCGATCTGGCGAAACGATTCGCAGACATCGGTGTGCATGCTGTGGTGTACACCGACATCGACCGCGATGGCATGATGCAGGGTGTCAATGTGGAGGCTACGGTGGCACTGGCGCAATCCTCGGGCCTGCCCGTGATTGCCTCGGGGGGCATCAGTCGTATCGAAGACGTTGAGCAGTTGATGCACCATGCCGATTCAGGAATCACTGGCGCGATTACCGGCCGGGCCATTTACGAGGGAACACTGGATCTCCGTGCTGCCCAAGCAATGGTTGATACATTTTTGGGCGTCGACTTAGTGGCCCTAGCAAAGCGCATTATTCCGTGCCTTGATGTCGATAGGGGGCGTGTCGTTAAGGGCGTCAATTTTGTTGGGATCAGGGACGCCGGTGATCCCGTCGAAATCGCGCGTCGCTATAACGAAGAAGGCGCGGACGAAATCACTTTTCTCGATATTACGGCGAGCCATGAAGAACGCGACACCACGGTACAAACGGTAGAGCAAATTGCGCGTGAGGTCTTCATTCCCCTTACCGTGGGGGGCGGCATTCGCGCGCTACAAGATATTCGTACGATGTTGAACGCCGGCGCCGACAAGGTGAGCATCAATACGGCGGCGATTCATGATCCCGACTTGGTGAGTGCTGCCGCGGCGCGTTTCGGCTCACAATGCATTGTCGTGGCGATCGATGTAAAACGCGTTTCCGAGCCAAAGTCGTCACCGCGATATGAGTTGTTCACACACGGTGGCCGCAAACCGACCGGCATTGAGGCGGTTTCTTGGGCGAAAAAAATGGCCGCATTGGGTGCGGGTGAGTTGCTGCTCACCAGTATGGATCGAGACGGAACCCGTGACGGGTTTGAGCTGACGATCACGCGCGAGATTACCGACAGCGTCGATATTCCCGTGATTGCATCCGGTGGGGTGGGCACACTTCAACACCTAGCCGACGGGGTGACACAGGGCGGTGCCGATGCGGTCTTAGCGGCCAGTATTTTTCATTTTGGCGAATACACGGTCCGAGAAGCCAAACAGTTTATGGCTTCAGAGGGCATTCCAATGCGCCTATGACCGCTTGTTCTAGCGGCCAGGCGAGGCCGTCAAAGGGCGCCGAACGAGGCTACTGGGATGCCGGCGCGGCTGAGGCGGTGGTCTGATCAATGGGAAGCTCGGGCATCGCGTTCGGCCTGAGTAGGTTAATACCGCGTAACAACGTCAAAGCCTCGTAGAGTTGGTTATCGGAATTCCGCAATTCGGTCAGCGACTCGCTTTCAGCCTCTGTGTCAACTGGATCGCCGCCGCTGAGGCTGCCTTGCAGATCCGACTCTTTCGTTCTCCGAGCCGACTCAACGCTCTTCACCTCTGCTCTCTCCACGACGATATCGGGGACGATACCCTCAGCCTGAATGGAACGACCGTTAGGGGTGTAATAGAGCGCCGTGGTGAGTTTGACAGCACGGGTCTCAGTGACCGGCAAAATGGTTTGCACTGATCCCTTACCAAAACTTCGGGTGCCCATGATGATGGCGCGGCGGCGGTCTTGTAATGCACCTGCAACAATTTCTGATGCGCTAGCGGAACCGCCATTGATCAATACGACGATGGGGAGATCGTCCAACATATCTCCAGGTGAGGCTTCGAAGCGCTCGGCCGCTTGTGGGTGACGCCCCTCGGTATAAACCACTAGTCCGCCATCTAACAATGCGCCCGCCATATCAACACTGGCACCAAGCACACCGCCAGGGTTGTTGCGCAAATCTAAAACCACCCCTTTGAGGTTGCCCTCCGCCAGCGCCTCCTGCAGAACCGCAATGGCTTCATTACCCGTATCTTTTTGGAACTGGGCGGCGCGCAACCAGAGATAACCTTTCATCAATGCTCGGCTTCTGACACTGGGTACTTTTATGATGTCGCGGATCACTGTGACATCAAAAGGATCCTGGGTGCCGCGTCTGCCAATCGTCAACAGCACTTCGGAACCGGTTGGCCCGCGCATCAGGTCTACGGATCGGTCTACTGGAAGATCGCGAATCGATTCACCATCGATTTTGAGGATCACGTCTCCCGCTTCCAGCCCTGCTGCCTCGGCGGGAGAGCCGTCAATGGGCGCGATGATCGTGATATACCCTCGGTCTTGTCCTATTTCGATGCCCAAACCACTGAACTCGCCTTGCGTGTTCTCTTGCAATGAGTCGTAGGCTTTTTCCTCCAGAAATACAGAGTGTGGATCGAGGCCAGACAGCATTCCTTGTACAGCCATTTCAAACAGCTTGCTATCCGGCACCGATTCAACATAGCCCTGCCGGATTTGGTTAAAGACATCGGCAAACATTTGTAGCTCTTCAAGGGGCAGAGATTGGCGTTCCTCAGAGCCCACTTGGTGAGGATTATCGTCGGACACCTCGGCTGTTTCTTGCGCGCTAATGGGCAGGCACGTCAGTGCAGTGATAACAAGTCCAAGTCCAAACGGGCGGAGGAACGCTTCCATGGTGGAATCCTAAAAACAGTCGAAGATGAATATTAACTGATTATCGTTGGGGCGCTGAGCGTTGAATCCAATCGGCGGGATCTACCGGATCTCCCTGTTGCCGAATTTCAAAGTAGAGCCCGGTGCGCTCGTTGCCACCGCTTGCCCCGACTTTGGCGATGATGTCGCCTCGGCGGACAAACTCTCCTTCGCCGCGAAGCAGGCTATGGTTTTGTGCATAGAGAGACAGCCACCCTTCTCCATGGTCGATGACAATGATGAGGCCTTGGCCGCGTAACCAGTCTGAAAAGATAATGTGCCCATCAAAAATAGCGCTGACCGGCTCACCTTGCGGTGCGGGGATGAGCCAACCTTGCCAGCGAATATCCGTGTTGCGTCTGGCGCCAAAGCGATTGCTTGGCTCGCCATTGACCGGCATGGCCAGTGTGCTGCTAGCTTCGGAGAAGGGGCTCCGATTCATAGGCGCGCTCGCTTTGGCTAACGCCAGTTCCGTGAGCAGCGTATCCAAGTTTTTCTTATCTTCTGCCAGCACGGCTAAGCGCTGTTGATCATTTTTCAATTGGTCGTTGAGTCGCGCGATCGTCTGTCCGCGCTGAGCCAGCTGTGACGTGAGTTGATCGAGTAAATCGGCGGTGGCAATCGTTTGTTGAGTGGCTTCGCGCTCCGCTTTTTGCAGGGCGATAGCATTATTTTCTACTGTTTTAAGGCCTTCCTCGTAGCGGGTCACGGTGTCTTTTTGTGCTGTTAGCACCAGTTGGTAGTACGCGAGATGACGAGCGATATCGTCAGGACGTTCATCGCTGAGCCATACCCGCAATCCGCCCCCTTGATGCAACAACCACAGCTGCTGAATACCCATTGCCATCGTTTGCTCTAACTCAGCCTGTTGGGTTTGCAGTGCGGTACCCTCTTTTTGCAGCGCCGTTACCTGCTGTGAGAGCGCTGATCGCTTGGCGGTTAAAGTTGATAACTGTGTATCGGTGTTGCTAATGAGCCGTTCAGTGTCGCGCAGAGACGCCTGCAAGGCGTCTCGTGCCGCTGATTGCTCCGTTAGGCGTATTTGTGTTGCAACGATATCGGTTTCTAATACGGTAATTTGCTCCCGTGTCTCTTTTTGTTTTGAGACAGTCTCGGCAGTGTCGGCTAACGCAAGCAGCGGTGTGGTGACACACCAAAGACCTAGGAGCAACCGGCACCAGAGCTGCCGGGTGGTGGGCTGATAGTGGGGCACGCGATGGCGGGCCATTGAGAGCAGGCTCAGCGGGTCAACAGATTGCGACCCGACATGGCGGAGGGAATCTCTAGGTCCATCATCGTCAGAATCGTGGGCGCAATATCGGCCAGGATGCCGCCGGCAGGATCCAAGTCCTGGAAGCGCGTGCCAAGGTAGATGAGGGGTACGCGCTCAGTGGTGTGTTGCGTGTGAGGTTGATCATTTGCGTAGTCTTTCATTTGCTCACAATTACCATGGTCAGCGGTGATCAGGCCCTCGCCGTTGTGCGCTCGAAGCGCGGACACAACCCTGCCAATACACTCGTCTAACGCCTCAACTGCTGCGACGGCGGCATCGAATTGGCCTGTGTGCCCGACCATGTCGCCATTAGCAAAATTGACGACGATAAAATCGTACTCCCCAGCACCAATGGCGCGCACTAATTCGTCGGTGACTTCAGGCGCACTCATTTCGGGTTGCAGATCGTAGGTCGCCACGTCGGGGGACGGTATCAGTGTCCGTGTCTCGCCGGAGAATGTCGCTTCACGACCCCCACTGAAGAAAAAGGTAACGTGGGCATACTTTTCAGTCTCGGCAATTCTCAGCTGTGTTAGCCCTTTTTCCGCCAGTATTTCACCCAGGCTGTTATCGAGGCGGCTAGGGGGGAAGGCAACACTGCAGCCCAGCGAAGCGGCGTATTCAGTGGTGGTGACGAGTTCTAATGCCGGCCTCGCAGGGCGATCGAACCCCTGAAAATCGTCTTCTGTGAGGGCTTGGGTGAGTTGTTTGGCGCGGTCAGCGCGAAAGTTCATGAATAGCACCGCATCGCCATCGGCCAAGGCGGCACGATCTCCGATGCCAGTAGGAGCCACAAACTCATCGTCTTCTCCCCGGTCATACGCGTTAGACAGCGCCAGTGTTGCTGATGGGGTGAAGTAACGGGCGTCCCACTGTGTCAATAAATCGTAGCTTTGTTGGATCCGCTCCCATCGGTTGTCTCGGTCCATCGCCCAGTATCGGCCATGCACCGAGCCGATCCGTCCCACCCCGATCTCGGCAAATACTGCCTCGGCTTTTTCGAGGGACGCGCGAGCGCTCCGGGGGGGTGTATCTCGGCCGTCCAAAAAAGCATGCAAATACAACTGCTGTGCGCCGCGCGCAGCCGCGAGTCTTAAAGCAGCGAAAAGGTGCGCTTCATGGCTATGAACGCCACCGGGAGAGAGCAACCCCATGATGTGGACCGCTTTACCGGCCGTAACAGCGGCATCAATCGCCTGGCAGTACTCGGGGTTGTTATCGAAATCACCCTCGCTGAGTGCTTGGTCAATCCGCGTTATCGATTGATACACAATCCTGCCCGCGCCCAAACTCATGTGGCCCACTTCGGAGTTGCCCATTTGCCCTTCGGGCAGGCCTACATCAAGACCCGAGCTCGAAATTAAGGTATGCGGTGCTTCACGCCACAGCTGGTCGAGATGGGGCGTTTGGGCGGCGCGAATCGCATTGTCCTCTGTTTCGTCGCGATGACCGAAACCATCAAGGATCATGAGCAGCGTTGTTGATTGTGCTGGGGCCACGGTCGATTGAACTCAATTAGAAAACACACCAATAGTGTAACGCGGTGGCGGTGACTGAACACCTCTATACCGACGATGTATACCGATGATGATAACGACGACCGATAGGCACTGAGTGCTTAGCAACACCTTGTTGGCGCGGCTCAAATACCCGATATCGTGAGCAATGCGTTCAGATGAGGCGTTCTATCGCCTCCGAGGTTCCCCATACTTAGTGTGGTCGTATTACGGTGGGGCTTAGGCTGCTGGCGGCCAGCTGGCGCCCGTCATGCCTCCCTTCATGCCTCCCTTCATGATAAGGGTTCACGTCTTGACTGGAGGGTCATTGATTGAACGGATATACTCGCCGGCCGCCGATCAGTTCGCGGGAGCGACAGTCGGACCTAAGCTGGCGCAATGACAAGCCAAAAGGCTGGCTCGCTAGATAAAGAGTGGGTCGTGATAAGAGGTGGGATAACGTGTCGACAAGCTTAATCGTGCCATTTATGGCTGAACAATGGGTGCTCATTGCCGCACTCGCCGTGACGCTGATGATGCTGGTATTTCACGAAACGCGAAAAGCTGGGCCTGCCTTATCGATTAACGAGGCGGTGCAACTAGTGAATGCCGAGGGCGGTATCTTTGTTGATGTTCGTGATGCAGCGGATTTCGGGCGAGGCCATATTACTAACGCGGTGAATATCCCGTCGGCCGCGCTGTCTGGCCGGATCAGCGAACTCGAAAAATTCCGCGAAAAACCGGTAGTGGTGGTGTGTAAAATGGGTCAGTCTGCCGCAGGTTCGACCAAAGCGCTCAGGGCAGAGGGGTTTGCGCGGGCTCAAAAGCTGACCGGCGGCATGATGGAGTGGGATGCACAAAAACTCCCTGTCGTGACACAATGACCGGCGTCGTGATTTACACCACCAGGTGGTGCCCTTTTTGTACTCAGGCAAAGGCGTTGCTGGATCGAAAAGGAGTGAGTTACCAAGAAATTCCAGTTGATGGCGACCCAACTGCTCGACAGCAGATGGCGCTGAAAGCGGGTAAAACGTCGGTGCCGCAAGTGTGGATCGGTGAGCAACACATTGGCGGTTGCGATGAGCTTTATGAGTTGGAGCATTCCGGCACGCTAGATCCCTTATTGGCGTGATGGCTCGGCGCGACCACCCACATACTTTGAGTAAGGAGATAGACCATGGCTGAAGAACAGGCCGCTGCACAGGAGCAGGCGTCACAACAACAGTTTGTGACACAGCGAATCTACACCAAGGATATCTCGTTTGAGTCTCCTGCAACGCCTAACGTGTTTCGGCAGGAGTGGAAACCCAATGTTAACGTCGACCTGAATACTAAGAGTAGCCGCCTCGATGAGGAGGGTAACCACGAGGTGGTCCTCACGCTGACCATTACGGCAAAGCTGGAAGAGCAAACCGCCTTTCTTGTGGAGGTTCAGCAGGCGGCTATTTTCTTCGTGTCGGGTATTGAAGATGAGGCGCTTCGACAATTGCTGTCAACCGTCGCACCAACGATCTTATTTCCTTACGCGAGAGAGGCGATCGACAGTTTAGTGGTGAGAGGCGGGTTCCCGGCATTGATGATTGCGCCGGTCAATTTTGATGCGCTTTATCGTCAAGCCGTCGCGCAACAAGCAGCGGATGAAGCTGGCGCGGCCCCTGAGGGCGCAACGCACTAGGGAGTGTGGGGGTAATTACTTCACCGGCCTATCAAGCTCTTTGAGTTTTCGGGTCAGTGTGTTCCGCCCCCATCCTAACAGTTCCGCTGCCTCTGCTTTCCTCCCACCGGTGTGCTCTAAGGCGGCATCTATCATGATCGATTCAAATAAGGGAAGTGCTTGACGGAGGACGTTTGACTGTCCTTCGGCGAGTTGGCGATTCGCCCAATCAGCTAGCTGGGCGTGCCAGGTATCGGTCTCTTCCCGAGGTGACGCGTCCGGCTGCTGAATCAACTCCGGCGGTAAGTCAGAAAACAGTACCTCCCGTCCCGCCGCCATCACCGTGAGCCACCGGCAGGTATTTTCTAACTGCCTGACATTGCCGGGCCAAGGCAACTGAGTCAAAAAGTCCAATGCGGCGCTGGATAAGCTTTTCGTCTCGACGCCAAGCTCTTGGCTCGCTGCCGTTAAAAAATAGCTGAGCAACTGTGGAATATCTTCGCGTCGCTCTGCGAGTTTAGGGACATGAATCCGGATGACATTGAGTCGATGAAACAGGTCTTCTCTGAACGCGCCGGTTTCAACCAAGGCCTCAAGGTTTTGATGTGTGGCGGCGATAATGCGCACATCGGCTGTGATGGAATCAACGCCGCCAACGCGGAAAAACTCACCGTCTTGTAAAACACGCAATAGCCGAGTCTGGGTGGCCGCTGGCATATCGCCGATTTCATCGAGAAAAAGTGTGCCACTCTTTGCTTGTTCAAAGCGACCGGCTCGGCGATTGTTGGCCCCGGTAAAGGCTCCCTTTTCATGACCAAAAAGCTCAGATTCCATGAGCTCTTGTGGGATCGCCGCCATGTTTAGCGCGACAAAGGCGCTGTTGGCCCGAGGGCTATGCCGATGAAGCGCCCGAGCGACCAATTCCTTGCCGGTTCCAGATTCACCGTTTATCAAAACGGTGATGTGACTGTGCGCCAAACGTCCGATGGCACGAAAAACCTCCTGCATGGCGGCGGCATTACCAATGATTTCTGTCGTGTTGTGGCTAGGGCTGGCAACGTCCGCCGTCACAGTCTGACTACGTTGGGCCTGGGCGCGCGACACGACAGAGACCATTTCCTCAATATCAAATGGTTTGGGTAAATACTCGAAGGCACCTTCTTCATAGGAGTTCACTGCACTGTCTAAGTCAGAGTGTGCTGTGGTGATAATCACCGGCAGATGCGGAAGCTTTGCTTTGATTTTTGAGAGGAGGTGAAGACCGTCCATACCAGGCATTCTAATATCGCTGACGACCACCATCGGTTCTTGGCTTGCCAATGCATCTAACACCGCTTGACCTGTTTCAAATAGTCGACTGGTCAGCCCGGCACGCGTGAGTGCTTTTTCCATCACCCATCGAATCGAGCTGTCGTCGTCTACAATCCATACCTGTTCAGTCAAGGGCATGTTGCATCTCCATGGGCAAGAGCAGGGTGAAGCAGGTGTCGCCGGGGACGCTCTTAACTTGAATGAGTCCGCCATGCTGATTGGCGATTCGCTGAGCAATAGATAGGCCTAAGCCGGTTCCTTGGGCATTACCTGTCACCATAGGTAGGAATAAGCTCGGCATTAATTCGTCTGAGACGCCCGGGCCATCGTCAGCGACTTGCAGCGCACAGACCAATTTGTGTCGGCTGCCGCCCACGGTGAATTGTCTAAAAACCCTGGTGCGGAGTGTGATCAGTCCGCCTTCGCCGCAAGCCTGCCAGGCATTGCGCACCAAATTCAGTAAGGCTTGAGTGAGCTGTCCTGCATCGGCGAGAAAGTCAGGCAGGCTTGGGTCATAGTCTCGCTCAATCTGCAGCGCACCTTCTGCTTCCGCCTCGATTAATTGTCGAACGTGTTCCGCGACTTGATGAATATTAGTGGGCTGAGGTTCTAAGCGTTCTCTGGGACCGAGCATTCGATCCACCAATTTATGCAGTCTGTCCACCTCGGAAATAATGATGTCGGTGTACTCTTGGAGTGCGGGATCCGGCAGCTCTGCTGACAGCAGTTGCGCGGCACCGCGGATACCTCCCAGAGGATTTTTCACTTCGTGGGCAACGCCTTTCATGATTTCTTTCAGCGACGCTTGGGCCTGCCACTCGCTTTCGTCGCGGCTTATCGCCTGCAATCGGTCGACCATATTGAGCTCTAACAGCAAGCTGTGACTGCCGGCCTTTGTCGTGACTGGGCTGATCGTAATATCCACCGTTTTCTGTTGGCCTGAGCGGGTCGTCAGTGATATGGCCCTGCGCACCATGGGGTAATTTTCCGATAGCGCTTGATGCAAAAGGGGATACCACTCATTGGATGCATCGAGGAGTGCGTCTAATGGATGCCCGCGGGCGCGACTCGCAGAGACGCCGAGTAGGTTTTCAGCGGATAGATTGAGTGCGCAGACGTTTAATTCGGCATCGAGTAATACAACGCTGGTGGCGAGCAATTCGAGGTTATAGTCGGCGGGCAATTTGGACATGGGATTAACGAGCCACAGAGGGTCGTAATACAAAGACTGTGCTGGTGTCAGAGACATCCATCTGCGCCCCCGAGCTATGCAACCGATGAACTCGCAGTTGATGCTCACCGCGATAAATATTGCTGAGGGACCACTGCTGCTGTCTTTGTGGCGGCCCATAAGGAGCACCATCTATTTCCAGCTGTAGGTGCTCAGCGTCGGTCAGAGGAGGACTGATCAAAACGGAGACGCTGAAATTACCGGGCCCCATCGGGATGGTGCTGCCGTCAGCGGGTTGCTCGATCTGGGTCTCAAAGGGGATGTTCACTGCAGCGGCGGTTGGCGCGGGTTCGACCGGTTTTATGGCAAGCGGCTCGGCGGTATTGAGGGGGCTGATTGTATGCTGCTTTGCTGACTCAGCATCCACCGCAGGAGGCTGGTCGGTGAAGACGACATTGCCGTTTTCATCGGTGATTTTGTAGACGGGAGTTGCCACAGCGGCAACGGCACAGAGTGCCCACAAAACGGCGGTTAACCGTCGAGCCGAGTCGTACACGGAGCGTCTGCGATGGCCCTCATTCATTTTCGGGTGTCTTGATGTCCTGTTCGGTTCAAGTCTGCTTTTGGTCAAGATGCACCACTTTGGTGCTCTCTGGTTCGGGCAGTCATTAAAGGGTCAAAAGCCCGCACTGGGCGGGCTTTTGGGTTGTGACGACGATTGGCATCGTCGTCCTTACAAGGAGTAATACATATCGAACTCCGCTGGGTGGGTGGTCATATTCAGTCGCTCGACCTCCTCTCGCTTGAGTTCGATGTAGGCGTCGATCATATCGTCGCTGAATACCCCGCCTGCGGTCAGGAAGCCTCGATCTGCATCGAGTGCATCCAGCGCCATCTCGAGGCTTGAGGCGACAGTGGGGATGTTGGCCGCTTCTTCTGGTGGCAGGTCATACAAGTCTTTGTCTGCTGCATCGCCGGGGTGAATCTTATTTTGTATTCCATCGAGGCCTGCCATCAACAACGCTGCAAAGGCGAGGTAGGGGTTGGCAGTCGGGTCAGGGAATCGCACCTCAATCCGCTTCCCTTTTGGTGATGGCTCGTAAGGGATACGGATAGAGGCCGAGCGATTGCGTGCGGAATACGCCAACATGACCGGGGCTTCAAAACCGGGTACCAAGCGCTTGTAACTGTTGGTCGAAGCGTTGGTGAAGGCATTGAGTGCCTTGGCATGCTTAATGATGCCGCCAATATAATAGAGCGCCGCATCGGAGAGGCCGGCATACCCATCACCAGCGAAGGTATTTTCTCCGCCTTTGGCGATCGATTGGTGACAGTGCATGCCTGAACCGTTATCACCGACGATGGGTTTGGGCATAAACGTGGCGGTTTTCCCATAGGCATGTGCCACATTAAAGACACAGTATTTGAGAATCTGTACTTCGTCCGCTTTTGACACCAGCGTGTTGAATTTAATACCAATCTCGCACTGACCCGCAGTGCCGACTTCGTGGTGGTGAACCTCAACATCGAGTCCCATTTGCGCCATGGCTGAGCACATTGCGGCGCGAATATCGTGCAGTGAGTCGACGGGCGGGACGGGGAAGTAGCCTCCTTTGACACGTGGGCGGTGACCCGTATTGCCGTCTTCAAAATCTAAGTTAGAGGACCAGGCGGCCTCTTCTGCATTGATCGAGTAACTGGCGCCACTCATGTCGACGCTCCACTTCACGTCATCAAAGACAAAAAATTCTGGCTCTGGGCCAAAGAAGGCCGTGTCGCCCAGGCCGGTCGAGACCAAGTAAGCCTCTGCCTTTTTGGCGATGCTGCGGGGATCCCGCTCGTAACCTTGCATCGTGTCAGGTTCAACGATATCGCAACGCAAAATAACCGTGGGATCATCGGTAAAGGGGTCGAGCACTGCTGTACTGTCGTCAGGCATTAAAATCATGTCTGACTCATTAATGCCCTTCCAGCCCGAAATCGAGGAGCCATCAAACATTTTCCCGCCCTCGAAAAAGTCTTCATCCACTGTATGGGAGGGCACGGAGACGTGTTGCTCTTTTCCCTTGGTATCAGTGAATCGGAGATCCACCCAGCTGACGTCGTTTTTGCTGATTAACTCTAGCGTGCGCTCTGACATGTCCTCTTCCTCTTTTGAAGTCTCTCCCCGTCATAACGGGATGTTAAAAATGCGGATAGTGCGACTGCACTGGGTAACTGATTAATATAGTGCAAAGCTTATGCCAACTTTTGGTGATGGAGACAGTTTATCTAAACTACTGTTTTAAATCACTATTACCGACATCTCAAACGACAGCATTCCCTAGCATGCACTATAATAGCGCATATTGTCGCGCTTTTTGCACTATATTGGTGCTTAGGGGTGTGCGGAAATAGGGTGAACCACTTGATGTTCGCTGGTGTACACTCCGCGCGCGCAAAAAACAATCGCCGCCGACAGACGTGAGAGACCTATGAAAGCCCTTCGTAATATTGCCATTATTGCTCACGTAGACCATGGCAAAACGACGTTGGTGGATTGCCTTTTGCAGCAGTCCGGTACGCTGGATCGGAAGATGGCGGGTGCCGAGCGTGTCATGGACTCTAACGATCAGGAGCGTGAGCGTGGCATTACGATTTTGGCCAAAAACACCGCTATCCGCTGGCGCGACTACCGAATCAATATCGTCGACACGCCCGGGCACGCTGATTTCGGGGGTGAGGTAGAGCGCGTTTTGTCGATGGTTGACTCGGTGCTCCTTCTGGTTGACGCAGTGGATGGCCCCATGCCACAGACTCGATTCGTTACGAGTAAAGCATTTGAGCGAGGGCTGAATCCGATCGTGGTGGTGAACAAGATCGATCGGGATGGTGCTCGTCCCGATTGGGTGGTAGACCAAATTTTTGATCTGTTTGATGCCCTGGGCGCAAACGAAGCACAGCTCGATTTCCCTGTGGTGTACACCTCTGCGGTATTGGGGATCGCGGGTGACGATCCAGCCGCGATGGCTGAGGATATGACGCCGCTGTTTGAGGCAATAGAGCGCCATGTGCCGGCGCCCGATGTGGACATTGATGGCCCTTTGCAGCTGCAAATATCGGCCTTAGATTATTCGAGTTATGTGGGTGTGATTGGCGTTGGCCGCGTGACCCGAGGCTCAGTGAAAGGCAATACACCGGTTACCATTGTCGACCGAGCGGGCGACACTCGGTCGGGCAAGATTCTTCAGGTGATGGGCTATGACGGCCTTGAGCGCACAGAGGTCTCCTCAGCAGATGCTGGCGATATTGTGTGTGTTACGGGTATTGATGGTCTGCTGATATCCGACACGCTGTGCGATCCCGCGCAACCCGAGGCGCTGCCTGCGCTCACCGTCGACGAACCGACTGTCAGCATGACTTTTCAGGTCAACGACTCGCCCTTTGCAGGGCGCGAGGGGAAGTACGTGACCTCTCGTAATTTGAAGGAGCGTCTGGAGCGAGAGCTCATTCACAATGTGGCGCTGAGAGTAGAGCCCGGTGATAGCGCCGACAAGTTCAAGGTATCGGGCCGGGGTGAGCTGCATTTGTCCGTGCTCATTGAAAATATGCGGCGAGAGGGCTTCGAGTTAGGCGTGTCGCGACCAGAAGTCATTCAGAAAACGATCGATGGCGCCGTGTGTGAGCCCTATGAGCAACTGGTACTCGATATTGATGAACAGCATCAAGGCGGTGTCATGGAGGAGCTGGGTCTGCGTCGAGCGGAGCTCGCTCAGCTGGTGCTCGATGGCAAGGGACGTGTGCGGTTGGAATTTATGGTTCCCGCTCGAGGTTTGATCGGATTTCGTTCTCAGTTTCTGACCATGACCTCAGGCTCGGGCATTATGACCCACATCTTCGATCATTACGGACCAGTGACGACCGCTGTGCTAGCCGCCCGACAAAATGGGGTGTTGGTATCGATGGTGAAGGGTAAAAGCCTCGCTTATGCCTTACATGCTTTGCAAGAGCGTGGGCGACTGTTCTTAGAGCCCAATATTCAGGTATACGAAGGACAAATAGTCGGTCTGCATAGC
Organism: uncultured Luminiphilus sp.; assembly: GCA_943789425.1. GTDB lineage: Bacteria > Pseudomonadota > Gammaproteobacteria > Pseudomonadales > Halieaceae > Luminiphilus. The sequence continues at coordinate 20,729 of CALSUB010000005.1, forward strand.
CGGGGTAATGATCTGGTGGTCAACCCAACGAAGGCGAAGCAACTCACCAACGTGCGCGCATCTGGCACTGATGAAGCATTGACCCTCTCGCCACCGGTGAAGCACACCTTGGAGCAAGCGTTAGAGTTTATTGAAGAGGACGAGCTGGTAGAGGTCACCCCAGAGAGTATTCGTTTGCGTAAAAAATGGCTGTTGGAGCATGAGCGCAAGCGCGCCTCGCGCAGTGCGGCTTAACCTCTAATTCTTTTTCAGCATTTCCACATGTTCAATATTGTCCTCGTAGTAAGGCCCGTGGGTCATTACGAAGCCCATCGATTCGTAAAAGGCGGTTAAATACGCCTGCGCGCTGAGTCTGACTCCTTCTGGCCAGCGCGCGTCACAGAAATCGAGGGCTCGTAACATCAGGTCTCGTCCTAGGCCGCACTCCCGATAGTCAGCGTGAACAGCCACTCTGCCGATCGAGCACTCTGAGTAACTGACACCAGGTGGCGCCACGCGCAACGTGCCGATGAGCTGCTCGTTATGGAGCAGTTCAAGATGCCAGCACTCGGGGTCTTTCTCGTCCGCCTCTAAATAAGGACAGGCCTGTTCCACCACAAAAATAGCAGTCCGTAGGCTGAGTAACCGATGCCATTCGGGTCCACTGAATAATGCAAAGTGTCGCCACCGCCAGACCAGTGCTTTACGGTCTATCGTTGATAGTTCTGCCATGGCGAATGTCTCCTAATGAGGCGTGGCGAGTTTGTTTAGGGTTGCCGCAAAGTGAAAGGCGCAGTTTCGTGGTATTCCCGTATGAGGGGCGGTAGCATAGCGCGGTTCAAGAGTTTACGGCGGCGTGAACTCCTACCTCTTTTTGAGACCTTCGCCACTATGTCCGATTTAATGGAGCCTCCCGTCGACGTCGAGCAGATGTCTCTGCGTGACTACGCCGAAAAAGCGTACCTCGATTATTCCATGTACGTCATACTCGATCGCGCGCTACCCCATGTGGGTGACGGCTTAAAACCAGTGCAACGCCGTATTGTTTACGCCATGAGTGAGCTTGGCCTAAAAGCCACCGCGAAATACAAAAAATCAGCCCGAACCGTCGGCGATGTGATCGGTAAATTTCACCCTCATGGTGACAGCGCCGCCTATGAGGCCATGGTGCTGATGGCGCAAAATTTCTCGTATCGCTATCCACTCATTGATGGACAGGGGAATTGGGGCTCACCCGACGATCCAAAATCTTTTGCCGCAATGCGTTACACCGAGTCTCGTCTGACCGCTTATGCCGATGTATTGCTCACTGAGTTGGGGCAGGGCACGGTCGACTGGCAGCCGAATTTTGACGGGACGTTAGACGAACCCATGGTCTTGCCGGCTCAGGTGCCCAATTTGTTACTGAATGGCACCACCGGAATTGCTGTGGGCATGGCTACTGATATTCCCCCACACAATTTGACAGAGGTGGTGGCGGCGACAATACATCTACTCGACGCCCCCAAGGCGAGCGTGGCGGATCTGTGTGCGCACATCAAAGGGCCCGATTTTCCGACTGAGGCAGAAATTATCACCCCGGTTGCAGAACTGAATGCGCTCTATGAAACGGGTCGCGGGGCGCTGCGCGTCCGCGCTGCTTATCATATTGAGGAGGGTGCAGTGGTGATTCACGCCCTGCCACATCAGGTATCGGGTGCCAAAGTCTTAGAACAAATTGCGGCGCAAATGCAGGCCCGCAAATTACCCATGGTGTCTGATCTGCGAGATGAGTCTGATCATGAGCATCCAACGCGCCTCGTCTTGCTACCAAAATCGAACCGTATTGATATCGATGCGGTCATGAGCCACCTGTTTGCCACCACAGATCTCGAGCGATCTTACCGCGTTAATCTCAATGTGATCGGCGTCGACGGCCGGCCTGCGGTGAAATCTCTAGTGACGATACTGAGCGAGTGGCTTGTTTTCAGAAAAGCTACCGTCAAGCGTCGACTCACTTATCGATTAGAGCGCGTCGAGCGGCGTATGCATTTGCTCGAAGGCTATCTGATTGCTTTTTTGAATATCGATGAAGTCATTCGCATCATTCGAGAGGAAGAGAGTCCAAAGCCTATCTTGATGGAGACATTCGCGATTACTGACGTGCAGGCTGAAGCGATTTTGGATTTGAAGCTGCGTAATCTCGCCAAGCTTGAAGAAATGAAAATAAGAGGCGAGCAGGACGAGCTGGCGGCAGAGCGCGATACGCTTGAGAAAACATTAGGCAGCGACGCCCGGCTGAAGACGCTTATTAAACGTGAACTCAAAGCAGTGGTCGAGCAACACGGCGATGCTCGCCGCTCCCCACTGGCGGTTCGCGAGGAGGCCAAGGCATTCAGCGAACTCGAGTTGGCTAGCGTCGACCCCCTCACTATTGTGTTGTCTGAAAAGGGCTGGATTCGCGCTGCAAAGGGACACGACATTGACCCTGCGTCACTCAGTTTTAAGTCCGGTGACTGCTTTCGTTTCTCAGCGCTCGGTAAATCAAACCTGCCAACGGTGGTCATCGACTCTACGGGTCGCGCTTATACCTTACCGACACACCAGTTGCCCTCTGCGCGTGGGCAGGGAGAGCCTTTGACGGGTAGAATCAACCCGCCGTCAGGCGCTACGTTTGAGGGCTTATTGACGGGTTCTGAGACGGATCGTTTCTTGTTGGCCAGCGATGCTGGTTATGGTTTTGTCGTGCAATTTGGGCAGCTGCAGGCCAAGAACAAAGCGGGGAAAGCGGTGTTGACGCTGCCACAAGGCGCTCGCGTGCTACCGCCAGCTGCCGCGGCCGGCGACGCTGAGCCTTTTGTGGTGGTCGCGACCAATGAGGGTCGAATGCTCGTGTTTCCCTTGGCCGAACTGCCAGAAATGTCCCGAGGGAAGGGCAATAAACTGATCGGTATTCCTTCTGCTCGCTCGGCATCGCGAGAGGAATTTGTGGCGGGACTTTGCGTGCTCGTCGAGGGTGACATGCTGCAGGTGACATCAGGCGGCCATTATCGCAACTTCAAGTGGTCGGAGTTAGAGCATTTTCGCGGGGACCGTGGCCGGCGAGGCAGCAAGCTACCAAAGGGTTACCAACGTGTGACACGCTTGACCGTTGTGGAGTAAGCCAGAGCGTTTAAAACGGCAAAAAGCCTTGCGGGGTGTCCTCACTGCTGGGCGTAATGGCGCGCTGGAGAATGTGGAGTTGGCGCGTCAGGAGGTCGAGATGACTGCCGCTGATGTCCCCGATCGCCATCCATTGCTCGTCAATCACGTCGACGCCAATATAGGTCGTCAGACCGTCATCCTCCGCCGCGTGTGACGAGAGAAGAATGGCGTCTAGGTCGAGGTTTGCCAGTGCCAATAGGTCATCCAGCGTTGCCTGCGTGTACAGACCAGGATAGATGTCCTTGTCATTACCGCGGCCTAACTCACTGATACCAATCGCCATCCCTGGCATGAACGAGAGTCGCTCCTGTTTTTCTGCGAGCTCACTGCAGCGCGATAAAAGCCACGCACAACTGGCGGCGCGCAATACGGGTGATCCGACCGAGAGTGATCCGGTGAAGAAGATGGCCAAGCCAAATTGCCGAATGACCGAGAGCTCTCCTCCGTAAAATCCGGCGCTGCCGTAGGCCATCCGGTGGAGGGATGAGACGTACGCCTGCAGGCGCGACTCATCGAGCGTCTCGAGATAGGTTGGCAAGGTTTTCAGCGCGATACATAAAATAGCCGTATCGTGATAATGCTCGTCACCTTGGGTCTGGATATCCCGGGATCGCAGCAGATCAAGTGGTAGCGAGTCGATGCGGTCTTTCAGTTTATCGACTTCGTTGACTGACACCGAGGCCTCATCACTAATGGCATCAAGCTGAGCCACCGCGTCATTAATATTTCGGGCGAGGCGCTGTCCCATTGGGCGTGTCAGCGCATAGACCGCGGCGCTGAGTAACACAGAGAGTGCAATGAGCCCCCAAATGAGGGTCTCTCTGGCGGTTTGTTGTTTGCTCAGATCCAAATAAAGCGCGACCGTGCCCGCGGTATTGCCATCAATGGACATTGTTTGCTCATAAGCATTGGCACCCGCGGGTATAAAGCCCGATATCGCTAACTCCGTGCCTTCGATATCTAATGCCCTTGCGCCGGCAAATAACGCTTGATCGGTGAAAAATTGCAGTTCGGCTGACAAGCCGAGTCGATCCCCTGTCGCCAGCTCATTACTCGCTCTGGCGGCCAACTGCTGGGCTGCGGCGTGAGCGTGCTGCGTCAGTGTTTGATGTTGAATCGACTGGGTTGATTGCGCAGCGACTGCGACGAGTATCAGCGTGGCCAGCAGACACCAGCCTGTCGCCGCAAGCGCGAGCTGCTGCGACAGGGGCTGATTGCGTAAACGTTGGATGAGCTGCTGCAAAAGGATGCCTCCATTGACACCGCGTTCAGTATAAACTCTAACAGGTCGATCCTAGGGAGCAGATTGCCCTAGCCCCCCTTTTTTTTAGGAACTTTTTTGTGACAGATCAGATGCATGTGATCGTGGTAATGGCTCCCTCAGGGGCGCTTGTTAATCGGATGTTGATCGAGAATGCCGTCTCCGCCGTTCAGGGCCAGATTGTCGAAGCCCATCGGGTAGCCGTGCCGGTATCACTGGTTGACCACCGGGAGGTGATCAAGTTTCTAATCGATTGTCCTGATCCCGAGAGGTTATCGGCCCAGTTACGACAGTTGTCTGATGAACACGGTGCCGATATCGCTCTGCAGTCGCGCTTATCCCGTTGTCGCCCTTACGGGCTAGCGGTGTTCGATATGGATTCCACACTCATCTCTTGTGAGGTCATCGACGAGTTGGCACGAGTTGCTGGCGTTGGTGCCGAGGTGGCAGAGATTACAGACCGCGCCATGCGCGGTGAGCTCGACTTTGACGAGAGTTTCCGCACGCGTTTAGCGTTATTAAAAGGGTTAGATGCGGGGGCAGTCGACGAGCTGGCCGATCAACTGCCCGTGCAGTCGGGTCTCAGTGAGATGGCGACAACGCTAAAAGCGCGTGGTCTCAAGCTGGCGATTTTTTCTGGCGGATTTATTCCGATCGCGGAGCGTTTAAAAAACGATTACGGATTTGACCATGTCGTTGCGAATGAGCTGGAGATCAGAGACGGTAAAGTGACGGGGAAAATTGTCCCCCCCATTGTGAACCGAGAGTACAAGGCGGAAGCATTAGGCGCTCTAGCAAGTCGGCTGGGCATTCACACCGAGCATTGTATTGCTGTGGGTGATGGTGCAAACGACCTGTCTATGATGGCGCTTGCCGGCCTTGGCGTCGCATTCCACGCTAAGCCTGCGGTCCGAGCAGCAAGCCCGATTGAAATCACGCACATCGGTCTCGATGGTGTCTGCTATTTGATGGGTCACGAAGGTGAATTTGCAGTGGCGTGAAAATCGGCAGATGCACCTTGGTAATGGCCTGCGGTATCATAGTCTTCTTTACCAAGTGGGTCCCCAATAATGGCAAACTTCTCGACGAATGAATTCAAATCTGGCTTGAAGGTTATGCTGGATGGCGATCCCTGCTCGATCCTTGAAAATGAGTTCGTGAAGCCGGGTAAAGGGCAGGCATTTAACCGTGTGAAAATGCGCAACTTGAAATCGGGTAGGGTTTGGGAGCGTACCTTTAAGTCCGGTGACTCGCTCGAGGGAGCAGACGTCATGGATATGACGCTTGAGTACTCGTATACCGATGGCGAGTTTTGGTATTTCATGGACCCCGCGTCCTACGAGCAATTCGCTGCAGATCGCGACGCTGTGGCAGAGACTGAAAAGTGGCTTAAAGAACAGGAGCAATACGAAGTGACGTTGTATAACGGCGCACCACTGGCGGTCACTCCACCGAACTTTATCGAACTGGCCATAACAGAAACCGATCCCGGCTTGAAAGGCGATACCGCACAAGGTGGGAGCAAGCCCGCGACCTTGAGCACCGGTGCCGTGGTGCGAGTGCCGCTTTTTATTACCGAGGGAGAAGTGATTCGTATTGACACGCGAAGTGGCGAATACGTGAGTCGTGCCAGCAAAAGCTAACCGATGAGCGATTGGCGACCCTCTGCGTCGCTCGATACGATCGCGGCCCGAGCGAGATTACTGCATCAGCTTCGCGACTTTTTTGCAGCGCGAAATGTGATGGAGGTGGAGACGCCACTGCTTGCTCACGCAACCGTCACTGATCCTAATCTTGAGGTGTTTGCAGTCTCGACTGATGTTGTGGGCACGAGCCCTTATCGGTTCCTACAAACCTCCCCGGAGTTTGCGATGAAACGTTTACTCGCGGCCGGGTCGGGCGACATTTTTCAGATCAGCAAAGCCTTTCGAAAAGAAGAGTCGGGTCGTCATCATAATCCGGAGTTTTCACTGCTGGAGTGGTATCGAGTTGACTGGGACCATCGGATGTTAATTCGTGAGGTAGCTGAACTGATATGCGAGATCCTGGGCCGGACTGGTTGGCAGGTATGGACGTATCGCGCGTTGTTTCAAGAGCACCTGAGTGTTGATCTCTTTGACCCCGGCATTGGCCGTCTTCAATTGCTCGACATTGCCCATCAGCGCATTGGTGATATTCCTCCTGATCTTGATTATGACGCAGCCTTGGCGTTGTTAATGAGCCACTGTATTGAGCCTGCAATCAGTGACTGGGGGGTTGTTTTTGTGACGGAGTTTCCGGTATCGCAAGCTGCTCTGGCCAGAACGATGGCGGTCGATCGCGGTACTGTTGCCGCTCGCTTCGAGTGTTACGTCGATGGATGCGAAGTAGCCAATGGGTACTGGGAGCAATGTGATGTCGCTGCGCTCACCGCGCAATTTTTAGCAGATAATGAGCAGCGTCAGCAAAGGGGGCTACCCGTACGCGAGCTCGACCAGCGCTTGCTCACCGCTCAGACCGAAGGGTTGCCCGACTGTGCCGGTGTTGCCTTGGGGGTCGATCGGTTATTGGCCCTCCAGACAGGGGTGAATAGCCTTGCCGAGACGCTCAGTTTTGATTGGCATCGTGCCTAATGTTGAGGTCGTTCGCTGGCTGACTCGCCTCATCGACCAATGTGTTTGCGTTGCTGATCAAAGCTGGCTCATATCGCTCAATAAACGCCTTCGGAGGTCTTTTGGGGAGCCCTGAGGAGATTTCGATACAGACAAATTCCAAATGGCCTCGGAAAACCGCATCGCCAGAGCGCAGGCAGTTGATTTGAAGACGGCGGATCATTTTTATTTTGCCAACCCATTGTGTAATCCATGTGCCAACGAGTAACTCGTCCCCTGACCGCGTGGCTTTCAGATAATCGTATTCGGCGTGCGTCAGCGCCATTGCGCGGTCTAGCCGCCGGTATTCCTCTGGCCCCAGCCCTAGAGCTGACGTATGAGCCCACGCAGCCTCCATGCACCATTCGACGTAATGGGTGTTGCGCGTGTGGTCGAGGGCGTCAATATGGTGAGGTTGAACGGTCACTGCGAGGGTGAACGGCTGATCATAATCCCAGTTCATGAATTCACTGCGGTCTGCTGGGGTTGGGCAATCATCAAGTAGCCAAACAGGACCGCGAGCACCGGACAGATCAGGTTAAACAGAGCGTAGGGTGCGTAGGTGAAGGTAGCCACCCCCAATGTTGCCGCCATAAAAGCACCACACGTATTCCAGGGCACCAGTACGGAGGTGAGTGTTGCCGAATCTTCGAGCGTTCTCGATAAGCTGAGTCGACTCAGGCCACGATCATCGTACGCAGAAATAAACAATCGCCCTGGTAAGGTGATCGCGAGAAACTGATCCGCCGCCAGAATATTGGTGATGATCCCACCTCCCACCGTTGCCAGTATCAGGTCGCCGGTCCGTTTTACGCCTTTCAAAACCAAGTCGAGTAGCTGTCGCAAAATACCGGTGCTATCGAGCAATCCACCAAAAGTCATGGCAGTGAGAATCAGGAAGATGGTATTGAGCATGCTGGCCAAGCCGCCCTTATCGAGCAGCTGGCTTAATTGGTCCATGTCAGCGGGAGATTGGTAACCTGAGAAGAGCGCCATCCACAAACCTTGTAACAGGGGTGCAGGCGATTCCGGATGGGCTGTTAGGGCCATGGTGCGCACTACCTCGGGCTGAAAGACCGCACCATAAGCGGCACCGCATAGCGTGCACAGTAAGATGGCGGGGTAAGCGGGGATTTTGAAGTAAATCATTGCCAGCATCAGCACCAGCGGCGACAGCACCCAGGGGGTGATCGCAAATTGGTCAGACAGTGCGGCTCGGATACGAGTAATGTCATCGGGTGCGGCCGCCCCCTCACTGCCAATAATGGCAAAAAAGAGCAGGGCCAACGCAAACGCGGGCAAGGTCGTCCACAGCATATTTTTAATGTGCTCAAATAGGTCGACTCCAACGGCTGCTGCAGCAAGATTGGTTGTATCCGAGAGTGGCGATAGTTTATCGCCGAAATAAGCGCCCGAGATAATCGCGCCGGCAGTAATGGCGGGGGACAAGCCATAGGTCGTTGCAATGCCCATGAGGCCAATACCCAGGGTACCGGCGACCGTCCACGAGCTGCCCAGACTCAATGATGCGAGTGCACAAATAACGGCTGAGGCAGCATAGAAAATATCAGGATTGAGTAACTGCAATCCGTAAAAAATCATGCCGGGCACGGTGCCACTGATGATCCAGCTACCGATTAAAGCGCCAACGGAGAGCAGAATCATCATGGGCATAATCGATACGGTAATGGCACCGACCATACCGTCTTGGATCTGCTGCCAGCTCATGCCGCGTCGCCATCCGACCAGCATGGTCGCCCCTGCCGCAACGACGAGTGCGACTTGATTGGGGCCATAAGACGCATCAGACCCAAACAGGGCAACCGACGTCGATAGCAGCGCTACGAGTAATAAGATCGGTGCTAAGGACAGCAGCATATAGTCTGGTCAGTTAGGTCGATAATACGGTTTCGTCATTGTAATTTGGTAGGTCCCAATAATACGCTCTCGAAAGCCTCCCTCACAGTAACTCAGATAATATCGCCACATGCGGATGAATTGGTCATCAAAGCCCATTGCGCGAACTTGATCAAGCTGCGTGAGGAAAGTGTCGTGCCAATCTTGTAGGGTATCAGCGTAATCGCGAGTGATATCGCGTAAGCCACTGAGTTGCATATCTGTGACGTTGGCCACCGCATTACTGATGACGTTGAGCGAGGGTAGGCAGCCGCCGGGAAAGATATAGCGCTTGATAAAATCCACTGCGTCTCTGGCTTGTTCATAGCGTTGATCGGTCATGGTAATCGACTGGATGACGGCTTTGCCGTCTGGTTTTAGCAGCCTGCTCAAGGTGCCAAAGTAGGTGTCATAGAACTGATGCCCCACCGCCTCAATCATTTCAATCGAGACCAACTTGTCGAACTGACCCTCGAGATCCCGGTAATCATCAAAGAGCACAGTAATGCGGTCCTGTAGCCCGCGTTTTTCGACTGCCTGCACGGCGTAGTCAAATTGCTCCTTTGAAATAGTGGTGGTGGTGACACGACAGTGATAATGCTCTGCTGCATAGATTGCCATACCGCCCCAGCCGGTCCCAATTTCGACGAGGTGATCTTCGGGCTTCAGCTCTAGGTCTTCACAAATGAGTCGCAGCTTGTGCTGAGACGCGGCCGCGAGATCGCTGTGCGGTGCAGGGAATACGGCGGCGGAGTACATCATGCTGGGGTCGAGGAAGAGTGAAAAAAATTCGTTGCCCAGGTCGTAATGCGCAGCGATATTCTCCCGCGATCTTGCAGCTGTATTCCTGCGGCCCCAGTGAGTTGTTTTCAAGGCGAGACGGAGGAGCCAATTTTGTTGATCGGACATCGCCTCGAGCATCGCCATATTACCGCTAAAGGCGCGCGTGACCTCCGTGAGATTGGGGCTACTCCATAGGCCTTCTATGTAGGTCTCCCCCGCTGCGATGGTGCCGCCGGTTAAAATACGACGGTAAAGGTCAAGATCGTGGACATGCACTTCGGCGTGGGGGCCTGCAGGATCTGTTTTTGACCCAAATAATAGCGTCTCATCTTGCTCTACCATCGTCAGCGACCCCACCTGAAGCTTCCCGAGCACTTTAAATATCAGTGTTCTCGCTAATCCCCCCTGTTTTTGCCCAAAGAGCATGGGGAGTTTGGAGATGTTTTTAACGCGATACTCGCTCATGCGGGTCCTTAGCAAAGATGGTTGATGTTGAGAGTGATTTTAATGAGATCTTTTCGGATGAGCATGCAGGCTGACGCCTTTCAAAAACAGACGCAAGGCCTCCCAATAGATTGCAATCACCACTTTGATTGTCATAAAGGGGTAGGCAGTGATCGCTTTCATCGCTGAGCGCGCATCCAGCGGCGTGGCTGTGAGCGACAGCTGGGCATCAAACACGCGCTGTTCAGCAGCAAACAGGGTAATCTGAATCTGCAGCGCATCATCCGGCGCATTGCTATGCCAGCGATAGGTCATATTCATCGGGTTAAAAGGGGAGACATAGAGTTCTTTTTCGAACTCTGTGGTGAGCGGTGCGTTGTCATCTGGGACCGGTAACACATAGCTATGGCGCTCACCCCAGGGGGTGTTGGTGACCTCTGCAACGAGGTACTGCAGGACCTTATTCTGTTCGCAATAACAGTAGTACACCGCGATGGGATTGTTTTGGTAACCGAAATAACGCCAGTTAGCGAGTAGGTAAACGGGCCCGGTGTGTCGTTCACCCGTTTCTTCAAAAATACGATCTCGAACGGCCTCGATGAGGGGCACGTCTGCGGCGCCAAGAAAATCAGTTCTGACAAAACGAGCCGGCGCCCAACGTTTGGTGGACCACAGTGGCAAAGCTTGAGTGAGCTCGTTGAGCGAACTGAGTTCCACAAAAGGCATGAAGACGCTGTAAGAGAAGGCGTGTTTCTTTGGGGTGTGTCGGGCGTGGTGGAGCGTACCCTTATATAAGGCTGCTTTCACGCCGCCATCTGGCGAGCGGAGCACAGGCTCTCTGCTACCCGGAGTCCGCTGGCAAGGCCGTCTTCGTGAAAGCCATTTTGCCAATACGCGCCGCAAAACCACGTGCCATTGTGACCATTAATATCAGCCCAGCGCCGCTGTGCTTGCATGCCGTCTAGCGTGAACTGCGGATGCGCGTAATTGAAGCGCCCCAAAATACGATGCGGATTAATGGAGGCGGTATCGTTTAAGGTGACACAGAACGTTTCAGGCGCATCAATGCCTTGCAAAATGTTCATGTTGTAAGTGACGGTGGCGCGGCCATTTCCCGGTTTTAGTCGGTAGTTCCAGCTAGACCATGCTCGCTGGGTTTTCGGCAGAAGGCGGGTATCGGTGTGCAAAATGACTTCGTTGTCACGATAAGGCATGGCGCCTAAAACGGCTTTTTCATGATCAGTGGGATCGCCCAGCATTTTCAATGCTTCGTCTGAATGTGTTGCAATGACCACCTCGTCAAATTCGCGCATTAAGCCGTTAGTAAATTGCACAACAACCGGCTTGCCCGGTGGCCGCAAAATGCGCGACACCGGCATCCGCGTGCGAATAGAATCAGCGACGCGCTGCGTCAGTGGAGCGAGATACTCGCGGCTTCCGCCCTCTACAACACGCCACTGCGGGCGGTCTTTTAACGACAAAAGGCCATGGTTGCGGAAAAAACGAACAAAAAATTCCAGCGGAAAATCTAGCGCATCCTCAGCGTCGGCAGACCAGATAGCTGAGGTCATGGCCAGTAGGTACTGGCGGGCAAAATGATCACTGAAACCATTGTTGGAGAGATAATCACCGACGGTCTGGTCCGGTGATAGGCGGCCAGCGTCGAGATCACTCACTGCCAACTTGTTGAAGCGCAGAATCTCACGAACCATGCCGAGGAAGCTAGGGGAGAGTAGGTTACCGCGTTGCGCAAACAGGGTATTAAGACTATTGCCCGCATATTCCAGACCAGTGGCTTCGTCGCAAACGGAGAAGCCCATCGACGTGTCGTGAGTGGTGACTCCTAACTCATCAAAAAGTCTGACCAAATTGGGGTAATTCCGATCGTTGTAGACGATAAAGCCCGTATCAATTGCGAAACGACGCGCGCCCAGATGCACGTCATAGGTAGCGGTATGTCCACCAATCCGGTCTCGGGCTTCAAAAATATGGACACGATGGCCTCGCTTGGCCAGGTGATACGCGCATCCCAGCCCGGAGATGCCCGCTCCAATGACTGCAATATTCACTGCTGACAGAACTCCGGTCATCAGGATGAGAAGAAGGTACGAGTAGTTACGGGGCGTTCAGAAAGCCGGATCAGCGCCGGTGTTAATGAGTTCAATGGCGAAATCTTCTTCTCAATACGGTGTTAAGGCGGTGCGGCTATGTGTATGCTACGCGAACAAATCGATATTTGAGTGCTACATGGTGGAGAAAACAACCCAGAGCGCCGCGCCCCCAGCACAGAACAGTGGCAAGTGGAACGTGCCAACGGGGCGAAGGACCGACGAGTGGAGCCAAGCGCTCGTCTCCGTGGGTGAAAGTCAGGATCGTGCCGCGTTTACGCGATTTTTCAGGCATTTTGCCCCGCTGATCAAAGCTTTCGCGCTATCGGGCTCGAGCTTATCTGCGACCCACGCTGACGAACTCGTGCAAGAGGTGATGCTGAAGGTTTGGCAGAAGGCGGGTGGGTTTAATCCGGAGAAGGCCGCTGCTTCGACTTGGGTCTACACCATCGCCCGGAACTGCCGCACGGACATGTTTCGTCGCCTGCAAAAATTTGACACGCCGCTGGCTTCTGACGACTTTGAACTCGAGAGCGAGGAAGAGGAATCCTTCATCGTCTTACATACACGCCGTGGCTCAGAGCGAGTGCGAGAACTGATGGGTGAATTACCACCGGATCAGGCGCAAATCTTGGCCAAAGTGTATATGGAAGGAAAGTCGCATTCTGAGGCAGCTGCAGAGCTTGATCTCCCGTTGGGTACAGTTAAATCGCGCGTTCGGCTAGCAATACAGAAATTACAGGCCCTGATGGAGGCGTGAAGCAGGCTGCTACGCGCTAAAATGTCACAGGTTTATTAGCGTTGAGGCGTGAACCATTTGCACAGGCCCTTCGTAGGGTGTAGTACACGAAAATAGTTTGGATTAGTTAATCATGGTGAAACATCATCCACCTGCCGATTTTTTAACCGAGTATGCCGCCGGCGTGCTCCCAATGGCGCAGTCTGCCTGCGTGGCAGCACATTTGAGCTACTGTCAGCGCTGCCGGCACATTGTCGAGCGATTGGAAGACATCGGAGGGGCTCATTTTGAGCAGTTAGACCCACAGCCGGTGGGCGATTCAATGCTGGATCGCGTTTTAGCGCGTCTAGACGATCCTGAACCCCTGCGATATGCCCGAAGCGAAGCGTCCGATGACAGACTTCCGGGGCTATTGGATCGGCTTATCAACGGTGATTATGCGGATCTTGCATGGAAGCGCGTGACGCAATCACTGAGTATTAGTTACCTGAAAACCGGCGATCTGGAGCACGAATTCGCACTGTATCGGATCGCTGAAGGCGGAAAGATTCCCGAGCACACACATGGTGGCAGTGAAATGACACTGGTATTGAGTGGCGGGTTCTCGGACGAGAGTGGCGAGTATCACCCAGGCGATTTTATTGTCCGAGAAGGCTGGGATAAGCACACGCCAGTGGCGCTCGAAGGTGAGGAATGTATTTGTTTGGCGGTATTAGATGCTCCATTACGCTTTACGCGCTTGCGACATCGTTGGTTAAACCCGCTGATAAAGCTAAACGCTGGCTGAAGGATCCTCACTTGCTTTTATTGGCGCTGATCAAGTGCGCAATGCCTGCGTAGTGAATCCTGATAATCAGCCGAGTACAGTTTCAACACAACCGGGACCTTATTGATCCCCAAAAAATCAGGCGAACGTCACTATGCAATTAGTCATACCCCGTGAGACCCAGCCGGGTGAGAATCGCGTCTCTGCGACCCCGGAGACGGTTAAGAAATTGGTGCGCCTCGGCGCAGAGGTGGTGGTTGAGACGGGGGCCGGCGTCGGTGCCGGCTTCAGCGACGCTGACTTTGAGGCCGCGGGCGCCAGCATTGGCTCCGATCGAGCGGCATTGCTTGCTAGCGCCGATATGTTGCTCCGATTGCGCAAGCCAGAGTTAGCGGAGATCAGTCAACTCAAGTCGGGTTGCATTCACGTTTCTTACCTCGACCCCTTTAACGAGAAAGACCTGATAAAAGCGTTTGCCAGTCAAGGCGTCACCGCGGTCAGTATGGAAATGATTCCGCGTTCTACCCGTAGTCAAAAAATGGACGCGCTCAGCTCGCAGGCAAACTTAGCAGGCTATGTAGCGGTGACCCTGGCCGCCAATCATATGCCACGCATCATGCCTATGATGATGACACCCGCTGGCACTTTGAAGCCCGCCAAGGTTTTTATCATTGGCGCCGGCGTGGCGGGCTTACAGGCCATCGCAACTGCCAAGCGCCTGGGCGCTCGTGTTACGGCTTTTGATACGCGCCCGGTCGTGGCAGAGCAGGTGCAATCATTGGGCGCTAAGTTCCTTGAGATTGACCTCGGTGACACCGGCCAAACGCAAGATGGATACGCAAAAGAGCTCACCCCCGAGCAAGTTGCGATGCAACAGCAGGCCCAAAAAGCCGTGATTGCCGACTCTGATGTTGTGATTACCACCGCGCAAGTGTTCGGGCGCAAGCCGCCGGTATTGGTCACTCAGGACATGGTAGAGGGCATGGCGCCGGGCTCTGTAATAGTCGACATGGCAGCTGAAACGGGCGGCAATGTCGAAGGTTCCGCGCCTGACGAGGTGGTGGATCTGAATGGTGTCACCATCGTGGGGACCGCCAATTTGGCCAATCTCGCACCGCGCGACGCCACGCAGATGTACGCCAGCAACATGTTTAACCTAGTTGAAGACACTTGGGACACCGAGACCAAGCAGTTCGTGCTTGATTTGGAGAACGACATTCTTCCCGGTTGCGTGATTACGCACGGGGGTGCAGTGGTGCATCCGACGATCAAAGACATTATTGAGGGGGGCAACTGATATGTCCGGTGCAGAGTATTTGTTGTTCATTTTGATGTTGTCGATCTTCCTCGGCTTCGAGCTGATTAATAAGGTGCCAGCGACCTTGCACACCCCGCTGATGTCTGGGGCTAACGCCGTTTCGGGCATTACGGTAGTGGGCGCAATCTCCCTAGCAGGGACGGGCAGCGAAACCATGGCGATGTGGTTGGGCGTCGGTGCGGTGACCTTGGCCAGTATCAATGTAGTGGGCGGGTATTTAGTGACCGACCGCATGCTTGGCTTCTTCAAGAAGAAGGAGGGCTGATCATGTCGACCGAATTGATTACTCAACTGGGATACGTGGTTGCGTCAGGGCTTTTCATTTTTGGCTTGAAGATGCTGGGTTCACCAGCAACGGCGCGGCGCGGCAATATGTTTTCGGCGCTTGGCATGCTGGTCGCCATCGTGGCTGCCTTGCTGGACCAAGGCATCGTTGATTTCACTTGGATTGTAGCGGGTATGTTGGTGGGCGGCGCCATTGGTGCGGTTGCCGCGCGGGCCGTTGCGATGACCTCAATGCCCGAGATGGTGGCGTTATTCAATGGTCTCGGCGGTGCTGCGTCATTGTTGGTGGGTTGGTCTGCGTTGTCACCTGATTCAGGTACGATCACATTGGTCACCATTGTCCTGTCAATTTTGATCGGTGGCGTCACCCTGACAGGGTCGCTGATCGCCTACGGTAAGTTGTCAGAAAAGATCGGCAGCGGCGCGATTACCTTTTCTGGCCAGCAAATCGTTAATTCGCTTGTGGTAATCGGTATTTTGGGTGGTGCAGTCATGTTTTGCCTGAACCCAACCGATCCCAATTGGCTCTACTTAGTCATAGGCCTGGCCTTGCTCTTTGGCATCATGGCGGTAATCCCCATCGGTGGCGCCGATATGCCAGTGGTGATATCGCTACTGAACTCCTACTCCGGCTTGGCGGCGTGCGCGGCGGGATTCGCCATTAACAACAACGCTCTGATTGTGGCAGGGTCCTTGGTTGGCGCCTCGGGCATCATTCTGACTCAGATTATGTGTAAGGCGATGAATCGCTCGCTGTCCAATGTCTTGTTCTCAGGCTTTGCCAGCGTCTCCAATGAGGAAACAGTGGTCGAGGGTGAGATCAAACCCATCACCGCAGACGATGCGTACTACGTCCTTGAGGCGGCGACCAATGTGGCGATTATTCCTGGCTACGGCATGGCAGTTGCGCAAGCGCAACACGTTGTGAAAGAACTCACCGAGCTGTTGGAAAAGAATGGCTGTGAGGTCAACTTTGGAATTCACCCCGTCGCGGGTCGCATGCCCGGGCACATGAACGTGCTGCTGGCCGAGGCAGACGTACCTTATGACCAGTTGCTGGAGATGGACGAAATCAATCCTCGAATGGAAACGGTGGATGTGGCGATAGTGATTGGTGCCAACGATGTGGTGAATCCAGCGGCTCGCGAAGTGGAGTCCTCGCCGATTTATGGGATGCCAGTGATCAATGTCGCCGACGCACGAACGGTTTTTGTGTTGAAGCGATCGATGGCATCAGGATTTGCTGGCATCGAGAACCCGCTGTTCTACAAAGAGAACACGCGCATGCTCTTTGGCGATGCCAAGGAAAGTATTGCGACCTTGGTCCGAGAGTTCAGTTAATTTCAACTAAACGCCGAGAACCCCGCTTCAAGCGGGGTTTTTTTTGTCCTGATTTTTTTACCCCCTGAATAGTGCTAAATCAGGATCGACTGCCTATGAGCCGCTCAACCCTTTTTGGGGTGTCAGGCCGCCGTCAATCAGCACAGCCTCCCTTGTATTTGAGTCGCTGTGATAGCGTCAGGTCAGGCGTTACGTGGGGGAAGTTGTCTTAAGGACGGCCCGTTGAAGAAGGCCCCGTTGAAGAAGGCCCCGTTGAAGAAGGCCCCGTTGAAGAAGGCCTTGTTGAAGACGGTACCGCAGAAGCAGGTTCCGCAGAGAAGCGTGCCAAGACAAAAGGCGCATGAGGAGGGGGGATAACGCACTCATTTTGGTCGACCGCTTTGAGCAGCGCGGCCTCAAGCCCGTTTATTGCCGATCCTAGCAATGTCGGGCGATCGGGGGCTGTTGGTAAGCGCCGTTTAGTCAGGATGCGTTGCCCGTTGCACCGCCCTCTACCCCTGACTGAAATTGTCGATTCGCCAAACGCTGATACAAATCACAGCGCGTGATGAGGTCTTCGTGGCGGCCACTGTCGACGACTTGCCCCTCATTCATGACTACGATTTTATCGGCATTCATGACGGTCGAGAGTCGATGAGCAATGATGATAGTCGTTCGTTCCCGCATGATCCCTGTGAGCGCTTGCTGCACATGCCACTCGCTTTCTGTATCGAGTGCACTGGTGGCTTCGTCGAGCAACAGCAGCTCGGGATTAACCAGAATAGCCCTTGCCAGCGCCAACCGCTGGCGTTGGCCGCCTGAGAGCCTCACACCTTGAGCGCCAAGATCGCTGTGATAACCCTCCGGAAGGGCTGCGATAAAATCATGAGCGTGCGCCATTTGTGCAGCGCTCTCGACAGACGCCTGCGTTGGGCTGTCGGCACCATAGGCAATGTTATAAAAAATATCGCCGGAGAACAGTGCGGGTTGCTGAGGCACCAATGCGATTTTTTGACGCCAGGCAGTCAGTGAGAGCGCCCGCAAGTCCTTGCCGCCAAACTCGATAGTCCCGCTCGCGGGGTCATAGAAACGGAGGATGAGTTCAAAAACCGTTGACTTGCCGGCCCCAGAAGGCCCCACTAACGCCACCGACTCACCGGGCTGTATCGTTAAATTGAGCCCATTCAGCGCCGGCATATCGGGTCGGCTTGGGTAAAAAAACTGCACAGCGTTGAAGTGCAGGCGCTGCCCACTTGCCACGGTATTGCTACCGATATCAGGAATCGTGCTGCTTTCTTGCAGCAGCTCCATCAGCCGTTCTGCTGCACCTGCAGCTCGTTGCAGGTCACCCCAGACTTCTGCCAATGTGGCGAAAGCGGTGCCCACCATGACCGCATAAAAGACGAAAGCACCGAGTTCGCCGCCGGTCATCCGACCTTCAATGACATCGATGCCGCCAGACCACATCATGCTGATCATGCCCCCCATCAATAAAAAGATGGCAAAACCAGTCAGCAACGCTCGCTGCCAAACACGTGATCGCGCAATGACAAAGGCGCGCTCAACATCTTGCGCGAAACCGGTTTTTTCTGAGATCTCACGATTGAAGCTCTGGACCACTTTGATGCTTTGAAAAATTTCTCCGGCATGACTGCCGACTTCTGCGATCGACTGCTGACTTTTATTGGAGAGTTTGCGTACTCGCCTGCCGAAGATCAGGATCGGAATCAGTGTGATGGGCACGGCGATTAAAATCACCAGGCTGAGTTGCAAATTGGTAATCACCATTAAGGTCAACGCCCCGGTTAACGTCAGCGCATTGCGCACTGCAAGACTCACGGACGAGCCGATCAACGTTTGCAGGAGTGTCGTATCGGTCGTCAGCCGCGACATGATTTCGCCCGAATGGTTTGTTTCGAAGTAACTGGGTTGTAGATGAACGAGATTATTAAAGACCGCACTCCGTAGGTCAGCGCTCACACGCTCGCCCAACCAGGACACTAGATAAAACCGCGTCATAGAGCCAAACGCCATTGCGACCCCAATAATCAAGATAAAGGAGACCGCCTTATACAACCCGGTTGCGTCAGCGCCTGAGAACCCCTCATCGATCAGTATTCTGACGCCGTATCCCAGTGTTAGCTGTGCGCCGGCGGTAAAAATCAGCGCGGCGCCCGCAGCCATCAGGCGGCTTTTATGAGGCCATAAAAAGGCCAGCATCTGCCGCAGCGGCGCCAAAGATCGCGCGCGCGTAAGCCGATCCTCAGGGTCGATTTCTTGTTTGATGGGCGCTGTATTGTCAGTCACATTAATCGCTTCGGGCTGGCGTGAGTGGTGCTTTTGCTTTATCTGCAACTAGTTTACGCGGGCCCGCACTAAAAAGATCGTTCAGTATCAATCTGGATTGGTATTGCTTTTGATGCGGCTACCCTTGGCATCGCTCCCGATGATCATCGGTTTATTACGGTAACTGGTAATCAGCGCCCGATCGGGCCTAATCGGCTTGTCATTGCTCAGCTCTTGTCAGGGTAGTTGAGCGTGTTTTTCAATCGTTGTTTTTCACTGTCTGATAAATCTGGAAAAGGTAAGCCTTCACCCTGACGCCAAACCTCCAGTTTCGCATCGACCTCCGCCAGCTTATCCACCGAGGCCTGTTGAAAATCACGAAGCTGTAACACTTGCCCTGGCCCAGAAAAGATGGCGCCGTTGTGATGCACAATTTCGATAATGCGGAGGTTGAGGTCCTCCGCGACAGCGAGATATTCTTGGTACTCCTTAGTCGTGATTTCTGCATCAAGCCGTATCACAGCGGTTGCCGCGGCGATGTCGGATAATCTGATACTGATCGAATCTTGCTTCACCATCGGGTGCGAGGCAAATAGTGCCCGGAACTCACCCAAAATGGCGCGAAGTTGATCGGGTGTTGGCATCTGTAGTTCGAGCAGTTTAAAAAACCGGATTCGGTCTCGTACTGAGAAATTCTCAATGTCTGCGGACGAAAACATAGAGTTGGGCACGGTCACCAAGGTACGATCTTTTGTTCGCAGGGTCACCGAGCGCAGTCCGATCTCTTCGACCATGCCCTTTGTCTCGCCAAAGCGGCACCAGTCGCCAGGCCGAATAGGCCTCGCGGTATACAGCGTGATGGCGCCGATGACGTTTTCTAACGTTTTTTGTGCCGCGAGCGCGATTGCGATAGAGCCGACGCCAAGCCCGGTTATCAAGGTTGATACATTAAAGCCCGCCTGATCAGCCCACATGAGTGCGGCGGTCGTGGCAACAATGATACGGACAATGACAATAACGGGCTTGATGAGCGCGACATATTCGATCTCGCCCAGTAATTCGAGCTGTCGAATTTTGTAATCGCGGTAGAGGTTCAGTAAGCCGAAGGCGAAAATGACCGCAACAATATATTCAAGTGGCGAGGATTTTAGGTATGCGCGAGCCATCACCGATAGACCGAGCTGTGCGATAACGATGCGAATCAGTAGTACGTACAACATCAGTCTCAGAGGCGTTTGTAAAAAGCGCCGTAGCGCATGCCCCCAGGGGTTTGCGATGCGGCGCATCAGTCGGCTGACGAGCTGGCTGACCCAGCCTGTTGCAAACCACCCGGCAATTAACGTAAACAGCAGAGTCGCAAACTGCCAATTGCCCATACTCAAGATATAAAATTCGGGTAATGTCTGCGAAAGCCAGACGGCCAGATCGCTATAACCGAGCTCATCCCACATATCAGGAATTCGAATGACGGAGGCATTAGCAATTTTCCAAGCATACGTGCCGTCTGCCTCCTCCAGACGCTGCAGATAAATAGGAATGACCTCTTCGCTCAGCGTGACAGTGCCCGCCTGCTCGAGGTCATCGGGTAGCCCATCGTCTTGACTACCTCGAGGATCGTTACTCACCAAACTCAGATCGAGTACGTTTTGTTGCGCAAAAATAAAGAGCAATCCGCGCGCCAGTGAGATGGGATCAATTTCTGCAATGTCTGACGGGAGATAGCGGAGGTCGAGATACAGCGCTGCTGAGGACGGGTCGCCCTGGCGAAAGGCGTTATGCAAGGCAAACAGTGCTTGTTGGGGCGTTTGCGCCTTGCCCGGTTCAAAGCCGGCCAACAAGTTCGTCTCGAAAGCCTGGTTCAGCTCCTTGGTGCGTTCAATCAGTTGCGCGGCCGTGAGCCCGCTGTTTTGTTTGATTTTGACATTGGCCGCCATGACCCCTTTACCGGTCTCCTCGGCGTTAATTGGGGCCGCAATGAGTGCGCTGGTCACGGTGAATAGGCAGGCAAAAACAAACAGTCTCATCTTTCCTCCGGGAGGATTATTGATCGCTCTGAGTGGGGTCGGGCTTTTTTTCCAATAGCCGGCCGAAAAATACGCCTAATTCAAAGAGTAACCACATTGGAATGGCCAGCAGTGATTGTGAAATGACGTCGGGTGGGGTGAGTAACATCCCAAATACAAAGCACCCCAAAATCAAATAAGGCCGTTTGGCGGCTAGCGAATCTGCGGTCGTTGTGCCCGTCCAAATTAAGACCACCGCCACAATCGGCATCTCGAAAGCAATGCCAAAGGCCAGAAAAAGCTTTAATACGAAATCTAAGTAGCTGTTGATGTCGGTCATCACTTGGACACTGTCGGGACCCACACTGGTGAAAAAGGCAAAGATCAGGGGGGAAAACGACAAAGTAAGCAAACGCTGCTCCTGCGTAGAACAGCAGCACGCTAGAAGCTAACAGCGGAACCGCGATTCGCTTCTCCTTTTGGTACAACCCCGGCGCGATAAAACCCCATATCTGAAACAGAATGACTGGAATAGCGAGAAAAATCGCCAGCACTAGGCTGAGCTTAAAAGGGGTGAGAAAGGGCGATGCGACCCCGGTGGCGATCATGGTCGAACCTGCGGGCATTAGCGCTCGCAGTGGTGCCGAGACAAAACCATAAATTTCGTTGGCAAAAGGGAATAGCACGACAAACCCAACAACGATGGCCAAGACGGCGCGCAATAAGCGGTCCCGCAACTCTGTTAGGTGTGCAATCAGTGACATGGGCGGATCTTGTTCAGTGCTGTCGTTCATGCGCTGCCGGCGTTGTTCTTGCTGTTGTCGACTGGGTCATCTGACTTGTCAGCGGGGGGGGGTTCCGAGTCATGGTGGTCGGTGGGTTCCGCCGAAAGTTGCGTCAGAGACTGCACCTCTTGTTCGACGGAGTTCGATCCTGCTTTGAATTGTTGTTCGAGCGCTTGTGACTCGGTTTTCAGATTTTGCAAAATCTCGTCATTGTGCAACTCGCGCCGTACCTCGGTTCTGATCTGGTCAAAACTGCGCCGAAAACGATTAACCCAGGCCAGTGTGGTTCTTACTGCACCCGGAAGTTGTTCGGGGCCGATCACCAAGAGGCCTACCACCCCAATCAACAAGAGCTCAGCAAAGCCAATATCGAACACGAATGGGTGCTCCGGTTATACGGGCGGCTTATCGTGATGGCTTTCCTCGCGTGCCGCAGTCGAGCCAGTAGAATCCGAAGGGCTCTCCTCGCGCTCAACCGAGGCGCTGGCAGTGTCTGACTCGGGTGTGTCTTGCTTCATGCTGTCTCGAAAGCCCTTGATCGCGTTACCCAAATCGCCCCCAATGTTGCGCAGCCTCGATGTCCCGAAAAGCATCACAACGATTGCGAGGATGATAAGCAGTTGCCAAATACTGATTCCGCCAAGACCCATAGTGTTTCTCCCTGTTCTTACGCCTCGTCTGAGGCGTCATTATGGCTGTTACGAGAGGCTTTTTCCGTGAGTCCTGATAGCCCCATTCTTTTATCCAGCACCTCTAGTACGGCCTTATGGTCAGCATCGAGGTGCGAGAGCATGACGAGTGTGTGAAACCACAGGTCGGCCACTTCATTGATCAGCGCCGCTTGCTCGCCTCCTTGCGCCGTGTCTTTTGCCGCGAGGATCACTTCAGTCGCTTCTTCGCCGACTTTTTCTAAAATTTTGTTCAAACCTTGTGCATGCAAAGAGGCGACATAGGAACTGTCCGCTGCTGCGATTTTTCGCGCTAGAAGGACCTTGTCTAGGGCTGTGAGTACGTCAGTCATTCACCGGTCCTCAGTTAGCTGCCACGTATCATCGACGCACGAGTAAAAAAAACAAGTACGGCGTCCCGTATGGCAAGCCCCCGTGCCATTTTGTTGCACCTGTAGTAAGAGTGTATCCCCATCACAGTCTAGTTTGATATCGATGAGTTCCTGAGTGCTGCCAGAGGTTTCTCCCTTGCGCCATAAGGCTTGCCGAGATCGTGACCAATAAATTGCCTGCCGTTGCGACAGTGTCAACGCCAGCGATTCTGCATTCATCCATGCCACCATCAGCACTTCGCCTGTTGCATGATCTTGCGCAACGGCGGGGATAAGACCCTGCTCATTCCAGCGAGGGGTCATCGATGTTGGGGTCTGAGCGTCAAATGTGGTCATGTGAGTAGTATGCCAGAGGTCTGAAAGGGTTATCGGTGTCGTAAAACGATCGCGCAAAGTAGGCAGCCACCACCCAAAATCAGCCAGCCTAGCCCTTCGATCGACTGAGCAATACCAAAACCGAGTGCCAATGCGCCCAGCCCGGTTAGGGGCAGTACCCACCGCGGTGTCGACGCAATCGGCACCGGTTCCTTTTTGGGCTGCCGGAGTTGTGCTAGTACCAGATCGGGTAATAGCGGTAGCGACTCCAGTAGCGCCGGCGCATCCTCCTGCAGTCGCTTGCTCACCGTCTGCAGTGAATATCGCTCTGAAACCCACTGTTCAAGGAACGGCTTGGCGGTGTCCCACAGATTTAATGCCGGATAAAGCTGCCTGCCCAGCCCCTCGATATTGAGCAGGGTCTTTTGCAGGAGCACGAGCTGTGGCTGCACTTGCATATCAAACTGTCCTGCGGTGCGAAATAAGTTCACCACCATATGACCGAATGAAATCTCTGCCAGTGGGCGCTCGAACACTGGCTCACACAGTGTGCGCATGGCGGATTCAAACTCAGCGATCGGGGTATCGGCTGAGATCCAGCCACACTCGATATGAAGTTTGGCGCAGAGCCGATAATCTTGTTGAAAAATCGCGAGTAGGTTGCGTGCGAGGTAATACAGGTCTCGGTCGTCGAGTTGACCCACAATCGCGCAGTCCACCGCAATATAACGGGGATCCTCCGGGCGCGTGCAGTCAACAAAGATATTACCGGGATGCATATCCGCGTGAAAAAAACTGTCGCGAAATACTTGAGTGAAAAAAATCTCTACCCCACGCTCCGCAAGCAGTTTTACATCGACCTGCTTCGCGCGCAACGCCTCAATATCACTGATCGGGACACCATAAATTCTCTCGCTGACCATGACTTGCTGAGTGGTTAATGGCCAGTGAACTGCCGGTACATACACCAAATCGCCGTCTTGAAAATGGCGTTTTAACTGAGAGGCATTAGCGGCTTCACGCTGTAGATCAAGCTCGCCATGAATGATTCGCTCATATTCTGCCACCACTTCGACGGGTCTAAGCCGCCGGCCGTTGCGTGACCAGCGAGCCAGTAGTGTCGCGACGTGGTGGAGAATTTTAAGGTCCTGAGCAATGGTCAGTTCGATACCGGGCCGCAAGACCTTCACGACCACATCGGCGCCGTCTGGGAGACGCGCACCATGGACTTGTGCCACTGACGCAGCAGCCAGCGGATTCGCATCAAATTCGGCGAAGCACTCAGCAATGGGTTTACCCAGTGTGTGCTCGATACGCTCAATGGCTTCGTTGGCGGGGAAGGGGGCAACCTGATCTTGGAGTAATGCCAGTTCATCGGCGATATCGCGTGGCAATAAATCTCGACGAGTCGACAGCAGCTGTCCGAATTTAACAAAGACGGGACCCAAATCTTCTAATGCCCGACGCAGCCGCTCCCCTCTGGGTGTGTTCGTGGCGACCGACGTGACGGGGAAAACGTGCAACAGTAAAACCAGTAACCTCGGTCTTTGCGTTAGAGGTAAAAGCTGATCGAGTCGGTAGCGCGCTGCCGTGCGATAGAGCGCAATTAGACGCCTCATGCCTGCCCCCGTTTCTGCTCGACTTTGGCGCGTAACTTTTCGAATTTACTTTGCGCGCGATCGACTTGCATCGCTAGGGACTGCACGGCGTCAAAAAAATATTCGAGCTCGGCTTTGGGTGGGGTTAAGCGCGCCTCTTCCAATACAAACTCCGAGACCTGCCTCCGCAAACTGGCATGGGCGCCTTCTCCCCAGCGAAAAATACGGCGCAG
This sequence comes from uncultured Luminiphilus sp., assembly GCA_943789425.1. Lineage (GTDB taxonomy): Bacteria > Pseudomonadota > Gammaproteobacteria > Pseudomonadales > Halieaceae > Luminiphilus. The sequence goes on from CALSUB010000005.1 coordinate 45,721, forward strand.
TGTTTCTGCGATTTGGTGACCCATGACGTCACCTAATGTGGCGACTAACGGCGCTTCCCAGTCGATATCCATACGTGAAATAACCTGCTGCAGCGCAATAAGGCTGGCGCTATTGCCCTCTAGCTCAATGCCGCTATTGATCAGGACTGCCGCGGGATCTTTTGAAGAGGCCAGTGATGCGAAGTCCTCGACTGTACCGCGCACAAAAGCAGCCGTGGGCAGCTCGCAGTGCGTTAAAAGCCGCGCCTCGGTGCCAGAAATGATGTTGAGATAGACCGTCAAGTCAAAGGTTGTAACTTCGACTCCCAGCACGGTCCCAGCAAGCTCACCGAGTTCGTCATGTGAGGCGGGCGACAACCCAATGGCCTGATTCAGTGCCCCTTCGATACCCGCAAGCGCTGCACTCAATAACGCAGGGTCGTGCTGGGTCACGCTTTAAAACCTTGATGGAGCGCGACGACGCCCCCTGTCATATTGTGGTAACGGCAATTGGCGAACCCTGCCGTCTCCATCATTTCCAACAGCGTTTCTTGATCTGGGTGCTGACGGATAGACTCTGCCAAATAGCGATAGCTTTCTGCATCCTGTGCTATCAGTCGGCCCATCGCGGGTAATATTTGAAACGAATACTGATCGTATAGTTTGCCCAGGAGAGCTGAGGTCGGTTTGGAAAACTCCAACACCAACACCCTGCCGCCTGGCCGCAAAACGCGCAGCATAGAGCGCATCGCCATGGCTTTATCGGTGACATTGCGCAGACCGAAAGCAATCGTTATGCAGTCAATACTATTGTCGTCAAAAGGCAATTGTTGCGCGTCAGCCTGAACGACTTGGACATTGCCGGTCGCACCTTTGTCGATGAGTCGGTCGCGTCCCACCGTTAGCATTGCCGCGTTGATGTCCGCCAAAATAACTTGGCCCTCAGGCCCCACTAGGCGAGAAAACTTGGCTGCCAAGTCCCCTGTGCCGCCAGCGATATCTAAAACCGTTTGCCCTGGCCGCACGGCACTGAGTTCGATGGTGAATCGCTTCCAAATGCGATGAATGCCTCCCGACATGAGATCGTTCATCAGGTCATAGCGTCCCGCAACGGAATCAAAAACCCCCCGCACCATGCCGGCCTTATCGCTCCGGTTAACCCGGCTAAAACCAAAGTCGGTGGTGTTGTCCTCGTCGTGAGGCGCGCTAGTGGTGTCGTTTGTCATATCCGGGTGCTCACTGTTGCCCTGTGGCAACTCCGTTAACGGACCGGCCAGTGTACCTGAGCAGCGAGTGTCTGTTCAGGGCTGAAAATGTAGCACTTGTGCGTCCGCATCCCTAGATTTCCCGGCCGCGGCAAGCTGCTGCAAGTACTGATGCCAATATTGGTCCTGTTGTTCGGCCAGATCGCGCAGGTAGGCCCAGCTATAAAGGCCGGAGTCGTGTCCGTCATCAAACGTGATTTGCGCGGCGTAGTGTCCGACGGGCGCAATCGCCACAATTTCCACCGATGATTTGCCAGTCTGCAAGATCTCCTGCCCAGCCCCGTGGCCTCGCACTTCTGCGGAGGGAGAAAAAACACGCAAGTATTCCGCGCTGAGTTCAAATGCCGCATCATCGTCAAATGTGAGTTCGAGTTTTCGCCGACTGCGTGCGTAATGCAGTCGGGTAACGCGCTGTGGTGTTGTGACGCTCATGGTGATTCCCGTTTCAGCAGTAGCGTATCCATATTCGCTTGCGCCGCCATAGAGCGCGCACGCGCTATTTCAGAGCGGGTCGCAAAAGGCCCCATAGTGACCCGATACCAGCGACCGTTGTCGCCGTCAGTGAGTTCAACCACGGCCTCTAGTCCCAGTAACGCGAGCTCACCCCGCCGTCGATCGGCATCTTCCCCCTGCCTGAAAGAGCCTACTTGCAGTAGGTAGTCAGCAGTATCGGTGCCACCAGCGGTCAACTCGGCTGGCTCAATGTCAGGCGTTAAATCGACTTCCTCATTGGGTAAAACCGTATCAAAAACAAAGCGAGGTGCGGGCTCAATCACCGTGGTGGCTTCCGGCATTGTTTCTGCCAAAAGATTGGCGTCTGGTTGCGCTAACCAATGGCTAATACTGAGCGTCGCCATTACTCCAGCTAGCGCGCCCGCCACCGCACCGTGGAGATGCGCTTTGGTGAGTGTCGGCGGCGCGTTGTGAGTGTCCTGCCCGGCTTTATGGCGCGTTGCAGCCGGTTTGGGTTTCGGTTTTTGCGGTGACCTAGGCACGATTACATTGCCTCAGGCGCCGAGACGCCCAGTAGATCAAGCCCGCTAGCAATGACCTGTTGGGTTGCTGCGACCAGAGCGAGTCTCGCAAGAGCGGTGTCAGGCGCAGCGTCGAGAATCTTGTGAGCATTATAGAAGCTGTGAAAGTCAGCGGCGACTTGGCGAAGATAATTCGCCACATCATGTGGTTCAAGTCGCTCAGCGGCAGCGACAACCACATCGGGGAATCGGGCGAGGTTGATGATGAGTCCCAGTGTCTCTGGCTCAGTCAGGGTGTCAACGTGAGGCAGTCCGGCCATGACGCCTTCGTCGCCTAATAATGTCTCTGCTTTGAGGAGCAAGCTGGCACAGCGTGCGTGCGCGTACTGAATGTAATAAACCGGATTTTCGTTACTGCGCGCGAGCGCTAAGTCGATATCGAATGTTAATTGAGAGGTCGGCGCTCTGGCGACTAAGAAAAAACGTGTGGCATCACACCCAACCCACTCAATGAGGTCCCGCAGCGTCACATAGCTGCCGGCACGCTTCGATAGCTTGACCTCACTGCCATCTCGCATCACCGTCACCATCTGGTGAAGCACATACTCGGGCCACCCCTTGGGGATACCTACGTCGAGGCCCTGTAGTCCGGCTCGGACACGAGTGATGGTGCTGTGATGATCGGCACCTTGCTCATTGATGACGCGCTCAAAGCCGCGTTGCCACTTGTCATGATGGTAGGCAACATCGGGCAGGAAGTAGGTATAACCGCCATCGCGTTTGCGCATGACTCGGTCTTTGTCGTCGCCAAAATCAGTCGTTTTGAGCCATAGGGCCTCTTGATCTGCATAGGTGTGACCATTGTCCTCCAATGCCCTCACGGTTGTTGCAACGGCCCCTGACTCGTAAAGCGAGGACTCTAGAAAGTAGCGGTCGAACAGGACCGAAAATGAGCGCAGGTCTTGATCTTGCTCACGACGGAGGCACGCAACGGAAAATGCCTGAATAGCGTCAAGGTTATTCAGGTCGCCGTCCGCAGTAATGGTGCGGTCGGCAGCGTGTACGGTATCGCCCGCTTGATAAGCAGTGGCAACATCCTGAATATATTCGCCGCGATACCCGTCTACCGGCCATTCTGGATCCTCGGGGCCTTTGCCTTTTGCCCGGGCCTGAACTGACAGCGCCAAATTATTAATCTGTTGTCCTGCATCGTTGTAGTAGAATTCTCGCTGAACCGACCAACCCGTCGCGGTGAGCAGGCGTCCGAGAGAGTCTCCAATGGCCGCGCCCCTGCCGTGGCCGACATGAAGTGGCCCGGTTGGGTTGGCCGAGACAAATTCCACCTGTACTCGCCGCCCGCGGCCGATGTCACAACGACCATATTGATCCTTGGCTTCCAAGATGGTGCCGATGACAGCAGTGTGCTGACTGGCCCTAATAAAAAAGTTAATGAACCCAGGTCCCGCAATATCGGTCCGCTCAATCAGCGTGTTATCGGGCAGTGCGGCAATCAGTTGTGTCGCTAGATCTCTCGGTGAGATTTTCGCTTGTTTGGCTAATACCATGGCGATATTGCAGGAGAGGTCGCCATGCGCGGTATCTTTTGGGTGGTCGATTTGTGGCGTGACATCGGGCATGACCCGCAGCACGTCCTCCGCAACGAGTTTTTGTAACCCTGAAGTAATCAGCGTAGCCAGTTCAGATTTCATGGTCGTCCTGTTAACGTTATGTTCTGCTGCGCGGGTCGCACGGCTCGCCGCGCATTATCGCTGACCCACTGGGCTTGCTCCAGCCAAGGAATTCACAAGGCTTCATAGGGATCGATATCGACTGACCAACTGAACTGGCGCGGACGCGATCCCAATTCTGCCTGAGAGACGAGTGCGGCAACAGTATGCGCTAATGCGGGCCGCGTTTTGGCAGTGATAATCAATTGGCTGCGGTAGCGATTTTTTCGTCGCGCCATTGCCGCGGGCAGAGGCCCAATGTAGTGGGCTTCAATGGCCGGTGTCCCTTCCTTCAATGCGCGAAGAAAGTCGAGGCCTTCTTGTTTGCTGTGGCTGTCACACCGGATGACCGCGAGGGCGCCGTAGGGTGGCAAATGGGCCTGTGCTCGTTGCCTCAGCAGGTCGGGAAGCAGGCTATGGTAGGGCGCGTCAAGCCCCCGTATTAAGGGGTGCTCGGGCTGTCGAGTCTGAATAATGACCTGTCCCGGTTTGCGGTCCCGACCAGCTCGGCCAGCGACTTGGGTTAACAGCTGCAGTAGCCGTTCTTCGCCACGAAAGTCGGGGCTGAAGAGCAGCGCGTCTGCATCGACGACTGCCACCAGTGTCACGTGGGGAAAGTGGTGCCCTTTGCTGAGCATTTGGGTGCCAATCATGAGAATAGGGTCAGCGCTGGCGAGTTGATCGATCAGCTCTGGTATCGCAGCTTTGCTGGTCACCGTATCACTGTCGACTCGAACCACTGGGTAAGTCGCAAAGCGTTCAGCCAGGAACGTCTCCGTCTGCTGTGTGCCAATACCCGTGCCGACTAAGCGCCTACTACTGCAGGCAGGGCAGTGGCTGGGGAGGGGATTACGGCGGTCACAATGATGGCAGTGTAGAGCCGGGGGTATTTTATGGAGTGTCATGCGTGCGTCACAATCAGGACAGTCGCTGCTCCAGCCACAGTCATGGCAAAGCAACGCATTGGCAAAACCACGGCGATTGAGAAAAACCAGCACCTGCTCCCCGTTAATCAGTGTTTGCTCAATGTGACTGATCAATTCGGCAGATAATCCAGCGGACAGCTCCAACCCACTGATGTCTATGAGGCGTTGCTCTGGCAGTTGGCTGTTGCCCGCACGCTGAGAGAGCACGTGGCGCTGGTAGCGCTGCTTATCAGCGTTATGCCAGCTTTCCAGACTCGGTGTGGCGCTGCCTAACAGAACGTTACATCCTTCAAGTTGAGCACGTTTAATGGCGACATCCCTGGCGGAGTAACGCAGCCCATCTTGTTGTATGAAAGCGGCGTCATGCTCCTCGTCGACCACAATCAGACCCAAGCGGTTCATCGGGACAAATACGGTAGATCGTGTTCCTAAAATGATGGCGGCATGGCCGTGACGTGCGGCGGCCCATGCGCGATCTCGCGCTGCGTCGCCAATCCCAGAGTGCAAGGCAACCACAGGGGCCTCGAACCTTGCTTCGAATCGCGCTAGGGTTTGTGGTGTGAGTGCAATTTCTGGCAGTAACACGAGGGCCTGCCGACCTTGATTAAGGCAGGTGGCAATCGTTTGGAGATAGACCTCGGTTTTACCGCTACCAGTAATGCCATAAAGCAGGTGAACCTGGAAGTGATGTAAAGACGACCGGACGCTATCGATCGCCGACTGCTGCTCCGGATTGGCAGGCAAAGGGGCGGTTTTTGTCTGCCATGGCTCAGGCCGGACGATTTCACAGGTTTCGATGAGGTCTTTTTCGATCAGTGCGTTGATTACCGAGCGCTGAAAACCCAGTGCTCTGGCTTTATCCAGTCTTAGGGGGCCTGTTCGCAATAAGTCGATCAAACTCGCTTGTTTTGGCGCGCCATGGGGCGTGTTGGGTGCCAAACCGCCGCCCCGGAGGGTGAGTTTAATACCGGGACTCCCCCGGGGACGCTCCGGATGACCCCGGCGCTCGCCGGGTGACAGCGCCAAGGGCCACACTTCACCGACCGGATGCTGATAGTACTCGGCCGCCCACTGCACTAACTGGTTCAGTGTCGCTGAATAAAGTGGCTTGGTATCTAAGACAGCGGCGCAATGACGCAGTCGCGCCGAGGGTAGGTCAGATGTTCTGACTTGACTCACCACGATGGCAACTAATGTGCGATGACCAAAAGGGACGCGCACTCTGCTTCCGGGCTCAATGGTGCCCGACCATCCCTCCGGCGGCAGATAATCAAATAGCCGCCTCAGTGGTGTCGGAACAGCACAGCGCCAGATCGTTTGATCGTGGGGGATGTTTTGGGCGGTGTCGGTCAAGCTGGACTCAATATGCTTCTTAATGGTCTCTAGTGTACTAAAGCGGGGGAGTGGGCGTATTCCATGTTGCTATCGGTGGAGGCTCTGGTATTATCCGCCCTCTTTTTTACACCCAACAAGATTAATGGAGGTTGGCGTGAAAGCTGATATTCATCCACAATATGGCGAAATAACGGCTCGGTGTAGCTGTGGTAATGAGATTAAGACCCGGTCTACCTTGGGTGAGGACATCTCTTTGGATGTTTGTAGCCAGTGCCACCCTTTCTATACCGGTAAGCAGAAGATTGTTGATACAGGTGGTCGAGTGGATCGTTTTAACAAGCGATTCGGTGGGCGTAGCCTCTCGAAGTGAGCGCAGGATTGTTTTAAAAAGCCGGCAAAGCCGGCTTTTTTTTGGCCTAAAAAATCCCTTCGAGCGTTTCAGTATCGATCGGTTCGCTCGCAGCGTTACCCCAGTCCGGCAGTGACTCCTCCAAAAAATACTCCATCACGCTATTGCTGGGATTACCTTGCACTCTCAAACCGGAGTCCCGATCGACGCTGAGTCGCACGATACCCGGTGGCATGGGGGCATCAGGTTGGGGTGCCGGCAAGGCCTCGCGCATGAAATCAATCCAAATGGGCAGGGCGGCGGTACCACCAAATTCTCTTCGGCCCAGCGGGCTGTAGTCGTCGAACCCCAGCCAAGTAGTCGTGACTAAGTCACCGTTGAATCCAGAGAACCAAGCATCTCTCGGTCCGTTAGTGGTGCCGGTTTTACCGCCAATATCGGTTCGCTCCAGCACTTTTGCTCGGCGACCCGTGCCGCGCTGGATGGCCTCTCGTAAAAAGGAAGCAATGATGTACGCCACTCTCGGATCCATGACGCGAGTCGCAGCGCGCACCTCTGGCACAGCGGTGCCTAAAATATCCTCCATGCGGATCATCTCGTCCTCTGCTAGCTGAGTATTCGTGCACTCGGGACAGGCCACGAGGGGATCGGCGGCGTACAGGATGTCGCCTTTCGCATTCTCGATACGGTCGATAAGCCAAGGTTCTACTTTGAAGCCCTCGTTCGCGAGAATGGTATAACCCGTCGCGATCTCAAGAGGCGTGAAGGCATGGGTTCCTAAAGCCAGTGTGAGGTTTGCCTGCATGCCTTCGGTATTGAAGCCAAGCCCCTCCACAAAGTCGATAAAGGTCCTCACTCCCACGCGCTGTAATACCCGAATAGAGACCAAATTCCGCGAAAAGGCGAGCGCTTCCCGCAGCCTAGTGGGGCCATAAAATTTACCGCTGTCGTTCTCAGGACGCCAAATCTCTGCCGCGGCTAGGTTGTCCAGAACGACTGGTGCGTCGTTGATCACGGTCGACGGAGTGATGCCCCGAGTGAGGGCGTTGGCATAAAGAAACGGTTTGAAGTTACTGCCTGGTTGTCGTCGCGCTTGGGTCGCGCGGTTGAATTTAGATAATTCGAATCCCATGCCACCGACCAGCGCGCGAATGGCACCATGCTTTGGGTCCAACGACACTAATGCGGATTGCGCTTTCGGCACTTGTGTAAGGCGCCATTGCCCCTCGACCATACGAACTCGGATTAAATCTCCCGGGGCCAGTAAATCGGCGGCGGTCTTTTCAGGTGCCGCAGTTTGATTGATTGAGCGGTACCGGCGGACCTTGGCAAGATTATCCTGCCACGGGACTAAAATGGCGTCGCCAGACTTGATGAGGACGGTCGCACCGTTCTCGCTGACCTCGGTCACAATAGCGGGCGGTAGTTCAGCAATCGTGGGCATCGCGCGCAGTGCTTCGTCCCAGCGGGCCAGCGTTTCTCCCGCGGTCTCCCCTTCACGTGGGGCTAAACGGCGCTCAGGTCCTCGCCATCCGTGGCGCCAGTCGTAGGTACGCAAACCTTTTAGCAGGGCGTCGTGTGCGGCTTGCTGCATGCCTGCGTCGATCGTGGTGAAGACCACATATCCATCGTTGTAAGCCGCATTGCCGAAACGCTCAACCATCTCCTGACGGACCATCTCGGCTACATAATCGGCATCCACCTCGACGACCTTGACCAAAAAAACCGGCGCTCACGGGCGTGTTGCGTGCCGCGATCTTTTCCGCTTCTGTGATCTTGCCTAGGCTCGCCATCCGGCCCAGTATCCAGTCCCGCCGAATTTTGCCCTTATCCGGGTTGCTCAGGGGGTTATTGCGGGAGGGGGCTTTGGGTATGCCCGCCAGCATGGCATGTTGCGGCAGGCTGAGGTCGGCAAGGGGATTTGCCGTAGTAGGTTTCGGCTGCCGCCTCGAATCCGTAGGCACGGTGCCCTAGGAACACGCGATTGACGTAGAGCTCAAAAATCTCCGCTTTAGACAGCGTTTGTTCGATTTCTAGTGCCAGCAAGATTTCGTTGAATTTGCGCAAGAAGGTTCGCTCAAGAGAGAGAAAGTAGTTGCGCGCGACCTGCATGGTGAGCGTCGAGCCCCCGCTGCCTTTTTTACCTGTGAGCACCAGTTCTGATATGGCCCTGCCCAGGCTCAGCGGCTCGATACCGGAATGGCTGAAAAAACCGTCATCTTCTGCGGCGAGTAGTGCGTCGACAAAGCTTTGTGGGATTTGGTCAAATTGGAGGGGTTTTCTTTTTTGCTCTCCAAACTGGCCAATCAGCGCCCCCTCTCTGCTGACGACCCGCATGGGTGTTTGCAGGGTGATATTGCGTAGCGTATCGGCTTCGGGCAGATTAGGGCTCAGGTAAAGGTAGAGGCCTGCTAACCACCAAACTCCTACACTGGCGAGTAGCGCAGCGTATTGCATGAGTTTTCTGGCTTTTACCACGCTGGGATCTCCGAGCCGTTAATGCCGAGATACGCCGTTCGGCTGTCCATGACAGGGGCCGCCGGCAAGTCGTGAAACTATAAGGGAAACCCACCGGCGCTTCTGTAGGGTTTTCACATTGCACACGGTATTAAGTGACCTTTTCCCGATTCTGGCTGGACTTAAATTCCAAACCGCGGCGTGTTAGGGTGTCTTGGATACTTTAGCTCTGGATTGGGCTATCGACACACTCAAAGGATTGAATCGTGTTGACAAAACTAGGCTTTGCCAAGGTGCCTCCACTCGTGGGCATCGATATCAGCTCGACGACGGTAAAACTGTTGGAGCTAAGCCGCAAAGGCGTCGATTATTGCGTAGAAAGCTACGCTGTCGCGCCGCTTCCCCCTGAAGCCGTTGTTGAGAAAAATGTCAATCATACTCACCTTGTTGCAGAGGTCATTCGTGACTTAGTGGGCCGTTCTGGCACCAAGGCTCGGCGTGCGGTCGCTGCGGTCTCGGGCTCAGCGGTCATTACCAAAACCATTGCGATGCCAGCGGGACTGTCTGAGGAGGATATCGAGGCACAGCTGATTTTAGAGGCTGATCAGTACATCCCCTATCCGTTAGACGAAGTGACAATCGATTTTGAGACGTTAGGGCCGATATCAGGCCAAGACAATCACCTTCACGTTTTGCTGGCTGCCTGTCGTCAAGAGACTATTGAATCTCGTGTTGGTGCTCTAGCGATAGCAGGGTTGACGCCGGTCATCATGGATATTGAGGTGTTCGCTCGGGAGCGCGCGATGACCCTGCTCTCTAGCCAACTGCCGGTGGGTCAGCATCACGCTATTGGCATGGTGGATATTGGCGCCAGTATGACGACGCTGTCGGTCTTTGCAGGCGACGAATCGATTTACACCCGAGAGCACTTATTTGGTGGTATGCAGCTGACGGAAGACATTATGAGTCGCTACGGACTCTCTTTCGAAGAAGCCGGTCGTGCGAAAAAGCAGGGCGGTTTACCGGATGGTTGTGAACCTGACGATTATGACGAGGCGGTGTTAGCGCCTTTCCTGGAGGCGGTTGAATCGCAAATCAGCCGTTCCCTCCAGTTTTTCTTTTCCTCAAGCGAATATGCTGAGCTTGATTACATCGTCTTGTGTGGCGGCGTCGCGGTGATGGAGGGCCTTGCAGAACGAATCTCAAAACGCCTATCTACCCCCACCATCATTGCCAATCCTTTTGCAGGCATGTCTGTGGCTGCACGTGTCAACGAACAAGCACTGGCAAGAGACGCGCCAGCGATGATGGTGGCCTGCGGTTTGGCGATGCGGAGACTCAACGATGGCTAATATTAACTTATTGCCCTGGCGTGAGACGCGTCGCCAAGCGCGTCGCCAGCAGTTTTTGACGGGCCTGTGTGGAGCCGCATTCCTCGCTGTGCTGTCAGTCTGGCTTTGGGATGCGGTCGTCAGCGATCAGATCGCTTATCAAGAGACGCGTAACCGAAAATTGACTACCCAAATTAAACTGCTTGATCAGGAGGTCGCTGAGATCAGAGATTTGCAGCTCAAGCGCAATCGTCTGATAGATCGTATGAGGGTGATACAAGCGTTACAGGGCAATCGGCCAGTCATTGTCAGGCTGTTGGATCAGCTGGTCCGAACGGTGCCTGAGGGGGTTTTTTATACTTCACTGCAAACCGACGCTCAGGTCGTCTCGATTGAGGGCATTGCTGAATCCAATAACCGAGTCTCTAGTCTCATGCGCCGCTTGGAGGCGTCGCGTTGGCTACAAGCGCCGAGTTTAGATGCGGTGCAGGCAACCCCCGACTACGGCACACAGGCGACCCACTTTACGCTGTCAGTGGGCATTGAGCTGCCAGAAGAAGCCGTTGAGCAACCGTTATGAATCGAACGGACCTGCTCCGCACACTGAGAGAGTTTGATCTGGCTGAATTGGATCTGACTGTCCTTGATTTTGACAATTTTGGTAATTGGCCCGTCTGGGCGAAAGCATTGGCAATGGCATTGTTGTATAGCGTCACGATCGCCATCGGGTTTTATCTTCATGTTGACAACATTCATCAGCAGTTGGCCGATGCCGAGCGATCAGAACAGGAATTGAAGCAGGCATTTGAAACCAAAGCATTTGAAGCCGCTAATTTGGATCTTTACAGGGCGCAATTGATAGAGATGGAGAAGCGCTTTGGTGTTTTAGTGTCGCAGTTGCCTTCTCAGACCGAGGTGCCAGGCCTGCTCGAGGACATTACAGGCAAAGGTGAGCTGAATGGTCTTCGTATTAATCGTATTGATCTTCTTAGAGGAGCAAACGCAAAATTTTTATATTGAGTTGCCCATTGCCATTGAAGCCACTGGCTCTTATCACGACTTAGGCGCGTTTATTTCTGGTATGGCGAGTTTGCCTCGTATTGTCACGCTACACGATTTTCAGATTCTCGGAGACGATGCCAGCGCGCCCCTACTCGAGATGAAAATCCGCGCAAAAACTTATCGTTATCGGGAAGAAGACGATGCGGGATAATCGTCTTGCGCCGCTGCGTCTCGCGATCCGAGCGGTGTTGATGGCGGCGGTGTTGTCGGCTTGTGCAGACCGCAGTTTCAACGACCTAGACGACTTTATGGATGAGAAGCGCGCGCTGCCGGGGGGTGTTGTTCAATCCATTCCGACCTTTGAGCCCTACGAGGCGTTTGCCTATGCGGCGGCGACATTACGCAGTCCATTTGATCGGCCCATGAACGCCCGGCAGCTTGCGGCCTTATCGGCGCCCACGATGGTGCGCCCTGATGAGGACCGGACAAAAGACTATTTGGAGCGCTTTTCGTTAGACACCTTGGCCATGGTGGGCACTTTGCAACGAGACTCCGCTAATTGGAGCTTGATCAAGGACCCGGAAGGCAGGATCCACCGGATTCAGCTCGGCAGTTTTCTGGGCCGTGATCATGGTCGTGTTGTTGAGATGGGTGATGCTTTTGTTGCGGTGACCGAAATCGTCTCGGATGGAACCGAGAATGGCTGGGTGGAGCGACCCAGAACAATTGAGCTCACAGGGATGTGAGCGAAGGAGATAACGCAATGGAAAGCGCAGCCAGAAGAGAGCGACCTTTACCGGTGCTGAGGGGATTGAGTTATGTGATTGGCTGCCTGCTGTTGTATGTGGCAGCAATGTCAGCAGAGTCTGCGATACTGGAAAAGATTGCCTTCACACCTCAGCCTGGGTCTCAGCTCGCGGTGACATTAACCTTCGATCAGCCCTTGCTAGCGGAGGTCGACAGTTATGCTATCGAGGAGCCTGCCAGAGTGGTGTTGGATTTGCCGGGTACTCGCAGCATGCTGGGAGAAAAGCGGTTCAAGCTTTCGCAAGCCAACGCCACCAGTGTGTTAGTGCTCGAATCCGAAGACCGCACTCGCGTGATCATCAATCTCGTTGAGCTACTGCCGTTTCACACGGTGGTGTCGGGTGACCAGCTGACGCTGCAGCTGGGAGGGCAGGTCGAGGCGGTCGACGTCGATGCGCAGGACACCAGTAGTATCTTGCAGACCGATGTTGACCGGGTCGAGCGAGTGGTCTCGGAAATAACAGATCTGGCGTTTCGGCGATCGGCTAAGGGCGAGGGTTTGTTGGTACTGAGCTTGAGTGATCCAGGTGTCACGGCGAGCGTGTTCAGCGAGGGCGGCGATATTACGCTGCAATTTCGTCACACGGGTGTCCGGAAATCGCTGATTCGGCGTTTTGACGTGACTGATTTCGCAACGCCAGTACAGGGCATCGAAGTCAATACGACCGAGCAAGGCACGCGGCTGACGTTGCGTGCAACTGGTCCATTCGATTATCTGGCTTACCAAACGGGCAATACCTATACCCTTGCCGTAACGGGGCTCAACGAGGGGGAGCAGAGGGATCGTGTCAATCAGTTTGATTATGCGGGTGATCGTATCTCGCTCAATTTCCAAAGTATTGAGGTCAGATCGGTACTGCAGTTGATTGCTGATTTTACTGGGCTAAATCTTGTGGCCTCAGATTCTGTGGAGGGAAGTATTACGTTACGTCTAGATGATGTCCCCTGGGATCAAGCGCTTGATTTAGTGCTCAAAACTCGGGGTCTCGACAGTCGCCAGATAGGTAATGTGTTAATGGTGGCGCCAACTCAGGAGCTGGCTGAGCGGGAGCGCCAGGAAATGGAAGCCAACAAACAAATAGCAGAACTCGCGCCCCTGCAATCAGAATTTATTCGTATCCGCTATGCAAAGGCGAGCAATATCGTCGGGCTGTTTCAAGCGGGTTCAGAAGAGGGGGGGGCCTTAATTTCTGAGCGGGGTTCGGCGATCGTAGATGATCGCACGAACTCGATTGTTGTTACGGATACCAGCGCCAAGCTGGCGGAGATCAGAGCGCTGATTGAGCAGGTCGACATTCCTATCCGTCAGGTCATGATCGAGGCGCGCATTGTGATTGCCTCTTCCAATATCAATGAGCAACTTGGCATCCGCTGGGGTGGGGGGTACCTCACTGCAGGATCCGACCGGTTCACCTCGGTGGCAGGGGATACCGCCAGTGTGACGAGCCTCAACAATCAGTTGATTGGAGGCGCTAACCCGGTTGCCATGCCCGCCGCACCGCTGGTCGACTTGGGCGTTGCTGAGGCGACATCAGGGTTTGCAGTCGGGTTTACTTCCACGGACCTATTCCTCACTGCTGAGCTTTCAGCGCTGGAAGCCTCCGGCGAGGGTGAGGTGGTCTCGCAGCCAAAGGTGATCACTGGTGATAAACAAAAGGCCAGTATAAAGTCGGGGACTGAAATCCCGTATCAAGAGGGAGCCGCGTCGGGTGCCACGACAACGGCGTTTAAGGAGGCGGTTTTGAAACTGGATGTGACACCGAATATCACACCGGATGATCGCATCTTGCTCGATTTGATCGTCAATCAGGATTCAGTGGGTGCGTTGGTACCGAGTGGTAATGGTGGATTTATTCCCACTATTGATACCACGGAGCTGACGACGCAGGTGCTTGTCGGGAACGGTGAAACCGTGGTGTTGGGCGGTGTCTTTAAAAATGAAGAACTGGTTAAGGTTGCAAAAGTCCCGCTGCTTGGCGATATTCCCTATCTCGGCAACTTGTTCAAGAGCACTGCCAATACACAACAAAAAACGGAAATGCTCATTTTTATTACGCCCAGAATTTTGTCAGAAGCCTTGGTCAACTGACGGTGTCCGATAGCGCCCAAGACTTTCGGCTTTATATGGTGGGTCCTATGGGCTCGGGAAAGTCGACTGTGGGTCGACACCTAGCCGGACTATTACGCTGCCCCTTTATCGACTCAGACGCAGAAATCGTGGCCCGCACCGGTGCAGACATTCCTTGGATCTTTGACGTTGAGGGGGAGGCTGGATTTCGGCGCCGCGAAATCGCGGTGCTCCAAGACCTCGCTCAACACCCGCAGGCAGTGATCGCAACTGGCGGTGGCGCGGTCGTTAGCGAGGAAAACCGCACACTAATGGCGCGCACGGGAGTTGTGGTTTACCTTGATGTGAGTGTCGATCAGCAAATGAAAAGAACAGGGTCAGGCGAAGGTCGCCCCTTGCTACAATGTGGCGACCGAAAGGAGACGCTTGCCAGATTAATGGCAGAGAGATCGCCGCTGTATAGCGCATTAGCAGACGTCACTGTGTCGGGAGGGTCGGGTAACGCGAGAAAAGTCGCTAAACAAATCCAGGCTCAGTTAGTCGAGCGCGACTTGTTGCTCTAAAGCACTTCATGATGATTATTCGAGAGCGATCTATCGATGTCGGAACAGTTTCATACAGTAGACGTTAACCTCGGTGCCGATGCGGGTATGGATGGCGGCAAAAATGGGGGTAAAGACAGCGGCAAAGATCGTAGTTATCCTATTGCCATTGGCAAAGGGCTGTTGACTGACAGGCGTCTGTGGGCGGAGGTGATTGGTTCGCGAGGCGTGGTATTGGTTACCGACGACCAGGTCGGTCCGCTGTACGCAGAACGTTTACTGTCGACGCTACCAGCGCTTGACCGATTAACACACATTACCCTGCCTGCCGGTGAGCAGCATAAATCGATGGCCTCAGTGCAAAAGATTTTAGATGCCGCACTGGCGGATCGGCACGAACGCCAAAGTCTCTTTGTGGCGCTTGGTGGGGGTGTTGTCGGCGATATGACCGGATTCGCCGCATCGATATTTTTACGTGGCGCGGACTTTATTCAGATACCGACGACCTTGCTGGCCCAGGTGGATTCTTCGGTAGGCGGTAAAACGGGGGTTAACCACCCCATGGGCAAAAATCTGATCGGCGCTTTTCATCAACCCGAACACGTCATCATCGATCTCGACACCTTGTGCACTTTGCCCGATCGAGAATATGCCGCAGGACTGGCTGAGGTCATTAAGTACGGTCTGATTCGTGACGCCGCTTTTTTTAAATGGTTGGTGGCTCAGGTCAGTGCGTTGAAGGCGCGTGATATACCGACTTTGGCATCGGCCATTGAGCGCAGTTGTGCGATTAAAGCGGCTGTTGTGATGGAGGACGAGCAGGAGCGAGGGGTGCGAGCCCATTTGAATTTTGGGCATACCTTTGGGCATGCGATTGAGCGCAATGAAGGTTACGGAGAGTGGCTTCATGGCGAAGCCGTCGCGGCGGGTATGGTTATGGCAGCGCGCCTCTCGCAACGCCGAGGCGATCTCGAATTAGACGTGGTCGATCAGCTCTTATCGTTTCAGCAGCAGGTCGGTTTGCCCGTTAAGCCGCCCGCTGGACTGACTGCAAGTGGCTTCTTAGATGCCATGGCGAGCGATAAAAAAGTCACTGCGGGTAAAATCCGCTATATTTTACTCACCGAGTTGGGTAAAGCGTGTGTGACTGAAGACGTCTCACTAGAAGACATTGCCAGCGTAATCGACGCTTGATCGGCGAATATAACGGCAATTGAGCGCTCCTTTTAGGGCGTGTACACTACGTCCCCTTTTGTTCTGGCCCTGTGTGGGGTCGTTTCGCCGGCTTGACTGGCTGGTCCACAGACGAAACGTGTTATGACTCATGATTTAACATCTGACGCCGGCGCTGCGACAGCGCCGCGAGGCCTCTACCGCCCCGAAGAATTCCGCGATAACTGCGGGTTCGGGTTGATCGCCCACATTAAGGGCGAGGTCAGTCATCGCCTGCTGCAAACGGCGATTGAGTCGCTAACCTGTATGACACACCGCGGTGGCATTGCGGCAGATGGTCGAACTGGCGATGGCTGCGGACTATTGCTGCAGATGCCCGATGCGTTCATGCGCGCTCAGGCCAAGGAGACGCTGGGTACTGATCTCGGCGATCATTATGCGGTCGGCATGCTGTTTCTCAGTCAGGATCCCGCGCTGCAGACGCAGGCGCGTGAGGCGATGACGTCCGCCCTGGGGGCTGAGGGTCTCTCGGTATTGGGGTGGCGCGAAGTGCCAGTCGAGCCGGATGTCTGCGGTGAAATCGCACTCGACCAATTACCGCAGATCGAGCAGGTCTTTGTCGATGCAACGGGAATTGATCACGAGCACTGCTTAGGGAAACTATTCACGGCGCGCCGACGCGCAGAAATGGCGGTCGTCAACGATCCCGATTTCTACATTTGCAGCCTCTCTGATCGCGTTATTTCTTACAAAGGCCTGGTGATGCCAGCCGATCTCGCGCGTTTTTACCCGGATCTCAACGACCCCTCGCTTGAGACGGCAGTGTGCGTGTTCCACCAGCGCTTTTCGACCAATACGCTACCGCGGTGGCCGCTGGCGCAGCCGTTTCGCATGCTGGCACACAATGGCGAGATTAATACGATTGAAGGGAATCGCAGTTGGTCTAGAGCTCGCACACCCAAGTTGGCTTCGCCACTCCTCCCCGACTTGCAATCGCTGGTGCCGCTGGTCAACACCGAGGGTTCAGACTCCTCGAGCTTAGATAATATGCTCGAACTTCTCACCACTGGTGGTATTGAATTACCGCGCGCCCTGAGAATGCTGATTCCCCCGGCTTGGCAAAACATTGAAGGCATCGACCCTGACCTCAAAGCCTTTTACCAATATAACGCGATGCATATGGAACCCTGGGATGGCCCGGCGGGTATTGTCTTGACGGATGGTCGATACGCCTGCTGTTTGCTGGACCGGAATGGATTACGCCCGGCGCGCTGGGTGACGACCGATGATGGCTTCATCACCGTCGCATCAGAAATTGGTACCCATGGTTATCGACCCGAGCAAGTCATTGCTAAAGGGCGAGTGGGTCCGGGACAGATCTTAGTGGTGGATACCGAAACCGGGCAGGTCCTTCACACTGAGGACATGGACGAGTTACTCAAGACGAGACAGCCCTATAAAAAGTGGTTACGGCAACATGCCCGACTCATATCAGGTAGCTTTGCGGGCGAGGCGGTAGCCGCCATCTCGGGTGCAGAGCTCGATATGTATCAAAAAATGTTTCAGGTCAGTTTCGAGGAGCGAGATCAAGTACTGCGGCCTTTAGCGGAGTCAGGCAACGAGGCGGTCGGCTCAATGGGCGACGATACGCCCATGGCGGTGCTGTCTCGCCAGGAGCGGTCGCTCTACGAGTTTTTCCGTCAGAAATTTGCGCAGGTGACCAATCCGCCCATCGATCCGTTGCGTGAGTCCATTGTGATGTCACTGGAAGTAGATCTGGGGCCGGAGCGTAACGTGTTCGTCGAGTCTGCGGAGCATGCCGAGCGCATTAGCCTGACGTCACCGGTTTTGTCGCAGGCAAAGTTCCAGACGATTGTCGAGCTATCAGAAGCGGGGCTGCGAAGCACGGTGATCGATGCGACCTATGATCCGGGTAAAGCTAATTTGCGTGAAACAGTGGAAGCACTGTGTTCCAGTGCAGAGGCCGCGATTCGCGAAGGGTTTCAAGTGCTCGTGCTATCAGATCGACAGATTGCTGAAACGCGAGTACCGATACACAGCCTGCTAGTGACGGGTGCGGTGCACCATCATTTGATCCGAGTGGGTTTGCGATCTGAGTGCAACCTGGTGATCGAGTCAGGCAGCGCGCGTGACTCGCACCATGTGGCCTGTTTGTTGGGGTTCGGTGCAACCGCCATTTATCCCTATGTGGCCTATAGCGTTATCGAAGATCTCCTAGCACGCAATGAGTTGCTGGGTGACCCCCAGGTCTGCCAGAAAAACTTCCGTAAAGGGATTAACAAAGGTCTGCTCAAGATCATGTCCAAAATGGGCATTTCAGCCGTTAATTCGTATCGTGGGGCGCAGCTGTTTGAGGCTGTGGGCCTCGATAGTGAATTGGTAGATATCGCCTTTACAGGCGTCACGTCTCGGATAGGTGGCGTGTCGCTTGAGCAGTTAGAAAAGGACCAATGGCAAGTGGCGAGCCGCGCCCGATCTCGTCGTAAAACGATGGATCAAGGCGGCCTTCTTAAGTACGTCCATGGGGGGGAGTATCACGCTTACAACCCAGATGTGGTCATGAGTTTGCAATCTGCGGTAGTGAGCGGAGAGTATCGTGACTATCAAGCTTACGCCACTCATTGTAATGATCGGCCTGTGGCCGCTCTGCGAGATTTGCTGACGCTAAAGCTGGCCAAGTCGCCCGTGCCCCTCGAGGAGGTAGAGCCGATCGAGGCGATCTTCCGCCGTTTTGATTCCGCAGGTATGTCCCTCGGCGCGCTATCACCTGAAGCCCACGAGTCGCTGGCCATGGGCATGAATCAAATTGGAGCCAGATCGAATAGCGGAGAGGGCGGAGAGGATCCCCGTCGGTTTGGCACTAACCGCGTATCTAAAATCAAACAAATCGCCTCCGGCCGATTTGGTGTGACGCCGCATTATCTGGTTAACGCCGAGGTACTGCAGATCAAGGTCGCCCAGGGTGCGAAGCCTGGTGAAGGAGGTCAGCTGCCGGGCGGCAAGGTCAATGAGCTCATTGCACGGCTGCGCTATTCGGTTCCCGGCGTGACGCTCATTTCGCCACCGCCGCATCATGACATTTACTCCATCGAGGATTTGGCGCAGCTGATTTTCGACTTAAAACAAGTGAACCCTGACGCGTTGGTTTCGGTAAAGCTGGTCTCGGAGCCCGGCGTTGGCACCATTGCTGCCGGTGTGACAAAGGCCTACGCCGATTTAATCACTATCTCTGGATATGACGGCGGTACTGCCGCTAGCCCACTTACTTCTATTCGTTACGCGGGCTCGCCATGGGAACTGGGTCTGGCAGAGGTGCAGCAAACCCTGCGCGGTAACCGTCTGCGTGGTCGGGTGCGATTGCAGGCCGACGGCGGAATGAAAACCGGGCTCGATGTGGTGAAGGCCGCCATCTTGGGCGCAGAGAGTTTTGGATTTGGTACCGCACCAATGGTGGCGATGGGCTGCAAATATTTGCGTATTTGCCATCTCAATAATTGTGCCACCGGTGTCGCGACTCAGAACGCGCAGCTCCGGGAAACGCATTTCGTCGGTGACGTCGAGCGCGTGGTGAATTTCTTTACCTTTGTGGCCACTGAAACCCGAGAGTGGCTCGCTAAGCTGGGCGTGCGGAGGCTAGAGGACTTAATTGGTCGCGTAGACCTACTAGAGCGCCTCCCTGGAGAGACCGCAAAACAGCAGAGCTTGGATCTTGACCCGATTTTGTGGGTTGATGAAGACGCGACAGATCAACCACAATATTGTCAGGTCGACAGTAACGATCCGTTCGACACCGCCGATAAGGCGAATCAAATGATTGCCGATATTCTGCCCGCGATTGAGGCAGGGAGCGGTGGCGAATTCGCCTATAGCATCACCAACTGCGATCGCTCGATCGGTGCACGGCTGTCTGGCGAAATTGCGAAACGCTACGGTAATACGGGGATGGAGATTAACCCCATCACCATTCGCTTCACCGGCACTGCGGGACAGAGTTTTGGTGTCTGGAACGCGGGCGGACTGCACATGTACCTCGAGGGCGACTGCAATGACTATGTCGGCAAGGGCATGGCCGCAGGTAAGTTGGTTATTGCCCCCCCAAAAGGCAGTCGCTTTGAAAGTCGTCACACCAGCATCATTGGTAACACCTGCCTCTATGGTGCGACCGGTGGACGTCTTTTTGCGGCGGGCGTGGCGGGCGAACGCTTTGCCGTGCGCAATTCAGGTGCTCACGCCGTGATTGAAGGAGCGGGTGATCATTGCTGTGAATATATGACGGGTGGGCTTGTGACAGTATTGGGCCCGACAGGCGTCAATTTTGGCGCGGGCATGACCGGTGGTTTGGCTTTTGTCCTCGACGAGGACCGTGCGTTCATTGATCGGTATAACAGCGAACTGGTCGAGATTCATCGCGTAGCGGCTGAATCCATGGAAGCCCATCGTCACTTTTTGCGTGACAACATCCGTGAGTTTGTAGATGAAACTGGCTCAGCTTGGGGAATTCATTTGCTCGAAAACTTCGAAGACTACGTCGGTAAGTTCTGGTTGGTCAAACCCAAGGCGGCCGACATTAATCAACTCCTCTCGCGACTGCGTGAGACAGACTGAGGCATACCCCACATGAGTGCGCGTTTAGCAAACCCATTTCAGTTTCTGGATGTTGATCGGAAAGACCCGGGTAAGAAGAACATGGAGACCCGCACCGAAGCGTTCGTGGAAATCTATGATCCTTTTACTGAAGTCCAAGCCGCTGAACAATCTCACCGCTGCTTAGAGTGTGGCAACCCCTATTGCGAGTGGAAGTGTCCCGTTCATAATTTTATTCCGAACTGGTTGAAGCTGTTAGCAGAAGGCAATTTGTTCGAGGCAGCAGAGCTGAGTCATCAAACCAATACCTTGCCCGAGGTCTGTGGCCGGGTGTGCCCGCAAGACCGGCTGTGTGAAGGCGCTTGTACGCTGAACGACGGCTTTGGTGCCGTGACGATTGGTAATTCAGAAAAATATATTACCGATACCGCGTTAGCGATGGGGTGGCGCCCAGACCTGTCTAACGTTATCCCTACCGATAAAAAAGTGGCGATTATAGGTGCAGGTCCCGCCGGACTGGGATGCGCTGACATTCTGACGCGCAACGGCGTGAAGGCCACCGTATTTGATCGTTACCCAGAAATTGGTGGCTTACTGACCTTTGGGATCCCTCAGTTCAAGCTTGAAAAGCAGGTGATGCAGCGTCGCCGAGAAGTATTTGAGGGCATGGGCATTGAGTTTCAGCTCAACACTGAAATTGGTCGCGACGTCACTATCGACGAGCTCCTTGCCGACTATGACGCCGTATTTTTGGGGATGGGGACTTACAAGGCGATGGTGGGTGACTTTGCAGGGGAGGATCTTCCCGGTGTGCATAAGGCGCTCGATTATCTCATCGCTAACGTTAACGAGAAGATGGATTATCCGAGAGACCCCGACGAATTCATCGATTTGAAAGAGAAGACGGTGGTGGTGCTCGGGGGTGGTGACACCGCCATGGATTGCGTTCGTACAGCGGTCCGCCAACAAGCCGACCGCGTGTACTGTGTGTACCGCCGCGATGAAGAAAACATGCCTGGGTCACGTCGTGAGGTGGCCAATGCCAAAGAAGAAGGCGTCCAGTTTTTGTTCAATCGACAGCCCGTTGAAGTGATGGATTACTTTGGTGAGGCGATCGGCGTGAAAGTGGTCGAGACACAACTTAGCGAACCCGGCGCTGATGGCCGGCGACGGCCCGAGCCAGTGCCTGGTAGTGAGGTTGTGATCGAAGCCGACGCGATTATCATGGCCTTTGGTTTCCAGCCTGATCCAGCGGATTGGTTCAGCGAGGTCGGTGTGACCTGCAATGATTGGGATGCGGTGATTGCGCCAGAGCACCAAGCCTTCAAATTCCAGACAGCAAATCCAAAGATTTTTGCTGGGGGTGATATGGTACGTGGATCTGATTTAGTGGTGACCGCTATCTGGGAAGGCCGGCAGGCGGCTGAGGGTATTTTGGATTACCTCGAAGTCTAGGTATTAGCCGGGCTCGCGTTTTTGCGAAATGCGAGACGACCGACACTGCGTTAAAAACTAAGAATATGAGAAGAGAGTCGACAACATGGCCAGCTTAGAAAACGATCGATTTCTGCGTGCACTGCTGCGTGAACCTGTTGATCGAACACCGCTTTGGATGATGCGCCAGGCGGGCCGATACTTACCAGAGTACCGCGAGATACGAGCCGAAGCCGGTAGCTTTATGAACTTGTGTACGAACCCTGAACTCGCCTGTGAGGTGACGTTGCAGCCCTTACGGCGGTATGCGATGGACGCTGCCATTTTATTTTCTGATATTTTAACGGTGCCAGACGCGCTGGGGTTGGGCCTGTACTTTTCGGAGGGGGAGGGTCCCCGCTTTGAACGGCCCATCTCGACCGCGGCCGAAATCAATGCGCTGGATCCAGCGCGAGCCGCGAGCGAGCTCGGCTATGTCATGGATGCGGTATCGCTGATCCGCAAGGAGCTCAAAGGGAGTATTCCGTTGATCGGCTTTGCCGGTAGTCCCTGGACCTTGGCGACTTACATGGTAGAGGGCGGCTCGAGTAAAGATTTTGCCAAAGTGAAGTCACTGGCTTTCAATGAGCCCGAGCTGATGCATCAGCTGCTATCCAAGTTAGCCACATCAGTGGCGGCTTACTTGAGTGAGCAAATTCGCAGCGGCGCGCAGGCGGTACAAATATTTGATACCTGGGGCGGGGCATTGAGTCATAACGCGTATCGCGAGTTTTCTTTGCGCTACATGACAGAGATTATTGAGCAGTTGCCGAGAGAGGCGGATGGTCGCAAGGTGCCAGTGATCGTCTTTACCAAGGGTGGTGGTCAATGGCTGGAAGCCATTGCCGATTGCGGCGCAGATGCAGTGGGGCTGGATTGGACCACAGACATTGGTGCCGCGCGGGAGCGAGTAGGTGACCGAGTGTGCCTGCAGGGCAATATGGATCCGACGCTACTCAATGCCTCACCTGAGCGTATTCGAGATGAAGTGGCACAGATTCTGACCTCATTCGGGGAGGGTAGCGGTCATGTGTTCAACTTAGGACACGGGATCACGCCAGGCATTAACCCTGATCATGTTGCTGCGATGGTCGATGCGGTGGTGGAGCTTTCGCCCGATTACCACTGAGGCTCAGGGATCGCATGATCCATATCGAGCCCGGGAGAGTTAGACATCGGTTTGCCAACGACTTTTGCGGGGACACCCGCCACAGTGGTATGTGCCGGCACATCTTGAAGTACCACTGAGCCAGCTCCAACCTTGGCGCCCTCGCCTACATGAATATTGCCTAGGATCGTGGCACCTGCGCTGATGAGAACGCCATCGCCGATCTTTGGATGACGATCGCCGTCTTCTTTTCCAGTACCGCCTAACGTCACTGACTGCAAGATCGACACACGATTGCCGACGACGGCAGTTTCGCCGACGACAAGGCCTGTCGCGTGGTCCAGCATAATGCCATGACCGAAGCGCGCAGCAGGATGAATGTCGATACCAAACTGCCGTGCCATTTGGCTTTGTAAAAAATGTGCCAAAGGCTTGCGGTTGTGTGTCCACAACCAATGTCCAATGCGGTGAATTTGCAGCGCCTGAAAACCTTTGAAGTACAGAAACGGCAGATAGAGTTCATGGCAGGCAGAGTCACGATCGATGATGGCGTTAAGATCATCGCGAATAGCGCTTCGTATGCCGCTGTCATCTTGCAGCGCTTCTAAAATGACCTCACGAAGCATCATCGCCGGAGCGGTGGGGCTACCCAGTAAGTTCGCGAGGTGAAAGCTCAGTGCACACTCTAGTTCATCGTGATTGAGAATCGTCGCGTGCAGAAAGCTGGCCAAAATGGGCTCTGCCGCTGCGGTCTCGCGTGTTTCTCGACGAATGCGCGCCCAGATGGGGTCGCCCTGCTCAATCTGCTTAATATTGTCGCGTTGTGTTGCAGTCATGGTCTGACGCTCTGTCGCACAGGGCTTACCCACAGTGCTGATAAGTGTAGCGAAAGCGGAGCGTATATCAGGTTTTACTCGGATACTAGCGCGAGAATGACCCTTGGAAACGCCATAGCGTCTGCCCGCGCTCATGATATTTGCGCTCAAACAAGGTCTGCGGTGGATCAGGCGTAAAGGTGTCTAACGTGCCTGATAACCCGATCAATTCGGCTGCTTGCGCAAATTCTGCCGCGTACACCTGCCAATTACTGCGCATTTCCAATTGTCCACCGAGTCTGGCCAGTAGCGGAAAAGCGCCATGACCGTGAACCCGGCGTCTCAACTGTGAGGCCTTGGGCCAGGGATTTGGGTACAGCACCCAATGCGCCGCCAATGGGATCTCTGCCTCGACCAGGCAGCGCCAAAACGATTCTGCCTCGGCTTGTAAGAGCAGGTAGTTCTGGTGACCGAGTACTTGATGCTTGGCTAATCGAGATGCAGATTGATCAATACCGACCACGAGGGCCTCTGGGTGCTGAGCGGCAAGCAGCGCAGTACTCATACCGGTCCCGCAGTAAGAATCTAAGATGAGGGGCCTAGGGTCGTTGCGATGGCGTGACTGTAATTGCTCAAAAGCGTGCTGCGTATGGCTTGGGCACGGTTTGCGCCAGGGGTGCGCAAGGTGGTGGCGTACAATGCGCTCTAGGTCTGAATGGGGAGACGCCTGCTGGGTCTGAATGACCGTAGGTGCGGTGTCGGGCAGTTGTGTTTGCGCAGTTGAATTCACCTTGCCATCATACCGCGCTACGACATCTTTTACGGATAAGGACGATATCAGTGCGAGAGGATCTCCGCCCTTACTGGGTTAAACGCGCTTATCTTGTGATGAGAGACGGCTGGATCGATTGGTTCGTCAGGCCTCGATGCGTTCAACTAGGGGCCTACGCCAACATCATGTCGCCTTGGTATGTGGATATCTCTGGACCCAATATCGCCATTGGGCATTCATTTACCGCGATCAACACCGCCAGTCAGCGAGTGCAGATTGGTGTCTGGGGTCGCGCCCCCGGCGAGGGTCAGATTACCCTAGGAAATGCCTGTCTCATGAGTCCGGGGTCTCGCATCAGCGCCAGCGATAGCATCACCTTGGGCGATGGGTGCATGCTCGCCAATGGCGCCTATATCACTGACTCAGATTGGCATGGCTTGTATGACCGTATCGATCGCGCTGACGAAGCCACCCCCGTGTATCTGGGTGCCAATGTGTGGGTGGGCGACCATGCCACCGTTTTAAAAGGGGTGACGATTGGCGATAACAGTATTGTCGCGGCCCAGGCCGTCGTGACCAGCGATGTGCCTGCCAATGTCGTCGTGGCGGGTAATCCCGCTAAGGTGATCAAGGCACTCGACCCCGATGTTGAGCGTTATACCCGCTCAGATCTGTATGCCGACCCCCACAAAACCGCGCAACAATTCAAAGAGTTGGACCACTATGTGCTGAATAAAAATACATTTTGGAGTTGGTGCTGGACACTGCTTTATCCACGCGCTCGGCGCGAGCGTTGAGTCACAAGAGCCTCAGCGGGGGTTCCTCCAGCAGCGATAACTGCTCTCTGAGGGCGAGAATTTGATCGGCCCAATATCGTTGCTGGCCAAACCAAGGAAAAGCGGCCGGGAAGGCAGGGTCATTCCAGCGTCGCGCCAACCAGGCACTGTAGTAGACCATACGTGCGGTGCGCAGTGCTTCGATCCACTTCACCTCGCGCGCATCGAAATCCTGAAATTCTTCATAACCCGCAATCAGCTCCGACAGTTGGCGTTCACGTTGGTTGCGGTCGCCTGATAAAAACATCCACAGATCCTGAATAGCAGGTCCGGTCACGCAGTCGTCTAAGTCGACAAAGTGTGGCGTGTCGTCGCGCCACAAAATATTGCCCACGTGGCAGTCGCCATGTAGGCGAATACCCTGCTGGGGATCGTAATCGTTCATGAGCGCGCTGGCGCGTTCGACTAGATCCTTGCCCAAGGTATTCCAGGCGGGCTGTAGCTCATTGGGTATCCAGTTTTCTGCAAGGTAACGAATCGGCTCAACCAGCCATCGCTGCAGTGAGTAGTCGATGCGCTTGTCAAAATCTTTGGCGCGTCCCACCCCGTGCATCCGCCCTAGGGTGCGGCCCAGACCCAAAAGATGGTCCGCATTATCGAGTTCTGGCGCATGACCACCACGACGAGGAAAGATGGCGATGAGGAACCCCCCCGCTTCATGCAAGGTTTGCCCATTGATACTCATGGGCGCCACGACAGAGAGCTCTGCTGCAGTGAGTTCGTGAGTAAAGTCATGCTCTTCTTGGACCTGTGCGCGGGTCCAGCGTCCGGGGCGATAAAATTTAGCTATGACTGGTTCGGCATCCTCCAATCCAAATTGATAGACGCGGTTTTCGTAACTGTTGAGCGCCAAGATGCGGAGGTCGCCGAGCAATCCGATGGACTCCACACAACTAATGACGTTATCGGGCGTTAGGCTTTCGTAGGGATGGTTCATGATGGGCCTCCCCATTGCACAGGCCGCCATGGTACCGCGTAAGTGGGGAGCCCGGTGCGGGCGTTCGCGCCAAACACCACACCATGACCTGTTTGGCGCCGGCTTCGAGGCAGGTTTTGGCTGCTGCGTTAACCGTGGCACCTGTGGTCATAACATCGTCGAGTAACACCACGCGACAGCCCTGAATCTCCGCGTTGACCGCGAAACGCTCATGTTGGTTGTGCCAGCGAGCTAAACGGCTGAGACGGTGCTGAGTGGCACCCGAACGGGTGTGACGTAACCAGGGTTTGACCGTTAAGGAGTGAGGGTGTGTTGCAGCGATTGCTTGTGCCAGGACTCTGGTGTGGTCAAAGCCGCGATGAAGCTGACGACGCCACTGAGTGGGTATCGGCATTAATACTAAGGAGCGCGGTAAGTCCGTGGGGGTAAAGGCCTCCCGTATAAACAACGACGCGAGTAACGGAGACAGCTGGGGCTGATACTGAAATTTCCACAGATGAATAAGGTCTCTGATGCCCCCTTGCATTAAAAATGGTGCGTGGGTCTCCTCGAAATAACAACGATGTTGCTGACAATGGGTGCATCGTTGGTGCGTGGTTGTCGAGGTCATGCTAGCGGAGGGCAGGGCACAGTGGGGGCAGGGAGCCTGATTGCGCGGTAAGCGCTGATCACAGTCATCACATATCGCCTCAGTAGAGGGGTGCGCTTGTCGACAGAGGACACAAACAGCGGGCGCAAGCCATTGAATGGCCTTAGCCGTGTGTCCTAAGGCAGCTTGTAGAACCCGATGGCTAGAGTGGCCCAGCTTCATGTGCGTCGAGCAGACAGGCGTGCCGAGTGCGCCACCGGTTAGTGGCTTGATTGGCGGGCGGTTTGTGGCGGTCATACCGTCGTAAGTGGGTCCTCAGTTCGTTGGTGCTCACCGTGCCCCACCGAGACTAGCTAGAGAACATCCTAGTGCGTTATGCGCAGTCAAAACGGGGCGCTGATGAGAAATACTTGGTCTTGGATGCGCCAAGGTTTAGAGTGAAGAATCTCGATTCAAGCTACTCATTGATATGTCCGACGCAAACCAACCCACTGATGAGGCAGCATCGCAACCGCTGTCTCAGGAAGACCAAACCCGGGTCGATGGTTTTTTGGCCCGTGGCGTCAATTCGGTTGAGCGAAGGCCATTTCGCCCCGTTTTTTTGATCGTTGTCCTGATCGCAGTGGTGACAGGATTTAGCTTGCTCAGCCAAGGTATTGCGCAGTGGGCCGGTATTTACTGACCTCGCTAAAAGCGGTGCACGCTATTTTCCGGTTTGATATCGTGCATGCTTCGGTGTGTGGCGCAGCCTGGTAGCGCACTTCCTTCGGGAGGAAGGGGTCGGAGGTTCGAATCCTCTCACACCGACCATTTTTTAGTCATTTAAAATAATGCTCCATGCATACGAATGGTGTGTGCCGCACGGTAGTACCACCGTTGTCTCTGAATAGCGTGTTTCTGCGTCGTTAGTTGCGCAAATTAGCGAATCCCGACTTTAAAGGGATGCCTCCAAATTCAAGGGCGGGGGGGCAGCGATCGGATCGTCAACTGGCCGCTCGATGACGATGAGTTCGCGGCCATCTAGAATTTATGGGAAGAAGATCGTAACGACTCAGTCCGGCTTTGCCAAAGTCCACTGATGAACTC
>CALSUB010000006.1 GCA_943789425.1 uncultured Luminiphilus sp.
ATAATATTGGGCGGCTTACTATCGTCGGTGACGGCTGCCGCAACAGGGCCTTGCTGCCAGGGAATTGGCCGATTTTCGGCGACGTCATATTCGTTTTCCGAGGTGTACTTCACCACCGCCAACAGCACCTCAATGCGCTGAGACCACGCCACGCCCACCGCGACTACAGCGACCAAAAAAACAGAGAGGAGCACTTTTTTCACTGGTCATTGTCCTTTAGCCAAAGCCCTTGGAAGCCGGTGGTTTCAATATTGATCTGACCGGCGAGTCCCGCACTGCGGTGCACCGAAATAGCCTGCATCTCGGGTGATTGCATGACTTCAAACATGGCACCACGGGAGGGCCAAACTGCCAGTGCCACCACATCCCACAGTTCTTCTACTTCACCCAAAGCGAGACGCGCCACATCGCCCTCAAAGCCAATACCACCGCCTATCTCTTGCAACAGTTTCTTCACGCCCTCCTCATACAAGGCATAGGCCTCACGGCCGCTTAGGTCAGTGTCTCGGCCATCTTCATAGGCTGCTTTGTCCTTGAACTTAAGGAGGTTGACCATACAAATTGGCCCTTCAGACACGGGCTCCATAAAGCCCTTAATCTGCTCTTTATTGGGATAGACCTTGTTAACCACTTTCATTGAGCATTCCTTTCAGGAGTTATTCTTCGATCTGCCTCGTCTTCGCTGAGCGCCGAGTTAAGACGTTAAAGGGAGCTGAGCACCTCATGTCGGACAACCCTTATGGACCAAAAAAATCGCTGTTCAGCCCCTGTCACCCCGCTATCGCCATACTTCTGTTCTCAAACAACAACTGAGTAATTGATCCAAATAAGGTCTGGTGATCACCGCCAGTTCCCCACAGAAAAGTAAACGGTCACTGGCACCCATCTGGTTAATCAATAGTCCCACGCTGAATGGCGCGACAGACAACATTACGTATCCTCGCTACTGAACAGGGAATAGCGCCTGCCTCTGGGGGTTGGTATTTTTTGCGCCTCAGGCAAGGTACAGATTCTGGCCATGTGAGTCGTACTGCCGTCGGCATACTCCCACACCAGTTGTTCGCCGGCAGGGCCTTGCTCAAGGTAACGCTTGACCACGGTTGGCCCCCAACCAAAAACATGGAAGTCCAAGACACCGTCATTCCAGACCATGCTGGCCGAGGTGCGCATGCAGTACTCTTTTTGGCCCATGGTGAACAATACCGAGCCTTCGGTATCGTCAGTATTGAGGCCCGCCGTACTGTTAGGCCCATAGTCATGGATCACTCCGCTGGACGTGACCACGACGCGACTACCGCACTGCTCTACTCGCTCTACGTGCCCTACATGCCCACCTCGAACGCCCAACCACAAACCTCGAATATCATCAGCGCCATCGGCCAATGGCTCGGTGCACTGAGCCAAAATGGGCAACGGAAAATGGGTATAGCCACAATTTGGCGTGTTGCCTTTGGGGATGTCAGCCGCCAGTAGCCCGCTGCCGTCAAGCGCTGGCAGATCGCAGTAATCGAGCACGCTGCCATCCCCAGAAAGCGTCGCCGCGTCGATAGTGAGTGGCGGTCGAGACGAAAAGTATCCCAGCCAAAATAGAAAAAGAAACAGACAGAGCGTTAACAGACTCAGCACGGTAACGGCTGTCTTGATCATGACTAAGATACCGCTCGGCCGGTTCATTGCCACACCTCAAGATTATCTGCTCGGCCTATCACGCGGTCGAGTTTGATCGATAACATCTCGTGCATGCCGCAGGCCTGCAGCATTTGCTCCACCGATGCTTGTTCATCCAAAGGCAGGCCCGCATAAATGGCTTGCACTCGTTGTAACAGGTAAAAACGGTAAGGCGAGGCTAAAGCAGTGAAAGTGTGCCCTCGCACAGTGAACTCAGCCCTGCCCAGCAAGTTGCCCAGCCGACCCACCGCGGCCGCCCCTGCTTCAGGCTGTTGTTGAGCCAGCCAGTGATTAATCACCCCAGCAGCAGCACGAGTCTCGGGCACAAAGTCCTCCGCCACTGCCCGCAGCACCGCCATCAGCGTTGCGGGTACCTCATCGTTCTTCAAAAAATCGGTGCCCGGCGTAAAAAACTCTGGCACGTCTTGGTCGGGCGATTCATCCGTTCAACCCACCGATACACCCGCGGGGCACGCTGTTGCATCAATGACGCTGGATAAGGATCTCTTCCCAAATGCGCATACAGGGGTGCGAGCAATCCGTAATCGCCGACACAGGGTTTCCAACCCAAAAGGTAGGGATACTGTTCAAAGTGCGCATTGAAGGCATCGAGATACTCTGTATAAAGCGCCTCTACCAAAGGTTGAGATTGCTCAGTGACGCCAAATACCTCGGTGACATGACGCATTCGGTTCATCATATGCTCGGTTTTTTCGGCGCGCTCTGGTGTATCTCGCTGCGCGTGCAAAAAGTGATATTGCACAAAATGGAGGTTTTCTGTTGGGAAATTCCAACGGTAGTGCATCGCCGGCCTCAGCAGCCCATCGTGACCAATCACGTCGAACAGCGCGCTGATAATCTGCTGGCAAGGCCCCTGTGGTTGGCTAGGGCGGCCATTGGCCGACTCAAAATGTTCAATGATCGCAGCGCCGTCCCGAATGACCTCTCCTGTCGGAGTGACCAGCGTCGGTATCGTCGCGAGCTTGGCCTTGGGCAACACCTCAGTCTTAAAACTTTCATGGCCGGTAGACAGCTCCTGAAAAGCAATACGCTGCTTAATGAGATAAGCGCGAGCCCGACCTGAATAGAGTGAATGGGACAGGGCATACAAACGATGCAGATCGGTCATCTCAAAAAGTCCTTTTTCATTCGATACGCCACATAAAACGGCAGCAACAACAGCAGGGTCAGTAGGAAGATAAGGATTTGCTCCCCCGATTTTGTGTGAAGCGTGTTGAGGAATAACTGCTTCATCTGTGTGTAACCATCAGGAAGAGGCAAAACACCATTCTCTTCCTGATATTGCTGATAGCGAGACAGCATGCGCTGAAAGAGGGCCGGCTGTGTAGCGGCTAAATCCACCGTTTCACCGGGGTCTTCAACAATATTAAAAAGACGCCACTGGCCATCGCCCACGGGTGCCTGATTGACCACCACCTTGTAATCCCCTTGAAACAAAGCCCCGTGCCCCGTTAATTCATATCCTACGGCATCGTCCTCGCCGTAGACTCGCTCGACCTCTCCCCCTCAATAGCGGCGTCAGGTCACGACCCATCAGCGGCAGTACCGGTCGCCCCGCATAGCGCTCACCCGGCAGCGCAGTGCCGGATAGGGCAAGAATGGTGGGGGTAATGTCGGTGGCCCAGGCAAACGCGCGGTTCAGCTCACCCGGCTGTCGCACCGGTTCACCCGCAATGATCAAGGGCACACGCATGCCTCCCTCACCGGCATAAAATTTGTAGTGCGAGAGGGGACTGGCTGAGGCGCTGGCGAAGCTCGGGCCTATCGTATTAAAGCTGCCCTTCAGGCCCAAGCGATCATAATCTGAGTGGTAACCCAGCTGACGCGGACCGATACTTTGCGCAAAGGCCATCTGGTCAGCAGCGCCACTCGCCTCACTACCGTTATCCGAGGTGAAAATGAAGATCGTATTGCCATACTGGCCCTGCGACTTGAGATACGTCACCAGACGACCGATGTGAAAATCCATGGCTTCGATCATGCCCGCATAGACCGCCATGCGCTTGGACTCGTAACGCTGGCGCTGTTCATCCAGCGCATTCCAGTCATCAGTCGTCGACATATCCACCATCGCCGTATCCGGTGGCACGATGCCCAGCTGCACCGCTGCTAAGCGCCGCTGATGACGCAGCGCGTCCCATCCCGCGTCGTACACACCTTGATATTTATCGATATAAGCCTGCGGTGCCTGCACAGGCATATGCACCGCCTGAAAAGGCAGATAAGCAAAAAACGGTTTGCCGTCTTCACGGTTGCTCTCGATGAACTCAATGGTCTTATCAACGAGAAAGCGTGAAGAGTAAAAGTCATCGGGTAAAGTGAAGCGCTCGCCGTCGGCGAACCAATTCGCCCGATCGTATAGAGGGATATAAGGACGCTGCTCCCAGTTATCCGCACCAGAATCCATCAACGCTAGGGTCCGCTCGAAACCTCGCCGACTGGGTCGTTTCTCTGGACTGGACCCCAAATGCCATTTGCCGGCCATATAGGTGTGGTAACCATTCCCCTCTAAAAGGGTAGCCACAGTGACCACGTTGTCGCCCAGTTCTCCCTGATATTGAGGCTGTGTTCGTTGCTCGGGCGCCAGTAGCTCTGGAATGTTCGAAACACCCGCAGCGTGGCTATCGACACCGGTGAGTAACATCGCTCGAGCGGGCGCGCAGTTGGCGGCGGTATGGTAGTTCGTGAACCGTACTCCTTGTTCAGCCAAGGCCGACAGCGCGGGGGTGCTGACCTCGCCGCCATAGGAGGCAATATCGGTATACCCCAAGTCGTCTGCGAGAATAAAAACGATATTGGGGCGTGAAGCGACAGTCGATAGCACATCGCTAACCCCCTCAGCTTCGTCGTTTGCCTCTACCACGGCAGTGGACAAGCTGAACGAGATCGCCGTCGCTACACCCCACCCACAGAGGCGAACAATGTTCACCAACTCACGCCTCGTTGGCCAGCCGGCGCGCGGCTATGAGCAAAATAATCGACACGATCACCTCAGGCGCAATGAGGTCCAAGGCCAATGCGGCATCGTGCACCAACCAGGCGACAATCCGCCCAATGGCCGTGAACGAGAGCAACATGATCGGTGGGTAATACCAACTGCGACGCCCACTGATGAGTGCTATTAATAGGCAACTCGCCAGTGTCAAAAAGAAGGCAGACATATCACCCACCTGAGAACTCAAGCCCACACCTTGGTCCAAGGTCAGACCAAACGTGGGAGCGACGCCAACAGGCGCAACGAGCCAACGCAATCCCGTTACTAGAAATGAAACCGAGAACAGAAACACCAGACCCTTTAATACGCTATTCACTTGTCTTCCCCTTTGTTCTGAGCCCAGGCCAGCGCTTCACTCACCTTAGCCCTTAATAGATCAGTTCCGCGCGCTCAGGATGCGCATCATGGTATGTGCCGTCTCCAGGCCTGAGTTCTGATTCTGACCCGTGACGAAGCGCTGCTCGTCGTCGGCAGTCACATGAGTCGCAAAAATATCCCTAAAGGCAGTCTGACTCTCAAACACAGCTCCCGCCTTGCGCAGCTCCGTCTCGGGATGCAGCGGTGTCATCTCAATACCCAGCTCCCGTATTTGCTTGTCAGTCACACCAGTCATGCGGCGCCCAGCGATCAACAGGTTGCCGTCGCGGTCAAGCGCATTCACTAACCCCAATACGCCGTGGCAGACGCCACCCATCACAGCCGCCTTATCACCGTAATACGCCTCGCTCACCTTGGCCGCCAGTTCGGGGGATTGCGCCAGGTCATAGGCCGCACCCCAGCCACCCGAGAGGAATACGATATCGTACTGGCCGATGTCGACGCCGGCGATAGGGATAGCGTTGTTCACTTTCGCCTGCGCCAGCGTGTCGTTGAGGTAACGCTCGTCTTCTGGCGATTTGACCATGAACCGCAAAGTTTGAGGATCAATAGGAATTTCACCGCCCTGAATACTGGCGAGATCCACGTCCATACCGCCGTCAAGGAAGGTGTAGTAAGGGTGGGTCAGCTCAGAAGCCATCACACCAGTGGCCTCCCCCTCGGTCTCACCCGGCGCCGCCAGCACGTCGTGACTGGTCGTGATAATTAAGGCGCGCCTACCCGGTAAGGATACCGTCGGTCCGCTATAGGCCGGGTGCAACCCCGCCTTATGCAAAATGGTCGGGAGTGACAGTAGTAGCAGGCCGCCTAAGCTGACGAGGATCAAACCACCTGTGAGCAATTTTTTCATGGGTCGCCTCCCGACGCGTTAGGGGCTCACACTCATTCGGTGCAGGCAGGATATTATGGCATATATAATGACATAATAAGGCGAGATGCATCAAGTCATGCCACGACGGTGTCGCTCAGTACCCAAGGGGGCACTCAAATCAAGAACCTGAAAATGGGAAGGCGTCGTGGACTTGGCGCGTGCTCAGCTGCTTTCTGTCTCAGACCATGCTGGCCCGGCTCTTAACTGGTCCGGCTCTTAACTGGTCCAGCGCTTAACTGGCTCGGCGCCTAAACAACAGCAAAGTGTCGTGCCGCCCATTACGAAGATCGCGAGCCACACAGCACGCCAAAGGCCAAGCGAAACACACGCGCTTAAATGACAGGCCCACTCATAGACACGATGGCTTCTAACGAAGAGGGGCCCAGCGATTGCTCACCGAATGAATCATGGGTTCGGCGAGTATGAACGCCAAGTTGCCCAACGCTGACCTCTGCTCTGTCACGTCAGCCCTGTTCTCTCTCTGCGGCCATCACGTTTTTTAGCAACGTCCTAAGGAGGTTGATACTGTCGGCCTTATTGAGCCCTTGATGGGAACGCAATCTGTCCCACATTTCAAAAGAGGTGATTGCGTCGATCGACTCACGTGTCTCATCGGGCAGAGCGTGCAATTCAGGCAACAGGTTATCTAAGTCCTTGCGCAAACCGCGCTGGTTACGCGCATAGTTGTCACGCAATGTCTGATAACGCCACAGTTGGGCGCGGGTACCCTGTGTGATATTCGTCACGCTCTCGAAGGCGTCGGCGCGGCGCCTCACCATGCCATCAATGCGCTCCTCCAGTGTGCCGCTACGATCACCGCCAATAAAGAGCGCCTCATAAGAGTCACGTATATGATCGTCGATGGCCTTAAATAGCGACTCCATATCCTCGAAATGACGAAAAAAAGAGCGAATACCAACACCCGCTCGATCAGCGATCTGTTGGGCAGTAGGCACCAGGAAACCCTCCTCTTGCAGCGCGAGCACGGCGTCTACAAAGGCCAGTCGACTGCGCTCGCTGCGCAGCCGGCGTCCATCTACTTTGTCCTCGCTTACCGGCTTCAAAAAATCGCTCATACAGTGTGTTGACTTGATCTCGCAGTGTTCAGCATCAATTGTCATGCCTCGCTATTCTGGTGAAACGACAAGATGGTGGAGCCGTCTCAAGCCAATGGCGTCTCCCCACCCTCGCGGCTTGCACCTTATTACTAAGGTTCCTTTTACTGCGGTTTCTTCTTAACAGAGCGCCAACCAATGAAATCAGTCTATCAGCGTTAGTCTAGCAACGCTTCGAACAGCTCTATCTCTGGCGCACCTGCAACCAATCCACCCAGAACGCCATTGGTCGGCAGAGCGTCCCATGCAGGTGTTACTTGAGTCAGTCTACTGAGCGGGTCCATTTTGAACGGAAGTTCCAGCAACCATCCGGTCGTCCATTTGGCGACGGCGATGCGCAATGAGTGACGTCATGTCATCGCGTTGGTGGCGGAACGCTATTCCTGCTTTGCCAAGATCTCAGCAACAGCCAATGCGCTGACATTATAAATCGCACGTGGTGTCGCCGAGTTCACCATAATATGCGCCGGTCGTTTGAGTCCGGACATATAAGGGCCAATCAGTAGACCATTCGCCGTCTGCCGGAGCAGTCCCAGCGCAATATTGGCGGCATCAAGACCGGGAAACACCAGCAGATTGGCTTTCCCTCGAAGTTGGCTGTCACCATAAATAGTGTCTCGGTAGGCCGAGTCCAACGCCGTCAACGAATGCATTTCGCCATCTATTTCCACATCAGGCATCTTAGCTCTGAGAATTTCGCTGGCTTGGCGCATTTTTCTAGCAGAGGGCGCATTCGAAGACCCAAAGTTGGAGTGTGATAACAGCGCCACACGAGGCGTGATGCCGAAATGCCTCACTTGCTCTATGCCCAGCAACGTTTTGGAGACAATTTGTTCAACGCTTGGGTCTAAGTCGATAAAACAATCTGTCAAAAACAGGGGGCCGTCATCAAATAATAGGGTCGTTAGTGTTGAAGCACGAACGTCGTGACCTTGTGTCCCAATCACCGATCGCAAAGTCTCGAAATGATCTGCAAATCGACCCACCTTGCCGCAAATCATCCCGTCTGCATCACCATTACGTAACGCCATGGCTGCAATCATCGTGCTATCGGTTCTCAGCAGCACACTGCTGCCCTCTACGGACACACCGCCGCGCCCCGCAATGCTATGGAAATCTCGTGAGTACTCGTCGTACTGGTCATAACTGCGCGGATTGATGACGTCGACATCTTCGCCCAATCGGATTCTCAACCCCAGGGCGTCGATCACTTCGTTTATCGCGTCGGGACGGCCCACTAGGATGGGGCGCGCAATGGCCTCATCCACTACCGTTTGCACTGCGCGCAGCACAATCTCGTTTTCTGCGTCTGAATAGACGAGCTTCAAACCACTGTTAGTCGCCGCATTCACAACCGGCTGCATAAACATACCCGAGCGCGTGACGTGTTTGCTGAGGCTTCGCCGATAGGCGTCAAGATCCTCGATGGGGCGGCTCGCCACACCACTTTTCATCGCCGCCTCAACGACAGCGACTGGCACCCGCTCGAAGAGGCGCGGATCAAAAGGCTTCGGAATGATGTAGTCCGGGCCAAACTTCAGCGACTGACCGTCATAAGCCTGCGCCACCTCTTCCGAGGCCTCTTGTTGGGCGAGGTCGACCAGACCATACGCACAGGCAATTTTCATTTCGTCGTTAATCGTGGTCGCACCGCAGTCGAGCGCGCCGCGAAAAAGGAAGGGGAAACACAGCACGTTGTTGACCTGATTCGGAAAGTCCGATCGACCCGTGCCAATAATGGCGTCGGGACGCGCCTCGCGCGTTAGGTCGGGGTGAATCTCAGGATTGGGGTTTGCCATTGCCAGAATCAGTGGATTGGGCGCCATCTCTCTCACCATATCCTGCGTCACACAGTCGGCAGTGGACAAGCCGAAGAAAATATCAGCACCGACCATAGCTTCTGCGAGCGTGCGCTTGTCGGTCTTCCTCGCGTAGCGCTCCTTGAACTCGTTCATGCCTTCTTCACGGCCCTCATAAATGAGGCCCTTGCTATCACACATCAGCACATTTTCGCGTTTGAGCCCCAGGCTCACAATCAGATCTGCGCAAGACATACTGGCCGATCCTGCGCCCGAGATCACGAGCTTAACCTCTTCCATTTTTTTCCCCGTGAGCTTTAGCCACGAGATCACAGCCGCTGTCGACACCACGGCGGTGCCGTGTTGATCGTCATGAAAGACCGGGATATTCATGCGCTCACGAAGCTGACGCTCAACATAGAAACATTCAGGTGCTTTGATGTCTTCAAGTACGATGCCGCCGAAGGTGGGTTCGAGGGCGGCGATAATATTGACCAGCTTCTCGGGGTCTCGCTCATCGATTTCTAAATCGAAGGTATCAATGTCCGAGAACTTCTTCATCAGAACGGCCTTACCTTCCATCACCGGTTTAGACGCAAGCGCTCCGATGGCTCCCAGGCCCAGCACAGCAGTGCCATTGCTGATGACAGCGACGAGGTTGCCGCGGGCGGTCACCTGCGATGCGTTTAACGGATCTTCAACGATGTACTCGCAAGCGTGGGCAACACCGGGTGAATAGGCCATGGATAGATCCGCCTGCGTTTCAAGCGGCGTTGTGGCTCTTACCTCCAGCTTTCCTGGTTTCCCCTCAATGTGGTACTTGAGGGATTCCTCCTTAAAGGTGGGCTTCTCCATCCGAGACTCCGAGTTGTCAGTCAGTTATCGCGTCTTCTGCATCATGATCCGATTAATCTTCTAGAAGACGTCCCGCAGCCGGTTATGGCCGCGAATCAAAACGCCACAAGTGAAACATGAATCAGCGCGTTAAATAATGAAAGTTTTACAGTCTGTGACATTGTTATGGTTAATCTTACGTCTCAGGAACCGTATTGGTTGCCGGTTGCCGGTTGTCGGTTAGCGGTTTTCAGTCAAGGCTTTTTACCAGCCAGCATTGGTAGCAATCGCATCTGGTTTTGAACGGACTGGTTTCGACGATCCCACAAGCACTGTCAATGCGCACGCAACAAACCATTGCAGGCAATCGGTGCGCTCTACACCAATGGGCAGTCACTCAGCACGTCGCATGAAGACCAATCGGTGGGCGAGAAGAGCGTCATCTGATGGCCCTCGTGTGCTCACCACCCTATGATGACAGTGTTCGATACGGGGTCACCAACGATTACAGGGAGCTTTATCATGTCGACAAACACCGCGTTGAAAGACTTAGAGGCTGTGCGCGACAAAAGGGGCTATCTACTCCCGCATCACGGGTTGTTAGCCCTTTCCGCACCGAATCTGCTACAGCACTACGATCAACTTTATTCCTCACTCACGCTCACAGATCGACACCTCGATCGACATGATCATGAATTTGTTTGGCTGGGAGTATTAATGAGTACCCAAGAAGCCCTTGGTACGCACCACGTGCAGCGCTTCCTCAACGCAGGGGGTACCACTGATGAAGTTGGTAGCGTAGCGGCAATTACCGCCATCGCCAATGGCAGCCGTCATCATCTTTTTATCGAGGATCACTGGACACCCCACCTGCCGGACGTCAATGCTGAACACCAGTACCTCTCGCTGTTCAACAAAATAACACCCGAACTCTCAGCACCCCTTGCCCACATCACTGCCTGTGCGGTGCATACCTGCGTCGGCAATTGGCGAGCATTGGACTGGCAAATACGCGCGGCCTATGCCGCCGGCACTGAGGAGATTTTATTAGCAGAGGCGCTGTCGCTTGCGATGTTTCCAGGCAGTGTTCCACACTACGTTCGGGCGGCAGACGTATGGCGGCAGCTCATCCTGAGCAAAGCCGTCGAGGCCTCCGAACCCTTTCAGCAATGGGCCTCACTGAGCGGTCAAGGCGGGTTCGATGAGGCATCCCATGTGAAGCAGCCTTAATGTTTGACGTTAGGGCTCAAAAATACGCTCGTTATCAAGCCCTGAATACATCGTCGAAACATGCTAAAACTGCAGCTCTAATATGAGGTAAGGAGCCGTCAGTATGTCGCGAGTCGTTGTGTCCGGAGTCGTTGAATTTCCTCCTGAAGCGCGGGAGGACGCGTTGGTCAAAGGTAAGGCGCTTATTGAAGGCGCTTACACAGAGAAAGGGTGCGTTCACTATCACTGGACTGCAGACCTCAACCACCCTGGGCGGGTCATCGTGTTTGAGGAATGGGAATCGGGCGCGGATCTCGACGCACACCTCAAAGGTGACTGGTATCGCGACATGTTCGCGCATCTCTCGCAGTACACTATTTTGAGCGCCGATATCCATAAATTCAGAGTGGCACTCAAAGAAATGGTCTATGGCGATGACGGTATTGCCAGTGGCTACTTTTCCGACGAAAAATAGGTCACTTCAGCTGGCTCGGCAATGCAATAAATGCCTTAACGCTCGCAATGGTGCGATGACTCTCAGCACCAGATCACGCATTCGTCATCCTTAATCTAGGGTGACGTCTTCCACGATTGTATCTTGCGATAAATGGTCGAGGGGGCAACCTGTAAGCGCTTCGCGGCGCGATTAATACTGCCGTCACACTCCGCAATGGCAGCTTCGATGGCTTCTTTTTCGGTAAGCCAAAGTGGCTGAATACCTGAATCATGGGTGGTCAGGTCGTCAACTCGTGGGGCAGCAGACAGGCCATCCGTATCGACTGCCATTTCAGTCCCCGAGATCATACGATCCACCATCGCCTGATCAATCTGGTGCGCCACTCCGGTGAGCACCAACTGCCTGAGTGCATTTTCGAGTTGCCGAACATTTCCCGGCCATGAATATCCTCTGAGCGCATTGGCGGCTTCTTTACTCAATGAACTCGGCGCTTTGTCCTCTTCCTCGGTGATACGCGACAAGAACCCATCAGACAACAACAAGATGTCATCGGCTCTCTCTCGGAGCGGCGGCATTCGCAGCGGCACAACGTGAAGGCGATAATAAAGATCTTCCCGCAGACGGCCCTCGCGCATTTCAAAAAGAGGATCACGATTCGTAGAAGCAATAATACGTACGTCGGCGGTGACCTCGCGGGTCGCGTCAACTGGCCGGTAAGTCCCATGCTGAATCAGTCGCAAGAGCAGCGATTGCGCTTCGAAGTTCAGACTGCACACTTCATCGAGAAAGAGTGTTCCCGCATCAGCCTGTGCCACCAGTCCCTCTGGCGCAGTATCGCTTCTGCCAAATAACGCACGCTCGAGTTGATCAGCGGTTAACGCAGCGCAATCCACCACCACAAAAGCCGCTGGTGCACGCGCTGACAACTGATGAATTGCTCTTGCCGCAAGCTCTTTGCCGGTGCCGCTTTCTCCCATGAGAAAAGCCGTCGCTTTCGTGCCCGACAATAACTCGACCGTGTCAAATACGGCCTGCATGGCAGAGGACTGACCAACCAGAGGCCCCAGACGCTCTCGTTTGACCGATAGATCCTCAACTTGCTGGCGCAGCTTGAGCTGATCGGCGGCGTTGAGCAGCGTCACGCGCAATCTTGCCGCGTCGAACGGCTTGCTGAGAAAATCCGTGCCACCGCGGCCCATTGCTTGCTCGGCATATTCTGCGCCGTGCCCTGTCATAACGACCACTGCTGGCTGAGGCGAGAGGCGCTTCACGTCCTCCAACAAGTCAAGGCCATTGCCATCGGGCAGTTCGATATCAAGCAGAATGAGTTGCGGTGCTGAGTCGATCAGCCGCTGTTGCGCAGCACCCAGCGTCTGTACGGACGACACGTCAAGACCGCTGCCATCAAGATACCGCGCATAGATCTCGCAGAGTGTCGCACTGTCCTCAACAATGAGGGTTTTCACGTCAGGCCCGCCTCCTGCGGCTACACAACGACCGGCTCGAGTCTCTCGGAGAACCGAGCGCTCATCACGATCTTAGATCAGTTGGAGGTTACCAGTTTTTGGTCGCTCTGGGCGTGAATCCAGTAAAGAACCGCAGTGAGTAATAAGACCGCGCCAACTTGGTGTGTCGCCGCCACAGGAATCGCTACCTGTGTCATCACCGTACCAATCCCCAGCAGAAGCTGGCCGGTAATAACTCCCAGCATCAGCATAGCACTCCGCCGAACCCGAGCGCTGTCGCCGGTCCGTATTGTCTGCACGCTAAAAAATATCACCAGCAGCGTCACGGCATAAGCCAACATGCGGTGATTAAAATGAATGGTCGCCACGCCTTCAAAGGTCGCTTGCCAGCCCTGTGCGTAATATCCGGCCGGGACGAAGGTTTCTCCCATCAACGGCCAAGTGGGGTAAGCGAAACCCGCATCAGTCCCCGCCATAAAACCGCCGGACAAAATCAACGTGTACACCCCGACTAATAGCACCCCTCCCGGCAGTCCAATGTGCTTCAGCGCAGGAGATAGCCCGCTCCCACACGCAGTAACACCCACATCATCAGGGCATAAATCGCCACCGCCACACCCAGGTGGGCAGTCAGGCGATACTGTGACACTGATGGCCGATCAACCAAGCCACTTTGCACCATGTACCAACCGAGGAGGCCCTGAGCACCACCCAATATCAAGAGTAAAATCAGGGTCGGTAGCAGCTGTGGTGCGATCATCCGCCTTAGTGCAAAGACGACCAACGGTACGAAGTACATCAGACCGATCAAACGGCCCAGCACGCGATGTAAGTATTCAAACCAAAAAATCTGCTTAAAACCGCCGAGATCCATTCCTTGATTAATTTTCAAGTACTCTGGGTATTGCTGGTAAGTCTCAAAGGTTTGCAGCCACTGGGCCTCTGTGAGCGGCGGGATCACCCCCATAATCGGGCGCCAATCAACCATCGACAAACCGGATTCAGTCAGCCGCGTGACACCACCCAATAGAATCATTCCCTAAGATCGTGGCAGCACAGATTGCCAACCATCCTGCTATCCAGCGCGCATTGTGTTGCGCGTCCACTGTTGTCGCTGTCATCATCCCGCCCCCCTAGCTTGCTCATTCTAGCGAAAACCACGCAGAAAGTGCGTGGTAGCGTAAACTCGAGGCCGTCGCAGGAGACCTTTGTGCCACTCATCAGACTCAATCAAATCGAATTCAGCATCGGCACACAGATGCTATTGGATAAAGTCAGCCTGACGCTGGAAAAGGGGGACCGACTCGGTTTGCTCGGCCGTAATGGTGCTGGAAAGTCTACGTTGCTGCGCATTTTGTCAGGTGAATTACTGCCCGAAGACGGTGAGCGCTGGGTGGACCCCAATATTCAGGTCACCCGGCTTGAACAAGCGCTGCCTGACAATCTAGACCTCACCACGTATGAGTACGTGGCGACCGGGCTGGCGGACGTGGGCGCGTTGCTCAGTCGCTTCCACTCGCTGGCCGCAGACGGTTCGGCGGAGGCACTGAAAGAGCTCAGTACGATACAGGATCAACTCGAACATGCTGACGGCTGGTCGCTGGACCAGCGTATCGCGCGCATACTCGATCAGCTCGATCTCACCGCCACCGAGGCGCTATCGACCTTATCAGGCGGTTGGCGGCGGCGCGTCGCGCTGGCACGCGCACTCGTTAGCGAACCCGACGTGCTGCTGCTCGATGAGCCGACCAATCACCTCGACATTCCCTCTATCGACTGGCTAGAGCAGCAGGTCCAGCAGTTTGGTGGCGCCATTGTCTTAATCACCCACGACCGCCGTTTTTTACAAAGAGCCTGCACCCACATCGGCGAACTTGACCGAGGTCACCTCGCGTTGTGGGAGTGTGACTATGAGCGATTTCTGTTTCTGCGTGATCAACAAGCCGCCGCCGAACAGCGCGCCGACGCGCTATTTGATAAAAAATTAGCACAAGAAGAAACCTGGATTAGGCAGGGTATTAAAGCGCGTAGAACGCGTAACGAAGGACGAGTCAGAGCGCTGGAGAGCATGCGCGAGGAACGCAGTCAGCGAAGAGCCGCACAGGGTAAGGGCCAGTTCCGCATTGAAGAAGCGGCGCGCTCTGGCAAGCGAGTCGTCGAGTTAGAGCAGGTCTCCTTCTCTTACGAGGAAGAGATGATCGTGGATAACTTCTCAACCATTATTCAGCGTGGCGATCGGATCGGTATTGTTGGTGGCAATGGCGTCGGCAAAAGCACACTGATCAAACTATTACTCGGCGAGCTGAGTCCCAACGAAGGCACCGTCTCGATTGGCACGAAGTTAGAGGTCGCCTACTCGGATCAACTGCGGGGTGAACTCGACCCCGAGAAAGACCTCATTGACAACATCTGTGGCGGACAGCAGTTTATCGAAATCAATGGGCAGCGCCGCCACGCAATCAGTTATCTCAGCGATTTCCTCTTTACCCCCGAACGGATTCGCACACCAGTGAAAGCACTCTCAGGGGGAGAAGTGAATCGCGCCATTCTCGCGCGACTCTTCACTCGAGCCGCCAACCTTCTGGTGCTCGATGAGCCCACCAACGACCTGGATATCGAAACACTCGAACTGCTCGAAGAAATCCTCCTCGATTTTAAAGGCACGGTGCTCCTGGTCAGCCACGACCGACACTTTATGGACAGCGTGGTCACCAGCCTATTGGTCATGCCTGGTAGCGGCCAAATTGAGGAACAGGCGGGCAGTTATTCCGACTGGGAAGCCCGTGGCGGTCAGATTGCGGAGTCCTCGCTGACGAAACATTCCCCGAGCCGAACGCCATCGACCGAGCCCGACAATCCGGTAAAGCCCACCCAGACTGTGACGACAGCGGCAACGGAGAAAAAACGAAAACTCAGCTATCAGGAGCAACGAGAGTTGAAGGGACTCCCGGCAGAAATTGAAGCGCTAGAACAACAGCACGCGGCATTGCTTGCCGCCATCTCTGCGCCCGGTTTTTATGAGCAAACGCCAGAACAGGTGGCCACGACGTTGAACACTGTCACCGAATCAGAGCAGGCACTCGATCACGCACTAGAACGGCTGGTCGCGCTAGAGGGTTAACCACTCAGAGGACGGCAGACACCGCGTTCACCACACGATCCATATTGCCGGCATTGAGCCCGGCGATATTGATGCGGGAGGAATCTAAGACATAGACCGATTTGTCGTTTCGCAGGCGCTGAGCTTGCTCGACACTCAGACCCAAAAACGAAAACATGCCATGCTCTTCGCTGATAAAGGCAAAGTCTCGATCTGTCTCAGCGATCAGGGCGTCACAGAAATCGCGTCGCAGGCCATTTATCCGTTGGCAAAT
This sequence comes from uncultured Luminiphilus sp., assembly GCA_943789425.1. Taxonomy (GTDB): domain Bacteria; phylum Pseudomonadota; class Gammaproteobacteria; order Pseudomonadales; family Halieaceae; genus Luminiphilus. The sequence continues at coordinate 16,188 of CALSUB010000006.1, forward strand.
TTGAGCCAGCTCCGCTGCCCACTGGCTGCGTAAGTCTGGGGAAGATAACACCCGCCCCGCCAGCAAAGCACCATGGGCAGGCGGCATCGAATAGACACGTCTCGCAGCGGAAACCGCCTGACTCGCCATCGCCTCAGCGGCACGCGCGTCGCCGCCCAGAAATATCACCGCACCCGCTCGCTCTCGGTACAGACCAATATTCTTTGAGGAGGACACCGCGATGATCATCTCGGGGATATGATCGATCAAACAACGAAGCCCGGCAGCATCTTCACTGAGCCCCGCCCCCATCCCTTGATACGCAAAATCAACCATCGGCACCAATGCTCTCTCCGCCATAAAAGTGGCCAACGCCTGCCATTGCTCTGCGTTGGGATCGACCCCACTGGGATTGTGGCAACAGCCATGCAATAACACGATGTCTCCCGGCGAGGCGGCCTCGAGATCTTCCAGCATGGCGGTAAAATCGAGTCCTCTGATTGCGGCCGAATAGTAGCGATAGCTTTTGAACTGCAGCCCCACCGAGCCCATCAGCGGAATATGGACAGGCCAAGTGGGATCGCTGACCCAGACCGTCGCAGTGGGCGCCGCAGCAAAGATCACCTCAGCACCCAGACGCACCGCGCCGCACCCCCCTGGGGTTTGCACTGCTGTCAGACGATCGCCCAATAGCGCACGGCGTTCCTCACCCAGCACCAGAGTTTGCACGCCCTCAAGATAGGCCGCATCACCCTGAGGCGGCATGTAGACCTTGGTCATCTCTTCTTGCACGAGGTCTCGCTGTGCCTGCTGCACTGCCTCGAACACAGGACACAGGCCCGTCTCATCCATATAGACGCCCAAAGTAAGGTCGACTTTATCGGGGTTACTGTCCGCGCGGCACGCGGCAGCCAAGCCGAGAATAGAATCGGGTGGAAGCAGAGCAAGAGAATCAAACATAGGCAAGGCTCAGAAAAGAAGACAATAAGACGACGCGAATTATGCGGGACTAGCCGACAACGCGACAAGCCCTGTTATCCTTCACCGTCTCAACCATCAGCCCCCGCTACGCTATGAGCAAATCTCCTGACCCCACTCGTGATGAGTTGTTCGCAGAACCGCTAACGCAACCTGAACTGTTCACCTTTAGTGAATCGGTCGCAGGCGTTTTTCCCGACATGATTAACCGATCGGTACCCGGCTATGCGACGGTCGTGGCAATGACGGGAGTGCTGGCGGCGCAACATGCTCGCCCCGATTCAACGATTTACGACCTCGGGTGCTCGTGGGGCGCGTCACTGTTATCCGCGGCACGTAAAATCGACTATCCCTCTTGCCAACTCATTGGGATCGACAATTCCGAGGCCATGCTCAAGCGGGCCCGTCTGAATTTTCAGGAGCAACTCAGCGATCAGCGGGTGGTGCTGCAGGCAAGCGATATCATGGACATTCGGCTGGAAAACGCCAGTGTGGTTATTTTGAACTACACCTTGCAGTTCGTCCCGATCAAGCATCGCGAGACACTCCTCAGGCGCATTCGCAGCGCCATGCAGCCCGGAGATGTTTTGATTTTATCTGAAAAGCTTACGTTACCCGATCCACAGCTGAACGATTACCTCATCGAACTGCATCACAATTTCAAACGGCAACAGGGCTATAGCGATCTCGAAATAGCACAAAAAAGACAAGCGCTAGAGGATGTCCTGATCCCAGAGACACGTGACCAGCATGTTGAACGGTTACACCGAGTGGGCTTTAGCCGCTGCGACATCTGGTTTCAGTGCCTCAATTTTGCCTCGCTCATTGCCATCGCATGACGATACCTGCGGAATTGATTGCTGACTGGGAGCAACTCAACGCTCGCTGGCAAACCACGATACTGCAACCTTGGTTAGCGATATTGCCCGACCAACTCGCATCGGGACTGTCGCCGGAACGCTATGGTGATTTACCAAGATGGCGCAATGCCCTTGCTAACCTGCCGGCACTCCCAACAGGGTCGCCGCAACTCACTTCAGCACGCGTCGGGCTATCGGGTGAAGCGAGCCCGTCAACGCTGAGCATGCTGAGGGCCGCATTGATGGGGCTGCACCCTTGGCGAAAAGGTCCCTTTGAGCTGTGTGGACTCCATGTCGACACCGAATGGCGATCTGACTGGAAATGGGATCGTCTCGAGCCTGCGCTGGAATCTCTCGCCGGCAAGCGGGTGCTTGATGTCGGCTGCGGCAATGGCTATCACTGTTGGCGCATGCTCGGCGCGGGGGCCGCGGAAGTCATTGGCATCGACCCAACACCGCTCTTTATTCTCCAGTTCAAGGCCCTGCAACGCTATTTAGATCAAGACCATATTCACGTCCTGCCGCTGACGCTGGAAGCCATGCCCGAGGATTTGCCGGCCTTTGATACCGTCTTTTCAATGGGAGTGCTCTATCACCGGCGAGACCCGCTCGCCCATCTGAAAAGCCTCAAGGGCAAACTCGTGCCCGGGGGACAACTGCTGCTTGAAACCTTAGTAGTAGAGGGTGATCACAACACGGTGTTGGAGCCCAATGGGCGCTACGCCCGCATGGGTAACGTATGGCACCTCCCCAGTCCCGACCTAGCGCGGAGTTGGATGAGCGAGGTCGGTTTGATCGACGCCACGGTGGTCGATGTCGGCCCGACTTCAGTAGCGGAACAACGCAGCACACAGTGGATGACCTTTCACTCACTGTCAGACTTTTTAGATCCGCAAGACCCTCGACTGACGGTAGAGGGCTATCCCGCCCCAAGGCGGGCGGTCTTCACCGCGAGAGCGCCGGGGTAAGTAGACCTAGTGCAGCTGCCGACCGTCTGCTGAGGCATCAAAAACAATATCGAACACATCCCTAAAGTGGCGCACAAAATGCACCTTAATGCCCTCTGACAAGTATGCCGGTAGCGCCTCATAATCGCCCTTATTGCCAAAGGGCAAAATGACTTCCGCCATGCGGGCTCGGCGCGCCGCGATGACTTTCTCTCGGATCCCCCCTACGGGCAGAACCTGACCAGTCAGTGTCAGTTCACCCGTCATGGCGAGTGGGCGTCGAATACGGTCGCCCCGCGCCAGTGAGACCAGCGCTGTCGCCATCGTGACACCCGCACTGGGCCCGTCTTTTGGCGTTGCGCCCTCAGGCACGTGCAAGTGCACCATCGAGAGATCAAAAAAATCAGGCTCGCAACCCAGTTCGCGCAGATGGGCCACCACGTAGCTATACGCAATTTCCGCACTCTCTTTCATCACGTCACCGAGCTGCCCAGTCAGCTTGAAGCCACGATTCAACGTATGGATTTTAGATGACTCGATACTGAGCGTCGTACCCCCCATCGCGGTCCAAGCGAGACCGGTGACGACCCCTTTCCCTCGAAGCGCGCGCTCAGGTTTAAACGTCGGCTGGCCCAACATTTGCTCTACTTCTCGCTTACCGATGCGAATACGAGTGTGATCGCCCTCAACGAGTTGCATAATGGCGGCACGCATTAACGAACTTAACCGTTTCTCTAGGCCACGCACCCCCGCTTCACGACTGTAGGCGTCAATCACCAATTTTAGCGCCGCATCGTTAATCCGGATTTGACGGGGCTGAGCCCCATGCCGCTCCAGTAATTTTGGCCAAAGATGGTTTTTGGCAATCAACAATTTTTCTTCAGCGATGTAGCCGGACAATCGAATCTCTTCCATACGATCCAGCAGCGGAGTGGGAATCGTATCGAGCTGATTGGCCGTGCACACGAACAGCACCTTTGACAAGTCGACTCGCAGGTCGAGGTAATGATCTAGAAAGTCACTGTTTTGTTCCGGATCGAGCACTTCCAGCAGAGCGGAAGCCGGGTCGCCCTGAAAACTGGCGCCAATTTTATCAATCTCATCCAGCATGATGACAGGATTCGCTACCTCTACCTCTTTCAACGCCTGCACCAGTTTGCCTGGCATCGCCCCCACATAGGTGCGGCGATGGCCTTTGATTTCGGCCTCATCTCGCATACCACCCAAACTGAAACGATAAAATTGTCTCCCCAGAGCGGCAGCAATCGATTTGCCAATACTCGTTTTACCCACACCCGGCGGCCCCACGAGCAATAAAATAGAACCGTTAATACTGCCCTTAAACGCGCCCACTGCCATAAATTCGATAATGCGCTTCTTCACGTCTTCCAGCCCATCATGGTGGTTCTCTAGGGCTTTACGGGCGTGCGACAGATCGAAATTATCCTCAGAACAAACCCCCCAGGGCACTGATGTGGCCCAGTCGAGGTAGTTACGGGTCACGCCATACTCGGGCGAACCCGATTCCAACACCTGTAATTTACTGAATTCCTCCTCCAGCCGATCCAACACCTTCTGTGGCGGCGAGAGTCCCTCTAACCGCAGTCGAAACCGGTCTGCGTCCGAGGTGTTGTCGTCCTTGGAGAGCCCCAGCTCTTTCTCAATCACTTTCATCTGCTCGCGCAGAAAAAATTCACGCTGATGGGTCGAGACTTTGTCATTGACCTGAGACGTAATCTGCCCCTGTAACGTTGCGACCTCTTTCTCTCGCTTGAGCAACTCGAGCACTTTTGTCATCCGGGCAGTCAGCGGCAGAGTGTCGAGTACGGCTTGAAGATCGACACCACTCGCCGTCGTCAGCGCCGCAGCAAAATCCGCCAGCAAGGAGGGTTGACTGGGATTGAACTGGCCGATGTGCTGCTTGAGCTCTTCGCTGTAAAGCGGATTCAAGGGCAGCAGTTCCTTGATGGCTGCAATAATGGCCATGGCATAGGCCTTCACTTCGTCGCTGTCGCGATGGCCCTCCGACTGGGGATACTCGACTTGAGCAATGAACGGGCTCTGGTCGCTGAGCCAGCGAACGATGCGGAATCGCCGGAGACCTTGCGCCAAAAATTGGCCCGAGTTATCCGCGGCCCCCGGTGGGCGATGCAGTCGGACTGCACACCCCATGGTAGGCAATTGCTCCGCCTTGACGCCTGCTGGGTCGGCTTTGTCGACAAAGGCCAGCCCGAGTAATCCTGATCCCTGCTCCGCGATCGCATCTAGCGTGGCTTGCCAGTTATCTGGATTAAACGCGACCGGCTGTACTTGGCCGGGAAAAAACGGGCGACCGGGCAGCGGCAGTAACACCAGTGTATCGGGCAATACCTCGTCTGCTACCGCAGGGGCTGGATGATCGCCTCCGTGCCCTCCTCTGCCTCGGGTGGCAAAATTTCGCCTTCTTGCTGTATCTCGTCTGCGTGATCCACCTTGACCTCTGCGCCTCATTGCGGCTGTCATCTTCAATCAGAGAAGAAATAGGGTCGAGGCAGGAGTTTTTCAAGCCATCTGGGGACAATGGATGCCCGACAACGAGGCAGTGACGTTGACGTTAGGCGAGATCAATCGTCGCTGTGAGAGGGCGCCATCGGTTGTGCAGAGAGCGGAAACGGGGCAATTTTAGCGCTAGTGGCTTCAGAAATTCGCGCGGCACCCTCTTTCTCCACCTCATCGATTCGAACAATGCATTGCATAGGGATATAACTTCTTTTGACACCTGCAAACTCATTTTTGAGTTTTTCTTCGCCGGGATCGACGACGATTTGTGACCGCTCGCCAAAGACAAGCTCCTCGATCTCTACAAACCCCCACATATCGCTTTGGTAAATTTGACGAGCAAAGACCTCATACACCTGTCCGCCGTTATGAAAAATCACTTTATAAATGGGCTGAGACGGCATTATTGCTCCGAGGTTTTCCAGTGTTGGCAGGCAAAAAGGGGCGAAATGGTAACACTTTGCGCGCAAAGCTCCAGCAACAGGAGGGATTTTTAACGAGCAGAGGCTATACTCCGCGCCCTGACTCGCTATAAAGGGCGCGCACCCTAGGCACTTATGACCACCCCATCGATCAAAAAACTATTTGTGCAGACCCACGGCTGCCAAATGAACGAATATGATTCTGCGCGAATGGCCGATTTGCTGAACGCCAGCCATGGACTTGAGCAAGCCGATTGTGCGGAGGACGCTGACGTCATCCTGCTCAATACCTGCTCCATCCGCGAAAAAGCCCAAGAAAAAGTCTTTCACCAATTGGGGCGCTGGAAACAGCTGAAACAAAAAAATCCGGACCTCATTATCGGTGTGGGCGGCTGTGTGGCCAGTCAGGAAGGGGGAGAAATCGGCAAGCGGGCTCCCTTTGTGGATCTCATTTTTGGTCCGCAGACACTGCACCGCTTGCCAGAAATGATCGAAGATCGGCGACGCGGTAACGACGCGGTGATCGATATTAGCTTTCCCGAAATCGAAAAATTCGACCGCCTCCCCGAACCCAGCGTGGAAGGGCCCACTGCGTTTGTCTCCATCATGGAAGGGTGCAGCAAATATTGCACCTTCTGCGTCGTGCCCTACACCCGCGGAGAGGAAGTCTCTCGGCCCGTTGATGATGTCATTGCGGAAGTGGCCAGTTTGGCGAGTCGCGGGGTAAGAGAGGTCAATTTGCTGGGCCAAAATGTGAACGCCTTTAGGGGTCTGAATCACTTGGGCGACATCGTGGATTTTGCGGAGTTACTCCATTTGGTGAATCTCGTCCCAGGCATTGACCGCATTCGCTATACCACCTCTCACCCCATGGAATTTTCTGAGGCAATTGTGGCCTGTTACGCAGAGATCCCCGCCTTAGTGGATCATTTGCATTTACCCGTGCAAACGGGCTCTGACCGTATTTTGATGGCCATGAAGCGCGGCCATACGGCACTCGAATACAAGGCTATTATTCGTGCGTTGCGTAAAATACGGCCCAATATTTCTCTCTCGTCGGATTTCATCATCGGGTTCCCCGGTGAAACAGAAGAAGACTTCGCCGCCACCATGCGGTTAATCGAGGAAGTGGGCTTTGATAGTTCCTTCAGTTTTATCTATAGCGCTCGACCCGGCACACCGGCGGCGGAGTTACCCGATAACACGTCTGAAGAAGAGAAGAAACAGCGCCTGCATATTTTACAGGCACGCATTGCACAACAAGCGCAACGCATTGCGGACAACATGGTGGGCACTCGTCAAAAAATATTAATCACTGGCCGCGCCAAACGCGATCCGGGGCAACTTTCCGGGCGCACAGAAAATAATCGGGTGGTCAACTTTGCCTCTGACGATACGACGCTGATTGGCGACTTTATCGAAGTGGACATCACAGCGGCCTACCGCAATTCATTGCTCGGTCAGCTGCCCGCAGCCACTTAAAGGTCGCGGAGGGAGTTGACTCCGTCCGCAGGGCGAGTATCGTTCATTTCCCATAGTGACTAAGGCGGCTTGAAAACCGTTGGACACCCACCTTTTGTCAGCCGAGGACACGTCTTCGGCTATGACGCCACCGACTACTTTTTCCCTCGAACCCAATGATGCGCGTCATCTGGCGGCGCTGTGTGGGCAACTGGATATCCATTTGCGCCAAATCGAGAAGCGTTTGGGGATCACGATTCACAACCGCGGTAACACCTTTGAGCTCCGGGGGAGCGAATCTCGCTGCAAAATGGGCGCTGCGTTGCTCGCCTCACTCTATGCTGACATTACCAATGGCAATCAGCCAAGCCCCGATAGTATTCACCTTCGATTACAGGACGCCGACTTGGAAATGCTCAACGAGACTGAGACGCCGGATGCCAATATTGAGACGACCAGTCTCATCCGCACGAAACGTCTCTCCGTGCGACCGAGAGGCCAGAATCAGCGCACTTATGTGGCGGCAATCAACCATCACGACATTAACTTTGGCATCGGTCCAGCTGGAACGGGTAAAACCTACCTTGCGGTCGCGTGCGCTGTGCGCGCGCTCCTCAACGAAGAGGTGAAACGCATTTTGCTGGTCCGCCCCGCGGTCGAAGCGGGAGAACGTCTTGGTTTTTTGCCCGGCGACCTGTCACAAAAAGTCGACCCTTACCTCAGGCCACTCTACGATGCGCTCTATGAAATGCTCGGATTCGAGACAGTCAGCAAATACATCGAACGCCATATTATCGAGATCGCACCGCTGGCATTTATGCGAGGCCGAACCCTGAATCACGCCTTTATCATTCTCGACGAGGCCCAGAACACGACGCGCGAACAAATGAAAATGTTTTTGACGCGCATTGGATTCGGATCAACGGCAGTCGTCACGGGCGATACCAGCCAGATTGACCTTCCTCGAGGCACGCAAAGCGGGCTTACGCATGCGGCGCAAGTGCTGGAAAACGTTGAGGGCATCGCCTTTACCCAATTTGGGATCAAAGATGTCGTCCGGCATCCCGTCGTGCAGCGCGTGGTCAGCGCGTATGAAGCCTATGAACAGGCAGCCGACCACCCGGAAGGGAATCCAACATGAATCTCATGATGGCGGTAGAGCGCGCCACGCTCGTCCCAACTCCAGAGGATGACGCGATAGAGCTCTGGGTGACACAAGCGCTCGAAACCGCTAATCGCAGCTTATCTCCCTCGCCGGAACTCTCCATCCGAATTACCGATACTGACGAGGCCGCCCAGTTTAATAAGACCTATCGTGCCAAGGCGGGGGCGACCAATGTGTTGTCGTTTCCCGCTACCCCACCGCCCGAGACCCACTCTGGGTTATTGGGTGATCTGGTGATCTGTGCACCACTGGTTATCGAGGAAGCTCAAACACAAGATAAGCACGCCACTGCCCATTGGGCCCACCTGGTGATGCATGGCGTTTTACATCTGCTGGGGTATGACCATCAGACAGCCGCTGAGGCAGAGGCGATGGAACTGTTAGAAATCAACGCACTGGCCCGTCTCGGTTATGCCAATCCCTATGACACCCAAACACCGTTAGGGAGTCCCTAAGCGTGAACGATGATCGAAAACCCGAAGCGGAAGAGCGATCTTGGCTGGATCGACTCACTCATTTTATCAGCGGTGAACCGCAGACAAAGTCAGATTTAGAGGACGTCCTCTCTCTAGCAGAAGAGCACGAGATCATCGATCAGGATGCGCGCAAAATCATGGAAGGCGCACTGCTTGTCACCAACATGCAAGTGCGTGACATCATGATCCCAAGAGCGCAAATGATTGTCATCGATGCGGACGAGAGCGTACAAGAGGCACTGCCGAAAATCATTGACGCCGGACACTCTCGATTTCCTGTCATTGGGGAGGGCATGGATGATGTGATTGGGATTTTACTCGCGAAGGACCTGTTACCGCTGGTTGAAAGCGATAGCGCGCCGCCCGCCCTGCGTCAATTAATGCGCCCCGTCACCGCCGTACCCGAGAGTAAACGACTGAACGTTTTACTGAGAGAGTTTCGGCAAAATCGAAACCACATGGCTATCGTCATCGACGAATACGGCGGCATCGCAGGGTTGATCACGATCGAAGATGTACTCGAAGAGATCGTCGGAGAAATCGAAGACGAGACAGACGTCGCGGAGAAAAAGCCCATACGACCGATGAGCGACGGCACCTTTTTTGTCGAAGCCCTCACGGCTATTGATGACTTTAATGCCTTTTTTGATACCGAGTTCAGCGATGACGAGTTCGATACCATCGGCGGCGTTGTCGTCAATGCATTCGGTCAGCTACCCAGTCGAAATCAGTCAATACAGCTCAATAATTTTGAGTTCAGCGTCATCCGTGCGGACGAGCGTCGCCTTTCCAGTCTTCGGGTGAGGTCTGTTGCTGATATCGATTCCGGCGAGTAGTGATTTCTCTGCGAAGGCTCGTCCCTGGCTGTGCCCTGTTAGCGGGCATGCTGTTTCCGCTTGGGCTGTCACCGACCGCTCTTTGGCCTCTGATACCGCTGAGCGCAGGAGTGCTTTTCGCGCTACTTGAATGGCAGCCGTCTCAACCGACCTTTCGTATGGGTTATCTCTATGGCCTCGGTTTCTTTGGCACTGCCGTGTCCTGGGTTTATGTCAGCATCCATACCTACGGCGCAACACCCGCGTGGTTGGCGGTTTCCTTGACCCTTTTATTCTGTGGTGGGCTCGCACTATTTTTTGGTGCACAACTGTGGGGCTTCAAGCGCCTATCAAGCCAGCATGTTTACTGGCGAGTGATTCAGTTTGCCTCTTTGTGGGTGTTATTCGAATGGCTCAGGAGCTGGATATTGACGGGGTTTCCCTGGGGTTATGCCGGTTACGGTGCCCTAACCTCTCCGGTGAGCGGATGGGCTCCGCTGGTGGGTGTTTATGGCTGCTCCTGGCTGTTGGTCGCAATGGGTTGCTCGTGGGCCATACTATTGCGGCGCCATCGCATGACCTCACACTGGGCGATCAGTCTCGGCGTGACGGGCGTCATCCTATTATCGGGTCAACTGCTCACCACCGTGACGTGGACCAAACCACTGGGCGACCCCATAAGGGTCGCCATTGTGCAACCCGCAGTGCCACTGGCAAAGAAATGGACCCGGCGACACCGCGAGGACATTCTGAACGACCTAGCAACCACCACCGAGCCACTCTATGGGACACATGAACTGATTGTCTGGCCAGAATCTGCGTTGCCGGGCTATCGCGATCAGATGCAACGGTTTTTGACCTCAATTGATACCCAAGCGGCAGCCCACGACACCACCGTCATTACCGGCATACCCAGTCGTGATAACCAAGGGCGTTACAACAGCATCGAAGCGTTGGGCGCTGGATCGGGGATCTATCACAAACAAAAACTGGTCCCCTTTGGTGAATATATCCCCTTCGAATCCTGGCTGAGAGGGGTCATTGGCTTTTTCGACCTACCCATGTCGCAGTTCACCCCCGGACCCGCTAACCAAGCACCCCTCGTTATGGGCAATATAGCGATAGCGCCCTTCATCTGTTATGAGATGGTCTATCCCGATTTTGTTGCGGCGGGTAGCAAAGGCTCGCAGTTACTGGTCACGATCAGTAATGACACCTGGTTCGGCGATAGCATCGGACCTTGGCAACATTTTCAGATGGCGCGCTTCCGCGGTGTGGAGCTGGGTCGTGACATCATTCGAGGCACCAACGATGGTGTGTCGGCCATCATCGGTGCCAACGGTCATATCGTCTCCACCGCGCCTCAGTTCACTCAGGCGGTCATCAGCGGGCAGGTTCAACCTCGATCGGGTGCTACCCCTTACGCTATTTCTGGGAGCCTTCCCATTCTAATTTTCTCGTTGATCAGCTTGTTACTGGGACGAGATCCGCAGTAATACTGGTAAACTTCAGGCGCCATCTGGCGGACAGACGGCGCTCGCGTGCGCGCGGGCACCGTCATGATCTGAATAGCATCTCACCTGCTTTCGATTAGAGGACACATGAGTCAAGAATACGAGCCACAGTCACTTGAACGCGATCTGCAGCATCACTGGTTGCAGAACAATCGTTATGCCGTTCAGGTAGACGATCAGCGAGAGAAGTTTTACTGCCTTGCCATGTTTCCCTATCCCAGTGGAAAGCTACACATGGGGCATGTTCGCAATTACACCATTGCAGATGTCATAGCGCGCTATCAGCGGATGATGGGCAAAAATGTTCTCCAGCCGATGGGCTGGGACGCCTTTGGGTTACCCGCAGAGAATGCCGCGGTCGCTAACAAAGTCGCGCCAGCGCTGTGGACGCGAGAAAACATTGACCACATGCGCACCCAGCTTAGGCGTCTGGGCTTTGCCTACGACTGGGATCGTGAGCTGGCAACCTGTGACCCCGAATACTATCAGTGGGAGCAATGGTTCTTCACACAGTTGCACGAGAAAGGCCTGGTCTATAAAAAAATGGCGACGGTTAACTGGGATCCCGTTGACCAAACGGTCCTGGCTAACGAACAAGTGATCGACGGGCGCGGCTGGCGCTCTGGCGCCGTTGTCGAGCGCCGAGAAATCCCCCAGTGGTTTATTCGCATTACCGCTTATGCCGAAGAACTCCTAGAGGGCCTGGACACACTGGATGGCTGGCCCGAGGCCGTCCGTACCATGCAGCGTAATTGGATTGGTAAAAGTCGCGGTGTAGAGCTGGCGTTTGGCCTTGATACACCGATTGCCGGTTTGGAAAAAATCGAGGTCTACACCACGCGACCGGACACGCTCTTCGGCGTGACCTATATCAGCCTCGCTGCCGAGCACCCCGATAACGCTCTCCCTCGCCGAGCACAACCCCGCGCTATCGGCGTTTGTCGATCACTGCAAGCAGTCGTCTGTGGCTGAGGCAGATATGGTGAAAGCCGAAAAGATGGGCATGGATACCGGCCTTCGCGCGCGACACCCACTCACCGGGGAGGCCGTGCCAGTTTGGGTCGCAAACTATGTATTAATGGATTACGGCTCCGGCGCAGTGATGGCGGTGCCAGCGCACGACGAGCGAGATTGGGAATTTGCCAAGAAATATGATTTGCCACTCAAGGTCGTGATTTGCGATGCCGAGGGTGCGCCGGCTGATATCCACGCATCGGCCTACACAGAGCGTGGGGTGCTGACCGCGTCTGACCAATTTGACGGCTGCAGTTTCGATACCGCTTTCGAGCAGATCGCCAAGGCGCTGACAGACATCGAAATGGGTCGTGTGACCACCCAGTTTCGCCTGCGTGACTGGGGCGTGTCACGGCAGCGCTATTGGGGCACGCCCATCCCAATGCTCAACCTTGCCGACGGCCAAGACATCCCCATTCCCATGAACCGCCTTCCATCGTTATTGCCGGAGGATGTTGTCATGGATGGCGTGATCTCCCCCATTAAGGCGGATACTGCGTGGCGAAAGTTCACACTTGAAGACCAAGCCTGCGAGCGTGAGACAGATACCTTCGATACCTTTGTGCAATCGTCCTGGTATTACGCTCGCTTTACTTGTCCCGACTATACGGAGGGAATGCTCGACAGCGAACAAGCTAATTACTGGCTGCCGGTAGATCAATATGTCGGGGGCATTGAACACGCCATTTTGCATCTTCTTTACGCGCGTTTTTTCCACAAACTGATGCGTGATGCCGGCCTAGTGTCGAGTGATGAGCCCTTTAAGCGGCTACTGACCCAAGGAATGGTGCTCAAAGACGGTGCCAAAATGTCGAAGTCACGCGGTAATACGGTTGATCCTCAACCTTTGATAGACACTTACGGCGCCGACACGGTCAGACTCTTCAGTATGTTCGCTGCACCACCTGATCAATCGCTTGAGTGGTCTGACTCGGGGGTTGAGGGCGCTCACCGCTTCATCAAGCGCCTGTGGCGATTAGCGCATGACGTTGGGCTCCCTGACACCACTGTAGACCTCGGCGCGCTCACATCGGCACAAAAAAATCTGCGGCGAAAAGTGCATGAAACCATTGCTAAGGTGACAGACGACTACGGACGCCGACAAACCTTTAATACGGCGGTGGCCGCTATGATGGAACTCTGTAATGAGCTCGGCCGGCACCACCGTGACACTGAGCAAGACCGAGCAGTCGTCGGTGAAGGCCTGCATGCCGTACTCAGAATGCTGTGGCCGATCACGCCACATTTATGCGAATACCTGTGGCGACAGCTCTCTGGAGACGCTTTCGAAGAAGGCGCCTGGCCCAACGTCGATGACAGCGCACTGGACCGCGATGAGCTAGAAATAGTGATTCAGGTCAATGGTAAGGTGAGGGGTAAAATGAGTGTGCCGGCCACAGCGGACAGCACCGAAATCGAAGCCCTGGCGAAGGACCAAGAGAATGTTCAACGCTTCCTTGTCGACAAAACCATTAAAAAGGTGGTGGTTGTGCCCAAGAAACTCGTGAACATTGTTGCGCAATGATGTCGACTTTACCTTACCAACCTTACCGACTCGCCAAGCTAGCCTGTTTGCTGGCTGTTTTTTCATGCCTGATGAGCTGTGGTTTTCAACTCAAGGGGACTGGCTCAAGTGGCCAGTCGATAGGACTTCAAGGTCTTGAGCTGCGCCTAATCAGTGCCCAACCTCGATCAGATCTGACGCGAGAGGTATCCCGCGAGCTCTCGAATGCGGGAGCCATCCTGACCGACGCCACCGACCCGGCGTTACAACTGACCTTGCAAGCTGAGCAGTTTAGGCAGCGAAACGTGTCGCTGACTGCGCAAGCGCGAGCCGCCGAGTTAGAACTGACCCTATCGGTAGACTTTGTGCTCGAGCAAGCAGAACAGGACCCCACCGAGGCCCGTGCAACGGTCTCCAGACAAATGCTCAATGACCCCCGCAACATTGTGGGCAAAACCGAAGAGTTACGGCTACTGCGGGAAGAGATGCGACGCGATCTTGCCGCACAGATTGTCCGCCGCATTGGACATAGTCTCGCCCGCTAATGCAGCTTAAACCGAATCAACTGGCCGGCCAGCTGAAGCAAGGGCTGACAACGTGTTACCTCGTCTCCGGAGATGAGCCCTTGCTCGTGCAAGAAGCGGCTGATGCGATTCGTCGAGGCAGCACGGGACGGCGGTTATCTAGAACGGCAACGCATTACCATTTCAGGTAAAAGTGACTGGCTCGAGCTGGGGCATGTCTCCAGCGCACTGTCGCTATTCGCTGAGCATAAGTTAATCGAAATTGAACTCCCCAATGGCAAACCGGGTGCAGAAGGCAGCAAAGCGCTCTCAGAGTTTTTAGCCAGTAGCCCCGACGACATCTTACTCATCGTCAGTGGTCGCATTGATAAGCAGTCACAAAAAAGCAAATGGTATACCGGACTCGATCAAGCCGGCGTCATCGTGCCGATATGGCCTGTCTCTGCCGCTGAACTGCCGGGGTGGATAGCCGCCCGCATGAAGCTGGCTGGATTACAGCCCGATGCTGACGCAGTCGCCTTATTGGCTGAACGTTTGGAGGGAAATTTATTGGCCGCCGCGCAAGAGATTGAGAAATTACGGCTACTGCACGGTGAGCAGACCATATCAGCCGATATGATTGCCGATACCGTATCGGACAATGCGCGTTACGATGCCTTTCGGCTCGTGGATGTGGCCCTCACCGGTGATGCGCGTGGTGCGATCAGAACACTGAGGGGTCTCAAGTCAGAGGCGGTGCAGCCACCTGTATTGCTATGGGCGCTGGCACGCGAGGTGAGACTGCTCGCTAATCTCAAGCGAGATATCGCCGGGGGCGCTTCGGTTAACACCGCTCTGAATCAACGCGGTGTATGGCGAAGCCGACAGGCCCTGCTTCAGTCGGCGCTCAAGCGACTTTCAGGGCGAGATCTGGCAAAGATGCAAGCATTGACCTTTCAAGCCGACGGCAGCAGCAAAGGATTTTTAACAGGCGCCCCTTGGGACCTCATGGAGACGCTTGTCGTGGTGATGGCTCAGGGCTCCGGCGTGTCGGCGAGTAAAACTGAACGTTTAAAATAGAGTAATCCGAGGGCACCCAATCCGATCGTGCCCGCCACAGCCGATACCCACTCGAAGCCAAAGCCATCGACGCTGGCACCCACGACCGCAGCACCCACTGCGGGGACCCCCATCGCCATCATCGTCCATACGCTCAGTACGCGACCCCTAAAGCGTGGGTTCACTGCCAACTGAATGAGCGTCTGACACCCGGTACCCGCCACCGTCGTCATCGTACTCAAGCACGATACCCAGCAGCCCATAGCCACTACGCCAGCGACCCACTGCAAGCTCATCAGCGTCAAACACGCGAGCGCAATAGCGCCGTAAACCAGTCCCAGCAAACGCGCCAAGTTGGCTGACTGGCGGCTCACCAACAGCCCGCCCAGTACCGAGCCTAGGCCCGCCATCGCGACTAAAATGGCCAGCTCAGACGAGCCCCCTCTTAGCACTTGCCCTGACAAGGCCGGCAGTAATTCAATGATCGTGCGACCCAGCACCCCATTGAGCGCCGTAAACAGCAGCAGTAACTTCAGATCAGCTTGACGAATCAAGTGCCGAAACCCATCGGACAACTGTATCCAGTATGAGGTGGGAGCTTCTGGAACCGCGTCGCGCACCACCGAGAGCCGGGAGAGCCCCGCAAATGAAGTGATGAACAGCAGCATAGACACCAGCCAAGCAAAGGCGGTCTCCGTTTGAGCCACCAAAGCCGCGCCGATGGCCGGCCCGATCATGCGCGCTACGTTAAATGACATCGTGGAATAGCCGACAGCGCTGGGTAAAGCAGCCCGCGGGACAAGCAAGGGCACCATGGCAAGACGCATCGGGGAGTGCAGTGAGGTGGCGATACCCAGGGCAGTGGCTAAACCCGCGAGTGCAAAGCGGTCGTACCACGCCAGCCAAGTGGTGATCGCGCCCACCAACGCGATAGTGCTGTGAATCAGCATAGAAAGCCGCAAGCCCTGCCGAGGATTGACGCGATCCGACAAAATACCAAACCAAGGCGACAACAGCAGCGCAGGCGCCAACATGAGCGCGCCGGTAATACCGACCCAAGTCGCTGAGTGAGTGAGGTCCCAAGCACTCCAGCCCAGTAAAAAGCGCAATAACCAGGCGCCCAAACTCGAAAACCAGCTCACCGGGTAGTACTGACGAAACCGCGGATCGGATAAAGCAGATCGATGCACCTGTCGCATTTCACGACGGTCAGAAAAATCCTCACTTGATTTTTTTGTCATGCTGAAATACTGTTTATTTATACAGTATTGTTGCAGCCGCTTTTTGATCGGCAATTCCTCTTGAAGGAATGACAAACAAAAACAGCAATCTAAAACGGGAGTACATCATGAATTATCTACTCGAAGACATTTTTCGCCGCGCCGATACTTGGCAGGGTATGAGCCAGAAAGATCGCGTTTTCTTGGATCCCAGCGCACCGTCGGCCAATGCAGGGGCGCACTCAGCTCAAGCTATCGCAACCGGTTTTGACGCGCTCGATGCACAACTGTACAGCAGTGGGTGGCCGCTGGGGGGATGTATCGAGGTCATTAGTGACCAGTGCGGGCTCGATGCAATGGGCGTGTTCATGCCCACCATGAAAAAACTCTCTGGCCAATCGCGCTGGCAAGTCTTTATTGATCCTCCCTACACGCCTTATGCCCCGTTGCTGGCAGGAGAAGGCATTGATCTGCAAGAAATTATGCTGGTGCACCCGCGCAATCGTGAGGAGCTACTGTGGTCAGTTGAACAGGCACTACGCAGTAGCACCTGTAGTACGGTCTTTGCCTGGCTTGGCGCCACTGATTATCGTTATGCAGAGTTGCGGAAAATTCAGTTGGCTGCAGCCAGCCATGGCACATTAGCCATACTGTTCCGATCCTCGGAAGCATTGGCACAGCCCTCTCCTGCCAGCCTAAAAATCCACGTTGAAGGCTATCGGCAAGTCAAAATTATTAAGCAACGAGGCGGTATTCAAAGTGCGACGATCCCATTACCGGGCAATGAGTCACTGCCTATCGTCCACACTGAATGGTCCTTTATCGACCAGTTAGACAACCGTCAGTCCACACCAGATTATCGCCCCTCTGCCTGACCGCGACTGTTAACTGTGTAGTAAGGCTAATGCCGTTACTTTAAGTTGCGGCGGCTTTTCATGGCTGATGGCGTATGGCTTATGCCAAGTGAACAGCCTATGTTAGCCTTCGCTTTTTTTAACGAGACACCCATGCACGATTTTCCTCACCATTATCGTTGCGTCGCCACCGCAAATGCCAGCCAATCAGTCGTTCAGGTTGCTAGCGATGGACTGGTAACCCTCTCTACTGACGCCCCGAAAGAATTTGGGGGTCCTGGCGACCAATGGTCGCCGGAGGCGCTATTGATTGCCGCTGTGGCAGACTGCTTTGTCTTGACCTTCCGCGCGATCGCAGCGCCCTCCCGCGTCACCTGGCATGCCATCGACTGCGAGGCGACCGGCACACTAGAGCGCGTAGATCGGACACCCCAATTTACTGAAATTCGTCTCGCGCTTCGTATCAGCGTACCCAGCGACATGGAAGAGCAGCGAGTGATACAGGTCCTAGAGAAAGCGGAAAAAAGCTGCCTCATCACAAATTCATTGACCGCGACAGTACATCTTGATGTCGAGATTCATCGCGAGTAATCGCATCGCCGTTAACTGTGTGGCTAAGCACCATTATCTGACGACCTGACAGAGCGCTTTGCTTAGCGCAGCGCTTTAATCGCAGGGCTGCCAGTGACGCAACTCACTGTCCAATCTCATCAAACGTCATCTCATCAAGCGTCATCTCATCAAACGCCACTGCATAAAACGTCATCTCATAAAAAAACCCCGCAGCTGCGGGGTTTTTTATCGAGCCACTCGGGGTTACGGGGTCGCACTGACCACGACGTTGCCAGACTCTTCGATATCAAAGCGGTCAGCATCCATCACTTTGGTCCACGCACTCGCAAAGTCTTTCACAAAGCGCTGCCGACTCTCGTCAAAAGCGTAAAACTCCACTACGGCGCGCAGTTCCGAATTGGATCCGAAGACGAGATCGAACTCTGTCGCGGTCCATTTCAGATCACCATTTTGTCGATCACGGCCCTCAAAGACATACGCGTCTGGGGACGGCCCCCATGCAGTATTCATATCGAGCAGATTCACGAAGAAGTCATTGCTCAATACCCCTGGGCGATCTGTCAGAACGCCTCGGTCACTGCCGTCGGCGTTGGCGTTCATAGCACGCAACCCACCCAGCAATACTGTCATTTCCGATACGGTCAGATTCAGCATATCGGCTTTGTCGATCAGCGCTTGCGAGGGCGACATGAAGCCGAGATCCGCCATGTAATTGCGGAAACCGTCATGGCGAGGCTCCAGTACCGACCATGAAGCCGCGTCTACCGATCCCTCGATTGCATCGACTCGCCCGGGGCTAAAGGGAATGGAGACCTCCACACCAAAGGCTTCTGCCGCACGCTCAACACCCACATTGCCTGCGAGAACAATGACGTCTGCCAGCGAAACCTGCTTGCCTCGCGACACACCGCTGTTGAACTCGTACTGCACCTCCTCCAGCACGGCCATCACCTCGGCCAACTCGGCCGGGTTATTAACTGCCCACTGATTCTGAGGCGCAATACGAATGCGAGCACCATTGGCACCGCCACGCATATCGCTGGCGCGATAGGTCGAGGCTGAGGCCCACGCGGTGCTCACCAGTTGCGTATTCGACAATCCACTGTCCGCAATAGCAGCTTCCAGCTTGCGAATATCCCGGTCGCTGATCAGCTTGTAGTCGCGGGTCGGGAGCGGGTCTTGCCAGGCCAGCGTCTCTGCAGGCACATCGTCACCCAGATAACGGATCTTTGGACCCATGTCGCGATGCGTCAACTTAAACCATGCCTTCGCAAACGCCAGCTCAAACTCCGCAGGATTCTCGAGGAACCGCTGGGAGATCTCGCGATAGCTGGGATCAAATTTCAGCGACAGGTCCGTCGTGAACATCACCGGTGCGTGACTCACACCCTCTACATGAGCATCGGGAATAGTGCCCGCTGCCGCACCATCGTTGGGCTGCCACTGCAGGGCTCCCGCCGGACTGCGCGTTTGCTCCCACTCGTAGGCAAACAAGTTCGCCAGATACATCATTGACCACTGGGTCGGAGTGGCCGTCCAAGCGCCTTCCAAACCTGAAGTCACCGTGTCTTCTGCGTTGCCTTTGCCACAGGTATTTTTCCAGCCGAAGCCTTGCTCAACGATCACCTCGCCTGTGGGCTCGGGGCCAACGCAGTCATCAGGCTTGTGCGCACCGTGGGCTTTACCGAACGAGTGCCCGCCAGCAATGAGCGCAACAGTCTCTTCGTCGTTCATCGCCATCCGGCCGAAGGTTTCACGAATGTCGTGGGCCGCCAGCACCGGGTCAGGATTGCCGTTGGGCCCCTCAGGATTCACATAAATCAGGCCCATTTGTACCGCAGCCAGACCTTTGCGCAACTGACGACCCTCGGCGTAGCGCTCGTCAGCCAGCATCTTGGCTTCAGGACCCCAGTAAACCCACTCAGGCTCCCAGTCGTCGGTGCGACCACCGGCAAATCCAAACGTCTTGAAGCCCATGTTTTCCATCGCAACGTTACCAGCCAGCACCATTAAGTCGGCCCATGAGATT
Source organism: uncultured Luminiphilus sp. (assembly GCA_943789425.1). Lineage (GTDB taxonomy): Bacteria > Pseudomonadota > Gammaproteobacteria > Pseudomonadales > Halieaceae > Luminiphilus. The sequence goes on from CALSUB010000006.1 coordinate 36,099, forward strand.
TGGCTACCGTACTTTTGCTTGATCGGCCAAAGAAGGCGTCGCGCTTTATCGAGATTGCCATTATCTGGCCAACTGTTCAGTGGCTCAAAACGCTGCTGACCACCATCCGCACCACCGCGACCATCACTGGTCCGGTAGGTACCGGCGCTATGCCAGGCCATGCGAACGAAGAAAGGTCCGTAGTTGCCATAATCAGCGGGCCACCAGGCTTGCGATTGGGTCAGCGTGTCGTTGACGTCGGCCTTCAATGCCTCAAGATCCAGCGTCGCAAAAGCAGACGCGTAATCAAAACTCGCGCCCAAGGGGTTCGCATTATGTTCATTCTGCCGAAGCGGGGTCAGGTCAAGCGTCGTCGGCCACCACGCCTGTGCGCTTTTGGGTGTGCTCCGCGCCATCACATCGTGAGCTGGCAGCGCCATTAGGGTCGCCGCTAACGCCAGGTGTGCAATGGCTAAAGTGATTGCGTTGCCTTTCATGATATTGCCCTCCAAAAAAATAACGTTTTCAGATCACCACTGTACTCACTGATCAAAGAAACTAACAAGCAGATTAAATAGTAAAAGTCGATCGGTTTTATCGATCGATTTATTGATTTGATGCGGCCCGGTGCTGTAGCGAGCCATCTGCTTATGGCTTCGTAGCCAGCACATCTTGAACCAGTGTTTGAACATGGGCTTCGAGTTGATCGAGGGGCACAGCGCCTGACCCGAGCACCACATCGTGAAAAGCCCGGATATCAAACCGGTCACCCAATGCCTGGCGGGCCATTTCTCTCAATTCAACAATCCGTAACTTGCCGATCATATAGGCAGTGGCTTGCCCGGGCATGGCGATATAACGCTCGATAGCCCGCTGACAGTCATAGACCGCATTTGGCGTATTCGTCACCAAGTACGCCACCGCTTGCTCTCGAGTCCATTGTTTATGGTGAAGCCCCGTATCCACTACCAAACGAGCTGCTCGCCAAAGCTCCATCGATAAACGCCCAAAATTGGAATAAGGATCTTGGTAAAAGCCCATTTCTTTCGCCAAATATTCAGAATAAAGGCCCCAGCCCTCGCTGAATGCGGTGAACCGGGTATGGCGCTGAAAGTCGGGAACATGACTCAGCTCTGCGGCAATCGCCAGTTGCAAATGATGTCCGGGTAATCCTTCATGAAATGCCAATGCCTCAAGATCTGTCTTAGGCATTGAGTTCATATCGTAAAGATTCGCGTAGTAAATCCCAGGGCGAGACTCGTCTGATGGCGGGCGTTGATAAAACGCCTTACCTGCTGACCGCTCACGATACGCCTCGACGCGTTTTACCACTAATTCTGCCCGAGGCAGCACGCCAAAATACGCTGGCAACCGCTTCGCCATATCATCAATCGCCGTTCTCGCGGCGTCGAGATAGGCCGATCGCCCCTCCTCAGTATTAGGGAACCGCAAAGCCTGATCACTTCTGACTCGCTCTAGAAACGCTGATAAATCGCCGCGTTCACCCAGCTCAGCCATCACAGCGCGCATTTCACTGTGCAACCGCTCAACATTGTCGAGCCCCGCTTGATGAATTTCTGCTGCCGTTAAACTCGTGGTAGTAAAGACGTTTAATCGGTTGGCATAGAACGCCTCGCCGTCGGGAAACCGCCACACTCCGTCCTCGGGCATCGCTCGATCTTGCTGCGACCTGACTGCCGCAATCAACTTTTGGTAGGCAGGCCGCACGGCATTGAATAGGGCGCTCCGCGCATCTTCTCGCAGTTGATTCATCTCGGCTGGTGTTAATGCCAGTTGGTCTAGTTTGTCGTTGAAGTCAGCCCAAATCACTGACGGTTCATCGCCAGAATCAAAGGGGGCCCCCAGCAACACATTGCTCGCCGACTCGATGATTTTTGGGATCATCCAATCGACTAAGAAAAGTCCTTTATCAGCACGAATCTGTATCTGCTCAACCACACCGTCAAAATAGAGGGGCAAATTATTCAGACGCGCGATGTACGCCTCGGCATCTTGCTTTGAGTTGATGGCGTGAACATTGATGAGCAGACTCACTGGGCTGGTATGCGGCCCGCGAAACTGATGGATCACATAACGATGATGACGAAAAGGAGCGCCCGCCAGCGTGCGCTCGAGGTCAAGTCGGTACAATCGATAGGACAATAAGCGGTCCTCCGATAACTGGGAGGTGTCGATACCGTTGAGAAAATCCAGTCGCTGTCGAGTGATTGCCAGCGACGCTAGCTGGAAAGACTCCGTAACATCATTCCACTGATCTTGGCGGTCGTTCACACCTAGGTAACTGGCAGAAGCAGGATAACGAACGAGATCTTCTTCCCAAGTGGCCGTGAAGAAATCTTCTAGTCGCTGCTGCTCAGCTGAAATGGGGGGGGGTAATGCCGCCTCAGGTAGTGCATTGGAATCGGACCCCCCGCAAGACGTCAATAATAGCGCCAAAATAAGCCCAAATGACGAAGTGAAACGGGCCATCCGATGACGGATATCGGCCAGATTAGCGATGTTAACAGAGGCATTAGGGTGGCAATAACGAGAGGCAGTAGGCATGGCAGTTTCTCAAGCAGAGTAGTGGCTAGCTGAAAACTCAGGCAGCTAGTGTGGCAGAAATCACACCTCATCTGGTTGGCTGTCGCTACTTTTTAATCAACACACCCCACATACTACTGTATAAAAATACAGTAGTATGTGGGAATGTCTCTCTGGCTTTGTCTTCGTTTCGACGCCCTCCCTCTGGAAGCCCTGCTACAGCAGCCGGAGCCACAGGATAATCGAGCCACTGTTGTTGTCGCACAACGCCGTGTCGTCGCCTGCGATGACACGGCCCGCTGTGCTGGGGTCGTACCGGGTCAAAGTGCCACTACTGCGCAAGCCCTACTCACACAATACGACGCCCATATTGTGGAGCGCAGACCTGAGAGAGAAAGTGCGCTGCTGCAACAGTTAATGACCTGGGCTTATGGACTCTCACCACACTTAGAGCGCTGGCTAAACAATGCCCTGATGATTGAAGTCGGGAGCTGCTTAACACTTCATCATGGATTGGAGGCATTACTGCAGCGCATTCATAATGAAATGAGTTTGCGCGGCCTCACTGTCAACATGGGGGTCGCCGAGACTCGTACGGCGGCCTGGCTACTCAGCCACTGCGACGCCCATTTAGCCTGCCAACCGGAGCAACCCCTCATTGAGCGACTGTCACCCTTACCGCTTACTCTACTCAAAGACGAATTCCCCACTATTGTCGATCGACTGGAAAAAGCAGGTATTCGTCAATTCACGCAATTACTCGATATTCCGCTGGCCGATATTGGTAAACGCTGTGGCATTACCTTTGTCGATTGGCTCAATCAGCTGCTAGGCAGACGTCAAGAACCCACTATCGACTATCAACCACCCACCCGCTTTCAAGACACGCTTTGGTTTGGTTTTGATATTCGCAATCGGCAAGAGCTTCACCCCGCTATGCAGCAACTACTGATGCATTTCTGCCACTTTCTAGTCAACACTCAACTCACTAGTGGCGTTATTGAATGGCGCTGCCTCAGGCCAAAAGGCGGCAAGGAATCCTTCAAGGTCTTCTCTGAAACGGCGCAGCGACAAGCCAAGATCTGGCTGGAACTGTCCTGTTTGCAGCTAGACAACTGGTCCCTCCCCGAGGGTATTGAAGGACTGTCCCTAGTGGCGGATCAACTGCACGAGGCGCTTCCTACACCACAAGATTTATTTCATGCCGGCAGCCATCAAGCGTCGCGATACGAACTCGCGGACCGGCTACGGAGTCGGCTAGGACTACAGGCGGTGGGTTACCTCGACTTTCGGAGAGAACACCTCCCCGAGGATACCGTAATCAAAACGCAGAGCACTCATACGATGAGTCGCCCCGATACCATCGCGTTGGGACAACGACCATTCTGGCTTCTACCTGAGCCACATCCTGTCCATCAAGAAGGAAAAAAGCTGTACTGGAATGGCCTGTTAGACGTCGTTCATGGCCCAGAACGCATTGAGGACTGCTGGTGGAGTAAGCCGACTAGCCGCGATTACTACATTGCCCAAACGCCTCAAAAGCAACCCATTTGGCTGTATCAGGATCGGCATAACCGCCGCTGGTATGTACACGGGCTATTCGCTTAAGGCCGCTTCCCACATTCACTCAGCAGTTTTATCCAGCCAAACCAGTTCTGCTGGATCAAACTCCAACGCCGTCATGGTCTCGATAAAATGGCTGCGTAACTCGCTCGTGATGTGAGGCTCACGAGCAAGCAACCAAAGATAATCTCGATTAAACCCCGAGACGAAAGCGTAGTCATAGTCTTCGCCTAACTCGAATACAATGTAGCTGCCATAAAATGGCCCAAAAAAAGACACTTTGAGGTGTGCAATATCAGAAGCACCCACCGATTGGGCAACGCCTTCCGCTTCGCGCCAAGCCCCGTCTTCAGCATCAAAACCACGGTTCAGTACCTTAATACTGCCATCAGGATTGAGGTCATAGGTCGCAGTGACCTCACTCAGACCCCGCTCAAAACTATGATCGAGTCGGGCTATCTCATGCCAAGTGCCCAGATAACGGCTTTGATCAAACCCTGTCACCGGCTGAATACCGTCGGGTATACCCGTACAGCTCAACAGCGCCAGACCCAAAAAGCCGACCAGCACACTGCGGATACGTTTGATATGACTGACTACCGTTGTTTTTTTCATCATGCGCTCACTGCTAACAGACCGCAGTTTACGCTATTTCTTTTTAGGCTTTTCATTTGAACTCTAGTACCGCTAGAATACTGTTTATTTATACAGTATTAATGCCATCGTGTACGCGGAACTTCACTGTTTAAGCCACTTCAGTTTTTTACGCGGCGCCTCAGCACCCGCTGAATTGGTCTCTCGAGCCGCCGAGTGTCGTTATCACGCTTTAGCCGTGACAGACGAGTGCTCCCTTGCAGGCGTCGTTAAAGCACATGTTGCGGCTAAGGAACATCAGCTCAAACTGATCATCGGTAGCGAATTCACATTAACCGAAGGTATTCGACTGGTGGCATTGGTCCCCAATCGGGAAGCCTACGGTGAACTCTCTGGCTTAATCAGTCGAGCCCGCAGGCGCTGCCACAAAGGCGAATACACCGTCCATCTACGCGACATTATTTTTCATCTCAAGCGCTGCTTCCTCATTCTGCTACCCGACGATACTCACAATCAGACTGTTTACTTGCAACAATTAACCCGGCTCTGTAAGGGCCGCGTATGGATCGGCGTCAGTCGCCTACTCGGCAATGATGAATGGCGACGATTTAAGCACCGTTATCATATTGCACAAGCTTTGCAGATACCGATGGTCGCTTGTGGCGAAGTACAAATGCATACGGCCAAGCGAAAATCATTGCACGATATTCTTACCGCCATCAAAGCCAATACGCCGATACAACAGTTGGGGGCACGTCGATTAATTAATAGTCAGCAACATCTCCGCACGCTCAATACGCTGAATGCGCTCTATCCTGAAACATTGATCACCGAGACACGATATATCGCCGATCAATGCCATTTTAGTCTTGATGAATTGCGGTACGAGTATCCAGAAGAAGTCGTTCCTTCACACCACACAGCCAACAGTTACCTGCGTCAAGAGGTTGCTCTTGGCGCTAAGCAGCGTTGGCCTGATGGCATTCCCGAAGCCGTCCAAAGCCGGATACATCGAGAACTCGAGCTAATCACTGAACTGTCTTACGAATATTACTTTCTGACTGTTTATGACATTGTGCGCTTCGCAAAGTCACGCGATATTTTATGCCAAGGCAGAGGCTCTGCTGCTAACTCGGTGGTCTGCTATTGCCTACACATCACTGAAGTCTCACCCGAGCAGATCTCTCTCCTATTTGAGCGCTTTATCTCTCGTGAACGCGATGAACCCCCCGACATCGATGTCGATTTTGAGCATGAAAGACGGGAAGAGGTGATTCAGTATATCTATCATAAATACAGTCGCCGCCGCGCTGCACTCGCGGCCACTGTCATTACTTACCGATCACGCAGTGCTGTGCGTGATGTAGGCAAAGCCATGGGGTTCGATGCGAGCTTTATCGATGAGCTGGCGAATTCCCTAGCGTGGTGGAATCGTGAACGGGAATTAACCCATCGCTTCGAGCATCAAGGTGTCGTTCGTGCTGAAAAATTGGCGGGACATTTTTTAACCATCGTAAAAGAAATCATTGGCTTTCCTCGACACCTCTCACAACACGTCGGGGGCTTTGTCATCAGCCGAGGTCCTCTTTCCAACCTGGTTCCAGTCGAAAACGCCAGCATGCCGGAACGAACGGTCATTCAATGGGATAAAGAAGATATCGAAGCGCTGGGGCTCCTTAAAGTCGACATTCTTGCACTGGGTATGCTCTCCGCCATCCGCAAAACATTGGCGCTCTTGCATCGCGATCATGCCGATATTCAGCGTATTCAAGATATACCACCAGACGACCCCGCCACCTATCGGATGCTACAAAAAGCAGACACGCTGGGTGTTTTTCAGATTGAGTCTCGAGCGCAAATGTCGATGCTGCCACGGCTAAAACCGAATTGCTTTTATGATCTGGTTATCGAGATCGCTATTGTCAGGCCCGGCCCCATTCAGGGCGATATGGTGCACCCCTATCTACGGCGTAAAGCAGGACTGGAATCGATCAGCTATCCCAACCCTGAGATCGAGGCAGTCCTCTCACGCACCTTAGGGGTCCCTATTTTTCAGGAACAAGTCATTCGGCTTGCAATGGTTGCGGCGGGCTTTACAGGGGGGGAAGCAGATGCCTTGAGACGCGCAATCAGTAACTGGGGGAAAAACAGTAAGCTGCTGAGTTTTGAACATAAATTAAAGCAAGGCATGATCAATAAAGGTTATACCCCTGAGTTCGCTGACCGCCTGTTTAATCAGATTAAGGGGTTTGGGGGATATGGATTCCCAGAGTCACACTCCGCCAGCTTTGCATTATTGGCTTATGTCTCCGCTTGGCTAAAGTGCCATCATCCCGCCGCCTTTTATGTCGGCCTGCTCAATAGCCAGCCGATGGGGTTTTACTCACCTTCGCAATTAGTACAAGACGCTCAACGGCATCACATTTTAATTTTACCGATTGATGTGAATCACAGTGATTGGGACCATCAATTGCTGTCATCAGACGACACCCGACAACCCCCCATACGACTCGGGCTAAGACTAGTTAAAGGCCTGAGCCAGGCAGCGGGAAAACGCATCGCTGATGTTCGCCGGCAACGCGCCTTTACCAACCTGGCTGATTTGCGCAGACGTGCATCCCTCGACCGCAAAAACATGGAGGCACTGGCTGCGGCAGATGCACTCTCGAGTATCAGCGGCCATCGCCATCAAACACACTGGCAGACTATGGCCCTAGAAGATCATCAGGCTCTATTACCCGCAGAAGCATCACTGCAGCACGAAACCCGTTCCGAAGTCAGACTACCAACACCCAGTCTAGGCGAAGAAGTACTCGCTGATTATCAGAGTACTGGACTGAGCCTGAAGGCACATCCACTCGCGCTATTGCGCACCCAGTACCCATTTAGCCAATGCACAACGCAAAAAGAACTCATTCGCTTGGGCAATCATCGCTTTGTCCGTATCGCCGGACTCATCACCTGTCGACAACGTCCTGGCACTGCCTCTGGGGTGGTGTTTCTGACACTAGAGGATGAGACCGGAAATATGAATGTCATTGTCTGGCCAGCCGTGCAAGAACGCTACCGACAGGCCCTCATGACAAGCCAGCTTGTTGTTATTAAAGGAACGGTAGAAGCCCGTAATGACGTTGTCCATGTCATTGCCAGTGCACTAGAAAATCATAGCGAGCGGCTGTCGACATTGACCGTGGCATCTCGGGATTTTCATTAATCACGGCTATCAAGCCGCCAACATGAGGGCTCTGGCGTTACTCATTATCAGATCGCACCTCGGCTTCTAGCCAACCACCTGATGACTCACGCACTACGAATTCAATAGGCTGACAACAGACTTGGCAGTCCTCGATGTAACTCGTATCAACGTCTTCAGGGTTCAGTAAAACCGCTATCGCTTCACCACAATACGGACAATAAACCGTGCTTTCTTGCAGTGCATAGGCCGACATCCGCCGTCAGACCGCCTCTCTCAATGGAGTAGGCTCGTCAACGCTCGCCGTCTCAAGAGACAGGGCCCCATCATCGATCGGCTCATCGCGAAACATCTTTCGATCTTTACGATAATCCTGTGGGTTCATCCACGGCATTTCATCGCCTTGCCTGGGGAAACGATCTAACATTCGCCGCATGTAACCCGCTGAGAAATCGTCAATCCAGAGTCGTCGCCGCATACCAGCAGCGAGCGTTTCCTCAATACGTGGCGTCGCCACTGTTTTTTCGGTCGTACGCATATGGTTCAACAAGCGGCACACCCAAGTCGCAATCAAATCGGCGCGCAGTGTCCAAGAGGCATTAATGTAACCAAAGGTATGCACCATATTGGGCACGTTGGTGCACATCATGCCTTTGTAGGTCCATTCGTTCGCAAAATCTACCGGCTCGCCATCAAGCGAAAACTCAGCCCCGCCTAGCAAAACCAACTCCAAGCCAGTGGCACACACAATCACATCTGCCGCCAAATGCTCTCCCGAGACCAGCTGTATGCCCTCTTCAGACACCGACTCAATGTGGTCGGTAACCACTGAGGCCTTGCCTGACTGAATGGCTCGAAAAAGATCATCGTCGGGGATCAAACACAGTCGCTGATCCCACGGGTTGTAGCTCGGTGTGAAATGCTTATCGACGTCGACCAGCTCACCAATTTCATCCCGCACTTTGCTCAACAGTGACCGCTTGACCAACGAGGGCATAATGCGTGTCGACCGATAAACCCACTGCTGCCACAGCGTGTTACGCCAACGGACAATGTCGTATGCCAGCTTGGGTGGAAGCCGCCGCCTTAACCAATTAGCAAGACGGTCTACAGAGGGTCGCGACGTTACGTAGGTGGGTGATCGCTGCAGCATCGTGACATGGGCAGCTTGACGGGACATATTCGGCACCAGCGTCATCGCAGTCGCGCCTGATCCAATCACCACTACCTTTTTATCAGCATACTCAAGCCCTTCTGGCCAGAACTGGGGATGAACCCAGTCGCCTTTAAAGCGGTCTTTACCGATAAATTCTGGCTGATGCCCAGCGTCATAGCTGTAATAACCGGCGCACATCATGAGCAATCCACAGCGATAGCGTCGGGTACCTTCGGACGTTTCAAGACTGAGTTGCCACTGACCCCGTTCGCTACACCAGTCGGCCGCTACCAGCTTGTGATCAAAGCGAATATGTTCTCGCAGTCGGAACTCATCTGCGGTTTCGTTCATGTAACTGAGGATAGCTGGCCCATCGGCAATGGACTTTTCCGCTTCCCACGGTTTGAAGTCATACCCCAGCGTATGCATGTCGCTATCTGAGCGAATGCCTGGGTACCGGAACAAATCCCAGGTCCCACCAATTGCCCCGCGGCGCTCTAAAACAGCGAAGGTCCGGTCTGGGCAGTCACGCTGCAAGCGCACTGCGGCGCCAATGCCGGACAAGCCTGCACCGATAATGATCACATCAAATGATTCGGCGTCGGCATGTTGCACCGATCCAATGTTAGCGGTCGAATTCATAGCCATTCCTGTCCAGCAACGTCCGGTCCGAATCGCCAAGGGTACACCTTTTTCCGACGAGCCGGATATCGCATGTACCCCCATAAGGGGAGGCCCGCAGTGTGGGATGGCGGGTGAACCAACCCACTTTGCCGAATGCAGTGATAGCCCTAGGCGCGTAGTAAGGGGGTCGCCCAATGACAGCGCCGCTAGCCAATGACAGGGCCAATAGCCAATGACGAGGCCAATAGATGGCAGCGTATGGATCCATGAGGGAGCGCAAGCGCGGCAGACCTGGTTCTCCTATCTCTAGTGGTGCTGCCGCCCTTTATTGGCAGCAATACGCAACCTCAGCGCATTGAGTTTGATAAATCCCTCGGCGTCTTTCTGGTCATACGCCCCATCATCCGCCTCGAAGGTGGCGATCGTCTCATCAAACAACGAATCTTTAGACCGACGCCCCGTTACCGACACGTTGCCCTTGTACAAAGAAACACGAACGTCGCCATTGACCACTGATTGCGTTTGGTCAATGGCAGCCTGTAGCGCATGTCGCTCTGGGGCCCACCAATAACCGTTGTAAATGAGCTTAGCGTAGCGAGGCATGAGCTCATCTTTCAGATGCGCCACCTCTCGATCCAAAGTGATGGACTCAATAGCGCGATGTGCACGCAGCAAAATGCTGCCACCGGGGGTTTCATAACAACCTCGCGATTTCATGCCCACGTAGCGATTCTCGACAATATCCGCCCGACCGATGCCATGCGCACCGCCACGCTCATTCAACCAAGCCAAGACCTGTGCTGGTGACATTCCCTTGTCATTAATCGCAACAACATCTCCATGCTCAAACGTCAGTGTCACTTCTTCTGCTCGATCCGGCGCTGCCTCAGGACTGACCGTCCAGCGCCACATGTCTTCCTCGGGCGCAACCCAAGGGTCCTCCAGCACGTCGCCCTCATAAGAAATATGAAGCAGGTTGGCATCCATTGAGTAGGGCGATTTCTTCTGCGCCTTGGCAAAATCCACCGCAATATCTCGCTGCTCACAATAAGCCATCAGCGCCTCACGAGAATTCAAATCCCACTCTCGCCAAGGGGCGATAACCCGAATGCCGGGTCTCAAAGCATAAGCACCCAACTCAAATCGGACTTGGTCATTGCCCTTGCCCGTAGCACCGTGAGCAATCGCATCAGCACCGGTCTCTGTGGCAATCTCCACCAAACGTTGCGCAATGAGAGGGCGAGCGATCGAAGTACCCAGAAGGTACTCACCCTCATAAACGGTATTAGCGCGAAACATGGGAAACACAAAATCCCTGACAAACCGCTCACGCAAATCCTCAATATAGATTTCGTTAACGCCCAAACTCTCGGCCTTAGCGCGCGCCGGTTCGACCTCCTCACCTTGACCGATGTCTGCGGTAAAGGTCACCACCTCGCAGTGGTAGGTGTCTTGCAACCAACGCACGATCACGGAGGTATCGAGACCGCCGGAATAAGCTAATACGACCTTATTTACCGTCGTCATAATGTCGCCTGATGAAAAAAGGGCGGGTAGTGTACGACTGCGCGCGCATCAGCGCCACAGGTTCAAACTTGGTCGCTGAGCTCTGCTACACTGAGACCATCAAAGAAATGAACCTAGCCATGACTTCCCTGACACTGACACTCCCCGACGATTGGCACATCCACCTCAGGGACGAAGCAGCACTCGGCACCACTGTCCCTGATATCGCACGTTGGGCGGGTCGGGCTATCGTCATGCCGAATCTCGAAGAACCGGTCCGAACGGTGAGCGATGCGCTGGCCTACCGGCAGCGGATCCTCGCGGCGCGGCCACCGGGATCTCACTTCGACCCCTTGATGACGCTCTACCTCACTGATTCGACTACCGCTGAGTCTGTTGCAGAGGCCGCGCAATCTGAATTTGTTCAGGGCATTAAGTTATACCCCGCCGGCGCCACCACTAATTCGGCAGCGGGGGTCACCGCACTCAAAGCGCTCTACGGTGTTATTGAAGCCATGCAAAAGCATGATTTACCCCTACTCATTCATGGTGAGGTCACGGATGCAGATTGCGATATTTTTGACCGAGAAAAGGCCTTCATCGATACCGCGTTAATGCCATTAACCGAAACGTTTCCGGCGCTCCGAATCGTGTTCGAGCACATCACAACACGCGATGCGGTGCAGTTTGTGGAGGCGGGCAGCGATCGCATCGCGGCGACCGTGACCGCGCATCATCTCCTCTACAACCGCAATGACATGCTTGTTGGCGGGATCAAACCCCATTTATTTTGCCTGCCAGTGCTCAAACGAGATCAACATCAATTGGCACTGCGTCAGGCAGTGACATCGGGACATCCACGATTTTTTCTCGGCACAGACTCAGCGCCGCACACCCAGCATGACAAGGAGTCAAGCTGCGGCTGTGCCGGGTGTTATACCGCCCATGCCGCGCTGGAGCTCTATGCGGAAGTTTTCGATGAAGAGGGTTCACTAGACAAGCTGGAGCGTTTTGCCAGTTTCAACGGACCCGATTTTTATCGACTACCGCGCAATTCGAGCACCGTGATATTGGAAAAAGTATCACATGAGATTCCCACTGATATGCCATTGGGATCCCAACGTTTGATTCCACTGCGCGCGGGTGAAAGGGTTCAATGGACACTCACGCGACAGCCATGATGCCTGATACTGAGCCGTCATTAATGAAAGATCGTTTTCGGGGTTTCCTACCGGTAGTCGTTGACGTTGAAACAGGAGGCTTCAACTGTCATACCGATGCACTCCTGGAAGTTGCCATCACCTTGTTGACGATGAATGACGCGGGCGAACTCGTCATCAGCGAAACCCACAGTCGCAACGTAGAGCCCTTTGAAGGCGCCAATTTAGAACCTTCGGCACTCGAGTTCACTGGAATAGACCCGGAAAACCCGCTCCGCGGGGCCCTGCCCGAAGCCATTGCACTGGGTGAGTTATTTGCCCTCGTGCGGCAATCAATTAAGGCACATCAGTGCAATCGCGCCATTTTAGTGGGCCACAACGCCCACTTTGACGCGGGCTTTCTCAACGTTGCATCAGAACGAGTCGGCTTGAAGCGAAATCCCTTTCATCCCTTCTCTTATTTTGACACGGCAACCCTGGCCAGCTTGGCATTTGGGCACAACGTGTTGGCCAGAGGCTGCGCCCTAGCGGGCATTGATTTCGACAATGCCGAAGCGCATTCAGCTTGCTACGATGCTGCTAAAACCGCCGAGTTGTTCTGCCTGATCGTCAACCGATGGCAGTCGCTAGGGGGATGGACGCCGCCGGTTCCGACTGGGGACCTCGAATAACTCGCCCCGGGTAAGCGCCTGTGCTCTGGCCTTGTCGAAAAGTAACCTGCCCTGACTTAATCGTGCAGTCATACCCTTTTGCGGTCTGTAGCAATCGTCTGCCTCCGGCGGGTAAATCAAAGGCAACGGTGGGCAAGTTCAACTCCAGAGTATCCAGGTCAATCACATTGAGGTCAGCGAGATAGCCGGACGCAATCACACCTCGATCGAGAAAACCGTACAACTGAGCCGTATCTCGGCATTGGCGCTTGATCGCGCGCTCGAGTGGTATGCGACCCGTTGCCCGATCTCTCACCCAGTGTTGCAACATGAACGTCGTCGCCGCCGCATCACAAATAGTGCCACAGTGCGCGCCACCATCTGAGAGTGAATTCACGCAGTCATCTGAATCGAGGGCGGACTCTAGAAAATCTAGGTTGCCATTCACATAATTGAGTAACGGGAAATAAATCATGCCGGTACCCTCATCGACCATCATCGTATCGTAGGCATAAGCCTCAGCTGACATACCGGCAACGAGGGCACATTGCTCAATGGATTGTTCTTTAGTGGGCTCATAATTAAACCCCGGCGTCATCGCGTACTGCATCGAAAAGCCGCTCTCCATCAAGTCCGCAATGAGTTGTAGATCTGATCCTGTCGGCTCACCTCGCTCCGCCAATAGCCGAGAACGGAAATCGTCATCTTGCAGGTGTCGCCACTGCTCATCCCAGGGAAGATCAGCAATTGCTTTCCAGCTTGGCCGTTGCGAAAAAGGATGGAAGGTCGCTCGCCAACCCAGAATCAGTCCGGTGCCACGCATCGAAATCTGGGCGACAATCTGCGCCCCCGCGTCATTTTGCACCCGCATTTCGGCAAGCTGCTGTGCAAACGAGAGTCCCTTAATCGGCGACTCTAGCGCCGTAAAAGCCACAGGGGCGCCGGTATCACGACTGAGATCACCCATCCAGCCAAACTCATCCCAGTCGGGATGTAAATCGCTAGCGAGCTCAAACACGCCGTGTCCAGCACGCTTGAGGGCGTCGCCAATACCCAGTAATTCTTCTTTGGTCGCGGTCGTGCCGGGGACCAGCTCTCCCTCAACCGACTTGTGAAGGATCGTTCTAGACGTTGAGAACCCAACCGCACCCGCGGCAAGGCCTTCCTCGACAATGCTGGCCATGCGGGCAATATCGCTATCAGTCGGCGCTTCATTGGCGGCGCCTCGGTCGCCCATTACGTAAGCACGGACTGCGCCATGCGGAACCTGCGCTGCGACATCAATCGTTCGATCTAGCTTTTCTAGCGCATTGAGATAGTCAGGGAAGGACTCCCAATCCCAGGTCATACCCTCAGCGAGCGCGCTACCCGGGATATCCTCTACCCCTTCCATCAATCCGATCAACCAGTCTTGTCGCTCAGGCGCCGCGGGCGCAAAGCCGACACCACAGTTGCCCATCACGACCGTAGTAACGCCATGCCATGCTGACGGTGCCATTTCTTGATCCCAGGTCGCCTGCCCATCGTAGTGAGTGTGGATATCCACGAATCCGGGCGCGACGATGCGCCCAGCGGCGTCAATTTCTTCTCGAGCGGACTCGTCTAGATGACCGACCGCGACGATACGATCCCCGACGATGCCGACATCCATGATGCGGCCCGGCGCTCCCGTACCATCCACGACAAAGCCACCCGAAATTTTCAAATCGTACATACCGCCCTACTCCTATTCGCCACCACTACACTTGTTACGCAACCCACTGAACCCTGCCGGTCATCGGCGACACGCCACACTGCCCCCTCTGACACGCGGCTAAAGCTTACTCCAGACTGCATCACGGCTCATCGCCACTGATCTCTTTCAAGAGCTTATTCATTTTAGCGAGCAGTTGATCAACCGAATCGATGCCCAGCAGCTCATACTTAATCGTCTCGTCAAACGGCAATAACTGCGCCAACTGCCAGCAAACCCGCCATGCATCAGCGGCATCACTTTGCAGGTTCAACTGTTTTATTTGCGGGTGCCGTAGCAAGCCCGTGAGCACCTCAGCAAGCCCTACCTGGTCGTCAGGGAGCGGCGCTAACTGTGGCGCATCATGAACCACGACCTTCGCCTTGATCAATCCATCGGGTTCGCGCCATGTCGACTCGATATCAAAGCGATGTTGCCCCTCGATCGTAATGCCCAATAAGCCATTGGCCAATTGATCCCAGTCCACAATATGAGCATAAGTCCCGTAGTCGCCCAAGTTAGGCGTCTCGAGAGACCCGCCAGAGATCTCCGACCCTTGTCGCAACCACGCGACACCAAACCCCTGGTTTTCTCGCATGCAGCGCGCTACCAAATCCAAGTAGCGCTGCTCAAAAATTTGCAAGGGGAATCGCCCTGAGGGCAGTAATACGGAAGACAACGGGAACAAAGCAATTTCAGTCATAACAAAGAGGGCGCTGTAGCGATTTCTAGCAAGGTTAGCAGGTTCAGTGCCTCTGCCCGACTGGCCCCACAAACCGATGCTTCCGGACGAAAATGCGCGCAAACCGACGGTCGCCTTGGGTCATCGAACAACGCGCACTTCGACTCAGTTGACAGGTGCACACACCTCATACCCGCTGGCTTACCCTCGGGCATTCGCCAAAACGGCTGGCTAATTGCCGGCGCAATGCAGCAAGCGCCGCATCGGGGTCGACACTCGTTCATCAGGATTGCACCCTTCCGAATGGCCTGAAGATGAGGATCAACTGAGGCAACAACAACAGCGCCCCCGCGACCGCGGCAATCATCGCCACCACGGTGAGGACACCGAAATAGAGAAGCGGCGTGAAGTTAGATAACGTGAGCGTCGCAAAACCCACCACCACTGTCAGCGTCGTGTAATACATTGCCCGCCCAATGCTACCGTGGCTGCGCAGCATCGCCGCATGATAATCACCATCAAGGGCAATTTCGTCGCGAAACCGATGCAAGTAATGAATACAGTCATCGACACCAATACCCACCACAATCGCGGCAATCGTAATGGTCATGATATCCAGCGGGATGCCGGCCAACCCCATCAGACCCAACACTAAGCCCGCGGCGAGGACGTTGGGCGCGAGAGCAAGTAATGCAATCGATAATGAACGAAATAAGACCCAAAACATCAACCCAATCGCCAAGAAAACCGCACCGAGTGTTTTGATTTGCGAGGTGAAAAGGCTCTGAAGCACGTTGTTATAAAGCACCAGCAATGACGTGAAGTGCAGCCGCTCAGGCTCAATGCCCGTCTCGCTCAAAATCTGTTCCTGCAATTCCCGCAAGTAAGCATCCCGCCTGAGTGATTCACTCGTTTCCATCACGCGAACATTCAACCTCACTTCTTGCGCAGCGGCATTGTAAAAAGGCGTAATCAACGAGTCACTGACATCTTGAGGCAGGCTGTTTTCGATCAGCGCCAGTTCGACACCGCCTAGGCGACTGCCATACAACCGATCCATCACAGCAAAAGCGGTCGATAGCGACGTGACCTTTCCTGACGCTTCTCTGTCGTCAATAATCGCGTGAACTTGATCTATCAGCTGTCGACCCGGCACCGAAAACCAATAACTGGTCTCCGCGTCACTGCTCGCGCCAAAGCTAAAATCAATGTCGAATGCCCCATCAAAAAAACCGCCTTCCTCGTCCCAATCTTCCTCCTCCGCATTGGACGGTTGCTCCACTTCAATCGCAGTTGATACTTCAGGTGCCGACAGAATCACATCGAGAGGGATCGTCCCACCCAGTCGCGCATCGAGCAGCTCCATGCCTTGGTAGATTTCAGTGTGCTCTTTAAAGTAATCGATAAATCGGTTTTCAACTTCGAGTGATCGAATGCCGAGACCCGAGACAATGATTAAAAAAACGGTCACTGCACTGACAAACACTCCATATCGCTGAACGATCAGCGCGAATTTTTGGGTGAACGGCGTGTCGGTGTGCTGCGACACTGCAGGACTCGTGTCCGGGATGATCACCATCAGTGCGGGCACAAGTGTAAAAACGGTGCAAAACCCGATCACGATTCCAGTCGTCATCATCCAACCAAAGTCGATCACCGGCTGAAGACCCGCCACCACCAGTGACGTAAAGGCAACGATCGTGGTCATCGCAGTATATAAACACGGCACGAGCATCAATCTTGCCGCGCCCGACGCCAGCTCACGCCTCGACTCAGCAGGCTGAGCGCGAAGCAGCTCTCGATAGCGAACCACCAAATGGATTGATAGTGAGAGTGTCACGATCAGCAGTACGGCCACCGAATTTGAGGAGATGACGGTCATGCGCCAGTCGGTGGCAGCAAGCACTCCCAGCAACAAGGTGGCCGTAGTGCTGCATGCAGTCAAGGGAATCAATACCCATTTCCAGCTTCGGAAAATAATCCACATTGCGATCGCCATGACGAGCAAAATAGCAGAGCCAAAAGTCAATAAGTCCGATTGCACGAAGCTCAGCATATCGGCGGCAATCATCGGCACCCCCCCCACGAAGATGCTCGCATAGGGTTTAAACCGATCCGCCACACCGCGTACTGCCGTGACCAATCGGCCCCTCTCGTCTCCGAGCCTTGCCAGGGCAATGTCATATTCCGCCTCGACTCGGGTCAAGCTGAGTGAGCCAGCCTCATCGAGCTCATCTGACAACGCCATCTGACGCAACGATTCTCGCCGGTCCAATAATGTTTCAGCCTCTTGATCAGCCTCTAATGAAACCAAAATCCCAGTAAGATCGCCCTCCTCACTGACGAGTAGATTGCGATAGAGCGAACTGGTAGTCAGCTCCGTCAGTGCTAACCGCCGATCAACCTCGGGATCACGAAGGGTAGGCATACTGTCGGCGCGAGCGAGATCAGTGAGAGACAGCGGTGGGCTTTCGAGTAACGGCACATCCAGTAATGTGGTCACCCCCGAAACGCCCCGCAGCCGGCGCAGCTCGTCGACCATTGCGGTCAGGGGCTCGAGTGAATCAGGGGACAACAAAGGCGCATCAGGCTCCCAAGTCAGAATCAGAAACTCGCCCCCCGCATACTTTGCTGACGACTCGCGAAAATACGCAAGATCAGGGTCTCCCTGTAATAGTAGGGAGTCCGAGGACGCCTCTAATCGCAGGTTAGGTAATGCGACGACCGCGCTCCCGATGACTGCGATGACTGCAACCACGACTAGCCATGGCCGTCGAAGCAACCTGTCATAGAACGTACTGACTAATTTCATGCGTAAACTTTATCCTCTAATGCCGCAATGAGTCGGGTATGCAACCCTTGAAAGCCACCATTACTCATGACCACAATCTTGTCACCGGGATGCGCCAGCGCCAGTGCTCGATTGAGCAACGTATCAATGTCACTCACCACCTCTTGATGCTCATAGGCATTCAGCGCAGCCGAGAGATTCCAGTCTAGACCTGACGGCTCAAACCAGATGACATGATTAGCCTCTTGGGCAGCCGCGCCCAACTCTGTTCGATACTGCCCCAGGCGCATGGTGTTGGAGCGCGGCTCCACGAGCGCAATGAGCTTTCCCGATGATTGTTCGGCCCGCATGGCGCTCAAGGTTGCTGCGATGGCGGTGGGGTGGTGCGCAAAATCATCAAATACCGCAATGTTATGGGGCGCTCCGAGCAGTTCTAATCTGCGCTTAATGCCTGCGAACGACGCCAAAGCGTTTACGGCATCAGCGGGATCAACACCCACCTGCGCAGCCGCTGCCACCGCTGCGGTTGCATTGGCCGCATTATGTGCCCCGATCAGCGGCCACCTGAGTGGGTAAGCCTGCCCGTCAGGCGTCGTAATCATATAAACATTCTCAGACGTTGGGCCGGATCGCCACGACCACCCAGCAGTCGTCGTCTCGCTAGCAGCCGTCACAGTGCTGACCGCACTCCAGACGCCACGTGCCAAAACACGGTCAATCGCATCACCCTCGCCTCGAATGATGGCGCCATCGCCGGGAATACAGCGAATCAAATGATGGAATTGGGTCTCAATCTCGGCCAGATCAGCGAAAATATCGGCGTGGTCGTATTCGAGATTATTGATAACGAGCGTGTCGGGTCGGTAGTGGACGAACTTAGAGCGCTTATCGAAAAAAGCCGAGTCATACTCGTCGGCCTCTACAACAAAATACCGACCCTCGCCCAATCGAGCCGATAGACCAAAATTCACCGGTACGCCGCCAATCAGAAATCCGGGCGCCAATCCTGCTTGTTCCAGTATCCAAGCCAACATGCTCGCCGTACTGGTTTTGCCGTGAGTGCCTGCAACGGCCAATACCCATCGGTCTTTTAAAATATGCTGACCCAACCACTCAGGGCCAGAGGTGTAGTGCAAGTGTCGGTTTAGCATGCTCTCAATCGCTGAGTTGCCGCGCGACAGCGCATTGCCAACGACAACACAATCGGGGGCTGGCTGTAATTGATCCGCATCATACCCATCCGTTACCGCAATACCGCTCTCAATGAGCTGAGTACTCATCGGCGGATAAACATTGGTGTCACTGCCCGACACGCGGTAGCCGCTGTCCCGTGCAAGCAGCGCTAAGCCCCCCATAAAGGTGCCACAGATGCCTAAAATGTGAACGTGATCAGCCAAGCAACTTCTCCTTCAACTGGCCAGATTAGCATGCGCCGTTTGCCATTGCGCCGCGAGGGGTCTACCTTACGCCCCGTGTTCCACTCCCCCTCATTTCGTGAATCATGACGCGACGCAATTTATTTTATGCCCAATCAGGGGGAGTCACCCCAGTTATTAACGCTTCCGCCGCCGCTGTCATTCAAACAGCGAGGGAACATCCCAAACGCATTGGCAAAGTCTTAGCAGGGCAAAATGGCATCCTGGGCGCTTTGCAAGAAAACCTGATCGATACATCGTGCGAAACCAAAGGATCGATCGAGGGGTTAATCCGTACTCCGGGAGGGGCCTTTGGTTCCTGTCGATACAAGTTGAAGAGCTTCGCAGAAAACCAAGCCGAATATGAGCGCCTGATCACCGTTTTTAAGGCACATAACATCGGTTATTTTTTATATAACGGGGGTGGCGACTCCGCCGATACCTGCCTCAAGGTCTCTCAAATTAGCGAGCAGATGGGTTATCCCATACAGGCCATCCACGTCCCCAAAACCATCGATAACGACCTGCCACTGACAGACAACTGCCCAGGCTTTGGCTCAGTCGCTAAGTATGTGGCCATATCAACTCGAGAGGCGGCGTTGGATATCGAATCCATGTGTGCCACCTCCACTAAAGTTTTTATTCTTGAGGTCATGGGGCGCCACGCCGGCTGGATTGCCGGTGCAAGCAGCCTTGCCGCCACAGAGCGAGGGGATGCCCCGCACATTATTTTGTTTCCTGAAATCGCTTTCGACCAGACAAAATTCCTCAGTAAAGTCAGCGACTGCGTCAAACGCTTTGGGTATTGCGTCGTTGTCGCCTCTGAAGGGACCAGCACCGCAGATGGCAGGCTGCTCGCTGATCAAGGAGAAACCGACGCGTTTGGCCACGCTCAACTTGGGGGCTTGGCACCGTTGCTGGCCAGCATGGTGAAAGAGCACCTAGGTTTTAAGTATCACTGGGCCGTAGCCGACTATCTGCAGCGCGCCGCTCGTCATATTGCCAGTCAAACCGATGTCGATCAGGCGATTGCGCTCGGCCGAGCGGCGGTCGAACTTGCCTTAGAGGGCGCAAACGCCATCATGCCAACCATCGAGCGAAAGCCCGGCAAACAGTACCGATGGCGCATTGGCGCCGCGCCACTGCATCGCGTCGCCAATCGAGAGAAGAAAATGCCCCGTCGATTTATATCAAAAGATGGGTTTGCGGTGACTGCAGCAGGCAAAGCCTATTTTGAACCGCTGATCGCCGGCGAAGCTTACCCTGACTATCATCGCGGCATGCCACGCTACACACGCTTAAAGAAAGTATTGGTGCCCAAACGCTGCATACCCTGGCAGACATAGCGCCTTAACACACGGTGAGGCGCACGCAACGAGCTCGCGCCTAGGTCGGCAAGACGTATCGCTTAAAAATAGCCTCTGCGTCCGTCTCCAACAGAGACACCATTTGCAACGGAGCGTGGCACTGGCCCGCTGGATCAGCATCGCCACGCCACAGCGGAAGACACTGGCTCAGTGATAATTGCCGAAAGTAGCCCTGTGCCACCGGTCGATAACTGATATGCCAGGGTTCAGGCGCAACACCGCCGCGATCAACGTCATACGGTTTATAAAAACCTTCCGCGTTATCAGCCGAGATCTGATCATCCAACCAGGCACTCATCTCAGCAAAAACGCCTCCTTGCTGATATTCGCTGGTGAGCAGCTGCGGCGCATAACCATCAGTCACGGTTGAACGATCCCAAATATCAAAATCCGTGCCCCAGTGATGCCGAGACGTGCCCGGCAATGCAGAAAAACGCAGGATCGCAGCAAGCCAGTCAGTATCCGATAGCGCTTCGCGATGCAGACCCACCCCCCCCTCGTCCACGACGGGGCGATGACCCAGCCACTTAGCATTCACAATGTCTGATTGGCGACCGTAGCTCCGGAAAGCAGACGCTACCCGCAGATCAAACCCCTCGGTTGCCGCTCGCCTACTGAGCGCAGTGAAGGCATTGACTGCGCTTTGATGCGCCCACATCCCCGCCGCGAATTCAGACAAGCCCTCGCGAGAAAGGCCCAACACTGTCAATGCGTCAAGAATGATGGATTTTCTCCGATATATTGTGCCCTTAGCGGGTAGATTCCCTGCAGGTTGATCTCATTGAACAACAGGTATACCTCCAGACCCTCCGCCATCGCTTGCGCCATGTGCCCCGCATAGGCTGGGTCGACTTGCTCGGCAGGCGCCACGCTCGTGATTGCTTCATGCATCACACAAAAAACCAGTGCGGCACGATGCCCCCTGTGAATGGCCGCCACCAGTTCAGTTAGATGCTTACTGGCGCGAGTGCTGACCGCATCAGGAAACGCGCCCTTTCCCGCACTAACATGCCATGTCACCGACTTCACCTCGATATAGATACCGCTCCCGCTATCAACGAAAAAATCCGCCCTAGATCGATCAGCTAACCTCACCTCAGATTGTAGAGACGCACCACTGGGCATCAAGTCGAGTAGGAGCCCTTTCTGCAATGCTTCGGCGACAACGCGATTCGCCATGGCCGCATGAATACAAGCCAACCCCGTTTCGGTCTGCACCAGCTCCCAAGTCCAAGTCAATTTACGCGCTGGCTTTGGATGAAAGGACAACCAGACCGCCGCATCGGCCGGCTGGCACCCTGTCATGGCGCCCGTATTGGGACAATGAGCACACACCAGCTCCTCACCCCCAGCCAAGACCACATCGGCTAAGAAGCGTTTATAACGTCGACGCAAGGCTCCCTTGGTAAGCGGCGGGAAGTCCATAAAAACGCCTCCGGTCAGCGAAATGACAGCACGCAGCCTTGCCGACAAGCGCTAATCACTAGGCCTGTGCAATCTATGCTGGCACGAAGGGCACAGATCTGGTAGTTTCCCCGCCCCAAATAGGCATGACAAAGTCTGTTGTGCTACTTTACGAGGAATCGCACCACTATGGCCAGTCGCAAATCAGCCAGCGCAAAAGCCAAAGGCGCAGCACCTAAGAAAAAAGCACCCGCTAAAAAGGCACCTGCCAAAAAGAAAGTCGTCGCTAAAAAAGCGCCCGCTAAAAAAGCACCTGCCAAAAAGAAAGCCGTCGCTAAAAAAGCGCCCGCTAAAAAAGCACCTGCCAAAAAGAAAGCCGTCGCTAAAAAAGCGCCCGCTAAAAAAGCACCTGCCAAAAAGAAAGCCGTCGCTAAAAAAGCGCCCGCCAAAAAAGCACCTGCTAAAAAGAAAGCCGTCGCTAAAAAAGCGCCCGCCAAAAAAGCACCTGCTAAAAAGAAAGCCGTCGCTAAAAAAGCGCCCGCCAAAAAAGCACCTGCTAAAAAGAAAGCCGTCGCTAAAAAAGCGCCCGCCAAAAAAGCACCTGCCAAAAAGAAAGCCGTCGCTAAAAAAGCGCCCGCCAAAAAAGCACCTGCCAAAAAGAAAGCCGTCGCTAAAAAAGCGCCCGCCAAAAAAGCACCTGCCAAAAAGAAAGCCGTCGCTAAAAAAGCGCCCGCCAAAAAACCTGGCGCGCGGGGGCAGGGTCCAAAAGTAGCGAGGGCAGTCGGCGCACTTCAAAAGTTCGACGATTTTAAGCCAGTCAAGCCAAGTCGTAGCGAGAGCTACATGAACGATGAGCAAATCGAGCATTTCCGAGGCCTGTTGCTTCAATGGCGGGGAGAACTGGTAGACGAGGTGTCGCGAACCGTTACGCACATGAAAGACGAGGCTTCCAATTTTCCTGATCCTGCTGATAGGGCCACGCAAGAAGAAGAATTTAGCCTTGAGCTCCGGACTCGCGATCGCGAACGAAAATTAATTAAGAAAATCGACACGACCCTAGAAAATTTACAAAATGACGACTATGGGTACTGCGATGCGTGTGGCGTTGAGATTGGCGTTCAGCGACTTGAGGTTCGGCCCACTGCCACTCTCTGCATCGACTGCAAAACGCTTTCTGAAATTAAAGAGCGTCAGGAATTGGGTTGACGGCGCCTGTCACCAAGGCCGCCCCTCCGACGTACCGGGGCCGCTTTGCCCCCTCCCCCACAGGCCCGCTGCATATGGGGTCCCTTTACACTGCGCTAGCGAGTTTTTTAGACGCTAGACATCATCTCGGTTCTTGGCAACTCAGGATCGACGACATTGACCCGCCGCGCGCGGTAATCGGAAGCGTTGAACGCATTCTCTCGGGCCTCAAGGCACATGGGCTGCTTTGGGATGGCGAGGTCGTTTATCAATCCCAATCCGCGGATGCCTTTGAGCGCGCAATAAGGGAACTTGGACAGTCTGGGCGTCTTTTCCGATGTCGCTGTACGCGCGCCGACCTCAAGAAAACGGGTTCTTGCGGCCAGGTATGTGTCACCCAACAGCATACCGATGATGCCCCTCATAGCCTCAGAGTCTCAGTTGATCGATCACTGCTCACTGCCTTTGAGGACAGCTTCCTCGGACCGCAAACCATCACCGTCGAAGCACTCCCCGAGGATTTCATCGTCAAGCGCCGTGATGGCCTGTTCGCTTACCAACTGGCAGCCGCGGTCGATGATGCGCAACCGAACTTCACTCACATCGTGCGCGGGAAAGACCTCCTCGACTCTACTCATCGTCAGCGCTGGCTGCACGCCATTCTGGGACTTAGCTCGCCGCAATACGCGCATGTCGCGCTGCTGCATGGCACTGACGGCAACAAACTGAGCAAGCAAAATGGCGCGCCTGAGGTCGATCTGAGTCAAACAGCGGATAATCTCCGTCAATGCCTAATGCTACTTCAGCAAGCACCACCGCCAGCATCTGCACGCAACCCTCAAGCGATTCTGGAGCACGCTACCGCCAACTGGGCCCCACCACTGCATCTCAGCCAACATCCATAAGTGTTACTTTTTCACTCGCAAGGTGATACCTGATCGGTAACATAGGCTGACCGATCACCATCTGAGTGGATCTATGCATATTCGGTTACTAGAAGATGATCCGGCGCTGCGCGAGGCATTAGTGGTGGCGCTCTCTGACTGCAGCGTCGCGGTGATGCCTGAGCACTCACCAGAGTCAGAGGAGGATCGTCACCGGCGACCAGACTGTGAGCTGGTTGTGCTGGGCCATCATCACGAAGCGAATCAATTGACCTCGCTAACTCGGGCGCTGTGGCCAACACCCGTGATCATCTTGCTGAGCGAGCCTTCCACGGCCCGGGTCGTCGAAGCAATGCGAGCAGGTGCCACAAACGTGCTGGATCGCGCTATGGATGCCTGCCTCATCGCGCAGTCAGTGCGAGCAACCTGTGAAGCCCAGCAAACCCAGCTGGGCGCAAGTAGAGGGCAACACTATTTTTATCCTGAGAACTGTCGCGCTATGCACGACCTGCAGGCATCGATTCATCGTATTGGCAAAACCGACTCGACCGCTTTAATCGTAGGGGAAACGGGCACCGGCAAAGAATTAGTCGCACTACAACTGCACGCAGCCAGTGCGCGCCAAGATCAAAACATGATCACGGTCAACTGCGCCGCCATCCCCGAAACACTGATTGAATCAGAGCTCTTTGGCTATGAAAAAGGCGCCTTCACGGGTGCGACCAGCAACAGGATGGGCCTGATCGAAGCCGCGCATAACAGCACATTATTTCTCGATGAGATTGGAGAACTGCCGCTGGCCGCACAGGCCAGATTACTGAGATTTATCCAAGAAGGTGAAATTCGCCGCATTGGCGCCATCAAAAGCACAAAGGTGGATATCCGACTCATTTGCGCGACGCATCGCCGCTTAGATGAACTCGCGCAAAGCAACTTATTTCGCCAAGACCTCTACTATCGGATCAATGTTTTGCGGCTAGACATCCCCCCGTTGCGGCAAAGAGGTAACGATATCACCGCCATGGCTAATTGGTTCGCTACTCAGCTGGCGGATAAGCTGGGCATGCCGCCTCGTGCATTTTCGAAAGAGAGTCTGGAACTGATTGCTCACCACACCTGGCCCGGTAACGTCAGAGAACTACAAAATGCGGTAGAACGTGCCCTGATCATGTGTGACGACTCGCTTTTAGCGCTTGATCTACCCGTTGGCATTGCCCCGCCTGAGGGCACAATCCCGCCTGGGAGCACCATCCCACCTGATCGCGCATCCGAGAAGCCAATCGACGATTCGGCCGATGAGTTGTCCCTAGAGGATTACTTCCAGCGGTTTGTATTGCTGCATCAAGACGCCATGAACGAGACAGAACTCGCGCAAAAGCTAGGCATCAGCCGCAAATCCTTGTGGGAGCGACGGCAGCGTTTCGGCATGCCCCGCACTAAGCCTAGGGCAGAGGACTCAGCCCCATCGGACTGAATGCAATTTTGTAACACCCCAGTGCACTTCTGTAACACTTTCTGCGAGGCGCTGCGCGCGTGACCGTTACACAAAATATTATCCCCATGTTTTTTATGGTTTTTTCCATGCTGGCACAATACCTGCTCCCTATTCATCAGAGCCTTAATAATAATAAACGGCCCAATAATAAAAACGACGTCATAACGGACCTGGGTGGGGAAGGAGACTTCCCCATGTTTCGTTATGGAATCCTCAAAACGCTCACATCGTCTCAGGCGCTCAGGCTGTCCCAGGCGCTGAAGCCGTTCACCCCCATTCGGATAGCGAGACACCCCCACATCAGCTACCATAGCGGCCGACTTGGTAATGCGTTAACCGGTATCATCGCCCCGTCAGCATCATCAACCGGTATCATCGCTTCGTAAGCCATCATCAAGACAGTCCGCGCTTGCCGCCAACTGTTAGGGTGATGAACAGAGTGACCAAATTTTGACCCAACAGACACAAGCCGCACCGTTCAACGGCTCTGACTTCTCGCATGGCGCTACCAAGGTCGTGCGAGGGCTTCAGGATGCTGGATTCACCGCCTATGTTGTCGGCGGTGCCGTCCGCGATTTACTCCTAGGACAGCGCCCTAAGGACTTCGACGTCGCCACCAATGCGACGCCAGAGCAAATTAGGCAGTGCTTTCGTAACGCCCGCATCATTGGCAGGCGCTTTCAAATCGTCCACGTCCGCTCAGGCGGCGAAATTATTGAAGTCACTACTTTTCGGGGCAATCATGCTGCCGCGCAGGCAGGGCAGCATTCAAAGGCAAGCGAATCAGGTCGGTTATTGCGCGATAACGTGTACGGAACCCTCGAGGAGGACGCACTGCGCCGAGATCTCACCATTAACGCGCTCTACTATGACACCTCATCCAACACACTCATTGATCAACTCAATGGCGCGGCAGATATTGAAGCGCGGATGATTCGGGTGATTGGGGTGCCAGAAGAGCGGTATCGAGAAGATCCGGTCAGAATGCTGCGGGTCTTGCGCTTCAGTGCCCGCTTACAGTTTGACTTAGCAGCCGATACCGAAACCGCTATCGCAAGTACGCGGTTAATGCTTGGCGACATTCCCTCGGCACGATTATTTGACGAGTGGCTCAAACTGTTTATGAATGGGTTTTCTGCCCCCACGTTTACCTTACTGAAGCACCATGACCTGATTGCCCTGCTGATGGGCGATAACATTGGCGAGGCGCTCCATGAGGAGCAATCTGCGAGTTTGCAGATGCGCGCCATGCGCAACACCGATCAGCGGGTCGCTGACCGACGACCCGTCACGCCGGCTTTTCTGCTCGCTGCACTCTACTGGCCCGCGGTCGAGCAACTGGCACTGAGACTGGAAGAAGGGGGAGAGCCCACCACACAAGCGATACATAGCGCAGGTCAGCAAGTGGTCCATAACGCTTGCCAGCATCTCACCATTCCAAAGCGATTCTCATTGGCCATGCGCGACATTTGGGACTTACAGCCCCGCCTCGAGCGCATGCAGCCCAAAAAGATCACCGACCTCCTTGCTCGGCGGTGGTTCAGGGCCGCATTTGACCTGCGCTTACTGCGAGAAGAAGCCGGCAACTTGGGGAGCCAGTGCAGTGACTTTTGGACCGCGCAGCAAAAAGAACATCCTGACTTGGTGGGCAGTGCCAGACCACGTCGAGACGATCAGCCTAAACGACGACGCAGACCGCGAGGTAACGTACGCGCCCCATGAATCACGTTTTTATTGGCTTGGGGTCCAATATCGATAACCCCTTAGACCGATTGTCGGAGGCATACCGACACCTCACGGCACATGCCGATTTATCTGCGACCGGTTTGTCAAAGGTTTACGTCTCGTCTCCGCAAGGCCCACAAGACCAACCCGATTTTTACAACGCAGTTGCGGGCTTCACGGCATCGCTGTCACCCCACGAGTTGCTCACCGCACTGCTCACCATCGAGACGGCGATGGGCCGACAGCGACTCAGGCACTGGGGCGAACGATGCATAGACCTCGATTTGCTTCTCTTCGGAGACGAGGTGATCGCAACTGATGCACTGATATTGCCCCACCCTCGCGCTCACGAGCGGCGCTTTGTCTTAAATCCACTGTGTGAACTGCTTGGCATTGATTATGTAATGCCCGGTCAGCCCTCCCTCGGGACGCTGCTGTCTCGATGCACGCAACAGACGATTAGCGTATTGTGTGAGTTCCCTCAGTGACAGTCGTTACAGGAGGCCCCTCTTTGCTAGAACGACAACCCGCATCAGGCTTATCACTTCGCGGCCGCACTGTGCCGGCCTTCATCGCGATTGAAGGGCCCATCGGTGTCGGAAAAACAACGCTCGCTCGCAAAATTGCGGAGACTTTTGAATACGATCTGCTACTAGAAGAAGCAGAGATGAATCCCTTTCTCGAGCGGTTTTACCAGAACCGAGAGCAAACCGCGCTGGCAACACAACTCTTCTTTCTTTTTCAGCGGGTGCAGAAGATTACCGATATAAAACAACGTGATATGTTTGAGAGCACGCGCGTCACCGACTTTATCCTTGAGAAAGACCCGCTGTTTGCCCGCGTCAACTTAGAACCGGCAGAATACGCGCTCTACGACAAGGTTTATGAGAAAATGCACGTCGAGGCGCCCGCACCCGATTTAGTCATCTACCTGCAAGCCAATCCTGAGCGTCTACTGGAGCGCATTGGTAAGCGTGGCATCGATGCCGAGCAGTCGATAGACCGGTCGTACCTAGAACAGCTCAATGAGGTGTACAGTGAGTTCTTTCTCTACTACGATGCGGCGCCTCTGCTGATTGTTAATGCCAACGACATTGACCTAGCAGAGAGTGACCGGGATTATGAGCAACTCGTTGACTATATGCTGAACATTAAGAAGGGACGCCATTATTTTAACCCGACTTTTTTTAGCTGAATTCCGACTCTTTATGAGCGGCCTGGAGTCAGCCCAATGACAAAACGAATCACCATCAGCACACTAGACGCGATGAAATCGTCCGGTGATAAGTTCGTGATGATCACCGCTTACGACGCCACGTTCGCGCGACTGGCCAGCGAGGCAGGCGCAGAGACGATATTGGTGGGTGATTCGCTCGGCATGGTGTTGCAGGGCCACGAGACAACCATTCCCGTGTCACTCGATGCTATGGTGTATCACACAGAGTGTGTCGCGCGTGCGAAACCTCGCTCCCTCATTGTGGCTGACCTCCCTTTCATGAGCTTTTCCAATTCGGATGACGCCCTGCATGCCAGCACTCAGTTGATGCAAGCAGGCGCCCAGATGGTGAAGCTGGAGGGCGGAACCTGGCTCAGCGATAGTATAAATCGGCTGGTCGAGCGAGGTGTTCCCGTTTGCGCGCACCTTGGATTAACGCCTCAATCGGTCAATGTATTTGGCGGATATCGGGTCCAAGGTCGCACCCCCAAAGAGGCCAAGTCGATCCTTGCCGATGCGGTCGAAATTCAGGACGCCGGAGCCAGCCTGCTGGTCTTGGAGTGTATTCCTGCAGAACTCGCCGGAGACATTGCGTCAAAACTGGATATCCCGGTTATTGGAATCGGTGCGGGCGGAGGCACTGATGCGCAAGTGCTCGTTTTACACGACATGCTCGGCATGACGGAAAGTGCTCCGAAATTTGTGCAAAACTTTATGAAGGGTGCCGACTCGATACAAGATGCGCTTGCCACCTTTGTGCGCGCGGTGAAGTCGGGGGAATACCCTCAAGAAGAGCACACTTACTCCTAAGGACCGGCATGATCGTCGTCTCCGATAATAAAGCCCTTAGAGACCACCTCGACGCAGTCCGCGCGCAATCGCGAGTCGCATTTGTGCCCACCATGGGCAATCTTCATGACGGGCATCTCTCCTTAGTGCATCAAGCCAGGGCGGCAGCCGACATTGTTGTCGTCTCGATTTTTGTCAACCCAATGCAATTTGGCAAAGAGGAAGACTTAGCCACCTACCCCCGCACCATCGATGCCGATTTAGCGGCACTCAAAGCGGCGGGCGTTGACGTCGTTTTTACGCCCGGCATTGCTGATATCTATCCGCAAGGAGATCAAGCACACACCGCTATCCGTGTGCCACTTTTGGGCGAGCCGCTCTGCGGCGCACAACGGCCTGGACACTTCGACGGTGTCTGCACCGTTGTGTACAAACTATTTCGACTGGTGCAGCCGGATGTCGCCGTCTTTGGTGAAAAAGACCTGCAGCAGCTGCTGATCATCCAAAGAATGGTGCAGGATCTAAGTCTCGATATCGATATTCAGCAGGGACTGACCTCACGTGCTGGCGATGGATTGGCCTTGAGCTCTCGCAATCAATATCTGTCTGACGCAGAGCGCCAAATAGCACCCCGCCTGTGGCAAACACTACAACACTGCGCTCAAACGCTTCGCGGTGCTGCTACCGTCAGTGCTGAAGACACGCTGGCGCAAGCCTCACACGATCTCGCTGCGGCAGGGTTCACCGTTCACTATTTAGAACTCAGAGAACTACAGACGCTCACCACTGCGACAGACCTGTCTCGCGACTGCGCGCTTTTCGTGGCAGCCACGTTAGGCACCACGCGGTTAATCGATAATATTCAGATCAGCGCAGCAGGGTAATCCCTGCCCTGCCATCGCTTTAAGATCTAGGCACCCGAACACTTTCGACCAACAGCCTCACCTCTTCCGGGGGCGCCGGCGTAAAGCGGGTCACGATCAGCGTGACGGTAAAGTTGACCATCGCACCAACAACACCAAACGCATTAGGTTCAATTCCAAAAAACCAGTTAGGGGAAAGGTTGCCCAGAAAGCTCGTGCCCGGAATAAACATAATGCCCTTGTGCTGAAAAACGTAGATCAGAGTGACACTGATGCCCGACAGCATTCCCAGTATCGCGCCCTCTCGCGTGACACGCTGAGAAAATATGCCGAGAAAAAGTGCTGGAAATAATGAAGCCGCAGCCAGCCCAAATGCTAACGCCACCGTGCCGGCGGCAAACCCCGGCGGATTCAAACCCAAATAGCCTGCTCCTAGTACCGCCAGCGACATGGCAATCCTAGAAGCCATTAGCTCCTGCCGTTCGGTAATCTGAGGCATCAAGGTGCGCTTGAGTAAATCATGAGAGATGGCAGACGAGATCGCCAACAACAATCCTGCCGCAGTCGACAACGCCGCTGCCAGACCGCCCGCCGCCACCAAAGCGATCACCCAATTAGGCAGGTTAGCGATTTCAGGATTCGCTAACACCAGAATGTCGTTGTCTAGCTTAACCAACTCGTTCCGCTCCGGGTCAGCATGATATTGAATCCGCCCGTCCCCATTTTTATCGTCAATCTCTAATAAGCCCGTGCGCTCCCAGTTTTTAAACCAAGTTGGGCGTTCTTCGATCAGCAATGCCTGTCCCGCCTCGGGCTCCAGTATTTGAATAATATTCAGTCTCGCCATCGCCGCAACAGCCGGTGCCGTCGTGTACAGAATCGCGATAAACACCAGTGCCCAGCCCGCAGATGTTCGTGCAGCACGCACGGTGGGAACCGTAAAAAACCGGATGATGACATGCGGCAAACCGGCAGTGCCAATCATCAGAGATGCCGTGAAGGCAGCCATGTTTAAGGTGCTGCCGCGCAGCGCAGTGGTATATTCCTGGAAGCCAAGGTCCAGCAAAATATGGTCCAGCTTATGAAGAAGATAACTACCATCAGCCAGCGTACTGCCCAACCCCAACTGTGGAATGGGCTGCCCGGTTAATTGCAAGCTGATGAAGATTGCCGGCACGGTATACGCAAAAATCAGCACGCAAAATTGTGCGATCTGTGTGTAGGTAATCCCCTTCATACCGCCCAGCACCGCGTAGAAAAAAACAATCACCATGCCCGAGAGCAAGCCGGTCTCATAGTCTGTTTCTAGAAAGCGCGAAAAAGCGACGCCGATCCCCTTCATCTGCCCAATGACATAGGTCACGGAGCATATAATGAGACACAGCACCGCGACGATCCGCGCGGTGTTGGAGTAGTATCGATCACCAATGAATTCAGGCACGGTGAACTTCCCATACTTTCGCAAGTAAGGCGCGATCAACATGGCTAAGAGCACGTAGCCGCCTGTCCAGCCCATCAAGAAGACAGAACCACCGTAGCCGTTGTATGACAGCCCAATGAGCCCCGCCATCGAAATGAAGGAGGCAGCCGACATCCAATCAGCCGCCGTGGCCATTCCATTTGCGATCGGATGGATGCCCTTCCCCGCGACATAAAACTCTTGCGTGGTGCTCGCTCGAGAGCGAATCGCAATCACGATGTACAGCGCAAACGACGCCCCTACCACCCAATAGGTTGTCTCGGTGAGGCTCATGCGTCTGGTTCCTCGAGTCCGAGACGCTTCTCAAGGCGGGCCATTGCCAACGCGTAAATAAACGTTAACAAAATAAAGCCATAAATCGCGCCCTGCTGAGCAAACCAGAACCCCAACTTAAAGCCACCCATTTGTATGCGATTCAGTGGTTCCACCCACAGCACTCCGCATCCCAAACTCACCACAAACCAAAAAAAGCCCAGAATCAGCATCAGTCGTCGATTTTCGCGCCAATAGATATCTCGAGTCTGTTGGCTAACCGGCGTCCCCATGCTGAGCTCCCTGTGTCTTATCGTCGCAATCACTCGGCAGTATAAATCAGCGCAACGCGCCAGCGCACTGTCTGCCCCTAACTGAAAAGCCAACGGCATGCGATAGCGTAGTCTGAGCCATAACCACGAGGCGGCTTGTTGTCCGTGGGTCTGTCGCCTACTATCGCAGACCCCTTCAGATTGGCCGCATCCTATGCCTGAATCAGCGCTTTACCCCATCCCAGCACACTTCAGTGATGCGCACATCACGCCAGAGGACTACGCCACACTCTATCAGCAGTCGATCGAAGATCCCGATGCCTTTTGGGCCGCTCAAGCTGAAGCACTGCTGAGCTGGCACAAACCCTGGCGTCAGGTCTCAGACAATAACCTCGATATTGGACAGGCGCGTTGGTTTGTCGACGGACAACTCAATGTCTCGGTGAACTGTATTGACCGACACCTACCTGACCGAGCAGATCAGACTGCTATTGTGTGGGAGGGTGACCAGCCCGACGAGAGTCAGGCTTTTACGTATCAGGAACTTAAGACTCACGTCTGCCGATTTGCCAATGTGCTGAGACACCTTGGGATCAAAAAAGGCGATCGCGTGTGCCTGTATATGCCCATGATCCCAGAGGCGGCCTTTGCCATGCTGGCCTGCGCCCGCATCGGCGCGGTTCACTCGGTTGTATTTGGCGGCTTCTCACCGGAAGCCTTAAAAGATCGAATCAATGATGCTGCCTGTCGACTGGTCATCACTGCTGACGAGGGAGTTCGAGGTGGCAAAGCGATCCCTTTGAAAAGCAACGTCGATGCCGCGATTAAAGAAGCTGATTGTGTTGATAGCGTGTTAGTGGTGCGCCGCACCGGTGACGCCATCGAGTGGGATGCGGCGCGAGACGTTTGGTATCACGAGGCTGTCGCAACGGTGTCTGACGACTGTGAACCCGAGTGGATGGACAGCGAAGACCCGCTATTCATTCTGTACACCTCGGGCTCGACCGGAAAGCCAAAGGGCGTATTGCATACGACAGGCGGTTATTTATTGCAGGCGGCCTTGTCGATGAAAACCGTATTCGACTATCGAGAGGGTGAAACCTATTGGTGCACTGCCGATGTCGGCTGGGTAACAGGCCATACCTATATCGTTTATGGTCCCCTTGCGATTGGCGCAAAAACCCTCATGTTCGAAGGCATACCGACTTACCCCGAGGGGGATCGGTTTTGGCAAATCATTGCCAAACATCGAGTCAACGCCTTTTTCACCGCCCCAACGGCTATCCGTGCACTGCAGAGCTTAGGCAACGACTTGGTGACCCGTCACGACCGAAGCTCGCTGCGCATCATTGGTTCAGTCGGAGAACCGATTAATCCAGAGGCGTGGGAGTGGTACCACAGCATCGTAGGAGAAGGCAGGTGCCCTATTGTCGACACGTGGTGGCAAACAGAAACGGGTGGCGTCATGATCACGCCACTCCCTGGCGCCCATGCACTCAAACCGGGGTTTGCGAGTTTTCCGTTCTTCGGCGTCGAGCCCGCTCTGCTTGACGAGCAGGGTCAAGAAATCACAGGGCCGGGATCGGGTTATTTGGTCATTAAGCAATCCTGGCCGGGCCAGATCCGGACCGTTTATGGCGATCATCAGCGAATGATCGACACGTATTTTGGCGTCTACCCTGGCTACTATTTTACCGGGGATGGCGCATTGCGAGATGAAGATGGCTATCTGCGTATCACCGGTCGTGTCGACGATGTATTGAATGTGTCAGGCCACCGCATGGGCACGGCTGAGGTCGAGAGCGCGCTGGTCTTGCACCCCGATATTGCCGAGGCTGCTGTGGTGGGTTATCCCCATGACATCAAAGGACAGGGTATCTACGCCTACATTACCCCCATGTCGGGCATCGAAGACAGTGACGCCCTGCGCGCCGAATTGGTGAGTTTGTGCGTACAGGAAATTGGGCCCATTGCAAAACCAGACCAGATTCAGTGGTCCCCCGGGCTGCCTAAAACGCGGTCTGGCAAGATCATGCGGCGAATTTTGCGTAAAATCGCCGAAAATGACCTTAAAAGCCTCGGCGACACCTCAACACTTGCCGACCCTTCAGTGGTCGAGGATCTCATAGCGGGCCGGCATACTCTAGCGGTCGGGTGTATCGCTAGATAGCGAAGGCACAACGACCGACTGCCAGTCACTAGCTAACCGGAATTCGATCGCGGTTACCGCTAGCCCCCTCTGCGGCGGCAAGAACGGGTATCGCTCTCGTGTCGTCCACCAGGCTGCATCTCGCTTCATGCGCTTCAAAAGTGACGGCAAGAGCCTGTCGACGAGGCGGGATGGCTGCGTATCAGGCACCGCATTCCGACACGCTCAATAAGAGTTAAAATTTACGATTTTCCACCGGTATAAGGGCTCCAACTTCCGTATAATCTCGCCTCCGGGCAAGCACCATAGCTGCCCGTTTTAAACACAATAAAAATACAAAGTAATGGTATCCAATCGCATCCGGAGACTCGTCTCTCGATGCGCTGGGTGAACTTTTTTTATTTTGGAGACATGCATGAAATTTCCCATTCGCACCCTCGCAGTGGCGGTTGCAGCCGCGACTATGGTGCCCACGTTCAACGTCTTGGCACAGGAAGAAGCCCTGACAGAAGAAGTCGTGGTCATCGGTACTCGAACACAAGGCCGTTCTGCACTTGACTCACCCGCTCCTGTCGATGTCATCGGCGGTGAGACCATGAGCAATCAGGGCGACACTGACATGAGCAACCTGCTCCGAAATGTCATCCCCTCTTACAACGTGAACGATCAGCCAATTAGTGACGCAGCGACCCTTGTGCGGCCTGCTAACTTACGTGGCTTAGCGCCTGACCACACTTTGATGTTGGTCAACGGCAAGCGTCGACATCGTGCCTCAGTGATCACTTGGCTCGGTAACGGCATCTCTAACGGCTCACAGGGCCCCGATGCTGCAGCCATTCCTGGTGCCGCACTGAAGCGCATTGAAGTGTTGCGCGACGGCGCGTCAGCCCAATACGGCTCGGATGCGATCGCAGGTGTGATGAACTTCGTACTGAATGACAGTGCTGAGGGTGGTTCATTAGAGGTTCGTTACGGCGAGTACAAAGAAGGTGACGGCGAGCAAGTCACAATTGCCGGTAACATCGGCCTTCCTTTGGGCGATAACGGGTTCTTGAACCTGACCGCGGAGTGGGGCGAGTCAGATCCAACTAGCCGCTCAGAGCAACGCGCGGACGCGCAAACGCTGATCGACAATGGATACCAAGACGTGCCGGCACCTGCCATGATCTGGGGCCGACCGATTGTCAATGACGACATGAAGCTCTGGGCCAATTTTGGGATGGACCTGAGCGACACGCTGACCCTTTACGGTCACGCTAACTACAACAGCAAAGAAGTTGACGGTGGTTTCTTCTTCCGTAACCCCACCAACCGCGGCGCGGTCTACAGTGGTGACGGTGGCGAAACGCTGCTGGTCGGTGATCTCACTCCTAACGACGGCCAAGGCTGCCCCGTTGTGGCACTCGGCGGCGCCGATAACGTCACACCTGACGCAGATGCCTTCGCGCAAGTTGTTGCTGACCCCAATTGCTTCAGCTTTCAGGAAACCATTCCAGGCGGCTTCACCCCACGATTCGGCGGTGATGTGACTGACATGTCTTTCTTGCTGGGTTTACGCGGAGAAATCAACGATAACTTGCGTTGGGACATCAGTGCTTATCGCGGTGAAAACGAAGCAGATTTCTTCATCAACAATACGTTGAATGCGAGCTTAGGCCCCGATTCACCCCGCGACTTTGATCCCGGCTTGTACAAGCAGACCGATACCAACTTCAACGCCGACCTGAGCTGGACTGTGTCAGACGCGCTGAACATTGGCTTTGGTGGTGAGTTCCGAAACGAAGAGTTTGAAATTGGCGCTGGTCAGGAAGAGTCCTACACCGCAGGTATTTTGGCGGATCAGGGCTTCAGCACGTCTTCTAACGGATTCCCCGGATTCCCAGCAGCGACGTCTGGTACGTTCGAGCGTGAAAACTATGCCTTCTATGTCGATGCCGAGTGGACACCAACGGACAGCTTGGTAACCCAAGCGGCCATTCGCTACGAAGACTTCGACGGCTTTGGCGACACCACTAACTACAAAATTGGTGCAAATTGGGCGATCACTGAGAACTTCGGTGTCCGCTCAACCTACAGCACCGGCTTTAAGGCTCCGACCCCCGGTCAGGCCAACGCTTCTAACACCTCAACTGAGCTGACCAACGTGAACGGCGTACCGACGCTCATTAACAATGGCACCATCCCAGCGACTAACCCGATTGCACTGCAATTTGGCGGAAAGGAGCTGGACCCTGAGGAGTCCACCAACTTTACAGCGGGTCTTTACGCAACGCTGGGTAACTTCGAGATCACAGTCGACTACTACGACATTGACATGGAAGATCGAATCAACCTGTCATCAGAAGTCAAGCTGACCCAAGAGCAGATTGATCAGCTCGTTGCTGACAATGTGCCTGGAGCCGGTGATTTAACCCAATTCCGATTCTTCACCAATGATTTCGACACCAATACTCACGGTGTTGATGTGGTCGTTTCAACCTACACCGAATGGTTAGGCGGAACGACTGATTGGAACTTGGCTTACAACAACAACAAGACCGAAGTCGAAGGTTTTAATCCTGAGACAGTCGGTGCTGGTCGTATTCGACAAATTGAAACGACCACGCCTGAGACGCGTTGGAATCTGTCGGCTAACCACTCGGTGGGTAGTTTCAGAGTCCTCGCGCGCTTAAGCTTCTATGACGAGTGGTATGATAGCTTCGAAAATGACGTCTTCGGTACCGACGCTGTTTTTGATAGCGAGTACCTGCTCGACCTCGAAGTCGAGTACATGATCGGTGATCACTCCAGCATCCTGGTCGGCGGCAACAACGTGTTGGATAACAATGGCCAGAAAGCAACCGACGTGAACAATCTCGGTTTCAACAGCGCAACTATCTTAGGTAATACTTACAGCCAGTATTCACCTTTCGGCATCAGTGGCGCGTTCTGGTACGCACGTTATCGCTATAATTTCTAAGCAAGACTGCTAGCAAGTACGATATGGGGGGCTTCGGCCCCCTTTTTATTGCTGAGAATACGCTTTACGCTCGAGACCATTACGGGAGCGGTGTCATATGCGGTTTACTTTATTGCGATCATTCCTTTTTTTGCTGATGCTGCTGACTGCGGCGCTTAGCGCGGGTTGCCAACCGACTACCCCACCTGCCGATACCATTGTCATCGGCACACTCTACACTTCGAATCCACAGCAGCCTGAGGCAGAAGCCGTCGCTATCCAAGGTGGTCGTTTTCGCTTTGTCGGCAGCCAAGAAGAGGCACTGAAACTCGCAGACTCAAACACCACCGTCATCCACCTTGATAACGCAGTAGCGTATCCAGGACTGATTGATGCACATGTCCATGTCGCGGGGATTGGGTCGGCACTTCGATCGGTTGATCTCAGGAGTGCGCAGGATTTCAGCGAAATCATCGAGCGCGTTCACGCCCGCGCAGAGGCTTTACGACCAGGCACCGTCATATTGGGCACGGGCTGGCATCAGAGCAAATGGACTCAGCCACCTGAGGGACACCTCAATGGCTTTCCCACTCACGATGCGCTGTCACAAGCGGTGCCAAACCACCCGGTGCTATTAGAGCATGCCAATGGACATTCTGTGCTCTTAAACCAAGCCGCCATGGACTCGTTGGGCATCACAGGTGACTCTATAGCGCCCGAGGGGGGTGTCATTGTGCGGGTCAACGGAGCACCCACAGGCCTCCTCCATGAGACCGCCATCGCACTCACCGCTCCGCTGCAACGTTACGATTTAACGACAGCCACCTCCTTGGTGGATGCCGCGCAATGGCACCTGCTGAGTCAAGGGATCACCACCGCGCATGATGCCGGCGCGTCACAGGTGGACCTCGCCGCACAAACCCGCATGGCGCAGGAGGGCAACCTCATCGTCAGGCTCTACTCCATGGTCTATGCCAGCGATGAAAGGGCGCTGGAGGAGTGGTTAGCTCGAGGCCCACTCCTCAATGACGGCGATCATCGGCTCGCTGTTCGCTCGATTAAGGTGCAGGCAGATGGCGCACTGGGCTCTCGAACCGCTTGGTTACACGCCCCCTATTCGGATGCACCGGATACCCGAGGCGTGCTCACCTTTAGCCTCGAAGCGCTCAGTGAACTCATTGCTAAAACGCGCGAGGATAATTGGCAAATCAATGTCCACGCCATCGGTGATCGCGCCAATTCTGAGGTTCTCTCGGTTTTTGCGCCCTTCACCAAAGCGGCCGTAGACCACCGTTTTCGAATCGAGCATGCCCAGCATCTCCGTTTAGGGGATGCCGCGTTGTTCGCGGAACAACAGGTGATCGCCTCGATGCAGCCCATCCATCTCAGCTCTGACCGCCCATGGGCTATCGATCGGCTGGGCCGACAGCGTATTGAGGACGGCGCGTATATATGGCGAGATCTGCTCCGTGAAGGAGTACTCATCGTGACCGGAACCGATGCACCAGTAGAACCCGTTAACCCCATTGCTAATTTTTACGCCGCGGTAACCCGTCGGTCCCTCGATGGCACGCCCGCAACGGGCTTTGAACCGGCGCAAAAGCTCACTCGCCAAGAAGCGCTGTATGCCATGACCCTTGCAGGGGCCTACGCAGGGTTTGAGGAAAATGAGAAAGGCTCTATCGAAGTCGGCAAACTGGCTGACCTCACGGTGCTGTCACAAGACCTCATGACGGTCGAGGCAGAACGGATACTCGACACCGTGGTGTCGTGGACCATGGTCAATGGCGAGGTCGTGTACTCCCGTAATGCAGCAAAGGCACCGTAAGCCGATCACAATCGGATGCCAATGACAGGTAGTAGCAGGCAATAAAAAAGCCCGCGAACTGGCGTTAGCGGGCTTTCCAAGCGGCGCACGTGCGCCGCTCAACGTGATTTACTCCTCTGACAGAGACTCTTCCTCTGGCGCATCGGCGCTAT
This sequence comes from uncultured Luminiphilus sp., assembly GCA_943789425.1. Lineage (GTDB taxonomy): Bacteria > Pseudomonadota > Gammaproteobacteria > Pseudomonadales > Halieaceae > Luminiphilus. Next base: position 75,687 of record CALSUB010000006.1, read on the forward strand.
CGCCAGCTTCAGCGGAGCCAGATTCGTCGGCAACCTCACGCATCGACAACTTAATGCGTCCTCGTTGATCGACATCCAACACCTTCACTTGAACATCTTGGCCCTCTGACAAATAGTCAGACACATTCTCGACCCGCTCGTCTGCGATCTGAGAAATGTGCACCAGTCCATCTTTGCCCGGCAAAATCGTTACGAAGGCACCGAAGTCGACAATCCTTGCCACTTTACCCGTGTAAATGGCACCAACCTCGGCTTCCGCCGTAATCGACATAATGATTTCAACCGCCGCATCGCGCGCGGCCGCATTCTGGCCAAAGACCTTAACGGTACCGTCGTCATCAATGTCCACCGTAGCGCCCGAGTCTTCGGTGATCTGTCGAATCGTCGCGCCACCCTTACCAATAATGTCCCGAATCTTGTCTTGATCGACCTTTAAGGTCGCCATACTCGGTGCGTTATCTGAGGTGATTTCGCGTGGCGCATCCAGCACCGTATTCATCTGTCCGAGGATATGCAGTCGTGCCTCTAGCGCCTGCTCGAGCGCACGCTCCATGATTTCCTCGTTAATACCCTCGATCTTGATATCCATTTGCAGCGCGGTGATGCCTTTGGCAGTACCAGCCACTTTGAAGTCCATATCACCAAGGTGGTCCTCGTCACCGAGAATATCAGTCAATACGGCAAACTGATTGCCATCCTTGACCAGACCCATCGCAATACCGGCGACCGGCGCCGATAGCGGCACGCCAGCGGCCATCATAGAGAGAGAACCGACACAGACCGACGCCATAGAACTCGAGCCATTCGATTCGGTGATCTCCGAGACCACGCGGATGGTGTAAGGGAATTCCTCGGCATTGGGCAGCACTGCCGCTAGACCGCGACGCGCCAATCGGCCGTGACCAATTTCTCGACGGCTGGTAAAACCAATGCGTCCCGCCTCGCCCACTGAGTAGGGAGGGAAATTGTAGTGCAACATGAACGGGTCTCGGCGCTCACCCTCAAGGGCGTCAATGATTTGAGCATCGCGTGTAGAACCCAGCGTGACAGCGCCAATCGCCTGCGTCTCTCCGCGAGTGAACAATGCTGAACCATGCGCTTTAGCGAGCACATCAACTTCGCAGGCGATCGCTCTCACAGTTCGGTTATCACGGCCGTCGATGCGCGGCTCACCGGCCAAGATGCGGCTTCGCACGATGCGCTTTTCAAGACTCTTGAACACATCTTTCACGTCGTCGGCAGACGGGCCGCCCTCTGTTGCCAGCTCAGCCAGCACCTGATCCCGTACCTGACCGACCTGCTCGTAACGAGCGGTTTTCTCAGTCGTACGATATGCCTCACCCAGGGGTCCCTGCGCGGCAGCCTCTACGGCGCTCACCAAGCCGGCATCCGCCTCGGGTGCTTTCCAATCCCATCGCGGCTTGCCTGCTTCACTGACCAGTTCATTGATCGCGTTAATCACCGCCTGCATTTCTTGGTGTGCAAACAAGACTGCACCCAACATTTGGTCCTCAGTTAATTCTTGCGCCTGAGACTCCACCATCAAAACGGCATCACGTGTTCCCGCAACGACCATGTCGAGCTGGCTTCCCGCCAGCGCCGCATAGCCAGGATTGAGCACATAGCCGCTCGCTTCGGTAAAACCCACTCGCGCTCCACCGATGGGCCCATTAAATGGGCACCCTGATAACGCCAAGGCAGCAGACGTACCAATCATGGCGGGAATATCGGGATCGGTGTCGTGGTCCGCGGACATGACGGTACAAACCACTTGTACCTCATTCATAAAGCCATCTTCAAAAAGTGGTCGGATGGGTCGATCGATCAATCTCGAGGTCAGCGTCTCTTTTTCGCTAGGCCGTGCTTCTCGCTTGAAAAAACCGCCTGGTATTTTACCGACCGAGTACCGCTTCTCGATGTAATGCACGCCCAGCGGGAAAAATGCCTGCCCGGGCTTTGCCTTTGGATCGGCTACCACCGTACACAAAACACTCGTACTGCCCATCGATATCAAAACCGAACCGGTTGCTTGTCGCGCAATACGACCTGTTTCCAGCGTGACCTCATGGTCACCGTACTGGAAAGTTTTTTTCACTACATTCACTTGTTTTCTCCAAATATGACTGAGCTGGCACCACGCCAGCCCCGATTCATCCTCAGCGTCGTAGACCCAACCGCTTAATCAAATCCGTATAGCGGGCGGCGTCTTTTTGCTTGAGGTAATCGAGTAATTTTCGACGTTGGTTCACCATGCGGATCAATCCTCGACGTGAGTGATGGTCCTGCGCATGGTCTTTAAAATGGGACTGCAGTTGCTCGATATTAGCTGTGAGCAAGGCTACCTGTACTTCCGGGGATCCGGTGTCAGCCTCAGACTGCTGGTAATCTTTTACAATAGTTGCTTTCGTTGCTGCATCCAACGCCATGATACGTTCTCCAACCTGCTTTGTAGAAGCGAGCCTATCCGTGCAGGTTTACAGAGAGGTTCGTGAAACGGCACCTGCCGCTAATCACTGTGCCAGAAGTCTTACGGGCGCTATGGTCCCATCTTCCTGCACTTTTCCGACACCGAGGAAGTCTCCCTCTGCATCGGCGATCCGCACCATACCACTCTGTGGGCCATTTGGCACTACCACTGCCTGGCCCTTTCGCAGGTAAAAAGTTGCAGCTTCTGAGAGCGATACACTCGGTAAATGGGTGAGGCTAGCGTCAACAGGCAGCAGCAGTGCATCGAGACTGTCCTCCGAACCAGTATCCACAGCCGCCTCTAACTGCGCCAACGTCACCGCATTAGTGAGTCCAAAGGGTCCGGCCTGAGTTCGTCGCAGCGTCTTAACATGAGCTGGCAGATTCAATGCCGTGCCGAGATCCTCGGCCAATGCACGAATGTAGGTGCCTTTGCTACAGAGCACTGCCGCGCTGATTTCGGCCGACTCACCGGGGACATAATTCAATAAATCGAAATGGTGGATGTGAACTGGGCGAGCGGATCGCTCGACCTCTTCTCCTGCCCGAGCCCGCTTGTAGAGGGGCTGGCCATCCACTTTCAGGGCAGAGTACATCGGCGGTACTTGCTCAATCGCGCCGGTCAGTGTTGCCATAGCATGACGCACTGCGTCTGCATCGACCGCTGCTGCCTCTTTTCGCGCGATCACCTGGCCGTCTGCATCGGCGGTATCGGTCGCAATACCGAGCACGATGGTACTGAGATACCCTTTGTCAGCGTCCAGCAAAAACTGTGAGAATTTTGTCGCCTCACCGAAGCACAGTGGCAGCACACCGGTCGCCAAAGGATCTAGCGCACCCGTATGGCCCGCCTTGGCCGCCGAGAAGAGGCGTTTAGCGCGTTGCAATGCGCCATTGGAGGTCATCCCTGCAGACTTGTCCAATATCAACAAGCCGTTGACCGACCGCCCTTTTCGCCGTCGAGCCATCTTGGCTAGGCTTCTGTAGGGTCTGAATCTGTATTTGAATCTGGGCCAGTGTGGACCTCTGAGTCAGCGCCCTCATCAGCACCCTCGTCCACACTCTCGTCGACACTCTCATTGATACCCTCATTGATACCCTGATGGTCAAAGAGCACCGCGTCGGCTTTACGAACCTCTCGGAGTAAGCTTTCCATATCGCGTCCGCGTCCAACACTCTCATCAAAGCGAAAGCTCAGTCTTGGAACCGTTCGCATGGAGGACTGCTTAGCAAGTTCAGACCGCAGAAACCCCGACACTTTCCTCAGTACCGCAGCAATGTCGGCTCGATCGGCCTCGGACTGCTCATCAAGTAAGGTGAAAAAAACCTTGGCATGAGACAAGTCCCGACTCACCTCAACCTCCGTCAGATTGATCCGCTCAACCCGTGGGTCCCTCACCGTCGAGTGCAATAGTCTCGCGAGTTCTTGATGCAAGAACTGACTGACGCGCTGCGTCCGCTCGAATTCCTTGCCCATAGTGAGTCCCTTCAGAGGCTCCTAGCGATTTCATTGACATCGAAGACTTCGATGAGATCGCCCGCTTTAACATCGGTATAATTTTTCACACCAATGCCGCACTCCGTGCCATTACGCACTTCGCTAGCGTCGTCTTTAAAGCGGCGCAAAGACTCCAGCTCACCCTCGTAGATCACAATGTTATCGCGCAAGACCCGAATAGGCTTGGACCGATGAACGGTGCCTTCGATCACCATACAGCCAGCAATCAGGCCAAACTTGGGGGACCGGAATACATCGCGCACCTCTGCGATACCAACAATTTCCTCTCGCATCTCGGGCGATAGCATGCCCGACAGAGCGGCGCGCACATCATCAATCAAATCATAAATGACGTTGTAATAACGGATTTCGACACCCTCGTTCTCCGCTGCGGCGCGCGCCTTCACATCAGCTCGCGTATTAAAGCCAATAATGATGGCAGAGCTGGTCATGGCAAGACTGATATCAGTCTCGGAGATACCACCGACACCCCCTGACACAATATTGACCTTCACCTCATCATTGCCCAGATCGACCAAAGCGCCTTGAAGTGCCTCAAACGAGCCTCTGACATCCGCCTTGATAATCAAGTTCAAGGTCTCGACCGATCCAGCCGTCATCGTCTCGAACATATTGTCGAGCTTGGCGGCTTGCTGCCGTGCCAATTTGGAGGTTCGCATTTTTTCTTGTCGGAAATCGGCGACCTCACGGGCCTTCTTTTCGCTCTCCAACGCGACAACGGGATCCCCCGCGTCGGGCGTCCCGTCAAGACCTAACACCTCTACGGGAATACTCGGACCTGCTTCTTTTATCTGCTGGCCATTTTCATCCAACATGGCTCTCACTCGACCAGACTGCACGCCGGCGAGCACAATATCACCCTGTCGCAATGTCCCTTGCTGGATCAGCAATGACGCAACTGCACCGCGTCCTTTGTCGAGCCGTGACTCAATCACGATACCCGATGCCGGCACATCTGCAGGAGCAGTCAGTTCCAACAATTCCGATTGCAGTAACAGCGCGTCGAGCAATTCGTTAACGCCCTCTCCCGTATGCGCAGACACAGGAATAAATTGAGTATCACCGCCCCACTCTTCTGGTATGACCTCTTTTGCCGATAGCTCGTTTTTCACTCGCTCAGGATCAGCACCCTCTTTGTCCATCTTGTTGACTGCCACCACAATCGGAACACCCGCTGCCTTTGCGTGCTGAACGGCCTCTTCTGTCTGCGGCATGACACCATCATCCGCCGCCACCACCAAAATGACGATGTCAGTCGATTTGGCACCCCGCGCTCGCATTGCAGTAAAGGCGGCGTGACCGGGGGTATCGAGGAAGGTGATCATGCCCCGGTCAGTTTTCACGTGGTACGCCCCAATGTGCTGGGTGATTCCCCCGGCTTCGCCACTGGCGACTCGCGACTCGCGAATATAATCCAGCAACGACGTTTTACCATGGTCGACGTGGCCCATGACGGTCACTACCGGCGCTCTTGGCTCTGGATTACCGCCCTGGTTGGTCAAGGTTTCCTCGAGTCGCTCCTCGACTTCCTCTGCGCTTTTGAGGACGACGCGATGGCCGAGCTCTTCTACCACAAGCGTGGCGGTGTCTTGGTCTAGCACTTGGTTAATCGTGGCCATCACGCCAAGCTTCATCAGCTCTTTGATCACCTCGCCCGCCTTGACTGCCATCTGCTGCGCCAAGTCGCCAACCATAATGCTCTCTGGCACATTCACGTCGTACACTATTCGGTCTGTGGGCTGCTCGAAGCCATGCTGATTGGGTTCGCCTTGACCCTTCTTCCTGCGGCTTCCGCGGCGCCTGACGACGCCCCCTTCTGCGGCTGCCAAATCGGTAATCGACAGATTGTGGCCTCGCTGCTTACCGCGAGCGCCACCGCGGTCTGTGCGACCCTTACCCGACTTACGTCGTAGCTCGTCTCTTTTCGGCGCGGCATCGGTCTTTGCCGGCGCGGCATGAAGGCGCTTCGGTTTTCTATCCACGTCTTTACTGGCAGGTTGAGCGGCCGCCTCTTGTGCTTGCCGTTCAGCTTCTTCGGCGCGCGCTTTGACCGTTGCGTCTAACTGCAGCTGTCTCGCTTGCTCTTCGGCCTTACGACGCGCAGCGGCTCGCTGCCGCAATACCTCCGGGTCTTTCTCGTCTACCGCTGACAACGCGTCGTCTGCTGCAACCTCTACTTCTGGTTCTGCTACGGGGGCTTCAAGTACCTCTGCGCTCGGCGCGGCTGACACCTCTTCTACTAACTCAGGAACACCGGCTTCCTCCGTTGGCTCCGCCTCTTCGTCACGTTTGACGTAAGTCCGCTTCTTACGCACTTCAACGTTCACCGTGCGCTTGCCAGCACCTCCCGCTCGCAACGTACTCACAGACTTGCGCTTAAGGGTGATTTTCTTGGGCGCGCCCGTTCCCTCTCCGTGGCTTTTCTTCAGGAAGGCGAGCAGCGTTTGCTTATCCTCCTCCGAGACAGCCTCTTCAGCGGAGGCATGGGGCAAACCCGCATCCTTCATCTGGGCAAGCAATCGCTCTGCCGATGCGCCCACTGTTTCCGCTAACTGCGATACTGTCACTTGTGCCATCTTTTTCTCCCAAACCGCTCAGTTCTTCGAGTGCATGCTTAGCCCAACATTCTGTCAGGCGGTTGCCTCTTCCTCTTCAGCGAACCAAGGGGCGCGAGCTGTCATAATCACTTCAGCCGCACGCTCTGCCGTCATATCTTCAATATCTAATAAATCGTCGACGCCCTGCTCAGCGAGGTCTTCCATCGTAATGATCCCCTTGCTTGCCAATAAGAACGCCAAGTGTCGATCCATACCCTCCATCGTGAGCAAATCCTCAGCGGGCTCATGCGCATCCAATTCTTCTTCTGATGCGATGGCTTGCGTGAGGAGCGCATCTTTTGCTCTCGCCCGGAGCTCCTCCGAGATTTCCTCGTCGAACCCTTCAATGTTGTTCATTTCTTCCAGTGGGACATAGGCGATTTCTTCAAGCGTCGTGAAGCCCTCTTCCACCAGCACCGCAGCGATATCCTCGTCTATATCCAGCGCGACCATAAAGCGCTCGATCACTTCGCCCGCTTCCGTCTCTTGCTTTTCGATCGCGTCATCCACACTCATGACGTTGATCACCCAACCGGTGAGGTCCGATGCCAGCCTCACGTTTTGTCCGCCACGACCAATAGCTTGCGCCAGATTGTCTTCAGCAACCGCGACTTCCATCGTCGAGTTATCCTCATCGACCACGATCGACTCGACCTCTGCCGGAGACATCGCATTGATAACCAGCTGAGCGGGATTATCGTCCCAGAGAATAATATCGACGCGCTCGTTATCCAGCTCGTTGGAGACCGCCTGGACACGGGATCCGCGCATACCCACACAGGCACCGACGGGATCAATCCGCTGATCACCGGTTTTAACGGCGATCTTGGCTCTTGAACCGGGGTCTCTTGCAGCCGCCCTGATCTGAATGACGCCCTCGGAAATCTCGGGCACTTCAATTTTAAAGAGTTCAACCAACATTTCTTGGCAAGATCTCGACAAGATGAGCTGCGGGCCCCGTGATTCCGTATTAATCTCAGTCAGAATGGCACGCACCCGATCATTAATCCGAAAGGTCTCTCTGCCCACTAACTCACCACGAGGCAACAGGCCTTCGGCGTTGTTACCTAGGTCGACGATAATATTGTCTCGGGTCACTTTCTTAACGGTGCCTGCCAGCAGCTCACCTTCTCGACTGCGATACTCATCCGCAATCTGAGCGCGCTCTGCGTCCCTCACCCGCTGCACGATCACTTGCTTCGCAGTCTGTGCGGCAATGCGCCCAAACCCGACGTTTTCGACCGTTTCCTCGTGATAATCACCAATTTGCAGTGATGCGCTCACTTCCGCTGCTTCTTCGGTGGTGAATTGCGTTCCCAACAGGGCCATCTCGCTATCCGGCATCACCAACCAGCGACGCTTCGTCACGTAGTCTCCGGACTCTCGATCAATAACGACTTGAATATCGGCTTCCTCGTCGTACCGCTTTGCGGTCGCCGTAGCCAGCGCCAACTCAATCGCCTCAAAGATGATGTCCTCGGACACCCCCTTTTCATTCGAGACTGCCTCAGCCACCATCAAGATTTCTTTACTCATCTCTTCGCTCTCTACTTATTGTCGAGGCCAGTTCATGACCGGCCTGTCGTCACAGTATTACCGCCCTAATGTTTACCCTGGCCAAGTTCTAGCCGGGGAAAAGCCCTGGCTCGATCAATCGATCGCCGGGGCAACTCAAACTCATCATCGTCAATCTGTAGCGTGATTGACTCGTCATTCATCGCGACCAAAAACCCTTTAAAACGCCGCCTCCCTGCCACCGGCAGCCTTAGCCGAATATCCACTACCTCGCCCTCATAAGCGGCATAATGTTCGGGACGAAACAGCAATCGGTCTACACCGGGAGACGATACCTCTAGGGTATATTCTCCGTTAATCGGGTTCTCAACGTCGAGCACCCCACTCACCTGATGGCTCACTTGAGCACAATGATCAATGCTCACCCCGTCGTCGGCATCAATGTAGATCCGCAATGTGGGGCGCTTTCCTGGAGAAACCAACTCGATCCCCCACAACTCAAAGCCCATCGATTCTATCGTCGGCTGCAAGAGCTGCATTAAATTCGCTTCCCTCCCCGACATCGTTTTTCCTCCACCCCGCCTCAACAAGCGGCCACAAAAAAGCCCCAAAAGGGGCTTTCGATGTGACGGCCAGCAAACACCTCTCTGCCGTCAAATTGGTAGCGGGGGCCGGATTTGAACCGACGACCTTCGGGTTATGAGCCCGACGAGCTACCAGGCTGCTCCACCCCGCATCAATACTCCTCGTGACCGCCCCCTTTTCGGCATCTACTAGTTCACAACTAGGTCGACGCAGGCGTCACAGTGGCCATAGACCACAAACTGAGGTCGCGGAGTATAGGAATCGTGGGCACCGGCGTCAACTGGAACATTTACCGTATCGGTCTTGATCACCCAGCATTCTTGACGATGAGAACACAGCGGCACGGGCAACCGGAGAAACTTCCCCTGTATGCTCCCGCCTGACCGATCGATCCCAAGGCACAGCATGATTTGCCAAAGAGAGCTGCCAAAGAGAGTGCCAAAGAAGCTGCCAAACAATGTGACCATTTCGGTCGCGCTGACTCTCTGCTAGCCGAAGCCTGTCTGCGGAGCGTAAAAGGCCGACGGTAGGGCAATTCAGGTGCCTATGATGGCTGTCTCCACATAGACTTTAAAAACCAAAAAGGCTTCCCGTGGGAAGCCTTTTGATAATTGGTGCGGAAGGCGGGACTTGAACCCGCACAGCCAAAGGCCACTACCCCCTCAAGATAGCGTGTCTACCAATTCCACCACTCCCGCAAATTGTGTTCATCACTCGCCTTCAACAGCGGGTGCGTCGTTCAAAGGGAGATCCCCCTGAGAATCCATCGCCGGCATATCACTCACCGGCATATCAGTATCGGCAGCTTGCGTCATCGGAATCTCGAAACCCAAATCTTCCTCACTTGCCGTTCGGTTGTCGGCAATCACGGCCAAACCAAAGCTACTCGCGAAAAAAATCGCTGACAACCAAGCAGTCATTCGGGTTAGCGCATTACCGCTGCCGCCACTGCCAAATAAGGTCTGGGACCCGCCCGCACCAAATGAGGCGCCAATATCGGCCCCCTTGCCGCGTTGCAGCAAAATCAATGCAATCAGTGCAAGGGCAACCAGCAGATGAACTATGAGCGTTATTTGTTCCATCAATCGACCTTTTCGAGGCAGAACTCTAGGGCGCGAGATGATACTGGGCGCGGCCCCCCCTCGCAACCCCGCTAAACGGACTGCCGAATGACCTCAGCAAGACCCTCGGCCAGTTGCAGATTCTCAGCCGCGTCCCTGCCCTCGATCATCACGCGGATCAGGGGTTCGGTCCCTGAAGGCCTGAGCACCAGACGCCCTCTGTCTGCCAGCAAAGCCTCCACTCGCTCGCTTTCAGCAAGCGCTGGGGCGCATTGTGTGAGCTCGAAGCCGGCAGCTATCGGCACGTTGATCATGGTCTGTGGGAGTTTGCGCATGCCACTTTTTAAACTCAGCAAGGACTCCCCAGAGCCGATCATCGCCGCTAGCACCTGCAAGGCAGCAATAATGCCATCGCCAGTGGTCGCTAGGTCTCCGCAAATAATATGGCCGGAGGCCTCGCCACCCAATAACCAGCCCTTTTTCGACATCGCCGCCAAGACATGACGATCGCCCACGCTCGCTCTCACTAACGAGATCCCGTGCTCCGCTAATCCTTGCTCCATGCCTAAGTTGGTCATCTGTGTGCCGACAACCCCTTCGACAATCCCGCCACGACGCACGCGATCCATGGCGATAATGAACAGCAATTCGTCGCCATCGACGACGCTACCGTCTGCAGCGACACACTGCACACGATCACCGTCACCATCAAACGCAATGCCCGCATCGGCCTGCTCACTCAACACTTTTTCCTGCAGCGCGGCCGGTGACGTCGACCCTACCCCTTCATTAATGTTGAAGCCATCGGGCTCGGCGCCCACTTCAACGACCGAGGCACCTAACTCAGCAAACACTTGGGGCGCTACTTGATAGGTCGCGCCATGCGCACAATCAACCACCAGCTTCAGCCCACGTAAACTCAACGCCGCTGGAAAGGTATTTTTACAAAATTCGACGTAGCGACCCGGCGCATCCGACAACCGCGTCGCTTTGCCCAATTCGGCAGAGGGGACGGTCTCCATAGGCTGCCCTAACTGAGCCTCGATCTGCAATTCCACCTCGTCCGATAGCTTGCCGCCATCGGCATTAAAGAACTTGATGCCATTGTCGCTAAACGGGTTGTGTGACGCGCTGATCACAATACCTGCCGAGGCTTTCTGGCTGCGGGTTAGCATTGCCACTGCCGGCGTCGGCATCGGCCCCAGTAAGGTGACACGGGCCCCAGCCGCTACCAGACCTGCCTCCAGCGCAGACTCAAACATGTAGCCCGATACACGAGTGTCTTTGCCGATTAAGACATGGGTCCCGCTGTCGGTTTCGGCAAACACCTTGCCTGCAGCCCACCCTAGCTTGAGCATAAAGTCAGCCGTAATGGGGTATTGACCTACCGCGCCACGAATACCGTCGGTGCCAAAAAATTGTTTGCTCATCGATCGAGACTCCGGGGTAACGCACTCCACATTGCCAAAGCATCCGCCGTAGCGGCAACGTCGTGAACTCGCACTATACTCGCCCCTCTCTCAACCGCCATCAGTGCTAATGCCACGCTCGCGAATACGCGCTCCTCTGGCGCCTTATCCAGCACGCTGGCAATCATCGACTTTCTGGACAGCCCTACCAAAATAGGATGCTCAGTCAGACACAGGTCTCCCAAGTGCGCCAAGAGTTGGAAATTATGTTCAGCGGTCTTGCCGAACCCGAACCCTGGATCGAGAATAATCCGCTCCTGTGAAATACCCGCTGCCTGACAGGCGCTGAGGCGACCGTTAAAAAAGTCACGGACACCCGACATCACGTCATCGTACTGAGGGTTTTGCTGCATCGTATCGGGCTCGCCTTGCATATGCATAATACAAAGCGGCAGCCCCGTGGCAGACGCCGCCTCCAGTGCGCCTGCGCGCCGAAAGCCTCTTACATCGTTCAGGAGCCCCGCACCCAATCCGGCCGACTCGATCATCACGCTTGGCGTACTCGTGTCCACCGACACCACGGCGTCAACGTGGCGAGTCAGGGCCTCTACGGCACCGAGCACCCGGTCCAGTTCTTCCGATTCAGAAACAGGCGTTGCGCCGGGTCGGGTCGACTCCCCCCCCACATCTAACAGCTGAGCACCGTCCGACACCATCTGCTCAGCACGTTTCAGTAATAGACTGGGGCTCAATGCAGCGCCTTGATAGAGCTGCCCGCCATCAGAAAAGGAATCAGGGGTTACGTTAAGCACGCCCATAATGTGGGCTGCGAGAGATCTAAGGTGCGCTCCCCGCAGGTGATCACTGTGCTCATGACCGCGTCATCACCAGTGCGGGGGTTAAGTCAGTCGATCAGTGCTCAGTTGCGGCACCGCCGATGGGGCTGGCTGTCGACTCCGCTTCACCGGCGTCGGGCGGGGTTCCGCGATCATCGCCAGACCAGTCGGACGGCGGGCTGGGCATCTTGCCCGCCATAATCTCATCGATTTGTGCCGCATCAATCGTCTCATACTGCATGAGTGCGTCAGCCATCAGATCAAGCTTATCGCGGTTGTCTTCCAGCAGTTGCCCCGCTTGCGCGTAGCACTCATCAATAATGCTTCGCACTTCCCGATCGATTGCCAAAGCGGTCTCATCCGACATTGCCTTCGCGGGCTGCCCTGCGCTCCTGCCAAGGAAGACTTCTTCACCCCCCTCGTCATAAAGCAGCGGACCCATTGCCTCGGACAATCCCCACTTTGTGACCATATTTCGAGCCACTTCAGTGGCACGTTGGATATCGTTAGATGCCCCGGTGGTAATGCCATCTTTGCCCAATGTCATCTCCTCGGCTACGCGCCCACCAAACAAACTCGTAATCTGCGAGATGATATGACGACGACTGTGGCTATAGCGATCTTCCTCGGGCAGGAACATGGTCACACCCAGTGCCCTACCTCTTGGGATAATCGATACCTTGTAGACCGGATCGTGCTCAGGCATGAGCCTACCGACAATGGCGTGGCCTGCCTCGTGAAAGGCGGTGTTGCGCTTTTCAGATTCGGACATCACCATCGACCGCCGCTCGGCGCCCATCATGATTTTGTCCTTCGCCAGCTCAAACTGATTCATACCCACCAGTCGCAGCCCACCCCGAGCGGCAAACAGCGCCGCCTCATTCACTAAATTAGCGAGGTCAGCGCCCGAAAACCCGGGGGTACCGCGCGCAATCTTGGACGAATCGACATCCTCAGATAGCGGTACCTTTCGCATGTGCACCTTCAGAATCTGCTCTCGCCCGCGAATGTCGGGCAACCCAACTACGACCTGGCGATCAAAGCGCCCAGGCCTCAATAGCGCAGGGTCAAGCACATCTGGCCGGTTGGTTGCCGCGATGACGATCACGCCATCGTTCATCTCAAAACCATCCATCTCCACTAACAGCTGGTTCAGGGTCTGTTCGCGCTCATCGTGACCGCCCCCCAGACCCGCGCCGCGATGGCGTCCAACGGCATCAATTTCGTCAATAAAAATAATGCAGGGTGACTGCTTCTTGGCCTGCTCAAACATATCGCGCACTCGAGAGGCGCCCACACCGACGAACATCTCGACAAAATCAGAACCGGAAATCGAGAAAAAGGGTACCTTCGCCTCGCCAGCAATGGCCTTTGCCAACAGTGTCTTACCCGTTCCCGGTTGGCCCACCATCAACACACCTCGTGGAATCCTGCCACCCAGCTTCTGAAATCGCCCTGGGTCACGCAGAAACTCGACCAGCTCCTGCACGTCTTCTTTGGCTTCCTCTACGCCCGCGACGTCCGCAAAGCTCGTTGTGATTTGATCCTCACCTAAGAGCTTTGCCTTGCTTTTACCAAAGCTCATTGGCCCGCCGCGGCCGCCTCCACCACCTTGCATCTGGCGCATGAAGAACATGAAGACAGCAATGATCAACAGAATCGGGAAACTCGCGATGAGCAATTGCGTCCACACCGATTGCTGCTCGGGCTTTTTGCCCTCAACAGTAATGTTGTGAGACAACAAATCGTCCATCAACTTAGGGTCTTCAACCATCGGTCGGACGGTCTCAAACGTTGAGCCATCCTTGCGCTGAGCGCTAATGGTTAATCCATCGACAACCACCTTGGATAGCCGATCCGATTGCACTTCACTGATGAAGGCAGAGTAACCAACCTGCTCCGTACTGGTGCGCAGATTGAAATTGTTAAATACCGAAAGCAACACCGCAGCGATTAATAGCCACAGCAATAAGTTCTTAGCCATATTGTTCACAACTCTTCCTCTCGGTCTAAAGCCTGCGACGATCGCATTGGCCCGATAGTATAGCGCCTCTCACGGAAACCCCTAAAGAAGCTGATTCACCGCCTACTCTGGTAGTTATTGGGCCCAATAGACCCAATTTCAAGTCAACCCGCTGTCACGGGGTTTCCCTTGCCGCTTTCCCTGTGGCACCACGGTGACCATCGCGCCTTACTGCACTGCATTTCACCGTTGCTGGCCTAGTGGCGCAACACGACTCTTAGTGTGCTACCGCGCCTTAAAGCCGGTGGCCACGATATAAACCTCTCGAGACCGTGGTCGCGACGCACTGGGCTTACGAGTGACTACGCGCTGAAAGTGACTCCGGATCTCGCGATGCCATGCCTCAAACCCCTCGCCCTGAAAAACCTTGGTGACAAACGACCCGCCTGAAGAGAGCGTTCCTATCGCCAACTCAGTCGCCAACTCCACCAAATACATGGCACGGGGCTGATCAACCTCAGGCAAACCACTCATATTGGGCGCTAGATCCGAGAGCACAGCATCGAGCGGATTACCTGCGAGTGCCGTCACGATCTGGTCATAGGTTGCTTCTTCCGTAAAGTCACCTTGAATAAACGTGACATCTTCTAATTGGTCCATCGGCAGAATATCGCTGGCTATCACGCGTCCTCGAGCACCCACCAACTGCCCTGCGACCTGAGACCACCCACCAGGCGCGCTGCCGAGATCAAGTACGAACATACCCGGTCGCATAATCTGGTCACGCTGATTGATCTCCATCAGTTTATAGACCGCACGAGACCGGTAGCCTTCTTTCTGCGCCTGCTGAACATAGATGTCGTCGTGATGCTCTTTGAGCCAGGCTCGACTTGAAGATTTCTTTTTCGCCACACCTACCTCGTCCCGGTCCACAATCAACCCCTGCAAGGGGTTACACTAGCGTTTAGTGAGAGTCTACAGCGACATTCTGCCACGCAGGTAAAGATCATGCCCTCCAGTAAAGAACTTCGACAATTTAGAGCGCAGGCACATTCACTGCGCCCGATTGTCACCGTCGCCAGTAAAGGCCTGTCTCCCTCGGTATTGGAAGAGGTAAATCGCGCGCTCACCGACCATGAATTGATTAAGGTCAAAGTCTCGGTTGGCGAGCGCACTGAGCGTGAAGTCGTGATCGCTGCTTTGTGCGAGCAAAGTGGTGCGCACTTGGTACAACGTATCGGCAACATCGCCACCCTGATCAGACACAACCCCTCCGCCGACCCACGAAAATCCAACCTCCAGAGAAGTCGCTGACGGCAGCAGTACTGAGCCAGGCTCGCGCGCGTCTGCGTTTGCCTTACTGAGGCGTAAAGTCTGGCAGCCTGCCTCGGTAACGATCAGACGGCGCTGAGTTGAACCCCAGCAGCCCAGCGGATGTATGGGCGGGAAGCTCCAAAGGGGAGACGGTATGTCGGATTGAACTGCGCAGTCACCTCAACAGAAAACGAGGGAGATGCGCTCGATGTGATTCTTTTTTAAGTGGCCGAAAGATGCGCAACCGTCTCGATCTCGAAGATCACATCGCCACCGGGCGCGTTCACGACCACCTCATCGCCTTCCATTTTACCCACCATGGCACGCGCAATAGGCGAGTTCACTGAGATCAAATTTGCTTTAGCGTCTGCCTCATCCTCACCGACAATCCGATAGGTTACGCTGCGGTCATCGCTCACATCGATCAAAGTGACCGTCGCACCAAAAATGACCTTGCCTGATGCAGGTATGGTCGTGATATCAATAATCTGAGCATGTGAGAGCTTGTGCTCGAGCTCCTGAATCCGGCCCTCGGCGAAGCTCTGCTGCTCCCGCGCAGCATGGTATTCCGCATTTTCTTTCAGATCACCATGCTCACGCGCATCAGCAATAGCTTGAGTGATCCGCGGGCGATCTACCTTCTTGAGTCGCTCCAGTTCATCTCGCAAGGTCTGCTCGCCCTGCACGGTCATGGGTACCCGATTCATACAACCCTGCTCTCGTGAATACTGTCATGTAAGTCTTGTAAACGCCGAACCGTGATATCCGTCTCTTGCTCTAACGCCATACATACGGCTTCAGCCGCCGCTAAGGTGGTAGTGTAAAACACGTTGTGCTGTTCGGCACTGGCTCGGATAGAGGCAGAATCCATGATGGCACGACGACCCTCTGTCGTATTGATGATAATCGCCGCTTCATCATTTTTAATCAGATCCACGATATGAGGCCGACCTTCCGCCACTTTATTAACCATGCGAACCGTTAACCCAGCATCGGTCAGGGCCTTGGCGGTCCCTCCTGTTGCCGCCAGCGAAAAACCTCGCGCGACCAGTCTCCGAGCGACTTCTACCGCAGCCGCCTTGTCGACATCGCGAACGCTGATCAAACACAAACCAGAGGTGGGTGGATCATCGCCGGCACCCAGCTGCGCACGGGCAAACGCGGCAGCGAAGGTATCCCCCGTGCCCATCACCTCACCGGTTGATTTCATTTCAGGGCCCAGTATGGGGTCGGTACCCGGAAATTTATTAAAGGGCAGCACAGCCTCCTTCACACTAAAGTATGGAGGGACAATTTCGCGGGTCACGCCCTGGCTGACCAAGCTTTGACCCGCCATACAGCGAGCGGCCACCTTCGCGAGGGAGAGACCAACCGCTTTTGAAACGAACGGCACGGTGCGAGACGCGCGAGGATTGACCTCGATCACAAATATCTCGTCATCTTGCCACGCGAGCTGCACGTTCATAAGTCCGCATACGCCGAGCTCTAGCGCCATTTTACGCACCACCTCACGCATGGCTTCCTGCACGTCAACGGGCAGACTATACGGTGGCAAAGAACACGCAGAGTCTCCTGAATGAACCCCCGCCTGCTCGATATGCTGCATGATGGCACCGATCACAACCTGCTCCCCATCGCTGACCGCGTCGATATCGACCTCAATCGCTGCGCTCAAGAAACGGTCGAGTAATACCGGTGAGTCTTCAGAAACGCGCACCGCATCGGTCATGTAGCGCAGGAGATCCTCCTCCCGATAGACAATTTCCATGGCTCGCCCACCCAGGACATAAGACGGCCGGACCACCAACGGGTAACCAATTGCAGAGGCCGCCTTAACGGCCTGTTCGACGCTGCGCACCGTCGTATTAGAGGGCTGCCGCAACGACAATCCCTCAATCATCTTTTGAAACCGCTCTCGATCTTCAGCGCGATCGATTTGATCCGGTGTCGTACCGATGATCGGTACGCCTGCCGCCTCAAGCGCGCGAGCCAACTTGAGCGGCGTCTGCCCACCGAATTGAACGATGACACCCGTTGGTTGCTCTAGTGCAACGATCTCGAGGACATCCTCGAGTGTCACCGGCTCAAAGTAGAGGCGGTCCGACGTGTCATAATCGGTCGAGACGGTCTCGGGGTTGCAGTTGACCATCACCGTCTCGTAACCGTCTTCCCGCATCGCCAGCACGGCGTGAACACAGCAATAATCAAACTCGATGCCCTGACCGATACGATTCGGGCCACCCCCTAGCACCAGAATTTTCTTCCGATCGCTTGGCGCCGCCTCACACTCTTCCTCATAAGTGGAATACATGTAGGCGGTCGAGGAAGAAAATTCGGCGGCACAGGTGTCAACCCGCTTATACACCGGCCTGATGTTTAGCGACCAGCGGTGCGCTCTGACTGCCGACTCGTCCGCCGACACAAGGTCGGCAATCCGCTGGTCCGAAAACCCGCGGCGCTTGAGTGCCCACATCATCTGATAATCGATCGCTGTAAGCGACACGCCCTCAAGACGCGACTCCCATTGAACGATGTCATCGATTTGCACCAAGAACCAGGGATCGATACCTGAGTAGCCGTAGATTTCCTCCAGTTCGAAGCCAGCGCGAAACGCGTCGGCGACGTACCAGATGCGATCCGCTCCGGGGTTAGTCAGCCGATCCACCAGCTCTGATCGACTGTCCTCATCGACAACCTGCATCTGTGGCTCGAATCCCGCAGAACCCACCTCTAAACCGCGCAGGGCTTTTTGCAGTGATTCCTGAAACGTCCGGCCAATGGCCATGACCTCGCCAACTGACTTCATTTGAGTCGTTAGTCGGGGATCTGCCGTGGCGAATTTCTCAAAGGCAAAGCGCGGGATTTTGGTCACCACGTAATCGAGCGCAGGCTCAAAAGAGGCGGGAGTCGCCCCTCCGGTAATGTCGTTTTTCAGTTCATCGAGTGAGTAACCCACCGCCAGTTTGGCTGCCACCTTGGCAATGGGAAAGCCCGTCGCTTTTGACGCCAGTGCGGAGGAGCGCGACACCCGAGGATTCATCTCAATCACTACAAGACGCCCGGTATCAGGACACTGGCCAAACTGAACGTTAGACCCACCGGTCTCAACGCCAATCTCCCGCAACACCGCCAGCGAGGCGTCGCGCATAATTTGATATTCCTTGTCGGTCAGCGTCTGAGCAGGCGCTACTGTGATCGAGTCACCCGTGTGAACACCCATCGCGTCAAAATTTTCGATGGCACAAACGATGATGCAGTTATCGTTCTTATCTCGCACCACTTCCATTTCATACTCTTTCCATCCAATGAGTGATTCATCGATCAACAACTCGTTGGTGGGGGACAGTTCCAAACCGCGACCACAGATCTCCTCAAATTCATCGCGGTTATACGCAATACCGCCGCCCGATCCACCCATGGTAAATGAGGGACGGATAATGCAGGGGAAGCCGATGTCCTCGAGTACAGCGTGAGCTGCGTCCATATCGTGCGCGATGCCTGCCCGAGGTGTTGCCAATCCGATAGCGCGCATGGCGCGATCAAACTTTTCGCGATCTTCTGCTTTATCGATAGCCTCTTTAGTAGCGCCGATCATTTCGACGCCAAATTTTTCGAGCACACCCTCAGAGGCCAATTTGAGTGCGCAGTTGAGTGCAGTTTGCCCGCCCATCGTAGGCAACAGCGCATCGGGGCGCTCGCGTTCAATAATACGAGCCACCGTCTGCCACTCAACGGGCTCAATGTAGGTCGCATCCGCCATCGAGGGGTCGGTCATGATCGTTGCAGGATTGGAATTCACTAGGATGACCCGATAGCCCTCCTCCCTGAGAGCCTTACAGGCTTGCGCACCGGAGTAGTCGAACTCACACGCCTGACCAATGACAATAGGACCAGCGCCTAAAATCAGCACACTCTTAATATCGGACCGACGTGGCATGCGCTAGCGATCTCCCCTCATTGCCGTCCAGACTCCATCGCAGCGAGAAACGGACGAAACAAGCTCGCTGCATCATGCGGACCGGGGCTGGCTTCAGGGTGACCCTGAAAGCTGTAAGCCGGCACATCTGTTCGGGCGATGCCTTGTAAAGTGCCATCAAAAAGAGACCGGTGAGTGACACTCAAGGACGCTGGCAAGTCTGCCTCAGACACGGTGAACCCATGGTTTTGGCTCGTCACCATCACTGTCCCGTCAGCTAGGTTCTGTACCGGATGATTCGCTCCGTGATGCCCAAATTTCATTTTTTCAGTCATCGCACCACTCGCCAGACGCAAGAATTTGATGCCCAAGACAGATACCAAACAACGGCATCCGGTTCTCCATAAGAGTCTGGGCAAGGTCGATCGCATAGCGGCAAGGCTCAGGATCACCAGGGCCATTGGATAGAAAAACCCCGTCTGGCGCATGAGCCATGACCTCGGCGTAAGTCGACTGCGCAGGCAACACCGTGACACGACACCCCAGGTCGACCAGGATCCGCAGAATGTTGCGCTTCACACCAAAGTCCAAGGCAACCACAGACCAAGGTGCCTCGGTTAAGCGGTCCGAGTCAGACGCTGCTGTGTCGAGTTGCCACGAGCCCTCAGTCCACTCATAGGCCGATGCCGTCGTCACCTCTTTCGCGAGGTCCATGCCTTTCAAACCGGAGAAGCCGCGCGCGGTCTGCAACGCCTCGTCCTCGTCGACCGCAAGCCCCGTCATAATACAACCACTCTGAGCACCGCCATCGCGGAGGATGCGGGTGAGCTTGCGCGTATCGATATCAGCGATGGCAACGGTATTGTGCTGGTTTAAATACTCGCTCAAATTCTGCTCGGAGCGAAAATTTGAGGCTAACAAAGGGAGGTCACGTACGATCAAACCCGCCGCCTGAATGCGACTGGACTCCTCGTCCTCACGAGTCGTTCCCGTATTGCCAATGTGGGGGTAAGTCAGCGTCACGATCTGGCGACAGTAGGAGGGGTCCGTCAAAATCTCTTGATAACCCGTCATGGCGGTATTGAAAACCACCTCACCGACAGTGGTACCCGAAGCACCAATAGACAGGCCGCGGAAGAGCGTGCCATCTTCCAGGGCGAGGACAGCTGGTTGAGACAAACGGACCTCCCAGTCGTAGTGGCCTAACGCACATTTCAGGTGCCAAAATAGGCCGGAGCAAGTCACTCCTTGGTCGCAAAAAGCGGACGTTGAGCGCGTGTTGGGCCAGACTAATAAGCCCGCGCGGGCTGGGAGCGCAGTCTACGGGAAACGGCTAGCACTGTCTATTTTTTGACAACACTGACCCCACATTCCGATGTCCGTTACACTGGCCCGCTGTCCAGTACGGAAGACACCCAATGGCACTCATCGATCACTATTTTGCGGGCAAAACATTTGCCATCACCGGCGCCGGTGATGGCATTGGCCGTGCCCTTGCCATCCGGCTCAATCGCGGGGCTTGCCACCTCTGGCTCTGTGATATCAATCCAGAGCGATTGGCAGAGACCTGCGCCTTACTGGATCCCGATCGAGCGTCCGTGGCATCACAGATTGTCGACTGCGGCAATCGAGATGCCGTATTCAACTGGGCCGGCGACATCGCCGAGCAAACGACCCAGCTTGATGGCCTAATCAACAACGCCGGTGTGGGTTACGGCGCACGGTTCGCAGACTCTTCTGAGGATAATTTTAGGTGGCTAATGGATATTAATTTTTGGGGGGTGGTCAACGGCACACGCGCCCTGCTGCCGCTACTGACGCAAGCGCCCCGCGGCCATTTAGTCAATGTGTCCTCCATTTTCGGCATGGTCGGGATCCCCACGCAAAGCGCTTATAACGCTGCAAAATTTGCCGTTCGTGGTTTCAGCGAGGCTCTTCAAGCGGAGTACTTAGGGACAGCCCTCTCGGTGAGCTGCGTGCACCCTGGGGGCATCCGCACTAACATTGCTCGGTCCGCACGCACCGATGGAAGCGCTAGTGTCGCCAACGCGGATGAACGCGACAAACAGTTCCAACAGATGGCACACACCACACCAGAGCGCGCGGCAGAGATCATTCTTAATGGCACCGCCCGCGGCAAGCGGCGTATTCTCGTCGGCTGGGATGCTTGGCTAGTACAGCAATTCATCAAACTATTTCCTACGAGCTACCATTGGGTGACCGCGCGATTGGCTAAAGAGCCTCAATGACTGAATCATCCGCCGCGTACTCGCTTGCCGGCACGGATAAACTGGCCGGTAAACCGCTATTACTGTTATTTATGGGTTTGTTTGCCACGGCTGTCGGGCAGGCTTTTGTCTTTGCAATCATGCCACCACTCGGTCGCTCAGTCGGTCTCGATGAAGTCCGCATTACGGCCATTATTTCGACGTCCGCGTTGGTCTTCACACTCATTGCTCCGTTTTGGGGCCGCTTTTCCGACAAGGTCGGGCGCAAGCCGATCATCATCATCGGCCTGCTGGGCTATTGCATCGGATCCCTCGCGTTTGCCATCTTGTTTGCCGCGGCGGGATCTGGCTGGATTACCGGCACGGGCCTATTCCTGACTGCGCTCGTGATCCGATCGTTACAGGCGGCAACCATGTCCGCCACCAACCCGGGTTGCATGGCCTATGCCGCTGATCACACCGTCGCGCAGTATCGCACTCGAACACTTGCCCGACTCTCGAGCGCCAACAGCCTTGGCATGATCATGGGGCCGGTACTGGCCGGACTGGTAGCCGGGTTTGGCTTGCTAGCCCCCTTAGTGGTCGCCTCTTTTTTGTCGGGCATCGCCGCCATCGTCGTTGCATTGGGGCTCTCCAAAGGCGTGCCGCCCCGAACGCCACAAAATCAGCCCAAGCGCATCGGTTATTTTGATGCGCGAGTCAGGATGTATTTGATCTCGGCCATTGGCGCTTTCACCGGATTTGCCATGGTGCAGCAAACGCTCGCCTTCAGATTACAAGACACGCTAGGACTGACAGGCACCGAAACCGCTCAACACGCGGGTTTAGCGATGATGGCCTCGGCTGCCTGCTCCTTATTCATGCAAATGCTGATTGCACAGCGCTTCAACGGCCCTCCAGTCCAGCTGGTTCGCTGGGGCGCGGGACTCCTCGCGATCGGCACCATTTCCATCAGCGCGCTGGACAGCTGGACCGCGATCCTAAGCTGTATGGCGCTGATTGGTGCTGGTTTAGGATTGCTCTTACCGGCGGTCGCTGCCGGTGCCTCTTTGGCAGTGGGCCCAGAAGAACAGGGCGGCGTATCGGGGCTAGTCAGCGCTTGCCCAGCAGCAGGCTTCGTCCTCGGCCCGATTAGCGGTGGGTTTCTCTACCAGCAAAATGGCCCTGACGCCGCCTGGGGCGCCGCCCTCATTCTGGTTGTGGTGTTTCTATCGACGCTACGGCCCATGCGCCAGTGAATTCAGCGTGAGTCCACACGCGTGTCCAAAGCTTCGATTGCGGAGCGAATCGACGCGGGGATCTCAGCAGACAAGCCGGACGCTCGCGCGACAAAAGCGTGGGTGAACTGACCGGTGACACAACTCTGATGCGCATCCGGCGCAAAGACGCCCAGCGACCACGTCACTGACTTGGTTCCTAAACGAGCGACGCGAAGACCGATGCTCAGTGTCGCGGGATAACTGACCGGCGTGAAATAATTAGCGCTCGATTGAACCACGTACCCCACCACCTCGTCCGACCCGGGACGCATTGCACCCTCTTCGATCAGAAAACGATTCACCACCGTATCGAAATAAGCGTAATAGGCGACATTGTTGATGTGGCCATAGATATCGTTATCTGCCCACCGTGATTCGAGAGCGTAAAACAGTGAAAAGTCAGCCCGGTTTGCCGGGGCGGGTCGGTCTGTCACGCTCGACCCTCCCAAGCACTGCGGTACAAGGCCAGGGCTGCCGGCTCGTCCACCATCACTGGGTTGTTGACCAGCAGACGCTGTTGCTGCATGGCGTCGGCAGCCAGCATAGGCAAATCTTGCTCGGGCACGTTGGCGTCGGACAAGTTTTGAGGCAAACCGGCGTCCGCAATCAATTGCTCGAACCACACCACAAACCCTTCCACTCCCGGCCCAACAGGTTGAGGTAACAGCGTCGCCAACTCCAAGTAGAGCGCCTCACACACCGGCGCATTAAATCGCAGCACCGCGGGCAGCATCAGCGCATTACTGAGCCCGTGAGGCATGTGGTAGTGGCCGCCCAAGGGGTACGCCAGCGCATGGACCGCCGCCACGGGTGCATTGGCAAAGGCCTGTCCAGCCAACGTCGCACCCAACAGCATGGCTTCCCGCGCTGCCATATCGTCTGGATGACTCAGCACCCTCCTCTGGTGACCTGCCAACAACTGCAGTGCACGTCTTGCCAACGTGTCCGAAATGGGATTTTTTTTGACCTTCGAGGTAAACGCCTCGATCGCATGGACCATGGCATCGATCCCTGTCATGGCACTCACATGAGGCGGCAGTCCAAGGGTGAGCTGCGGATCCAACACAGCAACATCGGGCAATAACCGACTTGAGCTAATACCCGCTTTGGTTGTCGCACCGGTGGTGATCACCGCCACGGGGGTCACCTCTGAGCCTGTGCCGGCCGTGGTAGGAATGAGCACTAAGGGCAATCTCTCGGAAGTGACTTGGTCAACGCCGTACAGATCTGGCAGCGACTGCTGCCCAGTGGCTAGAACGGCAATAACCTTGGCCACGTCCATTGAACTACCGCCGCCCAGACCAATCACGCCGTCGGCAGATGCGGTTTTCAGGGCGTGGAGCGCCGCCTCAACGACAGACTCTGACGGATCAGCCGTGACGGCTGAAAACACACTGACCTCATCATAAACACGAGCGACACCATCGCGAACCGGATCCAGAAGACCGATTTGCACCAGTCCGGGATCGGTCACGATCAGCGGCTTAGCGATACCCAGCTGCTGACACAGCGCCCCCAACTGCTGCGCTGCACCCGCACCCACGCGGATATCAGCCACTGTATTGAATTGAAAGCCCGCCATCAGAGCGTCAAAATGACCTTTCCCTTTGCTCTGCGTTCCATCATAGCGGCGTAAGCTGCCTCATACTCTTCGATCGGGAACAAATCGGTGATCACCGGTTTGATCTTGCCCTCCTCAAACCACTGCCACAGCGTTTTGATATTCGCCTGATGCGTTTCAGGTTCCTCCATGGTGAAGCGGCCCCAAAAGACCCCCACAATGGCGCACCCTTTGAGCAAGGTTAGGTTAAGGGGAATGCTCGGAATCGGCCCGGAGGCGAATCCGATCACCAGGTAGCGGCCATTCCAACCCATCGATCTGACAGCGGGTTCGCTGAAGTCGCCCCCAACCGGATCATAAACGACGTCGACGCCTTTCCCACCGGTCAATGCTTTGACGCGGTCTTTCAGTGACTCCGTGCTGTAGTTAATGATGTGGTCGGCACCGAGCTCCTGGCACAGCGCGAGCTTGTCATCACTGCTCGCGGCAGCGATTACCGTGGCGCCCAAGGCCTTACCCAGCTCAACGGCAGTGCTACCGACGCCACCCGCCGCACCCAAAACAAGCAGAGTTTCTCCGGGTTGAATCTGCGCTCTTTGCACCAGCGCGTGGTACGACGTGAGGTAAGTAATCGAAACCCCAGCAGCGGCCTCAAAAGACAGCGCCGCGGGCTTGGGCAGAACCGCCAGTTCATGGGCGACCACTTGCCCGCAAAAACCACCGGAACCAGCGCTATGGATCACCTCATCACCCACTTTCCAGCGGGTCACGTCCGCACCGATTGCCTCAACCACGCCGGCACACTCGCCACCCGGTATAAAGGGTAAATCGGGTTGCATCTGATATTTACCCTGAATAATCAGCACGTCAGGAAAATTGAGTCCCGCCGCTTTAACCCCGATTAATACATCCGAGGGGCCTACCTCTGGTGTTGGCCAGTCCGCCACCAAATCTAATGCATCGGGCAAACCGTGCTCACGACAGACTAACGCTTTCATATCAGTAGACCTCGAATAGTCCAGCGGCGCCCATACCACCGCCAACACACATAGTGACCACAACGTATTTCACACCCCGACGCTTACCCTCGATCAGAGCGTGACCGAGCAAACGAGAGCCGCTCATCCCATAAGGATGCCCTACCGCAATCGCCCCACCGTCGACATTGAGTTTGTCGTTATCGATACCCAACTGGTCCCGGCAATACAGTACTTGGACGGCAAAGGCCTCATTGAGTTCCCATAATCCGATGTCATCCACCGTTAACCCATGCTGCTTCAATAACTTTGGAATGGCGTAAACCGGTCCGATACCCATCTCATCGGGTTCACAGCCCGCTACCGCCACTCCGCGATAAGCGCCAAGCGGATTCAAGCCCATTTTTTGCGCCAACCCTGCCTCCATGACGACTTGCGCAGAGGCACCGTCAGACAACTGCGACGCGTTGCCCGCAGTAATGGTGCCGCCTTCAATGACCGTTCGAAGGCCCTGAACGCCCTCCAGCGTTGACGCGCGCACCCCTTCATCGGCACTCACAGTCGCTTCTGCTGTTGACTGCTCACCGGTCTCCTTGTTGTAAACAATTCGCTCACAGGTGACGGGTGTGAGCTCATCGTCAAACCTGCCTGCTTGATAAGCGGCAGCCGCGCGCTGCTGTGATTGCAGTCCGTATTCATCCATGGCTTCGCGCGAGATGCCATAGCGAGCAGCCACCACCTCCGCTGTCTGAAGCATGGGCATGTAGATGTCCTTTTGCATCGCCAGCAACTCTTCGTCGACCGCTCGGTGCAAATTCATGTGCTCATTCTGGACTAAAGAGATCGAGTCGACTCCGCCCCCTATAGCCACCTCAACCCCATCCTGCACGACTTGATTCGCAGCAATCGCAACCGCCATCATGCCTGATGAACACTGCCGATCGACCGTCATGCCACCGACCGACACCGGCAGCCCTGCTCGCAATGCCGCAGTCCGAGCAATGTTGCCACCCTGACTACCTTGGGTCAGCGCACACCCCATGATGCAGTCCTCTACCAGCGCGGGATCAACCCCCGCGCGCTGCACTGCGGCACTGATGGCATGCCCTGCTAGGGTCGGCGCTGCTAAGTTATTAAACCCACCTCGATAGGCTTTCCCGATGGGCGTTCGCGCCGTTGAAACAATGACTGCTTCTCTCATGTTGTCGTCCTCTGCGTGAGTCTCTGTTCGTTGTGAGTGCCTTGTGCCTGCTGAGCAAAGCGACAAGGCGGGGATTCTTTTTCTGATCGGGGATCAGCTACTGACTCATATCAAGCCCAAGTCCTGCGGCTGCCTGACCAATCATCTTGATACTTTGCTCAAAGCCTGCCTGTAACGCTCGCTCGCCCCCCTCGGAAATCTGCGACCAATTGGCGGCAATACCCTCGGGCGTTTGCTCTGCCTCGGGCAACCACATACCTTCGGTTTCGACAATTTTTGCAACGGCAAAGGCGCCGGCGCCCGCCGCGAGAATAGCGCGAGTAGGCGCCTCATCCGACACCAGAAACAGCACCGCGGGGGTCACGGTTTCTGGGGTGAGTAATGCAAATGCCTTGTCGTCAATCAGTCCTTCGGTCATCCGCGTTCCGGCAGTGGGGGCCAGCGCGTTGATCTTGACGTTATATTTCGCACCTTCCTGAGCTAGGGTATTCATCATTCCCACCACGGCCATTTTCGCTGCGCCGTAGTTGCTCTGCCCAAAATTACCGTAGAGTCCACTGGAGGAAGACGTGACCACAATGCGCCCATACTCTTGCGCTTTCATGATGTCCCAGCACGCCTTAGTGCAGTGGACAGTACCCATCAGGTGGACATCCGCGACAAGGCGAAAATCATCCACCGTCCCCTTGGAGAAACTTTTGTCTCTGAGGATGCCAGCATTGTTAACTAGGATATCAATACGGCCCCAACGCGCCATTGTTTGAGCGACCATGTCCTCTACTTGCGACAAATCGGCGACATTGGCACCGTGCGCCATCGCCTCGCCGCCCATCGCTTCGATCTCAGCGACCACCGCCAGCGATGCCGATGAGTTCGCTCCCTCTCCCGAGACCGACCCACCTAGGTCATTCACTACTACTTTGGCGCCACGCTTTGCCAGCTCTAGGGCGTGACAGCGTCCGAGGCCACCTCCGGCCCCGGTGACAATGGCCACCTTGTCGTCGTAACGAATCGTCATCTTTTTCTCTCCACTTGATTAACCAGTAATAGACATGCCAAGCCACTCAGCATAAACCGCCGGAGTGTCCTCACCTTCAATTTCAACCGTGACCGCCTGCTTCACCAAGAATCGATTTGCGTCTTTGCGGTCTACCGACACAATTTCCGTGTGGGCGCGTACGCGCTTGCCGGCACGAACGGGGTTTAAGAAACGGACCTTATCCAGTCCGTAGTTCACACCCATAACAATCCCTTCAGGATAAATGCCATTTTCAGCACACAGTTTGGTGAGCAAAGACAAGGTCAAAAATCCGTGGGCAATCGTCCCGCCAAACGGGGTTTGTGCGGCCGCCTCTTCGTCCAAGTGGATGAATTGGTGATCTTCCGTGCAATCCGCAAAGGCATTAATCCTCGCCTGATCGATTTCGAACCACTCTCCCGCCGGCAGTGACACACCAACTTGATTTTCCATCTCTTCGGGTTTTACCAACTTCATTGCCATGCGCGAATCTCCTTTGCCCTATCAATTGATTATTGTCACGAGTCGTGACGCTTATTAGCCGTCGCGAAAAGTGGCGCCCACTTCTGCGGCATCGGCAAGATACGGTTTTAATTCGTTGCGACCGACAACCATTCGGTGCACTGCGTCGGGGCCATCGGCGAGCCGAAGTGTGCGCTGCCCAGACCACATTTCGGCTAGGGGGGTATCCTGCGAGACCCCGATTCCTCCGAACATTTGGATCGCCTCATCGACCACTTTGAGCGTCATATTGGGCACGACCGTCTTGATCATCGAAATCCAAATGCGGGCTTCCTTGGGTGAGGTATGATCCATCAGCCAAGCAGTCTTAAGTGTCAGCAAGCGCGCCTGCTCGATGTTCATTCGAGCGTCGGCGATGATATCGATGTTACCGCCCAGCTTATACAGCGGACGGCCAAACGCCTCGCGTGATACGGCTCTCTGGCACAATAGCTCAAGTGCTTTTTCCGCAGCACCAATTGAACGCATGCAGTGGTGAATGCGGCCTGGACCCAGGCGCCCTTGGGATATCTCAAAACCACGGCCGGGCCCCAAAATAATATTATCTTTAGGCACTCGAACGTTGTTGAGCTTCACCCGCATATGGCCATGCGGGGCATCCAGCATATTAAAGACCTTGAGTGGCCTTATCATTTCGATACCCTCGGACGCCAGCGGCACCAGAATCTGTGACTGCTGAAGGTGCTTGGGCGCCTCCGGGTCAGTCTTCACCATGCAGATCATCACTTTGCAGCGAGGATCGCCGGCGCCAGAGGTCCAATGCTTCTCGCCATTAATGACCCATTCATCGCCCTCTAGGCGAGCCGAAGTTGAGACATTGGTTGCATCAGATGACGCCACATCGGGCTCAGTCATGCCAAAGCAAGAGCGGATCTCACCTTGCATGAGTGGCTCCAGCCACTGCTTCTTTTGAGCCTCACTCCCATACTTGTGCAACACCTCCATGTTGCCGGTATCGGGCGCAGAACAATTAAAGATCTCAGCAGCGAGACGCGATTTACCCATTTCTTCTGCCAGATAGGCATACTCCACGGTATTCAAACCAGAGCCTTTTTCACCTGTCAGGAAAAAGTTCCACAAACCTTCATTTCGAGCACGGCTCTTTAGCGAATCCAAAATGTCGAGTTGCCGTGGTGTCAGTACAAAAGGGTCATCGACTTCGATTTCCGCCACAAACTCCTCCTCAACTGGGAGGATATGCTTTTCGGTAAACGCTCTCACTTTCTCCAATAAGGGCGCAACCTGCTCTGAGATCCCTAAATCCATCATTTCCTCCTAACGCGTCGCGTCACACTATTGATCCGATTGCCCCAAGCCACAAAGCGGTCATGGCTCAAAATTCGAGGTCGGTTACTGCGCCCTATCTACTGCGCCCTATCTACTGCGCCCTATATAATGACATAGTTACTGCCAATATTTCCATATTGCTTTCGATGCACATCCGACGTGCATTGACTCCGCAGGGGGCAGTGACAGTAGCGCAGGGGCACATTACCGGCAAGGCTAGGGGTGATGTGTTTCGCAGATAACAGTTATATCGAGCCGAAATAGGCCTTGGGCCGATCAGGCAACTGCACGAGTCTTTGCGTCAACACCGGGTGACCAAGGCCCTGAGCTCGGCGGCGTCAGAGTGCCTCTCTATGAACACAAAGCAGACTGAGCCGCTCAATCGTCGTGCTGGCTACCCGCGCCGCTGTCACTAAGGCGGCACCGGCAACATCAGTGATTCTTTGACTTGTTCCATGACCACGTAACTCGTGGATTCCTGAACACCGGGCAGCGTTAACAGCGTTTCACCCAATAAGTCACGGTACGCATTCATGTCCGCCACCCTCGCTTTGATCAGATAGTCGAAGTTGCCTGACACCAAGTAGCATTCCTGAACCTCCGGCAAATCGAGCGCTGCGGCAGTAAATTCCTCAAAAATATCCTGCGATGTTCTGTTTAGCCTAATCTGCACAAACACGACGAGTGCGCGATCGAGTGCAGCAGGATCCAGCACCGCCTGATAATGCTGAATCACGCCCTCTCGTTCCAGTCGCCGCACGCGCTCCTTGCACGGCGTGGTACTCAGGCCCACTCGGCGAGCCAATTCAGTGTGTGCTATCCGCGCGTCGCGCTGAAGCAAGCGCACAATATTGCGGTCAATACGGTCTAGTTGATTTGACTGATTGAATCCCATTGATCCTCCTAGCTAGGGGCGCCTCACGCACGCAAGCACTACTAGACTAATACGCTTTTATAGGCGATGAAGATAGGTAATATCACTTTTATCAGTAATATTTTTAAATTAATTATCTTTTTATAATGCGAATAGAAGTGAGTATAGCCTTCCCGTCGGATCGTTCTCCAGCCAAAATCCGATCAAATTTGACCCTCAGGATTCAAACCGATGCAGATTGGCGTCCCCATGGAAATCAAGCCCCAAGAATACCGCGTCGGTATGACACCCGGCGGCGTCAGGGAACTCGTTGCGGCAGGCCATATCGTTCAAGTGCAAACCCAGTGCGGCGCTCGAATTGGCCTGACCGACGATCTGTACCGCGACGCAGGGGCCCAGGTGATCGAGACCGCGGAAGCACTATTTTCCGACTGCGAACTGATCGTCAAAGTCAAAGAGCCACAGGCACAGGAATGTCATCTTCTGCGGTCCGGCCAGACCCTTTTCACCTACTTACATCTCGCCGCTGACCCCGAACAAGCTCAGTTGCTGATGGCATCGGGCGCCAATTGCATTGCCTACGAAACCATCACATCGCCGCAAGGTGGCTTACCACTACTCGCCCCCATGAGCGTTGTGGCGGGACGGCTGTCGGTGCAGGCAGGGGCGCACCACATGGAGATCCATCAAGGCGGCAACGGGGCCTTACTGGGGGGAGTTCCCGGGGTGCCCTCTGCACAAGTGCTGGTCCTTGGGGGAGGGGTTGTCGGCACCAATGCGATCCGCATGGCACTCGGTATGGGCGCGGATGTCACCGTGATTGACCGATCGGTCAAACGCCTTACTGAACTGGATGAGCAATACGGCGGGCGACTGCGCACCGTCTATTCCACTGCGGACGCGATCGAGGAGGCCGCCAGCCATGCCGACCTCATCATTGGTGCAGTCCTCATTGCGGGCGCGTCAGCGCCGAAGCTGATCACGCGTGACATGCTAAAAAAATTGAAACCCGGCACGGTGATGGTCGATGTCGCCATCGATCAAGGCGGTTGCTTTGAAACATCAACACCAACCACACATGCCGACCCCACCTATGTCATTGACCAGATCGTGCATTACTGCGTTGCCAATATGCCAGGCGCCGTCGCCCGCACCGCCACAATGGCTTTGACTAACGCCACGCTACCTTACATCCAGCGTCTCGCTCACGGCGATCTAGACGCGCTGCTAAAAGACGATCCCCACTTTGCTAATGGTCTGAACATTCGTGAGAGCAAGGTCACTCACCCGGCCGTTGCAGCAGCGCTCGCAAGCGCGACGACTGAACGTTCGGCGACACCGCTTGCTGAACCAGCACGCTCGATGG
Organism: uncultured Luminiphilus sp.; assembly: GCA_943789425.1. Lineage (GTDB taxonomy): Bacteria > Pseudomonadota > Gammaproteobacteria > Pseudomonadales > Halieaceae > Luminiphilus. The sequence goes on from CALSUB010000006.1 coordinate 107,161, forward strand.
GTAACGCCGCGTAGTCGAGGCCCTGGCCGGAGATAGTCCACAGGTGGCAGCGCTTTATGACTGACCGTTGGTCGTCGTCAGTTGCTCGACCTATCACCACCGCCTAAACTCTGAGTCCTCTCAATGAGTGTCTTTTGAACATGACCGATTGCCTTACGACCACCTCCCAACACTCTCAAACGCCGACCGCCCCGGAGCCCATTTTTAAGCGTTTCAGCGACCTCACTAACGCGGGCTTTAGTATTGATTGGGGCATTGCTTCATTTCTTGTCATCAGCCATTGCTTGGTATTGGTACTGACACCGCTGGCTTATATCGTGGCGCCTGCGGGCTTATGGAAAGTGATGCTGGCTTGGACATTGCTGCACGCGTTGATTGCCGCCATCGCAACAACCGCTTATAGCCACCGACTGATCGCCCACCGCGCCGCCAAAGATGTCCGACTGCCGACCCATGTTATTTTTTTAGGACTCCAGCTGTTCGCCTTGCAGGGCAGCGTCCGAAGGTGGTCAGCACAGCATGTTATCCATCACGCCGTTGATAAAACCGGGCAGCACCACCTAGACCCTTATTCAACCACTTGGTTTGACACAGGCTGGCGCAACTTTTTGTGGTCTCACATGCTGACCTATTTGTTCAATCACCCTCCCTCTCGAGAGTTTGACGCCGCCATGAACGCCAAAATGCATCCGGCCATCATCTGGCAAGACCAGCATTACGTGCCGCTACTCATTCTCGCTAACTTTGCACTGCCCATCGCGCTAGGCATCGGCCTCGCAGGGTGGCTAGGCGGTTTCTGCCTGCTGGTTGCCAGCAGCGCGGGCTATGTCCTGGCACACCACAACACGTGGACCGTCAACAGCGTGACGCACCTGTGGGGCTTTAGAAAGGGCCTGATCAGTACAGCAAGAAATAACTACATCTGGTTGGGGCCTTTGGGAGAGGGAAATCACCATGCCGATCATCATGACCACCCGAGAGACTTTCGCAACGGCTTTGGTTGGAGTGGTTGGGTGCTGGATCCAACCCGGTATGTCATTTTATCGCTCCGCGCTCTGGGACTTGTTAAAGGACTCAATCGCGCAAGCCGTTGGCAAGAGGCGCACATCATCACCCGCCGAAAGGTGCGCGACACGAAAGCAAAATCGCAATCCGTGGTGTGGCAGCGCTGGGAGGAAAAGGTAGCACTACTGGGGGATGAGTGGCTTGCAGCCGCCCAAACATGGGATCAGTTCAAGCTCGAAAAGATCCAGCTCTCACAGCAAATACGTCAAGCGGGTGCCGATAGGATGGCCGCTGCGCGCGAGCGTATGGGGGACACCCAAGAGGAATTCCTGCGTGATTTGCAGGCTCGAAGAGCGGCTGTCCGCGCGGAGCTGCACGACGCACGCAAGCGCTTTAAAGCGAGGCGAGAAGACTTCTTCACCGCGCTGTCTGAGCTCAAGCAGGCCAACTTGGCTGCCGCTTAAGACACTGGGCTAAGAATGTATTGCACATCCCTTGGGATGACCTTGGCAAGACCGATTTCAGCTTAAAGTGGGTTGAGGCGTTAGACGGGACTGAGCACTCTGACACCTGCCGCAGTGAAGCACTTTGGCAATCCAAAAGGCGGATAAGTCTCACCCATGAAAACAATGTTCTCTCTGCAGTCGTTAGGTCCACAAGCGGCTAAACGGCGCGCCACCGCGCTCGCTAGAGACCTAGAACGATACCGAGAGCGCAGAGGCTACTTGGCAGGTGTGCGGCAGACCGACTCGTGTTGACCGAGCAGCCTGCGGGCGTCCGACTAGAGCACAGTCGGCATAAAAATGGCGGGTTAACAGCTAAAAACGTCGGATTGGTGAGATATACGCCACAGATCGAATACTCTTTTCTCTTCGCTTGCCGCACAATACCGCGGCTTCATTATCGGCCGGCTAGGAAGCGCTTTTCGCCAAAATCATGGGTATTGAGTGACTTAAGAACGCGCAGTCACCCGCCGCCCCTTCGCATTATGATCGCTATAGGTTTATGTCATGCATCGAGTCACCCCCGAAATCGAGTCACTCGCTAGAGAGATCCTCACCTACACGATGGATCGTCTGAAAATGGATCCGCCCACACTAGACCATCCTCTGTCGCAAACCGCACTGGAAGAAGCTGCTGGACAGACGATTACTGAATCTGGGTTAGGAGGAGAAAGCGCGCTCAGACTTTTCATCGATAAGTTGGCACCGGCGTGCATTTCCGAGGACCACCCTCGATATCTGGCCTTTGTGCCGACCGCCCCAACAGACGTCTCCACCCTCTTCGACCTGATCGTAGGCGCATCCAATATCTGTGCCAGCAGCTGGCTCGAGGGCGCGGGCGCGATCTATGCTGAGAATCAAGCACTGCGATGGATTTCTGATATCGCCGGTTTTCCTCCCGAAGCGGGTGGCGTATTTGTCAGCGGCGGGACGGCGGGAAACCTATCGGCATTAGTGGCAGCGCGTCACGATTGGCGGCAAAAACAACCCGATCACGCGGCACAGCGAGGACTCATTATTTCGTCCCGAGGAGCACACGCTTCGGTTCAACAAGCCGCCCACGTGATGGATGCGGATCTCATTCAGTCAGGTGGCCATCGACTGACTGGGGACGATGTGGCGGCCACCATCGCGACGTTAAGCGAGACCGATCGATCGCGCCTGTTTGCCGTCGCCTGCACTGCAGGCACCACCAATCTCGGCATTGTCGACGACTTGGAAGGCATTGGTGCCATCTGCCAGCAACACTCGGTGTGGTATCACGTCGACGGTGCCTATGGCGGTGCCGCACTCGCAGCGCCCTCAACCAGAATGCTGTTTAACGGCATTGAGACGGCGGACAGCTTCATTGTGGATCCCCACAAATGGCTATTCGCCCCTTTTGACTGCTGCGCACTCATCTATGCAGATCCCTCTAAAGCACGGCGAGCCCACCGACAACACGGAGATTACCTCGAGGTCTACTACGACGGCACATGGAATCCCAGCGACTATGCACACCACCTGTCACGACGCGCGCGGGGGCTGCCCTTTTGGTTCAGCCTAGCAGTGCACGGCACCCAAGCCTACGCAGACGCGGTTGAGCTCACACTGGATCGAGCTCGCGAGGCAGCCACCATGATCGACGCACACCCCAACCTAGAGCTCGTGACTGACCAGCAACTCTCTATTTGTGTGTTTCGACGACTCGGCTGGACACCCGACGACTACAAAACATGGAGCGGCCAACTATTGGAAGATGGCATTGGTTTGGTCACGCCCACAAAACACGAAGGCGAGACGGTACTTAGATTTTGTGTCGTCAATCCTCGAACCAGCAGCGATGATATTCAGCAGATTCTCGAGTCGCTATAATCGATGAAGTCTCGGCCTGACAGGGACCATTTTTTGGCGCTTATACTGCGTCGCTCAAAAGGAATCGACTGGCATGTCTGACTCAATCCGTTTTAAACCTTGGCTTATCGCCGCCATAATGTTGTCGGGGGTAGCGGGGCTCATCGTTTTTACGCCCTGGTTTGTCGGTGAAGTCAGGGGGTCTGCGACCTCATCGCGTTTTGAGGCGAGCTACCCGTTGACATTTCCCAGCGATTTTGACTGGGGGGTGGCAGTCGCCGCTCAACACGTCGAACATCAGCAGCCGAGCGACTGGACGGCATTCGAACGACGGGTCATCAAAGAAGGTAAGACAGGCACCGGTGACCAGCCCGGCCAGGCTAAACCCGGACACATTCGCAATCTCGACAGCGTCTCAGATGAGGTCCGCTTAAAAAAAGTCGACTTTGATAATCGCTATGAGAGTGACTTTGAAGCGTTGGCCGAATTAGGCCTCAACAGCTACCGGTTCAGCCTCTCGTGGGCCAGATTGTTTCCGCGCGCTGACATGACTGAGCCTGACCCTGCAGGTATAACCTTTTACCGTGAGGTCATCGCCGCAGCCAAAAAAAATGGGCTTAAACCACATGTCTCTTTGTTTCATTTTTCGACACCAGAATGGTTATGGGAAGAGCAAGGCGGCGAGCGAGGCTGGGAGCGAGAAGACGCGTTACAACACTGGAATCGTTACGTCACCGCGGTATCTGAATTGCTGGGCCCTGAGATCAGCCACTGGTGCACCCTCAACGAGCCAATGGTCTACGTGCTATGGGGCTATTTAGAGGGGATCTTCCCGCCGTTAGAGCAAAGGGCCAATCCCGAAGCCACTGCTCCCGTCGTGGCTCGACTGCTCGAGGCGCATGCCAGTGCCTACCAAATACTGCATCGCGATGCAGCGCAACGTAACCAGATTATCGAGGTCGGACTCACACAACACACCCGCGCCTTCGAACCGTGGCGCAATTGGCACCTTTTCGATCGCCTGGCAGCGGGCTTTATCCAGCAGGCATTTATTTGGGATATTTTTGATGCCATCGAGAGCGGCACCTACGCCATGACAGATAGCGAATACCAGCGCACGATCGATGGCCTCCAAGGAACGCAAGACTACGTCGGGATCAACTACTACGGACGGTTCTATGTCCAAATGGATGCCGATGCACTCGACAAAGGACCCGTCACCCATACCCGCGACCCGAGAGATACTGAAGAACTCGCCAGCGATCTAGACTGGGCCCTCTATCCAATCGGATTCAGTCAAATCCTAGAGGAAGCGTGGACACGCTATGGCAAGCCCATCCAGATTCTGGAAAACGGCATCGCCGATGAAGCCAACCCCGACACGCTGCGACAGACCTTCCTGACCAGCCATCTCAGAGAGGTTTGGCACGCTATGAACATCCGTGGTGTCGATATTGATGGTTATTTCCATTGGTCTCATTTGGATAATTTTGAATGGGCAGAAGGATTTGGCCCCCGTTTTGGTCTCTATGCTGTCGACTATGACAAAGACTTTGCCCGCACCCCCCGCGGGAGTGCTGACGTTTACGCGGACATTATCAAAGAGGGCTTGAGCGAGGCACTATGGGAACAAACAAAGGGGCCTTTTTAACGCACTCAAACCACCTAGCTTGGTTCGACCATCGGATGCGGAAGCGCTTCTCCACGACCGCGTTCCAAATGCAGAAAGCGAGTGCTAGCAGACAAGCAATAGCCAGGGGAGACCCACTCAACCATGAGATTGCAATGCTGATACATCACCCCACACAACGCAGCCTGATTATTGCCCTCATGCTGATCACACTGGCCGGTTGCTCGACCACGGTGAGAGCACCCTTTGAGATGCCTGAAGCTGAATGGACGCAACCTGCAGCCACCGACGGACTGCTTGCCCAGATTGCTGCCGACGTCACAGCGCGAGCCGAGACCCTCGGCGACCAGACTGACCACTCGGACGCCGGCATTTCGGGGTTCAAGCTGCTCGACAGAGGTGAAGATGCCCTCAGATGGCGACTGTCACTGATCGACTCCGCGACGCAAAGCATCGACACGCAGTACTACCTCTATCACGGCGACAACACGGGTTTACTCTTCACAAGCCGACTGCTCGAGGCCGCTGATCGCGGGGTAAAAGTCCGCATTATCATCGACGATATGGGCACACTTGCCATCAGCCCGTCACAGGCAAAGCTCCGCGATAGCATGGGAGCGCTAATGATCGCCCATCCCAATATCTCGCTGCGGTTATTTAACAGCAGTGGCAATCGCAACCTGCTGGGACGGGGCTGGAGTTTCGCGACCCAGTTTGAGCAGCTCAACCACCGCATGCACAACAAATCGCTCACGGTGGATAATCACGCAACGATAGTGGGCGGCCGGAATATCGGTGATGAGTACGTCGGGCTCAATCCGCATTTTAACTTTCGAGATATCGACGTCTTGGGTTTTGGTCCGGTTGCCAGGCAAACTTCATCGGTTTTTGACGTATTCTGGAACAGCGGCTGGGTCATTACCGCTGACTCCTCAACCCAAACCAAGGCAGAGGGTGTCTATGAGACCCAGCGCCTTGCGCTGAAGCAGGAGCTCAAGCAATCGGAGACGCTGGCGCAATTTTCACTGGTGGCACGACGCTGGGAAACTGAATTCAATGCCCTAACACCCCTGCTCCACCTCGGCCGCAGCGAAGTCGTCACGGATCGACCCGATTCCGACGGCATCAGCAACGAGGTCTTTGACTGGGTGATGGAGAATTTACCCGAGGTACAACAAGACCTCCTGGTCACTAACGCCTACCTCATTCCCGGCCCAGAGGGTGTCGCGATGCTCGATGATTTGGTGACGGGGGGGGCCGAGGTGACGATTCACACCAACTCGCTGGCTTCACAAGATGTCGCTGCTGTAAACAGCCACTATAAAGCGTGGCGAAAACCCATTCTGGCATCTGGCGCTTCGCTGTTTGAGGCGCGGCACGATGCGGCGATCAAAAAATCGAGGGTGGATACCAAGCCCATTAGCTCGCGCTACATGGGACTACACTCTAAATCGCTGGTAATGGACAGGCGCTTCGCTGTCATCGGCTCCGCTAACCTCGATCCGCGCTCCGCTTTTTTGAACTCCGAAATGATCGCCATCATAGATAGTGAAAGTCTTGCCGAAGAGCTGGCACAGGCCATTCTTCTCGACACCTCCCCCGCCAACAGCTGGGAAGTGGGCCTGAACGATAAAAACCAAATCATCTGGCGCAATGATGTTGGAACCGTTAGTCGACAGCCCGCCCGGAGCGGCTGGCAACGATTTCAGGATCTGTTCTTCATGCTGTTTCCAAAGCGCCTTTATTGATAGGGCGTAGGCTAGGAAGCCGCTGAGCAGTGAGCATCGGAACAGCCCTTTAATCGTCCAGATAAAAAAAGCATTGTTGACTGTTTTTCACGGCGAGGGTACCTTGCCATGGCGCTCGCGGGCCTTAATGTGCGGCCCGCAAAGATCCCCGAGGCAATGTCCGGCTAGCATTTCAGGCCACCTAGGGGGGCGATCAAGATAAAACGTCCAAGGAGACTGACCGTGTCTATCCCAAAGGAAACACTGCTGCACGCTTATCGTTCCATGAAGACGATCCGCGAATTCGAAGAACGCGTCCATGCGGAAATCATGAATGGCCAAATTCCTGGCTTTACCCACCTATACACGGGTCAAGAAGCCAACGCGGTGGCAGTCTGCGCCCATCTCGATGAGAGCGACACCATTATCAGTACGCACCGCGGTCACGGTCACTGTATTGCCAAGGGCGCCGATGTCGCTGGCATGATGAAAGAGCTATTTGGGTCCTCTGAGGGTCTCTGTAAGGGCAAAGGCGGCTCGATGCACGTCGCCGACATCGACAAAGGCATTCTCGGTGCCAATGGCATCGTTGCCGGTGGCCCGCCCATTTCTGTGGGCTCCGCATTAGCCGCCAAGATTCGCAAGAATGGCAAAGTCGCGGTGTCGTTTTCGGGCGATGGCTCGGTCAACCAGGGTACCTGTTTCGAGGCCATGAACATGGCGGTTGTACTGCAAGTGCCCGCCGTCTTTGTCATCGAAAACAACTATTACTCAGAACACACACACATTGACTACGCTGTGGGCTGTGACGACTTGAAGGCGCGTACCGAAGCGTTTGGTTTCCCTGTTTTTGTTGCCGATGGCGCGGACTTTTTCGCTGTGCATGAAGCGGCTGGCAAAGCCATTGCTCATGCTCGCGCAGGCAACGGCCCGGCGGGCGTATTTGCCGAGCAAGGGCGCTACCATGGCCACTTTGTGGGTGACCCACAGTCCTATCGTGGCGAAGGCGAGCTTGAAAATCTGCGCGAAAACCATGATCCATTGAAAGTCTTTCGCCAGCATATGGCGACCTCCGGCGATCTGAGTGAAGCCGAGCTGGACGCCATCGACGCCGACGTCATGGCTGAAATCGAACAATCTGTGGTGGATGCCAAGGCGGCGGCACGACCGACGCCGGATCAGGTGACGGCAGATGTCTATATTCAATACGGTGCAACGGCGTAAGGGGGACATACCATGCCTGAAAAAACGATGCGCGACGCAATCAACGAGGCCCTCCATCAAGCGATGGAGCAGGATGAGTCTGTCTTTGTTATTGGTGAAGACGTCGCGGGGTGCAATGGCAGCGCCGGCGACGTGGGTTCCGTCGGGGGTGTCTTCGGCGTGACTACCGGAATCTACAATCGGTGGCCTGATCGCTGTGTCGACACGCCGATTTCTGAATCTGCCATTGTCGGGGCTGCTGCTGGCGCCGCGCTGGTCGGGATGCGTCCCGTTGCCGAAATTATGTTTGCCGATTTTATTGGCGTCTGTATGGATCAGATCGTGAATCAGATGGCCAAGTTTCGCTACATGTTTGGTGGCAAGAGCCGATGTCCCGCAGTGATTCGATTTTCTGCGGGCGGCGGGTTCAGTGCTGCGGGCCAGCACAGTCAGGCGATGTACCAAGTGATGACGTCATTTCCCGGGCTGAAAGTTGTGGTGCCCTCGAATGCCTATGATGCTAAAGGATTGATGCTATCAGCGATTCAGGACGATGATCCCGTGCTGTTTTTTGAGCCAAAAGTGCTCTACCAAGAAACGGCGGAAGTGCCTGATGAGATGTACACCATCCCATTTGGTCAGGCCAACTTTGTCCGCGAAGGCGACGATGTCACCGTGGTCGCGTTTGGACAAATGGTGCCCAAGGCAGCCGCAGCGATCGATGCACTGGCGGCTGAGGGCATTAGTTGTGACTTAATTGATCCGCGAACCACCTCTCCTCTCGATGAGGCGGCGATTCTAGAGTCGGTTAGCGCAACCGGAAGGTTAGTGGTCGTTGACGAGGCGCCGCCTCGCTGCGGCCTGACGGCTGACATTGCGGGACTGGCTGCTGATAAGGCTTTTAGCAGCTTAAAAGGCCCCATTAAACAAGTCTGTGCGCCCCATAGTCCAACGCCCTTTTCGCCAGAACTTGAGGCGGCGTATTTGCCCGATGCAGATAAAATTACTGCGGCGATCAAAGAGACCCTCGCCTGAGCGCATCGAATTACTAGGAGTATTGTTGTGAGCGAGATCTATCCCATCGCCGTGCCCAAGTGGGGCATTGAAATGGTTGAAGGCACCATCACCACTTGGAATAAATCGGAAGGCGATGTCATTGCCAAGGGCGATGAAGTCTTTGAAATGGAATCGGATAAGATTGTCAATGTGTGGGACGCTCCTGTTGCGGGCGTGCTGCGTCGCATTGTTGCGGCGGCCGGTGATGCGCACCCGGTAGGGGCATTGCTGGGCGTCATCGCTGCGGCGGACGTGAGCGATGCGGACATTGATCAATTCATTGCCGACCATAGCGCCGCTACCCCTGACACCGAGGCTGCCCCCGCTGCAGCCGAGACGGCGGCCCCTCAACAGACAGTGCAAACCGGAGACGCGTACACACGCTCCTCCCCTAGCGTGCGTCGCCTTGCCGATGAACTGGGCGTCGATTTAGGTACCGTGACGGGCACTGGGCGCAGAGGCCGCATCACCGACGATGACGTTAAGGCCGCGACAGGCAGTGGCAGTAGCGCCCCCGAAGGAGTGCAGGTCATACCGCTTAGCGCCACGAGAAAAACGATTGCACGGCGGTTGACCGAAGCCAAGCAGTCGATTCCGCACTTTTATCTGACCGCGGAATACGCGCTAGATGGACTGCTGGCACACCGCGCCAAACTCAACGAAACGGGCAGCGTTAAAGTCTCAGTCAATGATTTATTGGTCTGGTCGGTAGCGCAGGCACTGATGAAAGAACCGCGTGTTAACGTCAATCTCGTTGACGACAGCATTCACCAGTTCGACGCCGCCCATATCTCAGTGGCCATAGCAACCGATGAAGGACTGTATCCCGCTACCGTTCGCAATGCCGACGCACTCTCGCCAGCAGAGATCGCTGAAGCGACCGCTGCACTGGCAGAAAAAGCCAAGACCGGAAAGCTCACCAAAGACGACATCTCGGGTGGCTCTTTTACGGTGTCTAACCTAGGGATGTTCGGCATCACCCAGTTCACCGCCATTATCAACCCGCCGATGGGCGCTATTCTCGCCATGGGTAAAGCGTCGCAACAAGCCGTCGTCCGAGAGGGTGAAATAGGCATCGCCACCATGCTCAATGTGACGCTTTCTTGTGATCATCGGGTCATTGATGGTGCGGTGGGCGCGCAATTCTTGGCGACATTAGATGAGGTGATTGCAGCGCTGTAAGGCGCTGCACCGCACCAGCTCAAATCGCAGTTTCCTCAGGTCGGCGAGACGCAGCATCGCACGCGATCGTCGAGGCGGCCCCTCCTTGCTCCCCGGGCACGTCGTGCAGTTCAACGTCTACTGCGTGACCATCGCAATGCGCGGCACAAAGATCTGCAGCAACAAGGCCGATATGAGATGCAAACACGCAATCATTAAGAAGACACTTTCATAGCCGGTGCTTTGAATCATGAAGCCGGCCAATAACCCAGCAAGCTCCCGCCGAGACTCCCCACCGCACCGAATACGCCCCACACCGTTGCGACGCGATCAGCGGGGAACAAATCCGTCGGCAACGTAAAGAACACCGAACCCTTCACCTGAATAGCAAATAGCCCAAAGCAAATCAACGCCAGCGCTACCATGCTCGACTCGACATAAAAGGCGGGCACCACCGCCATGGCGACGAGGACCGCACCCAGCCAGATCACCCACTTTCGGGCGCTATTAATCGACTGCCCACGCCGGACTAGCGCAGAACTCAGCGACCCACCGCTCAACGCGCCTAAGTCAGCGAACACCCAAGGTAGCCAGGCGAATAAGGCGATAGCTCGGAGGTCAAAGCCTCGCACATCAATGAGGTACTGTGGCAACCAAAACAAAAAGAAATAGAAAGGGAAAATCGCTCACTATCCGGGCCACTAGGATGCCCCAGAACTGTCGGTAGCCGAGCAGCTGCGTCCAGCCAACCCCGCTTTGCTGCTCAGAGCGTTGCGCCAAAATGAGGGTGCGCTCCGCCTCGTCCAGCGTGGGGTGCGATTCGGGTAAGTGATACCAGCGGCGCCAGAGAACTGCCCAGATCAATCCGAGCGAACCCGGGATAATGAAGGCCCACTGCCAACTCAGCGTTTGCATAATCCAAACCGTCAGTGGCGGGGTGATAATGGCACCCAATCCCGCGCCCAACATGAAAATAGCCACTGCTGTGGCACGCTCGTTAGCCGGGAACCATTGCGCGACAGCCTTACTCGCCGCCGGAAAATTGGCCGCCTCCGCAAGGCCCAGCACCACTCTCATCGTGAAGAACGACCACACACCGCGACCTAATGCGTGTAACACGGTGGCCGCACTCCAAAACACAACCGCTAATTCGAATGCACGCTTGGTACCCAATCGATCGATCAACGGGCCAGAGATTAATTGGCCGACGCCATACGCCAGGAGGAATCCACTCGTGATAAGCCCGTAATCGGCGTCATTAATCCCGAACTGATCTCGCACGACGGGCGCCACAACACCAAATACCGACCGGTCGATATAGTTGATGGTCGTAATCACCGCCAGCAAGATCGCAATGCGCCAACGTGTCGCCATAAGCTTCCTTATTTCTTCTTATTGTCGGCAGCGGCTGCTGCGCCGATGCCCCCTGTAAGAGAAGCAATGGCTCTCTCTGAGCATGGACTAAGTTATCACTACACTAACAGCCAGTGCGATGAGTATCCCGCCAAACATGCGATTCAACAAGGTCGCGTGGCGCTGCAGTCCCGATAAGACGGCCGTTTGTGCAAGCATCATCGAAACCAGTGCATACCAAAGCATATCGATGCCAGCAGCGGTGCTCGCGATGAGGGTTTTCTCTAAGGCCGTCGCATCAGGCTGGATAAACTGGCTGAACAACGCCGCAAAAAAAAGTGCTATTTTCGGGTTCGAGACGGCAATCACGAGACCCTCAACTCCCGCACCCCTTGTCGAGGAGCGAGGCAATTCCTCCATGGGGACTGCGGCGCTCGACTGACTCATCAGGACCCGAATACCGAGGTAGAGCAGAAATCCAGCGCCAGCGAGCTGGACGACAGCAAACCAATTGGGCTGCTCGGTCAACAGTACGCCCAGGCCATTGGCCATCAATAACGCCCAAAGTAAAATGCCGACACCGTGAGCCATGGCACACACTATGCCATCCCGCGCACCACCGCGTAGCGCGTGCCTTGCCACGACTGCCAAACTGGGCCCGGGAGACATTGCACCGAGTAAGCACACGAGTGCCAAAGGTAACCACGCTGACCAAGTCATTCCGTCATCCTATGATTGTTTGCAGGAGATTACCCTCATTTCGCACCGTCATAACCGTAAGCACAGCATGTTGCTCCCCACTTTAAACTGCTATATCTTCAGATAATTGAAATAGCTGTAACTTGCGGCACCACGGTGAAACGCAAGGCGGCGATATAAAAACCCTGTGTTCGCAATTAGTGGGACACTAAATAAAAAGAGGATGCGTTATGTCGAGGGATTCCAAAGAGCGTCAGAGCCCCTTTCATACAAAGGCCATCGTTGCCGGCGTTGCCGCTGCGATTGGCGCCGGTGGTGCCGGTTTGGCTTGGAGTGCCGAACTCGAAGAAGTCGTGGTGACGGCGCGGCAAAGGGCTGAGTCGTCGCAAGATATTCCCATGATGGTTCAATCCATTTCAGGCGAGGACCTCCAGAAACAAGGCATCACCACCCTAGAGGACTTTTCTCGACAAGTAGCCGGCCTCAATGTCCAAACCTCAACACCAGGACAGAACACGATTGTTTTTCGGGGTGTCAGTGATGGTGGTGGGTTCTTAGTCGATCCGACAGCTGCAATCTACTTAGACGAGCAGCCGATGTCGCTGACGTCTGCGGCACCCGATATCTATCCTGTCGACCTGTCGAGAATCGAAGCTCTAGCAGGGCCTCAATCTACTCTGTATGGCGCGTCATCACAGAGTGGCGCGATTCGTGTAATCACCAATAAACCTGACCCCTCAGAATTCACCGCTAACATTGGTGGCGGGCTATCCTCAACTTCCGGCGGGGGCACCGGCTACCAAGTAGATGGCACCGTGAATATCCCGCTCAGCGATTCAGTCGCTATCCGCCTATCGGGCTTCAGTGCGCGCGATGCCGGCTACATCGATAGCGTACTGGGTACCACCGTTGTTGCAGCGGACTACTTCCCTGGATTGGACGTCGGCGGTCAAAAAACGAATGCGGGCGCTGTCGCAGACGACATCAACGAAACCGAATGGATGGGCGGACGCGCCGCCATCCGTTGGCTGATCAATGACAACTGGACCGCCACCGCAGCAGTTAATTACCAAGATCTTGAAGCAGACGGCTACAACGACTACGACCCCAGTGTGGGTGATCTTAAAACCATCAAGTTCAATAAAGAAATCCGTACAGATGAGTGGACCCAGACTAGCCTGGTGATTGAAGGTGATCTCGGGTTCGCGCAACTCGTTTCGGCCACGTCCTACTATGATCGTGACTTTCTTTACGCCAATGACACGCAATCTTATGCGGCCTACTTTCACTACTCTTTTGGTGTCTATTACGGGTATGCCACGTATGATTTTGGGACAGACCCCACTGGCTACCTGATCAATGACCAAAACAATGAGAGCCTAACGCAAGAATTCCGCTTGAGTGGCGCTACAGACCGAGTTGATTGGACCGTTGGTGCGTTCTGGCAAGAGTCAGAAGAGTTTTGGGACTTCAAGACCTACGTCGACGGCTACCGAAATTCCCCAGCCTTCGAGGCTTGGAGCTACTACTACCCGGGGATCGCTCCCTCCGATATTTGGTGGAATTCATTTCAAAGCCAAGATAGAACAGATAAAGCAGTGTTTGGTGAAATCGATATCGAAATTATTGAGGATCGGTTGACTGCACTGTTAGGCGGTCGATGGTACGAGGTAGAGCGTGAGCTCAGCTACACAGTAGAGCGCCCCGATGACCGCACTGATCGACAGCTTCCCGATAGAGAAGCGAATGACGACGGCTTTATTCCAAAATACGGCCTGGAACTGCAGATCAACGACGATATCATGGTGTACGGGGTTTACTCGGAAGGTTATCGCGTCGGTGGCACTAACCGCGGTCGCGGCCTTGATATTGGGGGAGACGGTAAGTTCGGTCCCACCCTACCCGTAGCTTACGAGTCCGATATCCTTGAGAACACTGAGTTTGGACTGAAATCCAGCTGGGCCGACGGTCGCGTCATATTGAATGCGGTCTACTACACCATGAAGTGGAAAGACATGCAGAACGAGGTTACCGATCCCAGTAACCAGCTGGGCAGTTTAAGTGGTGGAGTGTATCAAAACGTTCCCTTCCAGATCGTGGTCGGAAATGTGGGTGACGCAGAAGTGAAAGGCTATGATCTTGAACTTAAAGCGTTGCTAGGAGAGAACTTGGAGGTCGGTTTTAATATGACTGACATTCAAGACGCCTTTGTGGAGGGCCAACAGGAATACGACGATCCTCGTGTTATTGGCGGTACAGTGTCATCCGGCCTCGACCCACAGTCAGCCCTCCCGTTATTTGCTGACACCAGTTACTACTTGTACGCGGAGTACTCTGGTATCGATATCCTCGGCGGCACAGGAGGCATTCGTCTGCAACATAGCTACGTCGGAGACTCACTGAATCAGCTTACAGATGGCGCGATCACGCCACAGATGCAGCAAGGTGACTATGACATTACCGACGCTGTCTTCACTTGGGAGCGAGAGGGATGGTCTGCTCAGCTGCGGTTTAACAACATCTCAGATGAGCGCGGCATCACTTACGAAGATACTTCAGACTTCGATACGGCGTGGGGGCGTAATAGCTCAATTGTGATTCGGCCGCGGAATTTTGCCTTCTCACTGAGACACTATTTCTAAGACGACGCATCAGCATAAAAAAGGGCGCTTTAGCGCCCTTTTTTATGCTCTACTTTTTTAAAGTGGCGTCATTTATACCCATTCTGCTGGCCACTGTTCTAGACCATGAATCGCGTTGCGGATATCCATCGTTAAGTTAACCGCCGTCAGACTTTTACCCTCCACAATATCGATAATTGAGACCGTAGAGGGCGAAGAACCCGCCGCGATCAAACGCTCATTCAGCACGCAAAGACCTCGACCAAAGCCTTGTCGAGCAATCCGCGAATCATCAATTCCTTGAAACTCCAACTCATTGGTAGGGAATTTGGGTACTGGAACCGCGACCGTTTTCCCGTCACGGCTCGCATAACGAACTGCATCGGCAGCGGTATCGTTGAGCAGAATACCGCCTTGATGGGGCATAGCGTTATGACAACCCTTCGGTAAGTTACAAATCTCGCTAATCGCCATATCGGATGAGACTGCTAAAAGTGCCTGGGTATTGAGGCCACTGAAAGAGATACCATCGCTATCTACCCTGACCATATTCAGGTGATACGAGTTCACGAAAGCAGGACCTCCTCGGTTTCTGGGATCAAAAGGCTGCCCCACCCATTCTGTGCCATTTTTCGAGACATAAAGCCCCCAGACAAACTCCTGTTTGCGTAGATCAAATGCCAAAATGGAGTCAAACCCGGTCGAAGTCAGGAACAAAAGGTTATCCCGCCGACAGATCTCATGGCAGTGCCGCAAATACTCATTGCGGTAAGACGCTACCGGCACAAAATCGGGCGAATAACAAAACAGCTCATCGCTGGCAGCAATCCAAATGGCGTCCTCTGTAAACTCAATGCCTCGCAAGCCGCGATCCCAGCCTCGCCCTGCAAAATCAATATCGCCTGTATTCCAATCAATCTTCTGTTCAACCCGCTGAGATTCAAAATCAATGAGGTAAACACCACCGTGACTCTGCCCTTTCTCCGAGCCTCGCACGACCGAGGTTGCGAGTAGCTTTGGCAGCATCTGCATCATGACAGCGCCTCGGGAAGATCAGGAAAGACCGGCTCTAAGATCTCCTTAAGGCTATCAAGATGAGCGCCATAGCGCTTCCAAGTCTGCACCGAACCACTGTAAATAGGTTGTCTCACCTGTTCTGAACTGGCCGTTCGCACAGACCGTTTTGTCTCATGGAAGGCCACACACGCCTCCTCAAACGGCAGCTCACAAAAAGCCAAAATGCGACGCACTTGGGTTTCTAAATCCGCAACCACTTCCTCGTACTGAACCCGCAATACCTGCCCCGGCAGCACCTCATCCCAATGATCCATCAATTGACAGTATTCCAGATAGAATTCGCCTAATTCAAAGAGATCGTAAGTAAACGTTTGCCCCTTGGCAAAGTGCTGCTTAAAACAGCCAAAACAGCTGTCCATCGGGTGGCGTCGCGCATCAATAATCTTTGCATTCGGCAGGATCGTCTTAATAAACCCAACATAAGCAAAATTGTTCGGCATCTTATCGGTGAAAAACGGCGCACCTCGTCGGTGTCGGCGCGTCTGCTCCAAGTATTGCTCGCCCAGCGCCAAAAGCGTCTCTGGCGACAGGTCTGGCATGCACTGGGGGAACACTTGTCCCGCCCTGGGCTGCGTTAAGCCCTGCGCAATCATCGAGATATCGGGTAGCTCACTGGTGCCGTCAACTTGCGAGTGACTCGCTAAAATCTGCTCTAGGAGTGTTGAACCCGAGCGCGGCAAACCCAAAATGAAGATCGGCGCTGAATCTGAACACCCGGCTAAGGCCGAGTCTGACTCAAAAAAAACGCTACTGAATATCTCTCGCATCCGCTCATGAGCGATCCCAGTTTGCACTGGATCATAAGCAATCGTCTCGCGGTGCATTTGATTCGCCAGTGCATAGTGCTCAAACGCCTGATCGTAATTCTTGTCGTCTTCAAAGGCTTTACCTAAAGAAAAGGCAAAATGAACTCTGCAGTCCACCGGTAGGGAATCATCAGCCAACCGCTCCGTCATGGTCTCAACATCTTGTTCCGTAAAACGGAACGTCTTCAAATTAGCCAAACTGTAATAGGTCTCACCAAAGTTGGGCCGTAAGGTAATCGCCTTCCGGTAAGCAGCCACCCCTCCCTCTTGATCACCCACAGTCTTGAGAACGTGTCCTAATCCGATATGTGCCCCCGGTAATTCAGGATCCAAAGCGACCGCTTGCTGATAAGACTGAACCGCTTGCTCTGGACGAGCCGCCATTGCCAATGCCGCACCGAGGTAGTAGTGCGTTAACGCATTATCCGGTTCAAGACGCTGCGCCTCCTCCAATACCGACACCGCCCCTTCGTACTCATGGAGCTCTTTCAAAACAGTACCGAGGTCGTGCCTCGCCGCCATAAAGCGGGGCTGCCTATCAATAATCTTCTCGAGTATCGTGCGTGCATCGTCATAGCAGCTCGCCATCATAGCGAGTCGCGCTAGCAACAATGCGGGGTTGACGTCGTGTGGGTTATCGCGCACCAGCTCTTGAGCGAGTTTTTCTGATTCTCGGAACTGGCCTTTAATAAAAAGTCGAGTCGCTTCCTCTAGCTTAGCCTGCATTGGTGAGCGACTTGACGCTTCTTTCCGCAGGGAATCGGCTTCGGCAATACGGCCCAAGTTCTGATACGCAGTACCCAACTTACTCAATAAGGGCGCGTGTTCAGGACGGAGCTGCCTTGCCTTCTCTAAATGGGGCACTGCCTCTTCCGGTCGGCCCATATTAAGTAAGATCGTGCCCAGGTCTTCTTGTGCTGTGGCATGACCGGGCGCCGCTCGCACAGCGCGACCGAGCAATTGAGCCGCCTCCTGAAGCTCACCACGCTCCGCTAAGATGGAGCCCAGCAATGAGACAAAGTTGATGTCGCCGGGATCGCGCTCCAAGCGCATCTCGAACCAGTGCCTCAGCTTCTTGCTGCCCGCCCGTTTTAAGCAGTGCAATCGCCTTCTCGAAAACTTTTCTCGGGCTCTGATCATTCATACAAAAATGCTCTGCGAAGTAAGCAACTTCGCGCTGTTATCACCAAAAACTTAGTGTGCCAGATTTCCTCCCCAGCAACACGATTGACCGTTGCTTATTGTGCCAACGGGTGCGAGAGTAAGTCGAGGCTTGCATTTCTCACCGGCAAATCCGCATTGAGGTCGATTGTGACGACACCCCCATTCTCTATCGCGAATACCGATAACCCCTTCGATCGCCGCGGCCCCTTCCTCCTTAGTCTTGTGATGACCCTAGTCGGATACAGCGTTCTGGTCGCGCTCCCAGCCATCAACGGCGCCTGGGTCGATCAACTCGGTTTTAGTGAAGTGGAGGTCAATCGGGTTGCCTCTGCTGACTTGCTCGGGCTATTTCTCGGTGCTGTCATGACGAGCATTCTCATTCGGCGCGTTAACAGGCAACTCCTGATCTACCTCGGCATTTTCCTCGCGGTATTGGCCAACGCACTGTGTACGCAATATGTTGATTACGACACCACTTTACTGCTCCGATTATTAGCGGGGCTGGGAGCAGGGATCTATACCGCCGTCGCCGTCGCCTGTCTTGGAGCACATTCCAAACCAAGGGAAGCGTTTAACTGGATGTTGCTAGCCTTTGCCATATCGCAGTTTATTGAACTGCAATTAATTCCCCTACTCTCGATGAACGGCATCTATGTCTTTTTTATCGCCACCTATGTCGTCACCCTCCCCTTTATTCATATCATCCCAAAAGAAAGCCGGCCCGCAGAGGCGCCACTCATCGATGCCGCGGAAACCAAACGCCCCTCGGTTCGAGCTTGGATTGGCATTGCCGCCATTGTTATTGCCTACATCAATATCGGCGCTTATTGGTCTAATATCGAATTGGCGGCAGAATCGGCCGGGCTGGATGGAGACTGGTCAGCTCAGGTGATTGCCTGGAGTGTCTTAATGTCATTCTTGGGTTGCTTTGGCGCGATGGTCGTCCTGAAAAAATTTGACTACGACCGCCCACTGCTCATCACGCTTGCCATTATGGTCTTCGCGGTCGGACTCCTCGCCATCGACTTTACCGCCGCGCTCTTTGTCTTTAGCGTCGCCACCTTCAATTTTTTGTGGATATTCATTGATGTTTATCAAATGGGGGGGGTATCGGTCGCTGATCGATCGGGTAGCGCCGCCGCCTTTATTCCGGGTGCGCAGGGGCTCGGGCAAACTATCGGCCCTTTTTCGGCCTCGATCATGCTGGAACTGGGTTGGGGCTTCGATGGCGTATTTGTCTTGTGTGCGTTGTCGGCTTTGCTCGCACTCCTCGTCTACGGGGTCATCTACATCCGATCTCGACCTCAAACCAATCAGTAGCTAAGGCACTGCTATGGAAGTCAGACTCAATAATGATCACGCTATAGTGACTTTCGAATATCGCTTACGGCGCTGTGTGATTGGGTTAACCCTCTCGCTCTTGACGGCGTGTGGCGAGGCGCCATCAGAACTGTCTCTGTCGACGACGCCCGCCGCTGAGGTGGTGATTCATTGTGGCGCTTTAATCGATGGCATCGCCGATAAACCACTTATGCAAACCAGCTGATTTTGGTCGATCAAGGGCGTATCAGCTCTGTGGTATCGGCAGATCTAACCGGACCTAAAGCGGATTTATCCCACAGAGATCGATCAGCAGCGGGCACGCACATCGATCTCAGCGAGTTCACCTGCCTACCTGGACTCATCAACACCCATGTGCATTTCGACGGGAACCCAGAGGATTCTGTCGACTACAGCATTTACGCCAGACGCACTCCAGCTGAGAATCTTGCGCTTGTCCTCGCCAATGCCAAGACCACGCTCCTCACCGGCTTTACCACCGTACGACATGTCGGTGCATGGTTTCCAAATGCGGTCTATCAGGCGCGCGATCAAATCAGATCCGGAGAGGCGATGGGGCCGCTGATCTTAACCGCCGGTCCCTATTTGACGATTCCGGGTGGTGGCGGTGATCTCACCTTTCCAGAAATTCCCGCGGACCAAATACCCGCTGAATCGCAATTGGGCATTGCCAGCACACCGCAGCAGTTTGCCGAGCGCGCGGAAGCCGCTATCGAGGGAGGTGCTGACTTTTTAAAGGTAATTGCCTCTGGCGCAGTGTTCTCCATTGGAACAGACCCCGGCGCCCCAGAAATGAGCCAAGAGGATATCGCCGCAGTCGTGAGAGTAGCGCAACAATACGACAAGCAGGTCACGGCCCATGTTCATAGCGATCAATCGGGACGCGATGCCATTCTCGCGGGGGTTGACTCACTCGAGCACGCGTCCCTTCTAGAAGACACCACGATCGCGCTCGCTCATCAGCGAGGCGTGGCGCTATCAATGGATATTTATAACGGCACCTACACCGACACAATTGGCAGATCTCAGGGTTATCCCGAGGTATTCCTGCAGCGGAATACGCAAACCACCGAGGCCCAACGCGCGGTGTTTAAAAAGGCCTACGCGGCGGGTGTCACACTGCTCTACGGCACTGACGCTGCGGTACTGCCGCACACTATGGGGGGGTGGCAGTTTGCCACGATGATCGAACACGGCATGACACCCATGGAGGCTATCCGCTCCGCCACCTCGGTTGCTGCCGCGCACCTCAGACTTAGAGGCTGACGTCGGTGCAGTGATGCCCGGCAGGCAGGCAGATATTATTGCGATGAAATCAAACCCCTTGACTGACCCTTTGTCATTTCGGGATGTGGAGGTTGTCATCCAAGCAGGTATCGTTGTTAAGCAACCCTCCCCACCTGAATCGTGAGTTGATCCAACGCGATGACTTCGTCATCATCGGCGAACGCAATAGGGTGGGTTGAAGACATGGACATCGGCGTACCGCTCAAACCATTGGGTTCCTACGACATAACATCACTCAAAGAGAAGATTATGGCGCTCCCAGAGGCGTCTTGGTGGGGCAATCAATTCCGCCAGTTGGAATATGAAGTGCATCAGCACACTCAGTCTATCGTCATGGTCTTTACCGACGGCGAAGGGTGGCCCAATATTGAGGTGGCAAAGGATGTCGGCTGGGACTTGTTGGCTGACGAGGCGGTGCCTTTAATGCACACCATCCTTGAGGATCACTATCCCCCCGGCGGTACGATCATCCGTGCCATGGCTGCCCGCTTAGAGGCGGGCGGCATTATCAAGCCACACCATGACAAGCACCCCTCGTTTCACTATGGGCACCGTATCCATATCCCGATCGTCACTAACCCGCGGGTCCGTTTTATGATTGATGGCCGACCGCAAAAAATGTCGATCGGGGAAGTGTATGAGATCAATAATCAAAAAAAACACAGCGTCATGAACAAGGGGTCAGAAGGCCGGATTAATTTTATCTTCGACTACATCCCCCTAATAAAATCCGTCGCTGACCTCAATGTCACCCCCCCCCTTAAAAAATGACCCATCGAACACCGGCTGCCTGACAACGTAAAATCGAAGCGGCGGCAAACGCCAAAATGATGATCGCCGAATAGGCCCGCAGCACAAAAAAAAAACAGAGAAAGCACCCACTTATCGCAATTGGGAAAACGAGGGGACTCGAGCTAATGAATATGCTTTGGAAAAGCCCTTCGTAAGAAGTCTCTCGCCACTGCCCTCGCCCGCCGCTTGGTTAACTCTTTGGGCGTCACCAACAGTCCGAGATGCAAGCCATCGATCAAGGCCGAGTACCCG
>CALSUB010000007.1 GCA_943789425.1 uncultured Luminiphilus sp.
AGAACTTACTGAAGATGATATGCCGATGATTTAATCAAGTTTATGGTTAATTGAGTCAAGTAGTTTAATCATTTCATTGTATTTAATCTGCTCATCCATATGCTGCTGAATATGTTGATGCCTAATGTTTTGAGGGGGGTCATTATAATCCCTAACAAATTCTGATACTATACCAAAAGTGGCTAAAGAACCAAAAAATAAACACCCCATTATAAATATTGTTGTGTTAATAGCAATTGTTGAGAGTGGGTCTTTAAGATAATTTTTTAGCAATTGTTTCATATTCCTAAATTTACTAATTCTATCTCAAAGTATTAGGGAGGGAGTTAGGTATTTAATTAGTTTTTAAATTTTGGAAAGAAGTATTCTAAAAAGAAAGCCATTAAACAACAGATTCCAATAGCTAATAAATAACCCTCTTCATCACTTATACCCATATAATTATCCCCTAAATGGGAAGTTGAAAGTATCATACCTGTAAAGAGAAGGAAGTAAAAAAAAAGCTTTTTTAAGAGGTTTTTCATTTTCCTAAATATACTTATAATATTTCTACTCTGTGTTTTTCTTCCTGAACTTAATGAAGAGGATATGCCGATGATTTGACTTATTGTTTATCTATACTTTTTAGTGTAGTTTTCTTTTTTATCTTCCATTTTCCAAGATTTTTTCCATTCAAATTTTTGATTGCTTCAGCTGCAAATGGATTATGTTCGTGTGCAGGAATATTAGGAAATAACTCAGCACAAAATGCTCCTAAATTTAAACCATATTCAAAATCAAAATTTGCCTCATTTCCGTTCTGAAGAAAATTATAAATATTCACAATACTATCCCCAATTAAATAATTTGAGTTTTGAGTTGTATAAGAATGTTTTGCAATAAAAGAATCACTAATACCATCAACTATAACGTCAAACTTTACATTAGCGGATACATCAGATGTAAATTCAACAAAATCTACGGTACACACAAACTGAGCTTCAACTACTTCATCATTTTCTATTGAACATTCTGTAAAAAGAACAAATGATAAAATACAAAAAGATAATAATGGGAGAGAATTTTTCATTTTTATGATATTTAAATACAATATACAAATTACTCCTTAAACTTAATGAAGAGGATATGCCGATGATTTAGTCCCTGTTACTTGGCTTGGAGAATTGATTCACATAATTAATTTTTCCGTCTTTAAACCTGAAAGTTTCCATCCAGTTAAAACGTTTTGATGCTCCATCTTTTGAAACAATGTTCGCTGAATCCCATAAAAGCACCCATTCATCTCCATTTTCATCTACAACTGCAAGGTTTACTGCAATCTGATAATCAACAATTTCTATTGAAGAATAGCCTTCAATCATAAACTTCATACAAGCTTCTTTGCCTTCTAAAGTCGTACCATCTTCAAGAGCAAAAACAACATTATCTGAAAGATAACTGCCAACCTTTTTATAATCCTTATTGATTATGGATTGATGCATTTCTTGAACTTCCACTACTAGTTCTGGGTTGCCAATTTTAAAGTCATCAAGATAAGTCGCTTCATAAATGTATTTTATATTTTTAATTGCTTCTTGAGGCTTATTTTTTTTAAACTGGCTACAGGAGAAAAACAATACAGTTATTGATAACAGTAGTGTTGAACAAATTTTTTTCATTTTAATTAATTTTTTGGTTAATAAGAACAAATATATAAATTACTCCACAAACTTAATGAAGAGGATATGCCGATGATTTAAAACAATCCATTCGATTTTATTTCATTTATTATTCCCTCAAGAAATTTAAAATTTCTATTTACTCCACTTAACTTATATACTTCATTCCTTCTCCTTAATGTAAGAAATTGATACAACTCAAAATCTTTATACTTATTAAAAATTAAGTCATTATTTAAGGACTCTTCTTTTTTTGAATATTTGATAAACCAATCTTTTATGTTGTTTTCAATAACTTCATTTGATTGCAGATAATCCCCACTAACTAATAAATTAACTGATTCAATTTGATTTCTTACAGCAGAACTCTTAATTTTTAAAATCAGCCCTGAATTTATTAATGAATTTAAATACATATTTTTTGGAGTTAACCCATATGAATTTGACAATATATATTCAATTCTTTCATTAACGTCATATAGATTATCGCTGTGGAACATTTTTACTTTAATTGAGCTAATATTATTCCAATTGGCAGTTACACTGTCAGAAACTTCAATAACAGAATTTAAAGTGCCTCTTAATGAAAGGAGTGAATAGAAATTTTGTTCTAACTCGTGTAATAAGTTAGTTTCTAAAATTTTAATTTCATTTTGTTCTTTTCTATACTCAATAAGTCGTTCTACACCAAAAGAACCAACTATTGAAATAAAAATAGCTAAAGCATTAAAAAGGTATTCTTTTTTCATAAATGTGAAATCATTTCAATTTAAGAAGAAATCCCTAAACTTAATGAAGAGAATATACCTGTGATTTAGTTTTATTACTTTTATTTAATGATTGATGTTGATTTTAATTTCTTCACAGAAGTCAGAGAAGGTCAAGACCCTGATAGTAAAAGTCCGACTCTAAGAAATTATCATAAACTCTTATGGAGCAAACCCTTGCCTTCTGGTAAGATATTTGAATTGAGGGATAACCCCCCAGAGCTATCAAAAAACTACTTGTATCATAAATCTGATTTAGGGTACTTTGTCTTAGGAAGTGATGCTATAACCCTTTAAATCATTAAGATTAGCTAGATAGAATGAGGCCAACAAATATATACCCCTCAGAGGGTGTTGCAGTTACAGTAACATCTGTTCCCTCGTCATAAGTCCCTCCAGTTGTAACACTTCCTCCTTCTCCAGCTGTAACTGTTAAAGTATACTGTGTGGGAGCTGGCTCAGGTTCTGGAG
Organism: uncultured Luminiphilus sp.; assembly: GCA_943789425.1. GTDB lineage: Bacteria > Pseudomonadota > Gammaproteobacteria > Pseudomonadales > Halieaceae > Luminiphilus. Next base: position 2,897 of record CALSUB010000007.1, read on the forward strand.
TCGCTACAACACTTGGAGGAGGGGTAGTATCTTCTTCCT
>CALSUB010000008.1 GCA_943789425.1 uncultured Luminiphilus sp.
GTGGGCGATGCCTGTGGCCCGATTGCGGTTACCACCCTCCCAAGCCCTGGATTATTCAGTCTGATTGCAATGCTGCTGATTTATGCGCGGCGTCGGTTGGGACAGCACAACACCCGGGATCTTCTCGCCTAGGGGTAAGCAAAAAAGCAGATTGGTTAGGCATGCAATGCAGGTAAGACCAGGTCTTGCTCAAACTGGATGACGGGGAGCCAATACTCAACGATTTTGCTTAGCTTCAGTGAGCATGGGTCGAGACCGTAGCTCTTGAACCTCAGACCAATCGATTATGGGCCGACTTGCGCTGGCCTGAAGGGCTGGTCTGCTTGGGTCTACCGCTGGTAGGAGGGGGGCTTCACCAATCTATGTGTTCACTCAGGCACGCTGGGGCAGCTCGATGTCACGGTTTTGCCCGCAAATAAACGTCGTATAAACGGCAACGAATCTGCTAGAGAGGGCAATACAACTCCACGATGATCTAGATCTGGATACACCTCCCATTGCACGACCGTGTTCTCTGCGCACAAGTCTTGTACGAGTTTGGCTTGCATTCGATAGGGCGTATCACGGTCGAGCTGTCCCGTGCCCAAAAATACGGGCACATTTATGCCTAGAGAAGGGTAATTCATCTGCGCAAACGTCTCTTCCAAGTCCGACATCGGGTTTTGCGTGAATACCTCACCGCGCATTAAGTTGGCTTCGGCCACTTTTAATTTTAGTTCTCGGTAGCACAACGTCTGTGCTTCCTCTGCGAGGCCCCACGCCAAATCAGTTATAAAATCTCGGCGCTTAAATGCAGGATCAAGGTGCTCCGCTAATGTCATCGCTAGAAAGGTATAGCCCAACAAGGGGTCAGGCTGATCGAGTTGTTTTAATCGATCAAGGCTCTTTAATACGACTGGGGTAAGGTAAGGGGCGCCGGTTGCGACGACACCAACCACGTCAATTTCCGGCGCGTAATCGGGCGCCAAGCTTGCTGTTGAAATCGCTGCGCTAGCGCCTTGTGATTGGCCCAATAGGAGAACTTGCTCAGTTAGGGGGTAGCGCGAATTTTGAACCGCACGAATGAGGTCAAGGTTACTGTAGGCTGCTGGCCGCGTTGCTAGGTAGGGATGCAGACCCGCAGTACCCAGTCCTTGGTAATCAGACGCGACAACGGCAAAGCCTCGAGCCAAAAACTCGTGCAAATAATTCTCATCCTGAGCTTGTCGACCATTCCATGAGGGCGCACATTGGTCATTGATGCCAACTGTCCCGTGTGACCATGACACCAATGGCCAACCCGATGCTGGTGCATCTCCTTTCGGCAGGTAAAGCACCCCTGATGCTCGCCACCAGGTCGTTTCCCCAAATCCCTTCTGTAGAGCTATATAAAACCCGAAAATTTTCTTCAGCGGCCGCGAGGCTTTGTTTTTCCGATAACGGCTCCACTCTCAATAATTGACCCGGCGCGCTATAGTCGCTTTGATCCCGATAAAAATCGGAGAGGTAAACGTCGCTAGCAGGTTGCGCAGCAGACATTGAACTGACGAGTGATAGCAGCAGTAAACCCGTTACGGTCGATGGTTGCGTTGTGTGAGTCACCCTAGTTCTCCAGTTAACCGGCTATGAGGCGACTTGCGCTGGCCTGAACGGCTGGTCTGCGCGGATAAACAGCCACAAAATAGCGCCTACAAAGGCGACGATTGTTCCAGTTGAAAGCGCCGCCACCCAGCCAATGTGTGCCGCAAGATACGGCATTGAGGGTGCGACCACGATGCCTGCGAGGTTTCCCCCAGTATTCATCACCCCACACGCCGGCGCGGTGTAGGGTCCGGCGATATACGTCTGCGCCGACCAATACGACCCCTCTGCAAATTGTGTGCTGGCAAAACAGAGCGATAGCAGTAAGACGGCCGTATAGGGGGAGGTGGCATAGAGACCGACATAGAGAAAGATGCCTGCACCCAAGAGGCCGATGATCGCAGGGATGCGACACCCCAGACGAGGCCCCACGCGTGCACACAGGGCGTCGCAGGTGTAACCACCCAGCGATGCCATGACGGCGCCTGAGAGCCAAGGCAAAGAGGCCAAAAAGCCGGTTTCAAGAATGCTGAACCCGAGCTCGGTCACGAGGTAGTGAAAAAACCAGGTGAAGAATAAATAAAAGATGTAGTTTTCAGCAAAGTAGGCACAGGTGAGCAGCACCGTATCGCGATTTTTAATGAGTTGCTTCCAAGCGCCAAAGCCAACGTCTTGGGTCAGTTGTTGTCGGCTTTTTTGTATGTGGGCAAGCTCAACTGCGGTCATAGAAGGATGGTCAGCAGGCTCGTCAGTGGCATACCACCACCAGAGCATAAACAGCACCAACCCTAGGGGGATAAACAAGTAAAAAGAGACGCGCCATCCCCAATAGACCATCACCACCGCCACGAGGGGTTGCGCAACGGCGGCGCCCAATGTCAGACCGGTGCTGCTTACCGCATTGGGGAGCGCCCAGTGGCCCACCGGAAACCAGCGTTCGACGACTGCAGCTTGGATGGGATATATCGGTGCATGAGCCACCCCCACTAAAAATCGTACGATCAATAACGACACAATGATGCCGCTGCCGGTTGTAAAAATATGGCCGGGAAGCCAACCCGTTAGTGCTGTTGTTATAACCCAAACCAGGCCGATACTGGCGAGGGCAAGTCTTGGCCCAAGGCGTTTGCCTAGTATGCCGCCAGGCAGCTGGCACAGGGCATAGCCCCAGATGAAGGCGGCGTAAATCCAACCCATTTCGATTTCACTGATGCCGAGTTCTGGCATCATGAATTCGCCCGCGACGTGAATGTTTTGTCGCATTAAATAAGAAAGAAAGCTGAGCAGAAATAGGATGCTAAATAGCCGCCAACGAGTGGGGATAACCAGTGTGCTCACAATGGAAAGGCCTTAATGAGTAATGACGATTTGAGTCGTTTGTTACGCGGGATCGAGGTCACTCTCCCAGCTCACTTAATTTGCGGCTGACGTAGTCTCGGATGTCTAAGCTTTCGTCTTCCATCGGTCCGTAATATCCGTGTTGAAAGACTTTGTTCTGCATGCCGCGTTGTACGCTCTCGCAGATGGCCCAGTCTTGCTGATTCACTTTGTCCCAAAATTGAACGGCATCACTGCTGTCAAAATGTGGTTTAGCACATTCGTCGGGATGAAACAGAAACTCACAATGAATGAGTGTGCGAGAGGCGCTTTGGGGCAATAGAGTAAAAGCCGCAACGTGGTCCATCGAGAGGCTCAGCATCAGGTTGGGGTAAAACAGCTCTCCCTTATGATGTGTTTTTTCCCCCTCATTGAGGCCCGGAAAAGGAGATCGCGTTGTGTTGCCTGAGACGGTAAACGTATTGGCACCAGCGCGATGTGGGACGCCATTATCCCAGTTGAGCTCACTGCCACCGCCTTGTTTGAAGGCGGGAACGAGTTCACAGAGTTCGGGATGTACCGGGCCGCAGTGGTAGCACTCGTTATAATTTTCCAAGATGACTTTCCAATTGGCGGCAACGTCGTAGGTGATCGCATCGCCCACTGTCAGGTCACTGAGAGGGTATCGTGACAAGCGGTCTACGCCCTCTCCCAGCGCAGGTATGAGCGGTGTAGCAGTAGCATCGCCTAGATGGGCAAAAAGAAAGCCGCCCCACTCAGCGAGTGGAAGGGAGTGTAAGGTGACGCCGGTGGTGTCCACATTTAGGTGGGGCGTTCCCCGCAAGCGACCATCGAGATGATAGCTCCAAGCATGATAAGGACACACAATGCTCCGGTTGAATCGCCCTGTGATTGAACCGGGTTGGGTGAGGGGTACTAATTCGGTGCCGCGGTGTCGGCAGAGGTTATAAAAAGCAGATAAACCGCCGGCTTCACCGCGCACGATGATGATTGATTGGTTGTGTAAGCGCAGTGCAAGGTAGTCGCCAGGCTTAGGTAACGCGCCCGCACGCCCAACACAAACCCAGCTCTGCTCAAAGATGGCGCGCCACTCCTTTTGAAAGGAGGCATCATCCAAATAGCTGTCGCGTGGCAGCGTTTTTTCAAGCGAGTCGAGCATCTTACCTCTGTCTTTTTTCCCGAGTGGCTTTAGCGCGGAAATACGATTTGCGGCGTGGTGGGTACGATCGGTTCATCGCGAAGGTAGCTTGTCTCGTCATGAATAAGACCGCGCGCAAAGGTATGGCCACTATGAACAGCGTGCACGATCGCGCCAGGCGCTTGCGCGTCGCCGACTAAGCTCACAGTCCCTGCAGCCCCACTGGCTTCGATGCTCGTGACTAGGGGATCAAAGAGCGCGTCGTTCGGCTCACGATGACCCACGATCACAACGCCATCAATTGCCAACTCGAGTGCGGTTTGATTAAACAAGTTGGCCACGGTGGCTTGTGCTCCCTCAAAGCTGATCAGATTGGTCGTGGTATGAATGGCCACTCCCGCTTTGGCTAATGATTGGTAGACAAAAGGCAGTTCATTGGTCATGAACGTCCACGCCGATGCATGGCCCGCGGGAGTCGCATAAGTGACCTGCTTCCCGCTGATAGCGAGATGCTCAGCGATCACACCACCTAAGTAGTAGTGGTCAAAATCGAACACCAGCAAGCGATCGCCCGTCACGTTGCCAGCAAACACCTCATCAGGAGTGAACACTTGCGGCTTGTTTAGGGGTGCAATCGGTATCTCCAGCGCGGAGTAGAGATGGCGAGTCCAGTGTGCTCCGGTGGCCAGGGCGATATGGTCGGCACCGAAGCTCTGAATGGCGTCACAGTCGAGGTCGCTATTCGTGAACATCGAGACATTGCCCATCTGAGATAACGCCCAAACGCGATAGTCCCGTACGCGCCGCCACGACGCCATGCCCGGTAGCTGGCTTTCTTTGAGCACGCGACCACCCCAATCGTCATCGCGTTCGGCGATAGTGACGTCAAATCCCTGTCGCGCCGCAACCAAGGCAGCCTCTAGCCCGCTGGGACCGCCGCCGACGACCAGCACGCTGCTGGGCTTGTCGGTTTTGGTAAATTTTTCTGGATGCCATCCACGGCGCCACTCCTCACCGGCAGTCGCATTCTGCGTGCAGCGCACCGGCACGCCGTCGTGCCAGCTGGCAATGCAAATGTTGCAGCCGATGCACTCTCGAATATCGTCACTGCGGCCTTCTCTAATTTTGGTGGGTAAAAAGGGGTCGGCAATGCCAGCGCGCGCGCCACCGATGAAATCCAGTACGCCGCGACGGATCTGTGAAACCATCGTATCGGGAGAGGTAAAGCGGCCGACGCCGACGACCGGGCGATCAGTCACGGTTTTGACAAAATCGATGATCGGTTCGTGGGCTCCTTCGGGGCGAAAGCGCGAGGCGCCACAGTCGTGGGGACTTGAATCCATTTTGACGTCCCATAAGTCGGGCACATCAGACAATAGTGAGACCACGCCATGGGCCTCGCTTTCATAGTGCTCAGCCGGTTTGGCACGCAGCTCTTCCAGGCTGATTCTCAGGGCGACGGCGGCGCGGCTGCCTGCTTCATCACGCGTGACCTCTAACATCTCACGCACAAAGCGGACGCGGTTTTCGAGTGGGCCGCCATAGCCGTCGTCACGAAAGTTGTACTCCGGCAGCAAGAACTCATAGCCGAGGTACCCCATGCCTGCGTAGACATACAAAATATCGAAGCCGGCATCCAATGCGCGGCGCGTCGCAAGCCGTTGCCAATGGAGCACCTCATTAATGTCGGCGGCTGTCATCTTCTTAGGGCGCAACTGACCCATAAAGCCAATGTGTGTCGCCGCCCACGGGATCCCGGATGGGGAGAGTGGGGGCAGTCTAGAAGTGCGATTCATTACCACGGCGCCGCCATGCCAGAGCTCGACGGCAGCCAAGCTACCATGCCGATGAATCGCCTCGGTAGAGAGCGCATGAGAGGCAATATCGGCGTCGCTCCAGAGTTTGGCGAAAGGGAGTGGAGAGTCATCGGAGCTGGGGTGAATCGAGACGGCCCCAGTGCTCACCACGCCCCAACCACCCTCGGCCTTGGTCTCGCGAAAGGCCGCTCGCACGCGCGGATTGGCTTCGGTCATACCGCTGGCGTGGGGCACTTGATAAAAGCGATTCGGCGCCGTCACAGGGCCAATTTGTATCGGTTCAAACAGGACCTGATGACTGGGGTGGCAAGCACTCAGATCGTGATGCTGATCAAGCGTGCTGGCGATGGCTGATGTTTTCATATCAAACGCCTTTATCGAGCAGAGGATGAGATGACTGATCCCATCAAAGTAAGGGCAATTGCCGCGAGCGCGCAACAACCGCCATACATCCAGAATACGCCATCATAGCTGCCCGTCGTATCACTAATGTAACCCGCGAGGGGGGCGCTGGTAGCCGTGATGGGAATGTGAAGTGGATTCATCACTCCGAGCGCGCGACCCACGCTCCCTGCACCGAAGGTGCGGGCGGGCATACTGGTCCATAAGGGCACAACACCTCCGTAACCAATGCCGAGGACAACAGCACCGGCAAGGAGGCCTGGGTAGCTGTGCCATACAAACAAAATGAGTAAACCGCTACTGAGAAAAGCGCAGATCAGATAACCACAATACTGAATACCCAATCGATCCATTAAATAACCAGCAATGGCTTTTCCGCAAAAGGAGCAGGCGGCAATCATCGTGTAGAGCAACGCCGTTGCCTGGCCAGTGACGCCCAGATCTTTGGCGTGCAGACTTAAATTTGCCAGCATACCGAGCGTGACCGCAAGCAATGACCCTGAGGCGATCATTTGAAGCCAAAATAGCCGGCTCTCTCAGCAGATCTGGGATTTGCCATTGCCTAGCTTCTGCGTTCGATGCTGCTTCTGGCATAGCGTTAGCATCTGGGCTCACCCGAGAGGCCGAGATCATGAGGGTGGTTGCGCAGTAAAAAGTAGAAGACAGGGATGAAGGCAAAGCAGAGACAGCCTGCCATGATCAGCGCAGTGCGCCAGTCCCATTCGAGAAACATCCAGGTCATCAGTGGCGGCATCAGAAAGCCACCGATGGAGCTGCCGGTCGCGGCAAGCCCCAGCGCTAACCCGCGCCGACGGATGAACCAGCGACTGATCAACGCTGCGCCGGGGATCGCGCCAATCAAGAGCACCCCCAAAGGAATGAGGCTTGCCCAGACTGCCCAAACGTGGAGCAGGGTCCCTGCTTGGCTAAGGACAATGAGGCCAAGGCCCAGTGCGATCAGCCCTATCAGCATCAGCTGCCTGACCGACCAGCGATCGATCAGAATGCCGGCGATGGGGGACAGTAAATTAGTGGACACTGTCAGGCAGGTTTCGATCAGGTTGATCTGCGCACGGGGTGCGCCAAAAACATCCTCAAAGGTCGCGGTGTAGAGCCCCATGCTCCAGAATACAAAACCGCCTTGTAACATCTGCCCGGAGCCAGCCGCCAAGACAATCCACCAGCCTGGGTAAACAGTGTGATCGGCGGGTGTCGGTGAGGCCGTACCCTTATGGTGCGTGGTGTGGCGGGTCATCGTGTCTGTCGCGGGCTCTTGAATAGCAGCATTGCCTGTCACCATAGGCGCTTTGTGGCACCATGGTAAAGCGATTCAGACGAAGATGAGATGAGCCATGCGTCCCCATAAAACAATCCGAGGGCATATCCACTATACCAGTCGAAAACCAGGGCGTGAGGGGGTGGAGCGCGGGCGAGAATACTTCGCCATCACCGTGCATGCAGATGGTCGGCGGACATTACGCGCCCATTGCGAAATCGATGACGAGCCAAATGTGCTGCGGGACGTGACCCTCACTAAAAATGCAAGTTGGGATACAACCGATGCGTTCGTGAGGCTGTCAGTCGGCGATGTTGAGTCTGGTAGCAGCTGGTTCTGGTTCGGCGATCATGGCGCTGATTGCGAGGGCTGGACGGCTGCCCGAGGTCGATTCTCTGAGCACGAAGCCTACGATCAACGGCCGCTGATATTCGGCACACACCCCATCCAAGGCGATGCGTGGCATCTTGCGGTAATCGATCGTCATCAAGCGTCACCAATACAGTTATTTGACCGTTTTCTGATGACCTCACTCGATCATCGGGGTGCCACAGGACCGTCGCTGGTTTGGCATGATGCTGGCATGCGAATCGAGTACGTGGGCGAAGAAACGATCACGGTGGGTGCCGGTACTTTTGATGCCTGGCATTTCTGCTACGGCCATCGAGGCAGCACTGACCTCGGATCCAATGACACGAATGAGCACCCACCGTATGAGGTTTGGGTCAGCGCAGACGACGAGTTTATCTTACTCAAAGCGCAAGTTACGGGATACATGATGACCCAGTACGAGCTGGTTTCTCTTGAGGTTCACGCCGGTGGAGACTGATATTTGATCGACGACTGCTCTAGCCAGTGCTTAGCGGGCCAGGGTTTTATGATCGATTGCTTTGTATCCTCATTCGAGTCCGGGCAGGTCAAAATCTCCCAGTACCCCGGGATTCATGAGTCCCTCTGGATCCAGTTCGCGTTTCAGTGCGCTTAACACACTGCGGGTGTCAGGGTTAAGACTCGATAACATTGGATACGTTTTACCGATTTGATTGCTGGCTGCACCATGTTGCGCAAACACGCCAACAACCCGACTGCGAATGTCATCGACCAGCGCACGCGCTTCAGGATTTGCTGCCGGCTCTTTGAGTGTAGCGAGATGGGCGGGCTCTGGTACCGCTTTATGAATCGGTAACCACTCGTCGAACCATCGCAGCACCGGTTCGTAGCTAAAAATATGTTGCGCAATAGCGATATACAAGAAACTCATGGTGACGCCATGTTGAGCCATGCGTTCTCGATACGGATCAATCGCCGCCTCAGTGGCCGCGATGAGTGCCGCTGCGTCCGAATGGGGTACCTTTGCGTTTAACGCAGCCCAGCGCTCTCCATTAGCACCCAAAATGCCATTGAGCGGTTCAAACGGATTGGCTCGAGCGGCCTTGGGAATGGTGTTGCTAATGACGACACCACCGGCTTGTGTCGCCAAACGTGTTGCCTCAATAAAGTTGTCGTGCACACCGGATGCAGAGCGTCCGGCACAGACAAAATGTAAGGTGTGGACGCTGCCCTCTACGAAGCGTCGCCCGGCGACGGCCATTTTGATCCCTTCCTTAAGCCCCCTCAAAAGGTCCGATTGCGAGCGAACGACGTTGCTAAGTCGGCCGATATCTTTCATCAGTGTTGCTGAGTCGAGTGAGCGTTGGGTGGTGGCGGGATCAAAACAATACACCTCTTCGCAGAAGCCGCTACGACCGATGGTCGACAGAGCCTCGAGGGCTTCTTGCTGTGAGGCGAAGGCGAGGGAGCCGTATTCTGCCGCTTCAGGCATCGGCATCATTTTGAGCGATGCTTGGGTTTTGACCCCTAAGGCACCGGCGTCGTGAACGAATAGCCCGGTGAGGTCAGGACCGTATTGGCGGAACCCGGGGCGACCATTGTCGAAGGCAGCTTGCCCAGTTCGAATGTAGCGTCCTTTAGCATCGACAATGTCGATGCCGACAACGATATCGGCGGCACTGCCATAGCGCGCCGTCCCCATAAATAACGCGCCATTGGACAGTCCTCCACCGACGGTGGCGCGACTGCCAGAAAAGGTGCCGAAAAAGGGTAACCGCAGACCGCGAGGGGCGAGTGCTTCCCAAATTTGTTGCCAGGTGACGCCCGCCTCAACGGTAATCACGAGGTCATCTTCATCAATCGATATGATGCGGTTCAGTGCGCTGAGGTCCAGCATCACGGTTTCTGATCGCTGGGGCAGGTAGCCCCCGGTGTAGGACATACCGCCACCGCGCTGTGTGATGGCCCAGCCTGCTCGCGTGCTAATGCGGACGGCATCAGCGACTTGCGCTTGTGTTGTGGGTTGTACGATAAGGCCGGGCGCTTCGTTGCCAGAGTAGACGTCGGTCGTATACAGAGCGTTATTGGCTTTGCTAATGAGAGCACTGGGGCCCAAAGCCTGACTCAATGCCTCCTGCAGTAATGCGGTTTGGTGAGTAGCTGTGTTCATTTGCTGTGCTCCGTCTAGACGTGATTCGATGCGCCAAGACCGGCCGCTCTAACAGGGTTATAACCCGTGCTGCGTGAGAAATTTCTGGGTTTGACTGAGAATCGCCTTAGCTCTCTCTATTGGGTCAGGGTAACGCTCACGATAAAAACGTGATCGAATCTCTAGGCTAATCGGTAATTCGTGAGGCAGTGCGCGAGTCATCTCGGCGACTGGAATAACACCTTCGCCTGGCGCGAGCCGTCCGTCGATCGCGTCAGTAAAGTAGGCCTCTGGATCGGAGAGTGTCCCGCCTTGGGGCATATCACAGAGTTGCGCATAGCTGAGCCACTCGAGTGGAATCTCGCCGATTTTTTCTGGCGCATGACCGACGCGCTCATGATGAAAAGGATCCACCAAAATGCCGCCTGCGGGATGACCAACGGAGGTCACCACATCGAGTGCGTCGTCCAGCGTTTTGACTTCGGTGATGCCCATGTATTCAAGACAGGCGCGCATGCCTGCGGCGCTCGCGCGCTCGCAAAGATCGGCATAAAGCCATTTGGTTCTTCCCGATCGGGTTCTGAGCTGACGATGAGACAATTTTTGGCGCCAATCTCGCCGCCAATTGCAATCATTTCGTGATGCAGCGGGTCGGGGTCGGCATCGGCCTGCAACCAAATGACCTCAATGTCGAGGGCTACCAGCCCGGTTTCGCGCAGCGCGGCCGCGACATCACCGCTGGTGTTGGCGTGCCAGTTCTCTCCCGGCGCTACCCACAGACCCACCGCGTTATAGCCCGCTGCGGCTGCGATATGCACCATGTCGGGGGCCGAGGCAATGGGGGGGTTGCCCTCGTGAACCCCTGAGGCGAGTGCGATTAATCGTTCACTCATACTGCATCCTTCTTCGCGCCGCGGCAGGCGTTAGTATTGGGTCCCGCCGCGTTAATGTCTCTTTACCCTCACGATCATGCAACGATCTGCATTATCAATCTAGTCCTGATCGCGCATGCTCGCATGCGGCTATGACTGCTGTTTTAACGCGTTTTTGTGCGAGTCAGACGGGATTGTCTGGCTTGTTAGCGTGGGCGATTCATCGGTTTTCGTCTGGCGCACTGATGGCACAGAGTGAACGCAGACCGGTAGCTGATGCCAGTGCTTCATGGGACCTACAGATTGCGGGAGCACAATGTTAGGGTGACCTCACTTTTTGTGCGCGCGGTAAAAGTAGCGGGGTAGGTGCAGTGGTATCAACAGTGAGTCCTTTGGTGGGATTAGCGATTGTTCATACGGGGTTAGTCTGCCAAGACATGGCCACGGCGCAGACGCGCCTCAGTGAGTCGTTGCAGTTGTCGTGGATCGACGACAACCGAGAAGAGTGGCCCTTAACCGTGTTCGGCAAGGCTGTGACGCTTAACCTGCGTATTGCCCATGCGAGCACCGGCGTGGCTAATTTTGAGTTGATTGAAGCGGTGCCGGATACCCCCTGGGTGACGGCGCAGGCGATCGTGCAGCACCATGTGTGTCTTCATAGTCCTGATTCGGCTGAGGTGTGTCGGTCGCTCGAGGCACTGGGCTATCAGCGCCTTCTGGGCGCGGCGGGAGATCCGCAGGGTTATTTTCAGGATCCAGACGGATTATTGATAGAGATCGTTGGCGACACGCTGCTGGCCTATCTAAATGATTACTATGGACAATCGCAACGTGCCATGGCGCAAGCCCATCGATGCTGCCTAACGGGTCGATGACCGCGCTGGGGCACACTCGGAACGGCACGCCCAGTACGAGCGACCTAGAGCAGTTAGGCAATGTGACGTTGCCATCGTTAATATGAGTGGAGTTGAGTTTCATCTAACAGAGACAAACACTCCGCAAGCACCACTTCGCTGAGACAGATTGCCATGAGTCAGACACAACACATTCGTCCCGATGACCTTGAGTGGGAAACATTTCATGATCCCCATGGTCGTCCGACCACTCCCACACGCGTCTTGAAAAGCGACGGGCCTTTTCTTATTGAGGCGAAATTCCCAGCGCACTTTTACGCAGATCAGCATTGGCACCCCTATGACACGATCTATGTCGTGACAACAGGCGAAATGCGGATTGGTGAGGAAGGTGCGTTTCGCCCTGGCGATATTAGATGGGTCAAAGCGGGTCATACCTATGGGCCAGAGGAGGCGGGATCCGACGGCGTTCAATTCCACCTGTTTAGTCTTGGTGGTGATATCGGGCTCAATTGGGCAGATCTTTATGACGTGCCGGCTGAGTTAACCGAGCGACTGGCTGGCTTTCAGGCGCCGTCGGGACGTCGCTGCATCGACCAAATGCCCTCAGTGATCCCGGGGGAGCCATGCCCCGACTGGGATGCGATGCCTGATGAGGGCCCACTGATCTTTCGCATGGCATTAGCCGCTGATGCGCATTCATCGGATGTTTCGGTTCCCTTCGATGCTGTCTGGTATGTGCGCTCTGGCAGCATTGAGATTGTGGGTGAGGTGACAGTCGGCGAGGGCGAGTTTTACTGCGTCAGCCCCGATCATTCCTATTCATTGACAGCAGGTCCCGAAGGAGCTGAGTGGCTCGTGTTTTCGAGTCAGAGTCTACAGCCGCTGTAGGTAGCTTGATATCGTCCTCTGCTCCAGGTGGTGGTCTCGGATGGACCTAGTCATGTGGTCCTGTTTACGCCTTTAATCTCAACGCAACCTAACAAGTCGCGATGCAGAGGATATGACAACTATGAAATTACTGTTGGCCGGTGGCACCGGGCTTGTTGGGCGATGGCTGATTGAGCTTGCGAAGGATAGGCAGATCCCCATCACGACGGTAGGCCGTCGTATTACCGGTGAGGTTGAAAACGAGTTGGTGGTTGATTTTGCCGATCTGCCCATCTTGCCTTCGGCGGATATCGCCATTTGCACGCTTGGCACTACAATGAGAGATGCAGGCTCTAAATCCGCGTTTAAAGCGGTCGATTTCGACGCAGTGATGGCGTTCGCTCGCGCAGCTAAACAGTCGGGTGTTCCGCATTTACTGGTAGTCACCGCTGTTGGTGCCGACACAGAAAGCCGCGCTTTTTATTCACGCATTAAGGGTGCTGTTGAAATCGAATTAACCACTATAGGATTCGATCGCCTTGATATTTTGCGGCCTGGGCTGTTACTGGGTCAGCGTCAATCTCGCCGATTTGTGGAGCAAGTCTTGCAGCATTTGTCGCCGGCCATCGCGCTAATCACCCGCGGTCCCTGGGCGCGATACGCCAGTATCTCCGCGGAGCAGTTGGCCGGCGCGTTGCTCGCGCTATGTCATGAGACGAGCCCTGGTACTTTTTATCATCAGAGCCCGGAACTGCAATCCTTGGGAGGTGGAACCCAACACGGTGATCTAACGTAGCCCTATTTGAGAACGCGACATGCCCTGTGCTGTAGGCGACACCCTTCTCTGCGTATCGAAAGGTGAAGTGGTAAGTCCCTCTGACGGAGGGCGCTAATGCTTTCTTAATAGGGCCTCAAGTTTTTCGAAACACAGCAGCATAGCCCTGATCGGCCGCATGGCCGTCAGTCGCGGCGGCGTAATACTGTACGCGTATAAATTCAATCGGCGTAATGTGGTGATCGGCTTGTAAAGCCGCAAAGTGTGAACCGAAATGATACTGATCAAACGCCGTTCCATTAACGCCAATCACAAACAGCGCGCCAGCGCGGCAGAGGCGCAGGAGTTTGATGAGCGCCTCCGGACCAACATGGCCATGGGTAAACGTACCAGCGCTCACGACCGCTCCGTATTGCTTTTCGGGTAGGTCGATTGGTTGAGTCAAATCCGCCTCGAAAAGGTGTCGATAGACTTGTTTTGTTCGACTAATGGCTAACATTTCCGGCGAAATATCGACGCCATCAATCGTCAGTCGAGCATTAATCACTTGGCGTTCCTGTAGGGCTGTGGCCACCAGGCCTGTCCCTGAGCCAACATCTAATATGGGGGTGTCATCGGGCCTTGCGTGGTGGAAATAAATATCCGCAATCTTTTGGGGATACTGATAGCCCCGGTTTTGTGCGAATTCGACGTCATAGGTCTCAGCCCAGTCGCGATATAACGCAACGTTATCTGCAGGCGTCTTGAGTGCGTAAGCGTCATCGAGGCTGATTTTAGGGTCGTTGTCGATTGGGTTGCCTCCTGTTCCATGGCCGTGAGACGTTAGCATCGATAGGGGAGAGCCGCCTCGTGACACACGAATAGGCGATACTAGTCGGCGCTAGTTTCGACGTCGAGGGGTGATGAAGAACTCTTTGTTAGACACCGTGTTTAAGCCCAAGGGTAGTCCAAGCCAGTTCACCGGCGAGTTTAGACGATATCTGCCAGCTCAGGCGAATTCAGGTTTAACCGGTATCAGGCGATAGGCATCGCCATCGCAGACAATATGGCCCGCGGTTGCACCGGCAAAATGCGTGCCGATCACCAAGGTAGGCGTTTCTGCGCAGTCCGCAAAAACGCGTCTGCGTGTGTCATCTGCTGCATCGGCGTCGAGGTCTGCTGTGCTGCCCCAATCCAGTCGCGCCATTTGGCAGGGGTGATGAACAAAGTCACCGGTGATGAGGCCTTGCTCTGATTGCGACGTGATCTGAATGCTGACATGCCCTGGGGTGTGTCCCACTGTTGGCACCAATGTAACTTCGTCGCAAACGCGGTGATTGGTCTCGACAAGGTCCATGAGTCCTGCGTCAAATATCGGCGCGACCGAATCGTTAAATACGCGTTGATTAAATTCGGCAATATCGGTGCGCTTAAAATAGTCATATTCATCTTTGGCAATGAGGTATCGGGCGTTGGGGAATGTCGGCACCCATTTGCCATCGACTAGCATGGTGTTCCAGCCCACATGATCGACATGTAAATGCGTACAAAGCACGCAATCGACGGCGGCAGGATCGAAGCCTGCGGCGGTGAAGTCAGCCAGAAAGGTGGTTTGCAGGTGATGCCAATCCTTGTAGGGCATGCGCTCTTTCTCATTGCCCACACAAGTGTCCACCACAATGAGCTGGTTTCTTGTCTCTATGACGAGGGCATGAACACTGAATTTAAGTTCACCCATTTCGTCCATGAAATCAGGCTTCAACCAGCTAATATCCCTACAGGCCTCGGGGACCGCGTCCGGCAGTATCCAAGCCGCGCCACCGCAGCTCTCTAACTCCACAATCTTGGTAATGGTAACGTCGCCGATGCGCCATTTTTGCATTGTCAATTGAGTCCGCAGCAATGAATGAAGTGGTCGCCCGCTGCTCACTTCGCCTGAAGGTACTTGCAGAGGCCACGCCCCGCATCATTGCATAGTTTACCCCGCTCAAGTTGAACGTTTGCTCAGGGCTTATTCAGCGAACCTCAGCTTGATCCAACGTGAATCCGCACTGCCAGTTTGTTGTGAAATATGAATGAACCACCAACTCAAGTTGTGCGCGAGGCCGCTAGGGGGAGCAGCGCGACGTGTTTTACGTGTCATGATGTTGATGTAGCGAAGCGTGCTTTTCTTCGATATTGGTTCTGCTTGTCAATCACTCTAAGGTGGCGATCGTCGGTTAAGAGTGGTGCCTCGATGGATTCCACCGTAAGCGGCTGGGCGTTGTGGGTTGGGCTGTTTCGTTGTCATAGCACTCTCACCACTTATACTGAGTGCCATGGTCAAGTCCGGGCGTGATGAGCGATGAAATGCACAGAAACATGACGAGAATGGTGAAGCGATGCACTGAGGTAGGTCCATGCGACTCTGGACTTTTCTAAGGCCCTTCCCCTATGACGCCCAACGTTATGTGCTGGAGGTGTCGCTGACCTTTAGTCAGTCACAAGCGCGCTTGTTTCGAGACGATGAGTTGCTAGCTGAGCAGTCTCATGCCTATACCAAGGGGCCGGCAACATTTGTCTTCAACTTGCCCCATGGTTTAGTCAGTGACTTACCTGATGCCCTGTCTGATGAAGTGCTGGGCGCAGTGTCCGAAGGCGTGCACGGTGACTCTGGCGAGTCCAACCAGAAGCGCTCACCGCAGTTGATGGCTGGATTTGATAACGGAGGGAGTCTGGCGATCGCGGTGACTGAGAGTGGTCGGACGGTTTATGAAAGCCACCCCGGACGTAGCTTGCAAGTTGACCGGTCATCGGTCCAGACTGTTGCGTCAGAAGAAGCGCCGAGCGGGCTGAGTGTTGAGCAAATGACGCAGCTGAGTCAGCGTAAATGGCAACGCAACAAATATTCTATTTATGCCGACATGGCACTCGGTGCTCTTTTTTTTATTGTCGGCAAACTCACCGAAGATTTAGCGCTCGCCGCCCTCATTGGAGCAGGGGCAGGGCTGTTACTTGTCGCGGTGCAGCGATTTGTCAAAGTCGATTTACTGGGCGGTTTCGCGGTCTTCGGTACGATCATGCTGTTGATTTCGGCGGCTTTTTCGCTGGCGTTACAGGACGACTATTGGGTGCAAATGAAGGGCACGGTACTGGGATTGCTGACAGCGAGCCTCTTCATGATCGACGGGCTGCTGCGTCGCGGCGCTTATTTTGGTGCCCGCATCGAACGCTATATGCCTCTGCCACTCCACCATGATCGGATTGCGATTGGTATGAGCCTTGTTGGTGTTGTCATGGCAGTGGCTAACTACTACGTGGCCAATCACTTCACCGAGGATTTTTGGCTGACGTGGACGACCTTTTTAGACTTGCCTCTGAGTATGGCGCTGTTTTATGCCGTCATTTTTTGGGCCCGCAAGCGATCAGCTGACGAGCCTCATCGCGGGAACTGATAGCGGCCGCAAGGACGGGATAATAAGGTTGCGATAGTGATTCCGAGCCTCGATGTATTCGAGTCTTAGCGAGTTATGGATAAAGTTCCCAAATGTCGCTTAAAAGCGTTATCGTGACTGTCTGTTAGCGGTGTTTTAACAGCGCCCTGTGTGTAACGCAGAAAAACCTATGAGAGAAACGCATGTCAATTCAGGAATTTGTGGCACCCGATTCATTATCCGAGGCGAAAGGTTTTCTGTCGGATGGTGCAGCAGCGTCGGTACTGGCCGGCGGTACTGATTTGCTGGTGGGGGTCCGTTTGGGCACTCGCAATCCCGAGAGAGTCGTCGACCTTAAAAAAATTCCCGAGCTCACAGCGATTAATATCGATGCCGAGGCAGTGCATATAGGTGCTGCGGCGTCTGCTTTTTCGATTCTGCATGACAGTGATGTACCTTCGTTTTTTCCTGGCTTCGCTGAGGCGCTCGACTTAATCGGCTCAACGCAAATTCAGGGTCGCTGTTCTGCGGGGGGCAATCTTTGCAATGCGTCACCGGCAGCCGACAGCATCCCCGCGTTGATCGCCAACGGTGCGCAGTGCCTGATTACTGGCCCGGGAGGTGATCACCAGATGCCGGTAGAGGACTTTGTCGTAGGGCCCAGCAAGAACGCGCTGAAAGAAGGGGAGCTGCTGGTCAGTCTAATCTTGCCACGTCCCTCATCACAAACCGCTGACGCCTATTTGCGGCTGACGCCACGGACTGAAATGGATATCGCGGTAGCTGGGGTGGGCGTCTCGTTAACGCTCGACGGCGATGGTACCTGCACCGCAGCACGCGTCTCGATCGGTGCAGTGGCCCCCACCGCGTTATTGGTCGAGGCCGCCGGTGCGGCGTTAGTCGGAACACAATTGGACGCAGCAGCGATTGAGGCAGCCGTTGCAGCCGCAAGACAGTCCGCTTGCCCTATTTCAGATAAACGTGGCACCAGTGAGTACCGCACGCACGTAGTGGGGGTATTAGTGGCGCGGGCAATTGCGCAGGCACGGCGACGTATTGTGGAGGCAGTATCATGAACAAACCCCTGAATAAAATGGCGGTGCAAGCCACCATTAATGGTGAGCCGACTGCTTTTCTGTGTTCCCCCGGTCAGGTGTTGGCGGATGTGCTGCGTGATGAGCTGGAGCTCATCGGGACTAAAATTGGCTGCAACACGGGTGACTGTGGCGCCTGTTCGGTCTTAGTCAATGATCGGTTGGTCTGCGCCTGTTTGGTGTTAGCAGCAGAAGTAGAGGGGCAGGCAGTTCAGACGATAGAGGGGATCGCAGAGGGGGGGGTGCTACACCCGGTGCAGCAAAAACTGCTCGAGCACGCCGGTTTACAATGCGGTATTTGCACGCCGGGCGTGGTGGTAGCGGCCAAGGCACTCATAGAGCACAACCCAAATCCCACCGAAGAACAGGCACGCTACTGGCTGGCAGGTAACCTGTGTCGGTGTACCGGGTATGACAAGATCATTCGGGCTGTGCTGGATGCAGCTCAACAAATGCGACAGGAGGCTGCCGTATGAATGCCTATCAAGAGTTTTCGATTATTGGCTCGCGCCCCGTGCGCCCCGATGGGCTTGACAAAGTCACAGGACGAGCTCGCTACGGTGCTGATCTGAATATGCAGGGTCAGATCTACGGCCATATTGTGCGCAGCCCGCACGCGCATGCGATCATTGAGTCAATCGACACCAGTCAAGCTCTGGCGATGGAGGGCGTGTTGGCGGTGATGACGGGAGCAGACCTGCCGGAGCCTGGTGACTCTGTGCTCGGTGGCGGCGAGGGTGCGATAGCGCTCAAAGATTTGAGCCCGATGGTGATGTCTCAAGGCAAAGTCCTGTTTCATGCGCAGGCGGTGGCCGCCGTTGCGGCGACCTCACCTGAGCTGGCCGCACAGGCGGCAGCGCTGGTCGCGGTCTCGTATCAGGTGCTCCCTGTGGTCACGAATATGGAAGACGCGTTGAGCGCGGACGCCCCTATCCTTCACGAAGACCGCTTCCCTGATGGTTTCCCTGAGGAGCCGACCAATTTGGCAGCGCATATTAGTCTGGAGGTCGGAGAACCCGACGCCGCCTTCGAGCGCGCCGATGTTGTCATCGAGCAAACCTACTCGGTGCCGATGTGTCATCAAGGGTATATCGAGCCCCACGCGTGCGTGGCCCGCGTTGATGCAGCAGGGCAAGTGGACTTATGGTGCAGCACGCAAGGCCACTTTGTGGTGGCGCAATTTACGGCCGCGTTAACGGGCATTGATGTGGGTAAGGTCAAGGTGACGGCGTCAGAAATTGGCGGCGGATTTGGTGGCAAAACAACGGTCTACCTAGAGCCGCTGGCGGTAGTGCTGGCTCAAAAGTCAGGTCGTCCTGTCAAAATGATCATGGATCGCGGCGACGTATTCAGAGTGACTGGCCCGCGCCGGGTGCGCAAACACGCGTTAAATTGGGCGCCACGCAAGATGGTCAATTAGTCGCCGCCGACGTTGAATGCGTGATGGACTCGGGTGCCTATAGCGGCAACCCTGCGAGCTTCCCTGCTTTCATGGCAACGGCTTGTTACAAGTTGACCGACGCTCGCTCGACGGGTCGTGCTGTCTATACCAACAAACCAAAAATCCATGCGTATCGTGCGCCGAGTGTGCCGCAAGTGACGCTGGGGTTTGAGCTCGCGATGACCGAGCTCGCAGCCGAATTGGGTATGGATCCGCTCGCGTTTCGACTCAAAAATGCGGTAGAGGAGGGTGATGTCAACATGATGGGGGCCCCCTATAACCGCATTGGTTTGCGGGAATGTCTCGAAGTAGCGAGTGCTCATGCGCACTACAAAGCACCGGTGGCCGAGGGGGAGGGCCGAGGCGTGGCGGCGGGATACTGGATTAATGCAGGCTTGCAATCGAGTGCCACCCTGAATGTCTTGTCAGACGGCCACTTATCTATTTTGACCGGGAGCCCCGACATTGGGGGTTCACGTGCGTCAATGGCGCTAATGGCAGCCGAAGTATTGGGCATTCCTTTTGAACATATTCATCCCCAGATTGCGGCGACCGACGCTGTGGGCCATTGTGATGTCACGGGGGGCAGTCGTACCACGCTGGCCACGGGACAGGCCGTTATTCAAGCCGCTGAACAGTGCGTCGCGGAGATGTGTCGTCGCGCGGCGGCCGAATGGGAGGTCGAAGCCGGTGTCGTCACCTGGTCTCAAGGCGCTGCGCATTATGGTGAACAATCCCTCACGTTTGAGGCATTGGCTCGCCGTGCTGGCACGATGGGCGGGCCGCTGACGTTTTCGAGTTCGCTTACGGCTAGTAGCGCCGCGCCGTCATTTGGCGTCCATATTTGTGACGCTAAAGTCGATAAAGAAACGGGCCGCACCACCATCACGCGTTACACCACGATTCAAGATGCCGGTAAGGCGATTCATCCCGCCTATGTAGAAGGGCAAATGCAGGGTGGCGCTGCGCAAGGTATTGGCTGGGCGTTGAATGAGGAATACCTCTACGACGAGAACGGCGTCTTACAGAACCCTGGATTTCTGGATTATCGAATCCCGGTTGCCTCAGACCTGCCCTTTATCGATACGGTCATTGTCGAGGTGCCCAATCCGCTTCATCCGTTTGGTGTTAAGGGCGTGGGTGAGGTACCGATCGTACCGCCAATGCCTGCGGTAGCCGAGGCGGTGTATCAGTCTGCAGGTGTGCGTTTGCGAGAGATGCCACTGAATCCACCCAAGATTGTCGCGGCGTTGCAGGAGCAATAGTCAGGGTTAACGCGTGAAGTGATTTAAGGCACTGCATTGGCGTCATTGCGCGTCAGTAAGTCCTCCTCGATGTAACGGAGGATAGCCTCTAAGGCAATTTCTCGCGGGAAGTCATTCTTATCGGCGAATAGAGCCTGAGAGATTTGGTGTTGTCGCGCGATAGGGACCGACATGGCCCAATGATCGGCGTTAAAAAAACCCAGCAGGGTGGACCCCGGGATGACCTGGTCGTAAAAGACCAGCTGACTGTCGTTGCGCGCGTCTTGCAATTGCCCTAGTTTTTTATGCGACCCTTGTAACCCGTTCGAAATATTGGCGGGGTCAGGGAAAGACACCACCGAGTAGTAACGGATGTGCTCTGGTAGCGTATGTTCTGCAAACCATTGCTCACGGTTGGCAGGCATCAAGGTCTCCAGTGCCTTGGAGTCTTTCTTCTCGCACTCTGCTCCCGGAATTCGTGTCAGCCAGCGCAGCTGCTTTTCGTTAGCCTCTTCAGCCAATGCTGAGCCCCAGACGGCGCCCGAGTAAGATACCACTGCCGTCACATGCCGAGCTAAATCGGGGTAGTTGGCAAGAAACGCAAAAATATCGGGTAATCCCTTGGAATAACCGACGAGAACCAGTGGTCTGCTGTCGTTTTCCTGATCCCGAGACTGAATAGATTGCGCGATCAGATCGCCATTGGTCTCTGAGCTGGCGATCCCTTCGACTTGAATAAACCCCGTTTCGTAGCCTAGTTCGGCCACATGTTGCGGTGCCGAATTGTCATGATGTAACCAGGGTTTAATACAGGAGTAGCCTAGACCTGGGACCATTTTCCCAACTAATTTTAACGTCGACGTACCCAGATCAACGGGCTGCCCTGTTGCAGGGGGTTCGTCGTCAAAGCGCACGAGGGCCTCATCGCAGGATCTGAAATCGGGCAGCTGTGCGCCGTGGTCTTCGTTGGCGGCACAAAAGATCTCTCGAAACCGGGCGCGTCCATCGGTGATGTTGTATTGATTGCCCGGCTCAAACGAGACCGGGTCAATCGTATAGGAGAAGGGCACCTTCGGTTGACTGGAGCAGCTGATCAATAGGGGCAAGCTCGCAAAGATCGCAACACAGCAGAGTGCTCTCGCTAATTTGGGATCACGGTTGATGATGTTGTGGTTTGTAAAGGCCACTCTATTCAGCATTGGGTTGCAGGTTTGGATGCCACTGCGGTAACCACATTAGGTGATCAATTTCGTCGAGCGACGTGGTCTCTTCAGAAAAGAAAAAGACAGCGCGGTAGCCATCTGAATAGTAAGGGTCGGGTGTGAGATTATAGTGGGTGTCTGTCTCGGTGGAGATCTGGGAGCCAGCGACGTAGCCAATACCGGACAGATTTTGTGAATACGCCAGATCCCCAGCCAGCCCGTCTCGGGTATGGTCAACGAAGGGATCTATCGTGTGAGTTGTTAGTGTGTTTTTAAAGAAGGCAACCCCGATGTCGCGGCTGATTTGCCCTAAAAAGACATCCATATTCGCGAAAGCGGTAAGGTGCCAGCCACAGACGAATATGATTACGTCGGCTCACTGACTGCCGTGCCTTTTGTAACCCTAAATCTTGTGAACGACCATAGTGGTAGAGCGGACTGATCGGTGAATAGAGGTATTGCCTACCAAAAATAAATGAACGCGTAGTTTTGAGCGCTGACTTCATATGATTAATCTCGGTGACGTGCCAACCGCGACGAATCAGAGCGCTCATAATGGCTGACCGATCGCCAACGAATACGATATTGAGCGGATCTCCGGTAGCAGTACCCTTCTGATTGGTGGCGCAGCAGGCTTCGTTCTGAAGACGCGCTTGCAAATCTTCCGTTGCAGTCAAATTCTCGATGGTCGTATATAACTGATCTAAGTCGACATACTCCATGCCGGTGTTGAGCCCAGGAATCTTGATGGTAAACACGAAGTTGAATAATGCGGTGTCACTCAATAGATCAACATTGATGTTTTTAAATCCCTCATCGATATTGGTGAAGATATAGCCGTCAACAGAGGCACCAGGCGAGACCGGGTTCTTAAATTCAGACGTCTGAAAAAAAAGGTCCATCTCTCTGTCTACTTGTTTGGGGCCGGCATGCCGAAGAAAAGCCGCCTCTGCGGGAGAAATATAGGCATCGTCGACGGCGTTTCGCATTAGCGTGAGACTCTGTTGAGTGCCGTTTTCCACGCTAATCCAGACGGGTTGAACGCGCGACTTATAAAGATTAGTTCCGAATAGTTGCTGAGTCTCTTCCTCTGACGGAACCGCGACGGTTACGGTGATATTGTCGCGAGTTTCCGTTTCGCTGCGGCTCAAAAAAATGACGTCTTCAGGTGCAACAGGTTGCTGCCAGGCTGGGGTACAGGAAGCCAGTGCTGAGGCAAGCGTTGCCATTAGTACTAGACGCCTGAGGGAGCGGTAGAGGGTGGGACGATGGAGGGTGGGGCTGCCAGCAAACATCCGGATATGGTAATCCATAACCCGATGTTGTGGTCCACTTAATTGACTGCAAGGCAGGCGATGTTTGGGCGCAGGTCTCTGTGTTCGCTATGGGTATAGTGATCTTCGATCGAAGATGCTTTTTTTGTGGCGCCCTGTATGGTGGGGTCAATGGAGTAGGCAAATTGCAGAAAGGATCGCTGCCAATTTTTTTCACAGGTAGAGGAATTGTTATGAAGCAATGGGTAATGGTATTTTTGTTCTGTATTGCACCACTGGCCGTAGCCGATGGGCACGGGGAACTGGGTCTTGAGAAGCGTCAGCCTGATGCACCGATGACGGTGACCTCCGTCACATTAGGGCAGGAAACGACTGCGATCAGTGCGCAGGGTGATATGGAGGGGTACGGCAAGGTCTATGTCACGTATCACTTGTCTTATAACAGCGATCGTAATGGTGGTACGGTCGACGGACAAGGCCGTGGATTTACCGAAGCGGGCGTCGCTTCTGGAAGATTCCAAGGTTTCTGGGAGTTAGTCGATGGCGTGGTGGTCATGCGAAACGTGGTCAATATCACTAACGATACGATGAACTTGGATGTGATCGAATTTAACCCACTGACCGAGGAATTACTGGTCAAGGCTTACGTTTTGAAATAAAGCGAGCCTCATAAAAAACCCGGCCGTAGCCGGGTTTTTTATGTTCATGGTGGGCATGATGTGCCGCACAAAAGTACGTTATTGAGACCCGCTCAACGCTTGATCTGCGCCTTAATATTTTTCTCCGTCGTTTTGCCATAAGGTGGCAGTAAGCCGCCGAGCTTCGCAACATTAAATTTCACCGACTGGCTGTACACCGACTTGGCGTGGCTAAAAGTTTTGAATCCCTCAATACCATGATACGAGCCCATACCTGAGGGACCAATGCCGCCGAAAGGCATATCTTCCTGCGCGATGTGGAAGATCACGTCGTTGATACACACGCCACCCGACGTCGTGCGGTGCAAAATCGCTTCCTCTTCGCTCTTATCACTGCCGAAGTAATAGGCAGCGAGGGGGCGCGGCCCACTGTTAATGTGGTCAATTGCTTCCTCAAACTGCGAGTAAGTGCGAATCGGAAGCAGTGGTCCAAAGATTTCTTCTTCCATACACAGCGCTTCGTTTTCGGGCGAGATGACCAGCGTGGGGGGGATCTTTTGGGTCCCCGCAGTAAAATCTTCGTTGGCGGGGTTAAGGGGAATCACACGGCAACCGCGTTGCTCGGCATCGGCAACATACGAACTCAGACGCGTATGGTGACGCTCATTCACGACAGAGGTGTATTGCTCATTGCTCAGCAGGCTAGGGTACATGTCGGCCACTGTCTTGGTCGCAATGCGAATCACCTCTTCCAGTTGTTCTTCGGGGACCAAAAGATAATCGGGTGCCAGACAGATCTGCCCCGCATTCAGGGTCTTGCCCACCATGATGCGCTCAAGGGCCTGCTCCAGATCTGGCGCTGCGAGAGAGCACGACGGGGGACTTGCCACCGAGCTCTCAGAGTGACCGGCACCAAATTACGGGCTGCTGCAGTCAGCACATGGCGCGCGATATTGGTCGCACCGGTAAAAATCATGTGGTCAAAAGGCAGTGACGTAAAAGCTTGTCCTACTTCGGGGCCACCCGAGAAGGTGGTGACCTCGGTCGGATCAAAAGCTTCAGCAATAATCTCTGCAACGACCTTCGACGTTTCAGGCGTGAATTCGGATGGCTTAATCATGGCACGATTACCCGCCGCCAGTGCACCGGCTAAGGGTTGAAAAATCATGGCGACAGGGAAATTCCACGGCGCGACGATCCCAACAACCCCTTTGGGTTGGTAGTGAATCCTGGAGCGTCCTCCCAGTAAACCCAGCGGGAAGGTAGACGGTCGCTTCTCCGCTTTCATCCACTTTTTCAGATGTTTGCGGCAGTGCTTCATCGAGCCAATGGAGGCTGCGACATCCGTCATCAGGTTAATTTGGTGAGGCCTACCGGCAAAGTCCTGGTCAATCGCGTCGCTGATGCGGTCAGCGTGACGCACCAAAACATCAATGGCTCGGTTGATCCGATCGATGCGTGTCTCAGCCGAGACGTATCCTTCTTGTAAATAGCTCGCTTGCTGCGCTTTGAGCGCGTCTTGCATTTTGATTTCGGTATCGGGACTGACAGCAACTTGTTGTGGGGCATTCATCTTTTTTTCCTCACCGGACTTGCGGCCGCAAAGTATACACAGTTTGCTCCAGAGGAGGGCGGGCGTGACGCGCACTAAGTTGACGACAATGAAACTTAGGTATGGATCTCAAGCTATTGTTTTAAAATGATTAATTATGCTATTTGCGCAATTTTTCGTGGCCGATTACTGGTTTGAATGGTTGTGCCATAGTGAGGGACAAGGGCGCTAAGCCTGCCAGGCTCCCAAGGGCTGAGCGGCCAAGGGTGCCCGTCTGCCCGGTGCTTGCGGGGGTCGTCATGATGGGTACCATCGCATTGTGTTTTACCAAACCGCAGGAATACCCGCCGTTAGTGGCGCAGAGGCCGCCGCCAAGGCCAGCAGCGATTAACGCCCTAACCGTCGCTCGAGCTCAACGTGGAAATGCCGTAAACGCTGTTCTTGCTCGCCCCATAGCTGCCCTTTAAAGGCTTTGCTGCGCATCCCTTCTTGCACAGAGGGGAGAAAGTCAGCGTCTTGATTGAGCACTAAGCCCAGGCCGGGATCTTCGTTCAGTAGGAAGGTCTCTGTCTCAGGGCGGACGGCGCCCGTCGCGTCAGTGCCCTCAGGCAAACCCATCCAGGCGGGGGGGACAATAATCCGGATCGTCGACCGGAAAGAGCAGTGTCATGGTGTCGTACCAGAACCGCTGGGGATCGGTTTCATGAGGCATAAAGCGCATCAAAAAAATGGCCTCAGGATGGCAGCCGATTTGTACGTTAGGGAAAATGCCGGTGGCCCAACTATCGGAAAGTTGCCCATCTGCAAAACGGTCATAGCCCAAATCTAAGCGACTCGACCGATCGCGCTTGGCTTGCTGAATCGCCGCACGCACGTCGCCGGCGGTACCTTCAAAGGTGGCGGGGTCAACGCCCGACTTCTTGCAGCATGTATTGAAGGCCCTCATTCACCGTCGTTTGATCGGCTTGTCGTGGACTGGGCTGTCCCAGCGGTACGATCATGCGGCTGGCGCCGTGTGGATAGAGGTCATATTGCACGTTGAGGTCGCCCATGACCCCCCGCGTTTCGGGGTGCACTGCGTGGAGGTGGTAGCTCTCGTAAAAAGCCTCGACCCCCACTTTCCAATTTGAGCCCCATTCGCTGCGCACATGTCGCACGACGCGCATTTTATCGATTTGGTAGTTCTCGAGATAACCCTCGGGCAGGCCGATCACGTCTGCCAGGGCAGGTGGCTGATCTGCCATGCTGACAAAAATGAGCCCTGCGTGTTCTTGACAGGCAGCTGCGGTTAAGCCGGGTCGATGACAGATCACCGCTTCTTGAAAAGTATCTTCGTCGGTAATGGAGCGCAGCTCGCCGTTGTTGTGGAAGCTCCAGCTATGAAAAGGGCAGACGAAGACCTTCTTATTGCCGCGCTCCTCGGTGACGAGGCGAGCGCCTCGATGGGGGCAGACGTTGTAAAAGGCTTTGATGCCTTCTGCGGTTTTCGTGATGATCAGCGACTCGCTGCGCACTTTAAAGAGAAAATAATCACCGACATTGGGCAGATCAGTACTGACCCCTGCGATCAGCCAGCTGTCAGTCCAGATCTTTTGCCACTCTTGCTCGACTTGCTCATGACTGAAGTACCCGGATTTCCCATAGATCTCGGCGCCATTGTCGATCGCGGGCTGCTTGGCCTCGAGGCTCTCAGGGGGGGCGTCGGGGTTGATGATGGCAGTGGGGATGATTCGATTAGTCATAGGCTCTTCTCGCTCTACAGATTTGCCTTATTCCAGGCGAAACACCGGTAGTGTGATGTTATCGGACCAGCTTTCAAAGTCGACCATGACGGCTAAACCGCTTGAGAGTGCTTCTGGCTCTGCGTCAATGATTTGGCTCATCATGCGAGGGCCCTCAGCCAGATCGATCAGCGCGATCACATACGGTGCGGGGAAATCGGCAGAAACGCCTCGGCGCACCACGGTGTAGGTTGCAATGACGCCCTTGCCCGCTCGCCGGTCAGCCACGACAGCGAGTCACTCTGGCAGGCATCGCAGTGGGTGCGGGGGTAGAACACCACATGCCCGCAGTGGTCACAGTGCTGCAATAGGAGCTCGCCCCGCTGACAGGCATCATAGAATGGCTGTTCGGTGGGGGTCGGATTCGGCGTTGGTCGGCTCATAGTGTTGCCTCTACGCCGAGGATCAACGTGGCGTGGCTCGACATAATCCCACCTTGGGCATGACAGAGGGCCGTCTGAATGTTAGGCAAGTTGGCGTGCTTGTGCGTCGCCCCGCATTTGCAGCATGGCCTCAGTCAGCCCAAACATGGCGCCCGGATTGCCCGGGTGGCAGTGAGACAGCATGCCGCCATGGGTATTGAGCGGCTTGGATCCCCCCGGGCGCGTCACGCCGCTGGCGAGGAATTCGCCTCCTTCACCTTTACGGCAGAAGCCAAGGTCCTCGAGCTGAATCAACAGCGCCGGCGTGAAGCAGTCGTAGAGCTGCATGAGATCAATCTGATCGGGTGTGAGGCCGGCTGCGGCGTAGGCGGCGTCGCCGGCTAAGACCGCTGCAGAGGTGGTTAAATCTTTGGCTTGGCTAATGTGCTCGTAAGCATGCCCCTCACCATAACCCAGCACATAGATCGGCTGATGGGGTCCTTCCTGAGCACGCGCTCGGCGCGTAATCACCACCGCCGCGCCTCCATCGGACACCAATGAGCAATCCAGTACCTTTCAGTGGGTCAGCAATCGGACGAGACTGTAAGACATCGTCAACGGTAATCAGCTCTCGCTTTTGCGCCTTAGGGTGTTGATTCGCCCACGCTGCGACAAGAGACCGCCGCCTCTGCAAACTGCGCCTCCGTGGTGCCAAAGCGATCCATGTGGGCCCGCGCGATTAAAGCGTAGTAAGCCGGTACCGTTGGGCCGTAGGGCTGCTCGTAATGCGGGTGCCCTGAGCTCGACTGCACCACCATGGCTTGGTCACGCGTCATGAAGCTACGGAGACTGTCTGCCATCGCCACCACAATGGTGTCGGCCATGCCAGCAGCGATGGCGGCGACCGCCATATTGATGGCCATAAAGGTGGTGCCGCCGCCGGTGTTGACGGTCACACAATGCCGCGGTTGCCAGCCGAGATACTCGGCGACCGCCTCAGCGTGATACAGGATGGGTTCGGCAAAGGCGTTGCAGGTGATCAGTCCATCGCAATCGGCGAGGGTGAGCCCCGCGTCTTTGACGGCGTTGAGCGTGACCTCGACACACAGTTCACGTGGGCTTTTGTCCGGGACGACGCCAACGGCGCTCTCTGCCATGCCGACGAGCGCGTATTCACCTCTCAATGCTTGCGATCTCATCGGGTCCTGACTCAACGCTGCAGCTGGGCGGTAATGATACCGGGAGCCAGCACCTCATCCGCGGTCATTTTTGACAAATACCTCTAGCGTCAGCGCACCACTGTCCGGGTCATACTGCGTCACGGTGCCGCCGGCTGTGACCGTCTCACCGACAAAGGCGGCAACACGATTGGAGTATTCGATGCCGGTAATCATGCCGGCATCGTCCAGCCATTCATCGACGATCTGATGCAACCAATCACCCAACAATGGCCCTGCTACTACGAGGCCTGGGTAGCCCTCCACCTCAGTCGCGTAAGGCATGTCAAAGTGAATCCGATGGCCGTTCCACAGCGACGCGTTGTAGAGCATTTGCTGCACGACATCGCAATCGTGACGCCGCTCCGGGAGTGCCATGCCGATCGCCGGTTCAGGAGTCATCGTAATATCCTCGTTGTCTTCTCGCTCACCACGAGCTCGCCGGCATCATTGCGGATTTCCATCATCACTTCGTAAAAAATAAGCGCACCGCTACGGCCCGCTTTTTCATAAATGTTGGATAAAGTGCGTGTGGCGGTTAGCCAATCGCCCGGTTTGATGGGTTGGTGATATTGGATATCGAGACCACCTGCCATGGCTTTTTCCAGCGGAAACTTGGGCAGTAAGCGGTCGGTAAATACGCCGTCGGGTGACAGCGTATCGAGGGGGACGACATCCCAAAAAAGATGCAGGTGAAACAGGGGAGGCGCCACATCGCCGTCCAGATATTTCTGTAACCGGCTTCCCGTCGCCACGGCGTACTTGCGAATGTCACGGCGCGTGACGATTTCACGTTGAGGGTCAGTTTGTCGGCCAATGTGGGACAGCACCTCTGTCGAAAGCAAGCCCGTCATACTTTGCGTGACTCCGTTTTCCAGTAGGGATCTCTCAGCTCTCGTTTGAGTATTTTGCCGGTCGGCGCTTTGGGCAACGCGTCAACGAAATCGACCGACTTGGGCTTTTGATAAGACGCGAGGTGCTTGCTGGCCTCGGCAATAATTTCTGCTTCAGTCGCCGCCTGGCCGGGCTTGAGTACGACAACGGCTTTCACGGCCTCGCCCCACACCTCGTCGGGCACGCCAAATACCGCTGACTCTAAGACCGCTGAATGCTGGTGGATCGCCGCCTCCACTTGCGTGCTGTAGATATTCTCGCCACCCGAGATGATCATGTCTTTGGCTCGATCCACAATGAAGACGTAGCCTTGCTCGTCCCAAACGGCAATGTCCCCCGTCCACATCCAGCCATCGCGTAGGGTTTTCTCGGTCAGGTCGGGCCGTCGCCAGTAGCCGAGCATATTGGCTTCTGAGCGGACGATGATTTCACCGGAGAGCGTTGCCATCTTTCGGTACTGGCTGGCCCTCGGGTCGACAACGCGAATCTCTGAAACAAAGCCCTCTCGTCCACAGGAGGCCAGCCGCTCGGGGTGGTCGCCCGTGACAGCACGTTGGTGATCCTCCTGCGACAGAAAGATCATGGTCATGCCTTCCGTTTGCCCGTATCCCTGAATCATCGTGCACGGGAACGCCTCGAGAGCGGCTTCGACCACAGAGCGTGGCATCGGCCCGCCGCCATATTGAAAGTTACGGAGACTACTCAAATCGTAATTCTCAAACCCTTCAACGGCCATCATCCAGTTGATCATGGTGGTAATGCCCAAAAAGGCGGAGACCTTTTCTTGCTCGATGACTTCGAGGGCCAATTGAGCGTCAAAGTTAATTAAGACCACGGGGCAGCCATGCGCCATGTAGTTCATCGCTAAAGCAACCGGTATGTGGAACATTTGCCCGGTCAGCATGTAAACATCAGTGGGCACAATGCGCTCAGCAATCGATTGGTTGAGCATGCCCATGTAGAGGGAGTGGTGGGAGTGCAGCGCCCCTTTGGACTCCCCGGTGGTGCCGCCGGTGTAGAGAATCAATGCCGGATCTGACCCGGTGACCTCGTCCTCGCCGATCACCGCGCCTGCAGCGGCGCCACTGATCAGTTGCTCATAATCACCGTTGGCGATCGGATGTGAAAACGAGCGCGTGCGGAATACTTGCTTCCTTCGCAAGGCTTTCCACCAGCGTTGCATATTCCTCCGAGCCGACCAGCAGACTGGGCTCGCCGTCGCGTAAAATTCGCGCCATCTCGAGTTCACTCAAGCGCCAGTTAAGCGGTTGCGCAATGAGGCCGCAGCGAGCGCAGGCGTAAAAACCTCCATGTATTGGATGCAGTTTTTGGAGAGGATCGCGACCCGATCACCCTTCGCCAGCCCCAGCGTGCCTCTGAACCCGTTGGCCAAGCGCTGCACACGATGATCGAGCTCACCGAAACTCATGCGTCGGTTGTTAGGGATGTCAATGAGCGCCTCTCGAGAGGGATCGAGCGCCGCGGTTTTCGCTGGAATAAGGCCGAGATTCATGTCAGCGCCTCAATAGCCGCTGTCGAGATCAATGTGGCGTTTTACGACCCGCCAGACTCCCTCGCTTTGTTCGACGATGTCGCGATAGACGCCAGTAGTGAGCAGCTTGGTCTCGCCATGTTCTGTGGCAAAGAGCGTCAGATAGGACGTCGTGCTGATGACCCCATCAGCGACGTCAAAGAACACGTTGGTGATGTCATGCCGGCGCACATCAGTTTGTGTCGATTTGGCATTGCGGTAGAGCGCCATGATGTCTTCTCGACCCTGAAAAGGACCGACGATGTCACCACCGGCGATCTGCATGCTCATGACGGCATCGGGAGAGAAACTGGCTTCGAGGTGATCGAGGAGGCCCTCGTCATAGTAATAGGCCATGCGAGTGAGTAACTCAGAGATGGCGAATCGGTCTTCGACTGATGGCATGATGTGAATCCTTAGCAGGTAGCGGTATGCTTCTGTTTGGCGCATCGAGCGCTGTTTACTTGTTTAGAACAAGCCGTTCATGCACTGTAGGCCATCAGACCCGCTGAGGATCAACCGTTTCTAGAGTTTTGATCCCCGCGGAACGCTCACGGTGGTGGGCATTATTGTCACAAGCCGGTAGTGTTAAGTTTATCGCCGAGATATCGATGAAAGGATGCACGTTATCAATTGGACCGTAACCGTGTTGCTTGCGCTACTCCTCGTGGCTTGTGGCGGAGGGAGTGGCGGGAGTACTGCTCCTCAGCCAGCTCCACCCCCAACCCCTGCGCCGCCAGACGGCAATGGTGCCGGAGAAGACAGTTCCGGCGATATTGATTTGACTGATGCGTGTGAAGTGCCCACTCAAATCGATTTTGTTGAGGCCGTTACCGACAGCTGGTACCTCTGGTACGACGAAATGGCGACCGTGGATAAGTCTGACTATGACTCAGCGCAAGCGTATCTCGATGCTCGTCTGCAGCCATTGATCAACGAAGGTCGCGATCGCGGTTTTTCGTATATGACAACGATTACCGAAGACGAAACCAGTATTGGCTCAGGAGCTTACGTGGGTTTTGGGTTTCGTACGGCGTCAGAGGGTGCTCGCCTGTTTATCATCGACGTGTTTGAAAGCGGGCCAGCCTGGGCGGCGGGTGTGCGAAGGGGAATGGAGCTGATCGCCGTCAATACGGGTCAAGAATTTGAAACGCTTGAGGCCCTGCGTGATCGCGAGGCCACCAATGAAGAGATTTTTGGTCCGCGGGAAGTGGGGGTGGTTCGAGACTTCAGATTCCTGCAGACCGGAGCGGTCACAGAGCTCACGGTAGCCAAGGCTGAGCTTGCCCCGCCGGCGTTGGCGGGCGAACCGCTCCTAATCGAACGCTCTGGTCTGTCGCCGGTGGGGTACCTGCACCTTCGCCAATTTATTGATGCGGCCATCACGCCCGCGGAGGGTTTTTCATCTCTCGCTGACGCGACTGAGTTGTTTAAAGAGGCGAGTGTCACAGACCTTATTATTGATCTTCGCTATAACGGAGGCGGTCTGTTAAGGGTGGCCGATACCATGATGGATTTATTGGCGGGTATTACGGCGACGGGTGATCCCTCCTATAAGATTCAGGTCAACGATCTTCATCCCGATTTTAATGAGGATACCGGTTATTGGGGCCTCTTTGACGAGTTGCCCGAGACGTTTTCGCCTCTGCGTATCGCGTTCATTACCTCTCGCTCCACGGCCTCTGCCAGTGAGCTGGTGATCAATGGTTTGGATCCGCATGTCGAGGCTGTGATGATTGGAGAGAATACCTACGGTAAGCAGGTTGGTCAGGGACGCTGGGATATGCATGCGGCCATCGAAGGCCTCGAACGTGCTGACTGTGATGTTGCTTTGCGACTGACTGCGTTTGAGCTTGTCAACGGCGAAAACCAGGGTGGATATCACCAGGTGGGGCTAGACGGGACGGGTCGATTTACGCTCTGCTCAGCCAAGGACGATATTTTTAGTGCGCTGGGAGACCCGGAGGAAACCCTCGTCGCCACGGCACTGAATTGGTTTGCCGATGGGACTTGTCCTCAAACGGTCTCTGCCAATCGATCTTCGCCGCAGGCGAGGCTGAGAGTCGGACTGGCCCCTTGGCTGGCTGCGGAATATATTCCAGAGCGAAGGGATGATAACCTCAGATAGCACCATTTCTGAATCGCTCTTTGACGGGCATAGACATAACGGTCGAGCAGGCCGGAATAGGACTAACCAATAATGAATGATGCTGCAGGCCTTGATGAGCTGTTTCAGAAACTTGTCGACCGACGCCGCTCCACTCGGGATTTCAAGCCGGACCCCGTCCCGCGTGAAGTTATTGAAGCCGTTTTGTGTCATGCCCAACGTGCACCGAGCAACTGTAATACCCAGCCATGGTTTGTTCACGTTGTCACCGGCGAGACGTTGGAGCAACTTCGCACTGAACTGCCGGCGAAATTTGCGGCGGGTGACATCGCGCTCGATTTTCCCTACGACGGCCAGTACGACGGTGTGTACAAGGAGCGTCAGTACGCTTCGGCGACGGCATTATACGATTCGTTGGACATCAGTCGAGACGAAAAGGCCGCGCGCAATAACTGGTTCATGCGCAACTTTACGTTCTTCGATGCGCCCGCCGTTGCTTTTTTTACCCTGCCTTCACAGTTCGGTCTGCGCGAGGCCTGTGATCTTGGGATGTATGCGCAAACCGTTATGCTGGGCTTGGTAGCACATGGATTAGGATCTTGCCCGCAGACGTCCTTGGGCTTTATGGCCAATGTGATCCGACCTGCCTTGGGCTTGGGCGATCACGAAAAGCTGATGTTCGGTTTGTCGTTTGGCTATCCGACAGCGGCCCCGGTGAATCAGGTGCAAACAGAGCGGGCTGCCTTACAAGACGTCGTCACATTTCATGGGTGACCCCAGCGGTTTGATTGCAACCGCGCTCATCCCTGTGCTGTCAGGCGTCGTTGCGCGGAGCGGGCAAGAACTCGGTGATGTTGAGGTTAAAGCCAGATAGGGCGTTAAAGTGCAGCGGTGCCGACATCAGCTGTAAGTCGCTCAGCCCTAGATGCCTCAGAATTTGTGCCCCAGTACCAATTAATCGGTAATTTTGAGGCGGAGCTGGGCGTTGTTCGGCGTGGAGTAATTGTCCCAAGTCTTCGAGGATGGTGGCGGGCGTCTCAGTGCCTCCGAGCAACACCACCGCGCCGCATCCTTGTTGGGCGACGTGCGCCATCGCTGCGCGATAAGACCATCCTGAGGGTTGATCCTTGCCCAGTTGGGTGCCTAAGAGATCCCTCAGGGTATTAACGGGTTGCACTCGCACGGGCACTGAACCAGCTTCCAGCAAATTACCTAGAGTGAGGGCAAAGTGCAGAGTATCGTCTAGCAGATCTCGAAAAGTGTGGAGTCGAAATAATCCCCACTCGGTGTGCACTGAATCCTCACTGTGGAGCTCAATTGACTGTTCGTGCAGCGACCGATACTCAATGAGGTCGGCAATTGTGCCCATATTCAGTTGGTGCGCTTTTGCGAACACTTCGAGCTGAGGTCGCCGTGCCATGGTGCCATCAGGATTCATAATCTCAACGATCACGGCCGCGGGTGCTAAACCGGCCATTCTGGCAAGATCGACACCGGCTTCGGTGTGGCCGGCACGCTTGAGGACGCCGCCAGGTTTGGCCACCAGTGGGAAAATATGTCCCGGTTGAGTGATATCGCGAGGCGCAGCGTTCTCAGCGACTGCCTGCAAAATGGTATGTGCGCGTTGTGCCGCGCTGACGCCCGGGCTGATTTGCTCAGTCGCGTCAATCGAGATCGTGAAATTGGTCTCATGCTGCGAGCGATTGTCGCGCACCATTAATGGCAGATTGAGCTGCCGAGCGCGCTCCGCAGTGATTGGCATACAAATTAAACCGCAGGCTTCGGCCGCGAAAAAATTGATGATCTCCGGTGTGACTTTCTCCGCCGCAATGATGAGATCGCCCTCGTTCTCTCGATCTTCATCATCCATGAGAATGACCATGCGGCCAGCACCGATATCATCGAGTAGCGTTGGGATATCACTCAGCATGACCGCCTCTTCGCGCCGGGCTTAGACGAGTTCAATCGCGACAGCGGTGGCTTCACCACCACCGATGCAGAGCGCGGCAACACCGCGTTTTTTGCCGTAATGCTCGAGGGCATGCATCAGCGTCACGATAATGCGGGAGCCCGTTGAGCCAATGGGGTGCCCCTGGGCGCAGGCGCCACCGTGGACGTTGACGCAGGCGGGGTCGAGTTTCAGTGCATCCATAGTCAGCATCGTGACCATGGCAAAGGCTTCGTTGATCTCCCACAAATCAACGTCTGCGACGGTCCAGCCCGCTTTGGCGAGCACGTCCTCAGCCGCACCAATGGGCGCGAGTGTGAAGGCTTCTGGTGCCAAGCTGTTGCGAGAATGCGCCACGATGCGCGCTCTGGCAGTCAAGCCATGCGCTTCGACTGCTGCCTCGCTGGCCAATAGCAATGCACTGGCGCCATCCGAAATGGAGCTCGAATTGGCGGGCGTAATCGTGCCGTTCTCGGCAAATGCCGGCCGCAGCTGGGGGATTTTTTCGAGATT
The DNA here is from genome assembly GCA_943789425.1 of uncultured Luminiphilus sp. Taxonomy (GTDB): domain Bacteria; phylum Pseudomonadota; class Gammaproteobacteria; order Pseudomonadales; family Halieaceae; genus Luminiphilus. The sequence goes on from CALSUB010000008.1 coordinate 35,572, forward strand.
TGCTTTATGGGGTTGTTCGTCGACAGAGACAGTGTGCTCTCCACGGCGCGTGCGAATCGTTACCGGGGCAATTTCTTTCTGATTCAGCCCGTCATCGATCGCTCGCTGCGCTCGAGTCAGACTTTCAATGGCAAAAGCATCCATGCCCTCTCGGGTCAGACCATGCTCGTCTGCGGTTTTTTGCGCAAAGGTGCCCATCGCCGCGCCAGTGTAGGCATCTTCCAGACCATCGATAAACATGTGATCGTAGAGTTTGGTGTGTCCAAGACGCTGTCCCTTGCGACCGGTCAGCAGTACCTGTGGCGCATTAGACATGCTCTCTAGCCCGCCACTGATCACCAGTTGATTGGTGCCGGCGGCAATACTGTCAACGGCAAAGATCGTGGCTTGCATGCCACTGCCGCAGGCTTTATTGACGGTGACGGCGCCTGTTGTATCAGGGATGCCTGCTGCCAACATAGCTTGTCGAGCCGGGCATTGCTTGAGCCCCGCGGGGAGCACGCAGCCCATGAAGACCTCATCAATAGCCGCAGCAGGTGCTTGGGTATTAGCGAGCGTCGCAGCAATGGCGCTGGTGCCGAGCTCGGTTGCTGATGCGTCAGCTAAGTCACCCAAAAGTGCACCCATTGGGGTACGGGCACCGTTAATGATCAGTACGTCAGCCATGGTCTCGATCTCAAATCACACAGGGCTGGGCATTTAGCCCGAACTGTGGCGGCCCTGCAAGTTCAGTCTGATGGGGGATGTGGCGCGAAGGCTTTTTCGCGAACCGCGATGCGATAACCGCTTGGCGTCAATCCGGTTTGTTCTCGGAACATGCGTGTGAAGTGCGAGGCATCGGTCAGGCCCACTGCATGGCCTATTTCCATGATGGATAAATTGGTCCGGCGGAGCAGCGCTTGCGCTTCATCTAACCGCCGTTGCTGGCGATACTCGGTCATTGACACGCCGGTGGCGGCACTAAAGCGTCGCGCGAGGGTTCGTGCACTGACGCCTAGCTTTTGCGCCATGTCTTGTAACGGCATGACCGATCGAAGATCTCTGCTGATCTCGATTTGCGCATCGACGATTAACTCATCGCCGTGCAAGTCCCTCGGTGCACCGACTGGAGAGGGCGAGAAGCGCTGACGAATTTCGGGCGAAAATTGATTCTCGATGTGGCGCGCCACTCGCGGCGAAAAAATTTGGCCACATAAATAGACCATGAGGTCAGCGACAGAATTGACGCTGCTGACACAGAACACCTGATCCGATTGTGTGATCAGCTGCTCGCGTTCTAATTGCACCAGCGGATAGCGCTTTTTGAAGTGATCGAACCAGTGCCAGTGTGTCGTGGCTGAGCGCCCATTCATTTGCCCTGTGGCGGCCAGTAAAAAGCTACCTGACCCAATACTGACCGTGAGCCCTCGTTTGCTCAGGTGTTGAGTGATCACCGCGATGTGTCTTGGGTTTTTTTGCAGCACACGATGCGGCTGCCTCCAGATCGCCGGGATGATCAATAGATTTGCTTCGGTGAGGGCATCGAATGAATCGGTCAATACGGTGAGTCCACTTTGTAATGTGAGCGGCCCCCCTTTGTCGCTGAAACACTGAAAGCTCAGCGATTGCTGAGCACCGCGGCCAAGCGCCTGTGCGGCACCCGCCAATATTTCCATGGGGAGCGTAATGGAGGAGGCCAAAATATCCTCATGGAGCAGCGCTGCAACGCGAAAAGTCGCCGTCTTATTTGTCTTTTTACGCATAATATATGACTGTATACGCATATATTAATTGTCTGTCGAGGGTACACTGCGTGCCACAACCCAACCACGGTCGGTGGGTGCTCATGAGAAAGGTGGATGCAATATGCTCAGAATGCCGGTGATGGTCGCTGCGGGTGGCGTCAACAGTGCAGGGCGGACGTCGCGGCGACATGCTTACCGCAGGATGGTGTGGGACCATCTGAGTGCGGACGATCGTGCCGGCACAGAATCGGCTTTGGCCCAAATGATGGGAACGCAAGATAGCTCGCTGATACGTCATCACACGTTGGTCAGAGAGATAGAAGCCGACTGGTTTGATCATCGCGCCGTGCCATGGCATCGGCGAGCGACGAGTGCGGCCGGCCAGTCAGATCATTGCTTTGAGTACAGTGCGGGCGCGATGAGCGACGGCACAGTGATTGGTGCTCGCACCCAAACAGTGGAGGGTAAGCGGGTCCGACTTGCGCTCCAGCCTGAGTCCGAAGTGCTGTTGCCAAGCACGCGGCAGTTCGAGGTCAGTAGCGCAGGTCAACTGCCTACGGGCTTTGATCCGGGGGCACTCTACCCGTCAAGGAACCACCCTCGCGCCCTGCAGATGACCGTTTTTGCGATGTCGGATGCGCTGGCTGATTTGGGCATGGACTGGCCGAGCTTGGCGGCTAACGTGCCGGCCGAAGCGATCAGCGTTTATGTGTCGAGTGCGATGGGGCAGCTAGACGACGCGGGTTATGGTGGCATGATGCGATCGCGCTGGCAGGGCCGTCGCGTGAGTTCGAAGCAATGCCCATTGGGTTTCGCGGAAATGCCGGGCGACTTTATCAGTGCTTATATTCTGGGTGTGATGAGTCGCACGGGTCCTGCGCTCGGTGCTTGCGCCACTTTTCTCTACAACCTCCGGCTCGGTATTGATGATATTCGTGCTGGTCGGTCTCGCATTGCTGTGGTCGGTGCAGCAGAGGCGCCGGTCAATGCCGAACTGATGGACGGCTATTTGGCCATGGGTGCGTTGGCAACGGATAAAGGCTTGCGGCAACTCGACGGTCAGACTGACACCGAGCAACCGGATAATCGCAGAGCCTGCAGGCCTTTTGGCGACAATTGTGGCTTCACCATGGCGGAATCTGCCCAGGTTGTGATTTTGATGGACGACGCATTAGCGATTGAGCTGGGAGCCCCCATTCTCGCCGGTGCGCCTTTCGTGAGTGTGCGAGCGGATGGCGCTAAAAAATCCATTTCGGGGCCCGGAGCGGGGAACTATGTGACGATGGCTGAGGCCGTGAGCACGCTGCGCAGCATGTTGGGTAGTCAGCGTTTGCGAGCGGGCGGGATGGTGCAGGCACACGGTACCGGCACGCCGCAGAACCGGGTGACGGAATCGACCCTGCTTAGCCGCGTGGCCCAGGCATTTGATATCAAAGACTGGCCAGTCGCCGCGATCAAGAGTTTTGTAGGCCACTCGCTCGCGGCGGCGGCCGGTGACCAACTCACGGCAACCCTTGGGATTTGGCAGCACGGGATCATACCCGGTATCCACACGATTGACGGCTTAGCGTCGGACGTGGAAACCGCCCGTTTATCGTTCGCACTGAGTGAACGAGAGATCGCTGACCGCGACTATGCCCTCATTAACAGCAAGGGATTCGGCGGTAATAACGCCACCGCCGCGTTACTGAGCCCGCGCACGACAGAAGCCTTACTGCAGCAACACCATGGGTCTGCCGCGATGACGTCATGGCGGGCTCGCCTGGACAAGGTGAAAGCAGCGCAAGGCGCGATCGAAACGCAGCGGCTCAAGGGTGAATGGTCACCGGCGTATCATTTCGACGAGGGTGTGCTGACGGATGCTGAGGTGTCTCTGACAGATACGTCGATTACCTTGGGGCAGCAGACCATGCCACTGCATGGCGTCATTCCAGAGGGTTGGCAAATCGATGGCTAGGTAATAGATTGTCTGCCCCTTTACCTTACCTTTGGACTACCGGCCCATGTCAGCGATTGACACCTTACTCAACCGAAACTCCCACGCTCGACTGGTTGACCCTGGTCCAGACGCGGCCGAGCTGAATACCATTCTTCAAGCGGCCTTGCGCGCGCCAGACCATGGGCGCTTGCGTCCTTGGCGGTTTGTGGTGGTTGCCGGTGATCGTCGGCAGGCTCTGGGTGACGTGTTTGTGAGGAGCCTGCGGTTAAAAGGCGTTGATGATCCGGCAAAGTTGGAAAAGGCAGCCAACGCGCCGCTGCGCGCGCCGCTTATTATTGCGGGTCTTCTTCATGCGGTCGCGCATCCCAAAATTGCGCGGGAAGAACAAGCTCATGCGGTAGCGGCAGCGCTATCTGCGGCGCAATTAGCGGCCGAAGCGCTGGGTATTGGCAGCATGTGGCGAACCGGCGGCTATGCGACCGATCCATCAGTGATCGAATCGTTAGGAGGCGCAGTGGATGATCAGGTGATTGGCTTTCTGTATTTGGGCACCCGGGAAGGGCCGCAGAAACTGCGTCCCGAAGAGCCGCTTGATACTTTTGTCAGCTACTTTTAAATTGCCGACCACGTTTTGGGGATAGCGAACTCACCATGTTGAAAAAGCCTTGGCTGCACTTTTTAGTGCTGGGTTTATTTCTGTTTACGGCGGGTCGCTGGGCCTTTCCTGTGCCCAAACCGATGCTGGGACCGCCCAATGCAGCGCGGCTGAAGGCAATGACCGAGAACTACCGCCAGTTCAGCCGAGATGAGATTAGCGCTGAAGTGCTCTCGAGATTTATTGACGCTGAGTTGCGTGATGAACTGCTCTTTCGGGAGGCGCTTCAGCGGGGTTTGCAGTATCGCGATGTCGCCATTGAGCAACGGATTATCCGAAATATGCGCTTCCTGGATGCGGATACCGAGGCCGACGATGCCACGCTCATCGAGCAGGGCTATGCCCTGCGGTTGCCATTAACCGATGAGGTGATTCGCCGACGGCTGGTTCAGATTATGGAGCGACTCATCGTGGCGACAGCGCGCAATGCGCCGCCCACACCAGATGAGATTGCTGCGCGTTATCAGCGCGATATCGGTAGTTGGTTGGAGCCCCCACTTTATAGTTTTAGTCATGTTTTTTTGTCAGTTGAACGTGCCGACGAGATGCCTCAACTCATCGCAGCGGTAGAGGCTGACCAGATGAGCAGCGAGCAGGCGAGAGCACTGGGTGCCCCGTTTCTGTCGGGCTATGACTTTAGGTTGCAAAGCGCCGAGCAAATGAGCCGGGTGTTTGGTGTGGACTTTGCGGAGCAGCTGACGGCACTGGACCCCGCGCCCGGTGATTGGGTCGGACCTATTGCCTCGGCTTTTGGTCAGCATTATGTCTTCATTGCCGCGGTGCAGCCCGAACGAACGATGCCGCTGGAAGAGGTGACTCTGAAAATAGAAGGCGCGCTCGTTCGTGAGGCTGAGGAACGCGCCGTGGACGACTGGGTAAACAATGCGTTTATTGGGTACGAGGTGGTGCGCTCATGAGGTACCTGCTCTGTGTCCTCACATTATTGTTGTCGGTAGAAGCGGGTGCGCATCGCTTTGCGCCGTCATTGTTAGAGGTTCGGCAACTCTCGGATAATGGCTTGACAGCAACTTGGAAAACGCCAGCACAGAAAGTGTCGGCGACACCCATTGAGCCGCAGTTCCCCCCCGATTGTAAACGCACTTCTGAGTCTCCCTGGATCCAAGAAGGGACCGGCATGTTGCGGCAAATACAGCTGACCTGCCCTAACGGCATAGTGGGAAAGACAGTGTCGGTCAGTGGTTTAGGTGAGAATCAGTCGTCTGCCTTATTGAGAGTTTATCTGGCCGATGATGTTTTTCATCAGGCAGTGTTCACCGCCGATCAGCCGTCTTTTTTGGTGCCTACTGAGGGTACCCCAAGCGCGGTCATCCTTGACTACAGCTGGCTGGGTGCTGAGCACATCTGGGCAGGACCAGATCATCTCTTATTTGTCATGGGCTTGTTGCTGTTGGTGGGGTGGAACCGCCGACTCATTTATACCGTAACCGCGTTCACGCTGGGGCACAGCGTGACATTGGCGATGGTGACGCTTGGCGTCTTTGACTACCCGGTCTCGCTGGTGGAGTTCATGATTGCCTTGTCAATTTTTGTGCTTGCCGTTGAATTGGCGCGCGGGGAGTTGGGCGGACGCCTTTGGCGTCAACCTTGGTGGCTGGCCGGTCTCTTTGGCTTGTTGCACGGCATGGGGTTTGCAGGTGCGCTGGCAGAGACGGGGTTACCGCAATCTAATATTCCTCTTGCGCTACTGTTTTTTAATGTGGGTATCGAGCTGGGCCAACTGGCTTTTATTGCGCTGCTGGTGGTGGTGGCCGCGATCGGAGTCCGATTGGTCGGGCCCCGGATCAGTGTGTGGCGCCCCGTGCCGGTATACACACTGGGTGCATTGTCGGCTATGTGGTGCATAGAGCGCGGTCTAGAGGTGTTGGCCTAAGTTCCCAGTCTAGAGTCTCAGCCTAGGTTCTCTGTCTCGATTATGGATTGCCAGGCCAGTTCTTCATCGGGATGGCGGGATGCAGGGCGATGGCAAGACCCTCGTCGATGTGATTTTCGTTTTCTAATACATCTCTGCGCCGCACAAAAGCCGTTCCGCTCCGTGTATCGACCGCATCAGTGACCTCCATACCACCTTCTCCTGAGAACACGCGACCCAAGTCCATGTTAAACCACGCAACGCGCATAGAGGCTGCGGCCACTGCGCGAGACCAATCAAACTCTGAGGTTACGCCACTACCTGCGCCCTGAATGGCGGGTTTGCGGGTCACCCCGTCGAATCGAGTGACGCGATTCAATCCCTGCTCGTAATAAATATCTTTTTCGATGATGTCCGTGAAGATAATGCTGGTGATATCGGTTTGCTCTCGAAGCTGGTCACGCACAGCCTGCACAATTTGAACGAACGATTTTTGATTGACTCGCCCAGTGGTGGGGTCAATGGGGTCTCCATAAATTAAGATCGCATTACTCCAGCGTTGCGCAAATTCTCGCTGCGGCCTGACGGTGTAGCCGGCACTTTCAAGGTATTCCTCAACACGCTGATCGACAAACAGCTCGCGTTTTTTGAGATAGTTGCGCGACGGCCCACCGAGATTCACGTTGGCAATGACGACTACGTTGCTCTCGAGTTGGCCAAAGAGGGCCTCGTCGAAGATATTGGTCGGGGTGGTGACGTTGTATCCTCCACCCACGGTGGCTGATCCGCAGGCCACAAGCAGCGTCATCAGGGTCGTCGCAAGAGCGAGGCGACGGAGTGTGAGCCCCAGTGCCGCTTGCACGCAGATGCCGCGGGAGTCGTAACAGAGAGTGCCCTGACATTTTATGATTCCTATTGGTCGAGCGGCCTATCCTACCAAAAGGAGAATCGCGGATGAACACAACGATTTACGCGAGCACTTCGGGGGAGGGCCCCGATGTGCTCCTCCTCCATGGCCTCTTTGGGCAAGGCAGTAACCTCCGGGGTATCGCCAGAGCCTTGGAGGCCCAGTTTAGGGTGCATTGTCTTGATTTGCCCGATCATGGCCGCTCGTTATGGCTGGACGAGGCTTCTTTGGCGCATTACGCCCGGGCGGTTGTGCGGTGGATGAGTGAATCAGGCATCGCCAGCGCGCATGTTGTGGGGCACTCCCTAGGGTGGCAAGGTCGCGATGCAATTAGCGCTGAGTCATGCGTCGCGGGTCAACCGCTTGGTGGTCGCCGATATCGCGCCCGCTCGCCTACGCCGCGACAGCACGCTGACGTCTTTGAGGCGCTGCTGCAGGTAGCGGAGGCTCGCTGCCAATCGCGGCAGGCGGCGGACGAGGTCTTGGCCAACCTGATCGAGGACCCCGGGGTGAGGGGATATTTATTGATGGGTTTGGAGAGGAGAGCGGGGGCCTATGATTGGCGCTTTAATGTTAAGGGGCTGTTGAGGGGATATGCCCAGCTCTGCGCGGCGCCTGCTTTTGAACACGTTTTTACAGGTCAAACACTGTTTCTGCGCGGCGCCGATTCGAACTATGTCAGAGCTGAGCACGAAAGCACCATGACAAAATGGTTCTCGGCCAGCCGCTTGGTCTCACTGACAGGCGCGGGCCATTGGCTTCATACGGACCAACCCACTGCTTTTTATGATCAAGTGATGCGCCACTTCACAGCGTGAGTTGCCATCGGTTCCGTCAGGACTTCGTGTGACGGTGCTCTTTCATCAAAAGTGTCCACAGTTTCTGTGGATAACACGTTGGATAATTTGTTTACCCCGCTACTTAAGACCGAGAAACAGTGCACTCCAATAGATTGGTCAAATTTTAACCAAAATGTAATATACGATTAAAAACATATACTTATGACGTACCTGTCAGGCATGTTGTGTAATATACGTCATAACCGGCGTAAAATTGAATCGCCAGCGGGTGATGTGCATAAGAAGTTGGCAGGTGCTACTACAGATCTCTGCTCTCGTATATCCCCTAGCAAGTTTTTTTTTAAAAAATAGGGGTCGCGGTGCTTTTAAGGCCCACGATACCGACAGCCGGTGTTGCAGGTCTCTTTGATTTCCACTTCGGTCAGTTCGGGAAGGCTGGGCTTTAGTCGTTGCCAGATCCAGTGTGCTAGATTTTCACTGGTGGGATTCTCTAAACCGGGTACGTCGTTGAGGTAATGGTGATCGAGTTGCTCATATAGCGGCGCAAATGCTTGCTTGATCACATCAAAATCCATGATCCAGCCAGTTTGAGGGTCCACTTCGCCGCTGATGGTCAATCGGACCCAGAAGGAGTGGCCGTGCAGGCGCGCGCACTTATGCCCTTCGGGCACATGGGGCAAAAGGTGGGCCGCCTCGAACTGAAAGTCTTTGTATAGCTCCATTGGCACACCTCCATCAGGGGCGCTCGCGAAATCACGGCGGGAGTTTACACGGTTTAATTCGTTCGGCGATGCCTGTCAGCGACCCCAAAAGCACCTGAAAGCGCATTGACACATAGGCAGTGATCCCTATAATGCGCATCTCTTGACGTGGGGTGATTAGCTCAGCTGGGAGAGCATCTGCCTTACAAGCAGAGGGTCGGCGGTTCGATCCCGTCATCACCCACCATTTATTGGGAAAGAACGTCAAGCGCAACCGATGCATCGCATCGTCTACCTGGAGCGGTAGTTCAGTTGGTTAGAATACCGGCCTGTCACGCCGGGGGTCGCGGGTTCGAGTCCCGTCCGCTCCGCCATTTTTCTCTAGTATTATCAGCAGGTTACAAAGAGGCGACTGATTTTTCCCGCCTTTTTCCCGCCTTTCGCTCTGATTTTGCCTCTAAATCCGACTTGAGTATGGGTGGTGCGATTGGGGCAAAAAGCACTGGACTACCCCATACTAGATGTTGTTCAGCAGATTGACCTGATCGCGGTCTTTAACCCCTGATATCCAATCGGCATAGGTCTTGAGAAACATCTCAGTGGTGTGACCCAGCTGCTTAGCTGCAAACGCAGGCTCGACTCCGGCCATTAGCATCTCTGATGCTCTGGTATGCCGAGGAAGCCTGACATTCTGGCTGACACCAGGGCCGAGCGTGAATAGGTTTTTATTGATCAACGGCCTTCAGGGTTGGGCATTTGGCTTTTGAAAAATAAGCACATGTTGCTGCGGCAGGTAGCTTTCCGTCCTGACCCAATCGAGGCCAATGGCCGCCATTTCTTGCTTCACCTGCACCTCACTCATCTTGTGCAGCCGCTTGATGGGAACGCGTGGGTCTTCTGCTCGGTACTCCACGAGCACAAGTTGACCGCCTGGCTTCAAGGACTCTTTCAGACGCTCGCCCATCTCTCTGGGAAACGAGAACTCGTGGTAGGCATCCACGATGAAAGCGAGGTCAATCTCATTGTCGGGTAGCTTGGGATCATCCTCTTCGCCCAGAACGGTCTCCACATTGGCCACATTTTCCAGTCCTTTCCGCCGCGCTAAGCGGGCCAACATCTCGGGTTGAATATCAACTGCGAACACCTTTCCCTGAGGCACCCGCTGTGCGACAGGAAAGGTGAAATAACCCGTGCCGGCGCCAATGTCGGCGACCACAAAATCCTCTGACAGACGGAGCCCGGCGATCAAGAGGTCTGTTCGCTCCTGGCGCTCCCGCTCTGTGCGCTCCAGCCAGCCAGCGCCCAGGTGGCCCATGACATGGGAAATCTCTCTTCCCATGTAAAACTTGCCTATGCCGTCACGGTTAGGCAAACCAGTGGTGTAATGAGAATTTTCGACGTCGGCATCTGCTCTGACGCCACACCCACCACAGGCCAAGCAAAGGTAAATCATCCACCTTACTGCGAGCATCCCGCCTCCAGACTTGACGTTTCATTCCAATAATAGAGGAATCGCAGTCTTAGATGGCGTTGTTCAAATCTTAAATACCAACGAAGATTTTCTGCCGCTAGGCCCCAGGGGGGGTAACTGCCGTTATGAATGTGATGGTGACCGCCCAGATACATTAGGGGGTGGAATTGGGGGGTCATTGGGAACGTCGTTTTACAAGTCCTTGTTTTCAATAGTGCCGAGGAGTCTCATCGTCTCGATGTTGATTGACCACATAGCCTCTGGCCCACAGAAATCTTGCATGCGCTGATCCGCAAAAGAGCCGTACTGTTCACCAAGTTGCTTAATAAATAGGTCTTTAAGTCTTGAGTCAGGACGACATTGCACTTTGCCACTCCTAACGATGTAGGGTGAGTGAAATCCCAGTACACTCAAACATTGTTTCTTCAGCCCACTTGAGATGTTCCTGCTGCACTGCAACTGCATCGTGAACAGGTAAGCACACTATGTCTTTTTTGACGCCCTCTAGCATGACTTGCTTCAGGATTTGGCCCTCGTAGTTTTGAGTCACTATAAGTAAGCAAAAGACTTGGTGCTTTTATCTCCGCATTGGCGGGGTTAACGTGGAAGCGTCGTTGCCTGAAGTTCCTCAACGCGTTTTTCAAGCGTCTTCAATTTAGCGATGGTGTTGTTCTGCGCAGCCACTACGGCAACGAAGCCTCCGCAAAGGCCAGCCAATAGTGACGTTACTGTCGCGAGATCACCATAGAAAACGATAACCATAAATGACGCAGCCAGTAGGATCGTAAATAATCTCATGTAGATCATCGCTTACTCCTTCGCTTCACATTTGTCAGATCTAGACTCTAACCAATTACCACCATCCGCTTGTTTAAAAGCCTGTAAAAAAACTGACGCTAAAATAGAGAAGAAGCAAATGCTTAAGGCCCCTTTAGTTTTACAACGATGTTTTAACAGCAGCCTTCCATTCCACCGCCGTTCAACTAGTCTGTAGCCGGAGGTGCTGATCTAGAGTGTCATAGGGGCCGGGGGAGTGGCTATCGCCTATCGTTGATGCAGCTAATCGTAGACCGATGCGGGCCGCCCCATGAGGTTGTATTGGCCTGGCCGGGGTTGCAGGGACGTCATATTGCAGTTCCAAAGCAGTTCCAAAGCAGTCCACTATCAAGGCCACACTGAAAATTAAAGCAGTCCTATATTTTACAGGGTACTGTTCTGCCGCAATGCTTGTGCAGCGGGCCGCTGCCGTTGCCAGATTGTCGCCCCTGCACATGGTCGCCTCGAATCCCCTTGAGGACGAGCAAAGACCGGTTAACTGCTCCCGGTGGGGGTGCTTGCCGGCTCGCCCTCGACCTCAGTCTTGGCAGGGGAACGCCCATCGAGCAGTCGATCCAGCTTGACCAGCAGCGGGGGCAGAAAAAGCAGGTCCAGCAGCAGCGCCACAACGATAATCGGGGTCAGCATGAGCGCTACGTTCTGATAGTAGTACGTGTTGGAGAACACCAGGATGAAGGTGCCCATGGCCAGCGCCGCCGTGGTAATCGTGATGGCGGAGCCCGCCTTGTCCAGGGAGTAACGCACCGCTTCATCAGGCGCATCCCCCGCTTTACGCGCCGCCATGTATTTACTCAGGACATGCACTGAATCATCGACGACCAGGCCAATACTGATTGAGAACAGCATCAATACGTAAGGACTCAATTGCCCGACAAGAAGCCCCCACACCCCAAATACCACCGCCGGTGGCAACAGGTTAGGCGCGATGCTGATCAGTCCGTAGCGCAAACTCCGCAGCCCAACCAACATGGTCAGCGTAATCAGCAGAAAGCTCACCGTAAAACCCTCCAGAAGCTGGCGGGAAATGGTGTCGTTTAGGCGCGCATACAAAATTGAATTATTACCGTGCAAAACACGGTACTTGGGATTCAGGTTCTCTTGGTACCAGGCCTCGATTCGGCGGTTGAGATTGAGCAGCTGCACATTGGAAAGATTGGACGTGCCCGCAGTGATGCGCACGGTGGTGTACTCGGGGTCGAAGATAGGCGACAGGTGAGGCTCAATCTCTTGCACCAGCTGGTAACTCACCAGGTAGTCGATGACCTGTAGGTTGTCCTCGGGAAGCTTGTGCCAGGCTTCGTCGTTGCCGTTTTCTGCTTTATTGAGGCTTTTCAGCATCCCCACGTAGCTGCCCACAACGCTGACGTCGGGCTGCTCCTCCAGCCAGTCGGCGAAGCGCTCCACCTCGCCCATGAACTCGGGATTGGCAATACCGTAGTAGTCGCCGCTGTCGATCGCATAGACCAGCGATTGGTCGTTACCGATCTTTTCCGCCAGGGCGGTAATAACCCGGTGAAAATCCGAATCCTTGTCGATGAATTCAAAGCGGTCAAAGTCCACCTTGTTGAGGGGCAGCAGCGCCAGGCAAGCCACAATGACAATCGACAGTCCCCAGAACAGCGTGTTGCTGCGCGCCGTGACCAGCTGGGAGACCGCTCTGATCATGCCCCGCACGCCAAGGGGCTTTGGAATCCGTCGCATGGGAATCCACATGATCATGGCAGGCAGCAAGGTGAGGGTCACCAGATAGGCCCAGAAAACACCCAGTGCCACCGCGTTACCAAAGCCATAGATACCCGCCGAGGTGGAGTAATTGAGACTTAAAAATCCTATGCCGGTGGTCACAGTGGCCAGGGTCACGGGCTGCAAATTGAGGCGCAGGCTCTCTTCAAGGGCATCGGCCTTGATCCGTCCGTCGTGCAGCCCCTGCAGGTAAATAGAGATCACGTGAATACCATGGGCCATGGCAATAGTGAGCACCACTAGGGGCCCCATATTTGAGATCTGGTTAAACGCAAACCCCGACCATCCCACCGTACCCACGGTTAAGAGAATGCCAAGAAACGACACCACCAGCGTGCAGAGTGCGTAAACGAGGGAGTTGAGACAGACCCACAGCAGTAGGGTGGTCGCCAGGGCAACCAGGGGGGCGAGATTATTGCGATCTTTGATCTGGGCGTTGTAGCTGTCCAGTTCGAACAGGTCATCGCCCACGGTATAGATTTCCACGTCAGGGTAGTCTTCACGGAGCCGGTCACGCAGCGCAACCACCGAGCGGGCCACGTCGAGCCGCTCGGTTAATTCGTCGGTAGCCGGTCGATACTTGATGACCGCCAGTGCCATGTCGCCGTCCCGGGCCAGCTGGCTTTTCACCAGATCCTCATCGGCCAGCGCAATATCGCGGATATCCGCGAGGTCGCTGTCGGAGAGCGTGTCCAGAGGGGGTAGCAGATACTGTCGGCTATAAATCAGCTCATCCACGGCGTTGAGGCGTCGGTTGACCAAGGATCCCACCGCCACCGCCGACTTAACTTCACCAAAGCGCGCGTGCAACGCTTCCATGGCCCCCAGTGCCTCACGACTAAAGATGTCGCCGCCGGGGGCAATAAACGTAAACCACGCCGAGCGGCTGGGCGGGAAGTCCTGCTGAACTTCGTCCACCTCGGCGGCGTAGGGGTCATCTTCAGGGAGAATGGCGTCGGAGCGGGGGTCAACCTGAGTTTTTGTCACACCCCAACCAACAGCAATACTGACCAGAATTGTCAGGACAGCGAGTACTGTTCTCCGTTCCACTAAAAAGCGCGCTATGTCCACAACGTGATGACTGCCGTCCTTTGCGAGGCTGGTTTTATAGCACAAAGTAAATGGAAACTCAGACTGATCCCGGTAAAATGAGGAGGCTTCGCTGGCGGTGTAGACCAGCAAATTCTGCAGGAGTGCGGCATGAAAGGGTTAGCGGTTATTGGGTTAGCGCTCGGGCTTTTTATCAGTCAGGCGTCAGGTGCTGCGCAGTCGTCCCGTATAGGTGATTTTGCGCTACTCGACCAAAACGGCAAGCACCACAAGCTCAGCTGGTATGGCGACCAAAAAGCCGTCGTCATTTTTGTGCAGGGTAATGGCTGCCAGATCGTCCGAAACAGCGTAGCCGAGCTGCGCGCCATAAGAGACCAGTACGCCGAGCAGGGCGTGCAGTTTTTCATGCTCAATCCCCAGTCCCAAGATACCCGCGACAGCATTACGGCGGAGGCCGCTGAGCTCGGCTATGACTTTCCCATCCTAATTGACGAAACCCAGCTAATTGCTGAGTCATTGGGCGTGGACCGCACCTCCGAAACCTTCATCATCAATCCAGAGACCCGCGAAGTGATCTATCGGGGCCCAATTGATGACCGGCTTCATTATGAAACTCAGAAATCTGTGGCTCAAAACCATTATCTTCGCGATGCGCTCGACGCCTACTTGGCCGGCGAGGCCCAGCCCACAGATGTTCCTGAGGCGCCGGGCTGCCTGATCACCTTTGCGGCACGAGACGCTCACACGACGACACCGCCCTCCTACTCAGCAGATATTGCCCCCATCCTTGAAGCCAACTGCGTGAAGTGTCACCACGTCGGTGGTATCGCCCCCTGGGCAATGACCGGACACGCCATGGTGCAGGGCTGGTCACGCATGATGAAAGAAGTCCTTCTCACCCGACGCATGCCCCCGGGCCAGCTTGATCCCCACGTGGGACGGCCCATTCAAGAGGCGGCGGGGCTGTCACCCGAGGAGCTGCAAACTCTGGTGCACTGGATAGATGCCGGCGCTCCCGGGGACGACGCGCCAGACCCCCTGGAGGCCCTGGCCTTTAGCGACGCCACCTTTTCAATGGGCGAGCCGGATATTGTGCTGACCGTGCCGGCACAGGATATTCCTGCGACTGGCGTTATTGATTACCGCTATGTGCCAGTCCCACTGAATCTGGATGAAGACATCTGGATTCGCGCCGTAGAATACGTGCCCGGAGACCGACAGGTGCTGCACCACGTCATTACCTACCTGTCGAGTCCGGCAGATCGTACCGCCGGCCTTGAACAGGACAACGGCGGTCTGGGTGAATCCCTGGGCGGCTTCGCACCTGGACGCCAGCCCGATATCTGGCGGGATGATTCCGGCGCACTGGTCAGGGCGGGCTCCAGCCTGCTGCTGCAGATGCACTACACCACCACCGGCAAAGCCACCGTAGATGAAACCCAGATCGGGATTTACCTACACGAAGCGCCCCCCAAATTCGTGATGTCCGGCGGTTCCGCAGGCCAGCGTCGCTTCCTGATTCCGCCCCATGTCAAGGAGTATCCCCTAGAGGGTGTTCAGGAGTTTGAGCGCGACGCACTTCTGTATGGTCTGATGCCCCATATGCATTACCGGGGTAAGCACATGAAGTACATTGCCGAATATCCCGACGGCACGTCGGAAATTCTGCTCTCGGTGCCTAAATATGACTTCAACTGGCAGTTCAACTACCAATTGGAGGAACCGGTGTTCATGCCCGCGGGCACCCGACTGATCGCACGCGGCGCTATGGATAACTCCGAGCAAAACCCCTACAACCCAAATCCCAATATGCCCGTGCGCTTTGGTCTACAGACCATGCATGAGATGTTCTTCGGCTTCACCACCTACCGCTACCTCAACGATACGCCTGAAAGCGTGGTGGCAAATGGCCGAAGCCTATGAAATTTAGTCCCTAAGTACTGTATCTTTTGTCAGCGCAAGAGCGCTTAAGTGTCTCTCAATAAAGCCCACTGACAGGCTTTGCGATCATTAGCCAAGTTGCCACTAACAACGGAAGGGTGCTGATGAGCCCCCAGAATAGCCAGCGGCGTGAAAGCTGTCGGTAATCATCACCCACATCATTTCCAGCGAAATTCTTTGCCAGCCGTGCTTGTCGTACTTGGATAGGCACGAGCAAAAGAAGCCAGATAAGACCGGCTACAACGAATAATATTTGGCTCGCCAGCAACCAATGTAATGTTAGGGGCCAGTTGACGGAAAAGACCATGAAATAACCTCCCCCCATTAGCAATACGACTCCCCAGACCGTCATAGACCAATCTGTATAAGTCACTAGTTTTTGGGCAAAGCTCAGTACCTCAGGCCGTTGAGTGCGGTCTGCGAAGTATTTCCAGATGGCGGTAACCGTGATGTTACCCATGAGCATGACCACACCCGTTATGTGCAGAAACTTTGCGATTTCGTATGTCACAACGCAGATGACCTAAAAAAGATTTGCTC
Source organism: uncultured Luminiphilus sp. (assembly GCA_943789425.1). Taxonomy (GTDB): domain Bacteria; phylum Pseudomonadota; class Gammaproteobacteria; order Pseudomonadales; family Halieaceae; genus Luminiphilus. Next base: position 51,750 of record CALSUB010000008.1, read on the forward strand.
AGTCTAGTCTCTTTGACGGCGTTCAGACGCCAGCCCTCCCTTCCACCGCTGTGCATCGAGTCTGCCAAGTTAGGGCCTAATGGCGAACATCATAGTTGGTCAGTTGAGGTCTTGGGTGGGCGATTGAAAAAGCCTAGTGTTGACGAGCGGGTCGCTGAGACGGTTGGAACGCTTTTTAGTTAGACTAGAGCTTGCAGTTTCAGTAGGAAGAGTAAGAGGGCTATTAAATGCGTTTCGCTGTCATGCCACTGATCATCAGCGCCGCTTTGCATGTGCTGGGTTTTGCCTGAGTGGGATTTGCATATGAGAGTGTGTTCCTCATCTTCCCGGCAATGCTCTACTGCCTTCTTTCGGTCTTCCTGCTGCGGGGCAATAACTGGGTCGCATGGTTAACGCTCGTGTGCATGATTGGAGGTATAGCCGGTACGAGCATTGAATTCATGGGACCGCTAATGGCTCCGTCGCTCGTGTTAATTGGGATTATTGCATCAGACGCTGCAGCGGCTGGCTTACTGGTCCGAGGATTGTGGCTGGATCGCGTGGCGCGCAAAATCGAGTCAGTTGAGACAGATCGAAAACCAGCTTAGAAAGGCCTCTTGAAGGAGGCTCGGGAGTCGCTATTGCGGGTGCGCGTTCAAGGGTTAGGGCAGCGTCCGTCACCAGAGGTAGGCGTGTGGTGTATCTTCAGACTGGGGGAGTGGCTATTACCTGTCGTTGATACAGATGATCCTGTCGAGACACTTAAAGTCCAATTTTAAAAAAAAGGGCTAACCGCCGTTATGATTGTGACGGTGAGTACCCCGCTATATTGGAAAGTGCAGTCATAGGCGCCGGGTTGTTAAATCTGCTGTAAAATTTAGCGAAGGCTTGATTTTAGCGAGCCTCAAAAAGAGAGGGAAAATTATGAGCGTCATGGTGACTCTTGAATTACCAGCCAAGCCTGAATGTTTGTCTGAATTTTTAGATGTAATGCGCGAAGCATTAATAGACACACGGGCCTATGAAGGCTGCCATAAAGTTGAGACATTCGTTGAGGAATCTACCGGTAGCGTCTTGTTGGTGGAGCTTTGGGAGACAGCTGGACATCAACAAACTTATATGGAGTGGCGCATGGAAACTGGCTTGATGGACGCTATTGGCGGATTTTTAAGCGGCGCTCCAGTGGCAAGGACTTTTAGTATCAAGTCAGATATTTGAGCTAGAAGGGGGCCACAGCTTCCGGCCCCCGGTCCTACTAGGAAGTGTTATCAGTACCTCTCCCTAACAGGTCGCCAAACCAGTGTTGGACTTGTCAGGTCAACGCGAGCAACCGCCGCGCCGCAATAGCTAGCTAAGCACCTGCCGCATTGACGCGGCAGAGGAAAAGTATATAACTGAACAGCGGTGCAACGTGTTCACGGGGAGTTGACCTCGCCATGATGGAATTTGGTATCGTAATGGAGCCCAGCCCGGGTAATACCGCCGCGCTGGCTGAAAAAATAGAGGGGTTGGGGTTCGATATCCTCTTGAGTCCCGACACACAAAACCTGTCTCCAGACCCGATTGGGCAACTTAACCTCGCCGGAGCAAATACGACAAGCCTCAGAGTTGGCACTGGAGTCACCAATCCTGTCACTAGAGACCCTGCAGTGCTCGCGAGCTCGCTGGCCTCACTCTCCGTCGAGACCGGTGGCCGAGCTCTGTGTGGTATTGGGCGTGGCGATTCCAGCCTGGCACACATTGGCAAAGGCAATGCCTCTACCGCACAGCTGAGAACTTTTATTGAAAGACTCCGGAGTTATCTTAACGGTGAGCCGGTTGATCGGGACGGCCACTCATCTCAACTGCGTTGGCTCGACTCCTATGGTGCCCATCCCGTTCCAATCGATATTGCCTGCACCGGTCCGAAAACGATCCAGATGGCGGTCGAGGTGGGTGACCGCATCTCTTTTGCCGTGGGGAGCGCACCCGAGCGACTTCAGTGGGCGATCGAGACGGCAGAAACGCATTTGTCAAAGATCAATCGGCCGCGCAACTCCATTCAATTGGGCGCTTATATCAATTTGGTCTGTGATGAAAATGAGCAGACTGCCCTCTCGCTGGGCAAGCTCATCGCGGGCATGGTGGCGCACTTTGCGGGGCTCAAGCACGCACCCACCGAGCACCTGCCACCCCGGCTCCGCGCTGTCGCCGAACACCTGCAATCACAATATGACATGGCGCGACATGCTCAAGAAGAAGGTTCACATCTTGCGCTGATTGATGAGGACTTTGTGGACTGGTTCTCGATATGCGGCCCGCCGCAAAAATGTATCGAGCGGTTGGAGCCCCTGATTAACATGGGCCTCGAGCATATCTATCAGCTTGGCGGTACGCCGGTCGCTCATCCACATGGTGCACGACAGATCGCTATGGTGGAGCAGGCTCAACTGTTTGCGACCGATGTGATACCTCACTTTCGCTAATGCTACGTAACCTCTATGTCGGCAATAAAACGTCAGATAGATGTCGGTCATCGTGACTGATCAAATGCAAGAGCAGGGCAGCGTCCTCTATCGCTGGTATGTAGTCGGTGTGTTGACCTTCGCCTACCTTGTCTCGTTTTTGGATCGTCAGATCCTCGCGTTGATGGTCGAGCCGATCCAGCAGGATCTGATGCTGAGCGACACACAAATGAGCCTGCTCATGGGACTGGCTTTTTCACTATTTTACGTATTTATGGCAGTGCCGCTTGGACGGCTAGCGGACCATACCGTGCGCCGAAATATTATTGTGGGCGGTGTCACGCTGTGGAGCATCATGACCGCAGCTTGCGGACTTGCGGGCAGCTATTGGCACCTGTTTCTAGCAAGAATGGGGGTGGGGGTCGGCGAAGCCAGTCTGACGCCCAGTGCGACCTCAATGATTGCCGACTACTTTCCCCCTGGCGTGCGAGGAAAGGCACTGGCGACTTATAACGCCGGGGTTTCACTGGGAACCGGTTTTGCGATGGTGTTTGGCGGTATGGTGATCACTTACGTGAGCACCAGCCAGCGACATACCCTGCCGATGATCGGCAGTGTCGCACCGTGGCAATATGTTTTTTTTCTGGTCGCGCTTCCTGGTCTCGCTGTCGTGCTATTGATGCTGACGGTGCGAGAGCCTCGGCGACAGGAGATCAGCACCACTACGCACAACTTGTCCTTCCTTGGGGTGCTTGCCTATTTGCTTGAAAGAAAGCAGGTCTATGTGCCGCTGTTTTTAGGCATGTCGGTCAATACGATTGTGGGCTATGCCCTCTTTTCGTGGATTCCGACAAGTTTTGCTCGGGTGCACGGCTGGAGCATGGGTGAGATTGGTTTGGGGTATGGCGTGATCATCCTGATCACCGGTCCACTGGGGGTAGTTGTTGCCGGGAGTCTCATCGACAAGCTTCATCAAGCTGGGCAACACAACGCGGAGATCAAAGTCGCCTTAATCAGCATCATTATTTGCCTCCCGGGCGTCATCTATCTCCCTTTCGCAGAGACTGGGCAAGCAGCATTGATGGGAATGATTCCGGCAAGCTTGGGACCCGCCATGACCACTGCCGCAGGATCGATCGCGGTGATTAACGCGACACCCAATCAAATACGCGGTCAGGTTATGGCGCTCTACCTGCTTACGATTTCGTTACTGGGCCTCTCAATTGGGCCGACGGCTGTCGCGTTACTGACTGACTATGTCTTCAAAGCCCCAACAATGATTGACTGGTCGATTAGTTGTGTCGTGATCGCCTCATCGATTTTTTCGGCGATCATGCTGTGGCGATGCTTGGAACCCTTCAGCGAACATGTGCGGGACACGATAAGCGGAAGCAACTTGTCGAGGCGATCATCAGACTGATTAAACGACTCCATTTCGTTGGTAAAGCACCTAACCCCAGGACGCTTTTCGCCATTTTCATTATCAGACTGCGAGTTAACCTATGATCAAGCAGCAACATCCAGCAATCCGTGAACACGTTACTCGGCGGGGCACGGTGACTTACTCCATCGACAACGATAAGTTTGCTTCCGGTATTTGGGGCCGAGAGCACTTCATCCTGACGAGACACCGTAACGGTGATCGTGTTCTGCGTGCTTATTGTGAATTAGATGACGAGCCGGCACTTATTCGTGACGTCATACAGCGTGTCGATGCTGCGTTTCACCCTCAAGATTGTGTCGTGAGGCTCACGGAGGGTGGTCACTTTAAAGGCAGTACGTGGTACCACATCACTGACGATGAGATGACCTATGAAGGGGTCACCAGTGAACAAGGTCGTATATCAGGCCAATCCGCTATCGATCGGACGATTCGCGGCTTTGGTACTCACGCGCTCAACTCTGACGCGTGGCTTGTTGCACGATTTGATCGGTCATTAGGGCCGCGACAGCATACTTTCCGTAATAACCCGCTGACATCACTCGATCACCGAGGCGCAACAGGGCCGTCACTCGTTTGCTCTGAGGCCACCACGATCGAGTACTTTGGTGAAGAAGAAGTCATAGTGCCTGCTGGCACTTTTCAGTGTTATCACTTTGCCTATGTGGTGATCGCTAGCCATCATCCGGTATATCACCTTTGGGTCACGACTGATGGCGACTTCATATTTATCAAAGGGACAGTGGCCTCGCCCTATGAGTGGACGTTTGAGCTCACCGCCTTGAGCGAGGACTCATAACAAGCTGTTCCGAGGTATCAGTAGCTTGTATTAATCCTGATCAAGAGGTGGTGTATTGGTGATCGCCGAGGTTTGGCGGATTGTCATTTAGGCGATACCATCGCCACGTCTAATGTTGTTGTCGAGTGCACCAATGCCGCTTGTCTATCAGGAACAAGACTGTCATTTGACTCTCAGGGAGGGGGTCGAGGCGTACCATACTTATCTTCGGAGCCTTAATCGCAAGATAATGGTAGACGCGCCGGGTTCACGGTTGTTATTTGAGCACGATGCCACGCATGTCATCTTTGGCCTCAATACAACGCTTGAGCAAGAGGCTGCACTGGATACTTGGGTGTTCTTGGGCTGTCGCTTTAAGTGGAGTTACATAAGAGAATATGGGCGCCTACCGGAGCTCAAAGCCTTATATGCTGCCCTTGTGAGAGAGTGTGGGTGGGTGCTCTTTCCCAAAATATATTGGCGAACCCTTGGGGTGAAATGGCGGGTATTACGGCGCACTCGGCGCATGACAGAAAAGTGGCCTTTTCAGTTTCCTGAAGCTTATTTAGATGACTCTATTGCTGACTTGCGTGCCCGTCACGGTATCGAAATATTGTCTGAGCAAGATCGCTACATCGAGCACCCTATCGTTTGGAGTGGTGAGTATTAGCGGTGCTCATGCGTTGTTGATATCGGCGCGCGTCTTGGCAGAAAGCGGTAACAAGAACTTAGGAAAAGGGAGCAGCAAACCAACAGCGCAGGAGCAAGCGGAGGTTAAGCGCTCTCTGGTAAAGTGACATACACGAAAACTCAGCTTGCCGACTATCTTTTGTAGCGCCCGAGCATTATGTTCAGGGTTGACTGAAAACTTAATTTGACAGGGGATAATGCATGAAAAATGTTTTGTTGACGGCTCTTTCGCTTTTGTTGATGACCACCATCACTCAGGCGGGCCACCACGAGGCCGAAGAAGCCAAAGCCGAAACCATCATCGGTACCGTCTTTTCGGAAGATGGCGCTGCTAATCCGTTGGTGGCGGGTGATACGGCGCTACAGCAGATTTGGGTGGATTACATTCAGGCCCACAATGACAGAGATTTAGAAAAAATTGCGGCAATCAACGCAGAAGATTGGGTCGGTTACTTGCCCGATGGCAACATTGTAAAAGGTAACGAGGCCCACATTGAATTTTTGGACGCCTGGTTTAAATCCTCTGACAATCCGAGTTGGGAGGTGAAGTGGATGATTGCCAATAGTGGGTCTTCGAACGGAGAGGCTGTGGAGCATTGGCTGACGACGGGTAACGACATTACCTTTACCGATGGTGAGGGCAATGAGGTCAAGGAAAATCACGTTCATGATGTCCAATTTGTCGGTAACCAAATCAAGCGGATAAACGTCTATTCAAGGCCCGCGTCAGACGAATGACGCGGCTCTGTGACGGCGGTGTCAAAGGGCACCATGTCGGCAGGGTCAATAAGCTCTAACGCCAAGCCTATGGTGTAAAAGTGGGTCACGGAGAACTCGGCAATATCTTCATTGGTATGGGCAATTGTGATTTCACCGCACCGATAGGAGCACGCCGCTTTGGTGACCTCTTGTAGTAAGGCGAAATCCCGAAAGTAGTCCGGTAGTGGCGGTTTCTCGAGGGCGCGTCGTGTCACATTTTTCTCTTCAATGTGACGATCAATGAGAGAGGCAATACGCGCGACAATGCCGTTTTGACTGTGCTCGAGATACTGCGCCATCGCTGAGTAGGGCAGGGCAAGCAACACGTTACTGCGGTCTGCGTCGCGCCAGTGATAATCTGCGATATGTTCATCGAGATAAATCAGTCCGCGGGGTATGCCAAAGTGCTCGGCGACTAGGGGCGTAATTGCGGAGATGCCCTTGGCGCTGAGGGGGTCACCCTGAGTCAGCAGTATGAGCGGCTTTGTGGGCGGCTGACGAGCCCAATGGCGGGTCAATTGTCGGCACACCTGTTGCGCTACACCCAGCGGGTCACGCTGGTCGTAGGCGCCCATACCCTCCACGATTAAAGGGTGATAATGGCTCAGCTTATTTTCCGGTTGCGACACGCTGAGTGACTCCTGCAGGTGAGTGCGGCTCGGGAGCGATTGTGTGTGTTTTACGCTGGTGAAGTCCACCATCAAAGTTGGCGATTGCCACCGGCGCGATGAGAAGGCAGGGCAATAATAGAGAAATGCATTACAGCGCTCAGATTTTGCCGACATGGCCCCCTGCATTGAGTTTGTGTGCTTCGATGCCTTCTGCAATTTCTTGTCATGACGAGATGGTCTTCATCGATCGATTCAAAAACCTAGCAGTGCCTTTTCGACAGCGGGAGCTTGCCTTGCCCAGCGGTGAACAGTTTCTACAATTAATGCTGAGTGATCCCACGGGTTTAGGGGTCGAGCTGAACTTCATTGTGCCACCGAGTTAACCCTTGAGCGTCGCCAAGGCGACCTAATTTAGTTGACCCGCGCGGGCGCTGCTGTACTCTTTTAGCTGTATGCTTTATCGGTCTATGGAAATAATTAATATGAATAAGAAGGAGATAGGGTCATGATTAAGTTGTTAAAGCAGAGTGTTGTCTGCCTTACCATTTTTTGCGCTAGCGCCTCGGTCGCAGAAAATCTCAGGATTATCGGAGAAGACAAGGCCTTCGTAACGACGTTACCCTCCGGTGAGGAGATCACGATCACGCGGCAGATGACGCCTTGCGCAAAAAATAAGGGTTGGCTTCAGCCATTGGTGCCCGAGCCCGGTATCGTACCGGTCACAGAGATGGAGGTGCTCAATGCCATTGGAGACGCCGACACCATTTTGATCGATATGCGAACTCAGGAGTGGTTTATCGACGCGACGATTCCCGGCGCGGTGAACATCCCCTACACCGAGGTCGCGATGCGAATGGATGAGCTCGGTTGCAGTCAGGCCGATGGCGTTTGGGACTGCAGCGCGGCGAAGAAGGTGGTGGGCTTTTGCAATGGTCCGGTCTGCCCTCAGAGCCCAACTGCCATGAAGGCGATGATTCGTGATGGCTTTCCTGCTGAGAAAATATCCTACTATCGGGGCGGCATGCTTGACTGGGATGCTTTAGGGCTGACCACCGTGGAGGGTGATTTCGCTTTTTGAGTTGTTAGGTGGCAACAGTCTGCCGCCGCGACACCTCGTACTTTAGCGAGCGCTGAGGGTTGTATACGTAGCCAGGACAGGTGTTGCTGTGCAAGGACCTATAGCCATCGGCTGGGGAAAGATAGGGCCCTTAAAAATGAGGTCCTGAAGATAGGGTCCTGAAGATAGGGTCCTGAAGATAGGGTCCTGAAGATAGGGTCCTTTAAAACAGGGTCCTTGATAGTAGTGCCGGTAAATTGAGAGTCCTTGAAGATCGGGGCAGGGTGAGGGGCAGACCGAAGTCTGCCCCTGCTGACAGGCGCTAGCCTCCGGTATTACCGAAAACGGCAAGATCGACCGTGACAATTTTCCGCTCGATCGTGCGGATGTCTGCTGCTTCCTTAATGAATTTCTGGAAGGCTTTGTCGGCGCTATTGGCATTCATCTGTGCCATCACCGTCCCGACACTTTTACCCGAAATAGAGGCGACATGCGTCGTGTCGTCGACGCCACCGGCGGGGATCGCGAAGAGCATGGTATCGGTCTCGCCTAAATCGGCATCTCCCATCATTTTTTGCCATGATTTAGCGTACTGAGCGGGGTCAGATACTGAAATGAAGATGTACAGTGTGGCAACCCCGGGGCCGGCACCGATGTTATTCTTCATGGAGCCTAGGCCGGTGCCTTCAAAGACGGATGAAGTGACCACGGTTGCGATGCCCTCGACCTCGGATAAAAAAGCTGCCCAGTCTGCCGATGCGGCATTCAATGCAAAGGATGCGTCCATGCTGTCATAAGAAGGGTGTGCAACGGAAACTAGGTGAGAAATGGTGCTTTCGCCCGCTGCGACAACTTGTCTCAGGATAGCGACACCACCCGACTGTTTGCCGGTGGGGGAATCCCAGTATTTGGTCATTGCGGCAGCAAATGCAGGCGGATCAGACACCTCCATGGCATAAACCATACCCACTGGCTGAGTGGGTGCAGCGTGGTCATCAGCCTGTGCCAGCATGCCTGTAAACGCCAGTAACATGACCGATAATACAGTTGTTAGTGTTCTCATATTGTTTCCCTTAATTTATCTTAATAAGGCCTTGCGGCTTTACGTGAGTAAAAGCCTCCGTCCATGATGGCAGGGAGGCTGACGTGAGTCTGAGTTGCCTCAGGGTGTGTTCATGACTTGCGACTGGTAGACCCGTCCAGAGTCGCAACTGACGATGTCGCCATAGAGTGCGTTCCACTCGGTGCTGAGACCTTCATTCCACCAGATGTGGGTGAAATTGGCATACGCCGAATGTTTTGGATAACCCGTGATCCATTTGAAGCTAATCGCGTTGTCGATGCCTGATGGTGCGCCGGCTCGTGGCCACAACTGGACTACTCCAAGGTCAGCGCCAGTCAGTCCGCGAGCGGTCAGTGCTTTAGCGAAAGCCATGTTAGCGACGAGTAGGTCCGCATCGCCTTTTCCGTCATGATAAGAGCAGTCCGAAAACTCTGTTAGGTGATCACCCAATGTCCAGTCGTTGGCTGGGAGAACATCCCAAGCACCCCATTCGCTGTGCGAACATTGCTCAAGAAACTTGTTCGCCTCCACAAAGAGGTCTGCGCCATGCTCGGCGCGCTTGTCCATGTCGGCTCCGTAGTCAGCATAATTTTCCCAGTAGCCCAGCCATGTAAACTCGGTGGCGTACTGGCCATCAGAAAAATCTGGCCACATGAGTTGCCCCACGTGGTTTTGAAATGCATCGTGCTCCTCTGCCCATGCATTCACAAGCGCTGCGTGTTTAACGGATTGCTGGTAGCCGTTTATCCCGTCTTTGAAGGAACATCCGTAGATCTCCACGGGGTTGCCCATGCTCCATTCGGGTTCGCTAGACGCATGGTTATCGGCAAGCGTCAAAGAGGCGGCGGCCATACCGGCAACACCTATCATGAGTTGTAAATTCAGTAGTCGAAAATTCATCAACATCTCCTTTGTGTTCGGTGTAGATGTCGCAACCGCTATTGCTGCGGTGCGACGTCATTGGTTTAGGTGATCGACATTAAGGCCGGTGAAGCACTGTCTCAATATTGAGTTGCTCACCGGTACAGTCTGCATAGTTCTGATCGTATTCACGTTGGCCACGCCAGCCGCCTGCTGCCTCCGACTTGCGCCGACTCATGTATGACTCCATGTCGGGGTAAATGGCTAAATGCGCAAAGTCGCCGGGCATGTTTGCTGCACCGGTGTGAGGAAAGACGACTGCCCATCCGATCATGCCTGTGGGGTTGGCGGTGAGTTCTTCCACGTACTGAGCGTGCTTCTGAGACAGCTGTTCAAAGCCTACTTTAGGCGTGCACCAATTCCAGGTGACGTAGCGATCGTCATCGCTTTCAAGTGCTTCTCGGTTGGCGTAAAGCACTTGAGCATGCGCTTGCTTCACATCGCAGACTGCCAGGGATTGCCAGCGTTCGTTCAGTGCCATCCCCGATTTTGAAGTGAGCCACAGGTCCCAGGATTTCCCCCAGCGCTCGTAGTCGCTGGCTAAAAATTCGACAAAATCGTAGGGCCAGGGGCGCGCCAGAGTCTGGTGCTCAAAGAGTGGGAATTGACGAACAAAAACGGGGTCCACGTCGTTTTTTTCAGCCCATGCGAGATAGTCCTCGACCATTGCGTGGTAATCGTCAAGGCTAACGCCGGGATTGAGCTTGCATAAGTTTGCCTGCAGGTTAAACGGCTGCTGCACGTTCATACCGTTTAGCATGTGATCATCGGCCAGCACAAAGGAGGAGGCTAAGATCGGTAAAATCATCATGACTCGCCAAGCTGATTTTAAGCACTGCATATAGAGTTCCTTTTATCGTTTTATAGAAGTTCTCCCGCGTCATGATATGTGAGAATCATTTTCAATTGTGACTTAATGATAGCCGAGTATCAGCACGCGATCTTCAGACAAAATAAGCGAGGTCTTGGTAAGAGGTAAAGCAACACTTAAGCAGTCCACCGTCACAATTATGCAACGCCTGCTTGGCCAGCGTGGGTTAGGCTTCTTCCCCTTTGGAAGCGCGCAGCAAGAGATAAACCAGCCCGCCACTCGCCAGAATCGCCAAGGTGATGAGGGCCTCTACCGGCCGCTGAAGCACGATATAGATGAGGGTCCAACCCGTGATGCCGAGAAAAATAAGCGGTGTGATCGGATAAAAGGAGACTCGAAATGGGCGACGTAGCTCGGGTTGTCGCCAACGCAGTACAAAAAGTCCGAGTACGGTGGCGAAGGTATTGAGCGCCATGGTGGCGCCAGAGAAGATGAGAATCTGCTCGAAAGAAGCGGTCCAGAGAAACAATAAGGAAGTAGCTGACTGAAACAGGATGGCTGTCACAGGAATGCCGTCCCGATTTTGTCGCGCAAGTGGGGCAAATCGCGGATAGTCTTGGCCGATGCGTTGTAAAACTCGAGGCCCAGCCAAGATCATCGCGCTAATGGTTGAGATGAGGAGCAAAGCGAGTAACAGGCCCATGAAGGTTCCTAGTGTTGAACCGAAGGCAAATTCGGCCGCAATAACACCAATTTCGACCTTGCCGATCATTGCCTCCATCGGTGCAACCGACAAAAACACATAGTTGAGTAAGCAGTATAAGCACGCGACTACCGTGGTGCTGACGCCGAGGACCCAGGGCAAACTTTTTTGCGGTGAGGCCAGTTCGCCACTGATGTAAGTCGCCGCATTCCAGCCGGAGTAGGCGTAGTTTACGTAAATCAGTGAGACCGCAAATGCGCCACTGCCCAGCAATGCTCCCGATTCGCTTGTCCACGTGAAGTCCGCTTGATGCTCCGTGGACCCGAGCAGCAGCGCGGCTGCCGAGAACCCAAGGATCAAGATGAGTTTCAGCAGTGTGAAAATGGTTTGTGTCCCGCCACTGCGGCGGTGACTGGTGCAATGAGCCGTCGTCAGCAACACAATGGCAACGGTGGCAACCCATGTTGGATTCACGGATAAACCGCTGGCCGCCAAATAGCTGCCCAGTGTCAACGCAGCGAGCGCGGTCGGGGCGGCAAAGCCGACCGTGGCAGAGACCCAGCCAGAGATAAAGCCAGCACAGGGATGGTAAATTTCGGTCAGAAAATGATACTCGCCTCCCGACTTCGGGAGGGCCGCCCCCAGCTCCGCGTAGCTCAAGGCGCCACAAAGTGCCGATAATCCCCCAACGACCCACAGCACTATGAGCACAGGGGCTGATTGAATATCCATTAACTGGAAGCCCAGGCTCGTAAAGACGCCGGTGCCAATCATATTGGCAATGACGACGGCGGCGGCAACGGTGGGGGGGAAGTGAGACATGGCGTTATTGGTAGATGACTTGATGGACAAGCTTGCGATCTAGCATTGTACGAATTTCCTCATGGCCTTTAGCGACCGTGTCGAGCGTCTCTTTGTTCTCGCCATGACCCTCAGCTAGCAATTTATTCGCCTTAAAGGAGCCAGCCGAGTAACCAGTAAATCGACATTCCGGTGATTAACGCGAGAATATGGTTGCCGGTCCCTTTGGCTACGATCGCGGTACCGATGAGGCCCACGATTTCGGGCACACCAGCAACGAGTTCGCCGTCGGGTGTGGTCAATAACGACACCACTAGTGCGGCCATCACCGTCGGGGCAACATACTCGAGTGCTTGCAACATGATGGGTGGGAATTGATAGCGAGCCAATGCAAAGATAAAAAAGGCCCGCATGAGGTAGGAGCCAATTCCCGTCAGAATGATCGCAGTGAGAATCATGGCTGACCTCGACGCGTGACCAGCAACATGATGAGGACGCTAATGAGCACGGCCACCAAAAGCCCTGCGCGATTAGGGAGCTCGGCAAATAGATAGGCCATGATCATGGCGAGGAGTGCCGCTCCGATTTTATCCGGGCGGTTACTGGCTGCCATCATCAGGCTGACGAAGAGCACTGGCGCGGCAAACTCAACACCCCAACTCGCGGGAATAGCAGGGCCGAGCATGACGCCTATTGCGGTGAACAGCATCCACAATGACCAAAAGGTGAAACCTGCAGCCAGAAAATAGCGTCGGAAGGTATCCGGTTCCTTGATGGGGTTGAGTTGACTCAACACGAAGACCTGATCAATGAGGACGTAAGGCCCGACCCATCTAAACCAAGTGGGTTGATTTTGAAATTGAGGTGCCAGCGCAACGGAATAAAGCATGTGACGCGCACCCACCACCAAGGCGGCACTGACGGCAGCGGCGACCGATGCGCCCTCGCCAATCAATGTAAACAGCGTTACCTGTATTGCGCCGCCAAATATAATGGGGGATGAAGACCAGCCCAGCCACTCTGGAATACCTGCATTGGCGACCACTACACCAAATACGAACGCGAACGGAATCGCGGGAATAAACAGCGGCAGGGCGCCCAATGCACCGCTGATCACCGGTGATGACCGCTCCGTACTCACAGAAGCAGACCGGAAACCCGCAGGGGTAGCGCGATGGGTAAAAACAAGAGCAGCGTAAAGTGCGTCATCGGAGTCCTATCAGAGCGAGTGTGGCGAACAGCGAGCCTGTCTTACGATGGCCCAGTGTTGGCGAGCGTCAGCATACGATAAATGCAGGGAATGTCTCATGTTATTCCCCTCTGAAGCGTTTGGCACTGACTGTGAGATTCCGTCTACTTCGCTGGAAAAAGATCGGCACAGTCCCGCGTCCGAGTATTATCCGAACACTTCATCAGGATACAACCAAGTCATACATGATGAGCAGTGGGGCAGCCGCATTCGCTGCTTGATAACGCTTGCGTGGTTCTATTTTAGCTATGGTCACGCCAATATGAACGGTTTGTCGGCTAAAAACACAGCCGACATCCGAGTATCCTGCGTCCCTTATGTTATCAGTAGGCTCGATTCGCGCACGCTACAATCTCACGCGAGAGTGAGTGCGGATAACAAGATGACTGAGAATAGGGTGGGTATCCATGAACCGTTTTGAGCGGGAAGCACTTCGCTGATGGTGATGACACATGCCAGTGAGCGTATTGCCTTTTTTGATGTGCTCCGGGGGGTGGCGCTGTTCGGCATTTTGATCGTCAATGTGTTCAGTTTCGGCGCGGATTCAATCGCTTGGGCAGGGCCCCTAGACCGCGCTTTCTGGACACTCAAGCACACTTTCTTCGAATCTAAATTCTGGGCTCTTTACAGCTTATTGTTTGGCATTGGATTTTATCTGCAGAGGCTGTCGCCCACCTACACGGTGGGGCGAGCGGTTCGAAGACTGCTGGTTCTGATGGTTTTGGGTTGCCTGCATGGTCTGTTGTTTGAGGGCGACATTCTCATGCTGTATGCGGAACTTGGCCTACTGCTTATTGGTTCTCAATCGGCTTCCCAATCATTGGCTTGTGTGTGTGGGTGTTGTGCTCAGTCTCAGTTTTCCTTTGGGGCATTTATTCGGGGGTGATCGTGGCGACGAATGGCCGCCGGAGGACAGAGACGAGGCCATTGAATGGCTTGAAGACGACTTGGCGCACTCACCGTTATCAATCGGTTATTTTGCCGACGTGCTCGATTACCATCGTGAGAACATTCCAGAGTTGTTCTGGGCCGACTGGCAATATCCAGATTCAGGACTGCTGGTACTGACCTTTTTTTTATGCGGTGTTTATTTCATGCGCGTTGGGTGGTCTCGACTGCAGACCTTGTCGATGTCATCTTGTTTTCGCATGGCGGCGAGTTGTTGGCTGGCGGGCCTTTTATTGATGGGGATAGAGCGCTACTTAGCGGCAACTATGGGCTACCAGGTGTTTAGCAAGTCAACTGCGTCAGCGCTCTGGGTGCTGGTCGGAGATGTCGTCTATCTGTGCGCCACCCTATTACTAACGGGTGCTTGGTTTGTCAGTGTTTGGTGCTGGACCCGAAGCCATCGCTTTATCGCCCTTCGTGCACGTGTTGCCAGTGCAGGTCGCGTGAGTCTATCGGCGTACCTTAGCCAGACCCTTATTTTTACGACGGTATTCTATGGCTATGGCCTCGGCAAAGCCTTTCAATGGGGGCCGTTCGCGGTGTGCTGTTTTGCGGTAATGGTTTACCTCGCGCAGTTGATGATCTGCCACTGGTGGTGTCAGCGATTCCGCCTCGGACCAATGGAGTGGTTATGGCGCTCTCTCACCAATCTTCGTTGGGAGTCAATTCGATAGGTGCGGTCGCGTGCCCTTGTGCTAACTGCAGGCGCTGCCCCGTCGACTGCCCTTGCTAGAACAGCTCATTGAAAAGACGCCAGTCTCAGTGTGTCAGGGGCGCGGGAGTGACGGGTTGAGTCGGGCTGCCTGTGTGCAGTCCGGGCGGGAGCTGCATCGCCTTTAGGATCAATGACTGGGGAGATACCGTTACATTATCTGCTAGCGTGGCGCCGCCCATCAGCATTGAGCCATGGTTGATCACGGTGTTGTTGCCAATCTTGGTTCGCGCCACATTGAGTATGCGATTCTCAAAGCTGTGGAGTTGCATTTGGCCATTCACTACGCAGTCATCACCAATATCCACAGCGTGCCAGTCAGAGAGCTGAATGGGTAGCCCGATTAGGCTTCGTTGGCCGATTCGACAGCCAAATCGCCGCAACAACGGGTTAGCCAGCGCGGTGCCTGCGATGGTACTCATAAAGCTCGACATGAGTCTAAAAAAGCAATCTTGTGCAAGAAAATACGCAAAGTGTCGCACCGACCAAAAAGGAGCAGTGCTTTTGGCTCCCCAGGAATTCCCTACGAGCAGATACTTAATGAGCAATGCGAGGAGCGGCAAGCTGATCGGGAATAGGATGCTGGTGACCAGTGCGGCCCCAATGTTGCTTAAACCCAAAGCATTGAGGGATACCAGCAGCGTGGTGGCGAGAAAGACGGTGATGCCCGGTACAACGCCAACTGAGGCAAAATCATTTAATACAAAACGCATCATAAAGACCCACCAGGATGGCCTAGGGTGAACAGGTTGCGCCGGCTGCGATGTCGCGCCGAGCGATAGCGGTGGGTTCCCTGCGAGAACCCGCGGCAGGTCTGGACGATCTGTGTACTGCTCTCGGTAGTCATGTGGCCCAATGGGCGTCGAAACCCCTAGGAGCAAATTGCCAGGCATCGCGCCAGGCTCAATCATGGCGTTATTGCTAGCGAAAAAGCCCGCGGGTAATCGCAATGGCTTGACCAAAAGAAATGCGCCGTGTTCGTCTAAAACGTTGCAGTAACATCCTTGAGCGATAAAAATATTGGCATCGGCGTCAAGTTGTTCGGGTAATACATTCACGAGCGCGTCGCATTCTGAGGCGCCGACTCGAGAGAATTTCACGCCGGCGAGTGCTCGCAGATACTGCCCTGTCAGACTCCAACCCCACATTTGCTGAATTTGATTCATTTTGGTTTGTCGATATCGGGCCAGAGTCCCCGTGAGGCTGAAGGCACTCACCCATCCCGGCGGGGTAGGGGTCAGCCTAAGAAAAAGGCAAAGCAGAAGCGAACTAGACAACACGCCGATCCAGATGCCGGCGATGCCAGCACCCCCTATTTTGAGAATGCCACCGAGGGTGAGCGCAGCATCGTCCACGTTGAGCGTATTGAGCGCGTCCAGACCGAGAAAAAACGACGCGATGAGCGCGATAAACGCGCCGGGGATCACCACCAATGACAGTTCGAGTGCCAGCTGTAGCAGGACATTGCGCACATCGATGGCGGCCATGATGAGTCCGCTGCGCTGCGGCTGACTAGGCGTTTTCACTTGATGAAACCTGCCCACCACGGCGCCTGGAACGCCACTGACTTGTGAGTAGGCGTCGCAGGCGTTTTGTAGCGACGACAAGGGCGTTAACCACGAACCCTCCCCGAGAGTGCCGCCTGCGGACACCATGGCTCGACTCCCCACTCGAGCGCGGGGGCCAATGTGTATGGGTTTTAGAGTAAAGACAGAAGATTCCCATTCGATCGTGCTGATTTGTGCCCCCGCCTGAATTACCGCGCCTTGTTCAATCGTCATCAGGGAGAGCGGGCCATACCATTCGGTGCTTTGTGCAATAAAGGTGCCGGGGTGAATGTGTGCGCCAAGACGACGTAAAGCCCAATTAAAAAGGTTCGGACTTCTCAGGCCATTCACCAGCGGTCTCAAGACAAAGCCCGCTTGTTGTTCCATCCACCAGACCTGCAGATGGTGACTGGAATATTTTTGATAGCGTCCCGGTTCTAATGTGGCTTCTACCGCCATTCCACGCTGGATCAGACGTAGCAAAACGACCCAACTCAAGTTCACGAAGGGCACAATCATATAGAGGCAATAACTAATAATGGTGGCGCTTAAAAAGCCCAACACGTCGCCCGCGAGCAGTAGGACCTCTGGATCAATAATCGCCAGTCCCAGTCCCGCAACGAGTACCAGCGGTACGCGCAGTAAAACCGAGGCACTCGCTTGTAGTGCACTGAACGAGCGAAATGAGTACACCCGGCTCTCGACCTCAGCGTCGTCCAGAATGGGCGGGTTGGGTTGACTGCTGGCGAGTCCGGCCTGGGGCTGAGTCGCGCAAGTGAGTGCCGCGATATCGGCGGCACAGCGATATTCGCTCAGCAGAGCTCGGACGGTCACAGGGTAGCCCGCCGATTGCAGTGTTTGTGTGAGTTGCGCAATGGCAATCGAATGAGCGCCCCACTCAACAAAGTCGTCGCGCCAACCAAGCTCGCTGCCCAATTGCGTTCGGCACAGCGCCAGCACATCCGCGTCGAGCGACTCGCTTAGCGCGTCATCGTGTTGTGGGCTGAATACCGGTCTCTCATTAGCTGTGCTTGACAGCGCTGCAATCCTCGGTAATGCGCGTCGATCGATCTTGCCCGACGCGGCGAGGAGGTCGAATTGGTCGATCAGAAAGACCCGGCTGGGTACGGCATAGGGAGGGAATTTTTGTCCTACGAGCGCCTGCGCCTCAGCCAGTAGTGGTTGCTCTAGCAGTTGTACATTTGCGTTTGCTTGAGTTTGACCCCATAGCGATGGCGCGCGAATGAAGGCGATCAGCTCGCTGTTTTGGCAATCGAGTACCGCAGTTTCGAACTCCGCAAAGTGATCTTGCAACAGCGATTCAATCGGCTGGGCTTCGACGCGAAATCCCCGAACTTTGAGCTGCGCATCGAGACGACCGTGGAAATGAACTCTCAAGGTTAAGGGATCAACATGGCATCGATCACCCGATCGATACAGGCGACCGAATTCGGGGTGTGTGAAAAACTGTGTTGCGGTGGCTTCCGGTCGATTACGGTAGCCGTGTGCCAGCTGACAGCCGCCAATGCAGAGCTCGCCTTCTGTGCCATGCGGCAGCAGTTCCAATGTGGCGGGATCCAAAATGAAGTAGCTTACCCCTGCAAAAGGGCTGCCAATCGTGACCGGTTCGTTGGGCCGCAACAGTTGCCGACTGGTGTCCG
Organism: uncultured Luminiphilus sp.; assembly: GCA_943789425.1. Lineage (GTDB taxonomy): Bacteria > Pseudomonadota > Gammaproteobacteria > Pseudomonadales > Halieaceae > Luminiphilus. The sequence continues at coordinate 69,925 of CALSUB010000008.1, forward strand.
TGCTGACCTCGGTGGGACCATACGTATTGACGATCTGTCGGCGCGCCCGTGACCAGGGCTCAACCAGTGAGGCGGGGAAGGCCTCTCCTGCTGGCACGATATAGCGGCATATGGGGTAGGGCAGGTCGACTTCAGGGTTGGCAGTTAAGGTGGAGAGCAACACGGGCGGGCAAAACAGCGCGGTCACAGAGTGCTCCCTTAAAATAGGGAGCAGTTCGGGACCAGAGCGTAGAGCCGCTTTTGTGAGTAAGACGACCTCGCAACCCGCGACCCAGGCGCTGTACAGTTCAGAAATGCTGCCGTCATAACCGAGCGAAGAGGTGAGCGAGGTCGCGTCACTCCCGGGTACAAAATCGTAATACGTCGCATAAGATTGCACGAGATTGATATATCCCGCATGGGCGCATTCAACCCCCTTCGGTGTGCCAGTGGTGCCGCTGGTATAAAAGAGGGCGGCGATTCGCTGGGACGCTGAATCCTGACCAGCGCTGGTGTGAGACGACGATTCAGCTTGAGAATCCGAGCTTGCCTGAGACGCGACAGCGCGGCTATCGGCCATTTTGAGTGATTCAAGAGTACGTATCGTCATGCCCGTAACGCCAAAAGGGGCGTCAGTGAAGGCTGCCAGTTGCGTTTCCGTGATCAATACCGTGGGCGCTGCATCCGCCAGTATCTGCTGGTAAAGGTGGCTGGGTGAATCCGGGTCAATGAAGACTTGCGTCGCCCCGGCTTTGAGAATCGCTAGATGCAGTGCGACGATATCGGCAGAGTCTTGTCGTAAATGCACTGCCACGACCTGATTGCTCCCACTCAGGTGATGACGGAGGTGGCTCGCGAAGTGGTTGGCCCTGGCGTCGAGCTCAGCGTAGCTGAGAGACTCTCCCGATTCGGGAACGGTTAGCGCAGTCAGATCAGGGAACCGTGCTGCCGAGCGCTCAAAAATATCGTGTAGCCAACGCGCACCCATTTGATGGTGATGAGACCCCCACGCGTCCCTCGGTGCGGGCTGACTGAGGACGGTTTTAGGCGGTAAAGGCTCAGCGCTGCCCGCGGCGATAGCGCAGTAGCGTAACCAGGCGGCGGTCAGCAGTAGCGGGAAAAGCGTTATCCATAGGAGTGTCATAAGTCTGGGTAGTGCGCGAACAACGCGCGTCGCTTAGTCGAAATACGATTCCATCTTACCGCGGCGGCGTGTATCCAGGGTGACACAATGAAAGCCGCCACCCATCATGCGAGAGTGTCTGAGCTTTAAAGGGACCACTTCCATTTGGTGGCTTTCTAATAATTTGATCAGCGCCGTTTGATCACGGTCCACGACGACTGTGTCGGGACCTAAGCTGAACAGATTCATGTCAATCCACTCGCTGCCGATCGCTTGCTCTAAATACTCGGCGCTGTAGCGATCCTGATTTTCCATGGGGGGGCTAAAGAGTATCTCCCACTGTTTTAAAAACGATGGGATGGTATCCGGTGATAATCGTGCGGGATTGGCGAGTAACAGACCGGGCTTGAGTGCGACCAAGGTCGAGTCAATGTGGCTGCCGTAGTAGACGTCTTTCATAAAGTGCACGGTAAACTCGTCTCCCAGAACACGTTGCAACCAGCGTCCTCCCAGTTCATTACCCGTAGCACTCACGAGGTACAGCAAATCGCGACCAAATCGTAATACGTTGGCCGCATCAAAGGCGGGTTCGATATTGCGAGGCGTCGGTGCCGACACGTCGTACTCAAATAATCGGTCCTCGAGCATGGGCTTGGGGGCTGCGAACCAATTCGCGCCGTCTTCGAGATACTCCATGAGTAAACGACGGTATGAGCCCGTCTCGAGTGATCGGCCCCTGATGACGTTGGGTGTCTCGATAACGGTATCGCCGATAACGAGCAGTACGTCTCTGGGACAGTAGTTGTAGTACCCCTGACATTCCCAGTGGGGAGTCTTGATGACCTGCTCATGCGGCCAGTCATCGGGTCTATGTACTGTGATACCTCTTGTTTCGAGTGCTTCGACGAAGGCCTGTAAATCTTCTTCTGTTTCTTCAAGTATTTGATCAGGAAAAGCGCCCTGGGGTAGCGCATCGAGCGCACGATCAGGGTATTCCGCTAGCCGAGTACTCGGGTCGGCAAAGGGAAAGCGGGCACCCAAAGGATTCCCCACAACAACCTCTTCCAGCGGATCCCACTCGTTACAACTCCAGACTCTGGGCATCAATGTTTACTCAAGGTTAAATTTAAAGAGAATTCGATCAGTTGGGGGGAATGACGCGTCATAAAAAAGGCCACCCTTAGGTGGCCCTAGACAAGCTAAGCGCAGTGCTTAAATGTCGTCAGCTTCCCACAGAGCGGAGCCGTGGCACGTCAGCGTTTCACGCTCCATCTGTGCGACGTCTGACCCAGGATAGGCATCCCAGAAGCTGCCGAAGTCGCCAAAGGAACCCCAAGAGACAACATACTGTACGTCGGTACCGTCACCGTCTGCACCCACTGCTACGGGAAACAGAACGTGAACGTCCATATCACCGCCGCCGGGTAGCTTGGATGCCGCTTGCTTCCACTTGCCCGCCTGCTCAATCACGGATTCTTCCGAGACGTCGCCGTTAATATTGCATTTCCACATTTGGACTGGATCACCCGCAGAGGCGAATGGGGACAACAACATCAAAGCGCTAACTGCTGATACAAAACCTTTCGTTTTCATAGGGATCTCCTAGTTATAGGTGCGCAGTAATGTATCAACGGCAGTGGTTCAGTGCAAAGTAATTGCGACCAATTGGGTCTCTGTGTCACTTTTTGCACAATCAGACGTTAAAATCCGCCCAAGAACACTATTTGTCGCTAAATCGGGCGCCAAAATCGGGCAAAAACGATATTTATCGCCCTTTAAGCAGCAGACTGCCCGGAAGCGAGCCGCTGGCCTAATAACCGCCCAAAGGTAATCGCGGGCGTCACCAGCATGCCATTGGTATAAGCCGCCCCAGACGTGGCGCCTGCACCAATGACTTCGCCAATGGCATATAAATTTGGGATCGGTCGTGCTTCGCGATCGAGCACCCGCAAGCTGGCATCGATGCTGAGCCCCGCGAAGGAGACCAAGGTCCAGCCTTGCATGGCGATGCTGTAGAACGGCGGCTTTGCTAGCGGCGAGGGTCGTGACACACGGCCATAAGGATCTGCACCGCCAACGGCGATGCTGTGATTGTAATCATTGACGGTTGCAGTGAGGGTGGCGGGGTTCAGGCCCGCTCGGAAGGCCAGCTCACTCACTGTCATGGCCCTGTGGAACATGGTGTTACTCTGATGCTCGTTGGCAATTCTCTCCCGGGTCCAGTCGGGGATGATGGGGGCCGATTTTTCAAGCATGTCAGCGTCAAAAATAGCCCAGTGCCGATGCCCCGGTTGCCGATAGATGCCGCGCTCAATCTGATGCACACTGGGGTGATCTTCTCTCACAAAACGTTCGCCTCGGGCGTTGACGACGATTTCCCAGGGCGATCGAGCCGCAGGGTTTAAGGGGGCGTAGGCAAACATCTGGCAGGGGTAGCGATAGGCATCTGGAATGAGCCCCGGTAGGCAGGCGTACTTTTCCGCGCCGACAATCGCTGCGCCGGCAGACATGCCCAATAGCAGGCCGTTGCCTAATGATGTTGGGTAGGCCGTCTGCGCATACAGCGGCACGCCATGTAGCTCCTCGAACAATCTTGGATTGGCAGCGCAGCCGCCCGTCGCAACGACGACATGGGACGCTTTAACGTCTCGATGTCCAAACGGTCCGTCTACCGTCACGCCTGTGATGGCACTGGAGGGTTGCTGCAGCAGGGCCGTTGCCGACGTGCCCGTGAGTAGCGTGATTTGTTGGTTGCTGATGGCTTGATTGAGACTCGGCAGCAGCGCGTCAAGAATAGACAGTCCGCTCTTGGTCCCTTGCTGATACCGGCGAGTGGTAAAGTGATCATGGCCAATTCCGGTGACCGGATGTCCGTCCATGACTTCGAAGCCTTGTTGCGCCAGCCAGTTAATGGTGTCGCCCGCATGATCGACCGTTAAACGGGTGAGCTCGGGGTCTGCGGTGGCACCATTGATGCGCATGCAATCCGCAAAATGGGCATCAGGCGTGTCCTCAATGCCGAGCCGCTGCTGAAAAACCGTTCCTGAACCGGCAATCTGGCCAGTAGACCAAAACAACGTGCCGCCCAATGAGGGGCTTTTTTCTACTAGGAGTACGCGCGCGCCACCGAGTGCGGCAAAGAGTGCGCAAGGAATCCCGGCGGTACCGCCACCAATGACGATGACATCGTAGTGATCGGCTGGCTTGGTATGACCGCTCGTGGCGCCCCATAGTGGGAGGGAAGCTGCCGCGAGCAATGTGTCTCTTCTACTCAGTTTTAGGCTCACAGATCCCTCCGATCGATCGTGATGTGAAGTGGTAGTGCGCAGCGCTTAATCGGGCCGTGCCTTGATACGAAGAAATCGCCTTGTCCAAACAGACTGAAAAATGGGGTCTAGCCAACGATACAGGCGACCGGACACTACAACAGACTTGCCGTCCTCAACGCCGTTGATGCCATCGCAGACCACCACTTTGGCCTCGTACCAGAGCCACTTGGCCATATTGTTTTTCATATCCATGAGCCCGGCGGTCTCATGGAATTCGGTGTGGGTGAATCCCGGGCACAGCGCCGTCACATTGACGCCCTGTCCGGCGACGCTTAAGTGGAGCTCTTCAGACAGTGCAACAACGTAGGCTTTAGCGGGGCCGTAGTTACATCCCCCCGAGCGCGGCACCCGCGCTGCAACCGACGCAATGTTGATCACGCGGCCTTGTTCACGCTCTACCATTGACGGAATAAAAAGGTGACACATTTCGGCGACTGACAGCATCATCAGCTGGTAAAAAGCGTGTTGCTGAGACCAATCCCGGTCTTTGAGCAGATCTGGTCCTGCAACACCGGCGTTGTTGATTAACCACTCCACCTGCCAGCCTGACGCTGAGCAGAGGGTCGCAATTTTTTGTGGTGTGTCGGGTTGGCTGAGGTCAGCGGCGATCACCTCTACCGCTACGCTGTATTGTTCGTGCAGTGTTGACGCCAGCGCCGCCAGCTTTTCCTCGCGTCTGGCCACCAAAATCAGAGGGTGGCCTAGGGCCGCCAATTGCTGTGCAAACTCGGCGCCGAGTCCAGAGGACGCGCCGGTAATCAGCGCATAGCGCTTTTCGATCATAGCGTTTGAGACCAACTGTGCAGGCGTATCTTCCATGCCCCTGCGGGGTCTTTCGCAACGATGTCGATGTAATGAGAGGTGGTGGAGTCACCTTCGATAGCGCCCTCAGGGAGCTCAGCATTCGCACTCTTATCGACAATGCGGCGAATGGTGTAATCGTATTCAACCACTGCAGCATCACCCATCATGGTGATGCTGTGAGAGGTGTCGACAGTGATTTCATAACGGGCGGTGGCGAAAACCGGTCCGAGGAACGTTTGGTAGTTATCGCGGCCATCTAGACCGGTAACGCCGGGTGGGCGCAGGCTGACGTCGGGGTGGAGTCCTCCCACATAGCCATCAATATCGCTCGACTCTACCGCTCGAATCCAGCCCTGATACAAAGCAAGGATTTCATCCTGATCGGTGGCGGCAGTGCTGTTGTTCATGCCCGTCAAGAGCAACGCCGTTAGGCTGGTAATGATGAATGATCGTAGTGTGGGCATGTGCGGATGTCTCCTATGAATGAGTTTCGATTGTCATGCAGATCGTGATGGTGCGCCACCCCTGAAACAGGGCTCAGCCAGTCGTATCGATCGGGCGGCCTGTCGCGTCTCATTGGGGTCAGCTGGTGATAAGACCGAGCGCGTCGAGGTAGCCTTTGGCGCTGACGTCTTGGTGGTAGTCTTGCACGGCGTTAACCAACGTCGCAGCTTCGGGTGGATTTGAGAGGGTCGATAGAATGGCCTCGCTTAGTGCGGTGATATCGCCCATCGGTACCAGTGGCGCAAGTTTCCCGCCGTTTAACAGCTCTCTCGGGCCACTGGGGCAATCGGTGCTGACCACCGGTATACCTAATGCGAGGGCTTCTGTGAGCGTGTTGGGCGAGCCTTCCCATCTCGACGATAAGACGAAAACGGCGGCACGGCGCATCCATGCCCACGGGTTGTCGGAAAAACCCGGGAATGCCACTTTATCGGCAATGCCTAACTGCCGAGCTTGTTCGAGTAGGGCTTCTCGCAGCTGGCCCTCACCCAAAATAATCAGTCTCGCGTCGCGTTGCTTTGCGACCTCTGCAAAGGCCCGCAGTAAGGTCGGGAAATCTTTTTGCTCCGTCAATCGGCCCACACCGAGCACCACGGGCAGTGCATCCGTTGCAAGCCACGGATGTTCAACCGGGAGCGTGGCGGCGGCCAGCATCGCCGGGCTGACGGTGGGGTTGCGGACCACGGTGACCTGACGGTCTGACATGCCGGTAATGGTGATGACATCATCAGCGACACCCTGCGAAACTGCGATCAGTCGATGTAATTTGGGGTAATAGCGCCGCATGGTGCTGAACCATCGCGCCCGACGTCGAGACGATTTATTCGCCAGTGCCGCTGAAACCGTGGTGCCGAGGCGACCCGAAATGGGTGTCGACGTGCGAGCCAGTGTTCGAGCCTGTAGTGCCGCAATCATGCCGCGGTGCTTTATCGCGAGAAGCGCATCGGGTTTTTCACGCCGCAGGTAGCGCGCCACTTCGAAGATGCTAGTGGCCGTATGTCGCGCTCGCAAATGAATGACATTAGCCGAGTCGGGCAACGCGGCGATATGGGGCCCCTTTGCTTTAATCAAAAGGATATCCAGATCGATCGGCGCCATTGCCAGCGATTGGCTGAGGTTGGCAATCATCCGCTCCACCCCACCTTGCCCTGAGAAGGAGACCAGAATCGCTAGTTTTGGACGCATTGCGGTTAACAATCCCCTTAAAGTCCGCGACAGATTAGCATAGGGGCGTATCGATGATGGGGTGACGCGAGCCCCTGCGTTACACTCCCGAATCGTCTCGGTGGGTTTTTGCGAAGGGAAGTCGACTATGTCTGGTCAGGTTATAGGTAAGGCACGGTAGCAGTATGTGCGGGCTTGTCGGCTTTGCCGCAAAAACAGGACGACCAGCAGATCGGATCGAGAGTGCGCTGGCAGCGTTGGGGCATCGTGGTCCGGATGGTCAGGGAGTCTATGATCAGGGCGGAGTGGCGTTGGGCCACACCCGATTATCGATTATCGATCTTGAGGGCGGCGCTCAGCCTTTGCGGTCACCCTGTGGTCGTTTTGCATTGGTGGCAAATGGAGAGATTTATAACCACATCGAGTTGAGAGACGAGCTCCTAGCCCGGGGCGCGCGCTTTGCGACGCAATCGGACTCGGAGGTCATCCTGCAAGGGTACGCTGCCTGGGGCCGAGACGTCCTGACTAGGCTGGAGGGTATGTATGCCTTTGCGCTGCATGACGTTGAGCAAGACGAAGTGCTACTGGCACGTGACCCCTTGGGTATGAAGCCATTGTATTGCCACGAGGGGAGTTCAGGGGTGCGTTTTGCCTCTGAGATTAAGGCGTTACTGGCGCTGCTGCCGCAGCAGCCGGATCTTAACCCCACCGCATTGGTACAGTATTTGGAGGCGCAGCATCCACTCGCCCGCGATACGCCTTTTTGCGGTGTTGAGCGAATACTGCCGGGCGAGGCAGTACTCACCAGGGCCGGTCAATGTGTTGAGCGATGGCGTCACTGGTCAGTGGTTCGCACCGCCCCAACGCGTCATGCCGATCCGATCGCCTCACTAGATGCCTTAATGGAGGACGTCTTCACTCAGCATCAACGTGCCGATGTGCCGATTGGGTTGTTTCTATCGGGCGGCGTGGATTCCACAGTTTTACTGGGGCTTATGCGCCGATATGGTATGGAAGATATTCATACTTTTTCTATCGGATTTCCCGGATCTTCCGTGGGGGACGAGCTCGATGTGGCCACTCGGCTGGCGACCCACTTTGGCACGCAGCATCGTGTGATCACACCCGAGCCCGACGCCTTATTATCTCGGCTACTGCAAACCGTGTGGGCCGCTGATGACTTAATGCGCGACCCGGCCAATTTGCCAACCCTACTGTTGGCAGAAGAGGCCTCTAAAACGATGAAGGTCGTTTTTTCGGGTGAGGGCGGCGATGAGAGCTTTGCCGGTTACGGTCGTTACCGTACCGGTGTTGCCGAACGCTTGATAAAAAGCTGTTTATTTCCAGGAACCGGTGGATTCCGCGCCAGAGGTGATCTGCGTGGCAGTATGGCCAATCAGTTACTGGGGCCAGATTTACGGGCCGCGCGCACGCGCTGGCGCACGCCGCTGATCGAGAGCTGGAAGGCGTATCCAGCGAGCTGGAGCGCCTTGCAAAAAATGCAGGCCCTAGATCTTGAGCATGCGTTGCCAAACAACCTGTTGGTCAAAGCCGATCGTATGTTGATGGCGCACGGCGTCGAGGGGCGCATGCCCTTTGTCGATCGCAGAATCGTCGAGTGGGGGCTCATGCTGCCCGATGACCTAAAAAGTGACCGAAACGAAGGTAAGAAAATACTCAAGCAATGGGCGGCGAGCTTTATGCCCACAGAGCACTTTGCCGCCAAAAAACGCGGCTTTTATGTGCCAGTGAATGACTGGTGGCGGGGTGACCGCCTAGCATCGCTGGGTCAAATACTGCTGAGCAATGAATCGATAAGGCGGTGGTTTAATCCAAAGGGTGTCACATTAGCCTTAGAAATTCAGCAACGCTCAGGTGGTGCGGGGCGACTACTAATGAGCCTGTTACAGTTTGCACTTTGGCATCGCCTCTTTGTCGAGTCGACGGTGACAGAGTTGCCCGGGCAAATTGACCCGCTGGCTTATTTGAATGAATGAAGTAAGCGCATTATTAGGTTGATGCCGCGGTTCGAACAGCGAGCGTTGTACTAACGCGCTTTGCTCTGCGTTATTTTGGCATAAAGTATGTCAGACTTTAGGCGGTCCTCGACGCGTCATCAGAATGGAGCTGTTTTATGAGCAACAGAGTCTCAATCACCACTTCGGATCATATTGCCCACGTAACCCTGACCCGAGCGGATAAAATCAACGCACTCGATTCGGCCATGTTCGACGCCATTATCTCGGCAATTGCTGAGTTGGCGGTACAGCCTGATCTTCGCGCGGTGGTGGTCTCGGGTGAGGGCAGGGGGTTTTGTGCCGGGCTTGATATGGCGAGTTTGCAGGGTGATGCCGCGCCGACCAAGCTCCTCGAGCGGACCCATGGCGTGACCAATCGCTTCCAACAAGTGGCTTGGGGCTGGCGAACGCTCCCTGTGCCGGTCATCGCTGCGGCGCATGGCGTGGCGATTGGCGGTGGACTTAATATTTTATCCGGTGCTGATATCCGTATTGTGCATCCGGATACGCGATGTAGCGTGATGGAAATGCGCTGGGGTCTGGTGCCCGATATGGCCGGTTACCCGCTTTGGCGGGGCAATGTGCGCGACGACGTGTTGCGCAAATTAGTCTATACCAATGCCGAGTTCTCTGGCACGACGGCGCATGAGCTGGGTTTTGCGACAGAAGTGGCGGAAGATCCGCTGGCGCGAGCGATGTTGCTGGCGCACGAAATTGTGGGTAAAAACCCCGACGCGATTCGCGCTGCGAAGCGCTTGTCTAATGCACTGGCACACATTAGCGACGAGGAGCTGTTATTGGCGGAGTCGCGGGAGCAAGACGACATTATTGGTCAAGCTAACCAAACCGAAGCAGTGATGGCTCAAATGGAGGGCAGGGCGCCTCGGTTTTCGTGACGAAGTCGGAGGCACCTTTCACCGGCTGCCCTGTGCGTAGTGGTCTTGTGGGTATCGATCCTGTGGGCATCCATGTTGTGAGCCCTAGCCCTCTGAGGCAGGGCCGTATTGTGGTTATGAGTCCGTGAGTAAGAGTCTGTGACCAAAAGCCCCGCGACTATCAGTCCTGTGAAAATGGATCCAGCGCGACCTTATAACAGCGAGACCTCAGAACAGCGAGACCTCAGAACAGCGAGACCCTATAATGTGGCGCCCTTATGAGTGATGACGGAGAGTCGAGCATGAGTGACAACGAAACCGTAACACATCACCGAGTCTGCCACTTATGCGAGGCCATGTGCGGGCTGGTTATTCAAACCGAGGGCGCGAAGGTTGTCGATATTCGGGGTGACCGCGCTGATCCACTCAGTCGCGGGCATATCTGTCCAAAGGCGGTTGCCTTGCAAGACATTCATGAGGACCCTGACCGGCTGCGTAAGCCGCTGAAGAGAGTGCGGTCAGCGCCGGGTGTCTACCATCATGAAGCCATTGAATGGGGCGAGGCATTTGATTTGGCGGCCGATGCGCTGGCATCAACCATCCGGGATCATGGGGTGGATGCAGTGGGAGCGTACTTTGGCAATCCTGCGGTTCACAACTACGGGATGCTGACGCATCAGCGAAATTTGTTCAGGCATATCCGAACACGTAATCGCTTCTCTGCGACATCCGTCGATCAGTTACCGCATCATTTGGTGTCCTTGTGGTGCTTCGGTCACATGCTGTTGCAGCCTATTCCTGACGTCGATCGAACGCATTACTTTCTGATGCTCGGTGCAAACCCGCTGGCCTCAAATGGCAGCCTCTGGACCGTTCCTGATGTGCGCCGACGGCTGAAAGACTTGCAAGCAAGAGGCGGTAAGCTGGTGGTGATCGATCCGCGACGAACTGAGACAGCTGAGATGGCCAGCGAACATCACTTTATTAAGCCAGGGACCGATGCGACTTTCTTATTAGCCATGATTCATGTGTTGTTCCGCGACGGACTGGTGGACCCGGGCGCAATGAAGTCATACACAGATGGTGTAGATGAGGTTGGGGCGGCAGTGACTGAGTTGACGCCGCAATGGGCCGAGGAGAGAACCGGTATTGCAGCGGCTGATATCGAACGCATCGCCCACGAGATGGCGGCGGCCGAGGCAGGCATTTGCTACGGGCGGATGGGGGTGAGCACCCAAGCCTACGGCGCACTTTGCCAGTGGGCGATACAGGTCATCAATGTGGTCACTGGAAACCTTGATAAGCCGGGCGGCAGTCTTTTTACGGCGCCGGCGATGGATCAGGTGGCCAATACCAGTCCGGGCGGTTTCGCTCGGTTCGCGAGTCGAAAGCGCGGTTTACCTGAGTTTAACTACGAGCTGCCTGCAGCGGCGATGGCCGATGAAATTCGCACTCCCGGAGAGGGACAGATCAAGCTGATGGTCACCGGCGCCGGCAACCCAGTTTTATCGACACCCAACGGACAAACGCTGGACGCTGCCCTAGAGGAGGTCGCGTTTATGATTTCCCTTGATCCGGCACTGAACGAAACGACTCGTCATGCGGACCTCATTTTCCCGCCGACGTCGCCCTTAGAGCATGACCATTACGACATTGCATTTCATAATCTGGCGATTCGCAATACCGCGCGTTATAACCCCGCAGTATTCGAAAAGCCTGAGGGTGCCTTCCATGATTGGGAGATTTTTTCGGAACTTGGGGAGCGTCTTGCCAAACGATTAGACTTAGCGCCAATGCCTCGGATGGCGCCAGACCGTTTGGTCGATAGCGCATTGCGCGCTGGGCCTTACGGAGATCAGACTGAGTGGCAACTGAGTATCGAAAAATTAAAAGCGCATCCTTCTGGTATCGACATGGGACCGCTTGAACCATCTTGCCCAGAGCGCCTTCAAACGCCCGGAAAGCGCATTCAGCTGGCGATCGATGCCGTGTTTGATGACATTCATCGGCTGGTTAACGAGCAGCCTGAGCAAACAGAAACGTATCGTTTAATCGGCCGGCGGCATGTGAGAGACAACAACTCTTGGATGCACAACCATCGTCGATTAATGAAAGGTAAGCCAAGGTGCCAATTGTTAATGAATACAGCTGACGCGAAGAGAGAAGGTTGGCAGTCAGGGATGTTGATCAAAATTCAAAGTCGTATCGGGAGTATTGAAGCCGAGTTGGCCTGCACGGATGATGTGATGCAGGGTGTTGTAAGCTTGCCTCATGGTTATGGGCATGGCCAGCCCGGGACTCGGGCAGAGACCGCCAGCCAGCACGCAGGCGTGAGCTGCAACGACATTACCGATGACCAGTTTATCGACCAGTTATCGGGTAATGCCGCTTTAAACGGGCTGTCGGTTCAGCTCAGTGCCGGAGCGATGGTGTGATGCACGCTGGAGGCAAGGATGACTGAAGAACGGATCCCGCTGGCGGTCATCGATAGCGGTGAAAAGTATGTCAATGACCGGGGGATGCGCGTCATTAAGGACGGCATCAAAGCCTCGTCAACCGAGACTGCTCCGCTGCAGAAGCCTGATTGGTTAAGAATGCGGATACAGAGCAGCCCCAAGTTTGACGCAGTCAGGTCGATTGTTCACGAGCATCGCTTGGCAACAGTCTGTGAGGAGGCCAAGTGCCCCAATATCAGTGAATGCTGGAGCGCGGGCACCGCGACGATCATGTTGATGGGGGATGTCTGTACCCGTGCCTGCCGTTTTTGTTCCGTGAATACGGGTAATCCCAATGGCTGGCTCGATAGCGAAGAGCCGGCTAATACGGCTCAGGCAGTGCAGCTGATGGGTCTACGGTATGTCGTCCTGACGTCAGTCAACCGAGATGATCTCAGTGATGGGGGTGCGGCGCACTATGCAGCCGTCGTCACGGCGACAAAGCATCAGAACCCGGAAACCGCGGTCGAAGCGCTCACGCCCGACTTTTTGGGCGATCAAAAAGCCATTGAGGTGCTGCTTGACTCTGGGATTGATGTCTTTGCACAAAACGTAGAGACCGTAGAGCGGTTGACGCACCCTGTTAGAGACCCCAGAGCAGGGTATCAGCAGACACTTGATGTGTTGGCGCACGCTAAAGCGTATCGACCTAAGGTGATCACCAAGACCTCATTGATGCTCGGTTTGGGCGAGAGCGAGGCAGAACTGAAGCAATGCATGGATGATCTTCGTGCGCACAATGTTGATGTCCTCACACTGGGACAATATCTGCAGCCGACTAAGCACCACTTGCGGGTGGAGCGTTTCGTGACGCCAGAAGAATTCGAACGCTACCGGCAGTGGGGATTAGAAAAAGGCTTTATGGAGGTTGTGTCCGGCGTTTTTGTCCGCTCTAGCTATCGCGCCGAGCGGGTATTGGAGCATAATAACGTAGGCCTTGGAGGAGGGTTAAGCTGATGGTTCGAAAGGTTGCTACCCACTTATGACGACAACGTTCACGCACGTGGGGCTGCTCGGTCGCAGAGAGCACCCCGGGGTTGAAGAGGTGGTGTCTGGGCTTTTGAAGCTCCTAGACCAGCGGAATATTCAGGTGACGATCGAGGATCGCCTCGCCACGCTGGCCCATTTTGAGCGCCGTGAAATGGCGTCCCGCGATCAAATAGGCACCATGGTTGATCTCGCGATTGTGATTGGCGGCGATGGCAGTTTGCTCAGTGCTGCGCGCACGTTAGTCAAACACGATACCCCCGTGATTGGGATCAACCGGGGAAGACTAGGATTTCTCACCGATGTGAGCCCCGACGATTTGCTGGAGCAAGTCAGTGCCATTTTGAATGGTGACTATCTCAGTGATCGACGATTTCTGCTCGATGCCGAGGTGTGGCGCGGTGAGCAGGTTGTGGGTCGGGGAGAGGCCCTCAATGACATCGTCGTGAACTCTGGCGCATCAGCACAAATGGTGGAGTTTGAACTCAGTATCGACGGTGATTTTGTGTATCGCTTGAACGCGGATGGCCTGCTGGTGGCCACTCCAACAGGGTCAACTGCGTATTCCTTGTCGGCAGGCGGGCCCATTGTCTCGCCCGATCTGGATGCGCTGCTGTTAGTGCCTATGTTTCCTCACTCATTGACCAGTCGTCCTATTGTGGTCAGTGGGCAAAGTGAGATTCGGATCGATGTCGTGTCGCGTAACGACATCCATCCCCCCATCACCTGCGATGGTCAAATCTCTATCACTGCCTTGCCCGGCGACTCGGTGCGTATTCGTAAAAAATCGCGTGAGCTGACGTTGCTGCATCCTCCTGGCTATAGTTTTTATGCGACCTGCCGGGACAAACTTCGCTGGTCTGATGCCCTCGTTCAGTAGCGCCCCACCTGCAATACAGCGAGCCCCTGCGACCTTCTTACTGGTGGTAGTGACCGTGGGGTGTTTTTTGCTGTTTTATCCTCTGCAGTGGATGGGTATGTTGCAGCAGTTCAATTTTGTGCCGTTTCGGGCCGCCGGCGGTTATGTGGCCTTCGGTGAGATGGGTACCGATTGGTGGCGGTTGATCACTCCCACTTTGATTCATTTTGGTTGGCTGCACGTGGTTTTTAACTGCTTGTGGCTGTGGGAGTTTGGTCAGCGAATCGAACATCGATTGGGATCCGCTAATGTGTTGGCACTTTACGGTGTGACGGCAATGGGCAGTAATTACTGTCAGTACTTATGGGAGGGCCCCTCTATTTTTGGCGGTATGTCAGGAGTGGTCTATGCCTTTATGGGGGTCATCTTGGTCTCGCACTGGCGACGGCCCGGTTGGATCCTGCCGCCACCGATGGCGGTGTTTGCCTTCATGCTCATTTGGCTGTTGATAGGTATGGCGGGCAGTATGGAATTCATTGGTGCAGGGGCGGTGGCTAATGGCGCTCACGTGGGGGGTCTGTTAACCGGCTGTCTGCTGGGCATGCTACTGAGCATTGCGCCCCACATTTTTGGGAGGCCTTGAGGTGTCAGACGTTTATCGGCAGTCAGTGGCTCAGATGGACAGAAAAACCTACGACCGTCTCGTTGAGGCGCTAGCGATTGGCCGTTGGCCAGATGGGCGTGGGTTGTCGGATACTCAGCGGCAGTCAGCGATGCAGGCCGTGATTACCTGGGGAGAGCTGCACCTGGCGCCCGAGGAGCGTGTTGGCTTTATTGATAAAGGCAGCAAGGCAAATGGGGTTCGCAATGATCCCGCACCCCTAAACTGGAAGGAGCCACTTGGTGACTGAACTACGCGGTATGTTGCGTAAAATGAAAACAGAGCTGGCCGAGGTGGTGAACTACACGTTGTTGCCAGATCAGGGCGGCTTATCGGTCAATGATCTTTTGGGATCGCCGCTGCGCCTATCTTTTACCGGCGTGATCGAGTGTGTCGCTTGCAAGCGACTGACAAAAAAGAGTTTTAATCAG
This sequence comes from uncultured Luminiphilus sp., assembly GCA_943789425.1. Classification (GTDB taxonomy): domain Bacteria; phylum Pseudomonadota; class Gammaproteobacteria; order Pseudomonadales; family Halieaceae; genus Luminiphilus. The sequence continues at coordinate 85,154 of CALSUB010000008.1, forward strand.
GGTCACTGTTACCCTTGTTTCCGTAAGCTAGCTGCCTGCGACACCTGCATCATGAGTCCTGCAAAATGCCACCTTGCTGAAGGGACGTGCCGAGAACCCGAGTGGGCGGCTTTAAATTGCCAAGTCCCCCATATCGTCTACTTAGCGAACACGTCGAGTGTCAAAGTGGGTATTACCCGTGGCACACAAGTGCCCACGCGCTGGATGGATCAGGGCGCGACACAAGCCAAGCCCATTGCGCGAGTGCAAACTCGCTACCAATCCGGGCTTTTAGAGGTGTTATGCGCACAAGAGGTCGGTGACCGCACCGCCTGGCAAACCATGCTCAAGGGGGATAGCGACCCCCAAGATCTTGAGGCCATACGAAAAAGCCTGATGGACAGTTGTCGAGAGGGCATCGATGACTTAAAGCGACAGCACGGTGAGGAGGCCTTTGAGTTATTAGAGGATGAGCCAGAGACGATGATTCGCTATCCGGTGCTGACCTGGCCCGAGAAAGTCAAAGCACATAATTTTGATAAGCAGCCCGTCGTCGAGGGCACGTTGATGGGGATTAAAGGGCAGTATTTAATCCTCGACACGGGTGTGCTGAACATCCGTAAATTTGGTGGCTACGAAGTTGATATTGAGGTGAGAGCATCATGATGGCATTCCGCGAGGGCCTACCCGCTACGATCCGCCGGGTGGATTATCAGACGCCCGATTTTACCGTGACGGCAGTCTCGCTGTCGGTTCAGATATTTTCGGGGCGAACCGACGTCACGGCGACCCTGTCTTTTGTGCGTCGCGGTGCGGCGGCCGCGCCCTTGCAACTCAATGGTGAGCAGCTGACGCTGCAATGGGTCGAGCTTGATGGCCAACGACTGAGCGAGGACCACTATCAGGTGACGGATGAGCAGTTGCTTATTCCGTTGGTGCCTGACCAGTTTGAATTAAAGACCTGTGTACGCATTTGCCCTGAGGAAAATACTTCTTTGGAGGGTTTTTATCGTTCGCAAAGCGCTTATTGCACCCAATGTGAGGCGGAAGGTTTTCGCAAAATCACTTACTTCCCAGACAGACCTGATGTACTGGCGACCTACACGGTGTCGCTTGAAGCGGATCGAGCCGCCTGTCCTGTTTTGCTCAGTAACGGTAACCTAGTGTCTGAAGAGGCTCTTGAAGACGGACGGCATCGAGCTATTTGGCACGATCCCTATCCCAAGCCTGCCCATCTTTTTGCCATGGTGGCAGGCGATTTAAAGCCTGTTTCTAATGTGTTCACCACCTGCTCCGGTAAGCGGGTCGACCTGTTTATTTGGGTAGAGGAAAAAGACCTGAGTTATTGTGATCACGCCATGGTGTCGCTGAAAAACGCAATGCGCTGGGATGAGGAGGTCTATGGCCTCGAGTACGACCTCGATCTCTACAATATTGTGGCGGTCGACGATTTCAATATGGGGGCAATGGAGAATAAGAGTCTCAACATATTCAACACTTCCTGCGTGTTAGCGCACCCTGACATCACGACGGATGCTGGTTATCAGCGGGTCGAAGGGGTTGTCGCGCACGAGTACTTCCACAATTACTCCGGTAACCGGGTGACCTGTCGTGATTGGTTCCAGCTCACTTTAAAAGAAGGGTTCACTGTTTTCCGCGACGCGGAATTCTCTGCGGATATGAATTCACGCGGCGTGAAACGGGTTGAGGACGTCATGTTCTTGCGCACGCACCAGTTTGCTGAGGATGCCGGTCCCATGGCCCACCCAGTCCGCCCTGATGCCTTTGTCGACATCTCAAATTTTTATACCCTGACCGTCTACGAAAAAGGCGCTGAGGTGGTGCGCATGCTGCACACCCTGTTAGGCGCAGAGGCCTTTTTTGCTGGGACCAAATTGTATTTTGAGCGCTTTGATGGTCAAGCTGTGACCTGTGATGACTTTGTCGACAGTTTGTCTGAGGCGTCGGGCCGTGACCTCGAGCAATTTAGACGTTGGTACGAACAGCCGGGTACGCCTGAGGTGCAGTTTGAGGGCCGCTACGATGCAGCGTCGCAGCGTTACCATTTGACGCTGCGGCAGCATAATCCGCGCCTGCAGGAGGGCGCTCAAGAGGCACCGCTGGTGATTCCTGTTGCCACCGGGTTAGTGGTGGACGCTCAGCCCATTGATTTAGGTGAGGGAACGACACGCATACTGGAACTTACCGAGTCTGAGCAGACCTTTATTTTTGAAGATATACCCGCGGAGCCCGTGCCTTCATTGCTTCGAGGATTTTCGGCGCCCATCCGAATCACCACAGAACAGTCTGATGCAGATTTGCTGATGTTGATGGGATGCGATGACGATGCATTCGTAGCGTGGGATGCCGCGCAACATTTACTGGCTCGCTCGATGGAATCGCTAGGGACCATACCTAGCGAGACGCCCGAGGAGATCAACTCGGAATTAGCTCAGGCTTGTGAGCGTGTGTTAACCGGCGCAATGGATCCTGCGATGAAGGCATTGACCGTGACGTTGCCGAGTGAGGAGTACTTGGCTGATCGAGCAGCACAAAAGGGTTTAGTTGACGTAGCGGCTAACCATGCTCGCCGACAGAAAATGAAGGCGCTGTTGGGTAGTCGACTGGTTGATCACTGGCAGCAGGTTTCCTCTAAATACCGTCTGCAAGGCGCCTATCGCGCCAGCGCGGCTGATATCGGTGTGCGCGCTCTGCAACACGTGGCGCAGGACTTTTTACTGGCAGCAGGCGAGGGTGACCTGTCCGTGATTCGTGCTTTGCACGAGCAGGCCGATAATCTGACAGACCGATTGGCAACATTGCGATGGCTGGTTCAGTACGAGACGCCAGCAGCGCGTGAGCAGGTGCTCGCGGCGTTTTATGAGCGCTGGCAGCACGAGGCGCTTGTCGTGAATCAATGGTTCACCATTCAAGCAACCCGTCCCGCAGAGGACTGCGTCGAGAGCGTCAGATTGTTAATGGAGCATGACGCGTTTGACTGGCGTAACCCCAATAAATTGCGGGCGCTGGTGAGCGCTTTTGCCGGGGCAAACCCCATTGCGTTTCATCGCGCGGACGGCGCAGGATATCGCTTGCTGGGTGACGTCATCTTAAAAATTCAGGCCAGTAATCCACAAATCGCCGCGCGCATGCTCGCGCCATTAACGCGCTGGCGTCGGTATGCCGCCGGTCAAGATCTGATGCGGGCAGTGCTCGAGGAAATCGCGGCGATCGACCCCTTACCCAAAGACATTTTTGAGGTGGTGAGTCGTTCGTTGAGTGACGCACCGTAACGTCTGGATGGCCCCATAGCGTGGCGTGTGGATACGATTGGTCCGCCTTTCCCCCGACTCAGACACTGAAGGGTGTGGGCCGAGCACCTAGAACAAAGGTGCTGCGGTAAGCACAGCTGATGGCACGGCTGGCTGGTCATGCTGATGAACTATTGCTGGCAAGCTGATCAGTAAACGCAGGCCGAGCACGATGATTTATCGCGAGGGGTACAACGCCATTGCCTCATCGTGCGCCTCGCCAATGCCCTCCGGCGCTGGCTCGTCGCGGAGTGCGTCTATCAGTCCAAGCTGACGCCACTCAGTGTCAGTGGCTCCATAGATCGAACGATCAAGTTCACTCAGTATTGCGGCCAATGAGGAGCTGCTGGCTCGAGCAATGTCGCTGAGTGAGGAGAACGCTCGCCCATGATGGCACGCCGCCCAGTGTTGTAATGCGGTTCGCACGCCCGACGCATCTTGCTGGGTTAGGGCGCGTCTTACCTCGACCAACGCCTGCCGCTTGTCGCCCCCTCGCAGACCGGCGAGACCACCCTGTGGCGTGTCTGTGCGCATGGAATTTGAACGAAGTCGCCACAGTGCGATCGCTAGGCCGATGGCGATAAGCCAGCCTGCCACTCCGGTGAGCCCTATCCACAGGGGCAGGGTTGCCATAGGCAAGGTCGCGTCGGAAGGGGTGCCGGATGCGGTTTCATCATCGAGCACATCAGCGGTTTGGACGACAATATTTGTCGCCTCGAGTACTGCATATTCCAGTTGATCGGTTTGTGTGTTCCACCAGGGGATACGAATTTCGGGTAAAGTCCAATTGCCATCCGCTCTAGCAACCAGCGCTTCGCTTTGGGTCCGGGTTCCCTGAAGCCCTCGAGCGATTTCACTTTGATCAATCGATTCTTGATCGGGATAGAAACGCAGCTCAGGGATGTTGAGGGCGCCTTGCACGCTGCTCAGCGGCGGCAACTGGCTCCCTTGAAGGCCCTCTGCGATCAGTGTGAGCGTGCGGGTTGTAGAATCTCCCACCGACAAGGCCTTGGGATCAATTGACCAATCTTCTGTCAACGCCAGTGTTCTAGCTGGAAGCCAAACATCGCCAGGAAACGCAGCGGGCACACTTTTAACGGTAACCTCGAGCGGTTCGGACGATAAGCGGATGCGTCTTCCAAGGCGCGAGCCTAATAATGTGCGCCCAGCTTGAACTTCGCGCGCTGCAAATTCGACGGCGGGAATCGATAACGTGCCACTTTTTTGTGGATAGATTGCGTAGCGCAACTCGGTGACCAACCACGTCCGGTTGCCGACTCGTCGCTGGAAAGATTGCCGCTCTAACGGCTCTACGACGGCGTCCGCAATATCAAGCGCTGAAATTTCCGGGCTCTCTAAATTAATGGCTTGTTGCAGGGTTATGGTGAGCATGAGCTCCGCTTGGACGTATAAGCTGGGCTGGTCAATGCTGGATTCAAACAACACGGTGGCATCGCCAGGGGCGATCAGTGGCTCAGGATTGACCAAAATCGATATCGGTGTCGTACGGCGACCTCCCGTCATCAAAGAGGGGATAGCGAGCGTGCCTTCGCGCAGCGGGGCGAGTTCCAGCTCTAGTGTTCGTGTGACGTTGTTACGACCGTTGATAAAACGTGCATTGGTTGCGCTAGAGCGCGAGAGTATTTCCCAATCGCGATTCAACGGCGTGAGGTCAATTTCACTGGGCTGCTCGCCTGCATCACCGAGTAGGGTGAGTCGCAGTGTTTCCCCCAAAGCAATGTCACGTCGATCCGCGGTCGCTGAGAGATCTGCCATCGCTGCAGCAGACCAGAGTAGCGTGGTCGCAATGAGACTCCAGACGGTCACGCGTTGTGGCTGGGTTTTACCAGCGAATCGATTCATCGGGTTTGTCACCCTCCCTGAGTCTTTGCATGGTTTGATAGCGGAACTTGCGTCGCAACAGTCCACCCGGATCATCAGGCACCCGACGCAACCACTGTTCCAGCGCTTGCTGCTCCTCTAGCGCTTCATCGAATTTAGCCATTTGTTCCTGTGTGGCCGCCTCAAGTTGGTCGGCGGCCTGCTGATCTGCATCAGCGGTATTCGGAGCTTGGTCACCGTCTTGTTGCTCGGACTCTGCTTGAGGTTCGCCGTCATCTTCTTGCCCGTCGCCTGCTTGCTGTGAGTCGTTTTGTTGATCCGACGACTCGCCATCACCCCCACTATTTGAGTCAGCCGCGTCATTTTGTTCAGATTCCTCGTCTTGTTGGCTTTGCTCTTCTCCTTCTTGCTGCTCTTGTTCCTGATCTTCTTGTTGATCGAGCAGCGTTTGAATAAAGTCTCGGTTGGCAATGGCATCCTCAGCGTTGGGCTGTAGGGACAAACTCTGTTCGTAGGCGTTAATGGCGCCTTGTAAATCTCCCTGCATCGCCAACGCATTCCCTTGATTGAAAAGTCCATCGGCAGATGGCTCCGAGGCAAAACTATTGGCTGCTCGATCATAGGCGGCCGCCTCAAATTCGGCCATGCCACGCCAGGACGACTGATCGAATCGTTCCGCGGCGCCAACTGAGTCACCGTCAGCAAGGCGCTGGGCGCCTTGCTGATCAGGGGTCAGCCACAGGTCCTCCCACTCCGCCGCCTCGGCTGTTTCTGGTTGCACTATCGCTAGCAGCAAAACGCCAGCCAGGGCGCCTTTTCGGAATGCAGGGAGGAGCAGCAAAGCAACGAGCGCAGCCAGCCAAAATCCTTGATCAAGCCAGGCATCGGTTTGTCTCGCTAGATCGAGTTCGCCTTGGGCCGCTAGTACATTTCGCCTGGTCAATGATTCGATGTCACGTTCGTCTAAGCTAACCTGTTCGACCGGCGCGCTCAAAGCGCTGGCGACTTCATCTATCGCCTGCCGGTCAAGCGTGGGGATCACAATTTCGCTTGCGTCATCTTTGAGGAATCCGCCATTAGGCAGCGGGATCGGAGCGCCTGCTTTGGTGCCAATTGCCAGTACGGCGAGAGCAGCTCCGCTGCGCTCTAGCGCGTTTTTTGCGCGGGCTGTGTCAAAGCCGGGCAAGCCGTCAGTCATGAGTAAGATTTGGCCGCCTTGCGCGCCAGCGGTGATGAGTAGATCGGCGGCCGCCTCAATCCCGCTGGTCGCGTTGGCGCCGGGCAAGGGCATAATGTTGGGTGAGAGTGCAGGCATCAAATTAGCAATGGTGCGCGTGTCATCCGTTAGCGGCGTGACCACGTGGGCGTCACCTGCAAACACCACCAGGCCGGTCACTCCTTCGGCTCTCAAATCCAGCAGATCGAGTATCTTTTGTCGAGCGCGTCGTATTCGACTGGGCTGAACGTCTGCGGCCAGCATCGACGCGCTGAGATCCAATACCAATACCAGCGCGTCTGCGCGCTTGATAACGGGTAGTTCCACCTGTCGCAGGCTGGGGCCTGCCGCAGCGAGTACGATGAGGCTGAGCAGTAGGGCGGGCATCCAGATGCTCGTCTGGCGGGTTTTATCACTGTCTTCCGGCATCAGGTAGGGGAGCAGTTCTGGATCGATGGCCCGGCCCCAATCGCCCTGGCGTGTGCGCCGATGCCACAGTGCAACGACCAGCAGTGGGCAGATCAACAATCCCCAGAGCAACTCTGGGCGCAGTAAATGAAAGCCATCAACCATGAGCTAGCCCGCCACTACGACGACTCAGCCAACCGCTGTGCAGCAGCGCGAGCCAGCAGGCCAGCGCTGACGCGCCCAGCAACGGCACCCAACTGAGGGCGCGTTTTGGACGAAAGGTACTCGCATCCTGTTCCACTGGCTCAAGGGTATCGAGTAACACATAGATCGCCTCGAGTTCTGCCGGTGAGGTCGCTCTAAAGTAGCGTCCTCCCGTGGCTTCGGCGACGGCATTCAGCATGGCCTCATCTACTTCGATACGGCCTCTGGTCGTTCTGCCCAGGTTGCGGCTAATACCAATGGTATAGATTTTCACGTCCAGCTGAGCGGCTAGCGCAGCCGCTTCCATGGGGTCGACCGTACTGGCAGTGTCTTGGCCATCGGTCAGCAGTATGAAAATACGTGATGTTGCAGGGCGATCGCGCAACCGTTTAATCGCGAGTCCCAACGCATCACCGATTGCTGTGTCTTCACCAGCAAATCCGAGTTGAGCTTCATCGATGAAGCGGGTCACCGTTTCAAGATCGAAGGTGAGGGGTGCTTGCAGATAAGCACGGGTGCCGAACAAAATAAGCCCGACGCGATCACCTTGGCGACGTTGCGTGAAATCGGCAGCAATCGATTTGACTGCTGTAATTCTCGGAACCAATCGGTTGCCGATCTGCATGTCTTCAATTTGCATACTGCCCGATAGATCAAGCCCAAGCATGAGGTCGCGCCCCGTGTTAGGGAGTTCAATGGGCTCGCCAATCCATTGTGGTCGAGCGATGGCAGCAATCAGAAGCATCCAAGTAGCCCACAGCAACCACCAATACCATCGCCCTGATTGACTGGGTTGCCGAGCGCCCGATAAGGATTGCCACCGAGCGGCAAAAGGGGCTCTGAGTGCTGCGGGCTGGAGAGAACCCTCTCGACTGAAATAGAAAATCAGCACGGGCACCGGTGCCACCACAAATACCCAGGGCCACATCCACTCAAGCATCCGACACCTCATGACGGCGGACCCAATACTCAGCCATGAGCAGCAGGGGTTCGGTAGCGGCTGGTGGATGCGCCGCATAAAGCGAATCGAGATCAGCCAACCCATCGGTAGGTAGGTTCTTGCAGGTCTTGAGCAGGAAATCTTGCCAGTCCTGACCATGAAGTGCTGCCACCTGCTCTGCGGGGAACGCTCTCAATGCCGCTGCTTTCAATAATTGGTTAATGTCTGTGCTGCTGACTTCAGCAGCTCTCAGGAGGCGCAATTGGGAGAGCGCGGCTCGCCGGTACTGAGCGCGACGGTAGCGTCGTCGAAGCCACCGACCAACCAAGAATAGGCCAACGATCGCCGATGCTAGAACAATCCACCATCCCGGAGCCAAGGGCCACCATCCGATCGACTCAGGCGCTCGCAAAGGCGCCAGTTGTGCCAGCATCATATCGGGGTTCATCGTGCTGGGAACACCGTTAGCAATCGCCTCAGCGGGTCATCGCCGGTGCTTATCTTCAGCAGTGGGATGCGCAGCTCGCGAAGCCGGCGCGCAGTGAACTCCTGATTTGAACGATATTGGCTGGCATAGGCCTCTCGGATAGTGTCGGCGCCAGTATCTAGGGAGGAGTGATGATTGCCATCGGTGACTGAGTAGTGCCCCGAGCGCGGCAGCTCTGCCTCTAAGCGGTCGTTAACCGCGATCCCTACCAGCTGAGTGCGGCGCGCTAGCCGGCGTAATGGTGAGAAATTGTCGGCTTCCAATAAATCATGAAAGTCACTGATTAAGAAAATGCGAGTGCCCGGGCGAGCAATACGCTCGAGTTGCTGGAGCAAATCGGAGAGACCGTTACTCGGCGAGTTATCAGAAGCGTTTGGCGCGCCTTCGCGAACAAGATCACCGATCACCCGCAGCACGCTATGCTGACTCCGTTTGGGTCGAGTATCGGACAGCGAGTGATCGCCTAACACCACGCCGCCAACACGCTCGCCAGCACCAAGTGCTGACCATAATGCCAGGGTACCTACGTGCGCCGCCATGACCGACTTGAAGCACTGAGTTGAGCCAAACTTCATCGGTGTGCGCTGATCGATGGCCACCAGAATGGGTTGCTCTCGATCTTCATGAAACAGTTTGGTGTGCGCAGTACCGGATCGTGCGGTGACACGCCAATCAATCGCGCGGACATCGTCGCCAGCGGCGTAGGCTCGCACTTCATCGAACTCGACGCCGCGGCCTCGTTGGCGAGCCCGTTTCATGCCGGCCAGATTGGCCAGTGCGCGCGTTTGGCCCGTCACATCGACAAACCGAGCCGAAAATCGATTGGCGATCAGCGCGTCTGATAACACGACTGCACCAGATGGACCATCGATTGAGCGATGAACGAGGCTCTCAGGCAACGGGGATACGCTCAATCAACCGTTCGATGATTTGATCACTGGTGACGCCCGCGGCCTCTGCCTCAAAGGAGACGATCAGCCGGTGTCTGAGACAGTCGAAGACCACCTTCTGAACATCATCTGGACTGACATAGTCTCTACCCTCAATCCACGCATTAGCCCGCGCACAGCGATCCAGCGCAATGGTGGCTCGCGGACTGGCGCCATACTCTAACCAATCGGCGAGTTCCGCGTCGTATAGACTCGGATCGCGAGTGGCGATGACCAGTTGGATGATGTACTCCTCGACCGCCGGGGACATATGGACCTCTAGGGCGCCTTGGCGCGCGGCAAAAATATCTGCCTGTGAGACCGCGCGATCGGGTTGAGATTGCTCACCACTTGCCTCGCTGCGTGCCAGCCGCAAAATAGCTTGCTCGGCATCTCGGTCCGGATAGGACACTCTGACGTGCATGAGAAAACGGTCGAGCTGAGCTTCGGGGAGAGGGTAGGTGCCCTCTTGTTCGATCGGATTTTGGGTTGCCATCACCAGAAAGAGCGGGGGTAGGGCATAAGTCTTGCTGCCAATACTGACTTGTCGTTCCGCCATAGCCTCTAGCAGCGCAGATTGGACCTTTGCGGGCGCTCTGTTGATTTCATCGGCCAGCACTAAATTATTGAAAATGGGCCCCTGCTGAAACTCAAATGTCCCAGTCTGGGGTCGAAAAATATCGGTACCCGTGATGTCGCCGGGTAACAGGTCGGGCGTAAATTGAATGCGGTGGAAATCGCCCTCGATGCCCTCTGCCATTTGCTTGATCGCCCGCGTTTTAGCGAGGCCCGGTGCGCCCTCTACCAGGAGGTGTCCGTCGGCCAGTAGGGCGATCAGCAATTTATGGATGAGGTCTTGCTGGCCAACAATTTGTTGCCCGAGCCAATGTTCGAGGTTCGCGAGAAGTTGATAGTTCACAAGTTAGGCCTTTATGTCGACAGATACAGAAATGGCGCCATTTCTGACCATTTCAAGGCCTAAACGTTCGCAGTTTCCCCCATTACGGGCCGTGCGCTCGGCTTGCCGGTCAGAACCCCGACAATTTATAACATGTAATGGCGTCTGACAGCCCCTCTCGCCAGTCGCTGCGACCCTCTTGCCAGCCGTCCAGCCATCGGATTCTGGCTAAACCCGTCAGAAAGGGGCAGTTTTCTCTGGAACGCCCAGCAAGGCCAAGTTGATATCCCTTTTCAAAGGCGCGTTGAATACGGTTCCGCTTAAATCGTTTCATAATCTGACCACTTCTCCCGTTGTTAGGCGGCTTAGGCCGCGGTGTGCGGAAAGCGTGCTCTTTTCGCCTCTTCGCAGTGACGCGACAACGTACCCACTCGAGGTGGGCCACACAGGAAATGGGCCGCAAGCGCTGGTCGTCGCGTCAGCAATAAAATGCCGCCGCCGACCTGTCAAACTGACCAGATGGTCAGCGGGTCTTATCGTGACCTGGCGCTCGGTTCTGCGCTCAATGTGCTCTAGCCCGGGAAATGGCTCCTTTTCATAAAGTACCCTCTCTCGACGAGGGTGGCTAAAACTAATTTCTTATCAGCAGAGTGTGCCCTCAGGCGGATTGGCTATAAGGCAATAACGGCAGGGCTCTGCGCGCCCTTGCAGCAGATTCTGAGCTGTTTGCGTCGATAAAAATAATCGACGGAGCATTGCCCCACCTGCGGTCAGCAGGCGATGCTGCGGGCACCTCAGTGGCTGCTTGGGGGAGGCGTTACCCGACAGCCGCGCTGTTAAGCCTGACGCGGTAAGAAGCAAGAGCTGTTGCAATCATCGACTGTTACCCGTCGGTATGCCTAGGGTCGCGCGTCTTTGATCAACTTTTCATATTTTAAGTGATCCAGCTATAAAACCGGCTCGTAAATTCTCCCAACTAGGTAAATGACTATCTGGTTTAGTCATCTTCCCCCAGATGACGAATTGTTGCCCCGGCCTTTTGGCCGGGGTTTTTTTTGGGAGATGATCTATGAATAACCGCGCTGTGATGCTCACTTTGGGTTACGCGGGTCTGCTACCGTTTTATGGGTTTCTGGCGGCGGCGTGGTCGCTGGAAGATTGGCCAGCTGCGATCTCTGTGCAAGGGTTCATTATTTACTCACTCGGTATTCTGTGTTTTTTAGCCGGTACCTTGTGGGGTCGCGTGCAGTCCTTTGATGCGCCGCACAAGGCGAGACTACTCGTGAGTAATGGCTTGGTTTTATTTGCCGTCGCAGCGGTTTTGACCGCGCAGGCATGGTTGGCATCACTGGCGCTAATGACGGGATATCTTGCGCTGCTATGGTACGAGCAGGGTGCGGAGTCGTTGCCGTCCTGGTATGGGGTGATGCGCAGAAATCTGACGCTGGGCGTAGTGTTGGCTCACGGCTTATTTTTTACCGTACAGTCGGTTCAGATGGCGTCTTAAGTCCTCAGAGCCTCTGGTGTATTCGCATTGGCCAGCCACTCATCAGGCACCGAGATCGCCCGTGCGTTGAGTGACGTTAATAAGGCCTTTAGCTTCACGCCGCCGCTGTCAATAAAAGCCGCGCAGTCATCGAGCAGCTGGGTGCTGAGACGCAAGCAAGGGGAGTGGCGGCCGCTTGAGTCAGTCAATACGATCGCAAGATCGTCTTGTTGCCATTGTGTTTCTAGAGTCTCGATGACTTGGAGTGGTGCACCGATTAAATCCACCGGGAGAATGATGATATCTGGTGTCGCCGCGGCACAGAGCAATGCAGTGATGCCGGCGCAGGGGCCTAAGTCCTTTGCCACTTCGCACAACACTCGATCGGCATAGTGCTGATAGAACCGCGGGTTGTTCCGGCAGCAGACTAAGCGCTCAGTAGCGAGCGTGGCAGCACAGACCTCTGCCAGCAGAGGTTTGCCATTAAACGCGATTAGCCCCTTATCGCGGCCACGCCAGCGACGGCCCTCACCACCGGCCAAAATACCCAAGCTGTAGGCTCGTGTGGCGTTCACAGACTCGTCTCTCTATGGGATCATCCTCTCTCCTGTTGGACTATAGCTCATGTCATCCATGTCGCGTGTTCTAGCGCTTGATACTGCCACCGATGCCTGCACCCTTGCGTTGTGTGGTGAAGGAGATGTGCGTGCTCGCCATGAGCAGCTCGCTAGAGCCCACAATCGGCATATTCTCGGTATGTTGGCCGACATTCTTGCAGATCGCTCGCTTGCTTCAGCGGTAGACGTCATTGCTTGCGGCGTGGGCCCAGGCTCTTTCACGGGTCTCAGGGTCGCAGTCAGCGTGGCTCAGGGTCTGGCTTGGGCGCGGGACATTCCGGTTCACGGTTTTTGTTCGTTATCGGCGCAGGTGTATAGCGCCGCGGCGCTAGGCCTGATATCCGAGGGCCAATGGGTCCTTTCGACGATCGATGCGCAAATTGGTCAGCTTTATGGCATTTGGGGTCAATGGCGGGAGGACCACTTTCACGCCGAAGAGGCGGCTTTCATCTGTCCGCCCGAGTCACTGACACTGCCGAGTGAGCCCGCTTCTGTTGCGATTATTGGATCGGGTCTAGCGCATGCTGAGCGCTTTCCCCAGAAGCTGCAGCACCTTAGTACCGTCTATCCAAACATCACGCCTGATGCGGCGGTGATGGCGCAGCGTTTATCAACCGGCTCACTGGCGTTGGCGCTGCAGCCTGCTCATTCGCTGTCGCCTCAATACGTGCAGCAAAATATTGGCTGGAAGAAATTATCGGAGCAAGGCAGCCATGGTTGACTGGCTGCAGGTCGTCATTTTAGCGCTGATTCAAGGCGTGACAGAGTTCTTGCCGGTCTCCAGCTCGGCGCATCTACTGTTGCCTTCCAAACTTTTGGGATGGCCTGATCAGGGTTTGGCCTTCGACATCAGTGTCCACGCAGGGACTCTATGCGCGGTCGTGTTTTATTTTCGACAGACTCTTTTCGGCTTGGCACGTGCCCTCATGCCTGGCAGTGGGCTCGATCGATCAGAATGTTGGACGCTCATCATTGCCACCTTACCGGTCTTACTGGCAGGCTTTCTGCTCAAGGAGCTGATTGCGGGCGAGGCGCGTACGGTCGTCGTTATCACCACCACGACCTTATTATTTGGCGTTTTGTTGGGTTGTGCTGATTGGGTCTCTCGTCGCGGCCAGCGTCGGCATACTGCCATACGAGCTCGCGATGCCTTTCTGATTGGCTGCGCCCAGACCCTCGCACTGATTCCTGGTACCTCGCGTTCTGGTATTACGATCACAGCAGCGTTGTTTCTGGGCTACCATCCCACCGTTGCTGCCCGCTTCTCTTTTTTACTCAGCGTGCCGGTGATTGCCGGCGCCGTAGTCGTCATGCTGATGAGCGATCACGTCAGTCTGTCAGCCCATGCGGGCGCTTATTATGTGATCGCTTTTTTAGTGTCTGGGTGCTTCGCTTATGCAACCATAAGCGCCTTCATATACTGGGTGAGCAAAATAGGATTGATGCCTTTCGTGGTGTACCGACTTTTGCTCGGCTTTGCGCTGTGGATAGGGATAGTCGAGGGACTCTGAGTGACAACACACATTGACGAATTAATGACTTTTTTGAGCGGATCTATCACGCCTTTTCATGCGGTTGAGGTGATGGCAAAAACGTTGCAAGGGGCAGGCTTCGAGCAGTTGGATCAATTTGATGCGGTACGCATGACCCCTGGGAAAGGCTATTTTGTGGTGCATCAAGGCAGCTCCTTAATGGCGTTGCGTGCAGGGCAGAGTGGCGTTGAAGCTGGGCTCCGCTTGGTGGGCGCTCATACGGATAGCCCTAATCTGTCTGTTAAGCCTAACCCGGTGAAGGGCCGAGATGGTTGTATTCAACTCGGCGTAGACGTCTATGGTGGCGCGTTACTGAATCCGTGGTTTGATCGAGATTTGGGGATGGCAGGGCGAGTGACTTTGCTGACTGCCGACAACACGCTGCTGACCACGCTTTTTGATACCGCAAGAGCCGTCGCGGTGATCCCCAGCCTTGCTATCCATCTCGACCGAGAAGCAAACAGTCAGCGCAGTATTAATCCTCAGAAAGATGTGGTGCCTTTGGTGATGTTGGGCGAGCACCAGCAATACGATTTAAAAACATGGCTTGCTGAGGAGTTGGCCCGAACGGACTCCCAATGGCAAGGCGCTAGAGTCATGGACTACGAACTCTCGCTTTATGACACCCAGCCACCAAACCAGATTGGTATCGATGGCGACTTCATCGCATCGGCCCGGCTGGACAACTTGCTGAGTTGCTTTGCTGGCATGCGCGCCCTGATTGATGCAGATGATGCCGAATGGTCACTGTTTGTCGCCACCGATCACGAGGAAGTGGGCAGCGCTTCAACGGTGGGTGCGCAAGGACCTATGCTGATGGATGCCCTCGCAGCACTTGCGCCCGATCCAAAGCTGAACCGGATGATGCGCGCGCAATCGTGGATGATGTCAGTCGACAACGCGCATGCGACCCACCCCAATTACGCCGACCGGCACGATGATCAACACAGCCCCAGACTCGGTGATGGCCCAGTCATTAAAATAAACCGCAACCAACGCTATGCGACAACGGGAGAGGGGGCCGCTCGCTTACGCGTTTTGGCGGAGCGCACTGAGATTGAGCTGCAGACTTTTGTGATGCGCTCAGACTTAGCCTGTGGGAGCACGATCGGACCGATTACCGCCACAGAAACGGGGATACCGACAACCGATATCGGTATCCCGACGCTCGCTATGCATTCGATTCGAGAGCTCGCTTGTGCGGGCGATATACCGCCATTGGTGGCGTTACTGAATGCGTTCTATCGCAGGGTCGCGTAGGTCATAAGGAGATGACACCATGACAACGACGAGAGTACTGACAGGGATCACCACAACGGGAACGCCTCACCTAGGAAACTATGTAGGCGCCATCCGCCCGGCGATCGCCGCGTCGCAACAACCTGATGTTGAGGCTTATCTGTTCTTGGCGGATTTTCATGCCCTGATCAAGAATCAAAATCCAGACGAGGTCGCTCAATCTAGCCGAGAAATTGCGGCGACGTGGCTGGCGCTGGGATTGGACCCCGAACACAGTTTTTTTTATCGCCAGTCCGATATTCCCGAAATCACGGAACTCAGTTGGATATTGAGCTGCTCTGCGGCGAAAGGCTTGATGAATCGTGCTCACGCCTATAAGGCGTCAGTGCAGGCGAACGAAGCGGCGGGGGAGGATCCCGATTTTGGAACGACCATGGGACTCTTTTCGTATCCGGTTTTGATGGCGGCGGATATCTTGATCTTCAACGCCCATCGCGTGCCAGTGGGGCGAGATCAGATCCAGCACGTTGAGATGGCCCGAGATATTGCTCAACGATTTAATCATCACTACGGCCCAATTTTTACGCTTCCCGAAGCAGTCGTCGATGATCACGTTGCGATATTGCAGGGTCTCGACGGCAGAAAAATGAGTAAAAGCTACGGCAACACGATTCCCTTGTTCGGTACGCCCAAACAACTGCAAAAATCGATCAATAAAATCAAGACGAACTTGCTCGAGCCGGGCGAGCCGAAGGACGCCGACGACGCGACCGTTTTTCAGATTTGGTGTGCTTTTGCAGACGAGGCAGAGAGGCAGCAAATGCGACAAGCCTTCGCCGATGGGATCGGCTGGGGAGACGCGAAACGACAGCTATTCGAGCGGGTGAATGACGAGCTCTTGCCCGCCCGCGAGCGCTACGAGCGCTTAATGGCTGATCCGGGGCAGCTTGAGAGCATATTACAGGCGGGCGCCGCGCGTTTGCGACCGCAGAGTAGCGCTCTGATGGAGCGTGTTCGCGATGCTACCGGGTTGCGGCCCTACCGTTAAGGTCGCTTGTTTGGCGCTCCTACTTCGCACCTCGTGCTGCGCCCTATAACGCGAAGGTGATGCCCAATACGGCACTTCTCGGTTCACCCACGAAATAGCGATAGCTTCCAAATCCATAGTCAGCGCGTTCCGCGTAGCCCTCGTCGAGCAAGTTGGTTGCGACCAGCGACACGGCGACGGTCTGAGTGACTTGCCAGGAAGCACGCAGGTTTAACAAATCGTGCCCCTCGTACTCATGCTGATTGTTGGGGTCTAGCCAGTATTTTGACAGCCATACCCACTCTAGTTCCCCCGTGATGGGGAGGTTGTAACTGGCGAGGTCTGCCGTGAGCTGCAGTGACCCAAAATGCTTTGGGGCGGTATCAATATCATTGCCGTCGATGCTACCGCGCGATCCCAGCAATTGAATATCACTGTTATAACGATGTCGGGCGTAACTGGCATTGCCGCTGACAGCCCAGGTGGGAGAGAGGCGCCAGCTTGCCGCCAGTTCGACGCCTCGATGAGTCGTTTCAGCGCCAGATACATTGAAACGATCGCGGTCCTGAAAAATGACGTTCTCTTTTGTGGTCCAATAAACGCTCAGATCATAGGACACTGTACTGACGGCGCCGCGGACACCGAGCTCGACGCTCTCGGCTTCTTCTGAATCGATTTCGGCAACGGTCTGACCCGCTTGCAGTCGATAGAGCTCGGTCGTTTGCGGCGCTCTGAATCCACGCGCCACCTGACCATAAACCGTTGTTGTGTCAGTGTGATGACTGATCGATAAGTTGCCTGTCCAATCGCTGAAGCTATCCTTTCGATCGGCAGGTCGATAAAAGCGACAAGCACTCGCTGAGGGCGCGCACGCCGCGCCGTCTGCCGCATTGTTGGCATAGTCGTATCGGGTGTCTTCTAGCCTGACACCAGCACCGAGTTGCCATCGCTCAGTGAGTGACCAATCAAGGTGAGTAAAGGCCGCCACTGTGTCCGCATCCACATCGTAGTCATAGTGAATGCCATCTGGTTGATTGGGGCTAAAAAAGTCAGCCTGATTTTCTAAGAGCGCCCCTTCCGTATGGTCTGCATCGATTCCGACGAGCCAGCCCAATGAGTTTTGTGTTCCGCGCGCCGACATTTGCAAACCCATGCTGTGATGACGATTGGTCTCAGTGGCCTGCCACGGTAAATAATGTTGCAAGAAGGTCATGCTGTTGCTCCGCCAAAAAGGGCGGATAGTGAACTCGGATGAATTGCCCCAGTCGCGCGTTAGGCCGATATGGCCTCTGCCAGACCAGGCGTTCCGGTAAGCTTCAGGATTGGGATTTTCCTTACGGGCCTGATCGTCCTCATACGCTTCAAAGCCCCGAATATAGCCCGCTGTTTCTTGGTCCAGCTGACTGCCTTCAAGCGCGCCATCGACGCGCCAGTTACCCCACTCTTGGTCGATGCGCAGCGTTGCCTTCTGCTGATCGTAGCCCGAGGCGTCTTGATAACCACCGTATTGGCTCGTTTGCGCTGACAGCGCGATTCCACCGTCAACAGCACCACTGGCTGAGACGCGATAGTAATCTCGTGAGCCCCCCTCGACACGAACCTGACTGGGAGTGGCGTCGACAGAACGCGTGACCACGTTGATGATGCCGTACAGCGCATTTGAACCAAATACCACCGCGCCAGGTCCCTTTAAGACTTCGACGCGACCGGCTTGCAGTAGGTTGGCGTCGAACAGCTGGTTGACGTTGCAAAAACCGGGCGACCGCATGCTGATGCCGTCCTGTGCGGTCATGAACGCGCCACAGCTTCCGGCACCGGTTAACACGGGAGAGCGCAATGACACCAAAGACTCTTGGCCATTGCCGCGACTCACCCAGGCGCCTGAGACGCGATTGAATAGCTGGTTACTATGTTGGGCGGCGACGCGCTCAATGCTGGTTTGGTCGAGGACTGCCCATGACATTGCCAAATCGAACCCAGACTCGACAGTGCGACGGGCGGTGACGATGATGGTCTCCAGTTCCTCAGGAGTGGTTGCTTCATCCCTTTGGGCGTCATATTGCTGCGCAGTGCCCACTGTGCTCATGGCACCGAGGTAAACAGCGAGTAGCGGCGTCAGCCGAGGGTGGCGCAAGCGGTGAGAGATTCGCATTAACAACATCCTGTACAGAAACATAGGTCACGTAGATCGTGACAACGGCGAGTATTTTGGGCAAAACTGTGGCGTAAGCCAAGTCGGTAAGGAAAAGAAATTGGATTCAGAGGTCCTCGCAGTCAACGATTCGCTGCCTATTCGCTGCAGCGGGCCGGTGCACTCAGGGAAAGTGCGCTCAGTTTACTGGCTGACGCCCCAAGATAGTGCGCGTCTTATTGCCGATCGAGGATATCCCGTGGCGGCTGACGCAGAGTTAGCCGTCATGGTGATCAGTGATCGTATCTCTGCCTTTGACTGCATTTGGCATGGCGACGAGGGGTTGGCGGGCGTCCCGGGAAAGGGCGCTGCGCTGAATGCCATTTCACAATTTTGGTTCAGTGAATTCAAGCAAGCGGGATTAGCGCGCAGCCATATTCTTGAGGTGCCTCACCCACTGGTGTGGATTGTGCAGCGCGCTAGGCCAGTATTGGTGGAGGCCATTGCGCGACGTTTTATCACGGGCTCAATGTGGCGAGCTTATGAGCGCGGAGAGCGCCTGTTTTGCGGTATCGCGCTGCCTGATGGATTACACCGTGATCAAAGGCTGAGAGAGACTTTATTGACCCCGTCGACAAAAGGCGTCATGCGAGGACTTGCGGGAGTGCCCGAAGCCGATGATGCGAATGTGTCCAAAGAACAGTTGCTCATGCACTGGCAGGCGTTTGGATTTCAATCGAAAAGCGATGTGGACCATTATGAAAGACTGTTAAAGCAAGGTGTCGAGCTCATTGCAGACCGTCTGAACCCATTGGATTTGATGTTGGTCGACACTAAGTTTGAGTTTGGCTACGCGCGCGATGAGCAGGGCCAAGACACACTGATTTATATGGATGAGGTCGGCACGCCTGACTCTTCGAGAATTTGGGATAGCGTGGCCTATCGTGCGGGTAGCGTCGTGGAAAACAGCAAAGAAGAGTTCCGTCAGGCACTGCTGCACCATGTGAATGATCCCGATTTATTATTAGATCATCGCCGATTCGAAGAGCGCCAGCGGCTCGCTCAGTCACATGCATTACCGGCGGGCATGTTGAGAAGTTTGTCTGAGATTTACCTCTCCTTGGCGGAGCGTATTATCGGGGCGCCGGTTAAGGTGCCCAAGCAGCCCTTAGAAAGTATGATGGCGGTCCTCGCTGAGGAATTTGGTATTGCGCAATGAGCGCAGTGCTCAACTGGAAAAGGTAAAAAGATGTCAGTGTATAAATTGACCGAATCGCTGTCTGTGGCAGCGCAGATCACGCCTCAGGATATTGGCGGGCTGGCTGCTCAGGGTTTTACCACCGTGGTGTGTAACCGACCGGATGGCGAGTCGCCGGGTCAGGCAGGGATGGATGAGATGGAAGCAGCCTGCCATGAAGCCGAGGTATTGTTTATTCGGTATCCCGTGAGTGTGATGAATTTTCCTGGCGCCGACCTTGAGGGGTTGGGAGCGCTCTTTGATGACCCCAACCAGAAGGTGCTGGCCTATTGTCGCTCAGGCACACGCTGTGCCAATTTATGGATATTGTCGAGAGACGAGGCGGGCAGGGACGATGCCATCGCTGTGGCGCGCGGCATCGGTTTTGACCTGAGCATGGCAGCGGTCCGATAACCACTTACCGAGCTTGCAGAACAGTGGAAGCAGGGACCCCCTAGGAAGCGGGCCCTAAACTAAGGGATATAGTGGCTTAAGCGAGGGCTTTTAGTAACGCATCGACGGACCATTTGGCGTCGGATTGCCACTGTGAGGCGTCGAGGTCGTTGAGGGACCTGAGTCCGGCATGCACCGCGGTGTGCTCGGGGTGATGTGCCTCGGCGATAATGGCGTAGGGGGTCAGCTTGTGTGGCTCCGTACCGGCATGGAGCCGGTAAACCCGCAGGTAAACGGGCGAGTCCACCAGCACCGTCTGGGCGCATAACGCCGAGAATTGCTGACCACAGGGCGTTATGGCTTCGATGATGACTTCTCGCGACATCAACAGACCGGCCTGCTGTAATGTATTACCGATACTGTGTCCGGCTCTTATTTGCTTGTCCGCGTCCTGAAGAGCGGGACTAATAGGCTGAGAGAAACGCGTGATTGCCAGCGTGCGACACACCGCCACGCCGTCATGAATGCTGTATAAGTTTGCGAGACGGCTTGTCTGATTTTGCTCAAGCACGTCTACATGATAACTGCCAAAGCGGGCTTTGATTTCTTCGCTATTCACTCAGTGTTGTTCCATTTCCGTGCCGGCGGATAGTTGATTCAGCGCACTCTGCAGCGCGAGAGGACACTAACCCGACTGCCATGAATCTGCAACGCGTAAAGCGCTTTGACAGCGCGTCAATGAGGTATTATTGCGTTTCACCATCGACCTTTGAGTGCGCATCATGACCCAGCTACATCGTGTTTTTATCCTCCTGTGTCTGTTGCTGTCGTGCGGCATGCAGACTGCGGCCAACGCTGATTCCTTGGCGCAAGAGGTGGATTCAATATACCAATCAAAGCTCAAAGATCTGTTTCTGTATTTTCATCAGAATCCAGAACTGTCGACCATGGAACATCAAACCTCGGCGCGACTGGCTGATGAGCTCGCCTCGTTAGGTTTCACGGTGCATCGCGGTGTGGGGGGGACTGGCATTGTGGCGCTGATGGAAAATGGCGAAGGCCCACTGGTCATGTTTAGAGCTGACATGGACGGTTTGCCGGTAGAAGAAAAATCGGGCTTATCGTATGCCTCGCAAGCCAAACAGGTTGACCCCAATGGTGACGAAGTCTTCGTGATGCATGCCTGTGGTCACGATGTGCATATCACGAGTCTGGTGGGGACGGCTGAGTTAATGGCGGCAAAGCGAGATCAATGGCGCGGCACATTGATGCTGATCGGGCAACCTGCAGAGGAGCGGGTAATGGGAGCAGCGGCGATGCGCGCCGACAATCTGTGGGAGCGCTTTGGGCAACCCGACTACGCGATGGCATTTCATGTGGCCTCGGTATTGCCGACAGGTCTGTTGGGTGCATCGACAGATTCACCTTATTCTGGTGCCGATACGGTCGATATTTATATACCGGGGGTCGGTGCGCATGGGGCATCGCCTCACAGAGGTATTGATCCGATTGTCTTAGGCTCTCAGATTGTCATGGGATTGCAGACGGTTGTCAGCCGCACCTTGCCGCCACGACGGCCCGGCGTGATCACTGTGGGTGCTTTCCATAGTGGTACCAAGCACAACATTATTTCCGATTTGGCTCACTTACAGCTGACGGTTCGCAGCGAGTCGGCCGCGGATCGTACCTTGCTGCTGGAGGGTATCCGCAGGGTGGCGGAAAACATGGGCCGCGTTGCGGGTCTTCCCGAGGATCGTTTACCGACCGTCATTGTCTCGAATGAGAGCGTGCCCCCGACACTAAACGATAAGGCGCTTACGGAGCGGATCATAGCGGTGTGGGACGATCATTTTGGCACCGGAACCGTGTTCTCGGGGGAGCGCTTGGGAATGGGTGCCGAGGATTTCCCTGTTTTTACGGTAGATCCTTATATCCCCAGCTTGTATTTCGCCGTGGGCGGCACGCCTGCTGCCGACTTTGCGCGGGAAAGGGCAGGCGGAGAACCGGTTCCCTCTCATCATTCACCCCTCTTTAAAATTGAACCCAATGCGTCAGTGACGCTGGGCGTCGAGGCCTCGGTGACTGCTTTGCTGGACTTATTGGGCGACTGACCGAGCCAAATTTTATGCACTATCCGATTTGGGACGCATCAGTGCGCATCATTCACTGGTACTTGGTGGCGGCGGTGGGTGTCATGTGGTGGAGTGGTGAGCAAGGCGAAATGACCATTCATCAGTGGGTAGGCTGCAGCATTCTCTGCCTCGTCTTGACGCGCGTTCTGTGGGGATGGTTCGGGAGCCAACCCAGCCGCTTTAACGCTTTTGTGGCAGGGCCACGCGCGATTGTGAATTACCTCCGTTCGGGCGGACGTTATGCGGGACATAATCCGCTGGGCGCATTGTCAGTGCTGGCGCTGCTCACCTTACTGATCATGCAGGCTACCTCAGGTCTGTTCAGTCAAGACGATATTTTATTTGAGGCGCCTTTCGCCTACTGGGCGGGTGATTGGTCGGGTACCTTGACCGAATGGCACGCAATTAATTGGATGCTCTTGCAGGGCCTCATTGCGTTGCATCTGCTGGCTGTCATTTGGTATCAGTGGCGCAAAAAACAGCCGCTGATACAAGCCATGATACGCGGTCGAGCGGGTTATAAAGCCAGCGAGATCCGACCTAAACCATTGTGGTTGGCCGCATTGATAGCGGTGACGATTGGCCTGACACTCTTGTGGCTCATTAGCATTGCGCCTGAGGCGCCGAGTTATTACTGAGTGGGGTGGTTGGCGCACCCGGGGGGACGCTCGTCGTCAAGTCTAGGTGGCGCGACATCGGACACTGCGATGATGGCTAAACGCAGTGAGGTATGGCCCCAGCCAGTTTCAGAGCCTCTCACAACACAGAGCCCGTTCAATGCAAGGGCATCTAATAAACGATAGGCAGGCAGACTGAGCACCGGAGAAGCCGGCGCTCAGTGAGGAGATCGCTGAGTAAAGAGGGTGAGCAGTGGAGAGCCCTCTCATTTTAGGCTAATAAAGATAGTCCTTCGATTTGTATTCATCGTGACAGGCCTTGCAGGTGCCGCCCGTTGCCACAAATTGCTCTCGGCTGGTTCCCGGGTCACCCTCAGTGGCGATCTCGGCAAGACTGGCGGCGGCGGCACGAAAGTCATCTAGTTTGCTTTGGAAGTCGTCCATGTTGGACCAGATATTGGGCTTGGCTCGAGTGGTGCCTTGTTCAGTGCCGGGTGCAAATCCACGTTCAACGTGAAATTGTGAAGCGTGATGCAAGTCATCTGCCCACGAAGAGAACCGGGTGGCATCCCATTCGATTTTGCCTTTCACCATGTCCCCCATCGGCGCGAAAGTCATCCCTAACAGCGCGAAATATGATTGTCGTAACGACTGCAGGGGTTCTGTTTTTTCGATGTGTGCCGAGACTGTGCTCGACAATGAAACGAGTAGGGCGAGCATTGCCACCAAGGATTTATATGTCATGGTTTACCTCCAATAATTAGGGTTCTGTTCTAACTGTTTCAGAGCGCGCTGTCTATCCCAAAAGGGTGAGTTAGCGATGTCGATTTAGGGGTTACACTACGCGGCGAACGGGGGGGGAAGTATGTCCGACACACTATCGTTAGATGCTTACTGGATGCCGTATACCGGTAATCGGCAGTTTAAACGTGATCCCCGGATCATCGTGGGCGCAAAGGGTGTGTGGTTCACGGATGATCAGGGCCGACAGATTCTCGACGGCCATTCAGGGCTGTGGACGTCAGGATTGGGCCATGGCCACCCAGAAGTGTCTAAGGCGGTTGCCCATCAAATTGAGACGCTGGATTTTTGCCCGCCCTTTCAGTATGGACATCCCACGGCTTTCGAGCTGGCCAATCGGTTAAAGGCCCTCATGCCAGAGGGTCTGGATTACGTGTTTTACACCAACTCTGGCTCTGAATCTGCCGATACGTCGCTCAAAATGGCACGGGCCTATTGGCGCCTCAAGGGGCAGCCCGCCAAGACTCGCTTCATCGGGCGGCAAAAGGGCTATCACGGTGTGAATTACGGCGGGACGGCGGTCGGCGGTATCGGCGCGAATCGAAAGCCGTTTGGGCCCTCTTTAGAGGTGGACCACCTGCGGCACACGATGCTGCCAGAGAATCAATTGTGTCGCGGTATGCCCGAGCACGGTGCGCATCTTGCAGATGAATTGTCTGAACTGATTACCTTGCATGACGCCTCCACCATCGCAGCCGTGATTGTCGAGCCGATGGCAGGGTCAGCCGGAGTGATTCCGCCCCCCGTTGGTTACTTGCAACGATTACGAGAGCTCTGCGACGCGAACGATATCTTGTTGATTTTTGATGAGGTGATCACCGGGTTGGGTCGCTGTGGGGCTTACACTGGCGCCGAAGCATTTGGCGTGACGCCCGATATTTTAAATCTCGCCAAGCAAATCACGAATGGCGCCGTTCCCTATGGGGGCGGTGGTCGCGACGGCTGAAATTTATGACACTTTCATGGCCCACGGTGGACCGGACTATGCGCTTGAGTTTGCCCACGGGTACACCTACTCCGGACACCCGGTCGCCTGTGCGGCGGGTATCGCTGCCCTCGACATTTTAGTGCGTGATGAGTTGCCTGCGCGTGTGGCGCAGGAAGCACCTTTTTGGGAGGCGTTATTGCATGATGGCATCGCCGGAAAGCCCCATGTCACCGATGTGAGAAATTATGGGTTTGCCGGAGCGATCACACTGGCACCGTATCCTGGCGAGCCATTGCGACGTCCCTTCGAGGTGGGCATGCGTCTCTGGGAAAAAGGATTCTTAGTGCGCTACGGAGGGGATACGATTCAACTCGCGCCGCACTTTGTCATGCAGCGAGAGCAGATGACCTCGCTGGTCGAGGCGCTAGCGGAAACGCTAGACGAATTGGCGTAAGCGGTATGATCGAGGTCACTGCGAAAGAGAGCTTCACTGGGACTAATGTGCGCAGGCGTCGCATGCTCTGGCAAGGCTAAGGGATCGCTAATGAGTTTGCCGTATTACATTGTGAACGCGTTTACGGACCTGCCTTTTGGTGGCAATCCCGCCGCGGTCATGCCACTGGATCAGTGGTTGCCAGATCATCAGCTGCAGGCGTTGGCGGCACAGCACAATTTGTCAGAGACCGCTTTTTTTGTCCCCGTTGCGGCGAGCACCTTTGAGCTCAGATGGTTTACGCCGGTAGAGGAGGTGCCGTTGTGTGGTCATGCCACGCTCGCCACGGCGCACGTTTTACTGCGTGAGTTGCAGGTGTCGGCCGAAACACTTTCTTTTCAGACCCGTTTTCGAGGGTCTGCTTCACGCGCAACCGCACGGTGATCGGCTGGCACTGGATCTGCCTGCTGTCGAGTATGAGTCGCATACAGTGGAAGCAGGGCTCGAGGCCGCGTTGGGGGCTCGAGTTATGTCAGCGGTTCGGCCTTGCGACGAGCCATGGCAAGTACTCTATGAGCTAGACGGCGAGACGTCTGTGCGGACGTTAAAGCCGAATATCGCGGCCTTGGCTGCGATCGCTGAGCACTGCGTGATTGTCACTGCGGGCGCCGACAAGTTCGACTTTGTGTCCAGAATGTTCGCGCCCCACTACGACGTGCCTGAAGATCCCGTCACGGGGTCTGCCCACTGTTTATTGGCACCGTTTTGGTCCGATCGACTCGCTAAGCAACACCTTCTGGCGCATCAGTCTTCGGCGCGTGGCGGTACCTTGTGGTGTGAGCGTCAGAGACGATCGCATCTTCCTGTCGGGTCACGCGATGACCTTCGCCAGAGGCGAAGTTACTGCGTCACTATAGCGGAGGTGTCAGTAGCAGGTTTGATAATAGCGGCGGCCACAGTCATCCCGTGCCGCGTTCACCTCGATCGTCGCCTGAACCAAGCTCCTGCGCTATCGTTAAAGCGTCAAAGCAGAAGAGCAGCGCCTTGTTCCTGAGGCTTTTTTCCGCTACCGCCCTAATATCGATCGTGCGACCAGCTCGCGCATGATTTCCGATGATCCCCCGTAGATCGTTTGAATCCGGGCGTCAACGTAAAATCGTGAGATCGGGTATTCGGCCGTGTAGCCATAACCCCCGAACAGCTGCAGGCATTGATCCGCGACCCGGCACTGCATCTCGCAACTGGCGAGTTTGAGCATGGCCGCCGTATCGGCAGTGAGGCGCCCCTCGGCATACTGCCGCGCGCACTGTTCATAAAATGCGCGGTTGAGGGTGATCTCAGTTTTGACGTCGGCGAGCTTGAATCGAGTATTCTGAAATTGCCCTATTTTTTGTCCAAAGGCTTCTCGTTCCTGCACGTATTGCAAAGTAATGTCGAGTGCTCCCTCTGACGCAGCGATCGCCTGCGCTGCAATGCCAAGTCGCTCGCGAGGGAGTTCGTTCATCATGATAATGAAGCCACTATTCTCATCGCCAAGCAGGGCTTCCGCCGGCAAGCGGACGTCGTTGAAGAAGAGTAGTGCCGTATCCGAAGTGTGCTGCCCGATCTTATCGATCTTCCGAGACTTCTCGAACCCTGGCGCGTGCGCATCAACCAGAAAGAGCGAGGTACCCTTGGCGCCCTGACCGGGGTCGGTAATCGCGGCCACAATCACCAGGTCCGCATGGATGCCGTTGGTGATGAAAATCTTAGAGCCATTGAGCACCCATTCATCGCCATCCCGCGTCGCATGAGTGCGGATGCTCTGCACATCTGAGCCTGCACCCGGCTCGGTCATGGCCAGCGCGCCCACTACCTCACCAGTGACCATGCGAGGCAACCAGTGTGCTTTTTGCTCCTCGGTGCCGTGGCGACTGAGATACGGCGCCACAATATTATTGTGTATGCCGTAGCCCGATGCGAATCCGCCAAACCCCATGGCAGACAATTCTTCGATCATCGCCAACGTCACGTGTGGCGAGGCCCCTGCGCCGCCATATTGCTCTTCGACGTCAGGCCCTAATAGGCCGGCCTCTCCGAGTCGATGCCACAGTGCTCGAGGGACCATCTTGTCGGCTTCCCACTGCTCGTAGTGTGGCGTGATTTCCTGATCGAATGCGCGTCGCGCCATGTCACGAAACAGTGAGAGTTCGTCGAGATTCAGCGGCTTGATTCATCGTTATGTCCTGCGCAGGGAGCAAGAGCGCCAAGTATGAAGAACATCGCCTTCAACTACAAAGTCGCGAGCTGAACCGGACTGAGACTCCCGCCATGCAAGCCGTTAGCAAGCCAGAGCGCGCTCCCTCGCAGCGAGGGCGTATTGCCATCAGCAGCGACCCTCGGAGTAAACGCGTGTGTTTCGGTTGGCCATCGAGGCACTGCTAGCGGTTAGATTAGAAACGGAGTGACTGCCTCGAGGAGAGGGACGGTGGTTCTCTCGGCGCTCAGCGCACGTTGCACCGTTGCCTCGAGGCGTGAAAAAATAACTGGAGGACGCTATGCGCCTGCCATTTATGCGTTATTCTCATGGGTTGAACCCAGAGTGGACTTTGCCTTGGGCAGAGTGAAGATACAGCGAATTTCTTTTTTTATTATCGAGGCCAACATGCGCGAATACACAAAGTTTTACATTAATGGACAGTGGGTTGATCCGGTGTCACCTAAAACACTTGAGGTGTTGGACCCCTCAACCGAGGCCGCCTGTGCCACCATCTCCCTTGGCTCGGAGGAAGATGTCAATCTCGCGGTCGCCGCGGCTAAGACTGCCTTTGAATCCTTCAGTCAGACCACGGCAGAAGAGCGTGCCGAGATGCTGGATCGTATGGCGGCCATATTCAAGCGCCGTATCGGTGAGATCGCCGAGGCCATTCGCCTCGAGATGGGGGCGCCCATCAGCTTAGCGAGCACCGCACAAGCCTACGCAGGTTTGGGTCATATTACGGAGGCGGCGAAGATACTCAGGGGGTATTCGTTCTCTGAAGATTTGGGTCCGCACCGCGTGGTCAAGGAACCGATCGGCGTATGCGGTCTCATCACTCCGTGGAATTGGCCGCTTAATCAGGTGAGTTGTAAAGTGGCGCCGGCCTTGGCGGTGGGCTGCACGATGGTGCTCAAGCCGAGTGAAATTGCGCCGCTGTCGGCCTATTTATACGCTGAGATCATGGAAGAGGCGGGCATTCCTGCCGGCGTCTTTAATTTGGTCAACGGTGACGGGCCGACCGTTGGTGAGGCGCTGTCTCGTCATCCTGACGTCGATATGATGTCCTTCACAGGTTCGACGCGAGCGGGATCACTGGTTGCACAGAATGCGGCACCTACCGTTAAAAGAGTCACCCAAGAGCTAGGCGGTAAATCGCCGAATGTCATTTTGGAGGATGCAGATTTAGAGGCGTCTGTGACGCGCGGTGTGCTGCACATGTACAACAACACGGGCCAATCCTGTAACGCACCATCTCGTATGTTAGTGCCGCGCGCCCTGCTCGCACAGGCAGAGGCGATTGCCGCCAGCGTTTCGGACAGCGTTGTGATCGGTCCAACCGATGAGGAATCCACCACGATGGGTCCGGTGATTTCTAAAGTGCAGTGGGACAAGATTCAGGGCTTGATTGAGGCAGGTATTGCTGAGGGTGCCAAGGTAGTCTGCGGAGGACCTGGTCTGCCTGAGGGCATTGAATCTGGATACTATGTTCGGCCAACGATCTTCTCCGACGTCAGTAATGACATGACGGTTGCACAACAGGAAATTTTTGGTCCCGTCTTGGTCATGATCCCCTACGACACTGAAGAGGAAGCGATTCAGATCGCGAACGATACGCCTTACGGCCTGGCTGGTTATGTACAAAGCGGAGACCTCGACCATGCACGGGCAGTCGCCACGCGCATTCGAGCGGGCAATGTCCACATTAATGGCGCTTCAGGCGGTTTTGATGTGCCTTTTGGTGGCTATAAGCAATCCGGTAATGGTCGTGAGTGGGGCGCACACGGGTTCACTGACTACCTCGAAATTAAAGCGATCGAAGGGTACGACGCGGCCTAAGTGCCGCTCAGTTTGAGCGTTCATCACCGATGAAAGTGATCCTGGCGATTGACCAAGGTACCACTGGGACCACTGTCGCGGTGATGAACGTCCGCGGAAAGCTTTTGGGGTCAGTGAATACCGAGTTTCCGCAGATCTATCCGAAACCGGGTTGGGTCGAGCACGATCCTGCAGTCATTTGGCAAACCGTGCTCAAAGGCATTCGGTCTGTGCTGCGCAAAGGGCTATGCCAGGTCGGTGATATTGCCTGCATTGGCATTACCAATCAGCGCGAGACAGCCTTGCTTTGGGAGCGCCACAGTGGCAAACCAGTCGGTCATGCGATCGTTTGGCAATGTCGCCGGACGGCGGCTTTTTGCGATGGACTGAGACGTAAGGGTTTGGAGCCCATGGTGCGCGACCGCACTGGTCTGGTATTGGATCCCTATTTTTCGGCGAGTAAATTCCGTTGGTTGCTCAATAGTATTGATGGCGTGCGGGGTCGCGCCAGAAAGGGCGATATTGCGGCGGGGACCATTGATGCCTTTCTGCTCGCAAGACTCAGCGGTAATGTCGTTCACGCGACCGACGTGTCCAATGCTTCCAGAACCTCATTGATGAACTTGCAGACCCTCGACTGGGATCCCGAATTACTCAAGCTGTTCTCGGTGCCCAGATCGATACTGCCAGACATTGTTCCGAGCAGCGGACCCCTGGGGCAAACCTCAGGGGTGCCTGGATTACCCGACGGTATTCCAATCACAGGCATGGCTGGCGATCAGCAAGCGGCCTTGTTTGGGCAGGCGGGGTTTGAGCGCGGTTCAGCCAAATGTACTTTTGGAACGGGCTCGTTCATTTTAATGAACACGGGTCACGACAAAATGCAGAGTGATGCCGGTTTGTTAAGCACTATTGCGTGGCAACTACCCGGGCAAAACGTGCCGGTGTATGCATTGGAGGGTGGGGCCTTTATATGCGGTGCTGCGGTGCAGTGGCTGCGCGATGAGATGGGCATCATTAAGCGCGCGCCAGATGTTGAAAAACTCGCGGAGCAGGTGACTGATTCGGGAGGCGTTGAGTTTGTGCCGGCGCTGACCGGACTGGGTGCGCCGCATTGGGACGCCGAGGCGAGAGGGGTGATATCGGGCTTGACTCGCGGTGCGGGCGCCGCCCATCTCGCGCGCGCCACGCTAGAAGCAATGGCGTTACAGAACGTCGATATTTTACGCGCGATGG
This sequence comes from uncultured Luminiphilus sp., assembly GCA_943789425.1. Lineage (GTDB taxonomy): Bacteria > Pseudomonadota > Gammaproteobacteria > Pseudomonadales > Halieaceae > Luminiphilus. The sequence goes on from CALSUB010000008.1 coordinate 115,231, forward strand.
AGCGTGATTTAGGTCGCAGAATGGGTGCTTTGAAAGTGGATGGTGGTGCAGCAGCCAATAACCTATTGATGCAATTGCAGGCGGACTACCTCGGTCGAGAGATCATCCGGCCCAAAGTGATTGAGACTACCGTGGCAGGCGCGTGCTTTTTAGCGGGCCTGGGAGCGGGCATATGGCAGGACACGAGCGCGCTTGAGAATGTCTGGCAAGCTGATCGGAGTTTTCCCACAAGGCTTGGCACCAGTGCGCGCCGACGCCGCTTACAGGCTTGGCAGCAAGCGGTCAGTCGTGCGCGAAGCGGTTCTTGATAGAGATGGGAGAAATACTCCGCTTTCAAAAACCGCGACGATCAGATCAGACGCTGTGCCGCAATGGTCATCACAAATGGCGCCCGGTAAAGGAAGACCCCTTTGCGGTTCATCGCGGCGAGCTGGTAACCCGCTTTCGATGCGAGAAATGCGGCAAAGAAAAGGTCAAGGCAACTTAGTCGCTGGCTGATGCCGTTAGCCCCTGCAATTACCACCGTAGGGGGATAGAGGCGATATCATCAGCCCTATAGACTCACAAAAATTGTTGTACGGATGGAGTAATCGTTATGACGGCCATGATCTACCCAACCACAAACCCCGCGGCTGCAGAGCAGATGATGGTGACCCGCGGAGAAGGCCCATATATTTTTGATCAACAGGGTAAGCGCTATCTCGAGGGGATGGCTGGCCTCTGGTGCACGGCGCTGGGTTATGGGAACGAAGAAATTATCGACGTCGCTCAGCGGCAGATGCGTGATTTGAGCTTTAGTCACATGTTCGGCGGTAAAACCCATGCGGCTGCGATCGAGCTTGCTGACAAACTGGCGGCCATGGTGCCGATGAACGATGGGCGCGTTTTTCTGGGTAACTCTGGCTCAGATGCTAATGACACGTTGATGAAATTAATTCGTTACCACGCTGAGGCGAGCGGACAGCCGAATCGCATCAAGGTAATTGCGCGTGAGCAGGGTTATCACGGCGTCACATTGGCCTCTGCCGCGCTGACAGCAATTCCCACCAACCACACGCACTTTCAATTGCCGTTTGAGGCATTGGGTGTGTTACGGACCGGCTCTGCAAACTACTATCGGGGTGGGCATGATGACGAGTCCGAGAGCGATTTTGTGGCGCGTCGTGCGCAGGAGTTAGAGGCACTCATTTTGGCTGAGGGGCCCGACACGATCGCTGCCATGATCGCCGAGCCGGTGAGCGGTGCAGGTGGCGTTATCGTTCCGCCGGCTGGCTACTTTGATGCGATTCAGCAGGTGTTGGATCGCTATGGTATCTGGCTGTGGGACGACGAGGTCATCTGTGGCTTTGGTCGCCTAGGCACTGATTTTGGTGCGACTAAAATGGGAATGGCGCCTCAAATGATCACGTTGGCGAAGGCGTTGTCATCGGCTTATGTGCCGATTTCGGCTGCTATTGTCCAAGGAGACATCGCGGACTGCATCGGTGCCTCCGCAACGGATGTCGGCGTGTTCGGACATGGATACACCTACAGCGGACATCCGCTGGGCTGTGCTGTCGCGAGCAAAGTGATCGATATTTATCAGCGAGACCACATTTTTGATCATGCCGCCAAGGTGGGCAGTTATTTACAAACGCGGCTGGCTGAATTTGCGAGTCATGTGCTGGTCGGAGAAGTGTCCGGTGTTGGCATGATTGGTGCGCTTGAGTTGGTGGCGGACAAACCCACTAAACGACCTTTTGACGGGATGAAGGTGGGACAGTTCTGTGCCAAAGCCGCCGAGGGACAGGGCCTTATCATCAGACCGCTCGGTGGCAACCGTATTGCAGTGTGTCCACCGTTGATCATCGAAAACAGCCATGTTGATGAGCTCATTGACAAGCTGGGTGCTGCCCTCGATGCGACATTGGATTGGGTTACCGCTGAAAAACTCATCTAACTGATGTCTGCGCAGTGCCAATGCTCGCTCCGCTCAGGCCGCAACTGTTCGCCGTTGCTGGCTGCGGCTGCTCGCGGTGAGTGATGGCTCGACACCGGTTCGAGTCGCCCATATTGAGATGGGAAGCCATCTTTATGGTGGCGCCCAACAAGTTCTGTACCTCCTCAAGGCGTTGTCGTCGTCGGATGTCACCAGTACGCTCATCTGCCCAGTGGGGTCTGCGATTGGCAAGGCGGCGCGCGAGCGTGGTGTTGCAGTTGCGGAGGTCGGTTATCGCGGTGATCTCGATTGGATGGTGATGCCGAAAATCAAACGGCTGCTGCGCCAGCACTCGATAGATCTGGTACATGTGCATTCGCGACGTGGGGCCGATTTGTGGGGTGGTTTGGCTGCTCGTCAGGTCGGCTTGCCCTGTGTGATCTCGCGACGCGTTGATCATCATGAAGCCCGGTGGTGGGCCACCCTCAAATATGCGTTGTGTGACCACGTGATTGCTATTTCAGAGGGAATAAGAGCGGTCCTGTTGGCTGACGGTGTATCCGCAGAGAAGGTGTCGTGCGTGCGCAGTGCCGTTGATTTCGAGCGTTTTCAGACGGTGTCAGATTCGGCCGGAGTGAGGGCGCGTTTTGGGTTGCCTGATGATTCTGTTGTCGTGGGCATGGCAGCGCAGCTGATTCCTCGAAAAGGGCATGATGTTTTGCTCGAGGCAGTCGCGGCGCTGAAAGATCGCTGGCCTCAGCTCAGGGTATTGATTATGGGGAAAGGCCCCTTGGCAGCCTCTGTGGCGCAACAAATTGAAGCGATGGGTCTCGATGAGCAAGTGCACTGTGTCGGGTTTCTGAACGATATTGAGACGGTCTTGCCCCATCTCGATTTTTTAGTTCATCCAGCGCGGACAGAGGGGTTGGGCGTGGCCTTGCTGCAAGCGGCGTCGGCAGGCTTGGCAGTGATTGCGTCCCGCGCGGGGGGGATGCCAGAGGCAGTGCTAGATGAGGAAACCGGTCTATTGATTCCGCCGGGCGATGTGCCAGCGCTGGTGGCGGCCATGGAGCGATTACTGAGCGATCCGGCGCTAGCCGATCAGTATGGCGCAGCAGGCCGGCGCAGAATGGCTGACGAGTTCTCTATTGAAGCAATGGCGGCAGGAAACCTCGCGGTTTACCGACGACTGATTGACGCTAGACGCAACGCCTAATATGGGGTGGCCATCGAGGATGACTTTGGTCATTGTTCCCGGCGGCGTGGGCGGGTGTGGAGTTGATGTTTGCGCACCAAGGCTCGCATTTGGTGGTAGCTTAATCCCAGAAGCGACGCCGCGTCATTCTGTCGCTGTCCTGAGTCTGCAAGCGCGGCGGCGAGCCAGCGCCGCTCCTCCTCTTGTAATCGTGATTTGAGAGAGATGGGCCACTCTGTATTGCCTGAATGAGCGGCGGTGCTCGAGGTGCTCTCGTTGGAGTGTGTTGCGTCATGGTGCCTGTCACGGCTTTTCTCATGTGCCGCGTCATGTGTCGAGTCAGGTGAAAAATCATGGCCGTCGCCAAGCTCGGCGCCGCTGCCGAAGGGGCTTATCTTGCGGGCTGCGGTATCGTGAAACGGATCGATGATAATGTCGTTAATGGGGTCCTCGGGATTTTGGGCGCGAAACAGAGAGCGTTCGACGACATTTTTGAGTTCTCGAATATTCCCTGGCCAGTGATGACTTTGCAGACACTCCATTGCGGCGGGCGTGAAGCCGGGAAAGTAACTCCAGCCGAGTTCGGTGCACATGCCGACGCTAAAATGCTGGGCGAGTTCTAGTAGATCTCGCTCTCGATCTCTCAATGGGGGAAGGTGGACCACATCGAAGCTGAGTCGATCGAGCAGATCCCAGCGAAACACGCCGCGATCCGCTAGAGCGGGTAGGTCGGCATTGGTCGCGGCGACGATCCGCACATCCACTTGCAGTGTGCGTTGTCCGCCCACTCGCTCGAACTCGCCGTACTCGATGATGCGCAGTATCTTTTCTTGAAGCCGAGTTGACATCGTGGCCAGCTCGTCGAGAAACAAGGTGCCGCCATCCGTGAGTTCGAATCGACCAGCGTGTTGTTTGGTGGCTCCGGTAAAGGCGCCCGCCTCGTGCCCAAATAACTCGCTCTCTAGCAGGGTCTCGGTAATGGCACCGCAATTCACTTTGGTGAGGGTTTGGTCCCAGCGGTGCGATAAGTAGTGCAATCGCTCAGCGGCGAGTTCTTTACCGGTGCCTCGCTCGCCGACAATGAGTGCGGGGCGGTCAATCGATGCCAAGCGAGAGATGTGGTCGAGGGCGGCGGTCAGCGGTGTTGAGGTGCCAATGATGGTGGGCGTGTGACGTTTCATTGGACAATTATACCTATAAAGGATAATTAAGCTAATTTTAAAGGATAATAAAACCTATAATGTGTGTGCAATCGCCGGTCGTTTGTCGTTAGGTTATTCATTTTCTTGGTTTTTTTGTCATTGGCACAGGACTCGCTAACTCTAGTGGGAGGAGACCCATAGGGCTCTTTGCCGAAACAAGGCATGACTTAACGACAACGTAGGAGAGATGAAATGGATGTTATCGATGAAAGAGCGTTGGTGTACGTGGCGCTGCTGGTGGTGTGCAGCACGCTGGCGGTGTTTACAGGCCCCTTTGTGGCGGCCATCACTTTTGTGTGGGTGTTGGCGTCGATTGAGGCCGCTTACTGTGCGGGTGGATGGCTGGTCCGGCGCAGTCGGCGGCAGAGCATGGGCGAGCTTCGGGCTTAAGTAACGGATTCGAGAGGAGAAGAGGGTATGGGTATTTTTTCGAGAATGTCAGACATTGTGAATTCAAATCTGAACGCGCTGTGCGACAGTGCCGAGGACCCGGAAAAAATGATTCGACTGATCATTCAGGAGATGGAGGACACGTTGGTGGAGGTGCGCAGTACCTCGGCCAAAATTATTGGGGATCAAAAGACCGTCTCTCGGCATCGCGATCGCATCGCGGCTGAGGCAACCGCCTGGGAAGATAAGGCGAAGCTGGCGGTGTCTAAAGGCCGTGATGACCTTGCCAAGGCGGCGTTACAAGAGCGACGCATGACTGAAGAGGCGCTTAGATCAGTGGAGGAGGAATTGATGGTGGCGGGTGAGCAGGTTGCTCAGCTGAATGAGGAGGTTGGGCAGCTGCAACAAAAGCTGGATGATGCCAAGGCTAAGCAAAAAGCGATTTTACTGCGCACCAAAACAGTGAGTTCGAGAGTGCAGATAAAACGCCAGGTGCAGCGCGATGAATTGGATAACGCCTTTGCAAAATTTGAGAAATTTGAACGGAAGGTCGATCACCTCGAAGGAGAGTTGCAGGCATTGGATCTGGGGCGTGAAACCGCAGGTGGGCTTGCCGCTGAGATTGACGCCCTAGGCGCGGAGGATTGGTTAGACGAGGAGTTAATGCGGATTAAGGATAGTATGTCTGCGACCGACCCGACTGCCGGTGTGTCTGGGAAAGAGCCCGACACGCAATGATCGGGGCCGCAAATTTTGACACGACAGGGAATGGCGTTGTGTTATTGCGCTGTGTGCGCTCAGTAAGGAGATAAGATGGATCTGTTCCAGATGTTATTGGTACCCATGATTTTGTTCATGTTGATTGTGGCGCCCACGTGGATCGTCATGCATTACCGCAGTCTCAACCGGTCGAGTCGATCCTTGAGCTGAGGAAGACCGGCAATCGCTCGAGGCAATGCTCGTCGCAGTCGATCAACTGGTCGATCGAATTGAATCACTGGAGTCGATTTTAGAAGCCGATCACCCAAGTTGGCGCCAACAGCAAGACCGCAAGGCGAACGAGGAGAGGGGAATATGAGTCAGCAGCAGCGCAAAACATTCAGTGAAAACCGGGCGAGTGGCTGGGGAATGGGGCTCTATCGAGCGCGATCAGAAGGATGGATTGCCGGTCTTTGTTCGGGCTTAGCGCGTTATTGGGATGTGCCCAATTGGGTCGTCCGCTTAGCAGCGGTGGCCCTGCTGATGTTTACAGGAGCGCTCGCGTTTTGGCTTTATATATTGGCTTGGGTAGCGATTGCTCCCGCGCCGTCGCGTTGGTCTGAATCGACTGCCGAAAACGGAGAGGTTGAGATGGAGTACGACGAAAATCGTCACGTTTATCGTCGTAAAACCCCCTTCCGCTATACCGACGCCCCCAGTGAACGAATGAAAAAGGTTCAAAGCCGAATGACGGCAGCGGTGACCCGCGTGGAAGCGATGGAGCGGTACGTGACGTCGCGGCAGTACGATCTGAATCGGGAGTTTTCCAAGCTCTAGCCGCTGCTCGGGGCATTCAAAAAGGCGTCAAGAAGCACTCAACAAGTGCTAAAGCAAGTCAGAAGTGCCTAAGAAGTGCCTAAGAAGTGCCTAAAAGGTGCCGTTAGCGACCATCATCGCTCATAATAGCGCGATGACGCTGATGTTCTCCCACGCTAACGGTTACCCCCCGGGGTCTTACCGTGTCTTGCTCGAAGCTCTAGAGGAGACGATGGATGCTCCGGTGGTGAGGCATGCGCATCGCCCGCTGATGACTGACCAGCCGGCGCCCGTTTTTCTCTCGTGGCACGAGTATGCCAATGACCTCATTCAACGCATTGAGCGTGAATCTCTGGGGCCGGTTTGGTTGGTGGGGCATTCGATGGGGGGTGCCACTGGGGTGTTGGCTGCCGCCAAAAGACCTGATTTATTCAGCGGCCTGATTGGGCTCGATCCGGTCTTACCACCGACAAAATTGTGGTTTTGGTCCCGCGTGGTGAGTTGGTTTAAACCCGACGCGGTCCCAATCGTAAAACGCGCGTTGGCGCGGCCGCATGATTTTGACAGTCAGTCGGCGGCGTTCGATTTTTATCGGGGTAAACGCGTGTTCAGTGACCTCAGCGATGAGGTGCTGATGGATTATGTGAAGGCGGGGCATCAGCTGGGCTCCGATGGTCGCGAGCACTTACGCTACAGCGGAGCGTGGGAGGCGTGTGTGTATCGATCGGTGCCTCGTATTCGTCCGGCATTACAGGCACTGCAATGCCCCACATTAATCATTGCAGGTGAGCAGTCGCAAATACTGACGTCAGAGACCTTGTCTTGGCTTAATGGACTGAATAATCGCCTGACTACCGCATCGCTGCCGGGTGGGCACCTGTTGCCCCTCGAGTCACCCGAAATCTGTGCCGAGGCCGTGGCGACTTTTATCCGTGCTCAAGAGACATCTCATAAGCGATGACGGATTAGGATGGCCATTCGCGGCGCCGTAAGCCGATGGCTGGGGTCCTTGCATCTCGGCGTGGGTCTCACAATGCTTTGCGTGTTGGCTTTGCCGGAGCCGGTGCTAGGGCAGCAACCGCACCACGCACAAACGCCCTACCTGATTGGACGGGGTATGACGGATATTACCGGTCCAGCAGTGGGTATGCCCTTGTGGGGGTTTGGCCGGCCCGATCAAATCAGTGAGGGAATCCACATTCGCCAGCGGTCGCGCGCGTTCATTACCGTGCAGGCCAGTGATGCGGCACACAGGATCGTGTTTGTCAGCGCTGATTTAGGCAGCATAGACCATCATATTACGCTGGAAGTCGTGGAGCGTTTGCAGCTGCGCTACGGAAAAGTCTACACCCTCGATAATGTGATCATCAGTGCCACGCATACCCATGCCGGCCCCAGCGGCTATTGGCAGTCGCGCACAGACACCGGCCTCGATGGGGGGCATTACCCTGAGCACTTTGACGCGATTGTCGCCGGTATTACCGCCTCCATCGTGCAGGCACACGAGGATTTGCAGCCCGGTAACATCTTGATCAATACGGGCCGTGTGGCAGACGCGGGCGTGAACCGGTCGGCGATTGCTTATCAGGAAAATCCCCAGAGCGAGCGCGATCGCTACGGCGAAAATACCAATACAGCGATGACCCTGCTCAAGTTTGTCGGCCGTGACGGTACGCTGGGCATGATCAATTGGTACGCCTTGCACCCCACGGCGATGAACTATTACAACCGCCTTATTTCTGGCGACCACAAAGGTTATGCCTCGCTGCAAATGGAAAAAAGCGAAGGCACTCGCTACGCATCAACCGACGAGTTTGTGGCCGCGTTCGCCCAGTCTGACCCGGGAGATGTCACACCCAATACCAACCTCGACAATACGGGACCTGGGGAAACAGACGTGGAAACGACCCGGATTATGGGCCAGCGTCAGTTGAGGGTTGCGCAGACGTTGCTCGATGAAGCGGAAGAAGCGCTAGTCGGGGTGATCGACGCACGTCGCCTCTATGTTGATTTAAGTGATTACGCCGTTGGCGACGACTTCACCGGCGCGGGCACCCAAACTACCTGCCCCTCGGCCTACGGCTATTCGTTTGCCGGCGGCTCTACAGAAGACGGGGGTGGGCACTTTTTGTTCCGCGAGGGTATGACCGAGCAGAGTGTGTGGCGGGACTGGTTGATTCGACTCATCATTGGCGCTCCAAAGTGGACCGAACCGGTGAAAACGTGCCAGCGGCCCAAGGCGATCTTGCTGGAAACCGGCACGGGTTCGCCGCCTTTGCAATCTCAGATACGCTCCATCACCGTGGCACGTATCGGTCAGCTGGTGCTGCTCGCCTTACCTGCAGAGGTGACGACCATGGCGGGCAGGCGCTTGCGTGATACGGCCATGCGCGAACTGGGCGATTGGGCAGAGCACATTGTGCTGGCGGGCTACGCCAATGGCTATGCGGGGTACATCACGACACCCGAAGAATATGGGTTGCAGCAGTACGAGGGCGGTCATACGTTGCATGGGCGCTGGACGTTGCCCGCGTATCAGCAGATCGTCAGTCAACTGGCACAAGCGCTGGAGTCAGGCGCTGCCGTCGTAAACGAATTGCCTTACGACGATTGGCGAGGACAGTCCGTGGGCCTTGCCTTACCCGTAAGCGCGACGAAGCCGCCACCCGGTGGCGCGGAGCTGGGCGATGCAGTGACTCCAATGGCCACTCGGTACGCTCCGGGAGACACGGTGACTGCGCGATTTTGGTCGGCGAATCCTACGGACAATTTCCCCAGGCGGAACAACTCCCTTTTGGTTGAGCGCAAAACCGCCGGCGGCTGGCGATGGGGTTGCCGATGACGGCGATTGGACGACTTGGGTACGCTGGCAGCTTGACGCTCAGACATACGTCGCCGAATTGAGCTGGGCAATACCTCAGGGAATTCCACTCGGTAATTACCGTGTCTCACACTCTGGATTTGATGCGACCGGTTCTGCGTTTAGTGGGACATCGTCTGTTTTTACCATTGCGGCGAAAGATGGTCGATAGCACCGGGGGTGAGTAGCCCAATGTGTCGGGTCAAGACAGACGGGCAGATGGAGTCCACTGTCGAAAAGGCCGCTTGAACGCAGTGTCTGCAAGGAAAACAACATCGAAGAGTCACTTTATCAGCAGAGTTGTGGTTTGCGTTGCTGCAAAATATGCGGCCGTCACAGAGGCGCTGATGC
>CALSUB010000009.1 GCA_943789425.1 uncultured Luminiphilus sp.
AGCGGTGATGCCCAATTAGGAACTTGGCGGATCAACAATCGGTATCGAGCCCTCGACACGCCAACATGATCTATTGATATAACAAACGATCAAATTTACTCTGGGTCCAACAGAGTGAGAGGCAGCGTGATGAGACAAGTGGTGGTAGTAGAACCGGGTGGTCCAGAAGTGCTGACACTGCAGGAGGCTGAACAACCCGATCCTGGAGCGGGACAAGTGCGCGTTCAGGTCGCCTATGCCTCACTCAACCCCCTTGATAATCATGCGCGTGCCGATCGCATTAAATGGAATCACCCAGGCTTCCCGTTCACCCCAGGCTTTGAATTTGCCGGTCGTGTCGATGCAGTGGGGGAAGGGGTCGATTCGGCGCTGATGGGTCAACGGGTGGCCACCAATGGTCATTGGGGGGGTAACGCTGACTTTGCCGTTGTGCCGGCTCATGGGTTAGTCGCCGTGCCGGATGACTTTGATTGGCCACTGGCATGCTGCTTTTCAACCTGCGCCTATACCAGTTGGCTGTTGGTGCACAGTGCCGCGAAGGTGCAGCCCAACCAGTGGGTGGTGGTGCATTCGGCGGCGGGTGCGGTCGGCTCTTTAGTCATGCAGATCGCTAAATCGGCTGGCGCGCAGGTGATTGGATTAGTCGGAGGCGAACACAAATTCGAATTCGCTGAACAGTTTGAACCGGATGCGGTGATTGATTATTTACGAGATGACTGGCCCGAGGGGGTCAAGGCCTTAACCGACGGCCGAGGTGCCGATGTCATCTTTGATGGCAATGCCGGTGCCAGAGCGCCGATGAATCTCGATGCGGTGGCCCCACTGGGCAATATTATTTACCTGGGTGCCAGTGCGGGGCAGGCGCCACCGGTCTCGCCATCCCTATTGATCGGTAAGAGCTGCTCGGTGTCGGGTTTTGTGCAGTATTTTCATCAGGCTGCGAGCGGTGGCGCCGAAGTCTCTGCGACACATCAAGCCCTAGCAGATCACACTTGGCGTATCCCCATTGAGCAGACCTTTGATCTATCCGATATTGCTGAGGCGCATCGCGCTTGGGAGGCGCGGGCACTGCTTGGGCGCGCGGTGATTCGGGTCGGTGGTGATAGCGTGTGACGCACAATGAGCGTTGTTAGCGGCCTTTACGAATTTGTTTTTGCCACCCGCACGTCTGAGCGGGAACGACTATTGGCTTTTTGGCAGGCACTGGGTTTTGAGCCGATAAGCGAGGGCGCGCTGAGTGCCAGCGAGGCCAATACGCTGTATGGGCATCACGCTGCGCTGCAATCGATTCGGTTGCAGCACGCTGGCTGTGCCGCCCACCAGACAGGACTGGTGAGACTACAGTGTTGGTCTGAATTAGCCGGAGACGGCTTAGCTGCCCACCGACCATTGGTGTCCGGTAGCCGGTGGATGGGGATGTACACCGCCGATATTCTTGAGCTCCGTGACAGCTTGAACCACTACCGCAGTGAGGTGTCGGATCGTTGGCTGTCTGATTTAGTCTCTGCGCCCTTGGCGAATCCACCCCCGCCGGTGACGTTACAAACGCCCTTTGTTGGCCTGAGAGAAACGCTGTACTTCGACCCTGATGGTCGCGTGGCGTTTATTCAACGCGGCGGGTTCGACCGACCCGGTTTCGGCACGATTGACCTAACGCTGCCTTACAAAAACAGCGAGGGGAGTCATGCCAACGTGGTACAGCCGACCGGATCCTTTGATACGGCATTTTATAAAGCGGTTTTTGGCTTGGAGTCGGCGCCTTATGGTGAAGCGCATGATTCAGGTGACGAACCGCCCACCCAGCGCGCCTTGAGGCTTGAAGCAGGGCAGTTATTTCGGGTCGAACGGCTCAAAGCACCGGATTGTCCTACGGGCTTGCTGCAAGTTTATGCTCCTTACTTTGCGACGCCTGATCATCGCGTGTTGAGTCAGGCCGGTCAGCGAGGTCTGTCGGGATACAGTTATCGGGCGACATCAGTCGACGAAGCGGCCTTGCCAGGTGTCAGTGACTATCGCGCTGCGACCAATGAATTTGGCGAGCTTTCTTGCCACTTTACCGCGCCTGACGGATACCAATGGATGTGGATCAGTGTCTGAGACATTACCTGAGACAGTGCCTGAGACAGTGCGGGGCTATCCGCTGCGCGCGTTCCTCATTTGTCTGGTGGCTTACACCACGGCACAGATGGATTTAGCCTTATTTGGCTACGCGGTCCCGGCGATTCGAGCAGAATTTGATCTGACACTGAGCGAAGTGATGGCCATTGTGTCGATCGCCTTTCTGATAGGCGGGGGCTTGCTCGTGGTGCTCGGCTGGTTGGGGGACCGGATAGGGCGGCTGCCGATGTTTCAGTTTTCGTTGCTGGGTTCCTCAATACTAGTGGCCTTGATTAGCGTGGCGCCGGGTGTCATGGCATTGACCGTATTAAGGGGGGCCAGCATTGCCGTTGGTGGGCTGAGTTACCCGATTACCGGTGCCATTGTTACCGAGGAGATGCCTGCTCGCTTACGTGGCTTATTCATGGGGCTGCTGCAGATTGGTTATCCCCTCGGTTGGGCACTCGCGTCGCTCTGGTCGATGTGGTTGCTAACCCGTTATGGCTGGAGGCCCTTATTTTTGGTCGGCCTAATCAGTCTGCCTTTGGTGTGGGTGGTGCGGCATTATCTTCGCGAGCCTGCGCGCGCTCAGGCGGCTAAAGCTGAGCAGGCGCCGGCCGTTCTCTCCGATTTATGGGCTCCTGATATTCGCGCGCGAGCGGCCACGCTATTTTTAGCGCAGTTTTTATTTGTTTGGGCTTACGCGGCGTCGATTTTTTTGTTCCCCAGTTTTTTGCGCGACGTTCGAGGATTAGATGCCTTCAACTTCTCGCTGTTAATTGGTGCAGGCAACGGCATTGGTGTATTGGGCTACGTATTGGCGGCATGGATTGGTGAGCGAGTCTGGACGCGACGCAATACCGTTGTGCTGTGGACGTTACTCGGCTCAATCCTCTTTCAGGTATTGGTCTGGGTGCCTGAGCGCTTCGGCCATATTCTGCTGGTCTATGCCCTTATGAGCATGTTTTTTTATGGCTCAGCGGCAGTGAAGTTTGCTTACCTTGCTGAGGTATTTCCCACGCGAATCCGCGCCCTAGCGATGACCTGTTGTGGTTCCTTAGCGGTGGTGTTGGGCTCAGCAGCGGGGCCTTATAGCGTGTCATTGGCGATTGAAGCCTGGGGTTGGCATCTGGGTTATGCCGTCTTAGTCGGTGTGCCTCTGACGCTAGCGGGTCTGCTTTATCTCACCTTGGATTCGTTACCTTCTGGGCTTGAGGTGGAAGAAATTGAACGACGAATGAGTCAGGAGGCAACAGCTTAAGATGGCGAGTGGATATAGAGTCAATCGCTTTGGTGGGCCGGAGGTCATGGTCTGGGAAGCGCTATCGCTGGGTGATCTTGCCCCTCAATCTGTGCGCGTTCGTGTTGAGGCCAGTGGCATCAATTTTGCAGAGGTGCGCATGCGCGCGGGTGACTACAGTGGTCAAGAATTGCCCTTCATTATGGGAATGGAAGTGGCCGGGACCATTGAACAAGTAGGTAGCGAGGTGGTCGATTGGCAGGTGGGCGACCGGGTCTTTGGGCGCGCGCGCGGTGCGCATGCTGAGGTGGTGGATTGCGACCCAAATCATCTCATGCCCTTGCCCGCCAATCTCAGTTTTGAGCAAGGGGCGGCGATCCCGGTCGGCTGGCTCACGGCGTGGCATGCACTCTATACCGTGGGAGGCATGAAAGCGGGAGATCGCGTTTTGATCGAGGCAGTGGGAGGCAGCGTAGGGAGTGCTGCACTCGCTTTGGCAAAGCAGGCGGGGTGTTGGACGCTGGGTACCGCAAGCCGAGACGACAAGTTGACCCGTGCCACCGCAAACGGCTGTGATGCAGTGGTCAATTACACCCAAGCATCCGTGTCGGAGCCGTGGTAGCTGATCTCACTAGTGGCGAAGGAATGGATATTGGTCTCATGACCATCGGCGACGCGACCGCCGATCAACTCATTGACGCAATGGGTATGGATGGGCGTGTCGTGATGTTCGGTAGCACGGGGGGCCGCGACATCACCTTTAATTTGAGAATTGGCATACTCAATATTCAGCTGCTGTCGATGAGCATCTCAACTAGCCCCGCCTTTATGACGCAAACGATGCCCGATTTTCGCCAATACGCGTTGCCCTTGTTTGCCAGTGGGGACCTCACGCCGTGCGTGGATACCGTACTACCGATGTCTGAGCTGCGGCGCGCTCACGAAATGGTGGACGAGCGCAAACACTTTGGCAAAGTCATCTTGGTGAACGATTAGAGGCTGAGGTATCAGAGCAATAGCACCATAACCATCCATCGCAACGCAAAAAGGTAGCCATCGACCATGACAAGACCCGTTATTTTATTTCGACCTTTAGTCACTACCCTCATCGGCTGCGTGGTCATTGCCATCACAGCGATCGCACCAGCGATGGCGGTGGAGCCGATTACAGAGAAGCCTTGGCGCGAAGCGGTCGTGAGTGTGACCGATCTGGATGTCACCGCCCGATTTTTTACTGAGATTGGTGGCTATGAAACCCTTGATCGCGGTGCTTTATCGGCGTCAGCGATTGCCGCCTGGGGGTTGCCTGCCGCGGCCAGCGGGCACTATCGCTTACTGCGCGCCCCCATGGGGGGTGACTTCGGACAGATTCGGTTGGTGACTTTTGACGCGGCGGGACGGCGCGAGCCGATGCGCCCAGGGTCGCGCGCCTGGGACACGGGTTGCTATTTCAGCATGATGATCCGGGTGAAGAATATGCAGTCGATTTACGACGATGCCATTCGTCTGGGTTGGTGGACCGAGACGCCCATTACCGCACTGCAATTTGGCGAATCTGATCTGCGTGTGGTGATTTATCGGGGTCCTGATGGCGTGCAGGTTCAGACTTACGATCGTTTGAGTCCGCCCGCTGCCTGAGACCATTCCCGACTTCGAGCGCATGACGGCTCCTTTTAATATGATGCAAATGGTGGCAGACCGCGATGTCGCCTATGATTTTTTCACGCAGATACTGGGGTTTGATACCTTCTATAAAGGCAAGCCTTACACCGCCAAGACACCGACGCCAACCCCTATTGGTATTCCCCTGAGTCTGACTACCTCCATCCCGTACCGCGCGGGTATTGTCTATCCGGTTGCGGGGGAGTTTGGGCGTATGGAAATGATTGAGGTAATGGGGCTCGATGGTTTCGATTACGCTGATCAATGCGACGCGCCTAATTTGGGTATTCTCGCGGTGCGCTATCCGGTCGCGGATATTGAGCGCGCTAAAAATCAGGTGTTAGCGCGAGGCGGCGCTATCTCCCGCGACATCGCCACCGTGTCACTGGGTGGGGTGGGTGCGGTCGAACTGTTCTCACTCAAGACACCTGACGGCGCGATTATGCAGTTCTTTAGCGATCCTGCTGCTCAGTGAGTCAAGCGCCGCCAGTGCTCACAATCGGGACTGGAGCTAGCGGCCTGGTTGCCGTTCTTTTGCTGGCAGGGCTTGTCTCTGGGCAGGTTATTGCTGATGAGACCCCGCGCATCAAACGCATCTCGTTAATGACATCCGATATCGACCGATCGATTCAATTTTTTACCGAGGTCATTGGTTTTAGCCTCGATTTTGAGGGAACGCTGCCCCCCAACGGCGAGCCATTTCTGGGTGCGGTATTCAATATCGATGCGTCAGTGCCTCTCCGGCGAGCGTTGTTGTCGACCTCGCAAGAACCGAGAGGGCTATTCTTGATTGAGCACCCTAATGCCCCCCCTCCCGATGCCTGCCTTGCCGACGGCAGTCGTGACGGTGATACAGGTGGATGATTTATCAGCAGACGATGGCGCGTGCCGAGCGATTCGCGCATGCCGACTACCGAGATGGTCACCGATGTGACCCCTGAAGGTGCAACCTTTGCTGAGGCAATGGTGACGAGCCCAGGCGGCCACGCGCTGTTGTTGTATCAGATCGGTTTTGCGGCAAACTAGTTAGTGGGTTAACCCCGATAGTACTCGCGGTACCAGGCAACAAACTGCTCAAGCCCAGCGGCAAGCGATGTCGAGGGGTTGAAGCCAACCAATGATCTTGCCGCCTCAATATTAGCGGCGGTGCGGTGAACATCCCCTGGCTGCATCTCAACAAACTGTTTATTCGCCTCTTTTCCGAGTAGGCGCTCAAGTGTGGCGATGAAATCACCGAGTGCGACGGGCTCGTGATTGCCCAAATTCAAAAGACGAAAGGGGGTCTGCAACTCGGTTGGAGGGGTCTCCGCCACTGCGAGTACGCCCGCGACAATATCGTCGATATAGGTGAAGTCACGTTCTAGATGGCCGTGATTAAAAACGCGAATAGGGCTGCCTGCCAGTATGGCTCGAGTAAAACTGAAATACGCCATATCCGGTCGACCCGCGGGGCCGTAGACCGTAAAAAATCGCAGCCCGGTGGTGGGTAATTGATAGAGGTGGGCGACAGTGTGTGCCACGACTTCGTTTGATTTTTTTGTCGCGGCATAGAGGCTGACCGGTTGATCGGTGGCATCGGATTCAGAGAGCCACTCACGGTCGCTGTTACCGTAGACCGAACTCGATGAGGCAAAGACCAGATGCTCGGGCGGATGGGCGCAGCAAGCGTCGATCACGTGCTGAAAGCCAACCAGATTGCTTTGCACGTAAGCACCTGGGTTTTGAAGTGAGTAACGGACGCCTGCTTGAGCAGCAAGATGGATCACCACATTAAAGGGTCGGTCTGCAAACAGCGCTTGCGTGGCATGCGCATCAGCCAGATCCGTTTCGACAAATGAAAAATTCGATTCTGTCAGCAAAGGTCTCAAGCGATAGTGCTTGAGCAGGGGGTCGTAGTAGTCGTTGATATTATCGACACCGACAACCTCATGGCCCGCACGCAGGAGCGCGGCGGCAACGTTGGCGCCGATAAAGCCGGCGACGCCCGTGACAAGATAGCGTCTCATAGTTCTTCTTTTATGATGTAGCGCGGGGTTTCATCTTGCTATTAAACCACGATCACTGGGGTCAGCGATGCGCTAACGCCGAGTCGCCCTATGCTTGCCAATGATCAATTGAGCACAGCTATTGAGCTCATTGCCTGTTTTACTTACCATGCGTCGGCCCAAGCCGGTGTAGCTCAGTTGGTAGAGCAGCGCATTCGTAATGCGAAGGTCGGAGGTTCGACTCCTCTCTCCGGCACCATCCCTTTTTTATGCTTTTATTAGGGCTACGACTAACGGTTTTTGATAAACCGCCTTCAAATAGTTAATACAAGAAACTGCCCCAACAAATGGGTGCCCTCACCGTATCGACACGCCTCCGGCGTGTTCCCTGCGCCAACTACAGCCCTAGGTTGTCGCTGTTTTACTTCGGTATCCTCGTCGGTCTTTTGGGACTCTTTGGCGTGCGTAAACTGACGACGTAATAGCTGCGAATCAGCTTTGAAGTCCAGCCAAGTGCTGGATTTTTTTGGGGGCTAGTGGTGATAATCAACAAGAATACCGCCAGCAAAAAAGCCTCATCAAAAACGCTGTCAGACCCCTGTTGCACTCTGTAGAGCATGCTTTTTAGGTAAAGAACAAATTACCGTATTAATGGCTGTCGAGAAGATCTTCTCTATCCTTATTCAGCGTCGCAGTTTACTGTAGAGGCATGAGCAATCACTCGATACCCATTCAGTATGATGAGCCGGGAGCCTCTTTAGGAGGCGCCCCGCTCTTTAACTTTGTCTACTGCAGTCAGGTGAGAGAGGGGGTAGGGAGCGCCGACGTCGATAGCATCATTGCGACCTCACGGCGCCGAAATCGAATTCAGAGAATTACTGGCGTTTTAGTTTTTGGGAGTGGCGTTTTCTTTCAGTGGATTGAAGGCCCTAAGGCTGAGGTAATGAGTCTGGTAAAAATGATTGAAACGGATGTTCGTCACGAAATGATGGTGACACTCAGCACCGATGAGGAAATCCGCGAGCGTGTTTTTCCCACTTGGGATATGGAACTTGTAGATGCTGAGGATATTCAAGAGGTTCTTCAGGATGCCCTACAGACAACGCGAGATAAGAGAAGCATTGATGCCTTGCAGCTTCTGCTTGATAACCTAAAGGCACGCTCCTAGAGAAAACTGCTCGGAGTTGTTCAGCCGTCCCTGGCAGTCTTTTGGGTCTCTTTGGTTACGACAAGCGGAACCAGTTCTGTTATCTCTCAATACGGCTTCATAATGCCAAAAACCCCCTGCTTTTTAAGATGCTGCAGAACGCTATAGTACGCTACGCGCTAATTTAGAGAGGACTGCTTCGATGAAATGGACAGTGAGCTGGCTGTTATGGCTGATGTTAAGTACGTCGCAGACGTGGGCGGCGGGAGAGGCCGCCGCGGATCAGGACGAGTCTGACGCCGACGCCAAGGAGACGGTGGCCGAACTCATTGAAGGCGACCAGCATTACCCTGGGTTGTTCTCGTTTTATCGCGATACTGAGACCGGTGATACCACGCTGCTGTTGAAACCGGAGCAGTTGAATCAAGAATTCATTTACTTTATCCATATCGCCAATGGCGTCGTTGACGCTGGGAGTTTTCGGGGTGCGTATGGGCCCCGGTTTGTTTTTACGATAGAGCGGCGGTTCGATGAAGTTGCCATTATTCGGCAAAATACGGCCTTTTATTTTGACCCCGAGAACGCCATCTCGGGCGCTGCGGAGGCCAATATCGCGCGAGCGGTATTAGCAGTGCAGCCCATTCTTGCCGAAGATGAAGAAACGGGCGAGCTACTCATCGAAACCGACAGTCTATTTCTGAGCGAATCGTTTAGTCAGCTCACGCCAACACCGAATCCCGATGCCGATCCCAAGACACAATTTACATTAGGAGGGCTGGATAAAGACAAAAGCCAGATCGTAGCGCTGCGCAGCTACCCTCAAAATACCGATATTGAGGTGGAGTACGCGTTTTTTAATGCCGCGCCGCTGGTATCGGGGTCGGATGCGGTCACGGACTCGCGCCACATTGCGATTAGAGCGATGCATAGCTTGATCGAAATGCCTAAAAATGACTATCAACCTCGTTATGCCGATGCCCGTCTGGGATCTTTTAATCAGCAAATCACGGATCTGACCTCAACCGAGGTGGCGCCGTATCGCGACGTCATCAATCGCTGGCACCTGGTCAAGAAAGATCCCTCAGCGGCGCTATCTGAGCCGGTGGAGCCGATTACGTATTGGATCGAAAATACGACACCACTGGCGTGGCGCCCCATGATTCGGTCAGCGGCGTTAGAGTGGAACAAGGCGTTTGAAAAAGCCGGCTTTCGCAATGCCGTCGAAGTGAAAATCCAACCCGATGATGCGGATTGGGAGGCAGGTGATCTCCGTTACAACGTCCTCAGATGGACGTCCTCACCTAATCCACCCTTTGGTGGTTATGGCCCCAGTTTTGCGAACCCACGAACGGGCCAGCTGTTGGGCGCCGACATCATGCTTGAGTTTTCCTTTTTGAATCGATCGACGCTGGCCCGCGAACTGATTCAAGGCGAGTCGGTAAGCACGACGCCTGCACTTTGGCCCTCTGATCACCACTGCGGTGTGAGTCATGTGCTCGGTCTGGGAGGCGCCTTTGCCGAACTGGCGGTTAAAGCAGCGGGCGGCTCTGCCAAGATAGAAGAGCAACTCACGCGCGATCGCCTGTATTACCTCATCTTGCATGAGATTGGGCACACCTTGGGCATGAACCATAATATGAAGGCCACGCAGTTACTCAGTCGTGATCAAATCAGTGATCCGAGCGTGAAAGCAACTGGCATTCTGGCGGGTTCGGTGATGGACTATCCCGCGGTTAACTTCGCCGAGACAGAGGCTGAGCAAACGCTGTTTTATACCATTGCACCGGGGCCTTATGACGACTGGTACATCGAGTATGCGTATTCCACGGCCTTAGCTGACGCCCCGGCGGAAGCGGCGCGTCTTGCGGAGATCGCGGCGCGTTCCTCGGAGCCTCAATTAGTGTTTGGTAACGACGCCGACGATATGCGGTATCCCGGCTCGGGATTGGATCCGCGGGTCAATATTTATGATCTCAGCTCAGATTCTATTGGCTATGCCGCTGAGCACATGGCGTTAATGCAAACGACTCTGAATAAAATGGCAGTGTGGTCACCGAATGATGGGGCGTCATATCAAGAGGCCGTTGAGGGCGCTGCGTTAATCATCCGCTTATGGGGTACCAGCGCTGGCGTGATTTCTCGCTGGGTAGGGGGGGTGTATGTAGACCGGTCGGTGGCGGGGCAGGCCGATGCGACTGAGCCCTTCATACCCGTCGAGCGCGTCCAGCAAAAACGTGCGATGGCCGCATTGGCCGACCATCTCTTTGCACCAAATGCGTTTGAGGTGGATGGTGCACTGTGGCGGCATACTGCTC
Organism: uncultured Luminiphilus sp.; assembly: GCA_943789425.1. GTDB lineage: Bacteria > Pseudomonadota > Gammaproteobacteria > Pseudomonadales > Halieaceae > Luminiphilus. The sequence goes on from CALSUB010000009.1 coordinate 10,447, forward strand.
CGCAACGTCGCGGCTTCTCGCACTTTGGTAGTACCGAGGATGCCAAAATTCATAGTGCGGTACTCAACGGGCAGCAACAGGTGCTGGATCATTTACTGCATCCGGTGGTATTGAAGCGTATTGTTGATACCGAGCTGTATGGTAATCAGTATGTATTGAGTGACGTGATGCAGGACCTTACTGCGGCTATTTTTGCCGCGGATATGGATAGCACCGTCAATGGCTTCCGCCGCCATCTTCAGTCTGACTATGTGACGCGACTGGGTGCGATGGCAACAGGTGCCGCAAAATCGTCTTACGATAGTTCGGCGCAGGCGATGGCTCTGTATGAGCTGTTAGCACTGCAAGATCAGCTCAAACAGCGCTCGGCGCCTGATACGATGACTCGGGCACACACACAGCATTTGCTGTTTATGATTGCGCAAAGCCTAGAGCCTGCCGCCGCAGGTTGAGCCTGCGGCGCGGGAGCTTGGCACCCATGTGGTGCCGGGCTAACGCTGCCTTCTACCTTCGCCCCCTCGAATTGCCCCCAAGCAAAGCGGTCTACTTGGCGTCACGCCTCAGGTAGGGGGCACTCCCTAGGTGCTGGGGCAGGTCGCTTCGCGCTCGGGATGCCTCACTAGAGTGAGCAGTATTTCGCCAACACCGACGCCGAACTTGCGCATCTTCGATTCGTTAATGACAACGTTGTCGCTGACACGATACATGCGATCGTCGATGTTCACGTCGATAGGGCCGTCCTCGAGCTCAATGCGTAACGTGTAATCTAGAAACATGGCGTTACCTTGCCAACGGGCGTTGCCTTCGCCGACAACGTCGCCTGCAGTGCCAATGTAGCGTTGCGCTCCGTCAGGCGTCAGCGTCCAAATGCGGACTTGTTGCTCACCGTCATCGAATACAAACGCCTCATCTAGCGTACCCACACCCTCTTGCCAGCAGGCAGTGATATCCGCATTAAAGTGGCGTGTTGCAGCGCCAGAATAGTCTCGTACGACTCCGTGTGCTGTTAATACCCCGTTAAAAAAATCTTCGGGGGATCAAATGACGGTTCCGCCATCTGATGATCATCGATAGACGCGGTGCCACAGGCGCTCAGCAGCCCGATAAGGCCGGATAACACACTCAGCCCTAGCAGGGTTCTCGCAGCGGTGGCGAATCGACCGGCCCTGTGACGAGGGCCGTCTGGAGGGGAAACAATGAACATGGCAGTGACCTCAGTAAACTCAGTGAGCCATACGGACGCTTGAGGGTGTCGGATCTGCTGAGCGTCACCAGCCCCTGAGTGACGTACCGCATTAGAGAGCACCGCATTAGATAGCACCGCATTAGATAGCGCTGCGCTAGAGAGCAATGCGCTTTATCCACGCTGAGCGTAGGCAAGCGTCAATGCGAACAGCGCATCAAAACGAATGAGGTCTTAGCGGCTGAGGTGTTATCGTTTCTTGAGGGGGGGCGACCGCCCCCTTTTCGACTCGCATGCTCAATAGGGGGCGAGTGCTTGATGAAACGCGCTTTCGTTTAGTGCCCACCAAAGACCAGCATTTGCACGGGCAGTAACAAGGCCTGCATTCTGAGAATAATGGCGTGGATCAGACCGACGGTATCGACCATGTGCAAAAACACGGTTTCGCCTAGCCCTAAATTGCCTTGTTCCAATCGCTCGTGATTACTGGTGTAGGCGTTAGCAATACACTTACTTCCGGGGATGACGTTGGTAAGGCCTCCGGTGTAGAGAGGCTCCATGACGACGGTCAGTGTGCCAGGGCGTGCCCGTTGTTGCGCATCAATGAGTACATCCGCCGGCTTGAGTTGCCCCGCGGCGACGACCGGCTGCACTCGCGTCACAACCATGGGAATCACCGTAAACGGATTCGATAGGCACACCACTTCAGCCAGCATGCCTTTTTTAATGACTTGTGATGCGAGTTGGTTAAAGCCAGCCGCTATTGAGGTTTGCCCCGATTCCGGTCCAGATGTTGGGATCAATACGCCAGCTGGTCGCAAAATCGGATTGACGTAGTCGCCGCGTTGAAGGAAAAACTGCGCAACTTTGCCATCCACACCGGCATAGATGACGGTCTTATCGAGCTCTACCTGCGCCTGTTCGAGCTGCTTCTGAGCACTCTTTTGCTGCGCGGGAAGGATCTCGCTGATCTGCGTTTCTACAGCGGCAACATTGGCTTTTGCGGCTTGTACGCCGCCTTTTTTCTGGGAGAGGGAAATTTCGAGGCGGTCCAGTTCTATCTGACTCACTAATTGCTGGCCTCGTGACGCCAATGCCTGCTTTTTAGCGAGCTCGTTTTCTGTTTGTGCCAGCGAGCTTTCGGCTTGCACCTGCTGTGCCTTTGCGCCGTCTAATTGCGCTTGGGCTTGCACAAAAGCGGAGGCGATTTGACCCAGCTGACTCTCGGCGATGTTGACAGCTGCCGCCTGTGAGCTATCGAGCAAGCTGAATAAGGGTGCTCCCGCCTCAACCGCCTCGCCATTTTTGACAAACACCTCTTCGACCAAACCGCCGCCTTGGGGGAGCAAGGGTATGGTGCGAAAGTAGGGGCCTGCATTAGTCGTTGAGGGGTGAAAATAGAAAACCACCGTGATGAAGCTGATCGTTAAAACAAAGCAGGCGGTAATCCCGATGCGAAGTTCGTACCAAAGCGTGAAGAAGGTGATCTCATTACCCCAGCGTTTACCTTGGCGGTAGCGGCGGAACAGGTAATCGGGTAAGACCGTAAACAACGAGCAGAGAATCAGTTCTAGCATGACTTAACGCGCCTCCTCGGAGTGATCGAGTTGCGGTTCTGTGGGGTCTGCATCCGTTGTCGTCAGTTTTTTTAACGAATCTGAAATACTGCGAATCGGCGTTAAAAAGTCGGGTAGCTTGAGCACTGCTAGGATCAATGCGACCACCCAGAAGATATTATTGTGGGTAAACAATGCCAGCAGTGCGAGCACCATAATCAATTGAGATTGTGTGTTGCCGTGCTTATGGGCCAGCCGCTCTGGAATCGCGTGAAGCGACAGATAGCCGACACCAATGCCCAATACTGCCAGTACTAAAATAACAGTGATCGCGGAAAAGAGGGGATCACTGCCATCGGCAGCACCAATGAAGCTGGGCAGTACGTGGGGGGCAAGCGGATGGAGTTCTGCAGACATGGTGTCGACCTCTCAGCAGTGACGGTGACTCAAGTTGATCAGGCAGCGGCCGGTGTGTTCTGTCTCAGCAGTGCGTGACGTAAATGATCTGTTGTGAGTGTACGCAGAATATTACCCTCTTGGTCGAGCTGATCAGTCAGTTGGCCATCGGGCGCATACAGCTCAAATAAGACGAGGGCACCGTTGGCGCCGCCTTGCTCCATATGGATATCGCCGGGCGGTTTCTTAGCATAGTCACCGGCGGTTCTAACGGTTGTTGCGGTCAGTTCATCATGTTCGTAAGTACTGACATGGAGCTCTCCGGCGAGGACGATTGAAGTGGTCGAGCAGAGGTGTCGGTGAAAGTGGCAATAACAATGAGGGTCCCAGCGATACAGCACGCTGACATGCCCCGATGTATCGATATCAAGAATCGTACCCCAATAGCTGATGGGCGTATCGCTAACACTGTCATCACGGTAGTGAGTCCAGTGCAGCGCACTGTGATCGAGCAAATTACCGTTCACGTCTCGTTGCCACTGATTATTTAGGAGTGACCCTCGATAATGGCAACATTTCCAGCTCAGTCAACTGGCAAGATGAAACCTGTCACCAATAGAGCAGTTTTCAGCTGAAATACTGAGATGACGACAGGTGGGTTACTCAGCGCTAATAAAGGGCCCATCGACGCAAATTCGGCGACCATCTGGCGACGCACAGGCGCCACAAATGCCCACGCCACACTTCGTCAAATAGTCGATCGCGCTGTAAATGCGGTCCGCCGACACGAATTGTTGCTGTACGGCTTCGCTGGCATGAATCATGGGTGCCGGCCCACAATTATAGAAAATCATCTTCTCCAGGGCGGCGGCTGATTGCTCGGCTAAAAAGGTGGCCAATGCGTCGCTGACGCGACCTTCGAATCCTGCGCTGCCATCGTCTGTCGCAATAGTGACCCGAGCCGCACTGTCGCACTCCTCACGGAAGTACAGTCGGTTAGCGGTGCGCGCACCGACAAAGATATCAGCGGGTTGTTCTGCTGAACCAAAATCTTCAGCAATTTGCAGTACCGCGGCCAGCCCCGTGCCCCCCGCGACACACACGATATGCGCACCTTCAGGGGGGGAGACGGCAACCCCGTGAGGGCCTCTCAAGTACAGCGTATCGCCGGGAGAGATTTGGTAACAGGCATCGGTAAACGGCCCCACATTGATCACCGCTAACCTGACGGGGTCCGCGGTCAGGCAGGAAAACGGCTTTTCACCGACGCCGGGTATCCAGACAAAGACATATTCACCGGCCCGGATATCGAGGCTGCCATCGAGGGTCACCACACTGATGTCGTCACAGACGGGCTTATTGTCAGTCACGTGATAAGGACTAAAACTCATATCCAAGTCGAAGCGAACCTGCTCAGCGGCTCGGTCTGTTTGGTGGTTCATATCCTGCGCAAGATCGGCAAAGTATTGCCCCAATGCCTCGGTATCGAGCCCGGTGAGCCCCGATCCAATGCCGAAAATAGTGGCGCCACAGTGTGCTACTGCCCGGCAGTCCGCGGCAGAAGAGAGACCGCCACAACCGATTAGGGGTAAATCGGTCACAGCGCGCAGGGCCGCTAGCGCCTTCAAGGTGACGGGTAAAACGCCTTTCCCTGACATCCCACCCAACCCGTTACTGAGTATGGGGTGACCATGACTCTCGGTGTAGCCGGGCCCAGTGGTGTTGATCGCACACAGACCCGCTGCGCCACCCGCTAACGCGGCTTGTCCAATCACCGCGATATCGTCTACGTTGGGTGTGAGTTTGGCGATAACCGGTATCTCTACGGCGTCACAGACCGCGGCGACGATATCCCTCACCATATCCGGATCTTGTCCCATTGCCATGCCGTAGCCTTTGGCATGGGGACAGGACAGATTGAGTTCCAAACCGTCTGCTACCGGAGCCAGCTGCCGGGCCACGGCAACAAATTCTTCAATGGATCCCCCAAAAATGGAGACGAGCAAAAATCGATCTTCTGGCACGGTGAGCGTGCGAAGACCTTCGAGGGCATCTTCGACACCTGGGTTGGTCAAGCCAATCGCGTTGACGAAACAGCCCGGCGCATACTGACTGTAAACGGGTTCTCGATATCCCAACCGAGGCTCAAACCCGATACTTTTTGTCGTGATCACACCAATCTCAGGGATCGTATCGATCACGCGCTGGATAATGGAAGGCGCGGTGGTCACAATCCCCGATGGGATCGTAAAGGGGCCCGATAGCTGCTTTCCGAGAAACTCGGTGGTCAAAGTCATATCTCCATGTTGAAGCCACGATTATACGTTGCCCGGCCGCAGGGCGTCATTCAAAGACTGGCACTGACCCGCCAGCACGGGCGATATTAGGTGCCACAAAAGGTTTGCGTGACCCGTTCTTCTTCGCTCGGGGGGCGCGCCCATTCGAGATCATCGCTATCCCAGGTAAATGGGGTTTGGGCGCGTGCAGCCCATGCGTGTATCCAGTCGGTCTCATCCTTCTCCGCCAGTTCAATGGCGCGCTGCACCAGATGATTTCTCGGAATCACGACGGGGTTGGCCGATTGCATGTTTGTATTCAGCATCTCGGTATCCCCCGCATTGTCTTTGCGCCGCGCTGCCCATTGCTGCGCCCACTCCGTCAACGCTACGGGAGCGGCAAATAGCTCGGGTAGAGGCGAATGCGCCAGTGTGTCGTTGGCGCATTCCGTTAGCCATCGAAACGCCAAGGTAAAATCTAGACGCTCAGCGGCCAAGATATCGTGGAAAGCCTGCAGTAGTGGGCCGTCGGTCTCTTTCATGCTATCGAGCCCTAGTTTCGTTGCTAAGCGGGCTTGATGCAGGTGGTGGAAGCGCTGCGGGTAACGGTCAACGACGGCCTGCGCTTGCTGTTGTGCCACCGTGGGATCCGTGTCGATGAGCGGCAGCAAACACTCCGCTAATACGGCGAGATTCCAATGCATGATGCCCGGTTGATTGGGCCAGGCGTAGCGACCTTGGCGATCAATGGAGCTGAAGGAAGCGGTCGGGTCAAAATGGTCCATAAAGGCGCAAGGACCATAATCGATGGTTTCACCACACAGTAAGGCATTGTCGGTATTGAGGACGCCGTGGACGAAGCCAAGTACCTGCCAGTGCGCCACCAAATTAGCGAAATGAGCGCAAACACCATCGAGCAGCACTAAAGCTGCGTTCTGTTCTCCTGAGTAGTTCGGAAAATGGCGCTGTACAACATAGTCGACTAATTCTGCCAAACCCTCACCGTCGCGCGTCATGGCGAAGTACTGCACGGTGCCGACGCGGAGGTGGCTACTCGCCACTCTTGTCAGGACGGCGCCGGGTTCGAGGCGATTGCGATAGACCGGGTCACCGCTGCTAATGGCTGCCAGCGCCCGCGTCGTGGGCACACCGAGGGCGTTCATCGCTTCGGACAACAAATACTCTCTGATCACGGGTCCTACAGGAGAGCGGCCGTCACCACCACGAGAATAGGGCGTTGGGCCCGCACCCTTTAACTGAATGTCAAAACGATCGCCAGCAGAGGTGACCCATTCGCCGAGCAAGGTGGCACGGCCATCACCGAGTTGCGGATTATACTGTCCGAATTGGTGCCCGGCATAAGCAGTGGCGATGGGTTGTGTGCCCTGAAGCATCTCATTCCCTGCCAGCGCGCTCAGTTGCGCCGGGTCGGACAGCGGGTCACTCGGCCACTCGAGCGCGGCCGCGAGCCTCGAATTCCACAGCAACAGCTTGGGCGCCGAGACAGGATCGAGTTGCTGTACTGAACTGAAAGTGCGACCCAGGCGCGCATAGGAATGATCAAACCCTGCTGTCATCGTCTCGCTACCGCAATGGGAAACAGTTTAATCACCGAACAGTTTCTTCATAAAGGCGCCCGCTTTTTCCTCGATCACATCTTGAAGCTGCTGCTGAGCCTCATTCTTCAGGATCTGCTCTGCCACCGACGCAATATCAATCTGACAGGCGGCGCCCGATTCCGATGATAAATTGCCTTGGCAGTCTACCGGCCAGTCGACGCCTGCGTAACGTTGGTCAATGACGCACAGTGGACTGACCTGCATGATGTCATTATTGACCTGGCCCTCCAGCCGAAAGCGGTATTCGAGGGTATCTAACGCAATATCACCCGAGCCCTTCATGACCACGCCAGGTGTCGAAAAGCGCAGTGTCTCAATGTCGCCTGCGCCATCATCAAAATCGAGCCCCAATCTGAGCTCACTAATCGGTGTGTTGGTGGGAAGGCCTGCGATCGGCGGGATTTTATTGACCGTTGCAACGGCCGCGCAGACTAATCCTTGCACGGCAATTTTATTGAACACAAGGTCCTGACCCTCGGCACTGAGATCACCGTTCAGCCCGGTGATGAGGTCGTTGCTGCTTGCGCCTTCGGTATCGAGATCCCACGCGAGTTCGATACGCCCTGTGGCGGCATCAGTGTTGCCCATACTCGCCAGTAACGAATCCATATTGACCCCTTTTAGTCCGCCCTTTATGTCGGCCTCCACGATGGGTCTGCGCGCATTCAATGTGATGCGGGTGTCGAGCTGCCCCTCGTGGAGGACCCCTCGGACGTAGTCAATATCGGTGACGCCATCTCGCACTACCATAGAGACTTGAGCGGTGTTGATGGATTGTCCGCTAACAATCAGGTGGTCAGCCGCCACTCGCAGTGCTAAGTCCAGATCGCGCAGTGGACCTACGGGCAGCGGTGCCGGCACGCTTGTTGGCCCAGCGACGGGCTTGGGCGCCGTTGCTGTCTCGTTTGATGCGGCATCCCTTGCTATGAGGCTTGTTTGAGTCGATGTTGCCGGGTGAATTTGATCCACATCGAGTCGCTCAGTTGTGATGTCGAGTTTGATCTCTGGACTCTCGAGCGGCGACCACACCAGCTGACCGCTGACATCGCCGCCCGGGAGTCTTGTATCAATGGCGAAGTCGGCCTTAGCGGGGGTCATCGTGAAGTTGCCACTGAGTGTATTGATTACGGGTTCAGTGAGCGCCCCCTCCACTGTTGTTTGTAACTGGTCCAACTGGAGCCTGCTCAGATCAGAAGCGAGTCGGATACTACCGTCGAGGGTGATCTCCAATGGCACGGCGCTGCCATCACCGAGCACGGTGACTGCGCCATCGAGACGCATCGGTTCATCTTGGGTATTCACGCCGGCGAGAGACAGGGTTTTCACCACGATGTGGTTGGTGAGATCACCCTCCCAAGATCGGATCTTCACGGTGACATCGTCTATTCGAATGGCCTCAGCGAGTATGCCGATTCCCGAGAAACGGCCGCCCTCGTCCAACTGGCGCTGACGTTCTTGCGCTTTGGTACGCCGAATGAGCTTGCCTCGCTGTTCCCATTCCCTGTCACTCATGCTTGGCATGGGTTCGGGTGCTGGCGGGAGTGCCTGTGGCTCGGTGATGTCCGCGGTGATACCCGCAATGATTATGGTGCCGACATCGACATTGCCACTCAATAGCGGCAATAGAGACAGGCCCACCTCTACTTCATCCACCGACGCGGCTACCGCGACGTCATACTCCGTTTGCGCCGGTAGATCCAACTCCACGCCTTCTAGTCGCAACCCAAAGCGCGGAAAGAAACTGATATCGGTCTCCCCGTTGATGACCAACTCACCACCTGTGTTGGTGCGCACTTGTTCTGCTGCCAGCTCAGTCAGCGCTTGCTCGTCAATAAAGATGGGGAGGAGCACCGCGGCCAATACGACCAGTGCGAGTAGCGCTCCAAGAATCCAGAGGATGATCAGCATAATTGTCTCTCTACTGTTTCTAATGGCATCCAGCATAACAAAGGATTTAGGCGGAGGAAGCGCTCTTCGCCTGGCTGACGCGCCGCTCAATATGACGACTGAGGATACGCTCCCGCTCGCGTTTGACGCCCTCGCTGGATTTGAGACGCCACAACTGCTCTTTAGCATGCTGATAAGAGGTTTTGAGATCCACGACGGGGTCAGGGTAGTCGATGGGGTGCATCTGGCGCTCAAGTGGTGATCGCAGCCAAGGTTGATGCAACAGCGGGGTGGGTAGGCCAGCCAGCTCTGGTACCCACCGTAAGATAAAAGTCCCCTCTGGGTCGTGATCCAGTGATTGCTTGACGGGGTTATAAATCCGGATGGTATTGATGCCGGTGACCCCCGCCTGCATCTGCATTTGCGGGTAATGAATGCCCGGCTCAAAATCGAGAAAGAGCGACCCTAACCAAGCGGCGCCGGTGCGCCAGTCTTGCCATAAATGATGCGTGAGAAAGGACACCAGCATGGCCCGTGATCTGAAATTGATGTAACCCGTTTGCAGCAAGCATCGCATCGACGCATCAATTAACGGGTAGCCGGTCCGACCCTCTCGCCAGGCATCGAGCCGCTCTGGGTCGCGGCGACGCGGAAAATCCAGATACCCCCGGTTTAAGTCCTCACACTCCATCCGGCATTCCATTTCAAACTTTTGAATAAAATGGCAGTGCCAGTGCAGTCGGGACTCAAACGCGCCGAGTGCGCGTACCCATTCGCCGTCGTTTTGCCGTTGTTTCAGTGCGTGGTAAGTCTGGCGCAGGCTCAGATTGCCCCACGCCAAATGAGGCGACAGTCGAGAGCAATGATGTCGAGCGGCCTCAGGTTTAGAAATACTCGTTTGATACCGTTGAGCGCGTCCGTCGAGAAAGCTTGTTAAGACTGACGATGCCGCTTGGGGACCACCGCGCTGAAAGTCGGGTTTTTGTGTGTCCCAACGCGCCAATCGGCGTGTTTGCGCTCCCAATAAGGCTTCGGGTAGCGGCTGATGCAGTGTCGAGAGGCGGTTCAGGTTGGCCGAAATGAGGGGTTGCCCCATCACCTGATGCCAGGCCCGGTTCCAGCCTCGGCGATCAGTACGACCACGCTGCACGCCATTACTCTGGAATTCCTGCCAGCGAATCCCCTCGGCAGTGCAAAAGCGCATGATGCGCTGATCGCGATCAAAAGTGAGGCCCAGTCCCGTCTCTGCATGGCTGAAAAGCTGTTTAATGGGCAGGTGCTGGTGGAGCGTTTTCAGCACTGCTTCTGCCTCCCCTTCGAGCACCTGAATAGTGGTGCCGTATGGCTGCAGTTGCCTATTGAGTTCATTGAGCGATTGAGCGATGAAATGCCAATGACGGCCGCGGTAGTGAGCGTCGTGGATGAGCATCGGTTCGATGATATAGAGCAGCAGCAGCGGCTCTCCTTGATCGATGGCTGCTGCGAGTGGCCCGTGATCGATGAGCCGAAGATCACGCTTGAACCAGACAATATTCATGAGGTGTGAGGGTTTTTTGATAACAGGGCGTTCACGACCGGCTGCCCTGTTGTCACGTCTTGTAAGTTCACGCGACCGCGATACATCGCGCTATAGATCAGGCGGTAAGCATCGCGATCGAAGGCGGGAGTTTGTTCGGTTAGTAAGGCGTCTTGTGCCGCTGCCAGCGTGTCGAAGCAGCCGTACCATGCCCACTGATCAATGAGGTGAAATTGTTGCTCGGGTTGTTGTTCGATGGGTTTAATCGTGTGCTCTGCCAATAGTAAAGGACCGTCGAATGGCCATGCTGCAATGCGTTGTCGTGCGAGTTGATCAAGCAAGCGCGCATTGTGTGCCGTCGTAGATTCCTCTCCGGCGCAAGCACCATCGCATCGACCTAGTTGGTGCTGAAAACAAGGGCCATGGCCTCGGTCTAGCCCCATCATGCGAAGACATAGGGCGTGATCTCTGGCCAGGTTTTGCAATGAGCTGAGCACTCGGCTTTTATTGGCATAGAGTCCAAATGTATCGATGTTCCTCGTGGCTACGGGCAGAAAGTCGATGGCGGTGGGCTGCAAAAACCCCTCAGGCGAGGGCGTCAGCGTAATCGTCCACAGGCGCCGCAGCCGCCTTTGGCGACGATTAAACAGGGGCACCTCCCGTTTGATCGCCTCATTCTCGATTAGCAAGGCACCGACCTCCCCAGCGGTCATCTGACAATCCACTTGGCGGACTTGTGACATCAGACGTTGATGGCGACCGGTCTTACGACCCTCATTGATATGCTGAGCCACCCGGCTGCGGATATCGACACTTTTGCCGATGTATAAGAGCGCGCCGGCCGCATCGAAAAATCGATAAACACCACTGCATCGTGGCAGCGTCTCCGCGGGCTTACCAGCTCGAGTAATCGTGAAGGGCTCAGTTGCTATGGCCATGCTGTCGTTTTCATTCTTTGCTGGACACACTGTGTCGGACTTGTCCTCGTTTGGTGCGGGGGTAGACGGTCGGTTACACCGCCTACCTCAGGGTGCGGCCAGCCTAGGAGGGCGATGAGCAAACCGAACGAGCCGCTGGGTCGTAGGTCATGCAGGAGGGACAGTGTAATGAAAATAGCCTTAAGCGAGCTCGGTAGTGTTGAACTCACGGATGTTGTCATCGAATCAGTGGATTTGAGCCTGTATATCGCACACGCGCGGCTCGGTGAAGAGGAGCGGCTGATTGCCGATCGCAACGGCAAGGTGCTCAAGACCCGTAATCTTTTAGAGATGCAGCGCACCATCCGCAAAGCAGTCACCTGCGAGCTTTTCTTGCGACAACGCAGCGCCTACGATGAAATGGTGGGTCATAGCTACCAGGCCGCGGATAACGTGATGGAGTTGCCGCTGGGCCGGGAGCCGCTGCCGGAGTGGTTAAATTAACCTGACGACACTAAGTCGGGGTATCCAAGTCATCGTCGGCTAGCTTGTGTCCCCAATCGCGTTTGGCCTTGAGATACTGCAAGTTGAAATCGTCGACGCCGACAACGTGCTTCACCTGCTCAATCCCTTGAACGCCCATCGCGGCTAGATCATCCAGCTTTTTCGGATTGTTGGTGAGCAGCCGGATGCTGCGACCTTGGCAAAAATGTTTGAGCAAAATGGCCGCATCGGAAAAATCTCTGGAATCATCGGGCAAACCTAATGACTGGTTTGCCTGATAGGTATCCTCGCCTGCATCTTGCAGCAGATAGGTCGCCGCTTTCGCCCAGAGCCCGATCCCTCGGCCTTCGTGACCTGCCATATAAATCAAATAGCCGCCATGGGGATCCTCTGCAATGCGGTCAATCGCTGCTTCTAATTGTGGTCCGCATTCACATCGCCGAGAGCCAAAAATATCGCCCGTCAGGCAGTTTGAATGCACTCTGACTAGGGGGTTATCGCTCTCTTCAGGCTTGCCGATGACCAAGATGCTGTTTACTGCCATGCTGGAGGCCAAATGAGAGAACAAGTGCTGGCCGCCTTGCTCACGCAGGGTGCTGGCCAAATGCTCAACCTCACTCAGCTCGGTGCTTCTAACACAGGCATACCATCTGACTGTGGGGTGCTGCGTGCCTCTAGCGAGCGGCATGGGGATGGGGCCCAGAAGATTGAGGTGTTGTCCGGGACTCGCTGTGCTGTCTGTCTCGACTGGTTCACCGTCGCTATTGATACGGCGTAGCTTTCCGTCACGAATCAGACGCTCACGAATCTCCGGGTTGATATAAGTAAACATATCGGTTCCTACGTTCGCCTCTGGGCACGTCAGCGCGTCAATCAGCGGGTCGCTCAGCGTATAGTATAAATCGCTTCAGGGTCTCTGGTGCAGCTGATCGCGGAATACAAATCATCTTTCCCGCAGCGTCTGGCGTTACCTCGCGTGAGTGAGACGATGAGGGCCTTCATAAGGTGGGGTCAGGCAGGGTGGGCATTCCCAAGTACAACCCCGCCTTGAAATCAGTCTTTTTTAATCGACCTGCAGCAAGCGACCTGAATCAGGGAGCGGGGGGTGCACTTTCTGTGGGCGGAAACTCCCGCAGAACCCGGTCGGCCGCACTATCGAGTGCGGCCTGATCACGAATGGTTTCTTCCTTCAATTTAGACTGCGTCACGCTCCGCCATACTGAGGCTTTTTCCTCGGGGTCGATCATATCGATAATGAAAGTGCCCTGGGTATACTCAGTCACGCGAACGTCTGTCTGTCCCATGCAGTTATAGCAGTTGTACATCGAGTAACGGTTATAACGGCTGTAACCCATAGAGGCACCGTAGGAGGGATTGTTGTAGCTTTTGACGTCCGTCTTTTCCATGAGGTTCAAATGCCAGCTCAACAGTAAATCGGCATCGCTCGTATTCTCGACAAACACCAGACCCTTCGCTTCCAGTGAGCCTCGGAGTGCGCTGTCGATACGATCTCTTTGAAAGTCAGTGAGTTCAGAAGGGTTATTGCCGGTGACAGAGCCACTCAACGCATAGAAGGCCATGGTTTTGGGTTGGCTAAAATCATAGTCAGGTGCGAAATCAACCACCGGCTCGGGTGGCTTAGTGGCGCAGGCCGCCAGTGTCGCTATGACAAACCCAGCGCAGGCTAAACGGATTATGTGCATCGAATCTCTCCACAAATCATCAAAAATAAAAAACTACTGTACCAAAGTGTGCTGATCATCCCGTGTCGGTGCTGCCGCTGTCGTCCTCGATCGTCAAGCAACGACAATGAGTTGCCGAGCTCTTAGCACCCCGAGGGATATCTAGCAGGCCCGAAGGATATCGCTCAGCTACTGGGTGGCCCCTTACCTCGGATTATCACAGCCCGTGGATCACGATCAAAGTGGCATCTGACACATTGTCGCAATAAGAGGCTTTTCTAACTGCCGGCGATTTAATCCTGCTGGCAGCGTGTGAGCGTGGCTTGAACGGTTTGGACATGTTGCCGCGTCATTTGAGTCAGTTGCAATAGCAGTGCGTCACGCGCCATCACCCAATCTTGGTAAGGCTGCGTGACTGAATCCGCGAGAACTGTTTCAAGGCGCTGAGTGGGCTCATGGATGAGCTCTGCTCGCCGGCGAAGGCTGACCACCCAAGGCTGAACGTTGGTCACGAAAAACTGTTGCACGACCCGTTTCAAGGCTCTAGATCGCTCGGTGGGTTGTCCAAAGGGGCACAGGGGGCGTTCTGATTGGGTTTTCGTCAGTAGGGCATTGGCCCCCTCGAGTGCCCATACCAGCTGAGACGTTGCGAGGAGTAGCTCGCCTCCGTCACCCGCTCGCACATCACTCAGTAGTAGCTCAAAGGTGCGATTGTCAGCGGACCAATCTCCGTTTAGCCAAGGCGCCGTCATGGCCGACAGTGAGGTGACGGTTTGTTCAACGAGACTACTCGTTTGTTGCGGGTAATCCCCCAAGGTTGGGTCGGCATGCCAAAACGCGCGCCACTCGGCACCAAGCAGTACCGCGTCAAAAACAGCGCTTGGCAGTGCCTGCTTGCGTTCGTCACTGGCAACCCGGATGGTGGCTGCCAGTTCGGTATCGCCACGGGTTTCCAATAGCTCGATACACGCCGGAGCGAGGTCGAGAAATTCGAGATCTAACAGCAGTCGCTGTGAAGGAGAGGCGGTTCTCCCCAGCTGGGTATTGCGCCGTCCGAGATTGACCTGCAGTGAACAGCCGGTCAATGACAGGAAGTCGATCAGATCGATCTGCTGATTGCTCGCGGGCCCTGCTTTATCGGGTAGCGGCGGTGCCAGATCGAACCGCGGTAGCGCCTGTGACGCGGGCGCGGTGCCGGTGACGGTGGATAATCGACTCAGGTACTCATTCAAATGCGCGAGTCCTGAATCAGACTGACCACAACCGGCCAAAAGCAGCAGGGATAGGAAGATGACACGACGCATACTTAGCCACTCAGTGCATGACGTGCCTCATCACGCCAGCGGCTGAGGTGTTGTAAGGCCGCGTCAGGCGTAACGCGTGCAGCCCACTTAGCGAAATCGAGTGCCACTAATAAATCGATATCAGCGAAGGAAAAGTCTGGTCCTGCAAGGTACTGGCGTTGTGCTAATTCTCGGTTCAGCATGTCAAAGCCCTCAGCGAGTCGGAGCTGCCCTCGCTCAGCCAATGCTGGGAGTTGGATGACTGGCGCAACGCCGGGCAGTGCTCGATCTTGATATTTTGGATGCGCATTTCTGAAGGCGTCCGCGATGGGACTGAAAATCTCAGTGAACAGTCGGTGGTTCCAGTTAAGCGTATTCGCTCGTGCCTCCGGTGTGCGTCCCAGTAAGGGTTTGTCGGGAAAGCGCTCCTCCAAGTAATGTACGATGGCAATGACGGCACTCAATACCGTGCCATCATCAAGCACCAATGCGGGAACGGTCGCCTCCGGCACGATGGCTTGATAGGCAGCACCGAGTTGTTCGTCAGCCCCTAAATCGATTTGAGTGGTGTCTAACTCAATCCGCTTGAAATCCATAAAGAGCTTTAATCGAGCGGGATTTGGGGCAGCATCAAAGGAGTAAAGCTTCATCGCGACGTCGTCTTGGCTTCGGTGACGCCATTATAACCGGGCGGTCACTCAGTGAGTGTGTTGCGCCAGTTTTAGATCTTTTCCGCAACCGCTATACTCCCGATCCCTGAGACGGAGAATCCATCATGCGCAGTATACTTATTGTTCTGTTGCTGGCCCCAATGGCGGCGCTGGCACTTGATTTAACGGATCGACAACGAGCCGACATCGAAGCACGGATACAGCCCTTTTCCGCGGTCTGTGTGCAGGGAGAAGCTTGTGGCGGCGGGGTCGCTATGGCTGAAAGTGCGGCGCGGTCGGGAGAGGATGTCTACAACGCGGCTTGCATGGCGTGTCATTCCGCTGGTATTGCGGGTGCGCCCAAAGTCGGTGAGCAAGTGGCCTGGGCCAGTCGTATCGCAAAAGGTATGGATGCCCTGTACGACAGCGGTATCAATGGCGTTGCGGGCACTGGCATGATTGCGCGAGGAGGTTGTGCAGATTGCTCCGATGATGAGATTAGATTGGCCGTTGACTTTATGGTGGACGGCAGCCGCTAAGCGCGCTTAGCAGCAGACTGACTGTCGATTTCTCTGAAAGACAGCGCGGTCTCGACATGGGTAATCGAGACCGCGTCATGACCCCCCAAGTCAGCGAGCGTGCGAGCAACTCGTAGCCGGCGGTGAGCGCTCCGAGCCGATAATGACAGTGCCTTGATTGCCGCGACGAACCAAGTCTGCGTTTTGGGCGCGAGTCGGCAAACACTGATCAATTGATCACCCTCCAACGCGCTGTTTAAGCAGTCCTGACGAGCCAGCTGTTGCTCACGAAGTTGGGTCACACGATCCCTCACAGTCTGGGAGTGGTCCTTCGTGGGGCGTTTGCTTAGCAGCGCATCAGGCGGCGGTCGGTCGATCGTAATGTGAAGGTCGATGCGATCCAGTAGTGGGCCAGATACACCATGCCAGTAGCGTTGAATGGCAATGGGTGTGCAACGGCAGGTGCTTTCTGGCCTGCCTGTCATACCGCAAGGGCAGGGGTTCATTGCGGCAACGAGCTGAAACTGCGCGGGATAGGTATGCTGATGAGCCGCACGAGAGACAGTGATTTCACCTGTTTCTAATGGTTGGCGGAGCTGGTTCAGCACAGCCCGCGGAAACTCGGCGAGTTCGTCCAAAAACAAGACGCCGGCATGGGCCATCGAGATTTCTCCGGGAATCGCTCGCGATGTGCCACCCATCAGCGCGGCAATACTGCTCGAGTGATGCGGCGCTCTGAAGGGCGGTCCTTCGCAATGGGGCAGCCCTGCCAGATCACGAAGCAAACCAACTTCTCGCCGCTGTGCTGGGGTGACGGGTGGTAAGAGCCCCGGGAGTACCGAGGCAGCCAGTGTTTTGCCGATCCCCGGTGGCCCCGAGATCAACAAGTGATGGCCGCCGGTAGCGGCTAACTCGAGCGCACGGCACAACAGGGGTTGTCCACGTATCGCTGATAAATCTGGGTAGGTAATGGGTGCGCTACCTTGGGACTGACTCATGACTGTGAGCGTTGGGTTGGGTTGCTGAAGCTGTCCACAGAGAGACAGCAGGTCGGGCGCCGCAATGATGCGACTATGGGTAACCGAGGCCAGTTCTGAAGCGCCGTCGATTGCAACGCCGCAGGCGCACCCGGCCTGTGTGGCCGCTACCACTGCGCTCAACAAACCACGGCACTGTCGGATACTGCCATCCAAGCCCAATTCACCGAAAAATTCTCGATTATGAGCAATCGCCTTGGGTAGTTGCTGTGACGCGATCAGTAACCCCAATGCCACCGGTAAGTCGTAACGAGCGCTCTGCTGGAGCGACTCTGCGGGGGCTAGGTTCACGGTGATGTGGTAGTCGGGCCATTTGAGGTGTGAGCTGATAATGGCACTGCGAATACGACCTCGCATGGCGCGACATGCCGTATCGGACAGACCAACGACTTGGAATCCAGGTAAGCCTGCGCTCAGGTGAATTTCGGCGGTAACGCTGGGTGCGTCGAGGCCCGCTTGGCCACGCGTTCTGATAAATGCGAGGTGCATAGATCGTCCTTGATCTCATTAGGGAAGGCGGTCACATCAGCTGGGTTGTCAGCGTATTCGACAACCGTTTATCCGCCCTAGGGCTCTGTTGGTCGTTCTAGAGCGTTGCTCAGCGCTTCAATTTGCTGTTCCAGTGTTTCTAGGCGCTGGCGTGTTCGCTGTAGCACGGCAGTTTGCGCATCAAACTCCTCTCGGCTGACAACATCTAACTTACCAAGGGCGGATTGCAGTAATGATTTGGCATTGCGATCGATCTGTCCCAGCAAGGGATCGTTGCTTTGAATCAATCGCTCGAAAAGTGATTGGGTACGACCCGAATTAGCGTCCTCGTGACTCATGATGTGTCCCTGTCTGCAGCTAATGGTGTGTGTTTTTTCAAACTGCGTGTGTTTCTTGCCAATAGTCTTGGTTTCGACCAATCGTGCCGGTCTTTTGCTGAGTGCTGCGGGGGTGAGTGGTGTTGATGTGTCTCGCAGTTCCCGCTGACACGCTTCAAATGTAGCGCACTATTTTCTGCACTGACAGATCGGAAGCCGCCAAAACTGGTGCAAGCCTCGCACTAACTTGGTGCACGCTGGCCATGCCGAATGGGTTGTAGGTCTTCACGCCAGGACCCCTAAATGGCATTAACTAATTGAAAATATTAAATAAAAATAAATTGGCTCGATTGTCGCTAAGTCCTAATCGGGGGCACCGGGTCCAATCACCTTGGTCCACGGGCTATTAACAGATCGACACGCAACGCTTCTACCCACTCAGGAGATACGAGATGAAATTAGTTAAGTATGCAGTTCCCGCACTGGCACTCGCCGGTAGTTTAAGTTTCACCGCCCCCTTGGCACAGGCCGCTGAAGTCAGTGGCAATGTGGCGTTGGTGACTGATTATAAATTCCGCGGTATTTCGCAGTCAGACAGTAAGCCGTCCGTTCAGGGCGGGTTCGATATCGCCTTTGACTCCGGCTTTTATCTCGGCACATGGGGCGCGGCGGTCGACTTTGATTGCGCAATCGATACTTGTGGCGGGGCAAACGGGGGCCTAGAGCTCGATTACTACGGCGGCTACTCGCACAGCTTCGACGGTGGCTTTGGCGTAGATGTGGGCTACATCTACTACGACTACCCCCAGGACGAAGGCGTCCTAGGTGATTATGAGGAAGTCTATCTCAACGTGAGTTTCGGAGGCTTCTCCGCCGGCGTTGCTTTCTCAGACGAGTATTGGTTCGAAACGGGTGAGATCGTCTACACCAAAGCGGGTTACGACATGACCCTGCCCGGTGACTGGGGGCTCAGTTTCTTGGTGGGGCAGGTCGATTACGACGTGGCCAGCTATGTTGAAACCGATAAGCATGTCCATTGGTTAGTGGGTTTGAGTAAGTCTTGGCAGGGCATCGACTGGAGCCTGACCTACGAGGATACCGATATCGACGACAACGAGTGCTACGGCTACGACTGGTGCGATGCAGCCCTCATTTTCGGAATGGCCAAGAGCCTATAACTCAAGTGCCGCGCGGGTAGCGCGGCTTTTTTGGAGATTGCCATGAAATTGGTTACTGCAGTGATTAAGCCTTTTAAGTTGGATGATGTGCGTGAGGCACTGTCCGGGATCGGTGTGCAAGGAGTGACGGTAAGCGAGGTCAAAGGCTTCGGTCGTCAAAAAGGGCACACCGAGTTGTATCGAGGAGCAGAGTATGTGGTTGATTTTCTGCCCAAGGTCAAAATCGATCTCGCCATCGCCGATGGCATGGTCGATCAGGCCATCGACACGATTTTGAAAGCCGCGCAAACCGGCAAAATTGGGGACGGCAAAATCTTTGTGTCGAGCCTCGAACAAGTCACCCGCATTCGAACCGGCGAGACCGGCGAAGAAGCACTGTAAATCTGAGTTTTGGAGAACATTGTCATGGAAAACGAAATTTTTCAGTTGCAGTACGCGCTGGACACGTTCTACTTTCTCGTGTGTGGCGCCCTGGTCATGTGGATGGCTGCCGGCTTTGCCATGCTCGAGGCAGGATTAGTTCGCAGTAAAAACACGGTCGAAATTCTGACCAAAAATGTCGCGTTGTTTGCGGTCGCCAGCATCATGTACATGGTGTGTGGTTACAGCATCATGTACGGCGGGGATGTCTTGCTGAGCACGATCACGGGCTCCGGGGTCGTTGAAGGCGGAGACTCTGCCAGTTATGCCCCTTCGGCAGACTTCTTTTTTCAGGTGGTCTTTGTTGCCACCGCGATGTCCATCGTGTCGGGTGCCGTCGCTGAACGGATGAAGCTATTCGCCTTTTTAGCTTTCGCTGTCGTGATGACCGGCTTCATTTATCCTCTGGAAGGCAGTTGGACCTGGGGCGGTAATCCTGTTTTTGGACTGTATACCTTGGGTGACTTAGGTTTCCTAGACTTTGCGGGAAGCGGTATTGTTCACATGTCCGGCGCTGCCGCTGCACTGGCAGGCGTCATCTTAGTGGGTGCTCGCAAAGGGAAGTACGGTCCGAACGGTGAAGTCAACGCGATTCCCGGCGCCAACTTGCCCTTAGCGACGTTGGGCACGTTTATCCTCTGGTTGGGCTGGTTTGGCTTCAACGGTGGCTCAGTACTGGCGACTGCGTCGGTTGATAGCGCCAACGCGGTTGCGGTGGTCTTTATGAACACTAATCTCGCGGCGGCAGGAGGGTGTATTGCGGCGCTGCTGGTGGCGAGGACGTTGTTTGGCAAAGCCGATTTAACCATGGCACTTAACGGGTGCTTAGCGGGACTAGTGGCGATCACTGCAGGTCCTGATACCCCCTCTGCATTACAGGCCACTATTTTTGGTGCCGTAGGCGGTGCATTAGTAGTCTTTTCAATCACCACACTGGATAAGTTGAAGATTGACGATCCGGTTGGGGGCAATATCGGTCCACGGCGTCGTTGGTTTGCTGGGTCTGCTGCTGGTCCCATTGACTAATGATGGCGCAAGTTTTTCCGGTCAAATCATTGGCGCACTGACTATTTTCGGTTGGGTGTTTGGTGCCTCCCTAGTGGCTTTCTTGGTGATCAAGCTAGTGATGGGACTCCGCGTTTCGGAAGAAGAGGAGTACGAAGGCTCCGATCTTGAGCGAGTGCGGCATGGAGGCCTATCCAGAGTTTGCTGGCAACCGATGACTACCCTTTTCGATTGTGACAGCCTGGGCTCTTCGGAGCCCTTTTTTTTGTCCCTTTATTGACCTTTTGACCCGGCTTTCTTGCCTCTGCTGTCAGCCACTCTAGGGTTGAGCAGCTTATTCCGGTCCTTAGGCATTGCGAAAACTGCTAGGGGCTTCATAATATCTGCTCTCCTAACTGAGGCACCGCCATGAAATTAGTGACAGCCATTATCAAGCCATTCAAGATGGATGATGTGCGTGCCGCCTTAGCCGATATTGGGGTGCAGGGTGTGACGGTGACAGAGGTAAAAGGATTCGGACGTCAGCGAGGACACACTGAATTGTATCGAGGCGCCGAATATGTGGTCGATTTCTTGCCGAAGCTAAAGCTCGAGATTGCCTCACCAGACGAGCAAGTTGAAGCCATTGTTGAAGCGATTATCGCCTCCGCTAGTACCGGAAAAATCGGTGATGGCAAAATTTTTGTCGCGCCACTGGAGCAGGTTGTGCGGATTCGGACCGGTGAAACCGGCGTCGAGGCGATCTAACAGGCTTGTCTTAGCGTGGTTTCGTGCGTGCCAGCGCCTCAATGGCATTCGGCAAATCTGCCAGGCGCGTAACGATTGCATCCGCTATGTCACTGGTGCCACCATCAGGGCTGAACCAGACGGCCTTTGCCCCAGCGGCTGCCGCGCCTGCTACATCATTGTTGTGGCAGTCCCCCACGTGAATGACCTCGTTGGCTGCAACGCCCGCTTGTTCAAAAACGCGTTGAAAGAGCAGGATATCGGGTTTGCTGATCCCAAATTCCTCTGCGCGCCAGGCGTAGCTGAAGTAGCTGGCGATCGGGGTTTTACGGACGTCAGCATTGCCATTGGTTAGCGCGCCGAGCAGGTAGTCTTGGCTTAAGGTGCTGAGCGCAGTGTCGGCATCCTCGAATAGCGTCACTTTATGCCGTTCCGCATAAAAGGCCGCGAACGCTTCAGATGCCGCTTCAGCGGCGGTTGTCTTTGACTGGCCACTGCGTAGCAGTAGTCGATAGATAAAAGCTTCACGGAATTGGCTGATATGGTGGGCGAGCATCGGTTTCTCGGCCAGTATTTCGGCTCGTAGCGTGCCCGCTTGTTGATCTGCCAGCTCGCGCAGGGGTTCCTTGGGAAATTTCGCGGTCAGGTAGCGCCACTGCGCTGCATCAGCTGCCACTAAAGCGGGTTTGACGTCCCACAGCGTGTCGTCAAGGTCGAAGGTGATGAGGCGGACGGACGCGGTCATTTGCCGGCCTGGGGTGAGGCGTTGGCGCGTGCGGCGCGCTGCAATGAGCTTGTTATAACCATACAGGGAGCTGTCCGATTACCTCGGCGAGGTAATCAAGGAAAAGCGTTCCATCCTCTGCCTGATACCGCTGGGTATTCGTCGCGCCAACGGCAATGACGCCCACGACCCCTTGTTGCCGACGAATACAGGACATGGCAACCGATCCCTCGCCAGCTCACCGACGGAAACAGCGTACCGCCATTTCCTCGGGGCGCAGAACGCCCGAAATGGTCTCCCCCCCCGCTAATAACTTTTTAGCCACCGATTGCCGCGGATCGTCCTGCTCGTCGGGGTCAAACCAGACGAGCGTGCCAAGCTCTGCACCAAACCCATTGAGCACCTGCTGCTGCCAAATCGTCGCAACATCGGCTTTTGTCTCGGCCGACAGTAGCGCCAAAATAGTGTCGCGCGTTGCCTTGAGTAACCGCTCATTTTCTTTCCCGATATCCGACAGCTCGGCGAGTTTTTGCCGCGATGCGATCGAGCGCTCTCGTAAGACCGCTACCTGCCGCTCTACCAGCGAAACTGCACCTTGGCCGCCGTGGGGCAGGTTCAACGCGGCCAGTAGGGCAGGTCTATCCTGTAAAAAGTCGGGGTGGGCTCGTAAGAAGGTTTCGACATCATCTGGATTCATTGTTTCAGCCATCACTTTTATCTCAGGTAGGACACTGTGGGATGCTGCATGGCAGTGTCATTAGGTTCGCAGGGAGATCGTGCCATTGAAGACCGTCGTTGCGGGACCCCCTAGCCAGACCCGCTCTTGAGCGCCGTGCCACGACACGGTGAGTTTGCCACCCGGTAGGTGAACCGTAACGTCGGGATCTAAAAGACCCAGTTGCGCGCCATGGGCGACGGCGGCGCAAGCCCCCGACCCACACGCTTCTGTTTCACCCACACCCCGCTCAAAGACGCGCAACTGTATCTCCTCACGCGAGACGATCTGCATAAAGCCAACATTGGCCTTATCAGGGAAGTCAGCGTGACTCTCCAGCAGCGGTCCTAAGGTACTGACTGGCGCGCCGCGGCAGTCATCGACGACTAACACAACATGCGGGTTGCCCATTGAGACGGCGCCAACAG
The DNA here is from genome assembly GCA_943789425.1 of uncultured Luminiphilus sp. Lineage (GTDB taxonomy): Bacteria > Pseudomonadota > Gammaproteobacteria > Pseudomonadales > Halieaceae > Luminiphilus. The sequence continues at coordinate 33,473 of CALSUB010000009.1, forward strand.
ACAGCCGTTGTCCTTGAACCTCAATCACGTATTGCTGAGCAACGGCGGCGGCAGAGAAAGGGATCTCGGAGGGGAGAAAACGGGGAGGGGCGAGTCCGGCGATGACGCGATTGTCTTCGCTCATGGAGAGTAAGATCGGTTCACCGTCAGTGATCAGTCTGATCTCTCGCTTGCGTGTGAGCCGCTGCTCTCTCAGGAAGCGGCCGACACAGCGAGCCCCGTTTCCACATTGCCCGGCACGCGAGCCATCTGCATTGAAAATGGTATACCGAAAGTCTGCGTCGGGCTCATCGGGAGGCGTAATAATCAGAATCTGATCGCAACCAATGCCCCGATGACGATCGGCAATGCGCCTTAACTGCGCAGCAGTGAGATCAACAACCTGTGTCACACCGTCAATGACGACAAAGTCATTCCCGGCGCCCTGCATTTTTGTAAAGGCCAGCATCACGACGTTTCACCCGAGGGAATCACCTCTCGCTGCCACAAGTCAGACAGGTTTTCTCTTTTGCCAATAAGGTGTGCGGTCTCCCCTTGCACCATCACCTCGGCAACACGCGGGCGGCTATTGTAGTTAGAGGCCATACCAAACCCATAGGCGCCTGCACCCATGATAGAGAGGAGATCACCTTGCGATAGCACCATGGCCCTATTTTTCCCTAAAAAGTCGCCGGTCTCACAAATGGGTCCTACCACGTCCCAAACATGGGACTCACCGTCGCTGAAGTGTCACTGGCTGTATGTCCTGCCAGGCGCTGTACAAAGCGGGGCGCAGTAAATCGTTCATCGCAGCGTCAACGATTGCGAAGTGTTTATCGGCAGTGGGTTTAAGGTAGAGCACTTCAGTAATTAGCGCGCCGGCCTCAGCCACGATGGAACGACCCGGTTCCAACACCAGCTCTAGCGCCTGATCCTGCAATCGTTCTTTCAACACAGCGACATAGTCATCGATAGCAGGGGGGCGTTTCTGCCTGGTAATTGACCCCTAATCCTCCGCCAAGATCGATATGTTGGAGCCGGATGCCGAGCGTACGTAGATCATGAACGAGATCCAGTAAACACTCTAGCGATTCAACAAAAGGGGCCGTCTCCTCTATTTGACTCCCGATATGGCAATCCACGCCCACCGGATTTAGCGCCGTATGCTCCTCGGCTATTTGATAGAGCTGGCGCGCGACCGCAACCTCCACACCGAATTTGTTTTCCCGCAGGCCGGTGGAAATGTAAGGATGAGTGCCTGCATCAACGTCGGGATTCACCCGGATCGAAATGGGTGCAACGCAGCCGGCGCCGTCGGCGAGCTCGGCTAAGGATAGGAGTTCCGCCTCCGATTCGATATTGAAGCATCTGATTTTTAGATCGAGCGCGCGCTGCATCTCGGCGGCCGTCTTGCCCACGCCAGAGAAAACGACCTTGCTGGGGTCACCGCCTGCTGCGACGACCCGCTCGAGCTCACCCAGACTCACCACATCAAATCCTGCGCCTAACTGCGCCAACACATTGAGGATGGCAAGGTTAGAATTGGCTTTTACCGCGTAGCAAATGAGATGGGGGATATCGGATAGCGCCGATTGATAGTCTAGGAAGGCGGTTTCGATGGCTGAGCGAGAATAGAGATAAGTGGGGGTGCCATAGGTTGCGGCAATCGCCTCAAGCGAGACATCCTCGCAGTGCAGGATGCCATCATGTCGTGAAAAGGTGGCCATCAGGTCGTTGTCGCTTCAGCGGTTTCTGAATCCGCAGGACGCAGCGGGCCCTGCTGTCCACAGCCGGCGGCACAGATTAAGATCAGTGCGATAATAGTGGCCTTCACAGTTTGACCTCGATAAAACTCAGAGTATAACAGTGAGTGAAAGTGCTCACCGACCAATGGCGATAATGCCGAAGGGTAATAGTCGCGCAATGACGGCATGAGGAATCGATACATGGCAGGTAATACGTACTTTGAACGGATCGAAGCTATTTTTGAGCAGGTGGAAACCGGACTAGAGGAACTGCCCGATGATCTCGATATTCGCACCGCCGAGGGTGTGATTAACGTCACTTTTGGCAATGGCGTGGTGTTTGTCTTCAGTCGGCAGCCACCTACTGAGCAGCTCTGGCTCGCAACGCCGGGGGGTGGTTTCCACTATCAGTGGGACGACGCTCAGGAAATGTGGCGCGATACGAAAACCGACGAGTCGTTTCATCAGGTGTTGGTGGCAGAGTTGGCGCAACATGTTGGTCTCACGCTCGACTGGTAGGCGCATGCTCGTTCGGATCATTAGCTTGCTCAGTGGCGCTTTACTGATGGCGCCAGTAGTGACTTTGGCAGCTAACGATGCCCCGATTATGATCAGCAACCTCTCGCCGCTGGCGGCGTTAAGAGGGTTGCCCACCCAGCGTCAAGCCGATGTGCAACTGGGTTCAATTGTCACGGTGTCGCAATCGCTTTCGAACCATTTTACCGTTGATGAATCTGGCGATGAGTCATTGATGCTGGATGGGCAGACCGATGTATTGTCTGTGTCACTGCGGTACGGCTTCGATCCCGACTGGGATATCGAAGTGACCCTGCCTTGGGTGCAACACTCGCGCGGCTTCATGGATCCACTGATTTCAGACTGGCATGCTTTTTTTGGTCTGCCAAATGGAAATCGGGAAGACTATCCCGTCAACCAGCTTCAGTATCGTTTAGGTCAGCCCGGCCATGAAGCGGCACTCAACAATAAAGTATCGGGTTTGGGCGACGTGCAAGTGGCACTGAATCGCAACATGAGTCTGAAAAACGGCCCTCAGGTGGCACTCAGCGTCGGTATGAAAACAGCTACCGGAGAAGAAGCTAATTGGCTCGGTAGTGGGGCCACGGATTACTGGGCGCTGGCGCGGGTATCGGGAGACTATTCAGGCCGCGTGCCGCTCATCTGGCATGGGCAGATCGGGATGACTCACGCTGGCGTCAGCGACCTGATGGGCCCGAACCAAAAGCGTTCACTGTGGTTTGGCGGGGTATCGCTGGCGTGGCCTTTTCGAGACAAGTGGTCAGTTTTGGCGCAAATTGATGCGCACAGTGCATTGGGCGATGGCAACCTCAGCGCTCTGACCCAGCCCGCAGGGATATTGAGTATGGCGCTGCGTTGGAACACCTCACCAAAATGGACGTTGGACTTGGGGTTTAGCGAGGACCTGGTGGTCGAGTCGGCGCCCGATATTACGTTTATGCTGACAGCGCGTTATGTCGCGAATCCTTAGCGATTGAGTTTCGTCTGCGCCAGTGCGATCGCCGCCCGCACTTGGTTCGGTGCAGTACCCCCAATATGATCTCGGGCCGCTATGGAGCCTTCCAGTGTGAGGACCTGATAGACATCATGTTCGATACCAGCATGAAATGTTTTCAGGGTCTCCAGTGAACAGTCTGCCAGATCGCACTCGGCATCAATGCAGTGAGCAACCGCTTTACCGACCACTTCATGGGCATCGCGAAAGGCCACGCCGGCACGCACCAGGTAATCGGCCAAATCAGTCGCAGTTGCAAAGCCCTTCAGCGCCGCATTGCGCATCGCCGCCGAATGCGCTTCGATCGCAGGCACCATGTCTGCGAATGCTTTGAGACAGTCGTTGAGCGTGTTGACGCTATCAAATAGCGCCTCCTTATCTTCCTGATTGTCTTTGTTGTATGCCAGCGGCTGCGCCTTCATCAGTGTCAATAAGGCCACAAGATTGCCGGTGGTTCGTCCGGATTTACCACGCACCAGCTCAGGTACATCAGGATTTTTTTTCTGCGGCATGATGGATGATCCGGTACAGAAACGGTCGGGTAGACTGATAAAGCCGAACTGGGCAGACGCCCACAAAATGAGCTCTTCAGACATCCGTGAAAGGTGACTGAGTATCAGCGCTGCAGCGGCGCAGAACTCGATAGCAAAGTCTCGATCGGCGACGCTGTCGAGTGAGTTGTTAGTCGGCCCTGTAAAACCTAATGCGATGGCTGTCTGCTCTCGGTCAATCGGAAAGGTCGTGCCTGCTAATGCAGCGGCACCCAGCGGTGATTGATTTAGCCGCTGTCGACAATCCAGTAGTCGGCCGTGATCACGATCCAGCATTTCGTACCACGCCATGAGGTGGTGGCCAAAAGTGACAGGTTGCGCCACCTGAAGGTGGGTGAAGCCTGGCATGACGGTCTCGGTATGTTGCGCAGCCAGTCCGACAATGCCGGATTGGAGACGGGTGAGCTGCCCGCAAATGATATCGATTTCAGTGCGCAGATAGAGCCTCATATCAGTCGCTACTTGATCGTTGCGGGAGCGCCCGGTGTGCAATTTTTTGCCGACATCGCCAATTAATTCGGTCAGGCGTGCCTCAATGTTCATATGAACGTCTTCTCGCTCGACCGACCACTGAAACGCACCCGCTTCGATTTCGGCGAGCACGCGCGCTAACCCTTCTTGAATCGCGGTATTTTCAGCGGCTGTCAGCACACCAACGGCTTCTAACATGCTGGCGTGCGCGCGCGACCCGGCAATGTCATAGCTGGCCAGCTCTCGATCGAAGGCCTCTGAGGCAGTAAATCGCTGAACAAAACGGTCGGTCGGCTCGCTAAATCTGCCGCCCCATAGCTCCTGTCCGACTTTTGATTTTTCGTCACTCATGATGCATCGTCATTTCAGTTGGTGTCGAAATGAAAGTCTACCAGTGGATCCACCACTTCCGCCCGGTTTCAGAGCGGTGAAATGTCGCCTCGTGCTAAACTGATGGCGAGGAAAAGAGGAGGTAACGTGTCAGAACGTATCGTGATTGCTACCCGAGAGAGCCCCTTGGCGTTGTGGCAGGCGGAGTATGTTAAATCTCGCCTCGAGGCGGTGCACTCGGGCCTTGAGGTTCAATTGTTGGGAATGACCTCCCGCGGAGATCAATTGTTAGACCAACCGTTATTTAAAGTGGGTGGCAAGGGGTTGTTTGTCAAAGAACTTGAAACTGCGCTGCTCGACGGTCGTGCTGATATTGCTGTGCACTCAATGAAAGATGTGCCCATGGTGATGCCAGATGAACTCACACTCGGCGTGATTTGCGAGCGAGAGGATCCTCGCGATGCGCTTGTCGGTGTCTCCTGTTTTGAAGATCTACCCAAAGGGGGCCGGCTGGGAACCTCAAGTCTTCGCCGTAGTTGCCAAATTAATCGCCATCGACCTGATCTGGAAATCGGGTTCCTGCGCGGCAACGTGAATACGCGGCTGGCCAAGTTAGAGGCAGGTGAGTTCGATGCCATCATGCTTGCCTGTGCCGGCCTGATTAGACTCGGATTCGAGGCGCGTATTGGTTGCTCGATTGAACCTGAACTTTCTCTCCCTGCTGCGGGGCAAGGCGCTGTCGGCATAGAATTTAGAGCCTCGGATGAACGCATTAGACACTTGCTGGCGCCGTTACACCATGCTCCCACGGCAACCCGAGTGTTGGCCGAGCGAGCGGTAGTCCGCAGACTGGATGGAGGGTGTGATGTGCCCATCGCTGCCTACGCAGAATTAGAGGGCGATACCCTGTGGTTGCGGGCTCGAGTGGGCGCAACCGATGGTACGACACTACTGGAGGCAGAGGCGCGGGGTGATGATCCGGAAGCGCTGGGACAGGGCGTCGCCGACATGCTCTTGGCTCAGGGTGCTGAGGATCTTATTCGCGCCGCGAGGGGATGACGACAGTCGTACTGACTCGGCCCGAGGCGCACAGCCAAAGGCTAGCGCGGACACTGTCGCGGCAAGGTTTTGAGTCGTTGGTCATGCCACTCATGACCGTGCAGCCCATCGCAGACAGTGAGCGCTCGCCGGTACCCGATCTGACCGAAGGGGCCGTGTGTATTTTTATCAGTGCTAACGCGGTCCAGTACGGGCTCCCTTACATTGCGAGTGCTTTATCGCAGCGAGAAAGCGCGGTGTTGATCGCCGTCGGGCAGCAGACACAATTAGCATTGCAAGCAGCCGGCTTTGAAGCGATTGCCCCCGACCAAGCCGACACCGAGGGACTATTGGCTTTGCCAGCACTGTCGGCAGGCGCGCTGGAACAGGCCGTTATCGTGAAAGGCGAGGGCGGACGGGCGTTATTGGCGAGTGAGTTGAGAAGGCGGGGTGTCGCCGTCAATGAGTGGTCCTGCTACCGCCGTTGCTGGCCCTCAGTTGACTTAAGCCCGTTATCAGCGCCTGGACGACATTGGGTATTTCAGGCCAGTAGCGGAGAGATTTTGTCGCGTTTAGTGGTGTTAATCAGCGAGGCGTCTCGATTAGATCTCTTACAACATCCTGTGATCGTGCCCTCCAAACGCATTGCAGTCTTGGCCACGGAGTTGGGTTGGCATACCGTTTTGTGCTCGGATAATGCCAGCGACGAAGCCGTGATAGCGAGTTTGCATCAACAACTGACGCACGAGACGAGCCCATGACGGAAAAGACAGTCGATTCACCCGCGCTAACCCCCCAGCCGGTGGCGAAGTCCGCGTCAGGCGCTCGTGGGATCGTGGTGGCCTTATTGATGACCACAGTCCTTTTGGCCGCACTGGCTGCTGTGATTTATGTATTTGGCTGGCCTTGGCTCAACGATCAATGGCAGCGTTTGGCACAGATCGAACAGCAGGTCGCAGGCATCTCGCTGCAGGAGCAGCAGGCCGTTGACAGGCAGGGCCAGCTGCTTAAGAGGGTTGAGGACGACGTGCAAACCGCTATTGCGGCGGGAAGGCAGGAGTGGGAGCGCAAGCTCACCACCAGCGAAACGCGGCAGCGCGTCGAGCACGCTGCCTCCGAGCGTCAGTTTGCAGATCGAATGGGCCGCTTGGAGGGCCAGGTCGACCGTTTATTGGAGGTCGATAGGCGGGCGTGGTTGGGTCAGGAGGCGATTTTCCTAATCCGCTTGGCAGCCCAACGGCTGCTGATTGCACGGGATGTGGCGGCAGCCATCAATTTACTCACACAGGCCGATGCCTTATTGCGCGATACCGGCGAGCCAACATTAGAAGGCGTTCGCGCTGATATTGCGCGAGATCGCGCCGCGCTGGCGGCACTGCCCAAGGTCGATCAAGTGGGATTGTATGCGCGGCTGTCGGGTCTGATTGATCAAGCCGATAAGTTGCAGCTTGCTTATGACATACCCATTGTTAGCGAAGAGGCTAAACCGGTTACATCGGGCTGGTGGGATCGTGCTGCGGCCGGGTGGCGAGCCGCCTTAACAACGTTATCAGATCATCTTGTGATACGTCGACGCAGTGACGACATTGCGCAGCTGATGACGCCAGAATGGGCCTCATTGGCTCGACAAAACATGCGGATGCTGCTCGAGCAGGCGCAAATCGCGATGTTGTCTGCGAACCAGTCTTTATTTGAAACTGCATTGCAGCGTGCGACGCGTTTTGTTGAGTTATTTACTGATCAAGATCCGGATCGCGTCGCCAGCATGATGGCCGATATTGAGGCGATGGCGGGCGAAAACATCGCGCCTAAGCTGCCTGACCTTGCGCCCACTCGTAGTCGGCTGGAGACGGCGATAGCGCGTCTCGCCGGACCAACGGGATCTCAGTGATGGCACGTTTTAGTGTGTATTTAGTGTTGTTATTGGTATCAGGTGCTGCATTAGTCAACGGCGTGGCGAGCGATCCCGGTTATGTATTAGTGGCATGGGGGAGCTGGCAGGTTGAGACATCGGTATGGCTTGCGCTGGCAACGCTGTGCATCACTATGGGTCTGGTGTGGCTACTGCAGCGCGCATTGAGCTCGACATTGCACGTGCCGGCGGCTCTGACTCGTTGGCTGGGAGGCCGCTCTGAACGGGGCGCTCAGCAGCACGCTGAAAAAGGACTGGTGGCTTTTTTTGAAGGTCGGTGGGAGGTCGCTGAGAAGACGTTGCGAAAGCGTTTACCGGCGGATCAACGTAGTTTATTGCAATCTCTCTTTGCGGTGCTCGCAACACATCGCCACGGGCAGAGACAACGCGCATTAGCGCTGTTGGATGAATTGGAAGGTGATAGCAAGATGCCTCAGCACTTGGTGTCGATCGTGCGGGCTGAGTGTCATATTGAGGCAAATGAGTGGTCATTAGCCGCGCGATCACTCGACGCGTTAAGCCCCGCGGCGACCGCCACTCCTCGGGTACAAAAGCTGCGCGCAGAGCTGGCTTATGCCCGGGGTGATTGGCCCACAGTGATTGAATTACTGCCAGCCTTGAGAGCCGCTTATCTGCTTCCGGAAGTGGTCTTAGCCGCGTGGGAGCAAGCTGCTTGGGTGGGGGTCATGACACAGGGTGATCTCTCCGCATCCGCGCTGGCGTCGCTCTGGAAGCAAGCGCCGGAGGCACAAAAATCGTCAGGTAGTGGGCTATGGACGAGCCTGATTGAACAGTTGCGGTTGCAGTCAGAGTGGGGCGCCTTGACTAAGGCCTTGCAAGGACGATTCGATCAGTTTTGTGAGCCCGCCTCCTTGGCCGCGATCGCAGTATTACCGCATGATCATGCCAAGAAGCTGAAAAAATCGGTGAAGCGATGGGTGAGTGAGGATCTGCAGAGTGGCGGTTACGCGGCACTGGCGATGATTGCACACCACGACAATGACCCGGTGGAGTCAGAGGCGATGTGGCGGAAAGCGTGCGAATGCAGGCCTTCAGTGGAATCTATGTTGGGATGGGCAAAGTGGTGTCGCGATCACGGCAATAACGATCAAGCAGCGGTGCTAGAAGTGGATGCTGTCGCCTTGTTGAAACAATAATGGGAGCAGCAGCAACCGTGTTGCGTCACTCCTTTGACTGACCCGGCAAGTGAATATTGAGGGAGTCCCACAAGAGATCAATACGAGACTGAGTGGCTGAATCCATTTGAATGGTTCGACCCCATTCTCTATCGGTTTCGCCTTCCCATTTGTGCGTGGCATCCATTCCCATTTTTGAACCCAGCCCCGCAACGGGTGAAGCAAAGTCCAGATAGTCGATCGGGGTATTTTCAACCAAAGTGGTATCTCGGGCAGGGTCCATGCGGGTCGTTATGGCCCACATCACGTCTTCCCAGGACCGGGCGTTAATATCATCGTCGGTCACGATAATAAATTTTGTGTACATGAACTGACGCAAGAAAGACCACACACCAAACATCACCCTTTTGGCATGTCCGGGATATTCTTTGCGTATCGTTACCACGGCCATGCGGTAAGAGCACCCTTCAGGCGGTAGATAGAAGTCGCTGATTTCGGGGTACTGTTTCTTCAGTAAGGGGACAAATACCTCATTCAGTGCGACGCCTAAAATAGCCGGTTCATCAGGTGGGCGGCCTGTATAAGTACTGTGGTAGATCGGCTTCTCTCTCGTTGTGATGGCGGTGACGGTGAAAACGGGGAAAGACTCTACTTCGTTATAGTAGCCAGTATGATCACCATACGGGCCCTCATCTGCGAGTTCGTCAGGGTCGATATGGCCCTCTAAAATAATCTCACTGTGCGCTGGGACCATTAGGTTATTGTCACGGCACAGATCAGTGACGCATTTGGCGAGGTCTGTTTTTTTCCCCCGTAATAGTCCCGCAAACGCGTACTCTGAGAGGCTGTCGGGCACGGGGGTTACGGCACCCAGTGTGGTCGCTGGATCGGCACCTAGCGCGATAGCCACTGGGTAGGGCTCACCGGGGCGCTTTAATTGCCAGTCTCTAAAGTCGAGGGCGCCGCCGCGATGCGAGAGCCAGCGCATGATCAATTTGTTGCGCCCAAGCAACTGCATGCGATAGATGCCTAAGTTCATCCGCTCTTTTTCAGGACCACGTGTTACCACCAGCGGCCAAGTGACCAGTGGGCCTACGTCTTCCGGCCAGCAGGTTTGAATGGGAAGCCGGTGTAGGTCGACGGCTTCGCCGGTTTTGATGGTTTCTTGGCAAGGGGCGTTTTTCACCACATTCGGGCCCATGGTGAGCAATTTTTTCAGCAAAGGCGCCTTGTCGACCAGATCTTTAAACCCCTTAGGAGGATCAGGTTGGCGCAGATAAGCAAGTAGTTCGCCCACCTCTCGCAAAGCCGATACCGACTCCTCTCCCATACCCAAAGCCACCCGATTGGGTGTGCCAAATAGATTGGCCAGTACCGGTACATCAAAGCCTTTAGGGTTCTCAAAAAGCAGTGCCGGGCCGCCACCACGCAGCGTTCGGTCTGCGATCTCGGTCATTTCAAGATTGGGGTCCACTTCTACCGCAATGCGGACCAAGTCTCCGCGCCGCTCTAACTCGGCTATGAACTCACGAAGATCCATAAAGCTCGGCATAGTAGGTGGCTACTTACGCTTCATAGACTTGAAGAATTCCTCGTTAGACTTGGTACCCTTGAGCTTATCGAGTAGGAACTCAACCGCTGGTAGGTCTTCCATGCCATGTAGGAGCTTGCGTAAGATCCACATTCGGTGAAGCTCTTCATCACCCGTCAATAACTCCTCTCGACGAGTACCTGATCGGCGAATATTGATCGCCGGGTAGACGCGTTTCTCAGCAATTTTCCGGTCCAAATGCAGTTCCATATTACCGGTGCCTTTGAATTCCTCGTAAATGACTTCGTCCATCTTCGATCCGGTATCGATCAATGCAGTGGCGATGATCGACAGGCTGCCGCCTTCCTCAATGTTACGTGCGGCACCGAAGAATCGCTTGGGTCGCTCGAGCGCGTGTGCATCGACGCCTCCAGTGAGCACTTTTCCTGAACTCGGGATGACGGTGTTGTAAGCCCGCGCTAAACGAGTGATTGAGTCGAGCAGAATGACGACATCGCGCTTGTGTTCAACAAGCCGCTTGGCTTTCTCGATGACCATGTCGGCGACCTGAACGTGTCGCGATGGCGGCTCATCAAAAGTGGATGCGACAACCTCAGCACCGCGAGCTCCCACTGATCGCTGCATCTCGGTCACTTCTTCGGGACGCTCATCGATTAATAAGACCAGCACATAGCACTCTGGGTTATTAGAGATAATGGCTTGAGCAATACTCTGCATCATGATGGTTTTGCCCGCTTTGGGCGGCGCAACTAGCAGTCCTCGTTGACCCTTGCCAATCGGCGCAACCAAATCAATGATCCTTCCGGTCAGATCCTCGGATGATCCATTGCCTTTTTCTAGGGTCAGTCGCTCATTCGGAAAGAGGGGCGTCAGGTTTTCAAAAAGCACCTTGCTCTTCGCGCTTTCAGGCGACTCAAAATTAACGTCTTTGACCTTCAAGAGCGCAAAATAACGCTCGGAATCCTTGGGTGGCCGAATCATACCGGTGACGGTGTCGCCAGTCCGAAGGTTGAATCGACGGATTTGACTCGGACTGACATAGATATCGTCAGGGCCGGCCAAAAAGGAACTATCGGCCGATCTTAAGAATCCAAAACCATCTTGGAGAATCTCGAGAACGCCGTCGCCCCAAATATCTTCTCCGCTTTTAGCGTGCCGTTTTAGGAGCGCAAAAATAATATCTTGCTTGCGCGAGCGCGCCATATTTTCCAGGCCCATCTCGCGAGCCATGTCAATGAGCTCCTGCGTTGACTTACTTTTAAGGTCAGTCAGGCTCATGGGATTAGCGCTAGGCGTATTGGGGTCTCGTTTGGGCCGCCGCTGCCGACCGCGACGGGAACGCCCGGGTTGACCGTCCTCTTCGCTATTGGCTCGCGGCTCCGACGATTTTGCCTCGGGGGGCGACTCTGCGCTCGACGCCGGCTTTTCGTCTGCCGGCGCATCTGGCGTTGCGGGGCTGTCGCTGACATCCATCGCAGTAGACTGGGCTGAGTCAGATTGCTCTTCTGAGGCCTTGAGTTTCAGTGTTCGTCCATTACTTTTAGTGGACTCTGCACCGTCGGCTTCGCCTGAGAGGGCGGCGGGTTCATTAGCAGGGGTTGCCGATTCTTCGGCGTTGGCGCTGTTTTGCTCTTCCACGAATCACTTCCGGGTTACAGTCAAAAAGGAGAAAAAATGGGACCGACGTTTTGCTAGGCGTTTTGTGCTGACGCGAATCGGTCTAGGGGTTGTGCCCTCGCAGTCTCGCTACACTGACGTTGCCACAGATTATTTGTCTACCCTGTGGGAGTCGTTATAAGGGGATGCTGCTGGACGTGGTAGGTCTCTCGCGAGACCTCGATTGCGCAAAAGTAGCACCCGAAGATGAGCGCGTCCAGCAAAATATTGTAGGGTTTTTTGGGCGCGTGTTGACGTTTAGAGAACGGAGTCGACAAACTCTCCCATCTGAGTTTTTGATAAAGCCCCGACTTTAGTGTCAACCGCATTACCGCCTTTGAAGACAATCAATGTTGGGATGCCTCGGATGTTAAACTTTCCTGGCATATCAGGATTCGCATCGACGTCGACCTTACAGACTTTGACCTTTCCCGCATATTCTGTGGCAATCTCTTCAAGGATAGGCGCAATCATTTTACAAGGGCCGCACCACTCAGCCCAAAAGTCCACCAGCACCGGTAAGTCGCTCGAGAGGACCTCAGTATCAAAGTTGTCGTCAGTAACGTGCAGGATTTCAGCGCTCATAAGGGCTCCAGTGTGTGGTCAGAATCTGACCATAGCTCGTAGGGGAAATTTGTTCATGTCAGACGGAAAATATATCACTGCTTGCCAACCGGCAAGCGCTTCGAGCAGTTCAGGCGAAAAAGAATGGCAGGTGTACCTGCTGCAATGTAGCGATGACACGCTGTATTCTGGAGTCACCACTGACCTGACTCGCCGTTTGCGTCAACATAATGGCGAAATTGTGGGCGGTGCCCGGTATACCCAAGGGAGACGACCGGTCGCGGTGATGTGGTGGGCGAGTTGTGACTCGAGATCTGATGCTCAGCAGCGAGAGGCGGCCTTACGGCGGCTGAGTCGTCAGCAAAAATGGGATTTGATTGCCGCTGCGAGAGGAGTTGATACGGCATGACCGTCGACGCATTCTGGGATTGGGCCATTGCTTGCTATCGTCGTGCTGGGGTTCAACAACACCTCCTACTCTTACAGGACACGCAGGATCTCGTCATTCTAGAAGCGTTGTTTGCCTGTTGGCTGGCGAGTCACGATCGGCAATGGCAGCTTGATGACGTACGGGCGATGGCTGTCTCGACACGCACATGGATTGATGAAGTGGTTTTGCCGCTCCGAGCTACCCGAACGCGATGGACGGGCGCCGCGGACCTGAGTGACTCCCGGCAACACTTACTCGCACTCGAAGTGACGGCAGAGCGCCATCTCGCTGAGCTAATGTGGTCAGGCGTGATGAAAGACCGAAGCCCCTCAGAAGGAGTCGTTTCGCCAGTCGAAAAGGGGACGTCTTCGACATTAATGTCATCAAACCTCAGTCTGCTGCCGACTTTTTTTGATGGTAAATGTGCGCCTGAGCGTCTCCAATTGGTGGCACTGCTGGAAAAGGGCACGTAATATCGGCCTTCTTTTTCAGCACGACTAGGGAGTAGCAATACGATGAGCATCTCAATTTCGAGAATGAGTCGAATCGCCGGTGCAGCGACACTGCTGGCAGTGATGGGGTGCGACAGCACCGCGCAGGAGCAACCGGTGAACTTGGAGTCAACCGAGGCGCGATTAAGCTACGGCATTGGTTTACGGATGGGGCAGAGGATGGCAGCTGATGGGATGGCCATTGATGTGAATGCCTACGCCGCGGGACTCGCTGACGCCGTCGAGGGTGCCGAAGCACGCCTGACAGAAGAGGAAATTAACACCGAAATGACCGCTTTTCAGGAGCGACGTCAGGCTGAAGTAGAAGCTGAGCGCGTTGCCGTGTCACAAACTAATCTAGAGGAAGGTAGAGCCTACATGGCAGAGATGAGCAGCAATGAAGAAGTACAAACGACAGAGTCGGGGCTGCAATACATTGTGGTTGCAGCAGGTGAGGGCGATAGCCCCGTATTGGCAGATTCTGTCGAGGTGCATTACGAAGGCCGCTTAATCGATGGGACGGTGTTTGATAGCAGTTATGACCGTGGACAAACGGTGACCTTTGGCGTGACACAGGTCATCCCCGGTTGGACCGAGGGACTGCAGTTGATGAAGCCCGGTGGTAAATTCAAATTTATCATTCCACCAGAGTTAGGCTATGGCGAGGGTGGTGCAGGGCAGATGATTGGACCCAACGCCACGTTGTTGTTTGACGTGGAGCTGATCGCGGTAACTAACGCCGACAGCGAGTAGCCTTGGTTGTAACACTTGTGCCAGTGCGGTCTCCGCGACCGCACCGTCATGTCTGAAACGCCCTAAGGGGCGTTTTTTCTGGGCGGTTAACTCGGTGTCAACATATTCAGGCTTCGTTGTTCTGATATTGCTGGTAGAACAGTTTCAGATAATCCTCAAAAGTCTCGCTGTCTTGAGCCTCAATAGCCTGTTGCCGCTCAATGGACTGCTCAGCCTCGATTTTCAGCCGATTAGAAGCTGCTTCCGAGAGGGGATCGCTGAGATGTTGAGCATGCCATTGACGAGAATAACGTAACGCGAGTTGTGAATAACTGAGTCCGCTCTCTTCCATTTCACGCAACATTCGAGCAGCGAGTGTTCGGTCTGGGTCAGCGAATTTTTGTTGGGCCTCGGCTGCAACCCGTCGATAGTCCGCTACGGAGTCCTCAGTCGTAAACCATTCGGCAATTTCTGCCATGCGCTCGAGCACCGGTTGCGCCAACGACTGCATAGGCGTTTCAGCGCCACTCGCCGATAGCAACGTCAAATCGGGTTCTCTTCCGCGATTAATCATTCTCTGTAGGTTGATCTCATTTATCTTTTGGCCCGCTTCATCGCACAGTGGGCTGTCGTCAATCAGGCAAGACATGAGAAAAAGATCGAGCAAGCGCATGGTATCGGCATCGATGCCATAAGGAATGAAAGGGTTAATATCGACACAGCGCACTTCGATGTACTCAATGCCATTGCGCCCGAGGGCCGCAATGGGTGCTTCACCACTTTCGGTAACCCGTTTTGGTCGGATCGGGCTGTAATACTCATTTTCAATTTGGAGCAGTGCGTCATTGAGCTGTGCCGGTTCACCATTATCCATAAGAGTGAACCCCTGATAGGCCTCGTGCGGCGTCAGGATGGCATGGCGTAACGTGGAGATGTACTGATCTAGATCGTTATAACAAACATTTAAACCTGCCTGAGCGTTACTCGTATAGCCAAGGTCCCCCATTCTCAGTGAAGTGGCATGGGGGAGATAATAACTGTGGTGGTCGTCGCCCATCGGCTTGAGGGGATGGTTGCGATTGCCCTGCACAAAGCTGGCGCACACCGTGGGCGATGCGCCCAGTAGATAGAGCAGCACCCAAGCACGCGAAAAAAAGTTACGTATCAGGCTCAAATACCCATCGGTTTGCAGGTGCATGGAATCGCGACCCGGCTCAACATGTTCTTGTACCGTGGACCAAAAGTTGAGCGGTAAGGAAAAGTTGTAATGGAGCCCTGCAATAGCCTGCATCTTGCGGCCGTATCGCACGCTCAAACCATTGCGGTAAACGCGTTTCATCTGCCCAACATTAGACTGCCCAAATTGGGCGATAGGAATTTCTGCATCGCCACTGACAATGCACGGCATGCTGGCACTCCAGAGCAGCTCCTTGTTGAGTTGCCGAGCCGTAAATCGGTGTAAATCTGCCAGCGACTGTTCTGTTGCTTCGATAGACGATTCTGCTGGGGTAATAAACTCGAGTAACGCTTCCGAGTAATCGGTCGTAATAGCGGGGTGTGTCAGTGCAGAGCCCAGCGCCGATGGATGTTGAGTTTGGGCAAGCGTCGCATGATCCTCCGTGACACGCAGGCTCTCTTTCTCAACACCACGTCGAATCTGAGTAAGCAGTTCCGGGTGCTCATTCAGCACCTGGCGAAAGACTGAAGCGTATTTCGACACGGTCTCTCCTGTGTGATGAATTGACGACAATAGCGCTGGGCTAATTGTGGCAGACGGCGTTAAATTGAAGCGGAGTGTACGGTGCCAGCGGGACCTCGTACAGAGGCGATGCCATTAAGTTGGTACGAGCCACTCAGCCCAAGACGTGTACACAAGGAGTAGTGTCAGTCATGCGAATCTATGGATGGTTAAAAGCCCTGGCAGACCGCCGAGGGTCAGACCTTTATTTGGCCACCGGTGCACCGGCTTACGCCAAGTTTGATGGCGCGCTCACTGCACTTTCCGATGAGGTGTTAGTACCTGGTGAAGTGGGTGATATTGCCAACGAGTTGATGGATGAGACGCAGCGCCAAGAATTTGAGCGCGACCTCGAGATGAATTTGGCGATGTCACTGCCTGACATAGGTCGTTTTAGAGTCAATATTTTTCGGCAACGGAGTGAGGTGAGCATTGTCGCCCGCTTTATCGTCGCTGATATCCCCTCTTGGCGTGACCTGGGATTGCCCGAAATTCTGACCGACCTGATTATGGCAAAGCGCGGGTTGCTGCTATTTGTGGGCGCGACGGGCTCGGGAAAATCGACGTCACTCGCCGCAATGATCGATTATCGCAATCGCCACGCCAGTGGGCATATTGTCACGATTGAAGATCCTGTCGAATTTGTTCATCAACATCAAAAATCGATCGTGAATCAGCGCGAGGTGGGGGTCGATACCCGCGACTGGCAGAGCGCCTTGAAAAACACATTGCGACAGGCACCCGATGTGATTTTGATTGGTGAAATTCGCGACCGTGAGACGATGGAACACGCGCTCTCTTTTTCGGAAACCGGACACCTCTGTATCTCTACGCTCCATGCCAATAGTGCTAATCAAGCTCTGGACCGCATTATTAATTTTTTCCCGGAGGAAAAGCGTCAACAGCTACTGTTGGATTTATCAATGAATTTGCAAGCGTTTGTGTCCCAGCGATTGATTCCTAATATCGAGGGCGGTCGAAGTGCCGCGATCGAAGTCATGCTGGGGTCTCCAACGGTGAAAGAGCTGATTCTTCGGGGCGATATTAGCGGACTCAAAGAGATCATGGAGAAGTCACAAGATCGTGGCATGAAAACCTTCGATATGGCGCTCTTTGATTTGTGTCAGGCTGGCCTGATCTCGGAAAAAGAAGCCCTGCACAACGCGGATTCTGAGAATAATTTGCGTCTAAAATTCAAGCTTGAAGGTGATCAAACCCAAGCAGAGAGGGCCAGTTTTACCCTAGCGTCAGACGCTTAAGATCGGCCAATATAGACCCCGATTGAGAGGGGGAGCCATTCCCGCTTGCTGCTGATCCGGTGCTGGGATAATCGTGCCCTCAGTGAATTAGATCAGTGAGGCGGGGCACCTCATTGCGCTGCTCAGGGTGTTAGCGTCTGTCGGAGAGCAACTTATCAATGATGCGCTCAAGCTGTTTGAGGTTATTGCACTCGCGCGCGAGATGGCAGTGCCTTTTCACGAGCAACATTTCGGAGTCGCCGGTACCCCCACAATCGAATAGATTCTGGGTTCAGCCAGATTAGCTGTTTGGCGCGCGCTTTCATTTCTGCCAGCAGATCGAGCCGGGGGTCGGCTTGATTATTGCGCGCGTCGCCTAGAATGATGATGGTGGTGGCGTTATTCACCTCCGCTAACGCAGATTCCGAAAACTCGTGCAACGCTCGTCCGTAGTCTGTAGCACCGCCATATTTGAGATTGACCCGTTCAATCGCCTCGGCCACCGGTAAGTCAGCGAACAGATCGCTGACTTCCCCAAGCGCCGCTGAAAAAGCAAAAGTCCGTGTTCTTGGCAGCACGTCCTGTAATGCATAGAGAAACATCAACAGAAACTTGGCGTAAGCGGCGACCGAGCCGCTTACATCGCAAATTGCCATAATTTGAGGCCGTTTCCGCTCGGATTTACGCCAACGGGGCGAGAAGGGGACGCCGTCGGTGGGAATCGCGCGCCGCACGGTTTCTCCCACGTTCAGCTTGCCCCGGCGGTAGCGTCGACGACGTCTGCCATGACGTGCAGCCAGTTTACGAGCCATACGATCCATCAAGCGCTTCAGGCGCGCCATCTGGCTGTGATCCACATTGCCCAGTTTTATCTTCGAGAGTGACTCGTCTAGCAGGTCTTCTGTGTCGGCTTTAGCGTGAATGAGATAGGCGCGCTCGACACGATCTCTAACGCGCTCGCGCAGTTGTTCCCTCAGCGCCTGTACGGCTTCGAAAGCAGCGGGCTCGCTCTGTTCAAACTCGATGGCGGCATCCCTCAGCGCCTCATCGCCCAAGGCGTCCAGTATCTTTCGAACATATTGTCCGCGTTGCGTAAACAGCGAAATATCATCCACTTTGGCGTCTGCCGCGGCGGTTTCAATGGCAACAGAAAGGGCACTGTCATCTCTGTTTTCCAGCGCATCAAACAGGCTATTGCCGCGCAGACCGTCCAGTGGGTCTTCATTGCCTTGCTCCGGTGTCGAAGCGGGCATGAGACCCTCTGCTTCCGAGGGTTCTGTTGCGCTGGCGCCTTCATCATTCGCTGCGGTAGGCGCGCCTGGCCGTCGCATGGTGGGTTGAAAGTACTGGTCGAATGCCGCTTCAAATACGGTGAGTTCGTGGGCAGATTTAGCCAGTGTCGAAGCCAGGCCGTTGCGCAAGAGAGAGCGATTGTCGTAGCCCAATAACTCGGCGACGGCGACGGCATCGAGCGTGTCGGCCGGTGATACCGCTATCTTTTGACCTCTTAAATACTGCATGAAAGCGAGGAGTTGATCGCTACTGACAGCGCCATGATGGGCGCCGTCGGTCGTCTTGTCTTGTTCCTTTTGCCCCATTGGTGCTACGACTCTACTGCAGCGACCATGAGTTTAGAGAGCTGCCCCTGGGCTGTCTGGATGTCGTCCTCATATTTGAGTAGGACGTTGAGCGTATCCTGAACAAGTGCGCTGTCTAAGTCTTTGGCGTGCAGTAGCAAAAGACTCTTAGCCCAATCAACCGTCTCTGAAATGGCCGGTGCCTTTTTAAGATCCAGTGACCGCACCGCGTGAACAAATTGGACCAGCTTTTTCGTCATCGACTGTGCCAGCTCCGGCACGCGGCTGGCGACGATTTTCGCCTCTAACTCGACCGTCGGAAAGGGAATGTGAAGGTGCAGACAACGACGCTTTAGCGCGTCGGAGAGATCCCGCGTATCGTTACTGGTGAGGAACACTAATGGTTTGGAGCGAGCCTGAATGGTGCCGAGCTCGGGAATCGATACCTGATAGTCTGAGAGCACCTCTAAGAGCAGCGATTCAAATTCGAAATCGGCCTTGTCGATTTCATCAATGAGTAAGACCCCACCTTGATCTGCCTCCATGGCCTTGAGCAGGGGGCGCGATTCCAGAAAAGCCTCCGAATAAAACACGTCACCGAACTCGTGCAACCGGGCCATTGACTCGTCGAGCCCCTTTGCACCATCCAGTACATCACCCAATTGCTCTTTTAGCAGCTGCGTGTAGAGGAGTTGCTTGCCGTATTTCCATTCGTAGAGTGCTTTGCTCTCGTCGAGTCCCTCATAACATTGCAAGCGAACCAGTGGGCGATTGACCACCGTGGCGCAGGTTTTGGCGAGTTCCGTTTTACCAACGCCGGGCGGCCCTTCAATCAGCACTGGTTTTTCCAGTGCTGCCGCAAGGCGGACCACGGTGGCGATACGGGTCGTACAAATATAGCCGGCCGCTTCAAACGCATTTTGAATGGCTTCAACCTGATGTAGTGCAGGGTAGTGATCAGTAGACACGGGCTCTCTCTCGATGGACTTAAGTTAACCGCCGGTCGCATTCATGAACCGCATAATTTGCGGCTCATTGGGACGGTCGAAAACATGTCGTTCTGGTTTCAGTGACAAGCTGTCAATGATAGCGGTCTTGATGCCCTGGTCACTCTCGCCATCGCGCATCAGTTGCCGAAGGTCGATCGATTCCTCATTGCCAAGGCACATCAGTAAGCGGCCTTCAGCACTGATTCTCAGTCGATTACAGGATCCACAAAAGTTGTTGCTATGTGGCGAGATAAAACCCACCTGAGTTTGCGTCCCCGGGATTGAGAAATTGCGGGACGGGCCGGCTGTTTGACCACTGCTGACGGGCTCAAGCGCGAAATGGGTACTCAACTCTTCGATCAGTTCGTCTGATGAGACATAGCTCAGGGACTTACTTCCTAAGTTGACTTGCCCCAAGGGCATTTCTTCAATAAACGCGATGCCAATTTTTTTTTCGAGGGCAAATTGAGTCAGCGGTAAGACTTCGTCCCGGTTGAGTCCCTCTAAAATGACAGCGTTTAATCTGATGTTGTCGAAACCAGCTTGCACGGCCGCGTCGATACCGCGCAGTACCGTGTCTAGCTTGCCGATCCGAGTGATAGTGTGGAATCGGTCCGGATACAGGCTGTCTAAGCTAATGTTGACCGAGTTCACACCGGCTTGTCGCAGTACCGGGGCAAACTCAGCCAAGTGACTGGCATTGGTAGTGAGTGCAAGGGTTTCTATGCCCGGGAGCTCTCCAATTCCTTGAAAAAGAGTGTCGACGCCGCGACGAATAAGGGGCTCGCCACCGGTGACGCGGATTTTTTTGACCCCCAATTCAGTGAACAGTCGCGCTGTCCGCAGAAGCTCTTCGATGGACAATACCTCGGCACGAGGGAGAAACTGCATCGTTTCTGCCATACAGTACTGACATCGAAAGTCGCAACGATCGGTAACCGATAATCTCAGGTACGAAATCGTGCGATCGAAGCCATCGATCAACTGTGTCGTGTTGCCTAATGTCATGCGGGGGAGTGTACACAAGGACGCGGGTGGGGGAGCATACAGCAGATGAAGATTATGACCTACTTAGATCCACGGCAGACGGTCTGGCCCGGAGTGATCACAGCGGCCTGCCTCGCCGCGGTTTTGATGACGGTGGACCAAAGTAACGCCATTACCGTGACAGCTGTGGTGGCTTGGCTCTGCATGATGTGGTGGATTTTTGAGCCTATTCCGATACCCGTGACATCGCTCCTTCCGCTGTCAGTATTGCCGATGGCGGGAGTCTTAACGGTCGAGCAGGTTGCTGGCGCTGTGGGTTCACCGCTGATTATCCTGTTGTTAGGGGGGTTTTCTGCTCTCTCGAGGTATGGAAAGCTCGGGGGCGCACCATCGGGTGGCTCTGTCGGTGGTCAGGCTCGTGGGCGGGCATCGCCCTCGACAATTGGTGATGGGCTTCATGCTGGCGGGTGCCGGTCTCAGTATGTGGATCTCCAATACGGCATCGGCACTGATGCTAATGCCCGTTGCGATGGCCGTGCTCGCATCTTGTGATGATCGTGAGCGCTTAGCGGTGCCGCTACTGCTCGGCCTGGCGTGGTCTTGCAGTATCGGTGGCTTGGGCACGCCCATTGGCACCCCCCCTAACCTCATCTTCGTCCAAGTTTTCGAGGAGACCACCGGTCAAACGATTAGCTTTGGCCAGTGGATGTCATGGGGGATACCGGTCATTGCGATGCTGCTGCCAGCCGCTTGGTGGTGGGTGACGCGGAATCTACCGACGGAGTTAGGGATTACGTTGCCGTCAGTGGGCCCTTGGCGCAGTGCTGAGCGACGCGTGATGACCATTTTCGCGCTCACTGCGCTCGCTTGGATTACCCGCGCTGAGCCTTTTGGTGGTTGGCAAGCATGGCTGGGCCTGCCCTTTACCAACGATGCCTCAGTGGCGCTGTTGGCGGTTATCGCCCTATTTGTGGTCCGTGATAAGACGGGCGCGCCGCTTATCGATTGGCAACAAGCAAATCAAATCCCTTGGGGCGTATTGCTGTTATTTGCTGGGGGTATTTGTTTGGCAAGAGGCTTTGTTGCGTCGGGGCTCAGTGCCCAAGTTGGCGAGGCATTGACCTTGGTCGCTGCATTGCCTGTTTTCTTGATGATGTTGCTGTTGGCGTTGGTGGTGACCTTTTTGACCGAAGCGACCTCTAATACGGCGACGACTGCGCTACTGATGCCTGTGTTGGCAGCAGTCGCGTTGGCTGTTGATATTGATCCTCTGTGGCTCATGGTACCCGCCGCAATGAGCGCCAGCTGCGCTTTTATGCTTCCGGTTGCTACGGCGCCTAACGCGGTCGTGTTTGGTAGTGGAGAGTTGCCGATCCAGCGGATGGTGCGCGAAGGGTTCGTACTCAATCTATTTGGGGCGATCGTAATTGCCGGACTCATGACGCTGATCTTGTCATAGCGCTATCGGTTCGCTGCGCATCATAAGGGTGTTGGAGAGGCCACCAAGACGGATCTTGGCGGCCACAAATTCAGCCTTGCTCAGATTGATCTGAGGTCAATCTGACTGAACTTGACGCCATGCTGAAAAGCGCGTTAGTTGCAGTGGGCCGCCGGTAGGCTCTTTAAACGGTAGGCTCCTTAAAGCAGGGCCATCATGGTTTCTGCAGAGCTGACGTCGATGCCCGGCCCTTCCTCAACATTGAGGTGGGTCACTTTGCCGTCTTCGACAATCATGGCAAAGCGCTGACTGCGAGTGCCGAGCCCAAAACCTGAGCCATCGAGTTCAAGACCCAGTGCCGCCGTGAGTTCACCGTTGCCATCGGCCAGCATAATAATGTGCTCGGCGTTCTGAGCTTGTCCCCACGCGCCCATGACAAAAGCATCATTCACCGACATGCAAATAATACTGTCTACACCGTGGCTTTTAATGGTGTCTGCGTTGGCAACATAGCCGGGTAAGTGGGTCATCGAACAGCCGGGCGTAAAAGCCCCGGGTACGGCGAAGAGCAGTGCCTTCTTGCCATTAAACAGCTCGGCAGTGGTCACAGGTGCGGGGCCTTCGCTCCCCATCACCGCGAGGGTGCAATTAGGAATGCAATCTCCTACAGAAATGGTCATGTTTGATACTCCATATAGTGAACAGTGAATGGGTTTCGCCCCACGTAGAGGCGATCTACCAAAGAAAGGGTAGCCAGAGCTCATAATAACTCATGCAGAACCGGCATCGAGCAGTCTGGCATTGATTAATTCGCACTCATGGTAAAAATCTGCCGCTTGGTCGCCCAAGTAGGGGGCGCAATGGGACAAAATCTGCAAAACGCCCCGATGAATGACTTGTTGCGGGTGCTCAGACGGGGTCATCCATTGATCAAAGCTGAGCCAGTAGCTCAATGTCATCGTCATACTGTCTGCAATATGATCCAGTCGTTGAGGCTGTGCGGTGATGTCAACAGGGGCCAGTAATTCAGAGGCGAGTGCGCGCGATGCCCGTCGTTTGAGTGACATCAGGCGCCGCATTCCCCGGTCGATATCCGGGTAGCGCTGCATCAAATCAGTCATATTGAGGTAAAAAAACCGATGTGCGTACATCGCTTCCATGATCACCGTTAAAAACAGCCAGCTTCGTTCCAGCGGCGCGCTCGTCTCGAGAAAGTCGGTGTCCGCAATGGGTGTCGCAAGCATCCCCGCGATATCGCGATAAAAGCTGAGAAACAGCGCGGAAAGTATCCCGTCTTTACCTTTAAAATGGTAATACAAGTTGCCCGGACTGATATCCAGTTCGAGGGCGACATCACTTGCGGATACGTTGCGCTCTCCGCGTTCGTTGAAGAGACCGGCGGCAGTGTCGAGAATACGTTGCGCAGTTTTCATGACCAAAGTGTAACCGATGGGGTGGCTCAGCGGTTTGCATCGCCACGTCCATTAGATCGAGCCTGCTGCGCCATTGCCCCAGTGATGATTTCTGCCGGCTGCGCTGCCGTCTTCAAGAAGATGTTTGCGCGGCTTTTCAATGGTGCTGGCAATAAAAAAAGGGGAGCCGTAGCTCCCCCAAAAAAACGGACGGGTGTTGCCTCAGTTGGCCTTTGCCAAACTTGGCTTTCAACTGATTGAAACGTGCCTTTGCCTTTTTCATTTGCGCTTCCAGTTTTGTCCGGTCAGCCAATGAATCGAGCTCAAGGTCGGCCAATGCTCTGAGAGCATCTTTTTCGACTGCGCTACCGCGCTTAACGAGCGATTGGTAAATCGCTTCTGCCTGCTTTCGGCTGGCGCTGAGGCGATTTTGTGCATCGTCGACTTGCTCCTGCATCCCTGCAAATTGCTCCAGCACTTGGTCATAAGCCTTGCCGTAGACCCCTAGGCCAGCCAACAGCGCTTTACGCCCCGTATCCACCGCAGCCGGTCGTGCGCGCTTCTTGCTATCGCTTTGCTTTAGCCTTAGGCTGTGCTTTGGCCTTGGCTTTGGTTTTTACAGCGGGCTTTTTGGCCACGGTTTTTTTGGCGGCCACTTTTTTAGTCGCAGCCTTTTTTGCGGTCGCCTTCTTAGGCGCCCCTTTTGCTTTTGCCTTTACCTTTGCTTCTGCCATCACTTTTTCCTCTGGGTTGATGTCAACGAGGCTCAGTGTGGTCTTTAAAATTAGAATCTGCTCTCTAACGCGCTCGCCCAGAGTTGGTAATAATGCGCAGCCGGCTCGAGGGACGGCATGGGTAACCTAGATGACATCCGGAGGAACTCGCCTGTCGTACAGTTTACTGTGACACGCTCAGCACGGACCGATCTGGCTGAAGGCTTGCAAACTGCTCATTCGCCCCCAATTTAAGTACTGAAGTGGGATATCGCATGATGACCGATCACAGTATAAGCACCGCTCGCTTTGCTCGCCGCCGTTTGGCGGGCGCAGTGGCGTTTACGATCACCGGTTTGGTGGTCTGCTTTTGGGTGCTTGTGGGGAAACCCGAGGCTGAGTCATCTCAACAGGTTGAGCCACGCAGGCCGCTCGTCGATGTAATGATCGCTACCCCCGCCGAGCATGCTATTACGGTGCAGACTCAAGGCACGGTGGAGCCGGTGACTCGAGTCAGTTTGCTGGCGCAGGTCAGCGGTAAAGTGGAAGCGGTGAGCGAGACTTTTCTTGAGGGCAGGTTCTTCAAAAAAGGCGATACGTTGCTGCAATTAGAAACAGCAGACTATGACTTTGCTATCGCCCGAGCAGTGGCTCAGGAGGCGGCAGCGGCACAGCGGCTCGCGGAGGAGCGAGGACGAAATTTACAAGCCAAGCGAGAGTGGCGTGATCTGGGTTCGAACGAAGCTAACGATCTCTTTCTCAGAAAACCGCAGCTCTACGCTGCCGAGACGGCGCTTGAAGCTGCTAGAGCGGATGTGGAAGCGGCCAAATTAGCGCTGGCGCGAACCGCTCTCAAGGCACCTTTTGATGGACGATTAGAAAAAAAGTTGGTTGATGTCGGGCAATTTGTGGCACCTGGGGCCGCACTGGCCCAAGTTTACGCAACCGACCGAGTAGAGGTGCTCCTTCCGATCAGTGAGTCGCAACTGGCTTTGTTGGCCTTGCCCTTATTTGAGACCAGCATCGATACGTATCCTGATGTGACGTTGACTGCTCGTTTTGGCGGGGAGCGCTGGCAATGGCAGGGCCAGATTACGCGAATGCAGGCGAGCATTGACCGTGATAGTCGGGCTACCTTTGCCATCGCCGAGGTCAACGATCCGTTTAGTGAGGGGGTGGATGGTCGGCCGCCGCTGACACCCGGTTTGTTTGTGGAGGCGAGCATCCGAGGTAAGCCGATCCAGCAGTCTATTGAATTGCCCGCAACCGCGCTGCGCGGCGACAACACCGTGCTCCGCTTGGCAGCGGGGGACCGCCTTGAAAGACTGCCGGTTGAGTTATTGCGAAGAGCGCAGGAACGGGTTTGGGTGCGAGGCATTGCAGCAGGGGAGCGCATCGTACTAGAACAGAGCAGTTTGTTGTCCTCGGGCACTGCGGTCGCAGTGGCTAAGGTGCTCAGCGATGGCAGTGAACCATAGTGTCAGCTGAAAAATCTGGCTTGCTAGGTTGGTTTATTGCCAACCCTATCGCAGCCAACCTATTCATGGTGGTGCTAGTGGTCGGCGGGCTTTACAACATTCCCGGTCTCGACAAGCAGTTTTTCCCCACTCCTGTGATTGACCGAGTGAGCATCGCCATGCCGTTTCCGGGCGCTAGCCCTAAGGAAGTCGAGGAGCAGATTTGCGTTCGCGTTGAGGAGGCTATTCACGATCTGGATGGGATCAAAGAGATTCGATCGACCGCTTTAGACGGCCTGGGTCAGGTGGTCGTCGAGGCGCTTCCGGGCTATCCGACGCAGCGATTGACCAACGAAATCAAAACTCGAATCGACGCGATTACGACCTTCCCCACCGATGCTGAGCGTCCTGTGGTCACTGAATTGGTGTATCGCCATTTGCTCGGTATTGTTGAGTTGGCGGGTGATTTAGACGAATGGGAGTTGAAAGAACTCGGGGAGTCGCTTCGCGATGACTTGGCTCGGCAACCTTGGATATCAGTGGTCGATTTGGTATCGCCGCGTCGGTACGAGGTGTCCGTTAATGTTTCTGAAGTTGATTTACGCCGCCATAAGCTGTCCTTCGACGACGTGGTTCGCGCCATTCAATCGGCCTCGCTGAATTTGCCGGCGGGTGCCATCAAAGGAGGCGACGGTGACATTCGCGTGCAGACCCGGGGACAAGCCTACTACCGAGAGGACTTCGAAAAAATCGTGCTGATTACTGCGCGAGATGGCACTCAGATATATCTCGGCGAGGTGGCGACAATCGAGGATGGGTTTGAGGATGTCGATACGGTCAGTCGTTTCGATGGTATGCCTGATCATGGTTTGTACGCCTACGTGACGACAAACCCCGATGTTGTGCAGTCCTCCCGAGTCATTACTGAGTGGGTGGAAGCACAAACGCCAGACCTGCCTCAGGGCGCATCACTGTCATTTTGGCGCGACGCGGCGGTGCCGTTCAAAGATCGGGTTGAGACGCTGCTAAAGAACGGCTTGGGTGGATTGGCGTTGGTCTTCTTGGTGCTTGTCCTATTTTTGAGGCCAGTGGTCGCTGTC
Organism: uncultured Luminiphilus sp.; assembly: GCA_943789425.1. Classification (GTDB taxonomy): domain Bacteria; phylum Pseudomonadota; class Gammaproteobacteria; order Pseudomonadales; family Halieaceae; genus Luminiphilus. The sequence goes on from CALSUB010000009.1 coordinate 60,240, forward strand.
TGGGTCTCTGTCGGTATCGCAGTGGCTTTTCTCGGGACGTTTTTTTTACTGCCCTACACGGGAGTGGGTTTGAACATGATCTCCTTGTTCGCCTTCTTGCTGGTGCTCGGCATTGTTGTAGACGATGCCATTATCGTCGGAGAATCGATTCATACCGCGCAGTGCAAGGGCCTCGATAGCGGTACCGCGTCGTTGTGGGGTGTGCGAGAGGTGGTCAAACCCGTTCTGTTCGCCGTGATTAGCACGATGGTGTTTTTTGCGCCAATGATGTTTATGCCCGGCGAATGGGCGCATGCCGCGAAGGGCATCCCGATTGTCGTGTTACTGGCGCTGACCTTCTCCCTTGCTGAATGCCTGCTTATTTTGCCCGCCCACTTATCAAAAATCGGACCTGAAAAGCCGGCCACGACGCCATTGCTCAAGCAGTTGACGTCGTGGCGGCACGCTTGCGCCGATTGGTTAATGTCAGTGGCGAAGCATCGTTATCGGCCATTATTGCGATGGGCCTTACAGCACCACTTTTTGGTGGCGGGCTTTTTTCTGGTGATGCTGAGCCTGAGCCTCGCGTTTTATGGCGGTGGGTGGCTGCGCTCGGCATTTTTCCCCCGGATCAACTCTGACTTCGTCGAAGCCCGCATTACCATGCCCGAAGGGGGCGCATTCCTACAATCTGAGCAGGTGATGCAGCGGGTCGTTGACACTGCTGAGACGCTAAAAAGCGAGTGGAACCAACGGTCTGAGTACGACGGGGCACCTGCGATCGGCAGTATTTTGGGCCGAGCACGGGATAACGAGGTCGAGGTTATTGTACAAACTCTGGGGCAAGGCGTGGACACGGAAGCCTTCGCTAAGGCTCTGCGGGGTGCCTCTGGCGCGTTGAGTGAGGCTAAGGAGATCAGGATGGATTACACCATTCGTGACCCAGGTAAGCCCATTAGATTGGTGTTGGCATCGCGCAACATCGAAGATCTGGAAAGTTTGGCCGCTGATGTCAGGGGCGCTCTGCTGTCTTATCCCGGCGTCTTTGACGTCTCGGACAGTTTTGATAGCCCTCGTGATGAACTGGTACTCGAACTCAAGCCAGCAGCTGAAACGCTGGGCATTGGGCTCGCCGATGTCGCGCGGCAGGTGCGACAGGCATTTTATGGCGCCGAGGCGCAACGCATCCCTCGTGGTCGTGAGGATGTCAAAGTGATGGTGCGTTACCCCGAGAAGGAGCGGCTGGCGATTGCCAATTTGAATGATATGTACATTCGTGTTCCGGGGCGGGGGGAGGTGCCCTTTGAATCCGTCGCCAGCTATCGAGTGGAGGCGGGCTATCAAAAATTAGAGCGCCTTGACAGACTTCGGACACTTGAGATTGATGCTGATGTTGAGACGAATGGCCCACCGCCTAGGGCCATTGTTGATGCAGTATTTCGAGATTATTTGCCCACCTGGCTGCAGCAATATCCTGATTTATATGTGAATTTAGATGGTGAGCTGCAGGAAGAGATTGAATTTCGGGATGCCACCGTCAGGCTCATGACGCTCGCTATGATGATTATCTACGCGTTAATGGCCGTTGCATTTCGGTCCTATTGGCAACCGATGTTGATTCTCACAGCCGTCCCATTTGGCTTGATGGGCGCTATATTTGGGCACATGATCCTGGGTTGGCAGGTCAGCCTGTTTTCCATCATGGGCGTGACCGCTTGTGCTGGGGTTGTTGTCAACGACAACTTGGTTTTGATTGATCGCATCAATCGGCTCCGAGGGGAGGGACAAGAGGTGGTTAGTGCGTTGCTGCAGGCCGGTGAGGATCGTTTTCGCCCCATCATTTTGACGTCTTTGACGACCTTTGTGGGTCTGCTCCCGATCATGTCAGAGACAAGCGTTCAGGCACAGTTTTTGATTCCCATGGTGACCTCATTGTCCTTCGGCGTGCTGTTCGCCACGGGTGTCACCCTAATACTCGTCCCTGCTCTGTACCTGATCGCGGAGGACCTGAGTGCATTCAAATCACGTTTCTTGGCCCGCTATCAGCGCCACCAAGGGGAGACCCCTAGCCCGTCTTAGGCCAGAGAGGTGTCGCGTTGTGACACCGCTGGGTACCCCGGCGACTGATTATCCTGTCAGCGTGGCTGTGGTCCGGCGGCAATAATGGCCTCACTCACATCAAACTTCTTAATATTCTCTGTAAAGAGCGTCGCCAATTCATGGGCCTGTTCTTCATAGGCGTCGTCGTTCCCCCAACCTGCTTTGGGATTCGTGAATTGTGGATCAACGCCCTCAATGTGGGTGGGGTAATAGAGGTTGAGGCTCTCGATGTGCTGGGTCTCTGTGCCGATCAGTGAGCCTTCTTGAGCTGCTTTGACCACTGCGCGGGTAACGGGGATGGGAAAGCGTGCGCCGCTCCCGCCAGGTGCGCCAGAGCCTCCGGCCCATCCGGTATTGATCAAGTAAACCTGACTGCCAAAATCTTCAATGCGCTTAATCAGTAGCTCAGCGTAGTCCCCTGCCGGTCTTGGCATGAAAGGTGCGCCAAAGCAGGTTGAAAACGTCGGGTTGATGCCGGCCTCAGCGCCCACTTCGGTAGAGCCCACTCGAGCCGTATAGCCGGACAGAAAATGAAAAGCGGCGGCCTCTTTGGATAAGATCGAAACGGGCGGTAACACACCAAATACGTCACAGGTAAGGAAGATGACGCAGCCGGGTTCTCCACCAGCATTACTGGATGAGCGTTTTTGAACATGCTCAAGGGGATAGCAGCAGCGGCCATTTTCGGTCAGTTTGGTATCGCAGTAGTCGGCATGTCCTTGCTCGTCGAGTACCACGTTTTCGATGATCGCACCGGTTCGGATCGCGTCCCAAATAACGGGTTCATTTTTCTGGCTTAAATCAATGGTTTTTGCGTAACAACCGCCTTCAATGTTGAAGACTGATCCTTTAGACCAGCCATGCTCGTCATCACCGATGAGGTAACGACCGGGATCCGCAGACAGCGTCGTTTTGCCCGTACCGGAGAGGCCGAAAAACAAGGTGGTGTCGCCGGCCTCGCCAATATTGGCGGAACAGTGCATCGGCATGACGTCCTTTTCTGGCAGTAAGAAATTCTGAACTGAGAACATCGCCTTTTTCATTTCTCCGGCATAACGCATGCCGGCGATTAAGACTTTACGTTGTCCGAAATGAATGATGACGGTGCCGTCAGAGTGCGTGCCGTCGCGCTCAGGGTCACAGACAAAGTCGGCAACATTGAGTATTTTCCATTCGGGTTTATGCGATGGGTTGTAGGTTTCAGGCTGGATGAACATGTTGCGACCAAACAAGGATTGCCAAGCGGTGGCAGTAATCACTTTGACCGGGAGGTAGTGATCACTGTGCGCTCCAACATGCATGTATTGCACCCAGGTCTCGGACTGACTGGCGTGGGATTTAACACGCTCCCAAAGCGCGTCAAAACGATCTGCGTCGAACGGTCGGTTCACGCCGCCCCAGTCGATCGCCTCCTCGCTGGAGGGCTCTTTAACGACAAAGCGATCTGCAGGCGATCGACCGGTGCGGGGTCCGGTTTCGATTCGCAACGCGCCGGTGTCAGATAAAATGCCCTCACCCCGCTCAAGTGCCATTTCAATGAGTGCGGCAGGCAATAGTTCGGTGTGAGTGTCAGGAGGTGTGGGGACTGCGTCGGTCATTTTGGGTTCCGTGATGATTGCATAATGGCAATGGGTTTGTGTGAGTTGCTCGTCGTTTCGCTGTTGGTTTGTTCGTGGTTCATTCGTCAAATGTTAATGAAGCGTCCTAGCCTCGCCGTCAGTGGGCTCGGGAGTGCTAGCGGCTGTTTCCAACACCTCTGGGCCGAAACGATATGATGTACCGCACAGTTCACAAGTCAACGTGATCTCACCCAGTTCAGCGAGAATGTCCGCTTTTTCTGATTCCGGTAATAAGGCAATGGTATTGGCACTTCGCTCACGACTACACCGACATTTAAACAAAATGGGGGTGGGTGGGTACAGCGTTACGGTTTCCTCATGATAAAGCTTGAATAGTAGCGTCTCTGAGGGTAGGTCTAGCAACTCAGCCGAGCTGATGGTTTCAGCCAGCGTGCAGAGGTGGTGCCACTGTTCTTCTCGCGCAGTCCCTTCGGATAGCTGTGCGGGGAGCTGTTGCAGCATCAAGCCAGAGCTGGTTTGACCGTCACTGGCAAGCCAAAATTTGGCCCCCAGTTGTTCACTCTGAGCAAAATAGGCCTCTAGGACCTCGGCGAGAGAGCCGTTTTCTAAAGCGACGATCCCTTGATATCGCTGTCCTTGGTCCCGCTCTATCGTCAGCGCTAGCTGCCCACCCTCGAGTAGCGACATTGGGTCGGTGCTCTCTTGTTGAATGTCGCCTTGGGCAATGCCGCGAATATGGCCTTCGCTCGAACACTCCACCATCGCGAGGGTAATCGCTTGGCTACTTCTTGCTTGCAGGATGATCCTGCCTTCATATTTCAAGTTATTACTGATCAGTACGGCGGCGGAGGCAAACTCACCGAGTAAGCGGGTGACCGTCTTGCTGTAGGGTTGTTGCCCCAGCATATCCACTAGGGCTGAGCCTAGCTTGACGGTCTCTCCACGCACATCAATGCCGTCAAATAGGAAGCGGAGGCTTGTATCAGTGAGCATTTTCATGGGGCCGCAGTGTATCATTGGGGGCTCACAGCATAGCTGGGTGTCAGCCGCATCCCAATCGGATTACTGAATGTCTGCCATTTATTTATCTGAGTCTCATCATCTTGACGCCGATGCCCGAGAGCGGGCCCTGCAGGCGCTGCATGACTACCTGTCACAGAGCTTAGGTGCGAACGTGGTAAGGCATGACGCCGAGCTCGTATTCAGTGGAGCCGGCTATTCCGGAACCGTCTCGTTAGAGGAGGAACAAGTTCACGGTGAGTTGAAGCTTGGCCTACTGATGAGGCCGATGAAGGGCACCATTACGCGGGAAATAAAAGCGGTATTGGCGACCTACCTCGAGGGCAACTAAGCCCTCTCGGTAAGGGGTTTTAACTGCTGAGTGCTTTGACTCTTGCGTTCAGACGGCTCTTATGCCGCGCCGCCTTATTCTTTTTGATGATGCCCCGGTTCGCCATTCGGTCAATCACAGGGACCGCTGAGTCGTAGGCTGCTTGCGCTTCCTGCGCATTGTCAGCATCGATTGCCGCAACGACCTGCTTAATCTTGGTGCGCACTAAGGATCGTAAGCCGGCGTTATGTGCCCGACGCTTGTCATTTTGTCGAGCACGCTTTTGTGCTTGGGGGGAATTAGCCACCAGTAATCTCCAAGGGACTATCAAACGGGCGCGAATGATCAGAGATACACGATTCAATGTCAACTAGCAGGATCATGACAACGTTGCTAATAGGGCTTATTAACTGTTTACCACCCTAACCCGATCAGTAACCAGCCCAGCGCCGCAAAAGCGACCGAAGAACCCGCCTGGTCTAAGCGAAACAGGGCGTAGCCATAGCTGAGGGGAGGTAACAATAGAGTAACCATCCCCCAAGTAAATTCTGTTCGCCAGGAGGTAATCATGAGCAGCACCCAGCTGACGAGCAAGCATGCGGCCCCTAGGGTCATTAAAAACGAACTTGAAGCTTCCATTTGTCCTCTCTGAAGGGTAGGTTGCGATGCGCCGCGAAGGGTACCAGAAAGCCGCAAGCAAGGGCACAATGACGTGGTGCTTGATCACAGGAATCGCATGACAGAGATCGAACCGCTGCACGACGATGATCCGTTCGCAGAGATCAGGCCTTATTCCAACCGCGAGGCCCCGGATGTCCTGCGCCGATTGGCCCTCGATGCTGAGCTGACAGAGACCCTTGCCCAGTGGAGGCTGTCTCGGCTTAATCGTATTTGGCCTGCCTTAGCCCAAGCCCTCGCGAGACTGTGGTTGCAGCGGATGGTGCGTCGATTGTCGTCAGTCGAGGACCTGCAGAACCTCATTGCGCCAGCACTGTCCCGCACGATTAAGAAAACATCCCAGTTCTCGGTTAGCGGTATTGAGCATCTCGACCTGAAGCAGGCCCGCGTGTATCTGAGTAATCACCGCGATATTTTTCTGGATGCTGCGTATGCAAATTACGCGTTGCATCGCATGGGGGCGAGGACGATGTCGCTTGCGATCGGCGATAACCTACTGTCTAAACAGTGGGTGGCCGACTTAATGCGCCTTAATAAAAGCTTTGTGGTGAAGCGAAATCTCGGCGGCCCTAGGGCATTACTGGCGGCGACAAAGCTATTGGCGAAATTCATACGACAGTCTGTTACCCAAGATCACAACCCCATTTGGATCGCACAGAGGGAGGGGCGGGCAAAGGATGGCTGCGATGTGACTGAACCTGCGGTGATCAAAATGCTGACGCTATCTCGGGATCAGAACGAATCACGCGAATCAGTGCTGAAAAGTCTCAATATCGTGCCGCTTGTTATTGCTTACGAACTGGATCCCTGCGATGAATTAAAGGCGGCCGAGCTGTCTGCTGGCGCGACCTATACCAAAGCTGAATTTGAGGATGTGGCATCAATGTCTCTCGGGATTATGGGCCAAAAGGGTTGCGTGCATCTGCATTTCGGAGATCCACTGGACCCTGACCTCGACGTCGCCGGTGTGGTGAGTGCTATCGATCAGCAGATGGTCGCCCATTATCGTTTATATCGAACCAATGTCTGGGCTTGGGAGTGGCTTCATGGCGAGCAGGTGCCCGATTTTGTGACCGCTCATGAAGGGGAAATTTCCGAGTCGGCGTTTCGATTACGGATCGAAGCCGCTCCAGTGCAGTATCGAGACCAGTTATTGGCAATGTATGCCAATCCAGTCAGTCGTCTACTGAGCGAAACGGTCGCACTAGAGGGCCATTAAGGTGATCGACGAGGCGCTACAGGACGAGATCCGCGTGGCCTATCAGACGCTCACTGAAGCGCTGCAACTCAATCCCCGGTGGGGACAGCGTCAAATGATCGCGGAGGTAGCCAATGCGCTGGGTGATCCCGAGGCTGACCCACCGATTGCAGTCGTCGAGGCGGGAACGGGTACTGGAAAAACCGTGGCTTACTTAGTCGCTGCCTTACCAATCGCGCGTAAGCGAGGAAAAAAAGTGGTGGTTGCTTCGGCCACGATTGCGCTACAGGAACAGCTGTTATTTCGCGATTTACCTGATGTGATGCATAACAGTGGTCTTGAATATGAGGCAGCGCTGGCCAAGGGGAGAGGTCGTTATATTTGCCTCCTGAAGCTCGATCACCAACTGTCTGAACAGGTCATCGATCCTGTTATCCCACTCTACCCCGACGAATTTGCCGCGCCCGACAGGGCGTTAGCAGGGCCCATTTTTGATGAAATGGTAGCCGCGTTGGGCTCAGATCGTTGGGATGGCGACTTCGATTCTTGGCCTGGCAGTCTCGATGTGGGGGTGAAGCGATTGGTGTCGACAGAGCAAAGTCAGTGTATTGGTCGCCGTTGCCCGCATGTCAGCCAATGTAGCTTTTTCCGTGCCCGCGAAGGTTTAGAGAATGCCGATATCGTGGTCACTAATCATGATTTAGTGCTGTCAGATTTACGTCTTGGTGGTGGGGTGATCCTGCCAGCACCGGAGGATTGTTTTTATATTTTTGATGAGGGGCACCAGCTGCCCAGTAAATGCCTGAATCATTTTGCGCTTCGCTTTCACAGTGGCACCACTTTGCAGGGGTTGCGAGATAGCGAGCGCTGGGTAGAGAGCTCAAGTGTTGGTTGGATCAAGCGTGGATTGGATGAGCGAATTATGCCGACGCTGACGGCGCTCTTTGACGATCTGCTTGAGCGCACGCTCCAGATCGCTGAGACAGTCTGGGCATTGTTTCCTGACGAGGGGGTGGAGCGAGCGGAGTATCGACTACCTCATGGCCGAGTCCCTGCTGGGTTCGCCGAACAGGCAACCCTGCTATTGGCGCAATGGGAGAAACTGCACCGAGAGGCTGGCCGCCTAGAGGCAATGCTTGAAAATAGAACCAACGAGACCGCGCTGGTGCCAAAAGAGCAGGGCGATCCTGTCAATGATCCCGATGTTGACTTAGTCAATGCGCAAGGCATGGTGGCGCGTGCAGAACAGCAGGTCGCGGTATGGAGGGCATTTGCTCAGGCGCCTAGTAATGACCAGCCTGGTGACGGCTGGGCGCGCTGGTGCTTGCATCGGGGCAATCTGCAGTCAGTAGAATGTCAGGCCAGTCCAATATTACCCGGCGAGTTGCTGAAGGACGCGATTTGGGACCGGGCCGCTGGTGCGGTAGTAACGTCTGCAACCCTGGCGGCACTGGGTACTTTTGATCGCTTTCGAGAGCGTTCGGGAATACCGAGCTCGGCGAGGTGGAAGCAAGTTGCGAGTCCCTTTGATCCTAAGAAAGCCATATTCTCAGTGCCGGCCATGACAACTGAACCGAGTCAAGCAGACGCCCATACAGAGGAACTCATCGCCTTGATACCGGAGCTCATACGAGATGATCTCGGCGTCTTGTTATTGTTCACGTCACGTCGTCAACTTGAGGCGGTGTTGGCGGGTATCGCCACTGAGATCTCGCATCATCGATTGGTGCAAGACCAGTTGAGTAAAAGTGCTCTGCTTACGGAGCATCGTCGCAATATCGATAGAGGCGAACCGTCGGCGATATTTGGATTGGCAAGTTTTTTTGAGGGTATCGATCTGCCAGGCGACTACTGCCGACATGTGGTGATTGCTAAGCTACCCTTTGCCGTCCCTGACGATCCGATTTCTTCGGCTCACGCGGAACTACTCGACGCACAAGGTCGGGATCCCTTCATGGAGATCAATGTCCCGGATGCCGCACAGAAATTGATTCAGGCTAGCGGCAGATTGCAGCGCACTGAAGATGATGAGGGCCGTATTACGCTGCTCGACAAGCGCTTATTGAGTCGCCGTTATGGGCGAGTGATGTTGGAGACGCTGCCCGCCTTCACCTTTGAGTTGGCGGGAAGCGCGTCACGGTAAAGGTGGGGTAAAAAGATGGCGTTAACATCAGATGAGTCCGCGCGTAATGAGATTGCAGCGCAATTGATTGAGCTGGAGGCTGGCTTGAGACAATCGGGTTTGTGGTCTGATGAAGTGCGTTCACCAGAGTCTTTGATGTCGGATCAACCCTTTGCTGTCGATGTGCTGGAGATGGAGCAATGGTTGCAGTATGTATTTTTGCCCACGCTATATCACCTATTAGAACAGAATGCCCCTATGCCTGAGCAATGTGCGATCGCGCCCATGGCTGAGGAAACATTGGGTAAGAAGCCCATTCCTTGCAAGGCACTGATCGCGACGCTAAGGGATCTCGATCGTCTCATTACGGAGACGCGCTAAGACACAAGCGCTGTGACCCCGAATAACAGGCAAAAAAAACCCCAGACGTACTCTGGGGTCTTGATTAGACAGCAACGGTTAGAACTGAACGCGCTTGGTAAAGCCGCCATCAACCACCACATTGGTGCCTGTTGTCCATCCCGAACGCGGGCTGGCTAAGAAAGCCACGGTGTCCGCTATTTCATAATTGTCGCCCATTCGCCCCATGGGAATATTGGCAACGGTCGCATCGTAAAAATCGGTCATATGCGTTTTGATTTGCTCCCAGGCGCCGCCCTCAAAATAAACCGGTCCGGGGCTCACTGAATTCACGCGGATACCAGATCCTGCAAGGGCTTGCGCTAGATTGCTCGCATAATTTAAAAGCCCGGCTTTGATCGCGCCGTACGGGCTGGGGCCAGCGAAGGCTTCCACCGCCGCAGTGGTTGAAATCACCACGATGGCGCCCGAATCGGATTTTTCGAGATAGGGCTGGGTTAATTCTACGCCACGCCACGTTCCCATCATGTCGGATTCAAAGTTGGCGCGCCAGCCGGCCTCGCCATTGTCAGCGCCACCCGCCGAGACGTTGGGCACAAAGATATCGATGCCACCGAGCGTCTCGGCACAGGCGTTGACCCATGCTTCAAGAGAGGCCGCGTCCGTCACGTCAACAACGCTACCGCAGGCCTTGACGCCTTTGCTGGTCAGTGAGGCGACCGTCTCATCAACCTCGGCTTGGTTGCGCGCACAGACGCCGATGTGGCAACCCTCATCCGCCAACGTTTCTGCAATGGCGCGACCAATGCCTTTGGTGGATCCAGTAATCAGGGCGACCTTATCTTTTAGTTGTAAATCCATAGCGTTTCTCCTTGTTAGTTAATGTCGTTATGCGGGACCGGCTGGGGCGATTTTGTTGTTATCGAGGGCCATGAATTCTTGAAGCGCTTCCCCCTTTGAGCACACCCAGGTTTCTAATGCGGTGACGCGCTTAAAGAAATGCCCCACGATGTATTCATCGGTGGTGGCGATGCCGCCATGAAGCTGGATGGCTTCCTGCGTCACTTTTCTGCCCACAGCGGCGGATTTGACCTTAGCCGCGCGCGCAAACCGTGCTCGATCCGGCGAGTCGCGATCTGCCGCGTCGCAGGCAGCATAGACTAGGGATCGCGTGGTTTCAGTTTGAATGAGCATATTGGCCATGCGATGCTGCAACGCTTGAAATGACGCCAGCGGCTGTCCAAATTGCTCTCGCTGCTTGGTGTAATCCACAGTCGTATCGAGTGCTGCCTGCGCTGCACCCAAGGTCTCTGCACTGCTCAATGTCATCGCGCACTCCCGAAAGGCCGACAGCGCGTCTGACGCCGCATCTCCCATGAGTAATATTTGGTTATCGTCAATAGCGAGGTCAAAATGACAGTTAGCGCCTCCTTTCCCATCGTGCGTTGGAAAAGTTTCACAGCTCAGTCCCTCGGCGTTTTTTGCCACCAATACCCACGCGAGTCCGTTGCAACTGTCTGCCAAAACGACAAAGTGCGTGGCGGAGGCACCGGCGCTGATCCAGTATTTCCTCCCCTGCAAGTGCCAGCCAGATTCTGTTTTCGATAAGGTGGAAGAGGGGGACAGTCGGCTCTCCGCAGTCGGCTCATCAATGGCCGCTATCGCAATTAACTCGCCAGAGATGACGTCTGGTACGAGCGCGCCGGCTTGGTCACTGTGCATCAAAACAGTACTCGCGACGGCAAGCGTATCGATTAAGGGTTCAGTGACGAGGTATTGGCCGCACAACTCAGCGAGAATGGCGATTTCGCGTAGGCCAAAGTTGAGGCCATCCATCGACTCAGGGAAAGGCATCGCTAGCCAGCCCATCTCGGCAAACGCCTGCCATTTCTGCGGCTGGCTATAAACGCCCTCGGCGATCTGATCACGCCGCTGATTAAAATCAGCATTGTCACGCAAGTATCGATCTGCGGTGTCCCACAGCATGGTTTGTTCTTCGGTCATCGTCACGCTAGTACCTCAGAGCCCAAGCACATGCTTGGCGATGATGCTGCGCTGAATTTCTGCCGTACCGCCATAAATGGTGGTCGCTCGGCTGTTGATGTACTCCGCCATAGTGGTCACCGATTCGCTGGCGGCAGCCGTGCTGCCGTTATAAGACGGCGCCAACACCTCGCTTTGCCACGGTATAGCACTCTGACCCGCGGCTTCAATGAGCAACTCTGCACAGCGTTGTCCCAGCTCCGTGCCCGACACTTTGACAAGTGACGACAGTGCGCCCGGATTATCTCCAGCGGTCAGGCTACCTTTAATGCGCAGCTCAGTTTGTTCCAGTGCCATGACATCAATCTGTGTCTCGGCAACGCGGTAGGCGAAAGTGGGGTCAGCGGTCACGCGGCATGTCTCGCTCGACATCATGTGTTGCATTTTGCTGAGCTGCTTTTTCAGATCGATCGTAAAGTGCTGCCCACCGCGTTCAAACTCAAGCAGCGATTTGGCTACTGTCCAACCTTGGTTTTCTTCCCCTAGCAGATTTGCAGTAGGCACGCGCACGTCTTCAAAGAAAACCTGACACTGCTCGACCTCACCGTCGAGGCTGGTGAAGGGTTTTACAGTAATCCCGGGTGTTGCCATATCGATCAACAAAAAGCTGATGCCGGCTTGGGGTTTGACAGCCTTGTCTGTGCGGACTAAACAAAAAATCCAGTCTGAGTAATGAGCCATACTGGTCCAGATTTTGGTGCCGTTGACAACGAAATCGTCGCCGTCATGGTCGGCTGTTGTTTTGAGAGAGGCCAGGTCTGAGCCAGATCCGGGTTCGGAATAGCCCTGACACCAAACGTTTTCGCCCGAAATGATGCCCGGTAAAAAACGTTCTTTTTGGCTTGGGGTGCCAAAATGCATCAGCATGGGTCCCAACATTTGAATGCCCATCATCACTGGGGTGGGGGCATTGGCCTGCCGACACTCTTCCTGAAAAATATAGCGCTGTTGAATGTCCCAACCTGTTCCGCCGTATTCTAGAGGCCAATCGGGTGCTCCCCATCCGCGCTGATGGAGAATAGATTGCCACTGGCGACCCGCTTCGAAGTCTGAGAAGACGCTAGTGGTGCGCTCACCTGCTCGAATTAATTCCGGTGTCAGTGCTTCACTCAAAAAATCTCTCACAGCAACGCGGAAGGCGTCAGAGTCCGTGGGTAAGGGGCTGGAAGCGTTCACATTAGGTCCTCTACTGAAATCAGTTAGATAAGGATACACCTTGGTTGCCGAATTATCCGTGCGCCAGCAATACTGGGTGAGCACCCGAGGGTGTTTGTCAGCGGCCGATAACTATATAGTAGGCGTTACGGTTAAAACAAACCAGCCTGCTTGTTTATCCCCTTTGCTTTTGCGCGTTTGCAATCGCGGATTGACCACCACCCAGCGGCAACTTAATCCATTCAGAATGAGGTAGGACATGCTCAACCCCAGCGAGAAAAGCACTCAGATATTGGCTCAGTTGAAGGCATTTATGGCTGAGCACATCTACCCTAATGAAGTGCCCTATCGCACTGCTTTGCATCAGGCCGAAGATCGTTTTGCATCGATGCCGCTGATGGATGCGCTAAAGGGCAAAGCGAAGGCAGCGGGGTTGTGGAATCTCTTCGTACCGCCTGAATTCGCCGAATACAGCGATCACGGCGGCATGAGCTTCTTGGATTACGCCCCGCTGGCAGAGGAAATGGGGCGGGTGATCTGGTCCCCCGAGGTCTTTAACTGCAACGCACCAGACACGGGCAATATGGAAGTATTCATGAAGTTTGGCACCGAGGCGCAAAAGCGCGCTTGGTTAGAGCCGCTATTAGCGGGCGATATCCGTTCTTCTTACGCGATGACGGAGCCGCAAGTCGCCTCGAGCGACGCAACCAATATTGAGTTGCAGATTCGTCGCGACGGTGACGAGTGGGTCCTCAATGGCCACAAGTGGTTCATTACCGGCGCTCCCTACGAGCGCTGCAAAATTTTCATTGTCATGGGTAAAAGTGACCCAGACAACGCCAGTCGGCACCTGCAGCAGTCGCAAATTCTGGTGCCGAAAGACACCCCCGGGGTGGATATTGTGCGTCCGCTGACGACGCTGGGTTATGACGATGCGCCCATTGGGCACGCAGAGGTCACCTTTACCGATGTGCGGGTGCCCGTCGACAATTTATTGCTCGGGGAGGGCAGAGGGTTTGATATTGCACAAAGCCGCCTGGCGCCCGGAAGAATGCATCATTGTATGAGGCTGATTGGCGCGGGGCAGCGGTGTCTAGAGCTTGCGTGTCAGCGGGTCGAGGAGCGAGAGACGTTTGGTAAAAAACTGAGCGAGCACCAATCGATTCGAGAAAATATTGCCCGTAGCTACGCCGAGCTCGAAATGGCACGCCTTCTGGTGCATAAGACCTGCTGGCACATTGACACCCACGGCGTGAAGCCCTCGATTGAGCTGATTTCAGCCACTAAAATCACCATTCCAAAATTAATTCAGTACCTGATTGACCGATGCATGCAGATGTATGGAGCGGGTGGTCTCACTGAAGACTGGTGTATGGCGGAGCAGTTCAATTACGCACGCTGGTGCCGTCAGGCAGATGGTCCTGATGAGGTGCATGAGATGGCCTTGGGCAAGCGAGTCATAAAACACTACGCGTAAATGGAGTCAGGGTTGTGCCCTGGCACTTAGCGGCCAGCAGCAACCGGCGTAGTAGAGCTTTGATAAAAAGTAATAAGGGGAGACCTTAACCATGACAGATGATGAAAAGTTGGCCATTGTCGCCACACTTTACGCGAGCACGGGCGCCGGAGATTTTGATACGGCGGAAGGGCTGTTGACCGACGATTTTTTTATTATCGAAGCTGAGGGGCTTCCCATGGCGGGGGAGTATCGGGGTAAGACAGCGCTTCGAGGCCTTTATGCGCATGTCTTTGGCACCCTAAAGGTGGCCGATTTGGAGCCCGAGGGTATGTCCGTGGGAGGGGATTATGTGGTGAATTTAATCTCGTTTCGGTTTGAAAATCCTGATTTAGCGTCCGCTCAGCTGGCAGAGGTTTTCCGGTTCCGCGGCGACAAAGTGTGCGAGATTCGTCCCTACTACTTCGATCCTAAGCCGATCGTTGATGCTTGGGCGTATTATAGCAACGCTGCCGACTAGCCACAGACAGCACGCGCGCCTTCGGGCTGGCGTGCTATCTTTTAGGTGTGGTTTGTGACCTGTGCAGCTTTGTCCCTACTTCGATAGGCTGCTAGCGCTATCCTTCTAGCGCTGTAAAGGAGCAATCACCTCACCCTGACATCCGAGACATCAGGTCAGGGGGAGGTAGACCTCAGGCGTTCAAGTACTTGTCAATGGTCTGATGTAAGTGCCGTATCCGACTTTCTTGATAACTCGCGAGTACCACCTTGCCGGTTGCCGAGTTCTTCATGCCTTTTTGCACCGCCGGCAAATTGGCATCATCTTGGTCGAAGACGGGGCCGAGTGAGCCCAGTGCCTCGCAAGACGCGAAGGGTTCGTCCGCGGACAACACCGTGCAAGGCGCCGCCAGGGGACGCTCAGTGCCCTCTGGGTGACGCAGCAGGATCATGACCTCAAAAATACAGCTGTCGGGATCGTTGCCGTTGGGCAAAAACTTATAAACGATATTGCCGCCGTAGCCTATCCACACCTGAAAGTTGGGAAACAGGCTATACAAAATGGCGTCTTGCAGCTCAGCCATCGTCGGATCATCAAACGCTTCACCCGCGGCTTCTTCAAACATTTCCCGATTCATCTTAGCAACGTACTCGCGCGCTGATTGATCAGTCGGCATGTCGACATTGGCGTCGCTGTCGGTGGCCATGCGACCGGAGAGCTTCAAAATGTCTCGCGTAATGGTTTCTTCGCTCACCTCGCTCAGGTGAGGGCTTGCGACCCCCATGGGCGTCGCAGATCGGCTGACATTATCGCCAAAGGTATCGTATTGAGAGTTTGCGTCACCGGTGAAGGTCAGAATTTGCTTGTGCGTCTCCACGGTGTGCCAGGACTCCATGAATGCTTCGGCCCCAACCTTCCAATTACAGTTCATGACCCGTTGCACGTGTACCGCTTTGAAGTATTTCTCTAAGGGGAATCGCTCGAAATGCTGAGGCAATACATCCAAATAGTCTTCGAGGGGCTGGCACTCTAAGTCAAAGTTAATGAAAACGAAGCCTCCCCAAGTAGCGACTTTGACCTGTGGCAAACTCATATCGCGATCGGCGATGTGTTCAAAGTCCCAGTCGTTGGGGATGCCCTTGAACTGGCCATCGAGGTCCCAGGTCGCACCATGGAAGGGACAGCGAAACTTATCGACTGAGCCAGATTCATCACGCAAACATCGCCCTCGGTGCCGACAGGAGTTAATAAACCCTTTAATCTCGCCTGAGGGCGTTCGCGTGACAATCACGCTGCGGTCGATGACCCAGTAGACAAAGTGATCACCGGACTCGGGGATGTCCTCTTCGCGACAGGCCATTTGCCACGTCTTAGGCCACAGTTTCTCTTTTTCTTCCTTGAAAAACTCGGGGCTGATATAGCGGTCTACCGATAAGTCTTCATCACCCATGTAAGGGTTGCTCTTGACTCTCAGGTACTCGGGAACCTCGACGGTCTCTAAGTCCAGCAGATCCTGCCAGGTCGTCCCGACAAAACGACCTCCATCGCCTTGTGTTTTTTGTTCAGCATGTGCCATCGTTTATCCCCTTAAAATTCGTGTTAGAGCAACCCTTGTCTGTTTTATCGCGTCAAGATATTAACGCCGCTTATTCCTGGAGCGCCGTAGACATGGGTATAGCCGACTTGCGGTTCCCCAGCTACCTGTCGCTCACCGGCATCGCCTCTTAATTGCATGCAAATCTCGTGAACTTGGCGGAGACCTGACGCCCCAACAGGCTCGCCATTTGCCAAACAGCCACCATCTGTATTGACCGGCAGTCTGCCATTAATATCGGTTGCGCCCTCTGCCAACCATTGCTCCTGCTCCCCGTGAGCACAGAAACCATTCTCAGCCATATGCATGATTTCCGCGCCCACCTCTGTGTCTTGCAGTTGAGCCACATCGATATCGCTGGGACCGACGCCAGCCAGTTCAAATGCGGCGGTTGATGCTGTCACTGTGGGTGAGTCCGCGACCTCGGGAGGTTGCGATGGACTGAACACCTCGAAACTACCGTAGTTTCGCGAGCGGACGACGGCGGTTTTCAAATAGATCGGTTTGGGATGAAAGCGATGGGCAATGTCACTGCGGCAGACAACCAGCGCGCAACCACCCTCAGCGGGAGAGCAAAACATATATTTATTAAGCGGCTCGCTGACCATCGGCGCGTTATCGATTTCTTCCCAAGAGAGCGCGGTTTTCCGCCAGGCGGTCGGTGTCAGAGAGCCATTGCGATAGGCTTTCTCAGCAACACGGATCAGCGTTTCGCGGGAGATACCGTGATCATGCATGTAACGCTGAATCTTCATGCCAAAATACTGGGTGGTCAGCATCAATCCGGTTTCACCATACCAATCGTCTAACCCCCAATCTTTGGGTTTGGGGTTGAAGGCGCCGCGTGCGTGCTTATCAAATCCAACCACCAGACCGACGTCGTATTGACCACTTTTAATCGCAGAGTAAGCCGCATTCAGTGAACTGCCCCCCGTCGCACAGCCGTTGGCGACGTTGGTGAATTGCAAGCCCGTCAGACCAAGTAGGTTGACCAAGCTGTCCGCGTTGCCACCGTCTTGACTCCCACCAAAGGCAAATTGCATGGCTTTGAAGTCGGTACCTGCATCAGCCAGTGCCGATCTGACGGCTGCCGCGCCTTGTTCTAGGCCTGACATGCTGGCGGTTCTTCCAAAGGGGTGTAATCCAACTCCAACGATTGCTACGTCCATCAGTGACTCTCCTTGGCAGCGCAGAATTGAAATGTGAGCAACTCCTCACCGTCTCCGTTTTGCCGCACGGTAATCAGTTCCATCGTCATCGGCATGCCAATGCGCAATTGTTCTGGTGTGTTCTCGCGTAGCCGACTCTCTACCTTTAGCCCGCAAGCTAACTCAATATAACCCACCCCATAAGGGGTAAAGGTCTCTGGCGTCTCGTCAGTGTCATAGGGTGCTTTGGGCATGAAGGATTGAATCGTCCAGGTCCATAGTGTCCCCTCGCTTCCTAGATTAGCTGGGACCGTATTTTGACCGGAGCAGGCGCGGCAGGAACTTTGCGCCGGAAAAGCGTGCTCTCCGCAATCGAGACAGCGGCTGCCGATGAGCCCAGCGGCTGGATCCGGCCAATTAAACAGCCCTTCGTGGAGTGGTTTGGCTTCAGACATGCGTGCTCCAATGATAATGCGGGCAGTGCCGAACCCCGTTGGCTCCAACGTTGCTATCTCACGGCCGCTGCTAACGATTCAGTCTAGGATATTGCGAATAAAAAAAGCAACCCGGATTGTTTGCTGAAGCGACGCGCCAGTGTGTAAGCTACTCCAGCTTAGATGGGGGTTACATGGATTCACAGAACAGTCGCGGTACAGCGCCGGGCAAAGCGGGTCGTAAGACCACTAAACCTAAGTCTGCTCAGCGTGGCGCGCGGAAAACAAGCATGGGTGCAGGATGGCAAGCGGAGAAGAGTGCGCTGACCCGTCAAGCCATATTAGAAGCCGCGGTCCGCTGCTTTGTGCAGCATGGCTATACCAATACGACAACAGCGATGATCGCAGAGGAGGGAGATGTCTCCCGGGGTGCCATGATGCATCACTTTTCTTCGCGCGCCGCTGTCATGAGGGCGGTCGTGGGTTATTTGCATGTACGGCGGCTCAATGAGTATCGACAATTGATGAGTGACATTGACTCACCTGATCAGACGCTCACCCGGGCGGCGATCAGAACCTCGGTTGAGACGGCTTGGAAGTACGTCAACTTACCCTCCTTTATTGCGTACCAGGAACTCTTGGGTGCGGCCCGCACCGACCCCGAGTTGGCAAGCGCCGTTGACGAAGTTGAACAAGATTTTGATCGCGAGTTTTTAAAAACAGTGAGGGCCGTATTCCCTCACTGGAAGCAGGTCAAATCCCTAAGAGCCGCCCACGAGTTGGTGCAATTTGTGATGCAGGGGATGGGGGTCGCCCATCGTTCACCGCAACGCGAACAACGCGCTCGGCGGGTCATTGATACCGTGACCGACCATTTGGAAAAAATATATGTGGCGGATACGGCGGATTAGCGATCATTAACGGGGTGCGCTGCTTGATAAGGCCAAGAATCAATAAACGCGAAGGGGCGATGTATGGGATTAGTAGACGGTAAGGTGTGTTTGGTGACGGGCGGCGCTTCCAATCCAGGTTTGGGGCACGCGATCGCGCACAAACTGGCGAGCGAGGGGGCTATCGTTATCGTGACGGATGTCGATGGCGACGGCGCTGAGCGCACGGCCGCTGAAATCGTCGCGCAAGGTGGACAGGCGCAAGCCTGGGCACAGGATGTGACCGACGAGGCTCTGTGGGATCAGACATTAGATCGCATTCGCACTGAACACGGCAAAATCGACGCATTAATTAACAACGCCGGTATTGCAGTACTGAAAACATTGCCGGAACTCACGTTGGCAGACTACAACCGACAGCTGCTGGTCAATATGACGAGTGTTTTTTTGGGTACGCAAAAAGCGGTGGCATTGATGAGGGAAACGGGCGTGAAAGGGTCCATTATCAACATGTCCTCAGTCGCTGCGCTGGTGGGGGTCCCCGCTTGCAGCGCTTATGCCGCGGCAAAGGGCGGTGTCATCGGATTCACTAAAACGGTCGCGTCCGAGACAGCCGCCGAGGGTATCCGCTGCAACACGATTCATCCCGGGCTCATCGATACCAATATGCAGCGGCAATCGTCCGTGGATAATCCAGAGGAGTACGTCAAATTAAATGCTGCGGTACCGATGGGATATATGGGGCCGCCACAGACTATTGCCGATGCTGCGCTCTTTTTAGTGTCGGACTTGTCGACCTATATGACCGGTGCACAGATGGTCATCGATGGCGGTTTGATCAACCAATAAATTTACCGATACGAGAGGTAGGGCAGTATGAGTGACCAGAACCGCGAAGATGAGTTGGCTATCCGTTCGTTGTTAGAGCGGTATTGTGAGGGCGTTAATCAACGCGATGCGGCCGTGTGGGGCTCGACTTGGGCTGAAGATGCGGTCTGGGAGTTACCGCATTTGGGGATGGATGGTTTGAAGGGGCGCGACACCATCGTGGGCGCTTGGCTTGAGGCGATGAAGCTGTTCCCTTTTGTCAATATGATGGCGATGCCGGGCATGATCTCGGTCGAACACGATCGCGCAACGATGCGCAGTTATACGGATGAGGTGGCCGTTACCGCAGACGGCTCTGAATTAAGGCCTCGTGGCCAGTATGACGATGAGCTCGTCAAAGTCGGCGGACACTGGCAGTTCAGTCGCCGTAAGTTTACGGTGCTGCACGGCGAGTGAATGATGAAGTGGCTTAAACGCCGGGGAGACCGGCGGTTGAGCCACCATCGATGACAATCTCGGAGCCCGTGACAAAGCGGGCATCGTCCGAAGCTAGGTAGATCAGCAACGCCACTATCTCATCCATGCTCCCGAGCCGACCCAAGGGGGCAATACCTTCAAGCATTCCTCGCGCCGCCTCGGGGTCAGGCGCGCCTGAAATCGCCCCTTCGATTAACGGTGTTTCAATGACGCCCGGATGAATGGAGTTGCAGCGAATCCCGGTTTTCGTCTTAGCGAGGTGCACAGCGGTCGACTTAGCAAGCAATCTCAGGGCGCCTTTCGTGGTGGAGTAAGTGACATCGCCTGCCAGGGCTAAAATACCGTTGATAGAGCTGTTCAAAATGATTGAGCCGCCACTGTGGTCCGGATTTTCTTTCATCAGTTCAATACTGGCCTTGATGGCCAGCATCATGCCTGTGAGATTAATATCCACTAAGTTTTTCCAGGCCTCTACCTCGACAGACTCGATATCACTGTCGCCCGTGTTAGTGCCCGCATTGGAGAAGGTAATGTCTAGCCGGCCTGCATGATCCCGCACCGCTTGCTTCACATCTGACCAGCCCTCAACATCTTGCACCGCGTGCTGAATAAAGTGGGCGCCCGTTTCTTTTGCAATGTCATTACCCGCCACGCTGTTGTTGCCAGTGAAAATGACTTGCGCGCCCTCTTTTATCAGTCCGTGGACCGCTGCCTTGCCGATACCATTGGTGCCGCCAGTGATGAGGGCTACCTTGCCTTGAAGTCTTTCTGTCACGGGTTGTCTCCTTAACAGGATTGGTCGTTGCTATGGTCGGGTTTTAACCGCTTCCCTCGCTTGGTTCGCATCTCACCGGCAGGTTACGACGCAGCAGTTTCGGGAAAGTACCTCCTGTCGGCGCCTGGTAAGGGAGGGATATTGTTGCTTGGTCTGTGTCCAAATAGGCCTTACATGGCCCCTTTGTTTGTTCCAGAGTGTCTCGCGCCCAGATTAGGTTTGGCCACAGAAAAAAGCAAGCACGCTTGACTTTTTCTTTGCTGATACATAGGTTGGAGGCTCAATTTCGACAGCCTCACTCATCACGATCGTATGATGACAGGGGGCGTGAAAATAAGAACATAGAACCAACTTCAGACAGACACTCAGTGGGGAGAGAAATGAGCACAGTTAGCGTTATTGTTCGCATTCAGCTAAGTGCTGAGAGTGCGCTTGGGTACGCGGAGGCTGCTAAGCCTGTCGTCGCGGCGACTCGGCAGGAGCCGGGTTGCCAGTGGTATGGTATCGCCGCCGATGTTACCGATCCCTGCATCATTTGGGTGTCGGAGCAGTGGGCTTCACAGGCCGATTTAGACGCACATTTGAAGACAGCTCATGTTGCAGACTTTTTGAAGGCCTGTGCCGGGCTAGAGATACTTGATATGGAAGTGCGGCGTTATGAGGTTGCCTCAGTAGGCGATCTGGTGATGCCCGAATAATTACGCAGGCTGGGGAGCAAGCTATGACTGTCGATACCAAAGTGCAATACGCCCGCATGGGTGCACGGCTGATTGATCATGTGAAAAACGGGACGACCGACTGGGCGGCCGACACCATGGAAGTGCCGTCTACCAATTACACAGATCCAGATCAATGGCAGCGTGAAATGGATCAAATCTTCAAGGCGCAGCCCATTCTTGTGGGGATCTCCCAAGAAATTCCCGAGGCGGGCGACTTCAAGACCTTGAACATGCTGGGAGTGCCTTTACTCATCACCCGGCAAAAAGATGGCAGTGCCAAAGTGCTCATGAACGTCTGTACCCATCGCGGCATGCAATTAACCGCAGAGCCCTGCGGCAATCAAAGAATGTTCAGTTGCCCCTATCACGGCTGGACCTTTAAAGCGGATGGTTCACTGCGAGCGGTGGCCGACGCCCCCAAATTCGGTGAGGTCTGCGAGGGCGCGCGTGATTTGGTGCAGTTTCCGAGCCATGAGGAGGGCGGATTGATCTTTGCGGTGTTAACGCCCGATAGCGATGTGGATATTCGGGCTTATTTGGGCGGCATGATGGACGACGTCGCTGCAAAGGGCATGGATCAGTGGACCTATGTGGGTAATCGAGTCATTCATGGACCTAATTGGAAAGTGGCCTATGACGGCTACCTCGAGGGCTACCACTTTAAGGCGGCGCATCCCGAGACCATCGAGCCCCGCACTTACAGTAACGTCATGGAGTACGATGCACACGGGCCTCACCTGCTGGTTGGGTTTGCTGCTAAAACGATGATGACGTTAGGTGAAGTCGAGCAAAACGAGCTGTGGCAGCATGAAACCAGAGGCTATGACTTTATCCGATTGTTTTTCCCGAATGTCTCTATTTTCGTTGCGCCAGAAATCACCCAAGTGGCGCAAATGATTCCCGGTCCCGGGCCCATGGAGAACACCACCATTCTGCATTTCTTGCATCCGAAGCCGCCAGAAAACGACGAAGATCAGGCCGCACGAATTGAAATGGCGGATTGGCTGCGCGATGTCGTACAAGAGGAAGATTACAACGTGGGTCTTAAGCTTCAAGAGGGGCTTGCGACGGGACTCATGAAAAGTGTGCTGTTGGGTCGCAATGAGCGCGGCAATCAATATTTTCACCGCTGGGTGCAGTGGTATGCCGATGGTGACGAGAACGCGCCAAAGCCAGAACTCTGAGGGGCAACCCTCAGGTTAAGTCGTTAGGTCGCGCCATCACCACTCGTTTTGTTTCAGGCGATCTTGCGTTTTGTGTTGGGTGACGGACGCGGGGCTAATAACAGTAGGCTGATCGCAGTGGCAATAGGGTTGATGAGCCTGTCCGCCACCGGTTGGCGTCATTGCCTTAACCTCAATGCCCCAAAAGCCAATGCCCAAAAGCCAATGCCCCAAAAGCCAATGCTCAAAAACCCAATGCGCGATGGTTGTCGTTCGCCCCCCTCTGTATTCCTGCAGGGGGGGGGTAGGTCTCACAGCTTGAGCATTAATTTACCGTCGTTACCCCCAGTAAACAGCAGATTGTAGGTATCGAGGCAGTTTTCAATGCCCTCGTTGATATGCTCTCTAAACTTGATTTTGTCTTCCTTGAGCCATTGGCTCATCGCTTCCTGCCCCTCTACCACGCGATGGAAGTGATCACTGATCAGATAGCCCTTGACCGTGATGGTTTTGGCCAGAATTTGCCAATAGTTATAGGGGCCTGGCACTGGCTCTGTGGCGTTGTAAGTACTGATGGTGCCGCAAAACAACAGTGTGGAGTCCTTATTCATATTGAGCAGTGCGGCGTCGAGAATCTCTCCACCCACATTGTCAAAATAGAAGTCGACCCCCTCCGGACACTTCTCTCTAATCGCGGCCTCCATGTCATCCGTGGTGCGATAGTTGATGCAGTCATCGAAACCGAGTTCGTCCACGACCCACTGGCACTTTTCGTCTGTGCCGGCAATGCCGACCACTTTGAGCCCCATCAATTTGGCGATTTGTCCACCAATCGACCCCACTGCACCCGCGGCCGCGCTCATCAGCATGGTTTGGCCTGCTTTGGCTTGGCCGACATCGACAATAGCAAAGTAGGGTGTGAGTCCCACTGCGCCCAACATGTTTACATAGTAGTGAAGTGGAAATTCACTGTCGCTCGCGATCTTCGTCCAAAACTCTGCTGGTGCGGTGCTATGTGTTTCCCAGCCGCCGAGTCCAAATACTAGGTCACCTGCCGCCAATTCATCGCTGCCGCTCTCTATGACCTCTCCGACCACGGTGGCTCTAATCGGGTCGCCTATAGGAATGGGTGGCAGATAGTTGGGGATATCCGACATCCAGAGACGGATCGCTGGGTCGAGTGAGATATAGTGGTTCTTCACCAAGACCATGCCAGCGGCAGTGTCTGGAATGGCGACTTCCTGGAACACGACTTCAGACGGATCGGGCACGTCTTGTGGACGCTTGGCCAGAATCCATTGCTGCTTATTACCCTGACTCATAAGGACCTCATTATTTTGAGTTGCAAGAGCTGAAGAGACTAGCGATCACCTAAAAAATAAGCAAGCATGATGGTTTTTTTCGGGGTATCTGCGGTGCTACCCTTCATAACAGCGTTGAAACTGGCGCGGTAAAACAGCCAAAGGAGAGATGTGTAGTGACAGTCTTTGAGTCGGCTTTTGCCGATGACGAACTCGCGGATAACAAGAGCCGTGCTGTGACAATCAACGGGCAGAGCGTTCTTATTTGTCGAGCAGCGGGTGAATTATATGCCCTCGAAAACCGCTGTTCTCATCAAGAGGCAGAGTTAGAAGGCGGGCGAATACGCGGCTGCTTTATTTCTTGCCCGTTACATGGCGTGAGATTTGATTTGCGAGATGGTTCGCCCATGGGGCAGTTGACACGAGTGGCGGTACCGACCTTTGAGGTGCGGGTAGTCGATGGCATGATCGAAGTCGCGGTCCCTTGAGGTGAGTTTATGACGCGTGCAGTGGTATTAGCTCGGCACCCTGAAGGTGCGGTATCAGAGCAAGATTTTGAGGTGATCGAGATGCCGGTGGGTGATTGCCCTGCCGGTTATTTTCGTACGCGTAACCGAGTGATCTCCCTAGACGCCGGATTCCGGCAGTGGATGACCGCCGGTGCAGGCGATAATTATTTAACGGGTATGCAGGTGGGTGACCCCGTCCAAAGTATTGTGCTGGGCGAGGTGATTGAATCTCATCATCCGGATTACCCCGTCGGGTCCTTTGTCAGCGCTCGCACCGCCTGGGAAGAGTCCAGTGTGCTGGATGGTTCAGATCTCTGCTCGGCATTGATCGTCGACGAGAAAATTCCGCTTTATCAGTATATGGGGATCTTAGGGCCAACGGGCATGACAGCCTGGGTGGGTCTGTATGAGATTGGACGGCCCAAACCGGGAGAGACGATTGTCGTGAGTGCTGCTGGCGGCGCGGTGGGCACGGTGGTAGGCCAATTGGCGAAGTCTGAGGGTTGCCGAGTGATTGGGTTAACCAGCACCCGAGAGAAAGCGCAGTGGCTGGAGACGGAAGTGGGTTACGACCGGGTCATTGACCGTGAAACGCAACCGCATCTGGCTAACGCATTATCCGAGGTGGCTCCGGAAGGGATCGATATCTTTTTCGATAATGTGGGCGGAAACGCCCTCAATGTTGCCATGGGCCAGCTTCGAGAGCAGGCGAGACTCGTGCTCTGTGGCGCCATTTCGCAGTATGAATCTGCCGTGGAGCCGTTAACGAATAGTTGGGAGCTGATTACGAAGCGCGCAAAAATGGAAGGCTTTATGTTCTCAGATTACGTTGAGTCCTTTCCCGCCATTGCGGAGGATATTAGGGCGCGGCTTGACCGGGGTGAGGTGAAAAGCTTCGATGCGGTTTATCATGGCATTGAGCAAACACCGCGCGCGTTTTGCGACATGATGCATGGTGTCTCTCGCGGCAAATGTTTAGTGACTTTGGATTAATCGATGGCGACACAATTACAAGATGTTCCCTCAGCGCTCTTGAGCGATTTCGATATTGTGGGTGATGTGGGCTTGGTCGCTGATCCACAGCAGCGCCTGTTGGAAACACTCAGAGAAGATCCTCGTGACATTGTCTATACCCCGCACAACGGAGGGCATTGGCTGGTGACGTCTCACGAGTTGGGCCGTGAAATTTTGAGTGACGCAGATTTATTCGGTTCATTTCCGATCGGTATTCCAGCCAATATGGAGCAGCGACCCCGTTTGATTCCATTGGAGAGCGATGCGGCATCACATCGGCGTTATCGGCGGCTACTGTTGCCGATTTTTGAGCCCGCCGCCGTGCAGCGCCTACAAACAGGGGCAGAGACACTGGCGCAAGAAGTACTGGACGAGGTGTTGCCCGAGGGCGAATTTGATTTTCTGTGGCGGGTGGCGAAGCCGATTTCTATGGGGCTGTTTGTTCGTCAGCTGGGCCTTGAACCTGAGCGCTTAGACGAGTTTTATGCCTGGGAATCTGGATTTTATCGTGCTCCGACGATGGAAGAACGGATTGAGTGTGGTCAAAATATCGGGGCCTACCTCAGTACCGTGGTCAGTCAGCATGTTGAGCACCCAAAAGATGACATCGTCACCATGCTGCTCAATGTCGAAGTCGAGGGGGAGAAACTGTCCCAGGAAGAGGTGCAATCGATCTGCTATCTGCTCTTCTTGGCGAGTATTGACACCGTGGCGACGATGCTCAGTTTTATTGTGCGGCATTTGGCACGAGACCAGGTGCTGTTTCGCCGTCTAAAAGAGGATCGTTCAGCCATTGCTGATTCGGTTGACGAGTTGCTGCGCATGCATGCCTTCATCAACCTCAATCGCATTTGTGAGCGTGACACCGTCTTTCACGGTGTGGCCTTTCGGGCTGGCGATAATATTGTGGTGCCGAGCTTTGTGACGGATCGAGATGAGCGTGTTTTTGCGGATCCCGATGCTTTCAATGCAGATCGGAGTAAGCGTGAGAAGAATCAACACCACGCCTTCGGTGCGGGTGCGCACAAGTGCATCGGCTTGCACGTCGCAAAAATGGAGGTGCGGGTCGTGTTGGAAGCCCTTTTTGACCGAATCGGCTCGCTGAAGCTGGTGTCGGAATCGGCGGTGACAGGGCACGGCGGCACAACCATGGGTCTTGATGCGATTCCAATCAAGGTGACGCTGGACTAGGCTGCTGACTCAGCGGCGTATTGAAAAACTGCTTTGAGAGCCTCCATGACGGACCTTCGATTGCAAGTGGTGACAATCGATATCCGTTTGCCCGATCAAAGAGACGACCAGGCGTGGTTGCTTATTCAAAAAGATGACAGCGTTATCCGGCTCGAAACCTAATGCGAGGGTTGCCTAGCACACTCAGCGGGCACCTTAGAGCGCGACGATCGTCTTGCCGAAATTCTCCCCAGCGAAGAGGTCAGCGAACGCCTTACCCACCCGCTCTATTCCCTCTAATTGATACTCAGGAGACTGGATCGTGCCGTCACGTAACCACGCGGACAGCTCCTCCCGCGCCTCTTCGTAGCGTTCGTGTCGAAAATGGGTCATGAAACCCTCCACCGATAGCTCCTTAGTCACCACCTCAAATAAATTATTGGGTCCGTGTGGCGCCACGCCATAGCCGGATATCGCCCCGCACAGTGCGAGGCGACCCCGGTGGTTCATATTGCTGATGGCTGCTTCCAGCGTTTGCCCGCCAACATTATCAAAGAACAGATCGACACCGTCGGGACAAGCGTCAGCGATCGCCTGTGATAGGGGTTGATTGCCTGATCTGATGACCGCTGCGTCGTAGCCCAAGGTGCTACAAATCCACTCGGCCTTGGCTTGCGAACCCACAATGCCGACCACTCGCGCCCCCGCTAGCTTAGCGATTTGGCCTGCAATCGATCCAACGGCGCCCCCAGCACCGCTGATTAAGACGCAGTCCGCCGCGGTGGGTTTGCCGATGTCAGTCATGCCAAAGTAAGCCGACATGCCCGTATCGCCGAGGACTCCCATATAAGCACTGGGGTTGAATTCCAGCTCTCTGGGTAGCGGCGCAATGAAGTCTGAACCATCGCTTAGACTGTGAGTTTGCCAAGCAAATCGTGCCATGAGTCGGTCTCCGACCGAGTAGGCGGGATGGCGTGAAGTGATCACCTGAGACAATACAAGGCCCATGACCGGGGCATCTAATGCCATCGCTGGCAACACCTCATCGCCAGAGTCTTCATTCATCCAGTTACGGAAGCCGGCATCCAACGAGATAAAGTCGTTGCGAGTCAAGAAATGGCCATCAGGCACGGAGGGGATGGGTTCTTCGCGAACGGCAAAATCAGTTTCGACTGGGTTACCAATGGGCCGTCTGGCCAGCACTACAGAGTTCATCATGTCATTTCTCTCGTTGTCGTTATAAGCCCTTACCATCATGCATGCCCGTTCTAGCACGATTGATTGTGGTGGATTCAGCGCCGAGCGTCACCTCGTGAAAAGGGCCAGGGCCGCGGTGCAGTTCGCCGAGCTATAGCGCCGGATTTTTTTCGAATTCGGCGGTGCGTAGATCAGAAGGGCACCAGTCTCGAGCTGTGCTGGTCCAGCAGGTAGTGTCAACACTGAGCCAGCTGGTATCTTCCATCCCGCCTGCTTTGATGAACAGCTGACCGGGAATCTCGTCGACAAAGGTGAACATTTGGCTGCCGCAGTTTGGGCAAAAGCCACGATTGACATGAGAGCCGTCGAAACCCAGTGATGCGAAGGTTTTATAGTCTCCCTCAATCGTCACGGCGTCCATCGGGAACAGGATCACGGTCGCCTTACCAGAGCCGGTGACCCGCTGACAGTCTTTGCAGTGACAATGCAGCCCAAATCCTGCGCGCGTTTCGTCAAATTGGTATTGAACATCACCGCACAAGCAATGGCCTTTCTGCATTGTTAAACTCCTTTTCATCCGAGATCCAAAATAACACGTTCACACTACTACGGTGTTGGCTAGAAAGATCGGTTTCGGTGGGCGCCGCTCACCGACGCTCGGGACAGACGGCGGCGTGACTCGCTGGCTAGGGGCAGCGCGCAGACCGACATTGACCGCTACCGCCTCTTTAGTTACAGCAATGCGCTGCTTACGATGCCAACCCTGCTAATCGGCGGATAGCCGTATATCGTGTGGCCCAGATGCGTCTGCTCAGCGTCGCCTTGGGGGCAAACATTTCTGACGCATGGTAAGCGCCAGGCCACAAATGAAACTCAACCGGAACGCCCGCTGCTGACAAGCGCTGAGCAAAAAGGATATCTTCATCACGAAAGAGGTCTAAGTCTCCGACGTCGATGTAGGTGGGGGGCAAATGAGCCACATCTTCAGCGCGCGCGGGTGCAGCGTAGGCGTCTGCCTCGTTACCACCGAGATACCATTGCCACGCTTCAATAGACCCCTCGCGATCCCAAATACCGATATCGACGACTTCGGCGGATGAGGTGGTGCTGTGCCGATCATCAATCATTGGGTAGATGGGTAATAGATAGTTTAAGGAGGGACCCTTTCTGTCTCTCAACATCAACGCGGCGGCTAATGCGAGACCGCCGCCAGCCGACGCGCCCATGAGGCCGATATTGTCGCGTTGCATTCCTATTGCTGCTGCGTTTTCAAATACCCAACAGACGCCTGCATAACAATCCTCAGGCGCTGCGGGGTAAGGGTGTTCGGGGGCCTTTCGATAATCGATCGATGCAATAGGCATTTGGAGCTCGGTTGCCATCTCGCGGAGATTTTCATCCTGTGCGTCTAGGTCACCCATGACCATTCCGCCGCCATGAATATAGATAAGCCCGGGAGAGGGCATGGCAGCCGACTTCGGCTGATACAAGCGCAGTGACAGATCACCACCGGGCCCCGGGTAAGTGTGTTCGCTCACCTCAAGTTGCGGAAATTCGGCTTTGGGCGCTGCATCACGAAAGGCCGACATCGCCTGACGACGCGCCACGATATCGGCGATTCCGTTTAATCCGCCAGGAAGGGCTTTCCATAATCCTAAAAGCGGTTCTTTACTTTCCGCGTCAATGCGATCCCATAAAGACATATCGATTCCTTCTTTTAAAGCGAGCGGTGTGGCTATATAGCCTGAGGGTGGCAAGGATGACGTTGTTACAACCCTTTGAGCAAGTAAAAAAAAGGGCGCCTACTAAGCGCCCTTGCGGATGGATCAGCTTGCTCGTTAATCCCAGCTCAGTGCGCCGCCTGTTTGGTATTCGATCACTCTGGTTTCAAAGAAATTCTTCTCTTTTCGAGATCCATGATTTCCGACATCCACGGGAAGGGATTTTGTCACCCGGGAACTGCTCTACTAAGCCCAGCTGAGTGAGTCGCCGGTTCGCAATGAAGTGCAGGTACTCTTCCATCATGGCTGCGTTCATACCCAGCACGCCCCGTGGCATCGTATCGCGTGCGTACTCAATCTCGAGGGCGGTCCCCTCTAAGATCATTTGCGTGACTTCCTCTTTGAACTCCGGTGTCCAGAGGTGGGGATTTTCCAACTTGATCTGGTTGATCACATCAATGCCGAAGTTAAGGTGCATCGACTCGTCCCGCAAAATGTACTGGAACTGCTCGGCGACGCCCGTCATTTTGTTGCGCCGTCCCATAGACAGGATCTGGGTGAAGCCACAGTAGAAGAAAATGCCTTCTGTCACAGCATAAAACCCAATCAGATTGCGCAGTAGCTGTTGGTCTGCTTCGGGCGTTCCCGTTGCAAACGTCGGATCAGACAGAATATGGGTATGGCTAATAGACCACGCTGCTTTTTTGGCAACAGAGGGCACCTCGCGATACATATTGAACACGGCACCTTCGTCCATGCCCAGTGACTCAATACAGTACTGATAAGCGTGAGTATGGATGGCTTCTTCAAAGGCTTGTCGGAGCAAGTACTGCCGACACTCAGGGTTCGTGACGAGTCGGTAAATGCCGAGCACCAGATTATTGGCGACCAGCGAGTCAGCTGTTGAAAAGTAACCGAGCGAGCGCTCAACGATTCTGCGCTCGTCGTCTGTAAGACCCTCTGGATTCTTCCAGGTGGCGACATCAGCCGTCATGTTGACTTCCTGCGGCATCCAATGATTCGCGCAGCCATCGATATATTTTTGCCAAGCCCAGTCGTACTTAAACGGCACGAGCTGGTTTAAATCTGCCCGGCAATTGATCATCGCTTTTTCGTCAACTGACACACGTGCCGCACCGATTTCGAGCTCCTCAATACCAGCTGACGCGTCCATATTGGCAACGGCGGCCTCTGCGGCCTTCATTGCCGGTACTGATGCGTCGTTAGTTGCGACTGCCGCTGCTCGCTGGCTCTGTGGTCTCCTCGGCAGCTTGCTCTGTGGCGACGGCGGCAGCCACGACGGCTGGAGCCGGCGTTTGTGCCGCCAGATTGTTA
Source organism: uncultured Luminiphilus sp. (assembly GCA_943789425.1). GTDB lineage: Bacteria > Pseudomonadota > Gammaproteobacteria > Pseudomonadales > Halieaceae > Luminiphilus. The sequence continues at coordinate 91,015 of CALSUB010000009.1, forward strand.
CTGTCGTCTTGGTTGTAATCATCCCAGTTCAGCATGTTGTTTTATCTCCTTTGCAGTCCGGCTGTTATTGGCAAGCTTCACAATCTGGATCATCCAGTGAGCAGGCTTGCGGTACTGGCGCCGGTTGTGGCGCTGCGGTCGCGTTTGACACGGCGTTTAAATTGCCGGTATCTACGGTTGATTTTTCGGTTCCTGTGGCGGCGAGTGACCGTAAGTAATAAGTTGTCTTCAAGCCGCTAAACCAAGCCATACGGTAGGTCACATCCAGCTTTTTGCCGCTGGCATTATTGATATACAGATTCAATGATTGCGCCTGATCGATCCACTTTTGCCGCCGGCTGGCGCTGTCTACTAGCCATCTGGGTTCTACCTCAAACGCAGTGGCATATTTTGCTTTCAGATCTGCGGGCACTCGGTCGATCGTTTGCACACTGCCATCGTAATATTTCAGATCATTGACCATGACCTTGTCCCACAAGTCCCGACTTTTTAAATCGTTGACCAGATACGGGTTTACTACAGTGAACTCTCCCGAGAGGTTCGATTTGACGTAGAGATTTTGGTACGTCGGTTCAATCGACTGCGATACGCCCGTGATGTTGGCAATGGTGGCCGTTGGGGCAATGGCCATGACATTAGAATTACGCATGCCGGCTTGTGCGACCTTAGCCTTGAGGTCATCCCAGTCGAGGGTTTTGTCCTGGTTAACGTCGATATACTGCTCGCCGCGTTCCTTGACCAGAATATCGAGGGAATCGAGTGGGAAAATGCCTCTGCTCCATAGCGATCCTTCGTAAGACGAGTAGGCCCCTCTTTCTTGCGCTAACTCGCTAGATGCCTCAATCGCAAAATAACTGATTGCTTCCATTGAGCGATCTGCAAACGTCACTGCGTCATCCGATCCGTAGGAGGTGTCGGTTCTGTACAGGGCGTCCTGAAAGCCCATTAGGCCCAAGCCAATGGGGCGGTGACGGAAGTTTGAGGTCTCCGCCTGCGGCACGGAGTAGTAGTTAATGTCGATGACATTGTCGAGCATACGGATTGCCGTACGCACTGTGCTCCGCAACTTAGCCAAATTAAGCTTACCGTCTTCAATGTGCTGGGGCAGTTCACAGAGCCCAAATTACACACGGCAATTTCTTCCGCATTGGTATTCAGCGTGATCTCTGTGCACAGAGTTTGATGAATGCACGACACCGCAATGCTGCTGTGGAGAGCGCAGGTTGCAAGGGTCTTTGAAGGTCATCCACGGGTGTCCTGTCTCAAAAATCATGCCCAGCATCTTCCGCCAGAGGCTTTGTGCTTTGAGCGTTTTATGCAGCTTCAGTTCGCCGTCTCGTGCCATCTGCTCATATTGCTCGTAGCGCGTCTTCAAACGCCTTGCCATAGAGATCATGCAGGTCAGGCGCGTCGTTCGGAGAGAAATAGCGTCCAGTCACCGTCCTCAAATACCCTTTTCATGAACAAGTCAGGTATCCAGTTGGCTGTGTTCATATCGTGGGTACGACGTCGGTCATCACCGGTGTTTTTACGCAAGTCTAGAAACTCTTCGATATCCATATGCCAGGTTTCTAAGTACGCACATACCGCGCCTTTGCGCTTGCCGCCTTGATTGACTGCTACCGCGGTATCGTTGACGACTTTAAGGAAAGGCACGATACCCTGACTTTTACCGTTCGTGCCTTTGATATAAGCACCCAACGCTCTCACGGGTGTCCAGTCATTGCCCAGGCCGCCAGCAAACTTTGACAGCATGGCGTTGTCTTGGATGGCCCCATAAATTCCGAACAGATCATCTGGCACAGTGGTGAGATAACATGAGCTTAACTGCGGTCTGAGCGTCCCTGAGTTAAAGAGTGTGGGTGTCGAGCTCATATAGTCGAATGAAGACAACAGCCGATAGAACTCAATGGCTCGCGCATTGGGGTCGTCCTCTCGGGTCGCCAAGCCCATCGCGACGCGCATAAAAAAGATTTGTGGCAGTTCAAACCGGATCTCATCGCTGTGAATAAAGTAGCGGTCGTACAGCGTTTGCAGCCCTAAGTAAGTGAACTGTAAATCGCGGTCCGCCTGCAGCGCCTCGCCGAGTAACGTCAGATCGAACTCTGCTAGGTTGGGGGCTAATAACTCAAGCTCGATGCCTCGTTGAATGTAGGCCTTCAGCGCGGCGGGGTAGTAGGTGTTCATGTCCCCTTGTGTCGCGCTCTCTGCGACGCCTAAAAAAGATAGCCCCTCTGCTCGCAAATCATCCAGTAACAGGCGGGCGGCGGCATAGCTATAGTTGGGCTCTTGCTCAATCAGAGTGCGCGCCGTGATCACTAAGGAGGTGCTACATTCTTTGGCGGACACGCCGTCATAGAGATTACGCAAGGCTTCGTCGATGATGGCCGACTCGCTGACGTCTTCGAGCCCAGCACAGGCCTCGGCAACAATGGTACCGATTCTGTCGATATCCAGCGGCACAGTGCTACCGTCAGGTTGGACGATGTTAATCCCTTTTGCCGCTGCCTGGGACTCGGGGGAGAGCGCCACATTTGCTGCTCGCTCCTGCCGTCGTGCCTCTCGGTAGATCACGTAGTCGCGCGCTATCTTGTGTTCTCCGCCGCGCATGAGAGCAAGTTCCACTTGATCTTGGATATCTTCGATATGGAGCGTTCCGCCCGAGGGCATTCTGCGCTCGAAAGTCTCTACGACCTTTTTGGTTAAATCTGCCACCATCTCGTGGATGCGACTGCTGGCAGCCGCAGTGCCACCTTCTACCGCTAAAAATGCTTTAGTGATGGCGACTGTGATTTTACTGTCTTCAAACGGAACCACGGTTCCATTTCGTTTAATCACTCTCAGCTGACCCGGAGCGGTCGCTGAAAGCCGGGTAGGATTTGGGGTTTCTCTTGTCGTTGCTGGAGTGGGTGCAACGTCTTTTTGTTCTAATGACTCACTGCCTGTTTGCATGGATATTTGCCTCTGAAACACCATTTTCTGAAAGATTTTTTACCGACCCAATCGTCACATGAGCTAATTCTCGTTTTTAGGGCTCAACACCTACATCTAGGGGGTCAAGGGGTCGGCAACCCCAAGATAGGCGGGTATGACGCACAATGCAAGCGGAGCATGCTGGGTCTTTTTTGTGGACAATCTGTGTGTAACGCCCGCGCCGCTCTGGCTGAGTCGCGATAACTCTCTGACTTTAGGTTTAAAAATAGGAGGGCGGCTGTTAATGGGCAGTAGTTGGTCGCGCGAGCGAGATTGTGCATTATTTTTAGAAATCCTCGGCTAATTGCTGCCGCGTGACACTAGTGAGCTTGCCACGTGCTGCGGCGACGCCTCACGGGTCACTGCGCCACAGTCACGACCTCACAGGTTACGACCTCACAGGTCAGCTAGCCGGTCACTCAGGTCATTACGCACTCAGTAGCAATTCCATCAGTGCTTTTTGCGCGTGCAAGCGGTTTTCCGCTTCTTGCCAGATGACGGTATCGGGCGCATCCATGAGCTCAGCGGTAATCTCTTCGTCACGATGTGCGGGCAAGCAGTGCATGTAAAGGGCGTCGGGTGCGGCGATATCGAGCAGCGCCTGATTCAACTGATAGGGCGTCAGCGGACCGATCCGTTCCGCTTGTTCGGCTTCTTGCCCCATGGAAGCCCACACGTCAGTCACTAAAAGATGCGCCTGTTTCACAGCAGCAGCAGGGTCTCGCTCGATCGTCACACGGTTACCACAGGCCTCCAGTAGTTCTTGAGAAGGGTCGTATCCCTCTGGGCAGGCCACCACCAGCTCAAAATCAAGGAGTCGTGCGGCATTCATGTAAGAGTGGCAGACATTATTACCGTCGCCAAGCCAGCACACCTTGTGGCCGCTGATATCGCCGCGCACTTCGAAAAACGTTTGCATGTCGGCGAGCAGCTGGCAGGGATGGTAATCATCGGTGAGCCCATTAATGACGGGGACGGCGGATTGTTCGGCGAAACGCTCAACATCGCGATGAGCGAACGTGCGGATCATGACGAGGTCGACCATGGAAGAAATGACGCGGGCGCTGTCTTCGATCGGTTCGCCGCGACCGAGTTGGGTGTCTGCGCCAGAGAGAAATAGCGCGCTGCCGCCCAGCTGGGTAATGCCTGCTTCGAAGGAGACCCGGGTCCGGGTGGACGCTTTGGTGAAAATCATAGCTAAGATTTTGCCCGCCAAGCTGTGTTGATCTTCGCCGGCCTTTCGCTGCGCCTTTAATGCGATGGCGCGATGGATCAACGCTCTGAGTTCACTGGCTGAGAGGTCCATTAATGTCAGAAAATGTCTAGGGGTGCTCATAATGCGTTTTCCTGCTCAGCAATGTCGTTGATGATGTTGGCAATGCCGGCACCGAGCTCGCCTGCCTGTTCGTCGGTCATGACCAGCGGCGGCAATACTCTGATCGTATCCCCCCCCGCCACATTGATCAGCAGGCCGCGATCAAGGCCTCGTTGAACAATCTCTTTCGTTGCTACACTGGGTTGAATGCCGATCATTAAGCCGCTGCCTCGCACTTCTGTGATGAGGTCGGGTTGGGCTATTGTTTGATGCAGGGCCGTCAGCAGCACTTCTCGCACAATACTCGCGCGCTGCATGACATTGTCATCGCGGAGTGATGTCAGTACGGCGATGGCAGCCGCGCAGCACAAGGGGTTACCGCCATAGGTAGATCCATGATCGCCAGGGCCCAGTAGCTGCGCTGCCTCACCTCTCGCCATACACACGCCAATCGGTAGGCCATTGCCTAGTCCCTTTGCCGTCAACAGGACATCGGGTTTGATCTCGAGTTGGTCGCACACATAAGTGCTGCCGCAGCGCCCATTGCCCGTTTGCACCTCATCGAACATCAGTAGCCATTGGTTTTGCTCGCACAAGTCACGCAGGCCCTGCAAATAATGGCGATCGAGCGGTCTTACGCCGCCTTCTCCCTGAATCGGCTCCACCAACACGGCGACCACATCTGCCAGCGCGTCGCCAAGCGCGTTAATGGCGCTCAAATCATTGGCAGGTACATGCAGAAAGCCGTCCAATAGTGGACCAAATCCCCCGCGAATTTTTGGGTTGCCCGTTGCCGATAGCGCGCCGATGGTTCTGCCATGAAAGGCACCGTCCAAGACAATAATATGGGGCCTTTCTATCTGCCTGTGATGTCCGAGACGCCGTGCCAGTTTGATCGCCGCTTCATTGGCCTCTGCCCCCGAATTGCAAAAAAACATGTTTTCCATGCCGGTAGCGTGTCGCAGTAAGTCTGCCGCCTCTTCTTGCAGGCCTATGTGGAAGAGATTCGAGGTATGCACGAGTCGCGCTGCTTGCTCAGTGACGGCCGCGGTTACTCGGGGATGATTGTGCCCTAAATTCGTCACTGCGATTCCCGACACGCCGTCGAGATAGGCGCGATCAGCGGTATCGTATAAGATCGCCGCCTCGCCCCGGTCGAAGGTAACGGGCAAGCGGCCATAGGTTGGCATAATCGCAGTGGGTGCGTTTGGCATGAATCTGTTGTCCACAACAAGGCGGTGGGGTGCCAAGATTAGCGGAGCGGCGCCTCGAGTCAAATCTTCTTGTCGGGAATCTCCGCGAGCGGCCCCATCGTATTACACTATAGAGTAGCAACTTCATCACCTGATCGGCAGGTGACTGTCACGACGGAGAAACTTATGGACATTATGGATAGCATTCGCGAGCAGATTGAGGGAAACCGGATCATTCTGTATATGAAGGGTTCGCCCAACCAACCTCAATGTGGTTTTTCGGCGCGCACTGTTCAGGCACTGATGGCCTGCGGTGAGCGTTTTGCTTATGTCGATATATTGAGTAACCCTGAGATCCGAGCCAACTTACCGACTTACGCTAATTGGCCTACTTTCCCTCAGCTTTGGGTAGAGGGCGAGTTGATCGGTGGCTGCGATATCGTCTGCGATATGGAGTCTTCGGGAGAGCTCAAAGAACTGGTCACTACTGCGGACTCAGCGGATTCAGAGAGCTGAGCGTAGCCCTGTTGATAGGGGTTTGACACCATGGATATTGCGACTCAAATCGAGGACATGGCGCGAGCGGCAAAAGCGGCCTCACCCGTCGTGGCGAATGCCTCTGTCGATCAGCGCAATGCCGCGCTGCTGGCCATTAGGGAGGCGATTGCTGAGGATCGTGAGGCCATTTTGAACGCCAACGAGCGAGACCTAGAACACGGGCGTATCAGCGGTCTCGATGAGGCGTTGCTCGACCGTCTGGCACTGAATCCCGCTCGACTCGATGCGGTGGAGGAGGGGCTCATCCAAGTCGCTGCGCTAGCGGACCCGATTGGCGCCGTGTCCGGTCTTAAGACAATGCCCTCGGGTATTGAAGTCGGCACCATGCGGGTGCCGCTCGGCGTCATTGGGATCATTTATGAGTCGAGACCGAACGTCACCGTCGAGGCGGCCGCCCTGTGCTTGAAGGCAGGCAATGCGGTGATTCTGCGCGGTGGCTCCGAGGCCATTCACTCCAATGCGCAACTCGGCGCGTCGTTGGCGAGTGGGCTCATTTCATCGGGTTTGCCCGAGGCGGTCGCACAGGTAGTTCCGGTGGTTGATCGTGCTGCAGTCGGGGCGCTGCTCGGGTTGTCGCAGTATCTCGATTTGATTGTTCCACGCGGCGGCAAGGGCTTGATCGAGCGGGTTGCGGCGGAGTCTCGCATCCCGGTGCTTAAGCATTTGGACGGTATTTGTCATGTCTATATCGATGTCGATGCGGATGCTGAGAAGGCGCACCGGATTGCCATCAACGCGAAAACGCAACGATACGGTACCTGCAATACGATGGAAACGCTGCTGGTGGCGCGCGAGCGAGCAGCGTTATTACCAGAGTTAGTGGCGGCACTGCAGGCAAAGGGGGTTGAGGTCCGAGGGTGTGATCGCGCGCGCTCTGCGGCACCCGCGATCACCATAGAAGCAATCGAAGCCGATTGGGGGACCGAGTATTTGGCGCCCATCTTATCCATTCGAGTGGTCGACCATGTTCAGGCTGCTATGGACCATATTGCCGCGTTTGGCTCTGATCACACTGAAAGTATCGTCACCGAGAACGAGGCGACGGCGACGCGATTCCTGCGAGAGGTGGATTCCAGTTCGGTAATGCACAATGCGTCGACACGATTCGCGGACGGCTTCGAATATGGACTCGGCGCCGAGATCGGTATTTCGACCGATAAGTTGCATGCACGAGGCCCTGTTGGGTTGGAGGGGCTGACGTCGCAGAAATATATCGTCAAGGGTGACGGCCATATTCGCCAGTGAGTGTGTCAATCGTGACTGACGTTCAGGCACTGGGTCTACTGGGTGGGGCTTTTGATCCGGTTCATATCGGTCATCTTCGAGGTGCGATTGCAGTGCGTGAGCACTTAGGTCTGGAGAGAGTCGATTTCTTGCCTGCGGCACAGTCGCCGTTGAAAGATGCCGCCACGGTCGCGGCTGCGGATCGACTGGCAATGCTTGAGGCAGCAGTGCAAGACCAACCGGGGCTGGGGGTTGATGCCCGCGAGCTGGGTCGGGAAGGGCCTTCCTATACGGTGGATACATTGATCGAGTTACGCCGCGAAGTCGGTCAGGCGCGGCCACTCATTTGGATTGTCGGCACGGATATCCTACCGGCACTGCCAAAGTGGTCCCGCTGGCAGCAGCTGCTCGAGTTGGCACATCTGGTGATATTGGCCCGCCCAGGTGCCGATTCGCCGCCGCCCGCCGTGACCCAGTGGTTAGATCAGCATCGAATCGATCAAAACGCATTGCTCGCGTTACCAGCAGGTGGCGTTATGACCTTAGATCAGCCGGTTTTGGACATTGCGTCTTCAGATATCCGCGCGTTACTGGCAGCCGGTCGGGATCCCCGGTTTCTGCTGCCCGACGTCGTAATGGAGTATATTGAGCACCATAAACTCTTTATGTGTGACACCGTATGACATCTGAAATGCCTATAGCCGCCGTCCCCAAAGGTGCAGACCTGCTGGGTATTACCCAAAACGCCTTGGTGGACATGAAAGCAGTTGACCCCATTGTGCTCGACGTGCGGGAGCTGAGTTCGGTGACAGACTTCATGGTGGTGGCCAGTGGTACGTCGAGTCGCCATGTGAAGTCTCTGGCAAACAGCGTACTGATGGAAGCGAAGGCACAGGGCGCGAGACCATTGGGTGTAGAAGGCGCTGGCGCTGGCGAGTGGGTCTTGGTCGACTTCGGCGATGTCGTGGTGCATGTCATGCAGCCGGCCACCCGGAGCTTTTATGATCTTGAGCGATTGTGGTCGGTGCAGGCTGCACAACCACAGGAAAGCTGATGCGGCTCCGAGTGCTGGCCGTTGGGCAGAAAATGCCGGCATGGATCGATCAAGGAGTGGAGGAATACGCAAGGCGATTGCCCAAGGGCGTTACGGTGGAGTGGTTGAATATTGCGCCGGCCAAACGAGGCACTGAGTCGACCGAGCGGTACCAGCAGATCGAAGCAGAGTCTATACGAGCCAAACTGACGGCTGAAGACCGGCTTGTGACGCTGCATGTGCAGGGACGGGAAATTACCACAGAGGCCATTGCAGAGCGCCTCGCTCAGTGGCAGATGGCAGCTAGCCGGGTCTGTATTGTCATCGGTGGGCCAGATGGTTTGCATCCAAGCCTCCTCGCTGCTGCCCAGGAGCAATGGTCTTTCGGTCGCATTACCTTGCCTCATCCGCTGGTTCGGGTGATTCTTTCCGAACAACTGTATCGCGCTTGGTCCATTCAGGCGGGCCACCCCTACCACAGAGGTAACTGATGGCTAGACCACTCGACGCGCTGCGCGACACGCAAAGAGAGTGGATGATCAATCGCTCCCGTTTGATCGCCGCGCTCGTCGGCATCTTTGCGTTGCTACTCATTCTGGTCTATCGCTACTACTCATTGCAGATTACGCAGCACGATGACTTCCTAACTCAATCTGACCGCAATCGGATCCGTGTTGAGGTGATTCCCCCGACGCGAGGGCAAATCGTCGATCGAAAAGGTCGTGTGCTGGCCCTCAATCAACCCACATTTGTGGTGGGTGTTGTTCAGGAGCGCAGCGAAGACCTCGAGGCCTTAGTCTCGATTTTACGCGAACGCTTTGCCTTATCAGAAAGAGAGGTTGAAAATTTCTGGGAGCGATCTGCTCGTCGACGACCTTTCGAGTCAGTTCCCATCGCGCTCGGGTTAGACGATACCCAACTTGCCATGGTGGCTGTGGACTTACATTCTTTGCCCGGTGTGGTGGTGGATGCGCAGTTAACCCGTCACTACCCGTTTGCTAATACGCTGAGCCATGTTCTGGGCTATGTGGGTCGCATCAGCACGGCAGATCTCGAGGCGCTCGATGCAGAGCGGTATCGCGGTACCTTGCATACTGGAAAGGTGGGTCTGGAGAAGCGTTACGAGCGACTCTTGCACGGCATGCCGGGCTTCCAGCACGTCGAGACGAATGCTCACGGTCGCTTGCTCCGGGTACTGGAGAAAGAACCGTCGCAGGCTGGGCGAGATTTACAGCTCTATTTGGACCTTGATTTGCAGCGCGTTGCCACCGAGGCCCTCGGTGACCAGCGAGGCGCGGTCGTCGCATTAGACCCTCTCACGGGTGGCGTACTGGCAATGGTGTCTAATCCCAGTTATGACGCTAATCTGTTCGTGCAAGGCATTAGCTATGTCGACTACGCACAACTGCGCGGATCACTCGATACCCCTCTTTTGAACCGGGCAGTTCAGGGGCAGTACCCGCCAGGCTCAACGGTAAAGCCGCTGCTGGGTTTGGGCGCTCTGGAGCGAGACTTGATTACGCCCGAGACGACCGTGCGCGACCCCGGGTGGTATCGCTTGCCCGGCGATACCAGACGTTATCGAGATTGGACGTTGCGTGTCAGAGGAGGTGGTCATGCCGAAACAGTCGACCTCCGACTGGCCATCGCCGAATCCTGCGATACGTATTTTTATGATTTGGCGCATCGAACGGGTATCGATGCCATGGCAGAAATGTTGGCTCCCTATGGTCTGGGTCTTCCGACTGGGATCGACACCACCGCCGAGCAGCCTGGCATTTTGCCCAACACTGAATGGAAGCGGAGCCAGCTCAAGCAGGCCTGGTATCCGGGCGAGACAATCAGTGCGGGTATCGGGCAGGGTTATATGCTGATGACGCCGCTTCAGTTGGCTCAAGCGGCGATGGTCATTGCCAACAAAGGCACCAGCTTTGTCCCTTCGCTGGTTCATCGCGTCGGGGATCTGACGGTCGGTGGTGTCCCGCGAGCGCCAATTGCGATGGCAGAGGAGGATTGGCAGGCGGTGGTTGCGGGGATGGTGGATGTGGTCCACTCGCCTCAAGGGACTGCCGCGTTTATCTCCGATAACATCACCTATCAAATGGCGGGAAAAACGGGAACTTCCCAGGTGGTTAGCATCGCTCAAGATGCGATTTATGATGAAGACAGTATTAGTGAACGAAACCGCAATCACGGTTTATTCATTGCATTTGCCCCCGTGGATAAGCCGCGCATTGTGGTCGCGGTAATCGCCGAGAATGGTGGGGGAAGCAGTGCTGCCTCCCCCATCGCGCGCCGTGTCGTTGATGCCTGGCTGATTGAGACTGAGGATGCCTGAATACAGCCGTTCGCTGGCCGATTCGCATCAAGGGTTTGCTCGTCCTAAGACGCCCGCCGAGCGACTGCATCTGGACTTGGTGTTGCTCCTGCCAGTGATCATGATTATGGCGTTGGGTTTGTTCGTCTTATTCAGTGCTTCTGATTCGGATTGGGGTACGGTCAACCGTCAGCTCAGAAACTTCATCATCGGCTTTGGCGTCTTGCTGGCTGTTGCGCAAGTCCGAGTCGATACCCTGCAACGTTGGGCACCCATCCTATATTTGGGAGCCTTACTGCTGCTGTTATTGGTGCCTTTTTTTGGGGTTGGGGCAAAAGGTGCCCAGCGATGGTTGAGTTTGGGGTTTATCCGTTTTCAACCATCGGAGATTATGAAGATTGCTATGCCTCTGGCGGTCGCTGCTTGGGTGGTGCGAGGAGGTTTGCCCCCTCGGCCCAGTGTCACGCTTGTCGCTATTATGATCATTGTCGCTCCGGCGGCCACGATTGCTTTTCAACCTGATTTGGGCACGGCCATATTGGTTGCCGCAAGTGGTGTTTTTGTCGTGTTTATGGCGGGCATCAGCGGGCTTCAGATTTTGAGTGCGACGCTCGTGGCGCTTGCGGGTATCTGGCCCGCCTGGCTATTTTTACTGCGTGATTATCAGAAACAACGCATTCTGACGTTGTTTGATCCCGAGGCTGACAAGTTGGGCGCGGGGTGGAATATCATTCAGTCTAAAACGGCTATTGGCTCCGGCGGCTGGTCGGGAAAAGGGTGGTTGCAAGGGACTCAATCGCATCTCGATTTTCTACCCGAGAGCCAAACCGATTTTATTATCGCTGTACTGGCGGAGGAGTGGGGTTTTCGAGGCGTGCTCTGTTTGCTGGCACTATATGGGGCGGCAGTGGCGCGCGGTCTTTGGATTAGCTTTAGCGCGCAAACGAGCTATGGGCGCGTATTGGCGAGCGCGATCACACTGACGTTTTGTGTGTATATTATTGTGAATATGAGCATGGTGGCGGGTATATTGCCGGTGGTTGGAGTGCCTTTGCCCTTTGTGAGTTTTGGCGGCACTTCCATCGTCACACTGATGTTCGGTTTTGGTATTTTGATGGCCATCAGCACTGAAAAAAGGATTATCTCTCGATGAGAACCATGACACACCGCGGCAGATCCTTGGCCACTTCTCCTCGTCGGCGCTGGTGCCGAGGGGTAGTGGCGTGGGCCTGTGTCGTCTTGGTATTAGGCGCTCAGGCTCAGGATTATAGTGATCGGGAAGAGGTGGCCTCTATTCTCACTGAGGTTGGCAGTGCCGGTGTGGATGTGGCGTGGGCTCGCGATTTACTCGAGGGCGCAAAGCGACAGCAAAGTATTCTCGATGCCATTGCGCGCCCGGCGGAAAAAACCAAACCCTGGTATGACTATCGAGACATCTTTATGACGGATCGGCGCATCCGCGAGGGGGTCGTCTTTTGGGATACCCACGCGGCGGTCTTCGAAGAAATCAGTCAACGCACGGGGGTGCCGTCTGCCGTCATCGTGGCGATCATTGGCGTCGAGACATTCTATGGCCGAATTACAGGCAGCTATCGAGTGATTGACGCGTTGACGACGCTGGCATTTGATTACCCGAGGCGGTCGCCCTTTTTCACTCGTGAGTTAGAGCAGTTTTTAATTCTGTCCTGGGAGTCCGGTAAGGACCCACTCGCGCTCAAAGGCTCTTATGCAGGCGCGATGGGATATGGACAATTTATGCCATCGAGTTATCGCGCTTATGCGCGCAGCTTCGAGCCTGGCGGCGTGCCGGATATTTGGGATAATCCTGCTGACGCGATCAGCAGCGTCGGGCATTATTTAAAGGCTCATGGATGGCAATCAGGTGAGCGCGTGCTCCTTGATGCCGTTGCGAATGAACCACCTGATTCACTGTTTGAAGCGGGGTTAAAACCCTCTCAATCGATCGAAGCACTGGCACAGGCGGGGTTGTCGACCGAGGCAGACGCTGATTTCCAAACCCAGGTCACGCCCATCCGCCTTGAAACGACTGAGGGACAGCGCTACTGGCTGGGACTGCAGAATTTTTATGTGATTACACGTTATAACCACAGCGCAATGTACGCGATGGCCGTCTGGGAGCTGAGTCAAGCGATCTTGGCGGCGCGGCTAGCCCCCTGACATCACTGAATTGGGCAATAGCAGCGGCCTTGTTGTCGCTCATGGTCGCGTGCGCGAGTGCTCCTAGGTCTGCCGATCATGCGCCGGTCCAATCTGAGGTCCCAGCGTGGCAGGACGCAGTGCCGCAGCCTGACCCACTGTTGCCGGCGGGTAACACAACACCTTACCAAGTCTTAGGTAAAACGTATCAGGTCATGGCGACGGCTGAAGCTTACCAAGCACAAGGTATTGCGTCTTGGTATGGGATGAAGTTTCAAGGCAGGCCGACAGCCAATGGTGAAATTTTTGACGTGTATGCGCCGACAGCTGCGCACCGATCATTGCCAATCCCCTCTTATGTTCGCGTGACAAATCTTAACAACGACCGGAGCGTGGTGTTGCGCGTTAATGACCGTGGACCCTTTCATCCAGACCGATTAATTGATCTCTCTTATGGTGCGGCAGTGCAATTAGGTTTTGCTGAGCAAGGTACTACCCGCGTCGCGATTGAGGCGATTAACCTAGCGGGGATTGACGATCGTCGATCGTTATCAGGATCCACCTATCGCTTTTTGCAGTTAGGCGCTTATCAGTCTGAGCAGACAGCAACAGAATTGGCCCAATCGGTTCAGCAACGTTGGGGCTACCTCGTATCAATTGATCCAGTAGACATCAATGGTGCGCGCATGCATCGGGTTCGCGTGGGTCCTTTTGAACACATGGCGGCATTAGAGCAAGCCAGCAGTCGCCTAGTCGCTAGCGGCTATGGGCCTTTGCTGCGGATACCATGACGGCCTGCGTTAACGCTGCTCCGTCGGGGATTGTTACACTGGCGTCCCGAAAAACTGCTGCAATTGTGAGAGCCCTGTCATCATGAGTACGAGAGACAATATGAAGCGTTTGATCTGTTGTTTGACCTTGGCGCTGATTTTCCCGGTGAGTGGTATTGCTAATTCACCATTAGTCCCCGCTGCGCCTTCAATTAACGCTGATTCTTATCTTTTGATCGATTTCGATACGGGCGCTGTTTTGGTGGAGCACAACGCTGATTTACGCTTGCCGCCAGCGAGTTTGACCAAATTAATGACGGCCTACATTTTGGCGCAAGAGGTGGAGTTGGGGCGCTTGCAACTCAACGATATCGTGCCGGTAAGCCGCAATGCGTGGTCTCAGAACCCCACCTTTAAGGGTTCCTCTTTGATGTGGATCGAGCCTGGGAAGGCGGTGACAGTAGCAGAGCTAGAGCGAGGTATCGTGATTTCGTCGGGTAATGATGCCACGGTGGCGATAGCAGAGCATATTGCGGGTAGTGAGGCGGCATTCGCCGATTTAATGAACCAATATGCCGAAACAATGGGCTTGGCGGGTACTCACTTTGAGAATAGCCATGGATTGCCTCATCCAGATCATCTGTCGACGGCCCGCGATCTTGCCGCGATAGCCGCTGCCGCTGTTCGCGACCATCCGGATCGCTATGCGGTGTACAAAGAGCAGAGCTACACCTATAACGATATTACGCAGTACAACCGTAATCATCTGCTGAGGGAAGACGCCTCAGTCGACGGCCTCAAGACGGGTTATACACGCGTTGCTGGTTATGGTTTGGTGGCCTCTGCACAGCGTGAAGAAATGCGATTGATCTCTGTTGTGATGGGCAGTAGTTCAACCGCCAGCCGCAAAGCAGAGACGCGCAGTTTGCTCAATTATGGCTTTCGATTCTTTGAGACGGTGCGGCCGCTGGAGGCAGGCATGCCATTGGCTGAACCTCGCGTATGGAAAGGCCGAGCAGAGCAAGTTGTGCTGGGTGTGACAGCGGATAAAGTGATGACACTGCCACGGAGTAATGCAGCGATTGAGCGGGTGATCGAGGTCGACGCGCCGCTGCAGGCGCCCCTCAACGTGGGAGATCGTGTCGGGAGGATTATGCTCAGTCGTTCTGGCGAACCAGTAGGCGAGGTGCCACTTGAGGTGTTACAGGCGGTAGAACCGGCAGGGTTTTTTGCACGCCTGTGGGATGGCATCGTGCTCTGGTTTCAACAGCTGTTCGGTTAAAGCGAGATGACAGAGCAACCGCCAAAAATCATCTTCCCCTGCGAGTATCCGATCAAGGTATTGGGTAGGGCGTGTGAGGCATTTCAACCAACGGTCATGGCGATATTTCGCTCTCATGCGGAAGGATTCGATGTGTCTGGCGTCGTGGTAAAGAATTCTCGCAAAGGCACGTTTCAGTCGATCACCATCACCATAGAGGCGAACAGCGAGGAGCAGTTGTCCCTGATCCATAGGGAACTAATGGATACTGGTCTGGTCTCGATGGTGATTTAGGGTTATGCAATGCCGTCACATGGGGCTGGTGGCCTATCAGCCCACATTGGAGTCGATGAAAGCCTTTACAGCGGGCCGCACTGCGACCACAGAAGACGAAATTTGGTTGTTACAGCATCCACCTGTTTACACTCAAGGTCTGTCAGGCAAGCCAGAGCATGTGCTTGATCCCGGGGACATCCCAGTCGTTCAGATTGATCGCGGCGGACAGGTGACGTATCACGGGCCGGGTCAGTGGGTCGCCTACATTTTGTATGACCTGAGACGCGCTGGTGTGAATGTTCGTGAGCTGGTGACGCTGCTAGAGACCGCCGTGATCAACTTGCTGGCTGAACTGGATATTGTGGCTAATGGTGATCCGCAGGCTCGAGGTGTTTACGTTGACGGTTGTAAGATCGCGGCGATGGGCTTGAGGGTCAGTAGAGGACGGAGCTACCACGGACTATCGCTCAATGCCGACATGAACCTCGCGCCGTTCTCGGGCATCAACCCCTGTGGTTATGAAGACTTAACAGTGACATCGATTGCAGAACTATTGGGTGATCGCTGCCCTTCCATAGAGGCAGTGGGCGCGTTATTAGTGCGACATTTGCAAGACGTATTACCAAGTCCCACCTGACGAGACTCGTGTGGGCTGGCATAATCGCGAGCCGGTCTAGGAGTCACCATGCCTGAATTACAACGCGACATCGATTCCCGTCGTACTTTTGCCATCATTTCTCACCCCGATGCGGGTAAAACGACGATGACTGAACGGCTCCTATTATTGGGTCAGGCGATTCAGGTAGCGGGCTCTGTCAAAGGAAAGCGTGGGCCACATGCGACCTCTGACTGGATGACATTGGAACAGGAGCGGGGCATTTCAGTGACCTCTTCAGTCATGCAGTTCCCTTATCGAGATCGTTGGGTCAATTTGCTCGATACGCCTGGGCACGAGGATTTTTCGGAAGATACCTACCGCACCCTGACGGCGGTAGATTCTGCCCTCATGGTGATTGATGGCGCCAAAGGGGTTGAGGATCGGACGATCAAACTGATGAATGTGTGTCGGTTGCGCGATACCCCGATCATGACCTTTGTGAATAAACTTGATCGCGATATTCGAGATCCGATTGATTTGGTTGATGAAGTCGAAGAGGTGCTTGGTATTGCCGGTGCCCCGATCAATTGGCCGATTGGTATGGGACGAGAGTTGAAGGGTGTTTATAACCTCTATAACGATACGATTCAGCGATACCGACCCCGGGATGAAACACCCTCAGTGCAGGATGATTTGATTACCGGGCTGGCGAGCGCTGAAGCGAGAGATCTGTTGGGGGAAGATTACCAGCAGTTTGTCGATGAGATTGAGCTGGTCCGCGGTGCGTCACATGAGTTTTCTCTCGAGGCTTTCCTGAGCGGTCAGCTGACCCCAGTATTCTTTGGTACTGCGTTGGGTAACTTTGGTGTCAAAGAGATGCTGGACGATTTTGTTGACTGGGCGCCGCCACCTCAGTCGAGGGAAAGTCATGACCGTGTCGTGGAGGCATCGCAACCGGGTTTTTCTGGCTTTGTTTTTAAAATCCAAGCCAATATGGATCCTAAGCATCGAGACCGAATCGCCTTTATGCGCATCTGTTCGGGGCGGTATGAAAAAGGGATGAAAATGCGGCATGTCCGATTAGATAAGGACATCAAAATTGCCGATGCGGTGACGTTTCGGGCGGGGGATCGAACATTGGTTGAGACGGCAGTGGCCGGCGACATCATCGGTCTGCACAATCATGGAACCATCCAAATCGGCGACACCTTTACCACGGGCGAAGCGATTCGATTCACCGGCATACCCCACTTTGCACCTGAATTATTTCGGCGTATTCGACTCAAAGACCCCATGAAGGCCAAGGCATTGCAAAAGGGTTTGCAGCAGCTTTCGGAGGAGGGGTCTACTCAGGTTTTCTCACCGCTCAACAATGCGGATCTTATCGTGGGTGCGGTCGGGCAACTGCAATTCGACGTGGTGGCGTATCGTCTTGCTGATGAGTACAAGGTGGAAGCATTGTATGAACCGGTTAATGTCTACACGGCGCGCTGGGTTGAGGCCGACGAGGCACGAACGCTAGACGAATTCCGTAAAAAGGCAGCCGAGCATTTATCGGAAGACGGTGGGGGTTACCTCACGTATTTGGCACCCACCCGCGTTAACTTATCGCTGATGGAAGAGCGTTGGCCTGATATTCGCTTTCGTGAAACGCGGGAGCACTGAGGCCACTCAAAGCAGGGCCTCAATATCCTTGGCAATTGCTTCTGGCTTGGTGGAGGGCGCGTAGCGTTTGACCACTTCTCCCTGCTGGTTGATCAAGAATTTAGTGAAATTCCATTTGATGCGTTTGCTGCCCAGCACGCCTGGCGCTTCTGATTTCAGGTGTGTAAACAGCGGGTGGCTCGACGCCCCGTTCACTTCGATCTTACTGAACAGCGGAAAGCTGGTTTGGTAATTGAGGTCGCAGAATGACTCAATTTCTTGTTCGGTGCCCGGCTCTTGACCACCAAATTGGTTGCAGGGAAACGCCAGTACTGAAAAACCGTTGGCGCTGTAGGTTTTTTGCAGCGATTCGAGGCCGGTATATTGCGGTGTGAAGCCACATTTTGAGGCGGTATTGACGATCAGCAGTACCTTGCCGGCGTAATCCCCTAAAGCAACTTCATTTCCGTTACTCAGTGTCGCCGAGAAATCCATCACGGTGCTCATGCACTACTCCTTCTCATCTCATTGTGTTGCCGCTCACCTTATGGTGAAGCGAGGTAAGTTTCTAGCTCAAAGTCTGTGACGCGGGTTTCAAATTCCACTAATTCTTGCGTTTTAACTGCCGTGAAAGCCGCTTGAAAAGGCTCGCTGAGATAGTCACGCACAGCCTGGGAGGCGGAGAACTGTGAAATGGCAGTCCCCATGTGGCTGGGAAGAGGCGGGGTTTTATCATCTTCTAGCCAAGCGTTCCCGCTAATCGGTGTGGGTGCACTGAGCTTGTGCTCAATACCCATCAGAATGCCCGCCAGAAGCGCTGCGATGGCAAGATAAGGATTGCTATCGGCACCTGCTACACGGTGTTCGATTCGAGTCGCTTGACTGTCACTGGCGGGAATTCGCAGCGCCGTCGTGCGATTGTCAAACCCCCAGTTAGGTTGCGTGGGCGCATGATTACCCGGTTGAAAGCGACGATAAGCGTTGTAACTGGGCGCAAAAATCAGGTGTGTATCGCTCATCATCTGCAGACAGCCCGCTACCGCCTCGCGCAATAACGGTGTGCCAGCCGCGTCACCACTATCAAACAAATTGCTCCCTGAATTGTCGAGCAAACTGCAGTGCATATGCATCCCATTTCCTGCTTGGTGCTCCATGGGTTTGGGCATAAAGCTTGCCTGAGCTCCGAACCGGGTCGCTACGGCTCTGATGCCGCGTTGCATGCGCACAATCTGATCACAGTAGGTCAACGCATCGTCTGAGTACGCCACATTGATTTCGTACTGTGCCGGCGCAGCCTCTTTGAGCACGCCCTCATAGGGAAGGTCTTGCGTGTCAAAATAGTGGCGCAGGGCTTCAAGCAACGCCTGGTGTTCATCGAGTGCGGTCAATCCATAGAGATTGCCGCCCGTTTGATGCGCTTTCGGCAGCGCGTCACGGAGAGACTGACCGGCCGTCTGGCGATCGAATAGGTTGAATTCGAGCTCAATCGCGACTCGGGGATAGAATCCCTTAGTCTCCAATGCTTGCGTCACGTGCGCGAGTACTTGTCGCGGGTCGGACAACAGCGGTGAGCCATTATCTTTGAACATGGTGAGCACCACTTGCGCCTGATCAACACCGTGACTGCCTAACACTGGCTTCAGTGACCCGGGAATCGCCTGGCACCAGCCGTCAATGTCGCCGTTATCCAGCGCAACGCTGGGCACATCTCTGCCCCAGGCATCTTGTGCGATAGCAGACTTGGGTAACTTTATCCCTTCGCTTAATAACGCGGATAATTTTTCGATCGGCAACCATTTACCCCGCGCCGCGCCGTTGCAGTCGGTGATGAAGGCCTCCACCATTTTGATGTCGGGGTATTCAGCGAGTAGTGTTTCAGCGTCCGGGTGCATAGGGTCTCTCGATAGCAGGACGAGAGTGTATCGTTCTCCTGTGCGGCTAACCAGTCAATCGACCTTCAGTGCTGGCCAGTGCCGGCGCAGCGCTGGCCTCGCTGCCAGCCACGCTGTGGAGTGAGCTTGCTGCTGGTCTGAAGTCAGCTGCGGGGCGACGGCATCATTGCTGCAGCAGCTGCTGGATCCGCTCGAGTATGTCAGTTGGCGCGACCATTTCAGTCTCGCCGCTTCGACGATGGGTTAATTCAAGATTGCCTTCGGCTAAAGAGCGCGCGCCAATCGTGATGCGTATCGGTATGCCCAGCAGTTCCATTTCGGCGAACTTGACGCCGGGACGCTCCTTTCTGTCATCCAAGAACGCCGCGATCCCCGCCTCGGTGCAGGCGGCGTATAACGTCTCGGTCGCGTCTTGCACTGCCTCAGATTTATCGGCGCCTAACGGGACGAGGGCAATATCGAAGGGCGCCATCGTCGCGGGCCATATGATGCCTTTGTCATCATGATTTTGTTCAATGGCCGCAGCCACAATGCGAGTGATGCCGATACCGTAGCACCCCATAACCATCGGCTGTTGACGGCCTTGATCATCAAGAACGGTGGCGCTCATCGCCTCCGAATACTTCGTGCCTAGTTGAAAAATATGCCCTACCTCGATGCCGCGACGAATATCGAGTGTTCCTTGACCACAAGGGCTGGGATCTCCAGCCACAATCTCTCTGATATCCGCAAACTCGCAGTGGGGGACGTCCCGTTTCCAGGTGGCGCCTCTTAAGTGGTAGTCGTCCTCGTTCGCGCCGCAAACAAAGCTGCTCATCATCGCGGCCGTATGATCGACGATGATCCGCACTGGGAGCTCAACCGGCCCCAGTGAACCGAAGCCCGCTCCGAGAATCGCTTTGACCTCGGCTGCTTCTGCAAGCACTAGGGGCGATAGCATGCCCGGTAGTTTCGATGCCTTGATTGCGTTCAGCCGATGATCCCCGCGGACAACTAAGGCCACCAGACCGCCTTGATCATCTTTTGCTAGCAGCGTTTTAATCGATTGATCTGCTGCGATGTCCAGTTGTTCTGCTAAGTCATCAATCGTTTTAATGCCCGGTGTGGCGAATCGCTCAAGAGTGGGCGCCGTTTGAGCTGACTCGTCGGGCTTGCCGGCTAGTGCCGGCGCGAGCTCAACGTTCGCCGCGTAATCGCTCTCACTTGAAAAGGCGATCGCATCTTCTCCCGATGCCGCCAATACATGAAATTCGTGAGAGAGACTGCCCCCGATCGCACCCGAGTCAGCTTCCACCGCTCTAAAATCTAAGCCCAAGCGTGTGAAGACACTGGTGTAGGCCTGATGCATGCGCCAATACGTGTTTTCCTGGGAGGTTTGATCGATGTGAAAGGAATAGCCATCCTTCATCACAAATTCTCGAGAGCGCATGACACCGAATCGAGGTCGGATTTCGTCGCGAAACTTGGTTTGTATTTGAAAAAGGTTCACCGGCAGTTGTTTGTAGCTTTTGATTTCGCTTCGGGCGATTTGTGTGATCACCTCTTCATGCGTCGGTCCGAGGCAAAACGGCCGTTGGTGACGGTCCTCAAGGCGACAGAGTTCCGGGCCATAAAGCTCCCATCGACCTGACTCCTCCCAGAGCTCAGCTGGCTGTACAACAGGCATGGATAACTCCAGAGCACCTGCACGTTCCATCTCTTCGCGCACAATCTGTTCCACCTTTCGCAGTACACGCAATCCCAGCGGCATCCAGTTGTAGATACCCGCGGCGACTCTCCGGATGAGTCCCGCCCGGAGCATGAGCTGATGGCTGACGACTTCCGCATCAGATGGGGTCTCTTTCAGAGTAGAGAGAAGGAATTCACTGGCACGCATAAGGGGCTCCACAGTAGTGACGCTATTCTAATGTTCTGGGTGGTGGTGCGTACAGGCGCATCTCTGGCAGGATTTTATTGACAGAAAAAGCGTAATTGGGCGTCTAAGGGGTTGTACCTTTTCCGGGTCTGGTGTTGAATCTCGGCGGACTTAGCAACCTAGCGGGTCGGTCCACAATCGTCCACGACACAAAGAGGTATTAACTCAATGGCAAAGAAAGCTGCTCCAAAAGCACCGGCAAAAATGAAAGCCGTGAAAGAGAAAATGACCAAGTCGCAAATGATCGCGACCTTGGCTGACGACAGTGGTCTGTCAAAAAAGGAAGTGACTTCAGTCATGGGATCCTTAGAGCGGCTGATTGAGGCCAGTATTGGTAAGCGTGCTGCAGGTGAGTTTACGCTGCCAGGCCTGATGAAAATTACGACAGTGCGAAAGCCGGCGGTGAAAGCACGCAAGGGGATCAATCCTTTTACGGGTGAAGAGACCATGTTTAAAGCCAAGCCAGCGAGCACTGCTGTCAAAGTTCGTGCGCTGAAGAAAATGAAAGAGTTCGCCAACTAAGCGATCACTTTGCGAGGGCTCCCACTTTGGGAGCCTTCCTTAATATCGTCGAATGAGCAGGCACAAAATGTTAGTGCCTACGCGGTTGTGAGCTCAATTCACAGCCCGCCATCTTCCACTACCGTGGTGTTTGCGGTACTCTCCGCGCCCTTATTAACCGTTCCTAGCGCCCCTCGGTCGTTGCCTTGATGACCGCGTTTTATTGGGTCGAGGAGGATCAATATGCCAATTTATGAATATCAGTGTCAGGAATGTGGGCATGAGCTAGAAGCGATACAGCGTCTGGCAGATGATCCGCTCACCGAGTGTCCAGCGTGTGCCAAGCCGGGCCTGAAGAAACGGGTGAGTGCGCCTTCTTTTAGGTTGTCTGGTGGCGGTTGGTACGAGACGGACTTCAAAACTGGTGATAAGAAAAATATTGCCGGCGAGCGCGGCGACACTGCGACGAAAGCGGCGGCGAGCACAGATTCTGGGTCGACCTCAGGCGATGCGACGTCCAAGGCAGCAACCAAGCCGGCGGCCCCCAAAAAGAGTGATACCCCTTCGGCGAGCTGAGGGCGGGAATTGAAAGGTGATGGAGATGGGTATGCGAAGCCACTACTGTGGTCTGATTAACGACAGTCTGATTGACCAAACGATCACGCTTTGCGGCTGGGTGGATCGACGGCGTGATCATGGTGGCGTGATCTTTCTCGACCTACGAGATCGAGAAGGTGTCGTGCAAGTTGTGTTTGATCCGGATACCGAAGAGCACTTTCAGCGTGCCGATAGCGTTCGCAGTGAATATGTTCTCTGTATTACCGGCCGGGTGCGCGCGCGCTCAGCGGAAACCGTAAATCCTAATATGGCCTCGGGCGGTATCGAGGTTTTGGGTAAAACGTTAGAGGTGCTTAACATCGCGCAAACGCCGCCATTCCCCCTTGACGCACACCATTCTGTGGGCGAAGACGTGCGTCTCCGTTATCGCTATATGGATCTCCGGCGCCCAGAAATGCAGCAGAACTTGATCGCGCGCGCCAAAATTACTTCCAGTATTCGTCGTTATCTCGATGATCATGGTTTCTTGGATATCGAAACGCCGATCCTGACTCGGGCAACGCCTGAAGGCGCTCGCGATTACTTGGTCCCCAGCCGCACCCAGCCGGGCGCTTTTTTTGCGCTCCCCCAGTCGCCTCAGTTGTTTAAGCAACTGCTCATGGTGTCAGGATTTGACCGCTATTATCAGATCGCACGGTGTTTTCGTGACGAAGATCTCAGAGCGGACCGGCAACCTGAGTTTACCCAGATCGATATTGAAACCTCCTTTCTTGGCGCAGAAGAGGTCATGTCTTTGACCGAAGGAATGGTGCAGAGGCCTGTTTGCTGAGCAGCTCAATGTGACGCTCGGGGAGTTTCCCCGCATGAGCTGGGCTGATGCAATGGAGCGGTATGGTTCTGATAAGCCTGACCTGCGGATCTCTTGGGAGCTGGTGTCGATTGATGATCTGATGGCGGGCGTCGACTTCAAGGTCTTCAGTGGCCCCGCAAAGGACCCTGAAGGTCGTGTGGCCGCCCTCAAGGTGCCGGGTGGCGCGGGCCTGTCGAGGAAGGAGATCGATGACTATACCCAGTACGTTGGGATTTACGGCGCCAAGGGCTTGGCTTGGATTAAAGTCAATGATCGAACAGCCGGGATCAGTGGGCTGCAGTCGCCTATTCTCAAATTTATGCCCGAGGATGTCGTGGCTGCCATGATGGATCGCCTCGAAGCAGCAGACGGCGATATCCTATTCTTCGGTGCTGATAACCGCTCAGTGGTCAATGAATCCTTGGGTGCGCTGCGACTGAAGGTGGCGACTGACCTCGAGCAGGTTCAACCGGGCTGGGCCCCCCTCTGGGTGGTGGACTTCCCCATGTTTGAGTCTGACGAGCGAGGCCGAATGTCGGCCCTGCATCACCCCTTTACCGCGCCTTCGTGTTCCGCTGAGGCGCTGCTGGCTGAGCCTGCAAAAGCGCTCTCTCAGGCTTATGACATGGTGCTGAACGGTAGCGAGATTGGTGGTGGGTCAGTGCGGATTCATGACCAGGCGATGCAGAAAGTGGTATTCGATTTGTTAGGCATTGATGAGACTGAAGCAGAGTCTAAATTCGGCTTTCTGTTGAGTGGGTTGCGCCACGGCGCCCCTCCCCATGCAGGCTTGGCCTTTGGGTTGGATCGGCTGGTCATGCTGATGGTAGGTGGTCAGTCTATCCGTGATGTGATCGCTTTCCCGAAAACGCAGAGCGCGCAGTGCGTGATGACCGAAGCCCCTGGAGTGGTCTCAGAGCAGCAACTGCAAGAGCTTTCGCTGCGGTCCCGCCGGGTCGAACCCGCAACCAGCGAGTAAGAACAGAGCATGGCCGGCCATAGCAAATGGGCGAATATCAAGCACCGCAAGGCGGCTCAGGATGCCAAGCGCGGTAAATTATTCACCAAGCTGATTCGTGAACTGGTGGTCGCTGCCCGCGCTGGCGGACCCATCGCAGAGGATAATCCGCGACTGCGCGCTGCAGTAGACAAGGCGTTGGGCGCGAACATGAAGCGCGACACCATCGACAGCGCCATTGCCCGAGGTGCCGGCACTAACGACGCCGATAACATGGAAGAGCTCACCTACGAGGGTTATGCCCCCGGCGGCGTTGCGATTTTGGTTGAGGTCATGACGGATAATCGTAATCGGACCGTGGGTGACGTGAGACACGCGTTTACGAAACGAGGGGGTAACTTAGGTACGGATGGTTCCGTCGCTTATCTCTTCAGTCGGTCCGGGCTGATCACCTTTGCCCCAGGCGTTGACGAGGATGTGCTCCTTGAAGTGGGGCTGGAGTCTGGGGCCGATGACGTCATCGTCGCAGAGGATGGCAGCGTCGACGTGTTGACCCCTTGGGAGAGTCTGACCGAGGTAAAAGATGCCTTGCTTGCCGCAGGGCTCGAGCCGTTAGATGCAGAGGTGACCATGTTGCCTAGCACCGAAGTCGAACTGGATATTGATGCCGCCACAAGTGTGATGGGTCTGATCGATATGTTGGAAGATCTTGATGACGTGCAAAATGTCTATTCGAACGCCAACATATCTGAAACGGTGCTCTCCGCTTTGTAAATGACCTTTGGTCGACAATCGGTCACACTACGCTCTGCCTCTGTTCACGGCGGATTGCCACCATGACAGTCATTCTAGGTATCGACCCTGGATCGCGGAAAACCGGTTTCGGTCTCATCAGCGTTGATCGGAATAAACCCCACTATGTGTCGAGTGGCACGATTCACTTGCCCAGCAAGGAACCGCTGAGTGTGCGATTGAAAGTGCTATTTGAATCGTTAACTGAGGTGATCGATACCTACCAACCTCAGGTGGCGGCGATCGAGCGTGTTTTCGTTGCAAAGAGTGCCGATTCAGCGCTGAAGCTAGGCCAGGCTAGAGGCGCTGCGATGGTGGCTTGTGTGATGAAGGATCTCGTCGTTTATGAATACGCGGCCCGGCAAATCAAGCAGTCGGTAGTCGGTACTGGCGCGGCCAGCAAGCAACAGGTGCAACATATGGTGACCGCTTTACTGGCCTTATCGGCTGAGCCCAAAGAGGATGCGGCTGATGGGTTAGCAGCGGCATTGTGCCATTGTCACGTAGATGGACTGGCCAGCACGCTAGCATCGAGTGGCTTCAGAGCGGGTCGTTTGAGGTAAAGTATTGTCATGATTGGTCAGATACGCGGCAAGTTGATTGGGCGACAGGCCCCAGAGATTCTGGTGGAGGTGGGCGGCGTTGGTTACGAGATACAGGTCCCGATGACAACGCTATACCAGTTGCCTGAAATGGGCCAAGAGGTCACGTTACTGACTCATTTTGTGGTGCGCGAGGATGCGCAGCAACTTTTTGGTTTTATCGGTGCAGCTGACCGGCGCTTATTCAGAGCGCTGATTAAAGTCAGTGGCGTTGGCCCGCGCCTCGCTTTGACCCTGTTGTCAGGGATGGATGCGTCAGAGTTTGCGCGGTGTATGCAGCGCGATGATGTGACGGCACTCGTCGCCTTACCCGGTGTTGGGCGAAAAACCGCCGAGCGTTTACTGGTCGAGATGAAGGACAAAGCGGGCGATTGGCTTGACGAATTATCCCCTGAGGCCGTATCCGATAGCGATCCGGGTCGTACTCCGGCAACCGATCAGCGAGCCGAAGCAGAGCAGGCGCTCGTCGCGTTGGGGTACAAGTTGCCAGAGGCGGCAAAGCTCGTTGCGAGCATTGATGTCTCCGATGACATGACCAGTGAGCAATTGATCCGACTCGCACTGCGCTATGCGGGCGGTGGGAAGTGACGGCGTGCTGGCCCGGTGAGGTGCAGAGATGATTGAAACAGATCGCTTGGTGGCAGCTGACCCCTCAGATGGCCGCGAGGAAGCAGTTGATCGTGCGATTAGGCCACGCCGTCTCGATGACTATATTGGCCAAACAGCGGTCCGTGAGCAGATGGAGATTTTTCTTTCTGCCGCGCGGGGCCGCGGAGAGCCGCTGGACCATACGCTGATTTTCGGACCACCCGGGTTAGGTAAGACGACTTTGGCCAGCATCATTGCCGAGGAGATGGGCGTTCAGTTGAAAACGACGAGCGGGCCTATTTTAGAAAAGGCAGGCGATATTGCGGCGCTGATGACCAACTTAGAGCCGGGCGACGTGCTGTTTATCGACGAAATCCATCGTTTAAGTCCCCATGTCGAGGAGATATTGTATCCGGCCATGGAAGATTACCAGCTCGACATTATGATCGGCGAGGGTCCTGCGGCGCGCTCGATCAAGCTCGATTTGCCGCCGTTTACTCTTGTTGGGGCGACCACTCGAGCCGGACTCCTCACGTCACCCCTGAGGGACCGGTTCGGTATTGTCCAACGCCTGGAGTTCTATGATGCCGTTGAGTTGACCGAAATCGTCAGCCGCTCGGCAGGTATTTTAGAGATTCCCACCGACAGCCCCGGTGCCGCAGCCATTGCAAGACGCTCACGCGGCACGCCACGAATCGCTAATCGGCTCCTGCGCCGGGTGCGAGATTTTGCAGAGGTCAAAGGCGATGGGACCGTGAGCGGTGACACTGCCGAGGCGGCTTTAGACTTATTGAATGTCGATGCCGAGGGTTTTGACCATTTAGATCGTCGTTTATTGCTGACGTTAATTGAAAAATTTGATGGTGGCCCAGTGGGCGTGGATAGTTTGGCGGCGGCGCTCTCAGAGGAGCGAGGTACGATTGAGGATGTGCTCGAACCGTTCCTAATACAGCAAGGTTTTATTCTCCGAACCCCCAGAGGCCGCATTGCGACCAGGCATGCGTATGCGCACTTCGGATTGCCGTTTCAAGGCTCGGCGGCAGAGCATGTGGGGCTGGATTTGGATCCGTTACGGTAATGTCGGAATTTTCTCTGCCGATTAGAGTCTATATTGAGGATACGGATGCAGGAGGGATCGTCTACTACGTGAACTACCTCAAGTATTTTGAGCGGGCAAGAACCGAGTTCATGCGAGCGCTAGGGGTGGATCGTGCGGCCATTTCAGATAATGGATGGATGTTTGTCGTGTCTAAGATGTCTCTCGATTATCGCCAGCCCGCCCGGCTCGATGATGCGCTCTCGGTGACGTTGGTTGCTCAGCATGTCGGTGCAGCGACGATTGATTTTGATCAGACGGTCCGCCGAGATCAGACTCTGTTAGTAGAAGGCAGTGTTCAAATTGCCTGTGTCGACCGAGATACCGGCCGACCGAAAAGATTGGATGGTGGTTTGCGGGCGCAACTCATTCAGGCAACTCAGCAAAATAAGGTGACAGGATGACACAAGAACTTAGCTTAATAGAGCTCATCCTTGATGCCAGCATCCTCGTGCAGATCGTGATGCTGATTTTGGTGCTGGCGTCCGTCACTTCATGGTTTTTAATTATTCAACGCGTCATGTTGATGCGCCGAACCGACGATGAACTGTTCTTATTTGAGGAGCAATTTTGGTCGGGCATTGATCTTGCCCAGCTCTACCGAGAGGGCAATCAAGCGGTCGCTGATGGGCAATTGCCGACCGGTGTGGAGAGTCTTTTCAGGGCTGGTTTTAAAGAGTTTTCGCGCTTATCCCAGCAGGAACATATGGATGCTGACGCGATACTAGAGGGTTCGCGTCGCGCCATGCGTGTTGCCTTGATGCGAGAGACTGACCGCATTGAGCAGCATCTGCCGTTTTTAGCCTCGGTGGGATCCACCAGCCCCTATATTGGTTTACTCGGCACAGTATGGGGGATCATGAATTCATTTCGTGGATTAGCGAACGCGACTCAAGCAACGTTGGCCACGGTCGCGCCGGGGATTTCAGAGGCGTTAATTGCGACGGCGATGGGGCTTTTTGCTGCGATACCCGCGGTGCTTGCCTATAACCGGCTGGCAGCCCGCAGCGATGCACTACTCAGTCGATACGAGGCATTCGTGGATGAGTTCTCAGGCATTTTACAGCGCCAGACTTACACGGTGAAAGCGCATAAGTCCGAGGGTGGTTAACGTGCGAAGGCGGCGCATGCTGGCGGAAATTAATGTCGTGCCTTACATCGACGTGATGCTGGTGTTGCTCGTTATTTTTATGGTGACCGCGCCCATGCTGATGCAAGGGGTTGAGGTGGATCTTCCCGATGCGGCAGCTGCCCCGGTCGATAATCAGGATGCCGAGCCGTTGATTGTGTCGATTAATGACCGGGGGCAATTATTTTTAAACCTCGGCGTCGACGAAAAAAAGTCCCTGGCGCTGGCGACCATTCAACAGCGAGTCGGGGCAGTATTGAGACGAACCCCCGAAAAACCCGTGTTGATTTGGGGTGACAAGACGGTGCCCTATGGGCAAGTGGTCGTGGTGATGACGGCACTGCAAGCGGCCGGTGCACCGTCGGTTGGTTTGGTCACTGAGAACCCAGCAGTCGACTGATGATATCGGATCGATGGCTCTTCTCCGGGCTACCCGCTCTCCTGGCCATCGGCATTCATGTGGGCATTGTGTTGGTGCTTGGGTTTCGCTGGGCTGGACCGACGCAAGTCATAGCCGCCGCGCCAACCGCCCAAGCGGTCCAGGCAGTGTTGGTGAGTGCAGATAGCCTGGCGCCAAAACCTAAGCCAAAACCTAAGCCAAACCAAGCCAAAAGCCAAAACCAAAACCAAAACCACAGGTAGACCCTACTCCAGCAGCCCCTCGCGAGGCACCGCCGCCTGCAGTGGTCGAGCCGGTACCTGAGATCAAAGACGCTGCAGCTGAGTCGGACGCGACTCAGCTGGCCGCAATGGCTAGGGAAGAGTTGGCTAACATGGCGACATCCGATCTGTCGGGATCAGATTCCATCAGTTTGAAGGATGCCGTTGCGGCGACGATCCAACGTGCCGTGATCAACCGTTGGACTAGGCCGCCCAGTGCGCGCAACGGTATGGTGTCAGTGCTCTCGATACAATTGGTGCCAACCGGAGAGGTTGTCGGGGTCAGTGTATTGACAACAAGCGGCGATGCTGCCTTCGATAGAAGCGCGATCAGCGCGGTCGAGCGAGTAGGCAAATTTCCAGAGATTGCGCAGCTGGATAGCCGGGTATTCGAAACCACGTTTCGGCGTTTTCAACTAATTTTCAGGCCAGAGGATTTGAGGTACTAACTGTGTTGATAAGACGAATGAGCATATTAGCCCTGCTGTTTTTTGCATCGAACCTGCATGCTGAGTTGCAGATTGAAATCAATCAGGGCCTCGATAATCCAACTCCTATTGCGGTGGTGCCCTTCGGCTGGCAAGGATTGGGTGCGGCCCCTGAGGACGTCGCGCAAATTATTGATTCAGATTTAGTGCGAAGCGGTCAATTTGCCCCCGTAAGCCGCCGCGATATGCTCAGTTATCCGACACGAGAGGCGGAAATGTATTTTCGCGATTGGCGTGCTATCTCTGCGGAGTATGTGCTGATCGGGCAGGTCACGCTGGGGACACAGATACGAATCGATTTTCAACTTTTCGATACGACGCGACAAATGGCGATCGATTCAGGCACGGTGACGGGGCCGGTAACAGAACTGCGCATGCTGTCGCATCGCGTCTCTGACGCCGTCTATGAACGGCTTACGGGCATTTCAGGTGCTTTCGCAACCCGCCTGTTATATGTGTCAGTCATGCGCAACCCAAATGCTAAGGACTTTTATCGTCTGACATTGGCTGACTCTGATGGCCAGCGGCCTATCGTATTACTCGAGGGTCGTGACCCGATACTGTCGCCCACTTGGTCGCCTGATGGGCAAGAGGTAGCCTATGTCTCGTTTGAAACGTCACGGCCAGCGATCTATCGTCAAAATTTGCGCACCGGCGCGCGCGAACAATTGACCAACTTTCAGGGTCTCAATAACTCTCCTGCTTGGTCGCCCGATGGCAATACGATGGCCTTGGTATTGTCTAAAGATGGCAACCCCGATATCTATCTTTTAGACCTGACGACTCGCGCGTTAACTCGGTTAACGCGGCATTTTGCGATTGATACCGAACCGACTTGGATGCCAGACGGGAAGTCATTGTTGTTTACGTCTGATCGGGGTGGGCGCCCACAGATCTATCGCTACGATCTGCGCACGAAGAAAATTCAACGCATTACTTTCGAAGGGGCTTTCAACGCCCGCGCTCGCGTCGCTCAGGATGGTCGTAATGTGGCGCTCGTGCATCAACGTGATGGCCGATACCATATCGCGGTGCTTGATCTAGTGACCGACAGACTGACGGTGCTGACCGAGACCAGCCTCGATGAGAGCCCCAGTATTGCACCTAATGGTTCGGTGGTGCTGTACGCGACCAAACGCGGCCAGGACAGTATCTTGGCTGCGGTGGCAGTCGATGGCGGAGTGCGGTTCAGCTTGCCCGCTCGCGAGGGCAGTGTTCAAGAGCCGGCTTGGTCTCCTTACGTGACGCCGTAAAAGGCGGCATTTTTTTTACGATCATAACGAGAAAATGTTGTCGTTATGCGCTACATTAGCGGCAGTATAATTTTGGGCCATTAGGGGAGACAGTAAGCCATGATTAAACCAACGCTTTACGCCAAGTGGGTTAGCCTCGTTTTTGCAGCCTTCGTTCTGGCAGCGTGCTCCAGTAACGATACCAAAGAAGCCGAAGCCGCTGCTACTGCTGCTGAAGAGCAGGCCGCGCAGGAGGCCGCAGCGCAGGAAGCTGAGCAGCAGGCGCAGGTGAAGGCGCAGCAGGGTCGAGAAGCTGCCGCCGCTAATGTGGGAACGGTGTTTTATTTTGAGTTTGACAGCTCCTCGCTGACAGAGGATGCGCGCGCGCAAGTTGACGCTCACATTCAAGCGCTGTTGGGTAATAATGACAGCGTTCGTCTTGAGGGCCATACCGACGAGAGAGGGACTAGAGAATACAATTTAGCCCTCGGTGAGCGACGTGCGAACGCGGTTCGCGACTACATGGTGGCTAATGGCCTACCGAGTTATCGAGTCGAGACGATCAGTTACGGCGAAGAAAACCCCGTGGCTTATGGCTCTGGTGAGACCAATTGGCAGCAGAACCGACGCGTTGAACTCAAATAGTTGAGGGTGACGCAGTGACAGGGGTATCCCGTAAGCCGGCGTTATTCGCCGGCTTTTTGTTGGTAACGGTTGCGCTGATAACGTCGGCGCAGAACTACGTTGATGTGGAAGCCGAGCGACGTGCAGAACAAGCCGAGCGACGCGCAGAGGAGGCAGAGCGACGCGCAGAAGAAGCCGAGCGACTCGCAGAAGAAGCCAAGCAGAGCAGTGCTGTGGTTACGCCTGTTACGCCGGTGGAAACAGCGCCCGCGGCCTCGACTTACTCCGGTATTCGACCTTACTCTGGGACGACAACTGTGGCGCAGGTGCCTGCAGACGTGACTGTGCCCCCCATCATTGGCGATGATTCGGGCAGTATGGTGCTGCGTGTGCAGCAGCTTGAGACTGACGTCAGGCGGTTGAATGGGCAATTGGAAGAGGCCTTAGAGGCCCTGCGGCAACTAGAGGCGCAAACGCTGGAACGCTACGTCGACATCGATCGCCGTCTTGCTGCGGGAGATGGCGTCGGGGGCAGCAGTACCGGCGAGGGGGGATCACCCGGCGGTGCTCTCTCGGAGGCCAATGATTCGCAAAAAACCGTTCAGTCCCCTAACACGTCGCCCGCTGTCGACGCGGAAGCCGGTGAAGAGGCTGCTTATCGCGCTGCTTACGAACTGGTTCGGCTGAAAGAGTTTGATGATGCGGTGACGGCATTTGAGGGCTTCTTAGCCGAGTTTCCTTTTGGACGTTATGCACCCAACGCACATTACTGGATGGGTGAACTCTATTTGGTCATAGCGCCGCCAGATCCGGAGCTGGCTCGTCAGAACTTTAAATTGTTATTGGATCAATACCCTGCAGATGCCAAAGTGCCTGATGCGCTGTACAAATTAGGACGGGTGCAGTTCATCAAAGGCAACCGGCAACGCTCGCGTGAATATTTAGACGAGGTGATTCGAGAGTACCCCTCACATGCCGCGGCGCAGCTGGCTCGACAGTTTTTATTGGAGAACTTTTGAGGGGTCGCCACCCGAAACCGCTATGCAACTGCGTATCACAGAGATTTTTCACTCCCTACAAGGTGAAGCGCGATCGGTAGGACTGCCGACGGTTTTTGTTCGCTTAACCGGGTGTCCGCTGCGCTGCCAATATTGTGACACCGCCTATGCTTTTTCAGGTGGTGAACTGATGACGGTGAATGCCATCCTCAGCAAAATTGAGACGTTCGCGTGTCGTCGTATTTGTGTCACTGGTGGCGAGCCCCTTGCGCAGCCCGGGTGCCTCTCGTTGTTGGATCAACTTTGCCATCTTGGATTTGATGTCTCGCTGGAAACTAGCGGTGCCCTGAGTATCGCCGAGGTGAACCAAGCGGTGAGTCGAGTCGTCGACATTAAGACGCCTGATTCAGGGGAAGTGCATCGTAACGATTGGTCCAACGTGGATCATTTGACGCCCAATGATCAAATCAAGTTCGTGCTGTGCAGCCGCCAAGACTACGACTGGGCGAGAATGCGGATTGATGAAAAGCGGCTGACTGAACGGGTTTCTGATGTGTTGTTTTCCCCCAGCTTTGAGCAGCTCGACGCCGCGGTACTTGCAGACTGGATGCTAATGGACAGAGTGCCTGCTCGACTGCAAATACAGCTTCACAAACTGCTGTGGCAGGATGCTCCGGGACACTGAATGGGTTGCAAACAATGAGACGCAGAGGGTTAGAGCCGTGAGTAAGGCGATCGTACTGACATCTGGCGGGCTAGACTCTGCCACTGTCTTGGCCGTGGCGCATGCTGCAGGTAAGGACTGCTTTAGCTTAAGTATCGATTACGGTCAGCGCCATCGGTCTGAGTTGGCCGCGGCTGAGCGCGTCGCAGCGCAATATACTGATGTCGAGCACCGCGTCGTGACATTGGACCTCTCGTTTTTAAGTGGTTCCGCGCTCACCGATGCGTCGGTGGCGGTGCCAACAACCCCCTCAGCGGGCATCCCGGTGACGTATGTGCCTGCAAGAAATACGATTTTTCTCTCGCTGGCATTAGGCTGGGCCGAAGTACTTGGCGCTGATGAACTTTATATCGGCGCAAACGCAGTGGATTATTCTGGTTATCCCGATTGCCGACCTGAATTTATTGAGGCGTTTAGTGCGATGTCGTCGCTGGCCACCAAGGCGGGTGTAGAGGGTCATCCGATTCGAGTGGAAGCGCCGATCATCGATATGAGCAAAGCAGACATTATTCAGTTAGGTATGCGACTCGGTGTCGATTACGCGCTAACCGTATCTTGTTACCAAGCGGATTCGCTCGGTCGCGCCTGCGGTGTCTGTGATAGCTGTCGACTAAGACGAGACGGTTTTGCCGCTGCAGGGGTGCCAGACCCCACGCACTACAGTGATTCATCCACCGCTTAAAGGCTGTGGTCTCTGTCCTGATCTTGAGGCAGAGCGCGATACGAGTCGGGTCATCAGCGCGTCTTTTCGTTGCCCTGTCGGCTTGTTTTGTTGAATGGGATGGGCAAGTCATGACCCAATCAATGGGTGTTGGCGGCGAACAGAGGGTGGTAAGTGGGTTACGTGCTCAATTACCGGGGTTTTGATTGGTAAAGGACTTGAATTTTTATCCGGGGGCGTTAGCATACGCGCCTTGCCTGTTTTGGGCCGTTAGCTCAGTTGGTAGAGCAGTTGGCTTTTAACCAATTGGTCGCTGGTTCGAATCCAGCACGGCCCACCATTACAGAGAAACCACCCGTCGGGTGGTTTTTTTTTGTCAGGTTGCCGCCATTAGGTGGCGTAGTCTGACGCCTCTTGATCGAGAATGGCTCTGAGCTCGGCAAAGTACCGTTCTGCCTGTTCCGGGTAATCCTCTATCGCTTGGGCCGTTGCGGTTGCCACGTCGTCACTCATGACGCGCAACGGTTGCCCCGTCCACAGCGCTTTGATGTAGGTTTCAGCTGCCCGTTCAAAATAAAAGAGTCGATTAAAGGCCTCCGCAACGGTCTCTCCGATCACTAAAATACCGTGTTGAGACATGATGAGCACCCATTTGGAGGGGTCTGCCAAGTGTTGGCAGCAGCGCTCAGCCTCACGATCAAGCGCCAGCCCGCCATATTCAGGGTCGATCGCATAGCGATTAAAAAACATCGCGCAATTTTGATCAATCGGTGGCAGGCGGGGGTCTTTCAGCGTTGACAATACAGTGGAATAGGTGGGATGCACGTGCAACGCAACGCGGGCCTGCGGACAGTGACGATGAATGGCGCTGTGTAAACCCCAAGCCGTGGGGTCAGGCGCGTCGGGTCTGCTCAAGGTGTCTGGGTCACTAGCGTCTAGCAGCAACAAGTCGGATGCCTTGATGCGTGAAAAATGTGCCTGATTTGGGTTGATTAAAAACGTCGTCTTGCTGTCGCCCACGGCGACACTAAAGTGGTTGGCGACCGCTTCATGAAGATTGAGCCGGGCTGCCCAGCGAAATGCCAAAGCCAGGTCGACGCGTTGCTGCCAGTGATCTGCTTGTTCGGGAGCATGGCCCGACTGATGCGCAGTCATTGTTTGTTAGGACCGATCGGTGGGGTGTGCTTCGCCATAAGTTCATGTCCTGATGGGTGTGCATGGAGCAGCGGTGCAGAGTGAGTCGGGAGCCTAAGAGGCGCTAACGATGTAGCGCTTCCTTTGGCATCTTTGTTGTGCTTTGGACAGGGTACAATACTATCTGAGCAAACGACTAGACGGAGCGCGAGGATGAAAATCGCCCGATATCAGGCCCATGATCACGCGGACGATATTGTCAGCGCGTTAGTCAACAATGGAGTTGTGGTCGTTGAAACTCTGCTAGAGGAGGCGGTCGTAGCCGGTTTGAATACCGATTTGCGTGCCGAGTTTGATCGGGAGGGACACCTTTACCAAAACAGTTTCAATGGTCATAAGACGCTACGTGTAGGCGGGCTCGCCAAGTATTCAGATCATTTTGCGACATTACTGATGCACCCCATCGTGTTGGCGGTGGCCGATGCCGTGCTAAAGCCGCACTGCGAGGTTTATCAGGTGGGCAGCACCACCGCGATCGAGATTCTTCCCGGGGAAGCGGCACAGGTGCTGCATGCCGACGACACCTGTTATCCCAGTCACTTATTGCCCTTTGAAGCGCAGATCTCAGCGCTTTGGGCATTGGATGATTTTACCGAGGAGAATGGCGCGACACGGGTCGTACCGAAGGAGTGTGAACTCACTGACCCTGAGCAAGTCGGTGACGAGCACATTGTGCAAGCCGTGATGCCCGCGGGGTCAGTCGTCTTGTACCTCGGCTCAACTTTGCACGGGGGAGGAGCGAATCTCAGTGGTGGCGCGAGGAAGGCGGTGGTGAATACCTACTGTCTTGGCTGGCTTCGACAAGAAGAAAATCAATACCTGACCCTGACCCGAGAGGACGTTTCAGCGCAACCAGAGGCGGTCCGTCGTATGCTGGGCTTCCAAGCTCATGGTCCTTATTTGGGTGTCTGGCCGGAAGACCCAGATGGGTTGTGGTTCGAGAGCTGAGGGACCGATTCGTTGCCGCTTAGGGATTACCCGCTTCATGGCAGGGGATAGCGGGCCCACCGTATCGATGTCGCAGTAATGGATACAACAGAGGGCCTGACAGCAGCGCCAGTAGCCCAGCAAGCCCATACCAGCCAATGTCTTGACCAAATAAGGTGATTCCTTGTGAGCCAAATAAGGACACACTCCGATCAAATAAGGTCATGTACAGCATGAAGACGACGAGGCACAGTGGCGGGATCATTAGTGCAGCCAGACCCCGCGTTCCCAAGGGGATTTTGAAGGGACGGTGCAGATCGGGATCGGATCGCCGCAGATGAACTGCCGCGATAAAAATCACTGCGTAAGAACACACCATCAGCATCACATCGATGATCACGAGACTTTGGAACGGTCCTGCGATCAGCACCGCATTGACACCTGCGACCAGAGCGATGGCCGCGATCGGTGTGCCAAAGCGTCTGCTGACGCGGGATATGATCGGTGGAAATAAACCATCATCGGCAAGTGCTTGCAGCGGGCGGGCGCCTGACGCCATGTAATCGAGGTACAACGCTAGATTACCGAGCACCGCAGAGGCCAGCAGTGCATGGCCGAGAGCAGTGCCGCCCAGCATGCGACCAATATCAACAAAAGACACTTTGCCTTCGCCGCTGTCGACACTGAACAGCTCCCAGTGACCAAATGCTGCGATGCTGGCCACCGTGGGGAGGAGGTACATAAAGGCAACGAAGGGCAGTACCAACATCAACGCTTTTGGAATGATGCGCTGCGGCTGTTCGATTTCTCCTGCTAGCGTTGACATCGACTCGTAACCGGAATACATCCACAGCCCAATGCTGAGTCCCAGAACGAGCGCGCCCTCGTTGCCCAGCAGGTCAGCGTTGGGCGGCGTGATGGGGGTCAGGGGGTTGAATTGCCAATTCATGAGCCCCAGTAAACCCAGTGCGATGAAGGGAGCAATAATAAAGAGAGAGAATAAGCTAGAGCTGAGTGCCACTATTTTAACCCCCAAAATATTGACGAGGGTAAAGAGCAGAATGATTGCCCAGCAGATAAAATAATAGGTGGGATCACCGAAGCCCAGTTGGTTCTGCAAGTAGGTGGTGCTCAGCACCACGTAGACTGACGTGTCGACTAACAGTGCCAAAGACCACCACCAGGCGGTTTGAAATCCCCAAAAATCACCCAAGGCTCGTCGAGTCCAAATGTAGAAGCCGCCGCTCGCCGGTAACGCGGATCCCAACTCGCTCGCCACCAGCGCCATGGGTAATGCCCAGACCAAGGGCAACGCTAAGAGTAAGAGTATGGTGAGCCCGGGGCCCGACGAAGACACCATTGCCTCAATACCGAAAGAGCCACCCGACACAAAGATGTAAATCATGAAGAAAGCGCTGAAAAGCGGTATACGTGCGCGCTTTACGGCGGGTGGGGGACTGTGGTTTGCCGGCGTGTGTGGCAACAGTGAGCCTCAGTAGCGTGATGAACGGCGGCGGCTGTCAGCGCTTGGCGCTCGTTCAACCATCGTGAGTGGGCAGTTATACCCTCTTATCGGTCCATAGTAACAGGCAACCAGCCAAAGCACTGAAGGTCAGCCATGAGGGCCCATGGCACCTTTGCGATGGCGACGACGGCAGATCAGCTAAGCAATGCTGGCTTCTAAGGTGTGCAAATACCAGTGGATGAACTGCGTCAGTGTGAACTCGAATTCGGGATGATAAGGCCCAGGCTCAAAGAACCGAGAGTTCACGCCGGCCGCGTTACGGGTGATGATGTACTCGTCTTCCAGGGTGGTGTGATGCCATAGCCAAGTGAGGCGCTCAAGATCGTAATCAGTCCCCTCGACGGCATCGCCTCGGACCAGCCAGACCAACTCCATATCGGTTTCGGTGAGTGATTTAGGTAAAAACCGATAGAGCACGCAGTGATCGGGATAATTCAGCATGAAACTCAGGGGGCCTAGCTGAAAGTCTCCAACACCTCCATCGTAATCCTGAATATCGCCCATGAGCGGTGCGGCAGGGCGACCATCTTGGGTGCCGGTCACATAGCCATCAAAGAGGCCATACCGCATCGCATGCGCACAGCTACCAAAACTTGGCGCGTCGAGGTAGATGGTGGTGTGTTCCTTTGAAATACCCGGTATCCCCGTGATTTCATCAGCACGCTCTAGCATTTTTGCCACTACTGGCGCCGACTTTTCTTCCAGGTCTTTCAAGGTGTGCGCACGCGCGTAGGATCGATGCGAGGTGGCGCAGTGATAACACTCTAAGTAATTCTCGATGGCGAGCTTCCAGTTCGCATCGACACGATACGTTTTGCGATGCGCCACTTTGGCATGATCGAGGTCATAGGCGCCGAGCTGTGCTTTGATCTGATCGAGTGATGCTGTTAAATCACCTGCGTTAAGGTCGCAGTTAATAAAGACAAGACCCATATAAGTGACACAGTTCACGGGTTTTAAACCATGTTGCGCGCTATCAAAATCAGGCATTACGTGGGTCTCACGGGCGACTTTGAGAGAGCCGTCGATATGATAAACCCAGCCATGATAGGGGCAAACGTAGGTTTTCCGATTCCCTTGAGTCGCTTCGCAGACGCGTGCGCCGCGATGCCGACAAACGTTGTGCATGGCCTTGATATCGCCGTCTTCAGTGCGCACAACAATGATGGAGTCCTCACCAATCTCGAGTAGTTGGTAGTCCCCGGTGTTGGGAATTTCACTGGCGTGCAGCGCATAAATCCAACTTTTGAAGATGAGGTGCTCTAGTTCTTGTTCATGCACTAAATGTGAACGATAAAAATAGGGATTGATCGCGTGGTGCGGCCGTGCCTTTTCAGCCTCTAGCCTAGCGCGCATACGCTCAAAGGAATCATCAACTGAAGTCGCGATGGTTTGCATGGCGTCTCTCGAGTAGTTCGTTGGGCAATTAATACGGTGGTGCGGGCGTCTGCCAGCGTTTGGACGATTTAAAAATCGGTCCCTCAATGACTTTGCAAGGTGCTAACAGCCGCGTCCAGTGCAGTTCCCGTTGGTAGTAAATTTCAGCAACGAGTTCGTCACCAACCGCCCCATGTGGCATTTCAATCTGCGCATACGCCAAATTGGCTTTTGCCGTCGGGCACCAGGCCGCTGAGGTGACCGTACCGACTTGCTTGTCACCTTTTAAAATAAACGAATGCTCAGCAGGCTTGTTACCTTGCACATCGAGCAACGCGAACCGGAACCGAGAGCCATTTTCTTGCTCCCTCAATAAAGCCGCGCGACCATTGAATAGTGGCTTCGAGAAGTCGACCAGCCACGCTAAACCGAGTTCAAACGGACTGCGGGTGCGCCCGACACGGACCACGTCTTCAGCCGGCATAAAGTCAGTATTCGCTTGTAAAAAGCCCGCCTCGATCCGCGCGAGTTCTAGCGCTAAACCGCCAATGGGCTTGATGAGGTAGTCTTGGCCTAATTCAAACAACTGATCCCACAGCGCTTCAGCAGACTCGGGTGGCACCCATACCTCATAGCCCAGGTCCCCTGTGAAACCGGTGCGGCTCACCATGAGTGGTTTGCCCTCAAAAGTGTAATGCGTTATGCCAAAGGGCTTGAGTTGATTGAGGTCTGTGCAGCCCAGTAAGGTGAGAATCGTGCACGACGTGGGCCCCTGAACCGCCAAGCCGACTACGGCTTCGGATTCATTCTCGATCGTCACATCGAACCCCAGCGTGTTCCAGGCGAGCCAGTCATCCGCTCTCTGGTATGAACAAATGCGATAATCACTCTCGCCCAGCCGGAAGATGGTGCCATCATCCATGACTTGGCCATCGTCGTCGCACCAGATCGCATAGCCAACCCGGTTGATACCCAGTTTTGCGATGTCCCGTGTGACCAGTCGGTTTAAATAACGTTGGGCATCGGGTCCGGTCACTCGGTATTTGTTCATGGGTGACAGGTCAAATACGCCGGTCGTGCTGCGCAGCGCAAAATACTCTAACTCGACATCAAAATAGGCATTTGGGGTGGTATAACCCATCCAGTTGCCCCAGTCGTTGAGGTCGCACATTGCTGCCACGCGGGAGTGAAACGGGGTGGTCAGCAGCATCGTGTCTCGACTTGCCAGGCTCATGATAGGGCTCCTCGCTTCAGAATTTCTTTTGCCGCGTTACGTCCTGGGAGGCCTTGCAAGCCCCCGCCCGGGTGCGCGCCTGCGCCACAGAGATACAAGCCATCGACCGCGGTCGCATACTGGGTCGAACCCGGGAAGGGCCGCATCATCAAGGCTTGATCAATAGAGAGTTCGCCGTGGTTCCAATTGCCGCCTGTCATACCATGTGAGGCCTCCAGGTCAGAAGGAACGATCAGTTCACTGGCGGTGACCAAAGACCCTATTCCGGGGGCATAGGCTTCTAGCTCAGCCAATAGCTGCGCCAAGAGCTGTGGTCGTGCGGCCTCCCAGCCCAGATCAGGCGCGTAGGGCACATAGTGCACGATCGCGGTCAGAACGTGCTGATCAGTCGGTGCGAGCGACGCATCCGCGACAGAGGGAATGCTGATATCGAAGGTGTGCTGGGTGCTGATCTCATTATATTTCATGGGATTCAGCGCCCGCTCCATCCCATCCATAGAGGGGGTAATGACCAGTCGCTCCGCCAGCTGACGATCTGTTAAACCGGCAAACTGTGGGAGTGCGCTGAGTGCAAGGTGGAGCTTGGCGGTGCCACTGCGCGATCGATAGTGCTCGACCCGCCGAGCCATGCCCACTTCCATTTGTTGATAGCCCAGCAGATCACGAAAAGTGGTTCTCGGATCGGCGCTCGAGATGACCAGCTTTGCCGAGATGGCCTCACCAGACGCCAGTGTCACGCCGGAAACGCTGTCATCGGTCTTGGTGATGCTTGCTACGGGTGAATTGAGCCGCAGCGTGGCGCCCTGTTTGGTCGCGACCTCAGCTAAAACAGAACCGAGCGCCCCCATACCACCGATTACTTGAGTCATACCCGTTTGGCTCAAGTATTCCCCCGTGACGCGATGAAGATAGCTATAGACGGTATTGGGTGACCGCGGGACCCATATTAGTGCCGGTGACCGCATCGAGCGCTATGGTGCTTTTTAGGGCATCGTGCTTAAAGTGCTCATTCATCACATCGTAAATGTTAATCATGACGATGCGCATGATGTCACGCATGTACTCGCGCCCCATCATTTTCAGACCAAGCCCCAATTTCATGAGGGTAAAGCGGTCTCGCCAATTGTGCTCCACTAACTTGGGTGGCCGACCGCGATACAAATGGGTCATCAACTTAGCGAAGCGCTGCATCATCTTACGAAACTCGCGATAGGCCGCTTGATCAACCGGATCGACTCCCGCACCAGCAATATGGTCGCCATCGAGGGTCAAATGATTTCCGTCAGGTTGCAGGGAGATCGTGGTCTTAGTGTCGCTGAGCTTCAGGCCTGCACCGTGAAGGTTGAGATCCTTGGTGATGCTGCGATCAAACTGTGAGAACCATTGGGCGCAATCTGACACCTTAAAGCCCGCTGTAAATTCACGCGTACTGGCACAGCCGCCTGGTTCAGACCGGCCATCCAGCACTAGAACGCGATGCCCTGCTTTGGCGAGGTAGGTGGCACAAATCAAGCCGTTGTGGCCGGCACCTATGACCACTGCGTCGTAATCAGTCATCAGCATATTCTCCAGGCACAGTATTGGGTCGTTTCAGGTCTGACAGAATTTCTCTCGCTGAGTTGGCGCCCGGTGCCGCCATCACGCCACCTCCGGGGTGTGTTCCTGAGCTACACATATACATGCCCTTGATTGGGCCTCGATATTGGGCATAGCCGGGGAAGGGTCGATTGAACAGGAGTTGATCAAAGGTCAATTCGCCCATGAAAATATTGCCCTCAGTGAGCCCGACTTCGGCTTCGATCTCGCGAGGTGTTCGGGTTTCACAGTGGAGAATGAGGTCTTTGAAATTAGGACTGTAATTCGATATCTGATCGATCACTGATTTCTCAAAGCCATCCTTATCCTCATCTGTCCATTCGCGGCCCTCCACTTTAGGAGGAGCGTACTGAACGAATACCGACATCATGTGCTTCCCTGGGGGCGCCATGGTGGGGTCGGTCAACGAGGGGATCATCATGTCGAGGTAGGGGTCTTTCGACCAGGTTCCCGCTTTCCAGTCATCGTAGGCACGTTCTTGGCGTTCTAGTGAGTCACTGAAGTGTAGGTCACCCGCCATGAGCTTGTTCTTGGGGTCGAGGCCATTAAAGATGGGCAGGCCGTCCAGCGCGATATTGAGTTTTCCTGAGGAGCCTCGGATCTTAAAATTCCGCGCTTTCTTTAAGACATCTTTGGGCAGGTCGGAGGGGTTAATAATGTCTAAGAAGGTTCGCTTCGGGTCCAGGTTAGACACGACGACAGGCGCTCGATACTCGGTGCCATCCTTTAATGCGACACCGGTGACGCTGCCATTTTTGACCATAATTTCATCAACGTTGGCGTCACAAATGATCTCACCACCGAAGGATTGAAAGGCCTTTGACAGTGAACTCGCAATAGCGCCCATACCGCCTCGGGCAAAGCCCCAGGCTCCGACATTGCCATCCACATCACCCATATAGTGGTGCAGTAACACATAGGCTGTACCGGGGGAGTACACCCCCAATGCGGTGCCGATAATGCCACTGCCCGCCATATGCGCCTTGATGACATCGGTCTCAAAATACTCGTTGAGATAATCCCCGACGCTGGCGGTCCAGAACTTGATGGTATCGAGGAGTTTTTCCTCCCCTAAGTTCATAAAGGAGCGGGCGAATTCCAATAAGTCCCGCAGATCTTTGGGTTTGAGTGATGTGGGATCGGGCGGCGTTCGCAGCAAATAAGGGCGAATCAGTTTGGTTTGCAGGCTGGTGTCTGCAGAATAGCGATCGTACGCATTGGCATCCCGCTTGGAGTGACGTGCGAGTTCGCGGTAATGACGGTCGTGGTCACTGTAATTGCCGAAGTGGTCGCCATTACGCATAAAGGTGGCGCCACCGCCAAAGGGCACGACTTGTAGCCCATGCCGCGGCAGCTCAAGATCTCTCGTAATCTCGGGTCGCAACAGGCTCGAGACATAGGAGCAATTTGAGTAATACCAGCCTTTGTGAAGCTCTCTGCTTACCGTTGCTCCCCCGATATAAGGGTTACGTTCTAGCACGGCGACTTTGAGGCCCGCTTTGGCGAGATAGGCGCCATTGGTGAGGCCGTTATGGCCCGCACCGATGACAATGGCATCGTATTGGTTCACTACCGTCTCCAGCAATTCCAGAGTAGGTGTAATGTTGCCATGATCGTGGTTTGCCGTCTACTCAGAATGAATGACCGTTCATTCCTGTGTTGAGCGTGCGGTTTGAAGCTCGTACACTGTCAGCGCACTGGGTAGATAAAGAATGAGTGGTACGGTGGCTGAAAAAGGGTTGGCACAGTCCTCTTCTGTGGGTAAACGACGGCAAATTCGCCCGAAAGCCGAGCGCCGTCAGCAACTCATTGACGCCACCATCCGCTGTATTGCGCAGCACGGTCTATCGGCCATTACCGTGCAGATGGTGACCCGCGAGGCGGGACTCAGCGTCGGCATTGCGAATCTTCATTTTCAGAGCAAAGACAACTTATTGCGAGAGACACTCCGGTTCGTTGCAGAGGAGTATCACGGTGGTCAAATCCAGATTATGGAGGGGGCTGCCATTACCGATCTGGGGGAAAGGCTGGACGCACTGCTGGACTTTCAACTCGGTCGCGGTGTGACCCAGCGACAAAAAATGTCAGTGTGGTTCGCTTATTATGGAGAGGCGGGCGCCCGTCCGGTCTACCAAAAGATCGTGTCGACGGTGGATCGATTGGCGGCACAAAAATTAGAGACCTTATTCGAGGCCATCATCGCAGAGGCGCACTACGAAGGGGTCGACGCCAAAGAGCTGGCGACCGGGTACTCGGCCTTGATCGATGGCTTGCATCTCGGACTGTTGGTGACGCCCAAAGAGTTAAGCAAGCGGCGCGCGAGGGCAGTGCGCGCG
This sequence comes from uncultured Luminiphilus sp., assembly GCA_943789425.1. Taxonomy (GTDB): domain Bacteria; phylum Pseudomonadota; class Gammaproteobacteria; order Pseudomonadales; family Halieaceae; genus Luminiphilus. Next base: position 134,791 of record CALSUB010000009.1, read on the forward strand.
AGACTTTCTTGCGAAGGGCTTTTCCAAAGCATATTCATTAGCCCTTTCCCGCGTGGTCCGAGGCGAGCTCCGCGGCTCAGCGCTGTATGCTTTGGTCGGTGGGATGTAGTCAAAGATGAAGTTAATTCGCCCTTCTCACCCTTATTCATCACACTGTGTTGCTTCTGGTTGTTGATTTCGTAGACGTGTCCCCGATCGGGCATTTTTCTGCGGCGCCCATCAATCATGAAACTAACCCGTGGGTTGCTATAAATAGGGATATGGATGCGGTGTCCGTAGTGAAAAGAAGGGTGCTTGTCTGTGTGGGGTTTGATAATGCCACCCGCTTCGAGTCGTGCCGCCATGGCCCGAATAATGGTGCCGCCGGCGGGGTAGTGGTCCTCCAAAATTTTGTGCATCAGGGTACTGCCTCTTCTGCGAGCAGATCCCAGCCCTGATCCTTTGACACTTCGATATTGGGCCAGCCCTCTCCCTCGGTGAATACCATGACGATGGATTGAGTATGTTGGTGAACCTCGTACTCAAGTTGGCGGAACTGGTTTCCCCACCAACTTTCCTCAGGAATCCAAGAATTTTGTCTTTAGGGCTTCGATATCGTATGGGCCGAGATCTTTGATTGGTACGCCAATATCCATGAATTAAGCCAGTTCGATAAGTATCACAAGAGAGCTGATGATGGCGAAGTCATGGCAAAGGTTCAACCTCATGCTGATAGATCGTGCGATTTGATAACGATACCGTCTTTCATTACCAGATCGACTCGGCGTAGGGCTGTGATGTCCTCAAGCGGATTGCCTTGAATCGCAATGAGGTCGGCCGCGTGCCGGGCAAAATGGCTCCCACTTCGTCGGCCAGTCCCATGTGCGCTGCGGCAACTGATGTGGCCGATCTAATCGCATCCATTGGCGCCATGCCTCGCTCTACCATGATGGCGAACTGCCAGGCCCCCATATCGTGTGGTAATACCGCGGCATCCGTTCCGTAGAGCAGTGTCACCCCTTTTTTATAGGCCTTTTCGAAAACAATCCGCTGCGCTTCAGTAGTGTAGGTGTTTCGTTGCAGAAAAATTTCAGGGTACCCCTGTTGACGGCCAATCGTGTCGGTATAGGTGCCATTATAGACATCCATTGAAAACGCCACGCCGCGCTTAAGCGCAAGATCAATAGTGGAGTCTTCGAGAAGAGAAGCGTGCTCTAGTGAGTCCACCCCCGCGAGAATCGCGTCGCGCCCCGATTGATCACTGTGGACATGGGCGGTGACTTTCTTACCGTAAGCTTTGGCCACAGCCACCACCGCTTCGATATCAGCCCGTGTCATCTCGGGGCTCCGGGGTCAGTACCAATAGAAAATACCGCTCCCGAGGCGATGACCTTCAGAAAATCCGCGCCGGCAAGAATAGCGGCTTCGGCCCGCTCGGCAAATTCCGACGGAGTACTGGCTATCCCTTGCTGCGATTCGGTCGGGATTTGATCAGGAGGGATTTCTGGAAAAGTGAGATCACCACCCCCGCCTGGAATAGTGAGATAGGGGCCTGCTGTTTGTATTCTGGGCCCCAACGCTTTGCTTTGCTCAATCAGCGATCGCGCTTGATATACCGCATCTGGGAACCATGCGCCTACATGGCGCACGGTGGTAAAGCCGGTGAGCAGTGTGGTGCTCGCGTTGTCGAGAACCAATTGCAAGGTTTCATCCGCTGTCCTCCGCGCATAGATACTGTAATCAACGGAGTCCTCCGGGTTGCCATCAAAGTGAACGTGAGTATTGATCAGCCCGGGCAGACAAGTGAATCCAGATAGATCAGTCATGGGCGGCGACTGATCTGACCGAAAATCTCTGATCGGTAAGCTTCGACAGCCAGAATACGGCCGTCGACGCAACGTGATTGTTTGATCGAGAAGCGGCTCGTCAGCAGAACCGTCTATTAGAAGGCCGCAACGCATACGGTATCGCTTGATTGAGTGTGTTGTGCTTCGGTGGTCTCTGTCGTATCTGTTGGGTTATGACAGCCAATATGAAACAGTGTTAGTAATCACCAGAGGCCAGATGCGCAGAGTCAGGCAGTGCTAAGGGACTTCGCGAGGGCGCGCTTTATCTCGGGCAGTGTCACTAAAGTTGCTGCCGGTATTTGAGGTAGATCGCGGAGTAGATGGCTAAGGCGCTAGCCGACGCTATGGCGCACAAAATGAAGACCCCATTAAACCCCCAGCCTAGCTCGAGCATGATTGATGCGGCAAAGGGGCCTACCGTTTGCCCGAGGCCCTGAGCGCCTGGAATAAAAGCAGCGGCGCTGCCCGAGCGATCCGCGACAGACACGCCGCCCATCTGATAGACATCGATAAAGATCCACAAGAAATTGAACATCGCAACGCTGAATACGAACAGCGCCGCGGTGATCTCTACCGCCAATAGTCCGACGGCCATGACCATTAGGCAGAAAGTAAATAGCAGCGGTCGGTCGTGGTCGAAACGTTTTAGGATCCACATCGCGGCGAAGCAACCAACGAAAGACAGCAAGACGCTCCAAGCAATGACTTGTGCTGACCAATCTCCATCAAGTCCGGCTGCTTCTGCGGCCAATTCAATATTCGACCAGTAAGCGCCAATGTTGATGTAGGCGATCACGATCGCGCCAATGCCGACCCAAGCCAGAAGGGGAGGTCTCTGCTTCTCGCTTGATGCTTCGGGCTCTGGGCGCCGGAGCGCTGTCTTTGGAATAAGTCGCACAAAGGGCAGCGTGACGACGTAGGTGGCGATAAAAAAGAGATAGACACCGTTCATGCTCAGGTGCGGAATGAGCTGCAGTTCTAATAAACTGCGAGATGGCGAAGGCCAGCAACATCCAGTTGAACGCCTCGCGCGGCTTGGAGTGCGCGCCGAGCCCGGCCACCGCGACGGCGGTGTATAGATACCTGCTCCCAGCCCAGCCGCGAGGCGCAGCACTAGAGTCGTGTCGATAGTCGGCATACTGAGTGCACAGTGCCTTGGCCGCGATACCGCGAGGAATATCCCTAGGTAGGTCAGCGTTTGCCTGTTACCAGCGTCCGGATGAGAAGGCTCGTGATGCACCGCTCCGAGAAACAGACCCAGTAGGTCAGCTGAAGCGACCCGATTGACCTCCACCTCGCTGAAACCGAGTTGCTCGACCCAGGCGCCGTTGATGGCTGGGAGCGCGACCAGAACGCTGTATCCGACTAGGGTCATCACAAGGCTAAGGAGGAAGGGGCCGCGGCGATCGAAGGGGTTATCGGTATTCGCGATAGAGAATGGGGGTGTCGTCACAATCGACCTCAATGCTGATTTGCCGGTGAGAAATGCAAGCCTCGACTTACTCTCGCACCCGTTGGCACAATAAGCAACGGTCAATCGTGTTGCTGGGGAGGAAATCTGGCACACTAAGTTTTTGGTGATAACAGCGCGATGTTGCTTACTTCGCAGAGCATTTTTGTATGAATGATCAGAGCCCGAGAAAAGTTTTTGAGAAGGCGATTGCACTGCTTAAAACGGGCGGGCACCAAGAAGCTGAGGCACTGGTTAGAGATGCCTTGGAGCGCGATCCCGGCGACATCAACTTTGTCTCATTGCTGGGCTCCATCTTAGCGGAGCGTGGTGAGCTTCAGGAGGCGGCTCAATTGCTCGGTCGCGCTGTGCGAGCGGCGCCCGGTCATGCCACAGCACAAGAAGACCTGGGCACGATCTTACTTAATATGGGCCGACCGGAAGAGGCAGTGCCCCATTTAGAGAAGGCAAGGCAGCTCCGTCCTGAACACGCGCCCTTATTGAGTAAGTTGGGTACTGCGTATCAGAACTTGGGCCGTATTGCCGAAGCCGATTCCCTGCGGAAAGAAGCGTCAAGTCGCTCACCAATGCAGGCTAAGCTAGAGGAAGCGACTCGACTTTTTATTAAAGGCCAGTTCCGAGAATCAGAAAAACTCGCTCAAGAGCTGGTGCGCGATAACCCACACGACGTCAACCCCGCATTGTTGCTAGCGCGACTCGCTATGATGGCGAGCTGCTATGACGATGCACGCACGATACTCGAGAAAATTATTGATAGGCAGCCCGCTTTATGGCGGCGAGGCACGACCTCGGTACTGTTTTGAAAGAGCTCCATGAGTACGAAGGGGCGGTGTCGGTATTGGAGGAGGCGCAGCGTCTTGAACCGGATAATGCGTTAACGCACTACTACCTCGGTGCGGCATTGGCAATGGCGGCTCGTCCAGAGCAAGCGGTTCAGTCTTATCAGCAAGCGGTCGCTTTGGATCCTGAATTACCGGGGGCACATATCGGACTAGGACACGTTCTCAAGACTGTGGGTGATCAAGAGGGAGGGGTGGCTGCTTACCGGAAGGCGATTACCTTACGGCCCAACTTTGGTGAGACCTATTACAGTTTGGCTAATTTGAAGACGTTCCGTTTTACGGAACAAGATGTTGAGACCATGACTGAGCGGTTGGCTGATGATTCCCTACCGGTGGACTGCAGAGTTCATTTTGCCTTTTCTTTAGGTAAAGCCTTTGAAGACGACAAGAATTACGATCAGGCGTTTGAGCACTATGCACTGGCGAATCAAATGCACCGCGAGACGATTGCTTATGATCCAGTGCAAACTGGGATCGCTCATGAGCGGATGCGAGAGATATTCAGTAGCGTTTTTTTTGAGTCAGACTCGGCCTTAGCCGGGTGTTCAGATTCAGCGCCGATCTTCATTTTGGGTTTGCCGCGCTCGGGTTCAACACTCCTAGAGCAGATTTTAGCGAGTCACTCACAAGTTGACGGCACCAGTGAGCTACCCGATATCTCGATGATTGCGCAGGGCTTAACGCAACCCAGGTCGGGACAAGTGTTCCCCCAGTGCATGCCAGACCTGTCGCCAGAGACGCTTTTGGCGCTGGGCGAACAATACTTGGAGCAGACGCGCCGACATCGACGAGGTGCTCCGTTTTTCACCGATAAGATGCCGAACAATTTTGCTTATGTTGGGTTTATTAAGACAATTCTGCCGAATGCAAAGATTATTGATGCGCGACGCCACCCGATGGACAGCTGTTTTGGCTGTTTTAAGCAGCACTTTGCCAAGGGGCAAACGTTTACTTACGATCTTTTTGAATTAGGTGAGTTCTACCTTGAATACTGTCAATTGATGGATCATTGGGATGAGGTGCTGCCGGGGCAGGTATTGCGGGTTCAGTACGAGGAAGTGGTTGCAGATTTAGAGACCCAAGTGCGTCGCATTTTGGCTTTTTGTGAGTTGCCGTTTGAGGAGGCGTGTGTCGCCTTCCATGAGACAAAACGGTCTGTGCGAACCGCCAGTTCAGAACAGGTGAGGCAGCCAATTTACAGTGGTTCAGTGCAGACTTGGAAGCGCTATGGCGCTCATCTCGATAGCCTTAAGGACATCTTAGAGCCGGTCTTTCCTGATCTTCCTGAGGCGCTGTCATGACGGACCTGCTGCCTAAGCTACTCGCAACCTCGGTCGTGCGAGGCTCGGAGAAAGGGCAGAGTCATGGTGGTGTTTACCTCATTGACTTTGAATCTCAGCAGGTTGAGCAGAAGATTGATTGGAATACAGGCGATATTGATTTCGCCGGGCGAGGCTGGGATCGCGGCTTGCGTGGCATTGAGTTTACGGAGGACGCCATGTGGATTGCTGCCAGCGATGAGTTGTTTTGTTATTCGCCCGATTTTGTGCCGTTAGCGTCTTACCGTAATGAGTATTTGCGGCACTGCCATGAGATCTGTCGGCGGGACAATCTTCTGTTCCTGACTTCGACCGGGTTTCGACTCCATTTTGGCATTTGATCTGCGCAAGCAGGAGTTTGTCTGGGGGGCTTTATGTCTCGAAAAACGGCACCCAGTGGGTGGGGGCAGCCTTTTGATCCCAGAAACCGAGCAGGCCCCGCCTT
>CALSUB010000010.1 GCA_943789425.1 uncultured Luminiphilus sp.
GGCGAGTAAACAACTGCCGCTGGGCGAGCCCGTTCATGTGTTTTTGTTTCGACCCAAGGATACTCCCGGCATTTCTGCTGCAGGGGGCGAGTCAGAGATCAGACGACGTGCTTTACAGGTGACACTCATGAGTGACGCAACCCTTCGGTATACCGAAATCATAGACCATGTTCCCAGTTGGCAGGCGACGGGAGATATTCGAGTAGAGCCTGCAACGGCATGCCTACCTGCGGATGAGGCGGCGCCACTAGACGAGGGATCGACTGAAGCGCTCACTGAAGCGTCTGGAGTGAGCGATGAGCCATCGGCCGGTGAGGACGCCGGCGAATAGATGGATCAATGAGGGCAAACTAAGCCGCATCACCGTGCTCATCCTTGACTGGAGTGCCGCCTTCTATCCGTGTCTGAGAGTTGCTGCTAAGTCAGCAAATTTTAAGTCTGCGCCCCAGGCGGTTTTCATCGTTCTTAGGCGCCAACAGTCAGCGGAACACCCGTCCACCGATCTGGAGCTCCACCAGTTAGCGATAGTGCGAAAATGTCACGACGAACTTATGTAACAGACGGAACGCGCGCTAGCTAAGCGGATGATCTCGATAGGATGCCGAATGCAGAATAAATCATGTGCGATATTTAATGAAGAATAAAGCAAGGGGGTCATTTGCATACGTAAGGGGTGAAAGCCAAGCAGGATTAAATAAGAGAGGCCGAATTTCCGTCCCATGTGTTTACTCGCGCTAGCACGCTCCCAAGACATCCTTATCATATGGACCAGCACGTCGAGGGGTCGAAAGGGCGGTCAGCGCTGTGGCGGTGCCGAGCAATGTAAACTCCCGCGAAACTACGCGTAAATCACAGCAGTGAGAGCGGAGACTTTTTTCCTGCAGTACCGTAATGATAAGCTGACCAAAAGCAACATGGTTGAAAGCAATGATTGATTGGTCTGAAGGCTATGTAGCCGATATTAGTTATACCTACGGTTATTACCCCGAGCTGAATCCGCTGCGCATAAAGCTGGCTTTTCTGCATGAAGGTCTGGTTTTTCCTGAGATCGGTACAGCTTGCGAACTTGGCTTCGGCCAAGGAGTGTCCACTAATATTCATGCCGCCGCATCGGTGACCGAATGGCACGGAACGGATTTCAATCCGAGTCAAGCCAGTTTTGCTCAGCAGCTCGCTTTGGCATCTGGATCGGGCGCTGAGCTCCATGACGACGCCTTCGCTGATTTTGCTCGGCGGCCCGACCTGCCGGATTTTGACTTCATAGCGCTCCACGGGATTTGGAGCTGGATATCGAACGAGAACCGCAAGATCGTCGTTGAGTTCATTCGCAAGAAACTTAAAGTCGGCGGTGTGCTGTACATCAGCTACAACACAATGCCGGGCTGGGCGGCATTTACGCCCATGCGACACTTGATGAGGGAACACTCAGAGAGGTTCGGTTCTGAGAGCCGAGGCATCGTAAGTCGAATTGATGGCGCTATCGATTTCGCCGAAGAACTGCTCGCAACCAATCCGAAATATTTAAAGGCTAATCCGCTTATGGGAGACCGCCTGAGCGCAATCAAAAAGCACGGTCGTCAATACCTCGCGCATGAGTATTTCAATCAAGACTGGCACCCAATGCACTTTGCCACGATGGCCGAATGGCTAGAGAGTGCAAAACTGCAGTATGCCTGCTCGGCACATCATTTTGATCGAATCGACGGCATAAACCTAACCGCAGAGCAAAAAAAATTATTGGGAGAGATACCGGATCCCATGTTCCGACAGAGCGTGCGGGATTTTATGGTCAATCAGCAGTTTCGAAGAGACTACTGGGTGAAAGGAGCGAGGCAGACTTCCGCATTGGAAAAGGCTGAAGGTTTAAGGGCGTTGCGAGTAGCGTTGACTAGCTATCGGCCGGACGTTTCCTTAAAGGTCAACGGTGCGCTTGGTGAAGCCAAAATGCCAGAGAAAATTTATGGGCCGATTCTGGATTTCTTGTCTGACCACGAGCCGAAATCGCTTGAGCAGATTAACCGGGCGGTCGCCGAAGAGCACATCATATTCTCGCAAGTTGTCGAATCTATCATGGTGTTAACAGGAGCTGGACACCTCTCGTTTGCGCAGGATGAAGCCGTGGTCGCAAAGGTCAAGAAAAAAGCTGCCACACTGAATACTCAACTGTTCAATAAAGCAAGAAGCGGTGGTGACGTAGCCTACTTAGCAAGCCCTGTATCCGGTGAAGGTCATGCTGTTGATCGTTTTCAGCAGCTTTTTCTCTCAGCCATTGCGCAAGGTAGCAAGCAGCCGTCTGAGTGGGCGGAGATGGTTTGGCAAATCCTTGCAGCTCAAGGACAAAAACTGGTCGTGGAAGGCACCACGCTGGAGACGGCGGAGGAGAATATCGCTGAGTTGGCGGCGCGAGCGCAGATCTTTGCCGAGAAGCAGTTGCCGATCCTTAGGGCGTTGCAGATCGCCTGACATTGATGCCGATGTGGCAATCAAGAGCTAAGGCAAGGCTCAAGAAATCTGTCGACTTCTGAGCGACCCTCAAACCGGCATTACGCTTCCCGTCGTGGGTAACTAGATAACGGTTATGCTCAAGCAAGGAGGCGCGGTCGGACGCTCTCGCTAAAGGAACGAGTGGTAGGCAAGTGCTGGTTGGTTGGAATGGCGCACTAGGGTTCATTGCATTAGCCCAGCTATATGGCCTTAGGTGCTTTGCAAGGTGCGACTCTTGCGGTAGCGAACGTATTGTTATATAGCCTATCCGACCCTTTCTGTTGCGGTGCTTCTATTGCTGGGCGGACCGCTGAGGCTGCATGGTTTCAAGAAGCTTTGGCCGGTTTTGAGGTTTTAAAATGAACCGCACCTGTTCATCCTGTATTGAATGCCGAATGTCATCTCGTATGTGGGAGTGGCACCTCCGCGAATGAACAGGCCCGACCCCCTCCCCGGGGTAGGGTCAATCTCTCCGAATCAATTGAGCTAGCAGAACATGTAGCCATCAATCTGGTTATTCATCAGTTGGCTATAGTTTAAAAATGTCACGACGAACTTATGAAACAGACGGAACGCGCGCTACCTTGGCTGATGATCTTGATGAGTTAGTCATCGACAAGCGTCAGGGATGGCGAGCCACTCCCGCGAAGGCGAGGCGTCGACAGCGAAGGTACGGCAAGCGGCTCACTAAAGAACTCCGTTACAGCGACGTGCTTTAGGCGGCTCGTGTGCCGATTCCTATGGGGGATTGCGGTAAGGAGAGCCTCCTTTGAGGGGCGCTTTGAGGGGCACTTTGAGAAGTGCTGTGGAGGTTGCTTTGAACCTTCGTGAGTCTCTGTGAAGAGAGTGCCATGCATAACAGCCACCGCAGTGACTGCTACACATGGACATACTACTTTGAATATGGCTCCGTCTGCTGAAGCCGAACCCTGTATTAACCTGATATCTAATGTCCCTTGATAACCAATAATAACAGTGTTTATAGCCAATCACTGTAGTCAAGTGTAGACTCCTGTTATCACCCTATTTTGGGGAGTGAGTTGGGGAGTCAGGGATGACTGCGAAACAGGTGTTGAATGCCAAGGCCGGTCAGAAGGTGGGTCTCGGCAATGGTCTCAGGCTGGTTTGCGATGCACGCAACGGCGCACGCTACTTCGAGCTACGCAAGCGAGTACGTGGGAAAGACTACTCATGGGGTGTCGGAAGCGTTGAGACCCTCACTATCGCCGGGTGCAACAAGGCGCTCTCATCGGCACGACAGCAAGCAGACAAGATTCTCGATGCCCTGGCGTCAGGTGCCGACCCTTCAGGCATAGGCAAATCTGCGAAGTCAGGAGAGGTTCTGACAGGTCGCTCTCCCCTGTCCGTGATGTCGCCAAGCAATTTGTTGCCAGCAAGGGTCAGGAGTGGTCGAGCGAGGCATACCGAGACCGCTGGCTCAACAGTCTGGAGATTCACTGCAAGTGGCTCATGGACTCCCCTATCGCAGACGTCACTCTGGATACCGTGATTGAGGCCATCCAGCCTCACTTGGCTGTCCGCACTGATACCGCTGAACGCATGGCCAGGAAGCTGTCAGCGCATCTTCACCTACGCTGAGGTACTGAAGCTCCGCACCGGCGACCCTGCCGACCAGAAGTACCTGAGTCATGTGCTACCCCAGAAAGGCAAGGTAGCGCCCGTGAAGACACCGTGAGGCAATGGACTACCGTGATTGCCCTGCCCTGTTCGCCAAGCTCTCAGAGAGCGATACAGCCAGCGCCAAGGCACTTCAGTGGGTGATGCTATCGGCCTGCCGTAGTGCTGAGGGCAGGAAGATGACATGGGATGAGATTGACCTCGGAACCGGGTCTGGACGATGGAGCAGAACGCACCAAACAACGCAGAGAGTTCGCGTCTCCAATCACGGATGCAATGGTGGAACTCATTCAGTGGGCCTCACCCATGCGACGCAGTGAGTTCGTGCTAACTCTGACCGGCACAGCCGCTGAGTGATGTTGCCATCAGCAAACTGCTCAAACGCCACACGTCTCAGAGCAATCACCGTTCACGGTTTGAGATCATCATTCAGGACTTGGTGCCAAGAAACAGGCGTCGAGGAATCGCTCGCTGAGATGCTGTCTGAACCATCTCGTCGGTCGCAATGTCCGCCGCGCATACGCCCGTTCCGACATGCTTGAGGAGAGGATGCGGGTGATGTCTGATTGGGCTGACTTCCTGACCAACTGAGTCTTTTTACCCACCGCAATAAAGTGGCATTAACGGAGCGAAACTGTCTTGCATTCTCACTTGGAGGCGCATATCTTTCATGTGACTCCAGCGTTTCGACACCCCGAAAGGAACGGAACAGGAGGTGGCGTTCAACCGTCGGATACTGCCGCCAGCCAACCGCAGTCCTGACCAACGAGTCGCGTGTACCGCGACCTTGGCAGGAGTACGCAGATGCTACCCTCAGATAAAGTTAAACAAGCTAGAGATCAACGCCAGAAGATCACCTTCGACATCGGCGACCTCCGTGAAATCTTTGAAACCACCGATGGCGGCGCCCGCAAAATCATGCGTGCCGTCAAGCAAGGTGCGTCTGATCCAGATGGCAAGTGGTCTTATCCCGCCGTTCTGGCCGCGGCCCTCAAGCTAGAGGGAAAGCTACCGGAGGGCGAATCATGAACCTCCAAACAGCCTCCACCTATCCGGCACAATGGCTCAGCACCTCAGACCTTGCCAACACCCGAAGGAAAAGGAGAAGCCAACCCCCTCTACTCAATGTGTCGGAGCAGACCATCTGGCGGTGGGTCAAACAGGGCTACTTCCCGAACCCAAATACATTGGGGGCAAAGCCTTCTGGTCAGCAGAGGAGGTCTCAGAGTTCATTGAGTCCTCTCCCACAGGGAGGGCTTCAGCATGACCTTTGTTGAAGATGTTGAAGTTTGTAGCAACTCAGCTAATGGCTTGAAGAAGCTGTGACACCAAGGCTTCCGGCGATTTGTTGACTTGTTGGCAATGTTGAAGGAAGCCGAGAAAGCCGCGGCGAATATAGAGCGAGAGTTTCATCTCCCGTACCCCTCACACCTTCTGCCTGCCGAAATTAGAGAAGTAGTCAGTGCCGCTGTCTCAGTAGTGAACTGCCCTGAAGAGCTAGCTGTTCAATCTGTGCTGAATACCCTGTCTGTATGCATCGGGGCGTTTCACGACGCAACGGCCTTCCGCAAGGGTGGCACTCAGCCCGTCACCCTGGCGCAGGCTGGGAGTGCCATATCGGGAGATAGGAAGTCTTCTGTAGATAACACGGTGCTTAAAGGCATCAGGCAGGCCGCCGCAGAGTTGAATGATGCCGCTAAGAAGAACAGCGACGAACCAAGCTCATAGTTTGGTCAACAGGGGATACCACCGTAGAGGGTGCCGCCAGCGCGTTTGCCACTTCACCAGTGCTGACAATCAACTCTACAGATGGCGCCTCGTTTTTATATAGCCATTCAATGAAAGATGATCAGAAAGCTCAGACTATAGCCACCCTGACCCAGTGGTGGGATGCGAATAGGAGGGACAGTAATTAGGGCTAAGGGCATCAAGGATGTTAACGACCCGAGGCTGGATATTTGTTTGATGTTTCAGCCAGAGTTTTTCAATAGGTTTGTTGCTGATGACCTGTTCAGTAAACAGGGTTTTGCCGCAAGGTTTCTCTACCATCCGTCAAAGAGCAAGCAAGGGACTAGATTCATCAGCCCTGAGGATGACATTACATCTGCCCAAGAAGTAATTAGTAAGTTCCATGAAAAAACAGGTGTGTTCTTCAAGGATGGTATTAATGGGTTTGAAGCTGGAGATGACCGCATCTTGATTGAGAAGGACACCCGAAGCGGAGTCGCTTCTTACTGATTACTACAACGAAGTTGAGTCGCTTTTAGGTGAAGACCAACCGTTGCATGGCGACCCCTATGCGCAACGCATCATTGAGCATGCAGTTCGGCTAGCGAGTCTGTTCGTTGGCTTCGACGAACGTTCCTCTGTAACACCAGAGGATATACAGCCAGCTATTCAGCTATCCAAGCACTATCTCTCCATCTGGCATGGGCTGAGGTGCCGAGCCAAGACCGACGTTAGGCACAGTAACGCCGTTGATTTGTTAAGCCGAATGGTTCAAACGTATCAAGACCGCAGTTTCGATTGACGTCAGAGCGATGTGTCAGGCATTTCGCTATCGCAGGGACTACGTCGACCCTCTGCTTAGATGAACTTGAAAACTTAAGTGCTATTGAGGTGCTTGAATTTACCAACCGGCGCACGCCCAAGACGATTAGGGTCGACTGCTTGGACTTGGTTACGTAACCCCCTCAACAACTTCAACATTCCAACAAATCCCCGGACATGCCCATATCCAACTGGCTTTCCGGGGTATTTGCTCATCTCAACAAACTGCAACAACTTCAACAAACGATGTGAGAGGGGGTGCCAACCACCAACCTCTATTAACAACCACCCATCACTATTAACCTAAGCCCTTGATTATATTGATATTTCTGTTTTTCAGTGCAATTTGGCTGTGAGTAATCATCATGATTTGCTTGCCACTAACTACTGATTAATAGAGGTAGATCAGCCAGTTAGCTGTTGCGGGTTAGGGGCTATTCCCATGCCGCCTTGGGAGTGGAGAAGGCGGTAGCTTGAAATCTCAGCCCCCTGTGTTTAAGTGACTGCATCTCACGGGGGTTCTCATGATTCGATTACTGACAGTAGCTCTACTTTTTGCCAGCTTCCATGCGGCGGCTGAAGTCAACCTGACCGAGCTGAATAATAATACTCCGGCAGATGCTGATGATGTCATGGGTAACTTCAACGCGCTGAATGAGGCGTTGCCTCCCAGTGATTGCTCGACCAACCAGATAATCAAGTGGGATGGCTCGGCTTGGGTGTGTGCGACCGACTCTCTCGCTGGGCTTGCATGCTCAGAAGGCCAGACAATTGCTCATAGAGAAGGCGCTTGGCAATGTGATGGCTGTGTTCCCCCCGGCACCGCCATTACGGACTCTAACTTTGACGCGGCGATTACTGATTGGTTTGCTAATGGTGACGCCAGTCAATACGGCGATATCACCAAATGGTGTACTAGGGCTGTGACTGACATGAGGGAGGCCTTCCGGAATAGAACCACATTCAATGAAGACATTAGCGCTTGGGACACGATCAACGTGACAGACATGAGTTACATGTTCTATGGCGCCATCGCTTTCAATCAGGACATTGGTGGCTGGGACACGAGCAACGTGACAGACATGCGTCCATGTTCTCCGACGCCTCCGCTTTCAATCAGAGCATTGGCGGCTGGGACACGAGCAACGTGACAGACATGAGTTACATGTTCTCTGGCGCCGTCGCTTTCAATCAGAGACATTGGTGGCTGGGACACGAGCAACGTGACAGACATGCGCCTCATGTTCGCCGAAGCCTCCGCTTTCAATCAGAGACATTGGCGGCTGGGACACGAGCAACGTGACAAACATGGGTTACATGTTCTATGACGCTGCCGCTTTCAATCAGGACTTGTCTAGCTGGGACGCTTCGTTGGTCACGAGTTGCATCTTATTTGCGGATGGCGCCACAGCATGGCTCGCCGCATACGGCGGTTCTATCTCAGGTAAAACACCGCCTCTTTCCTCATCCCTGATAGCCGCTGGATGCGGAAATTAACGAAGTCGACACGTAGCTGAGCCGCCAGTCAAGGGACTCCGAGTTTCATCTCTAGTAAGCGGGAGTGGCACCTCCCGCGAATGAACAGGCCCGACCCCCTCCCCGGGGTAGGGTCAATCTCTCCGAATCAATTCAGTTAGCAGAACATGTAGCCATCAATCTGGTTATTCATCAGTTGGCTATAGTTAAAAATGTCACGACGAACTTATGAAACAGACGGAACGCGCGCTACCTTGGCTGATGATCTTGATGAGTTAGTCATCGACAAGCGTCAGGGATGGCGAGCAACTCCCGCGAAGGCCAGGCGTCGACAGCGAAGGTACGGCAAGCGCCTCACGAAAGAACTTCGATACAGTGAAGATCTTTGACGGCTAATTTGGGGAGTGGGTTGGGGAGTGCCATGTATAAAAGCCACCTAAGTGACTGATATACATGGACATACTACCTTTGAATATGGCTCCGTCTGCTGGGCTCGAACCAGCGACCCGCTGATTAACAGTCAGCTGCTCTACCAACTGAGCTAAGACGGAAGGGTCTCTCAAAGAGGTGCGAAGTGTACACAGGCCGTTTTCGGGCCGTCAACCTCTGATCTAATCAAACCTATTCGGATCTAGATCCGTTATCCTTAACTTTTGAGCGATTTTCCGGCCGTGACGCGACCTTTTGAACTGCAAGCAAGCTATACGCCAGCGGGAGACCAGCCGGCTGCGATTGAACAATTGATCGCTGGGGCTAACTCGGGGCTGGCATCTCAGACCTTGCTGGGTGTGACCGGTTCGGGCAAAACGTTCACCATGGCCAACATGGTGCAAGCCCTGCAACGTCCCACCATTGTCATGGCGCACAACAAAACATTGGCTGCCCAGCTCTATGGCGAATTCAAAGAGTTTTTTCCTCACAACGCCGTCGAGTATTTTGTCTCGTACTACGACTATTACCAGCCCGAGGCCTATGTCCCGTCGTCCGATACCTTTATTGAGAAAGATGCGCAGGTTAATGATCACATCGAGCAAATGCGCTTGTCCGCCACCAAGGCGCTGCTGGAACGTGAGGACTGTCTTAGTCGTTTCGACAGTTTCGTCGATTTATGGACTCGGAGACCCTCAGTCGTATTTTAAAATGGTGATGCACCTCTCACGTGGCGAAATCATCGATCAGCGCGGTGTGTTGAGGCAGCTCGCTGAACTCCAGTACACACGCAATGACATCGATTTTAAAAGAGGGACCTATCGCGTCAGAGGCGACGTGATCGATATCTTTCCTGCTGAATCGGGTGAGCTGGCTATTCGGATTGAGCTATTCGATGAGGAGATCGAGAATCTGTGCTCTTTCGATCCGCTGACGGGTGCGATTGAAGAACGCCTGCCACGTGTCACCATTTTCCCTAAGAGCCACTATGTGGCCTCAAGAGACACGATGCTGGGTGCGATTGACCTCATTGAGGAGGAGCTTGCTGCGCGAGTGAAGCAACTCAAAGAGCAAGAAAAATTGCTCGAGGCGCAGCGTATCCAGCAGCGCACGCGCTATGACATTGAGATGATTCGAGAGCTGGGTTATTGCCAGGGGATTGAGAATTACTCCCGCTACTTATCGGGTCGAGCGCCTGGAGAGGCGCCGCCTACCTTGTTCGAGTATATCCCCTCTAATGCGCTGGTTTTAATCGACGAATCTCACGTGACCATTCCACAGATTGGTGGGATGTATAAAGGGGATCGCAGTCGCAAAGAGACCCTAGTGGAATATGGTTTTCGGCTGCCCTCAGCACTGGATAATCGACCACTCAAATTCGAAGAATGGGAAGTCCTCTGTCCACAAGCCGTTTATGTTTCGGCGACCCCGGGGGCGTATGAGGCAGAGCACTCAGGCCAAACGGTAGAACAAGTCGTGAGGCCCACCGGTCTGCTGGACCCTCCAGTCGAAATCAGACCGGCGAGAACGCAGGTTGATGATTTGCTGTCAGAGATCCACACGACCGTCGCCGCTGGGGATCGGGTATTGGTGACCACCTTAACCAAGCGCATGGCGGAGGACCTTACGGAATTTCTCGCTGATCACAAGGTGCGAGTGCGCTATCTGCATTCTGATATCGATACGGTAGAAAGAGTGGAGATTATCCGTGATTTACGTCTGGGTGAGTTCGATGTGCTGGTCGGTATTAATTTGTTGAGAGAGGGCCTCGATATGCCCGAGGTGTCGTTGGTTGCCATTTTGGATGCGGATAAAGAAGGCTTCTTGCGCAGTGATCGGTCTCTGATTCAAACAATGGGCCGCGCTGCCCGACACATCGATGGCCGTGCGATTCTCTATGCGGATCGAGAGACAGGCTCTATGACCCGAGCCATTGCAGAAACTGCGCGGCGGCGTGAAAAGCAAATCGCCCACAACAAAGCGCACAATATTACGCCTCAAGGGATTCACAAATCGGTACAGGATATCCTCGAGGGAGCGCGGCGGATGCCCACCAAGGCAAAAGGAGGTAAAGGTCGTGCCGCAGCCGGTGATCGCGCGGCATTGGCGGCTGATGTGAACCTGAGTCCGGCGGCGTTGGGCCGGAAGATTGCGGATCTTGAGCAAAAAATGCTCGACCACGCTAAGAATTTGGAGTTCGAAGAGGCGGCATCGCTGCGAGATGTGGTCACCGAATTGAAACAGGCCGCATTTGTTAGGTAGCCATCAACGGCGATCGCTGAGCCGTTTGGTTGTAAGCGTTCCGTCCGATTCGTCTTGTAACTTTGCACATTGCATTTCAGTCTCGCTCTGACACACTTCACGTCTTCGCACGCGGCCTCTGGTAACGGCCGCCACTGTATAAGGAGTGCTCATGCCTGTTATTACCCTTCCTGATGGTTCTGAACGCAATTTTGATGCGTCAATTAGCGTGCATGATGTTGCCGCAGACATTGGCGCCGGCCTTGCGAAGGCCGCGCTCGCTGGGGTCGTCGATGGTCGCGAGGTCGACACCTCTTATGTCATCAATGGTGATGTCTCCCTCAGTATTGTGACTGACCGAGACGAAGCCGCGATCGAGATTATTCGGCACTCAACCGCCCATTTGCTGGCGCAAGCCGTGCAGCAATTATTCCCCGGCACTCAGGTTACGATTGGTCCAACAGTCGAGGATGGTTTCTACTACGATTTTGCATCGGGTCATAATTTTACGCTCGAGGACCTCGACAAAATTGAGGCGCGCATGGTGGAGCTCGCCGCCGACGATTTGAGCGTTGAGCGGATTGTGGCCCCGCGCGATAAAGCGATCGAAATCTTCCGCAACATGGGGGAGCATTATAAAGTCCAAATCATCGAAGACTTGCCCGAGGACGAGGAGATCTCGATCTATCGGCAGGGTGAGTGGATGGATTTGTGTCGCGGTCCCCATGTACCCAGTACGGGTAAATTGCAGGCCTTTAAATTGACCAAGGTGGCAGGGGCTTATTGGCGCGGCGATGCGAATAATCAGCAGTTACAGCGCATTTACGGCACCGCATGGCCCAATAAGAAGCAGCTAAAGGCGTACCTCAATCGCATCGCCGAGGCCGAGAAGCGCGATCACCGTAAGATCGCCAAAAAACTCAATCTGTTTCACACTCAGGAAGAAGCGCCGGGCATGGTGTTTTGGCATCCTGCTGGTTGGACCATTTATCAGACCATCGAACGCTATATGCGTGAGAAGCAACAGCGCTTACGACTATCAAGAGATCAAAACGCCTCAGGTTGTGGATATTAGCCTTTGGCAACGCTCCGGTCATGCGGACAAGTTCGCGGAGGGGATGTTTACGTTAGAGACTGAAGAGCGCCAGTTTGCGGTCAAACCGATGAACTGCCCCTGCCACGTGCAGGTCTTCAATCAAGGACTCAAGTCATACCGTGATCTGCCCTTGCGCCTTGCTGAGTTTGGCAGTTGTCATCGCAATGAACCCTCCGGCTCACTGCACGGCATTATGCGTGTGCGTGGCTTTACGCAGGACGATGCCCATATTTTTTGTACAGAGGAACAGATACAGCCCGAAGTGTCGCAGTTTATTGACATGTTGCACGAGGTCTATGCGGACTTTGGTTTCAGCGAAGTGATCTATCGCCTTTCGACGAGGCCACCCCAGCGAGTGGGCACCGATGAGGATTGGGATCGCGCTGAGGCGGCGCTAGCCGAGGCGCTGAATGCGCAGGGTTTGCCATGGGAAGAGTTGCCCGGAGAGGGCGCCTTTTATGGGCCCAAAATCGAGTTTTCTTTGAAGGATTGTATTGGTCGGGTCTGGCAGCTGGGCACGATTCAGGTGGATTTTTCGATGCCGGGTCGTCTGGATGCGCAATATGTTGCTGAGGACGGTAGCCGCAAAATACCGGTGATGCTTCACCGCGCGGTATTGGGCTCTTTTGAGCGCTTTATTGGCATATTGATTGAGCACTATGAGGGCGCGTTTCCCGTTTGGCTGGCACCCCGTCAGGCTGTAGTAGTCAATATCACCGACAAGCAATCAGACTACGCTCGCCAGGTCGCGGCGCGGCTTCAAGAAGCGGGTTATCGCGTCGAGACGGATTTACGCAATGAAAAAATCGGCTTCAAGATCCGCGAGCTAGAGATGGCCAAGGTGCCCTATGTCGTGGTGGTGGGCGATAAAGAGATGGCGTCCGGTAGCGTGTCGGTGCGTGCCCGTCATGGCCAGGACTTGGGTGCCCTCTCGCTGGATCAGTTCTTGGAGACGTTAAAGGCAGCGGAAGGGCGCAAGGGTCGCGATCATGCGACCGTGATTACGGATTGATCAGAGGGTTGTAGTGTTGGCGAGCTTTACCCATCGCACAGCATGCTCACTTGAGCGATATGCCGAGCAGCCTCGTCCACTTCGTCTGCTGTAGGCGGCTGGTTTTTTGTCGCTTGGCACAGTGTTGCGATGTCCCGTTGGTATCTCATGAGTGCGGGCGTCAGGGGTTGATTAGCCGGATCGCAAAATTCGGGATGGACTCTGCGCAGATTTAAATAGTTCTGCCCTCGCTCGATGGCTGCACAGTGACCGGGTTTGACGCTGAGTTGCGCGCTGATGACCGAGAGCATGCCTTGTTCTCCAAGATCGATCTCGTAAAGGACAGCGGGGAGTGTCTCCGGTACATCTTGTCCAGTGACATCGTCTCTACCCTCCATTAGCGTTTGGCTTGAGTCTGATGAGTTGGCAGCAGCCATCGCACCGTTACCGTCCTCAACGGCAGACGGTGGTGCGCCCCGCAGGATATTAATGGGCAGTTGGGGATGATCCCACTCAACACGGTGGTACGTTGCCACGGTGCCGTGCTCAATGCTGGTAATGGGCATGATCTCTGCTGCGAGGTTTTGTACTGCTCCGATCTGGACGAGTAAAACCAGCACGTTGATTGGTTTAAAAGCGCTTTGCAGCAACGTAGTTCGGTCGCGGTCACGCAGCGTGCCGAGGGCGCTGGTAGGGTGAATGCGATTGGTTTTGCCCAAATTAAGGCCGAGAAACATAGTGAAACCCTTGCAGCGCATAGTCCCGCCAATTATGCCTGAGTGCCTAAGCACTGGGCACCCCCGCCCAGGAGGGCCCCGTATTTTTATGCCAACAAATGTCGATTTTGATGCGGAAAGGCTCGTTGGGGTGTGGTATCTTTCTATGTTTCCTGCTACCTGCTGCAGAGCAAGCCAGTGCCGTTATGCAAAGGCAGGCGCCGTTATACAAAGAGAGGCAAGAGTAAGCACTATGGGGTACTCAGTCAGCACCTCAGCCATTTGGGGTGCAAACAGTCTTTCACCCAGTCCTGACTTCTCCCGTCGCTGCGCGGCTGTGGTTGAGTCGGCAGTTTTTGAGCATCGTTTGACGCCGATGTTGCACTTGAAAGACGTGGTGACTGTGTTCGATGGGCTTTGTGTCGAGTCAGATGTCACCATGTTACGACTTGCTGAGATTCAGGGCAGGCATTGCGCCGGTTTGATGGCGCCAATGATGGAGGGCGCGGATACGGTGTCCGACGCCCTTAAAGTACTGCTGACCTTTAATTGCCTGCATGCGCAACCGATTTATTGGACACCTAGCGTGCGCGGTGACCATGTGTCCTTTGCCATCTGGGTTGACCGACCTGCAGGGGTATCTGTCAGGCAGTCTGAGCAGATGGCAGCAATGGGAATGTTGCAGTTTTGTGCTGGTTTCCGCGATTTGCTTGGCGACAGTTTTAAGCCAACGGTCCTGCGCTTTAAACCCTCGCAGGTTGGTGCCGATTGGCCGAGTCAATTTGTGGGCATACCCATCGAGCGCAGCGCAACTCAAACCGAGGTATTGATTCCCCGTTCTTGTTTGTTGCTTCCGAACCCACTGAAAAATCAAGACGTGAGCGACCCGCCTCAGGTTGAAGCCGAATTAGCGCGGTATCGAGAGCAGTCCGCAGGACAGTTATTGCGAAATGAGACCTGCAGTTGGATCAAAACACACCTAGCAACGGGTGACTGCGATCTCGAGAACATAGCCTATCGCATGAATTGCGATAAGCGCACCTTGCAGCGCAGATACAAACGGGAGCTTGCCTGCCGTTTTTCTGACATGGTCGATGATGTTCGAGCGGACGTCTGTTTGCCGCTGCTTGAGAGCGCTATTTTCCCCATGCAAATGATCGCGGAGCAGCTGGGTTATGCAACGTCGGGTAATTTCAGTCGCTTTTTCCAGCGACGCTTCGATTGCACGCCACGCGAGTGGATGCGCGCCGCGGGCGAACAGCAGGCGCAAGCAGCCCGCGCTGTCTAATTTACGGGCCGTCGAGCCACTCTCTGGGCTCTGATGAATTGGGTGCCAGTGCACCCGCAGTCTATGGCGGTGCACGATCAGGGCTCGCTGATCGTTATCCACGACAGAGCGCCGGAAAGCCTTAATTGAGCCCCTTTTTTTTGCTTGTGAATCCGTCTTTCGGGCAGTAAACTCCCGTCCCTGTTTAACTGGAGGAAGCGCCCGATTGTCTGATGTGATGTCGTTATTAGCCTCCAGCAGTGAAACCTTGATGGGAGAGAGGCAATATTAAGAGCGAAAGCAGCAGTAAAAAGGCACTGACCAACGATCAGATCACGGCTGAGAAAGTGCGGCTGGTTGATTTTGATGGTACGCAGGTAGGTATCGTGTCTAATGCCGAGGCTCAGGCGGCTGCAGAAGCAGCGGGCATGGACCTAGTCATGATGGCGGAGAACGACCCGCCGGTCTGCAAGGTCATGGACTACGGAAAGCATGTCTTTGAGTCCAAAAAGCAAAAGGCAGCTCAGCGTAAGAAAGCCAAGCGCACCCAGATAAAGGAAATGAAGTTTCGTCCCGGGACAGAAGAGGGAGACTACCAGGTCAAGTTACGCAACTTGGTGCGCTTCTTAGAGAACGGCGATAAAGCGAAAGTCACGTTGCGTTATCGTGGACGTGAAATGGCTCATCAGGAAATCGGCATGGAGCTACTGAAGCGAGTAGAGGTCGATCTGAGTGAGTTGGGCACTGTCGAGCAGTTTCCAAAGATGGAAGGTAGACAGTTGATCATGGTGATCGCCCCTAAAAAACGGAGTTAGTGAAAACAGAGTTAAAAAGCGGAGTTAGTGGCCCGTGAATGCCCTAACCTCCGATTAAGCCAACCACGGTCGATTGAATCGATGCGTGCCAATGCGGAGAAGTAACTATGCCGAAAGCAAAAATTCACAGCGGGGCCGCCAAGCGGTTTAAAAAAACGGCAGGTGGTTATAAGCGCAAAAGCGCTCATAAAAGCCACATCCTGACCAAAATGACCACAAAGCGTAAGCGTCAGTTGCGAGGAACCTCGATGATCCATAAATCGGATGAGGTTTTGATTGATCGCATGCTGCGCGCCAAATAACGCTTATCTTTTTCAGGAGTACTGACCTATGCCTCGCGTAAAACGTGGTGTGACGGCGCATCGCCGTCATAAAAAAATATTGAAGCAAGCCAAAGGCTATTACGGCGCCCGATCAAGAGTATTTCGGGTCGCTAAACAAGCGGTGACGAAAGCGGGGCAGTATGCTTACCGCGATCGACGACAGAGAAAGCGTCAGTTCAGAGCGCTCTGGATTACCCGCATCAATGCACAGTCTCGGGCGAATGGCTTGACCTATAGCCGGCTGATCAACGGGCTGAAGCGCGCAGAGATCGCGCTGGATCGAAGAGTCCTGGCAGATCTCGCCGTCTATGACAAAGAGGCATTTGCTGCGGTAGTAGAACGTGCCCGCACGGCATTGGCCGCTTGATTGGCGTATTCTGTTATTGATTGAGTCACGATGAGGGAGGCGATGGTCTCCCTTTTTCGTGTGGACGCGCCAAAGAATCAACCTGTACTGGGAAGCCGATGCAAGCTCTTGATACCTTAAAAGCGGAAGCCACCACTGCGATTTCTTCTGCCGAAGATGCCTCTGCGCTGGAGAAGTTGCGGGTAGAGCTTCTGGGAAAGAAAGGCCGCGTGACTGACTTGTTAAAGTCGCTGGGGCAGTTAGACGCAAGCGAGCGGCCGAAGGCGGGCGCTGAAATCAATGCCTTAAAACAGCATCTCAACACTTTGATCAGTGAGCGCAAACAGGTACTGCAGTCGGCTGCGCTCGCCGAACAACTCGCCAACGAGCGCCTTGATGTGACGTTACCGGGCCGCGGTGAGCAAACCGGTTCGTTGCATCCGATTACGCGCACTATAGAACGCATGGCGGCGTTTTTTGCCACCCTAGGCTTCGATGTCGTAGAGGGGCCTGAGGTCGAAGACGATTATCACAATTTCGAAGCGCTCAATATTCCAGCGCATCATCCGGCGCGGGCGATGCATGACACCTTTTACGTGGATGATAATCACGTGTTGCGGACTCATACCTCCGGCGTTCAGGTGCGCACCATGGAGCGGTTAGCGCCACCGATTAGGGTCATCTGTCCAGGACGGGTCTATCGGTGTGATTCCGACCTGACCCATTCGCCCATGTTTCATCAGGTAGAGGGGTTGTTGGTCGATCAAAATGTGAACTTTGGCCAACTCAAGGGCATCATCCAGCAATTTTTAGCTTCATTCTTTGAGCAGGATGATCTGGCGGTGCGTTTTAGACCTTCTTACTTTCCTTTCACTGAGCCTTCCGCCGAGGTTGATATTCAGTGTGTAAAGTGTGCGGGAAAAGGATGTCGTATCTGTAGCGGGACCGGATGGCTCGAAGTGATGGGGTGCGGGATGGTGCATCCGCGCGTGCTCGAAATGAGTGGTATTGATGGTGAGCAATTTCCTGGTTTCGCCTTTGGCATGGGTGTTGAGCGTTTGGCGATGCTGCGTTATGGCATTGGAGATCTGCGATTGAACTTTGAAAACGACCTTCGTTTTCTCTCTCAGTTTCGATGAGGCGGCCCCATGATTTTATCTGAAAGTTGGCTTCGCGAGTGGGTGAACCCCGATCTGGATTCCGACGGACTAGCGCATCGTTTAACGATGGCCGGTCTTGAAGTCGATGCCGTGACGGCGCTAGCAGAGGGGTTGAGTGGTGTGATCGTGGCCGAGATTGTCGCTGCACAGCCACACCCAGATGCTGACAAACTTAAGGTTTGCTCGGTGAACACAGGGAGTGACATCGTACAAATAGTCTGTGGCGCGCCCAATGCCGAGGTTGGCCTGAAGGCGCCTTTGGCGCAGCCGGGAGACAAGCTACCCGGTGGTGTGAAAATTAAGAAAGCCAAACTCCGCGGCGTTGAATCACAAGGCATGCTGTGCTCCGCTGCCGAGCTCACGCTCTCAGAGGATCACGATGGACTGTTAGCACTGGCATCTGACGCGCCGATTGGCACAGACATTAGCGAGTATCTCAATCTTGATGATCGACTGATCGAAATTGGGCTGACGCCAAATCGGGCCGATTGTTTGAGTGTGCTGGGCGTGGCGAGAGATTTAGCGGTCGTCGTCGATTTACCTTTTAATGGTGAGGCTAGCGCGCCGGTTGAGCCTAAAGTAGACGACACCTTCCCCGTCACTGTGCTGAGCCCCGAAAAGTGTCCTCGATACCTAGGTCGGGTTATCAGAGACGTTGATGTGACGCGCCCAACCCCACTGTTTATGGTTGAGCGGCTAAGACGATCAGGCATCCGCTCGATCGATCCGGTAGTCGACATTACCAATTATGTGATGTTAGAAATTGGGCAGCCGTTGCATGCCTTCAACCTTGAGGCGCTAGAGGGCGGCATTGTTGTGCGCGAAGCTCAGCCTAATGAGGCCCTGACGTTACTGGACGGGCAATCGAGAGAGATGACGGCGGGCACGCTAATGATTGCTGATGAGGTCAAGCCACTTGCCATGGCTGGCATTATGGGTGGTGAGGGGAGCGGTGTAGATCAGCAGACTCGTCACTTATTTCTGGAAGCCGCTTTTTTTACGCCAGAGCTGATGGCTGGGCGCGCTCGGCAGTACGGGTTGCACACCGACGCATCTCATCGATACGAGCGAGGCGTTGATCCAGAACTGCCTTATCGTGCGATAGAGCGTGCAACGACCTTACTGATGGAGTGGGTCGGCGGAAAACCAGGGCCGATTACTGATATCTCTGCTACCGAACATTTACCGGCTCGTACTGGTGTGACGTTGCGCGCCTCCGCCATTGAGGCAATGCTGGGCATTGAGGTGCCAGCGGACGAGGTCACGCGGATCCTCAAGGGGCTCGGGTTTGAGGTGGTGGTCGACTCAGCCGCTCAAGAGTGGTGCTGTACCGCGCCGAGCTGGCGGTTTGATATGGGCCTTGAGGCAGATCTTATTGAGGAGATAGCCCGCATTTTTGGCTATGACAATATCCCCACACTGCCGGTTCAGGGAGCGTCGCAAGCAGGCGTAAACAGTGAAGCGACGGCCTCCCTCGCCGATATCCGACATCGACTCGTATCGAGAGGCTTTAATGAGGCGATTACGTTTAGTTTCGTAAGCCCTGATGCTCAAGCACTTTTCGATCCTGATTGGGTGCCTGTTGCATTGAAAAACCCCATCTCATCGGATCTTGCTGTGATGCGAACGTCCTTGCTGCCCGGGTTAGCGGGAGCCGCGGCGCACAACATTAAGCGCCAGATAACGCGCGTTCGTTTTTTTGAGACCGGGCTCCGTTTTTTACCCGAAGCTAACGGCTTAACGCAAACGCCGACCTTAGCCCTCATTCTGTGCGGCGCTCGCACGCCAGAAGGTTGGTCTGCGGAATCTGACTCCGTCGATTTTTACGATCTTAAAGGCGAGATCGAGGCACTGCTTGCCGCAGCGGCTAAGCCAGTCACGTTTCGGTCTGCCATTAGGGCAGGTCTGCACGACGGACAGACCGCTGAGGTGGTGCTCGGTGATTCCGTGATAGGCGTCATGGGTCGGTTGCACCCCGTGGCGGCGAGTGAGCTGGATTTGCCCGACAAAACATTTGTTGCCGAGTTAGATTTAGCGGAGGTGCTGCAACGCGCCATGCCTGATTATCACGATATCTCACGTTATCCAGAGGTGCGCCGGGACCTTGCGGTAGTGCTCGATAAGCAGGTTGCGGCCAGCGCGGCTGTGGACTTAGTCAAGGCGGCGGCTGGGGAATACCTAGCTGACGTTGTCGTCTTCGATCTCTACGAGGGCGAGGGAGTGGCGGAAAATGAGAAAAGTCTCGCGATGGGTTTGACTTTCCGAGATCAAAGTCGCACTCTCACTGACGAGGAAGTCAGCAACGCGCTGGCTCAAGTAATTGATTCTCTGACAGAAAAGTTGGGCGCTCGCCTGAGGCACTGATTGAGTAGATGACCGCACTAACCAAATCCGAAATGGCTGATCGACTTCATGAACGCCTCGGCTTAAATAAGCGTGAGGCCAAGGAGTTAGTGGAGCAGTTCTTTGAGGAAATCCGATTGTGCTTGGAGAACAATGAGCAAGTGAAGCTCTCGGGTTTTGGCAATTTTGATTTGCGGGATAAGCGGCAGCGGCCAGGTCGAAACCCGAAGACAGGGGAAGAAATTCCGATTTTGGCGCGACGAGTCGTGACGTTTAAAGCGGGCCAGAAGCTGAAAGAAAGAGTGGATCTGAGCATGGGTGACGAAGGGCTAACGGATGTTTGATGCAACCCACAATGATGAGTTGCCGGCTATTCCAGGTAAGCGCTACTTTACTATTGGTGAGGTGAGCGAACTGTGTGCCGTCAAGCCGCACGTTTTGCGTTATTGGGAGCAGGAGTTCTCACAGCTGAGCCCTGTGAAGCGACGTGGTAATCGACGTTATTACCAGCGCGAAGATGTTGAGTTAGTGCGTACCATTCGCAGTTTGCTTTATGCTCAGGGCTATACTATCGGTGGTGCGCGTCAACGTTTAAGTAACGAACGCCGTGATCCCACGCCGGTGGAAGTACAGGCTGCTATTCGTGAGAGTTTGAGCGATCTAGAAAAAGCACGTACGCTGCTTTCTTCGGTTTAAACCCCCACCAAATTTGGGTATGATTCGCGTCGATTCGGGGCGTAGCGCAGCCTGGTAGCGCACCACACTGGGGGTGTGGTGGTCGCAGGTTCAAATCCTGCCGTCCCGACCAATTTATACTTCAATATCAATCGCTTGCTGATCATGCCTCATTGAGGTGCTCGGTGGAGATTTGATTTACCCAGCATTTATCCGGGTACATCCCTTTAGCGCTTAATAGGCTGCCGTTCCTGAGACTTCAGAAAAATCTGCATTGATAAACAATCAAGGAGATTCAATTGGCAAGTGGTGGCGCTAAACCCAATGCGTGACGTTGCTGAATAAGACGGGTTTGCTACTGAACGTATCAGTTGACATTGTTCTGCTGACATTAAGTTATGGAGGTTTAGCGGGTGCCTGAAAGACTCGATTTGCGTTATCGCACCTCCGCAGAGAATGATAGCGACCGTGCAAATGCCATTTTTTCTGGTGCTGTATTAGTTTACCGCTCAGTGCCAGCGATGCATGAGCTGGTAGATTGTCTCCGTGAAATCACGCAACGAGAAGTTGGCCTGAGTGATCCTTGTTTGGCGGAATCGATACTAAAGTCCGAAGAGTTTCGGCACCGTGCTAGCTCTGCTAGACAAATTGTTAGGGAACATGACGACGTTGCAAGGCTCTATAAGAAGGTATTGCTCGAGGCGGGTGTCGATGTTTCTGCTGTGTTCTATGATCACTTTAAGCTGCGTTTTCAACCATCAGACGACGCTTCAAAAACTCGGTATATGCGCGACTTGCCAGCGCATCGAGATACATGGGGATCCAATATTCATGCACAAATCAATTGGTGGGCACCTGTTTGGCCCGTGACAGCCGACCGAACGATTGGGATTTTTCCAGCGCTGTGGAATGTGCCGGTGCCAAACGTCAGTGCTGAGTGGAGCTATCGGGAACTGATTCAGCGCCTCAAGGGTGACAAGAGCACAAGGTACCCCATGCTGCCACAGTGCCTGGCTCCGCCGTCACCCACTGAGGCAGAGCCCATCGTCATACATCCGGGTGACATCATGGCTTTCTCGGGTGCGCATTTACATTGCTCTATGCCAAATGAGTCTGGGCTAGTTCGGGTTAGTACTGAAACGCGTACCGTGTCAGCTCACGATTTACTCTATTCACGTTCCGCTAACAATGTTGATTGCGGAGCATCAGTCAGCCATTTTGATTGGTTCCATCATATAGAGACGGGCGATTCGCTGGCCCATCATGCGCTGGGAGGTCAAACCACGTGAGCACGCTCAGTCGATTCCGCCACTAATGTATCCGGGCGGTCATCATTGAATCCGTGCAACCCTCCAGTGGTTGTCATGAGGGCATCATTCCTCTGAGCCGCATTAGCAAAAACCGGTTGATATCGGCTCGGATCTAAACAGGAGCTCGTGTTGCACCTTGGCGCTATTTCCGGTTGGATACAGTGGATTAGTCGTTTTGATCTGTGGAGGGCGGCCCATGACACTGCCAGAGAGTCACTCAAACACCGTCTCGTGCCCGCATGAGCTTATCGATGTCGATTTGTTTTCTGCCGGTGCGCAGGAACACTGGTACGACGCTTACTCCATATTACATCGTGAAGCGCCGGTGCACCGGTTGGCAGGAGAGGGCCTCACTCCCCAAACTGACGCCTTTATTCTTAGCCGCTACGACGACATTAATCGGGTAGTTAAGGATCCGCTGCGTTTCACGCCAATTACCTCGCTGATGCTCGAGCAATTGGCGGCCTCCGACACGCCGCCTGAGCAAATGGATTACATCAATATGATGATGGTTTCCATGCTCACTCTGAGGCCCACGGTTGAGATGTGGCGGGCACACCGAAAGGAACTCACCGATCCTTGGGTTGGTCCGGGTGCAGAGCGTCATCGCGACATGATTACCCGGCGTGTGGATGCGTTGATTGATCAGCTTCCGAGTGAGGGCGACATTGACTTCGTGCAGGCCTTCGCCCGACCGCTGCCGCAGCAAGTGATGGCCGAGGTGCTGGGCTTTCCGGAAGCAGATATTCCCCAGCTGGCGGCTTGGGGTGAAGCCCAAGTCATGCCGTTTGTTTATGGGGAAGGCCACTTTAATCGCCTCACCGACGAACAACTCGACGCTCAGTTTGAAAAGCTCGAAGGGTTTAAGGAGTACGTTCAGGACGTCGTCAAGGCAAAGCGCGTGAAGCCCGGCAATGACATGATCAGTTTTATGACTCAGGTCACTTACAGCGCACTGGACCGAAAACTCACCGACCTCGAAATTAACGGCATCGTCTATGCAATGGTGCTGGGCGGATTAGAGACCACGCAGTACGCACTGGAACAGCAGGCCCAATTGATGTGTGATCGACCAGAGCGCTTTGTGGCTTTGAAGGATGATCCCGCTCTACTTCGTGTCTTTATCGAGGAGTCGTTAAGACTGAGAGCGCCCACGCAGGGGCTCTCTACCCGGCTCACCAGTCAGGATGAAATGTTTGGTGATGTCGAGGTACCAAGGGGGTCAGTGCTCCACCTTAGGTGGGCGGCAGCGAATATCGACGCCGCCGAATTTGATTGCCCGCTGGATCTCAGGTTGGACCGCAAGGCAGCCAGCCGGCATCTGTCTTTTTCGGCAGGACCGCGAGTGTGTCCGGGTGCCGGTATTTCACGGCTGGAGCAACAAATAGCGTGGACCCGCCTTCTCGAGCGCTGCGATAGTATTCGGTACGGCACCGAAAACGCCTTTTTGCATCAACCTGGCATTATGTTGGGGACCTTGGAATTGAACCTACATATTGTCAAATCGCCAGCCTGAACGGGAGCACACAGATATGGCCACGATCCTCGCGCACCTCGAAATCAAACCCGGCATGGAAAGCCAATGGGAGGCGATCATGTCTGACATGGTCCGCGAGACCTTTGAAAAAGAAGCGCGCGTATTGCGCTATGAGTACTTTAAGGGCCAAAAGCCTCTCCATTATTACTGCCTGCTTTCGTTTGAAGACAAGTGGGCGTTCTACCTTCATCAGGCCTCGGATTATCATGAGGGCCATGACTTTGAGGGAGTGCTGGCCAATGTTGAGTTGGAGTACCTTGATCCGGTTCAAGGTGCCAACGCCTTGCCGGCAACCGAAAACCCGCCACTGCCTGATGATGCTTCCGATACCCTGCGCAACACCGAGGCACTGTTTCCAGTTCTAATACCAAAATGGTGGGTGTCGAGAGCGTAGTGGGCTGAGAGTTTGCTAGCGTCTTTGCTGATCGAGCGCTCATCAATACCCTAGCGTTACATACCACCTGTTATATAGAGGCACTGGCCGGTAATCCAGCTAGCGGCCGGCGATGCGATAAAGACCACAGCGGCACCGATGTCCTCCACTTTGCCAAAGCGCTGCAGGGGAATGCCCAAACTCTTCTCCATTGCGGGCACCTGCTCTTCGCTTATGCCGGTAGACTCCTGGAAGTTCTGGGTAGGCACAGGGCCTGGCGCCACTGCGTTGACTCGAATCTTGGGTGCCAGCTCCACCGAAAGCGTTTCGGTAAGGCTGTTGGTAGCGGCTTTAGCCGCGGCATAAGGGCCATTTTTTCTCTGGGGTCCGAAGGCGGTTCTCGAAGATATATTGATGATGACGCCGCCCGCCTCATCCATCAGCTTTGCGGCAGCTGTTGAACCCGCCCAGACGGATTTCAGGTTCAGGTCAATCTGGGCGTTCCAGCGGTCTTCGGGGGTGCGGGTAAGGTAACGTGGTGTGGCATCAGGCAGACCACCGGCGTTGTTGATCCAGATAGTTGGGGTGCCGAGAATGCCGACAACCTGTTCACCCAATGCATCTAGCTGCCCTGAAGCAGTCACATCGGTTGGCACAGCGAGGCCCTTGCGGCCGCGTTGCTCAATTTCACGCACAACAGCTTTGAGATCAGCCAGGTTGCGCGAGGCGACGGCGACATCGGCGCCGGCCTCGGCCAGGCACAGCGCTATTCCGCGACCAATACCCTTGCCACCGCCAGTTACCACCGCTACCTGGCCGTCCAGGCGAAATGAATCAAGAATAGCCATAATCCGCGTGCTCAGTTAGCGCCGACCATTATTATGCATCAATCGAAAACCCGAGCATTGTAGTCTCCAAACCATTGGATTCTGGCAGCGGAACTCGGGTCACTGCACCGCATCACTCTGCGAACCCATTATCCCCAAACTCCCGATAGTGTCCCGCCGCCCTAAACCTGTGGCTCCGATTGCTATTCCGCAAGGTCAGCATCCTGACAATACAACGCGCGGATACCGCGTCGTCAGTCGTTTCATCTGTTTATTTGCGATCAGCAGTTGGGCGTTTGCGTGGCTTTTTTGGTTTTGAGTCAGCGCCGCGGTGCGCTTTTGGCTTACTTTTTGCGGCGGGCTTATTTTTCTTGCCTTTACCGGCCGGCTTGGTACGGCGCTGCTCACCGGCGGAGCTATTATGAATACTCAATTTCAGTGGCTTTTGACAAACCCTTACCTTGTAGAGATGATCAAACAACTCTTTCGGCATGCCCTCCGGCAGATCAACGGTGCTGTGGTCATCATGTAATGTGATATGACCAATAAACTGCGCGTCAATGTCCGCTTCATTGGCGATCGCGCCGACAATATTTTTTGGTGAGACATCGTCGTTCCGGCCGACTTCAATACGATAGGTGACCATCTCGACGTTATTGCCTTCATGATCAGTTATCGGCTTCTTGCTTTGAGAGGCTTTTGGAGCGCGCTCAGAACGCTGACGCTCATTTCGTTCGGTTCGGTCAGCACGTTCGTTGCGGTCGTTTCGGTCTGGACGTTCATTGCGCTGACGGGCCTTGCGACTGTTAGCGCGGTCGTTGTCGGAGGCTCTGGGCGTATCGATAACCACCAGCTTAGGGAATAACGGACGCTCTTTCTGCACCTCAAACGCCAGCGCCGCCGCAAGCAGCGCCATGTCGATATCGTGCTCAGCGGCAACCTCTTTAACCAGTGAGTGAAACTTATCCAGTTTGGTGGACTGAGACATACCTACCAGCTGCTGTTTAAACAGCTCAACGCGTTGCCCACTGACCTCTTCATTGCTGGGCAAATTAAAGGCACTGATAGGCTGGCGTGTAGATTTCTCAATTGAGCGCAATAGGCGGGTTTCTTTTTGAGTAACCAGCATGATGGCTTTACCCTCGCGACCCGCGCGCCCAGTTCGACCAATACGGTGAACATAGGACTCATTGTCGTGGGGAACATCATAGTTAATCACGTGACTGATCCGCTCAACATCCAGGCCACGCGCGGCGACGTCGGTGGCCACCACAATGTCGAGCTGGCCTTTCTTTAAACGATTGATGGCGCGTTCACGCACAGCTTGGGTCAGATCACCGTTGAGTGCCGCCGAGGAAAATCCACGGGCCTCCAGTTTTTCAGCAATCTCCAGTGTTGAGGATTTAGTGCGGACAAAGATAATCATGCCATCAAACTGCTCAACTTCGAGGATGCGTGTCAGGGCATCCATCTTCTGGTGGCCCTTAACCATCAGATGCGCCTGAGCGATACGCTCAACCGTCGTCGTCTTGTTTTCGATACTGACTAATTCGGCATCGCCCAGATACTTGTCGGCAACTCGTTTAATCGCTGGTGGCATCGTCGCAGAGAACAGGGCACGCTGACACTCAGGCGGGGTCTTGGCGAGAATCGTTTCTACATCATCGATAAAGCCCATTCGCAACATTTCGTCCGCTTCATCCAAGATCAAACCCTTGATCTGGCTGAGGTCCAGACTCCGACGACGCAAATGGTCAAGCATCCGCCCGGGGGTGCCCACCACAACTTGAGCACCGCGCTTAAGCCCGCGGAGCTGTCCGCCGATATCGGCACCACCGTAGATCGGCAGAACGTGGAAGCCTTTGATGTGTTTTGCATAACTTTGAAAGGCTTCAGCCACCTGAATCGCCAATTCGCGGGTCGGGGTTAACACCAATACCTGCGGTGCGGTTTGTTTCTCGTCCAGCTGGCTCAAAAAAGGCAGTGCGAAGGCAGCAGTTTTACCAGTACCGGTCTGGGCAGTACCCAGTAGATTTTTACCTGCTAGCAGAATGGGAATGCTCGCCGCTTGAACGGGCGAGGGCTGCTCGTAACCGAGTTGCTTTACCGCTTTGAGGACCGGGGCAGCAATACCCAGAGATGCGAAGTCGACCGATGACATTGAATTACCTGTGTTTGGGGCGCTTTAAACTCCCCACTATTGAGGCCGCGGAGCATACGCCTAGGTAGCTATTTTTTATATATTTTTTCGGGTTCATTTTTCGCAAGCGCCAGGGCGCCGTGACAGATATAAAGCAAAATTGGCGGGTTGGTTTGAACACTTTACCTTGCTGGGATAAAGCCAAGACGCTAGCTACGCACTCGATTTTTCTTGAATCGGCAAAAACCCTGTTCCTGCGCGAGAGACGTCACTGCCAGTGCTAGTGCCCTAAGTGTCGGCGTTGGTCTCTGCTCTCCGAGTCGCAGTTGCGTCTCTCGTTGCGCGGCGCTGAGGCTATTTACCCCCCGCAATGAATGCAGATAATCTCGTTCCGGCCCATCTCGGTCGAAAGGCAGTCAGCATGCCTCGCCTTCGTTTACCCATCACCGCTTTTTCGCAGTGAATGTAATGGGAAGCGACGTCATGGCACGTAATAAATAGTGGGGGTGGTACGTAATATCGGTTTCTGCTGTCGCAAAAGACAAGCTATCAATACGATCGATTAATGCCGTAAAAGACCAATGGAGCTCGCGACGAGCCAGCGGTGCACCCAAACAATGATGCTTGCCAGAACCAAATGCCATATGACCACCAGGCTGTCTGCGCTCTAGATCGAGCTGCTCCGGGTTGTCGAAACGCCGTTCATCTCGATTCGCTGCCCCAAAGCGCACATTAATGAGACTGCCCGCAGGGATGCGCACGCCGCTTAATTCCACGTCTGTGGCAGTGGCTCGCATCAAGCTCTGCACAGGCGACTCCAATCGCAAAACCTCCTCGATGAAGACCTTGAGGTAACGATCGGGGTCATTTTTGAGTTGCGCCCAGACCAGCGGATTCTCAATCAGTAACTTCACGCCTGCAGAAATCGCGTTGGTCGTGGTTTCAGACCCCCCGACAAAGGTATCCGCCATCATTTCAGCATGCAGCTCATTGTCACTGAGTGGCCGTCCCCAGCCCTCGATGACCGTGTTGACTAAAGTACTCAGCAAGGAGTCGTTGGGGTTTTCTCTGAGCTTATCGAAAACCGGCTGAAAGTAATGTTGCGCTTCGATTTCTTTGCGTACCGATATCAACTCCTCTTCCTCTGACTGCATCAAGCTGATGCGGTGGAAGAACGCCTCGGTCCACTCTTTGATTCGCCAAATATCATCCGGGTTCGCCCCCATTTGACGACCGATGATGAGGAGCGGCAGTGGAACGGCAAATTGTCTGACCCAGTCGCAATGACCGTCCTCAATGAAGTCGTCGATGAGTCGGTAGGCTAAATCTCGAACCTCCTCATCGAGGGCTTCAATTTTTTTGGGTCGAAAAGCGTCGTTAAAGACAGCCCGCAATGCCTTGTGGTCGGGGTCGTCACGTCCATTCAGCGTTTTTGCAGGGACCCAACCCTCCTGCTCGAACGTGCTCCACACCTGTTTTGCTCTCGGGCTGGGCTCGGTTGCGTCAGTGAGGTAAGCGGTTTCGCTGGTAAACCGTTCGGTATCTGTGAGCACGGTGCGCACATCCTCAAAGCGTGTGATCACAAACATCTTGGTGACGGGGCATTGGTATACCGGCGCCTCGTTCCTCAGCGTTTCATAAGCATCGTAAGGGCACTGTTGTGTCTCAACGTCAAACAGGTTGACTGCAGGCTGTGTGTCGCTGGTCATGGGAAGTCTTGCCCCTTTGTTCTACGGTTTCAAAATAATAGTCCGCAGGGCCCTTCGAAGGAAGTGTTGATGCCCTTTTAAAAATAGCACCGGGCCGCGGCACCGGTAATGAAGGCATGTTCGCGTTACACTTTCGGCACTTACTCAGACGACGAGCTAGCACTGATGGCGAGCCCCTTACCCAAACATCCGCAGCTTCGCGGCAATTATGCGCCGATCAATTTTGAAGCGGTCTGTCAGGACTTGGTCATAGAGGGCAAAGTGCCAGAAGGCCTTTCAGGGTCGCTCTACCGCATTGGCCCCAACCCTAAGTTTGTGCCGGATCAAGGCTACCACTGGTTTTTTGGCACCGGCATGGTGCACGCTTTCCACCTGCACGAAGGAAAAATTGATTACGTCAATCGCTGGGTGCGGACACCCAAATTTGAGGCAGAGTTGGCGGTGGGAACGAGCCTGCCAATGAGTATTGAGATTGACCCCGAAACCGGACAGTTGCAATCGGACCGACGCAACGGCTTGGCGAATACCCATATTATCTGGCATGCCGATCAGCTATTGGCGCTAGAGGAGGGGAGTCACCCCTTTACTTTGTCTCCGAAAACCCTCGACTCGGAGGGGTATGGCCACTATGCCAATGGGCTGTCAGGGCCGATGACGGCGCATCCAAAAATTGATCCGATCACGGGTGAGTTACATGGTTTTGGTTACATGTCTGACGCCCTGGGTAGTGCCGGCATGAGTTATCACGTGGTCGACCAGCAAGGCGTTGTCACACGCTCCGACATCTTTACGGCTCCCTTTGCCGCCATGGTGCATGATTTTGCGGTCACGAGAGACTATGTGCTGTTTCCGCTCTTTCCGCTGACGTTTGATTTTAAGAGGATGGAGAAATTGGGCTCTCCGTTTGCCTTTGAACCTCAGGCCGGTGCGGTGATTGGCGTGTTGAAAAGGGGCGCTCCCACCAGTGAGATCCGATGGATTGAGGCGCCCGTCTGCTTTGTATTCCATTACTTAAACGCATGGAACGAGGGCGAGCAGATCACCTTTGACGCCATCGACTTTTCGGTTGCGCCTAACTTTCCCGACACTGATGGCAATTTACCGGGGTTTACTGAGGCTCAGGGCACACTGACGCGTTGGCAACTTGATTTAGCAACGGGCGCTGTCGAACGTACGCCATTACTCGATCTGGCTTGCGAGTTTCCTCGCATTGATGATCGCTACGCGATGAAGCAGCATACACAGGCTTTTCTGGCTACCGCGTCACAGCGACAGCGCGGCGATGGCGGATTATTCCACGAGGTGACCCATTTGAATCTGGAGAGTGGTGCAACCCAAGTGTGGGATGCAGGTCTGGGCAATGGTGTTTCAGAACCGGTTTTTGTGCCGCGCCACGCGATTGCTGATGAGGGAGATGGATGGTTACTGGCAACCGTCTACGAGGCCACCAGTCAAGCGTCTTCACTCGTCATCTTGGACGCTACCGCGGTGTCACAAGGACCGATCGCCACCGCCAGATTGGACCACCGCATACCATTTGGTTTTCACGGCAGTTGGCGTGCAAACGAGTGATTCTGGTTAAGGCCTGAGAACACAGGTGCACCGATCACAATAGCCGCTAAGACGTTCCAAACAGAGACCGGGAAAGGGCGCTTCTGAAGCGGATGGCTGCAATTGATGCAGTGCTTGGCTTGCGGTGCTTTGGTTCGCGATGCTTTGGTTCGCGATGCTTAGAGAAGCGGTGCACTGACGTGACGCGCTCTGACATGATGTGTGGGCTTGTTTCGAAGGCGTGTTGCGAAGGCGTATCATTGCCGGTGGTTTGAGCGATACACGATCCATCCCGCAATAGAGCGCATGGTTTTCAGGAATGCGCTCTTCTCAGGGTGTCGGAGCGTTTGTCTTCTCCCTCATGGTCCCAGCCTGGCGCTAACAGCAGGTACCGCAGTCCATCTTGCCACCGCTGAGTTCGTTTCAGATCCTTTATTATCGTCGCATATTCGCCAAAGGCGATGGACGTTGGTCGATAGGTATCAATGTTGTTGGTCAGGCCATATCGAACCGGTTCCTCCTTGACTTCTTCGCTGAAGGTACCAAAGAGACGGTCCCAGATAATGAGGACACCTGCGTGATTACGATCTAAATACCGCACATTCGACCCATGGTGAACACGGTGATGTGACGGGGTATTAAACAACCACTCGAACCACCGGGGCATACGGTCGATGGTTTCGGTGTGCAGCCAAAATTGATAGATCAGACTGACACTCATCATGGTCACGATCATCACGGGGTCAAAACCCAGCAGCGCCAGTGGACACCAAAATAGATACTTAAGGCAGCGTTCGCCCACACCCTGCCGCAACGCCGTACCGTAGTTATAAAACTGCGAATTATGGTGTGGCACGTGACCCGCCCACAAAAAGCGGACCTCGTGGTTGGCGCGATGAAAACCATAGTAGGTCAAATCATCAAGAAAAAAGAGCAATAGCCACCATTGCGGCGCATGGCTTATCACGTCTTTAAAGGGGGAGGCTTCCCAGCAGATAAACATGAGTATCACGCCCATGAGTTTGGGTAAGACATCAATGACAACCGTGATACCCATCACGCCCATAGAAGCAAAGAAGTCACGACGGTGATAGAGCGGCAGCGCTCTACGCCAGGCAATACGCCATTCAAGCGCGAGCGCTGCCAAGAACACGGGGACCGCGTAAATCACCCAATCGTTTTGCAAAATCGCAAGCGCTTCAAACACAATCCTATCCATCATTTATGAGCCAGCTCCTGAACTGGTTTTATGCTCTGTCGAGACGGGTGCGCGGCGCAACTGAGTCAACTGGGCCATAATTGCGATGGCGATTTCCATGGCGGTTTTAGAGCCGATCGCCAAACCGACGGGTGCGTGGAGCCGGTTTAAGGCGGCCTCACTCAGCCCCAGCTTGCGCAATCGGTCCAGCCTTGTCGCAGTGGTGCGGACCGACCCCAATGCACCAACGTACCAAGCACTCGTCTCAAGTGCTTCCATCAACGCCATGTCGTCGACTCGAGGATCATGACTGAGGGTAATGATGGCACATTGCTCATCGTCTCCATGTTGTCGGACGACGTCGTCGGGTAACCCCAATACTTTTTGTACGCTAGGACCCTGCCATTGATTTAGCGCCCACTCGCGAGAATCCCCCAGTAAGACTTCGTAATCCATCGCTAGGGCCAGGGTGCTCAGGCTGGCGGCGAGCTGTCCCGCCCCCACCAGCAATAAGCGGTGGCGGGGTCCAAAGCAGTGGTGCAATTTCGTTTCATCTTGTTGCAACGCCGTAAACTGGGCGCTGAGTTCAAGCTGCGTTTCCCCCGTTAAGAGGTCTACGGCTCTCGCCATGACTTGCCGGGATATCACTGCACCGAGTGCCTGTTCAATCCAGTCGACGTCTTTTTCATCGAGCTGTTGCACAGCGAGTTCCAGGCGACCACCACAGGGCAAACCCCATTTTTCGTTGTCTTCTGCGGAGACGCCATACTCGATGACATGAACATGAGGGCCATCGAATTCGCCGGCCAGGAGGCGAGCAATAAGGTCTTCTTCGACACAGCCGCCGGATACGCTGCCTGTTTGCGAGCCATCGGGTTTAAAGGCGACCAGTGATCCCACGGGCCGGGGCGAAGATCCGATGGTTTTAGTAATCGTGATCAACCAAGGTTTTTGCAGTGATTGAAGTGCCTCAAGCAAGCAACTGAGAATACTTTGGTCTGTT
The DNA here is from genome assembly GCA_943789425.1 of uncultured Luminiphilus sp. GTDB lineage: Bacteria > Pseudomonadota > Gammaproteobacteria > Pseudomonadales > Halieaceae > Luminiphilus. The sequence continues at coordinate 32,199 of CALSUB010000010.1, forward strand.
GAATTCATGCTGCTTGTCCATCTCACTGCGATTGAAATCACGGGGGGCTGACCTTGCGACAGCTCATCGAAAGCGGCCTCGCGTCTTGATCGCGAAAGAGCGCGCTGCGTCATTCCGCCATTGTAGGGGACATAGATCCATACAGGGCAGCAATAAACCCATTTACCGCTTGTCCACAGCATCACATGGGCGTGAAAGTATTGGCATAACAGCGGTCTATACCGCATCATGTGCACCCTTTTTTTTCAAATAACGATCACAGGTAACTCGCCATGCCCCATCCGGTCTATATCTACGACGCCGTTCGCACTCCTCGCAGCAAAGGAAAATCCACTGGCACACTCCATGAGGTGAAGCCGATTGATTTAGCGGCCGGTTTGTTGGTTGAGCTGCAGCAGCGTCATGACTTAGATACCAGCTACGTTGACGATGTGGTGATGGGCTGTGTGTCGCCCATTGGTGAGCAAGGTTCGGATGTGGCCAAGATGGTCGTGCAGAATGCCCAGTGGGATGAATCGGTTCCCGGTGTTCAACTGGATCGCTTCTGCGCTTCCGGCTTGGAGGCAGTGAATATCGCGGCACAAAAAGTTGCGTCGGGATGGGAAGATTTGGTGGTCGCAGGCGGCGTCGAATCGATGTCTCGCGTTCCCATGGGGTCCAACGGTGGCGCCATGGCGAGTGATCCAGAATTTGCTGTTAAATCAAGCTTTGTACCCCAGGGGATTGGCGCCGATACCATTGCCACACTTGCAGGATGGTCCCGCGAGGACGTCGACGAGTACGCAGTCCTGTCGCAACAGCGTGCAGCGCATGCGCGGGATAATGGCTGGTTCGACGGTTCCGTCGTTCCAGTAAAAGACAGCAGTGGCGTGACCATTCTTGAGCGCGACGACTTTATCAAGCCGAATACCACGGTCGAGGGCTTGGCCGGTCTGAAGCCGTCTTTTGAAGTGCCAGGCAGTATGGGTTTCGACGACGTTATCTTGGCCAAATACAACATGTTGGACAAAATTAACCACGTCCATACCCCCGGTAATTCATCCGGTATTGTCGACGGCGCTAGCGCGGTGATGGTCGGTAGCGAAAAGGCCGGCAATGATCTGGGATTGAAGCCACGAGGTCGTATTGTGGCAACTGCAGTACTGTCTACTGACCCCATCATCATGCTGACCGGACCTGGCCCGGCCGCCAAAAAATGCTTGGATAAGGCGGGGATGACGGCCGCAGACATTGATCTGTGGGAGATTAACGAGGCCTTTGCATCGGTGGTGCTGCGTTACATGAAAGATCTCGACCTCAATATAGAAACCACCAATGTGAACGGCGGCTCTATTGCAATGGGACATCCCTTGGGGGCAACCGGTGGCTGCTTGGTGAGTACCGTACTCGATGAGCTCGAGCGGCGTGACGCGAAGCGCGCCATGTTGTCACTCTGTGTGGGTGGTGGCATGGGTATTTCTACAATTATTGAACGAGTCTAAAACGGCGCAGTCAGAGGGATTGAAAGCAACATGAGTGGATTTAACTACGAAAAAGACGCCAATGGCGTTGTGACGGTCACGATGGATATGGAAGGGCCCGTGAACTCGATGTCGTCTGCGTTCTTGCCATTGCTGAGAGAAACAGTCGAGAAATTAGAGTCGGAATCAGAGTTAACGGGTGTGGTACTGACATCGGCTAAAAAGACCTTTTTTGCCGGCGGTGATCTTAACTCGCTCAATCAGGTGACACCGGAGACAGCAGAAACCTTTTTCAATGAGGCGCAGGCGATCAAGGCTGACTTGCGTCGCTTGGAGAAACTGGGCAAGCCAGTTGTGGCGGCGATTAATGGTGCCGCATTAGGGGGTGGATTTGAGCTGGCACTCTCTTGTCACTATCGCATTGCTTGGGACAATAAAGCGGTACAGCTAGGATTTCCCGAGGTCACGCTGGGACTATTGCCTGGCGGTGGCGGCGTGGTGAAGACTATTTATTTAATGGGATTGATGGCGGCCAACGAATACCTCATTGAGGGTAAGCGCATAGTGCCTGCCAAGGCCAAGGAAGCCGGCTTCATTCACGAGGTTGTCGAGGGCATTGACGATCTGGTTCCGCGTGCTAAGGCATGGATTGCTGAGCATCATGACGACGAGGCGGCCTGCACTCAGCCTTGGGACACCAAGGGCTATAAGATCCCCGGTGGCAACGCCAATCACCCTGCAGTGGCCCCTATGCTCCCGGTTGCTTCCGCCATGATTGCCCAGAAAACCCGGGGACTATTGCCCGCGCCGGTCAAAATTTTGGATGTGGCCGTGTCTGCTATGCGGGTCGACTTTGAGACCGCGATGCGGATTGAGAGCCGGGGTTTAACCGAGTTGGCACTGACACCTGTGGCGAAGAACATGATCAACACGTTCTTCTTTAACCTCAATCAGATCAACGGGGGGGCCTCTCGTCCAAAAGATATTGAGCCTCAAACGACGAAAAAGGTGGGTGTGCTCGGCGCTGGCATGATGGGTCAGGGCATCGCTTATGTTTCTGCAATGGCGGGTATCGAGGTCGTGCTTAAAGATGTCTCCCAAGAGGCGGCCGACAAGGGAAAGGCCTACACCGAGGGATTATTGCAAAAACGGGTTAGTCGTGGCCGACTGTCCGAAGAAAAGGCCAGCCAGATATTAGCGTTGATTATACCCACGGCAGATAAGAATGATCTGCAGGGTTGTGATCTGATTATCGAGGCGGTGTTTGAAAATATGGCGCTCAAGCACGAGATTACCAAGGAGCTCGAGCCCTGTTTGGCCGAAGGCGGCGTGTGGGGATCCAATACCTCAACGTTACCCATTAGCCAATTAGCTGAAGCCAGTGCCAATGCGGAGCATTTCATCGGCATCCATTTCTTCTCGCCGGTCGACAAAATGCCATTGGTCGAGATCATCATGGGTGAGCACACCAGTGATCTGGCGCTCGCTAAAGCATTTGATTACACCAAGCAGATTCGCAAGACGCCGATCGTCGTCAATGATTCGTTGGGCTTCTTTACCTCACGTACTTTCGGTACTTATCTCGATGAAGGGGTGCGCCTGTTGACTGAAGGTATTCACCCAATACAGATCGATAATCTGGGTAAAGCGATCGGTATGCCTGTTGGGCCACTTGCGGTTTACGACGAAGTGAGTCTGGAGCTGTCTCGAAAGGCTTGGGCCACCTGGTCCGAGATGGGCGTGCTGGATAACTGGGGTGATGGCACGATCACCCGCGATGTTATCGATACGATGGTGGGCGACCACAGTCGTGGCGGTCGCCATCACGGCGGCGGATTTTATGAATACGCAGAAGACGGTAGTAAAACGATTTGGCCTGGCTTGATGGATCTCTACTACAACGCCGATGCCGCGGTGATAGAGGATGATATTAAGGACCGACTGCTGTTTCGGCAGGTTATCGAGGCCCTAAAGTGCCTAGAGACTGGCGTACTGCGCAGCGTCGCTGATGGCAATATTGGCTCGATTATGGGCATCGGCGCGCCAGCTTGGACCGGTGGCCTAATTCAGTTCGTGAACACTTATGGACTGGAGCAATTCAGCGCTCGATGCGAGGAACTGGCGGCCCAATATGGCGACCGATTCGAGGCGCCCGAGATCGTCGCTCAGAAGATTGCCGCAGGCGAGGCTTTTAGCTGAACCGTTTCGGGTTGAAGAATCGCTCATTCATCAGCGTCGCGACGGGTGGGGTTATCTGCCCGTTGGGGCAATCGCTACAGCATGACCTCAATCAATGAGGGGCCTTTGTGAGCCATGGCCTCTGCGAATGATTGGTCGAGCGCCTCCACCGTCTCGACGGTTGAGGCCTGTAGGCCCATACCGCGCGCAATGTCGGCCCAGTTGAGATCGGGGTTACTCAGATCAAGCAGGGATAAAGCGATCGGTCCTGGCGCTTCAACACCCACCCGTGCTAGCTCAATATTAAGAATGGCGTAAGAGCGATTATTCAACAGTAGCACGGTGATATCCAATTGCTCTCTCACCATCGTCCACAGTGCTTGAACGGTATACATCCCTGAGCCATCTGCCTCCAGCGCGATGACGGGTCGGTCGGGGCAGGCGATTGCTGCGCCTACCGCGAGCGGTAAACCCTGCCCAATTGCGCCACCCGTCAATGTGAGCCAATCGTGGGCCGGTGCGTTAGCGGTGAGTAAAAAGGTGGCGAGGCTGTTGGTCGCGCCCTCGTCGCAGACAATGGCGTGCTCGGGTAACCGATTGGCAACCACTTTGCCGAGCTCGGTCGAATCAATTTTGCCGTGATTAAGGGGTTGTGCCGCTTGGGCGCTCGCTGTGACGGGTTGGGCCGGCGCATCAAGCAGGTCTGCCAGGCGTGTGAGCGCGTCGAGTGCGTCGATTCGCACATCGACTAGGGTGGCGAGGGAGGCAGTGGCGGGCCATAACACGCTTGGCTTGTCCGGATAAGCAAAGAAAGAAACCGGCGCCTTGGCGCCGACGAGCACGAGGGTGTCGAGGTCGGCGAGTTGCTCGACGGCCATTTCGCCAAAGTAGGCCAGTCGTTCTGTGATCACGCGGCCGATACCGCGTGCCTGTCGGGCAAAAAAGGTTTCAGTGACCAACCGGCAGCCGGTGGCTGCGGCAATACGGCCGGCTTGGTAGAGCGCATCTGCTCTCAATGCGCGACCGCCTAAAAATAAGCCGCTGTTGCGTGCGTCACGCAGCTGCTGTGCCACCGCAGCAATGGTGTCGTCACTGGCCCGAGCAGTCGGCACGCTGGGGAGCTGCGTGGCGGGCGGCGCAATATCAGTCCAGGCGTGGTCGGCGGGCACCACGAAAGTGCTGATGGAGCCCGGGTAAGCTTGACTGTCGGACAGCGCTTGAAGGCCTGTTTGTGCTAAACCCTCCGCATTGGGCGAGACGGTAAAAGACTGTGATACGGGTGTGGCCATACCGCGAATGTCGCTCGTCAATGGCGCATCGTGTTGCAGGTGATCGGTTGCGTGGTCACCGACCATATTGAGAATGGGGGAATGCGCTCGCTGCGCGTTGTGCAGATTGGCAATGCCATTGGCAAAGCCTGGGCCCAGGTGCAGCAGGGTGAGCGCGGGTTTGTCAGCCATGCGTCCGTAGCCATCTGCCGCTCCCGTGACCACACCTTCAAACAAACAGAGCACGGCCCGAATCTGCGGCTGCTTATCAAGGGCCGCGACTAACTGCATCTCGGATGTCCCCGGGTTGGCAAAGCAGGCGTCCACACCATGCTCCGCGAGGGCATTGATCAGGGATTCAGCACCATTCATAAAGCAGTCCTTCGGTTTTGGGCAAAGCGCTAGACTCCGGGTTTATAGGTCACCACACGGGTTAGTGGGACTCCGACGAAGAGACAGTATAACGGCGAGTTGGGGTGATGCGGTTTGCTACCCTGAATCCTGGCGCGTGCAACGTTTCATTGGCGAAGGCTTCGGCCTGGTCAAGGTAGTGCTCGGAGGAGGGATCTGTCATTTGGCTACCGTATTGGTGTGTGCCACGAATAATTTGTTCGCCGTCGGCGGTCCACTCAATGAGATAGTAAAGCCCATCGCCGGCCACGACGGTGAGATAGTCATCATCATCGCTCAGCTGCTCCGCGTACATGGCGCGCAGGGTGTCAGGGCCACCTGACGCAGCCCAAGTGCGTCCGTCTCGTCCATGTCGTTGTATCTCGCCCCACTTTGGATCGAGGCGCCCTGATATGTCCGTGACCGATGCCATACACTTAGCCAGCGTGTCTCTGGCGGGGGGGAGGGGTTCTTTTGAACGCTCGATCGACCATTCTTCCAGCAAGACACAGACGCCAAGCGCGGCCTGTCGATTGTCTTTGTCCGTATGGAGATCCCAGGACCTTAGCAGGCTCAGCGCTTCCGTTTGTTCCGGTCCGTCAGGTTCGAGCGCGGTCACCGCACTGAGATAGTGATAACCGCGATACCGGGGTGAGTAGGCATTGTCGTGCTTGATATCCGAAAAAGCGTCAAACGTGATCGCCGTGTTGGCGTCGAGTAGCTCTAACCCTCGTACCGCGCGATTGGTCATCCGTGTGGGCCAGCCGCTCTCCTTGGGATAATCGGCGAGGATCGGGTTGCTGCCCTCGGAGCTGATATGAAACGGGGATTGATTGGCACTGTGGACATAACCTGACGAGGGGTTCGTCACACTGGGCAAGGCTGCTGGGGGTAAATAGGATTGCCAAATTAGGTCGCGGCGATCACCGGGAAGGTATTGATCCCACTGCCAGCCCTCGGCGCGGTCCGGCATCATCGCATTGTGGACAAAATGGATGACGCCGTCTTCATTGGCGTAGACAAAATTAAAACTGGCGATGTACTGCAGTGCCATTGCGGCTTGCCACTCTTCGAAGGAGGTCGCATCGCTCAGCGCTAACCATTGCTCTACCTGTCGAATTTCGCCCATTCCCGCGTAACGCACGGCATAGGTGCCATGCTCAGTTTTCATCACAGGTCCGTGGATAGAGCGATATCCGTCTTCGTGAACCGTCCAGGGAAACCAGCCCCAAAGCCGCACTTTGATCGGAATATCAAAGTGCTCTAGCTCGTGCCACTCGTCGTCCAGCCGATACTGGTTGTCATCCTGCGGATTCATTTCGAGTACGTAGACATCGACGAGATCAGGCTGATTGACCGTGACGCCCCAGCCGTGGTGCTGGTTAAATCCAACGCCCAGCGCGGGTGAGCCGATAAACAGGCCTCCCATTACGTTGAGCCCCTCGCCACTTTGTAAATGCACCTCGTACCAAGAGACTGGGCCGGTGAGGGGTTGATGCGAATTGATCATTAACAGCGTCGAGCCGTCTTGTGTTCGACTGGGTGCGATGGCGGTGGCATTGGAGCCGAGGGTGATCGCCGTATTGGGTAAGTGCGGTGGTTGGCTGACCTCAAATTGCCGCGTATCGGCACGCAGTGTGGTAATGGGTTGCTCAAAACCATAAAAAAGGAGATGCCGGAACATGTGTGCGGCGATCACGTCTTGTGGGGTCACCGGCAAGATGTCTAGCGTTACCCGCTCAGGGTGCGCTGCCGCAAAGTCATTAAAACCCGCTGCGAAGGCATCGAGATAGCGTTGGGTCTCGGGTGTGAGCTGATCTTGGTAATCTCGCTCAATCGTGTTCCAGAAATCCAACCACTGCACTAAATAATCAGTGGCAGCGGCATCCCGACCAAAAAAGCTGGCTGCTTGTCCGCGATAATACGGAAGTGTTTCCTCAAGAATCTCCCAGCCGTCCTCCGCTTGGGCATACGCTAGGCCAAATGCCATGTCAGCATTGGTCTCGCCGTATATATGAGGGACGCCAAGGGCGTCCCGCTCAATCGTTGCCTCCCACGCACTGCTGGTTAGGCTGTACAGCAGACACGCTGCCGCCAGTAGCAAAGCAAATACGCTGCGGCGGATGTGAGACACGGTCCAAGGCGCTTGGATCAGAGTTCGGGGGCCCGATAAAAGTGTCATAGGCAGTCGTTTAAAGGTTTGAAACGTAGGCCGCGATATTGTTGATATCTTGATCAGCCATTGGCTTGGCGACCGGATACATCATGGCAGACTGTGCCCCGCGCTCTTCACCGGCCCGATAAGCAGTCAGTTTTGCCACGATATCTGCGGTCGCCTGCCCCGCAAGCTGCGGACCAATGCCGCCCTCGCCACGGCCACCGTGGCAGGCAATACATTGTCCGTAATATTTTTCGCCCAGTGCGGCTGGCGTTGCGGCTGCCAGCGCCACCTGCTTGGCCTGCTCAACTTCTGCAATACCACCACCGTTGGTGGCCTTCCAATCGTCGTAGCATTCATCGACACATTGATTGCGATTCCCTGTCCACTCAGCGTCGTTACTGTGCGTGCCCACCCAAATGAGTCCAGAAACGATGACAATAAAAGCGGCGACTAGCCCAGTGGTGTTCATTCTGTAGTTCCCTTTTTTACCTAATATGACAGAGGGGAGGCCCAGTCAGAACGATGGCCTCCAACGCGAAGCGCGGAATGATAAAGCTTCTGCGTGCCAGATGACAGATGCTAATGCGCCGTGTGGGTTTTATCGTCACTTCGTGGGCGACAGTTTGGCCGATTCGTTAACGGGCAGATGACCTCAATGCCACGACTCGGCATACTCTGCACTCTGAATAATTGATGAATATCGACGTCTCCGGGAGACCGCACTATGTCAAACGCTTATCGTGGCACCATCAAGGTCCGTTTTGCTGATACCGATGCCAATGGGCATGCTTTTTTCGGTAATTATTTTGTTTTCGCGGACGAAGTGCTCGGTGACTACTGGGCGGAGCTGGGGTGGGATGTGTCAGATGTCGTCAATCAGGACTATCTCACGTTCACCGTCAACGCCAATATGGACTTTTTGGGTGAGAGCCTCGCCGGAGACACACTGGAAGTTGAGGTCAAGTCCGAGCGCATAGGCAATTCAAGCGTCGTGATTGGTTTCAATATGCGTAATCTGCGCACGGATGAAACGACAGGACGAGGGACCTTTACCTACGTCTTTGTTGATCGCAATACGCGCAAGAGCGCCCCAATGCCGGAAACTTTCCGTGCGGCGCTCATCGAGCGGCATCCTGAATTAGCTTGACCCGCTGAGAGCACTGGCGTGGGTTGGTTCCGGTGGGCGAATCCATCACACTTTGGTCATCGGAACTAAAGAACGAGAAGCACTTGGAGCAACGCAGCAAAAATACGTATCAAGGCAAAGGCCTAGTGTTGGTGCTACAGGACCTGTCCTCGGCAACACCGTTTGAGCTGAGCGCCAAATCGAGTGACGAGGCCGCGCAAGACTACTGCTGGTCGGCGCTGGTGCTGTCCGCGGCCTTTGGTTTTCGGGTCGTTCCCGGTCAATCCTATTACCTGTATCTTCAGGCGGGCGCATGGAAACTGTCACTGATTTCTCCGGACGAGTGGGGTCATCGCAGGCCCGGTATTTATGTGGGCAGCTGCGATTTGCGGTGTGATATGACCTGGTCACTGGTCTTCGATCAATCCGTTGTAGAGGGCTCGCCTGTTCATGACGCCCTTTTGCAATATCTCACCGGTATCCGGGAACAGCTCCTTCAGTCGGGTAGTTGGGAGGCGTTGTTGCGGCGTGGGGAGCGACATCTGCCATATCAGCAGAGGGTACTGACGACCGCGCTGGCGTCGTCGCTCAGGCAGTCCTTGGCACTCAGTGGACAGTCGGGCGTTCCGCCGGGCGTCCCTGCTTTGGGCCACGCGATGGATGCCTTTGGCACTGCTGCCGTCTGAGCCAACCCATGACCACTGAGGTGCTGACTCATCGCATCAACACCTCAGAAAGACAGAACCTCAGAAAGACAGAACCTCAGAAAGACAGAGCCTCAGAAAGACAGAACCTCAGAAAGACAGAGCCTCAACCATAGAGCCTTAGCTTAGGCGGTATCTGCAAAGAGTTCCCTGCCGATCAGCATACGACGCACCTCTGACGTACCCGCACCGATTTCATAAAGCTTGGCATCCCTGAGGAGTCGTCCGGTTGGGTAATCGTTGATATAACCGTTGCCGCCGAGCAACTGAATGGCGTCAAGAGCAGATTGTGTCGCCGCCTCGGCAGTATAGAGAATCACTGCGGCAGCATCCTTGCGACTCTGCTCGCCTCGATCTAGGGCACCACAGACCGCATATAAATAAGCCCTGCTGGCTGAGCACCGCGCATACATATCGGCCAATTTCCCTTGGACCAATTGAAACTCGCCAATCGATTGTCCGAACTGCTCACGCTCGTGTACGTAGGGCAATGCCACATCAAGGCAGGCCTGAAGTATGCCAACAGGTCCCCCCGCTAGCACGGCGCGCTCGTAGTCGAGGCCTGACATCAGCACACGGACGCCAGCGCCGACCTCACCCAGGATCTGGGTCGCCGGAATTCGGCAGTCCTCGAAGACCAATTCGCAGGTATTGGATCCGCGCATCCCCAATTTGTCGAGCTTCGGTGATCGTGAAAACCCCGGTGTATCACGTTCAACGATAAAAGCGGTAATACCCTTAGAGCCTGCCTCAGGGTCTGTTTTCGCATAGATCACATAGACATTCGCGTCCGGCCCGTTGGTGATCCACATTTTATTACCGTTCAACACAAACTCGTCGCCCTGCCGCTCTGCACGGAGCCGCATACTCACGACATCGGAGCCCGCACTGGGTTCCGACATCGCCAGTGCACCAACATGGGCGCCACTGCACAAAGCCGGTAAGTACTGCTGTTTTTGAACCTCCGTGCCATTTAGCCGAATTTGATTGAGACAGAGATTGGAGTGAGCACCGTAGGAAAGCCCGACGGAAGCGCTGGCGCGAGAAATCTCCTCCATGGCGATGGCGTGGGCGAGATAACCCATGCCGCTGCCCCCGTATTCCTCGGGAATCGTAATGCCCAGTAACCCCAGTTGACCCAACTTGGGCCATAAATCATTGGGGAACTCGTTGTTTCGATCGATCTCAGCGGCTCGAGGCGCAATCTCTTGCGCAGCAAATTGGCTGAGCGTTTGCCTGAGTAAACCGATCTCCTCATCATGGCCGTACTGTAAAGTGGGGTATGACAGATTCATAGTTTAGGGACCTGGTGGTGAATAGTTGCTCGGTTGAGCCCAGAGGGATCAAGAGGTGTTTTTAACACAGTTGAACAGAGTGCGGGTGCCAGCCTTCAGTCACGTGCGGCGAACAGTATGAGGCAATTGCTTAAGTTTGGTCATTCGATGACGGCGATCGCTTTTTTGGGCGCGGTTGCCGTGTTGTGGGTTTTGCATCAGCAGTTACCTGACCCCGAGGGGGCGCTCAGCCTTTATGCGTCGGGCCGCCAGGCGATGGAACGCATTGCCGTCTTACTGCTGCTCCCCTCGTTAGTGTTGTCTCTGCTTTTTGGCTTGTTCTCGATGGCGATGGTGTCGGGGTTCCACAATGCGCCTTGGGCGTGGGCTAAGTTTATTACGACGGTGGTCATGCTGGAGGGGACTTTGCTAGGTATCCAGAGCCCGATTGTCAAAGAGGCGCGTCTTGCCGAGGCCGCGCTCAATGATCCCACTAAGCTCGCACTGCTGGCGCAGAACTTATCAGCGGAGCAGTCGTCTCTGGTACTGATTGGTTTGGTTGCGACTGCTAATGTCGCGCTGGGCGTGTGGCGGCCGCAGTTCCGGTCTCGGGCTAAAGCATCGTCCTGAACATCAGCGCGAGGCGTTTTCCACGGCTCAAATTCTTCGAGAAATTCCTGTGGTTGCGCGTCCACCGTCAGGAAATTTGAAAAGCCCGCAAGCGCTTCCGGGTTCACGCCATCTAGATTCAAAAACCCCATTCGCCAGTCTGAGAATTCTCTGGTTTCTGTTTCGCCGCTGAACAAGATGCGCACATCTTTGTGTCGAGGATCTTGTTTGATCACTTCAAAAATATGGTTTACCGCTGTCTGTTTACCCTCGAGCAGTTGGTAAAAAGAGCCTTCTCGATAGAGGAGCAAACCCGTCACGTCGTGCTCGGTATTGGCAGTACGTGCGACGCCCAGCAGCGCAACGAGATCTTCCTGAGTGAAGTGCTCGGTTTCTGTGCTGACGTAGCACAGATGGAAGACAGCATTTTCAGGGGCTTGCGAGCCGCTATAATCTGTGGGGGAGTCTCCTTGGGCCTTATTATTTGACATGGTGCCCCTGCTGGTGACGCGTTAGGTCGCCGCAACGCGGTGACTCCTTTCGCGCAGATTGCTTGCTACCGGGCCAATAGTCAAATAAAATTGACATATATGTGGTAAAAAAGTTAGACACTTTGCTGCGGGAACTTGTTAACTAAGGCGCAGAGGGCGTTAAAGACAGATGGGGAAATACGATGAGTGAGTTAATCAACGATGACGCTGCGGTCAATCTAACGACCCAGCAAGCCTTGGAAGGCAGGGCGTTAGCACCTCGATTTTACTGCACTGACTATCCGGCAATGGAGCACATCGATGTCACGCCGGTTCGAGCAGAATGGGATCAGATGATGCGCGCTTTCGAACTCGATACGAATCGAGGCCACTTCAAGCAAAACTATGAGTACGATCCGGCGATTTTAGAAGCGGACCCAGCACTCAAAGAGGAATTTCTGGATTTTTTGGTCTCGTCGATTACGGCTGAATACTCCGGTTGTGTGCTGTACCAAGAAATTGAAAAAAATGTGAGTAACCCCGATATCGCTAAATTGATGCGCTATATGGCGAGAGACGAGTCTCGCCATGCGGGTTTCATTAATAAAGCGTTAAACAAACTGGGTGTGGCGGTTGATTTGGGCGTGTTGAAGCGCGAGAAGGAGTACACCTTTTTCAAGCCAAAGTTTATTTACTACGCCACCTATTTGTCCGAAAAAATTGGCTACGCGCGCTACATCACCATCTTCCGGCATCTTGAGCGGCATCCAGAACAGCGCTTCCATCCGATCTTTAAATGGTTTCTGGAATGGTGCAATGACGAGTTTTCTCACGGTGAGGCGTTCGCCCTCATTATGAGATCGGATCCGAAGTTATTGCGAGGCATGAACAAGCTCTGGATTCGTTTCTTTTTGGTTGCTGTTTATTCGACCATGTATGTCAGAGATCATGCTCGACCAAAGCTCTATGAGGCCTTTGGTATGGATGTCACCGAATTTGACTATCAAGTTTTTGACATCACGACCGAGATTTCACGACAGGTTTTCCCAATGACACTGAATACCGATGACCCGCGTTTCCGCGCTGGGCTCGAGCGAATGCGGGAATTGCAAATGGCTCGCGACGCATTGGAAGAAAAACCTGGTATCGCAGCTAAGATGAAGCGACTGGGCTTGGGCGCCCTGTTTGGGCTGACATTTGCCCGATTATATTTATTGCCGACTCAGCCCAATGCCATGCCTGAACAGGTTTGTATGCAACCCGCCTGGTAAGTGTGCCCGTCGGCACTCTGGCTGGATGATCCTACTCGGTGAATGACGTTACTCTCGCTGAACCATATCTGGGTTTTGTGCCGAGAGGGGCATTAAGCGCGCTGACCACTGAGTCGCCATGGAGAGCAGTATGTCTGTTGTTACGGTAGAAGAGCAGTCGGGTGTTGCACTGGTCACCCTCAATCGTCCCGACGCCAACAATGCGCTGAACCGAGCGCTTTCTGAAGCAATTACTGAGACTTTCTTAGCGCTTGCTACTTCGGAGACGGTGCGCGCGATTGTCCTCACAGGCGCGGGCCGCAGTTTTTGCGCTGGCGTTGATTTAAAGGCTTTATCGGACGAGCCAGAACTGCTCACGTCGGGGATGGGCTTGGGCCCAGCCTCACCGATCGTCGTCGCATTAGAGCAGTGCCCTCAGCCGATTATCGGTGCGATCAATGGCGCAGCGGTTACGGGTGGATTCGAATTGGCACTGGCTTGTGATTACTTGTTTGCGAGCACCGAGGCTCGTTTTGCCGATACGCATGCACGAGTGGGTATTTTGCCAGGATGGGGTTTGTCTCAAAAACTGACTCGTATCATTGGCATCAACCGTGCCCGTGAAATGAGCTTAGCGGGTAATTTCATTGATGCGCATCGTGCTGAGGCCTGGGGTTTGGTGAATCGCGTTTGTGCCCCAGAAAACTTAATGGATGAGACGCTGGCCAGTGCAGGCCAAGTTGCCGACGGCGACCGCCAACGCTGTGGTCGCCTTAAAAGCGCTAATGAATGATGGTGCGAAACAAAACTTGGGCGATGCGCTAGTGCTAGAGGGCGAGCGGGGTAATGCCTTCGCTAAAACCGTCGACTACAGCCAGATGGGTGAGCGCTTGGCCGCACTGCGCAAGCGGGCGGCGAAATAAGGGCCTTAAGTATTTGGGCGTAGAGGCCATTGACGCCGAGAGAGGTCTTGGCACGCCATTATTCGCCGGTCACTATAGGGGAGCGGTAAAACATGGGTTGGTTGGGATCAGGCGTGTTGCTGTGGAGTCTCGCCCACCTGCTCAAGCGAGTGGCACCGGGATGGCGGGCTCGATTGGGTAGCGCGGGCAGGCCACTGGTCGCTGTATCGATTGTCCTGTCGGTCGTCCTGATGATCCTTGGTTATCAGCAGGCCGAGGGACCCGTATGGTGGGGACGGCAGAGTGCCCTGGTTGGCATTAATAACCTATTGGTGTTGATTGGCTTTTATATGATTAGCGGGTTCAATCATCGGTGCGCGCATCAGCCGTTTCATCCGGCATCCGCAATTGACCGCGATCAAGCTATGGGCTGTCGCGCATTTGTTGGTCAATGGGGACCTTGCCTCAATGACGCTCTTTGGTGGTCTACTGATCTGGGCGGTGCTGGCCGTGATACTGATTAATCGGCAAGAAGAACCGCCGGTGCTTGAGCAAGGCCCGATCGCATGGGCGCTTGAGGTGGGTGCGTTGAGTGCCGCTATCGTCATCTATGGGCTGGTGGGTTACGTTCATGGTTGGCTCGGATACCCCGTTCATGGCTGAATGGATGTTAGCCCAGCGATGAGGACACGCTTCGCATTAACGGATAGTCACATTAGGCGTGCCTTAGACCAGTTGTCACAGGATCATGCGCCAATACAAGTCGCGCTGAGTCAGGTGGGTTACCCGGCACCGCGACGGCGCGATCACTCATTTGGGTCGCTGGCTCGAATCATTATCGGGCAGCAGCTCTCGACTAAAGCTGCGGCGACCATCACTCAGCGTGTCGAGGCCGCAGCAGGCGCTGAGCTGACGCCGTCGTCGGTGCAATCACTCTCCCCAGAAGTGTTGCGAGAGGCCGGATTATCGCGGCAAAAAATAGCGTATCTACAAGCGCTGTCGGAGGCAGTGACTTCCAATGCCCTGCCGCTTAGGGAGCTACCTCGTTTGAGTGATGATGAGATTGAATCTGCCATTACTGGGGTAAAAGGGTTGGGTCGATGGTCAGCGCATATGTACATGATGTTTGCGCTGGGACGTCCCGATGTCTGGCCTAGCGGTGATCTGGCTGTCCGAGTGGGGTTTGGCCGTATCATGGCGTGGTCAGAGCGACCCGATGAGAAAAAAGTCATTGCGCGCGGTGCCGTGTTCTCGCCCCACCGTAGCGCTCTAGCATTGTTGTGTTGGCATTTTTACAGTGAGGCGCCGCTGTGAGCTTCAGCGAGTGGGATCGGCAATGTATGACCTTGGCGCTAGACGAAGCGCGCCGTGCGGCGACTCGCGGCGAGGTGCCCGTGGGCGCGGTACTGACCCGTGATCAACAGGTGCTCGCCAATAGTGGCAATGCGCAAATTGAGCTCCATGATCCAACGGCGCACGCAGAAATCAGGGTGTTGCGCGACGCAGCGGTCAGAGAGGGCAATTACCGGTTGCCGAATACCACGCTGTACGTCAGCCTGGAGCCTTGCACGATGTGTTGTGGTGCCTTGATTCACGCGCGGGTTCAAACGCTGATCTTCGGCACGCGTGAGCCGCGCTCTGGAGCAGTGATTAGTGCGTCTCAGACGCTCGATAATCCGCTGTTGAATCATCGGGTTCAGTGGCGGGAGGGATTGGAAGAGACAGAGGCGGCGGCGCTATTACGAGCCTTTTTCAAGGCGCGCCGGTAGTCAGCCAGTTGATCGCTCAAAGCACGGGCAGTGTGATGGAGCGCAGCGAGTCGGGCAGCAGTGTGTCCACTTCAATCGGCGGTGCGATGCGACTCCTCTGGCAGTGCCTGTAGTTTCAACATCCCTTCGTAATGACGAATATTGTCGACATAAGTCACGGCTTGTGGCCCCTCGGCGAAGCCAAATTTAGTCAGGGGAAAAAACTCGGGATGCTGCAGCTGGGGCAGCTGCGCTCTCACATCCGGCCAAAGATGCGGGTCACCGCCAGCCTGCTGCGCTGATGATTCTGGCGTCCTCTAAATGGCCCATGCCAATGTTATAGGCGGCTAATGCCATTGACGTCCGGTCGGGTTCTTCTATATCTGCCGGGAGTCGTCTGAGCAGATTTTTAAAAAATCGAGCGCCGCCGCGAAGGCTCTGCTGTGCGTCCGTCCGGTCCTCAACGCCCAACTCGTCGGCAGTACTGCGGGTGAGCATCATCATACCTCTCACACCCGTGGGAGATCGTGCTTTGGGATTCCAATGAGATTCTTGATAAGCCATGGCGGCGAGCAGTTGCCAGTCCATTTGGTACTCCAGTGCCACCGTTTGGATCAGCGGTTGCCAGAGAGGTAGGTCGGTGGCTATTTTTCGCTGAAAAGTCAGCGAACCGACGCGCGATGCATGTTCGTAGCGCCCAAAGTACTGTCTTTCTAGTTTTGCGAGGTCTCCGTTTTGGTGGGCCTGCTGGATAAATTGGTTGATCAGATCCAGTGATGTTGTGTCTTCAGCAGCCTGAGGCAAATACCAGACTACCGGTGCAGGCTCGCCGACCTCCAACCCCGCCACCATTCTGGGAAAGAGGCGCTGTTCAACACTTAACGCCAGAGAATTCACGACGGCCAGCTCTGCTTTTTCTTCGGTAACCAGTTGCATCAATTCCAGCGAATCAACGGCGTGGATTTCTCGCCATGACAACTGAGGTAACTCGGCCTGCAAGCCCTCTAGGAGCTCGGTATGAGCACTCCCCGCGACCACGACTAAATCACGGCCAACCAATTGTGGCAGCGATCGAGGACGCAACTTTCCTGACTTGTATGCCACCAGTGCCTGTTGCCGCAGATAGGGTGAAGAGGCCTGAAACTGTTCATCGCGATGAGCACTCTGAGTGAGGCCAGCGGCGGCAAAGTGTCCCTCGCCCCGAGCTAGCATGGCAAACAATTCGGGTAGGCTGAACGCTACCTTTACCCGCAGCGTCATACCGTGTTGTTCGGCAAACGCCCTTGCCAGTTCAAAGTCGAGACCTGCCTCGTTGTCACCCTCAAAATAATAAGTGGTGGGCGTATTGCGCGTCAGCATAATGAGCTCACCCCCGGGCGTTATGGGTGAGAGAGTCGAGGTGTCTTGGCAGCTGCAAAGCAGCGCCATCAGGATAATGAGGTGAAAGCGAGTCGCCATGGAGTAAGTGTAGAGGGTCCTGCCGTTGGGTGACAGAATAATGAGGCGTTCGTTGCCTCCGCACATCGGGGGGTGTGCACCCTTAATCACCGAAGGGGTATAATCCGGTTGCCCAGTTGTTCAGGAATTCCAGATGCTTGTCCTGCCAGGATCCCCCGCGTTGTCCAACGCGCGTTTTCAGCTGCTTGCGGCGGAAATCGCCGCATTGGAAGGAGACTGGCAACTGCGTGAGGTGGTTTACGCCTATGCGGTTGATGTTGCTGCGCAAGGGTCGATTGACGTAACGCGACTGGCCGCACTATTGCAACCTGGCACCGCCGCGATAGCCGATGCTAGCGCGCTCACCCGGGCGGGGCAGCGCATCGTCATGCCGCGCCTGGGCACTATTTCACCCTGGTCGAGCAAAGCCACCGACATCGCCCGTAATTGCGGGTTTGCAGAGGTACAACGTGTTGAGCGAGTGACGGTGGTCGGCGTCGATGGTCTTCGGCCAGGAGACGATTGCAGCGCACTGGATGCGGTCATTCACGATCGTATGGTGGAAACGGTTGTCGATGCAATGGACGCTGTGGCCTCACTCTTCGATCGCACCGAACCGGCGACCTATGCCGAGGTTGACCTGCTGGGTGAGGGGCAGCAGGCACTCGAAGCGGCTAATGCGCAACTGGGTTTGGCGCTGATCGACGACGAGTTGGATTACCTTGCCGAGGCCTTCGAGACGCTTGGGCGAAATCCTCGCGATATCGAATTGATGATGTTTGCACAGGCAAACTCAGAGCATTGTCGGCACAAAATTTTCAATGCCAGTTGGGAAATTGATGGGGTTGATGAAACCCATTCCCTGTTCGCTATGATCCGGCATACCCACGAGGTGGGGGGGGAGAATGTGTTATCGGCCTACTCCGATAACGCCGCCGTCGTCGCTGGCCATACCGCAGGTCGCTTTTATCCTGACCCAGTTGATCAAGTCTGGCGCTTTAACAACGAGGCCATTCATCTGTTGATGAAAGTAGAGACGCACAATCATCCGACCGCTATTGCACCCTTTGCGGGCGCCGGCACGGGCGCGGGAGGAGAGATTCGTGATGAGGGTGCGGTGGGCCGTGGTTCGCGGCCGAAGGTCGGATTGGCAGGATTTTCGGTTTCTCACTTGGAAATTCCCGAGCTGCCTCGACCCTGGGAGCTTCAGTATGGCAGACCGGGTCGCATCGTTTCGCCACTGCAGATCATGATCGATGGCCCCATTGGCGCCGCCGCGTTTAATAACGAATTCGGTCGCCCCAATATTGCGGGGTATTTTCGGACTTTTGAGTCGGATGAGGTCAGTGGGGTTCGCGGTTATCACAAGCCCATTATGATCGCAGGCGGCTATGGCAACATCCGGCAAGAACACGTGGAAAAAGGGGAGTACTCTGCCGGTGCGAAACTCATCGTGCTGGGCGGGCCGGCCATGCTGATTGGCCTTGGCGGCGGCGCTGCTTCATCCATGGCCAGCGGTGACAGTGCTGAGGATCTCGATTTTGCCTCGGTACAAAGACAAAACCCGGAAATCCAACGCCGGTGTCAGGAAGTGATCGATGCCTGCTGGAGCCTAGGCGAGCACAACCCCATTGCGTTTATTCACGATGTCGGCGCGGGTGGCTTGAGCAACGCCCTGCCCGAACTGGTCAAAGATGGCGGGCGGGGCGGGCGTTTTGAGCTTCGCGACATACCCAACGATGAGCCGGGTATGACGCCGCTCGAAATCTGGTGTAACGAGTCTCAAGAACGTTACGTCATGGCTGTCGAGCCCGAGCAATTAGCAATCTTCAAGCAGATCTGTGAACGAGAGCGCTGCCCCTTTGCGGTCGTGGGCGAAGCGACGCAAGCGATGCATTTGGCGTTAACTGATAACGCATTTGCAGGCCTGCCCATCGATCTGCCCATGTCGCTGTTATTTGGTAAGCCACCCAAAATGCATCGTCGTACCAACCGTCCCCCCATGCTGGGCGATGCCTTTGATCACCAAGGAGTGTCGTTAGCTGAATCGGTCGAGCGTGTATTGACCTTCCCTGCGGTGGGTTCAAAAAGCTTTTTGATCACGATCGGTGACCGCAGCGTGACCGGGATGGTCGCGCGCGATCAAATGGTGGGACCGTGGCAAGTTCCCGTTGCTGACTGTGCGGTGACAACGGTCTCTTTGGATTCGCATGAGGGAGAAGCGATGGCAATGGGCGAACGGACGCCTGTTGCTTTGCTTAGCGGCCCTGCTTCGGGACGTATAGCAGTGGCCGAGGCCCTCACTAATTTGTTGGCTGCGCCGGTTGCATCGCTCACTGATATCAAGCTGTCGGCGAATTGGATGTGTGCGGCGGATCATGCCGGTGACGATGCGATCCTGTACGACACCGTGGCGGCGGTAGGACTTGAATTTTGTCCTGCGTTGGGGATCACGATTCCTGTCGGCAAGGACTCTATGTCGATGCGAACCGCCTGGCATGACGCAGGACAGGATCGCGCTGTGACCGCTCCGGTGTCGTTAATTGTTTCCGCATTTGCGCCGTGTGGTGATGTCCGTAAGGTACTGACGCCAGCACTGTCGCCGCGCGAAGATACGGTGCTGTTACTGATCGATCTCGGCCGTGGACAAGACCGCCTAGGGGGCTCGGTGTTGGCTCAGGTATGGAATCAGTTAGGACAGACACCGCCAGACGTCATGCCACAAGACATGCGAGCACTGTTTAATTTCTTGTTGGCGCTCAAATCGAAAGACTGGATTTTGGCTTATCACGATCGGTCCGATGGTGGATTGCTGGTGTCGCTGTTAGAGATGGCGTTTGCGGGCCGTTGTGGGTTACAGGTTGACCTAGCGGTGGATCACGAAGTCGCGGTTGCGAGGCTTTTCTCGGAAGAGATTGGTGCCGTGATTCAGGTCGCCAAACAGCACGTCGACGCGATCGTGTCACTGGCGGCTGAGTTGGGCCTCGAGGGCATGGTGTCCTCTGTGGGAACGCCGCGACTGGACGAACGTATTGTCGTGAACACCCCGCAGTTTGAACTGATGGATAGCAATCGAGGGGCGCTGCAGGCGCTGTGGAGTGAGACCAGCCATGCGATTGCGCGGCGGCGTGATAATGCCGACTGTGCCGATCAGGAATTGGCTGCGATCCAACAAGCTGATCCCGGTTTGTCGGCGGCGTTGACCTACGATTGTGATGAAGACATTGCGGCCCCTTTTATTGCCACTGGCAGCCGGCCTCGAGTGGCCATTTTACGAGAGCAAGGGGTGAATGGTCAGATGGAAATGGCCGCGGCATTTGATCGGGCAGGATTTACGGCGGTTGATGTTCATATGAGCGATGTGATGGCGGGCACGCAGGATTTGACTGACTGCCATGGTTTGGCAGCCTGCGGCGGTTTCTCTTACGGCGATGTGCTGGGCGCTGGCGAGGGTTGGGCAAAGAGTATTTTGTTTAATGATGCTGTCAGGGCGCGCTTTGAGCAGTTTTTTGCCAGAACAGATACTTTTTCGTTGGGTGTCTGCAATGGGTGTCAGATGATGTCCGCATTACAGTCGATCATCCCGGGGAGCGATCACTGGCCACGTTTTGCTCGCAACCATTCTGAGCAGTACGAAGCCCGCCTATCGTTGGTGCGAATTGAGTCCTCGCCGTCTGTTTTGTTCAAAGACATGGAGGGCTCCTATTTACCGATTGTTGTGGCACATGGTGAAGGACGCGCTCAGTTTTCACCCACGAGCAATGCCAATGCGCTTGAGGCAGCCGGTTTGGTCGCACTGCGTTTTATCGATCACCACCAAAATGTGACAGAAAGTTACCCATTTAATCCCAATGGTTCACCGGGCGGAGTTACTGGATTGTGCAATGCGGATGGTCGCGTCACGCTGATGATGCCTCACCCGGAGCGCGTTTTTCGCGCTGCACAGCTGTCCTGGCGCCCCCCAGAATGGCATCAGGACTCCGGTTGGATGCGTTTGTTTCGCAATGCGCGCGTCTGGCTCGGGTGATATCGGCGTGGTGTTGCGGCCAGTGAGTCGGTACACTCCGCGCCTATTTAACAGACCTGACGTCACCGAGACAACGACGATAAAGCGATGATGAATCATTACCCCCTTTGGAAAAATGTGTTGATCCTCATTGTGGTCGCCGGCGGTTTCTTTTACGCCGCGCCCAATTTATATGCGCCCGATCCCGCCCTGCAGATTGCCGGCGCCAGCAGTTCTCAGACAATTGATAGGCCAATACTAGGTCGTGCAGAGCAAGCGCTGACCAAAGCGGGAATTCCCTTTTTTGGCGAGGTTATTCAGGAACAGGGTAAATCTGCGCTGTTGAGGTTGACCGATCGTGATCAGCAGTTGCGGGCTCAGGCCGTCGTGGCGAGGGAGCTCGGTGACGGATTTATTGTGGCGCTCAATTTGGCACCGACGACACCAGACTGGTTGCTGCAAGGCGGCGCAACCCCCATGAAGTTAGGTCTTGATCTGAGCGGAGGCGTTCATTTTAAGCTAGAAGTTGACGTTGCCGCGGCAACGGAACGGCGACTCGAGCAATACGAGATCGGTATTAAAAAGCGGCTGCGTGAAGAGCGGGTTCGCGGACGAGTCAGTCTCGATGGCCAGCGCGCTGTGATGCAATTTCGGGCCGAGGCCGATCGGGAAGCAGCACGTAAGCTGGTTGCCGAGCTTTACCCGGAGTTGTTCCTCGATCGAGTCGATGAGGCGGATGCTTGGTTGTTATACGCAGACGTCACCGAGCAAACGATTACCGAACTGGTGGACTATGCGGTGACCCAAAACCTGACCACAATTCGTAATCGCGTCAATGAGTTAGGTGTGTCTGAGCCGTTAGTGCAGCGGCAAGGCCGCAACCGCATTGTGGTAGAGCTGCCCGGTATTCAAGACACAGCAGAAGCGAAGCGCATTTTGGGTAAGGTGGCTAATCTGGAGTTCCGGCTCGTTGCCGAGGCCAATGCTCCGATATCGGAACGACAGCGGTTTGAGTATCGCAGCGCGGGTCGCGAGGGCATGACTGAGTGGCTAGAGCGCGATGTGATTATCTCAGGTGAGAGTGTTTCCAACGCGCAGGCTGGTTTTGATCAGAACAGCCAGCCCAATGTCTCCATCAGTTTGGATGGTGAAGGTGGGATGCTGATGTCGCGGGCGACGCGTGCCAATGTGAAGCGACGCATGGGCGTATTGTT
This sequence comes from uncultured Luminiphilus sp., assembly GCA_943789425.1. Lineage (GTDB taxonomy): Bacteria > Pseudomonadota > Gammaproteobacteria > Pseudomonadales > Halieaceae > Luminiphilus. The sequence goes on from CALSUB010000010.1 coordinate 54,396, forward strand.
TATCGAGCGCAAGTATCGGACGCGTTACGAGGTGACGGAATCCGGAGAAGAAGTTGCCAAACGGATTCCCTATGACGAAAAGAAACTGCTGACCGCGCCGGTGATTCAGTCGGCACTGGGCGCGCAGTTTCAAATTACCGGACTGGACAATCCCGGAGAGTCGTCAGAGCTGGCGCTGATGTTGCGTGCCGGCGCACTGGCAGCGCCGATTACTTTTGTCGAAGAGCGCACGGTTGGGCCCTCTCTAGGGGCCGAAAATATCCGCTTGGGCACAAAATCAGTGCAAGTCGGGTTGGCCCTCGTCGTGGTCTTTATGATGCTGTACTACCGGGTTTTTGGCGTTGCGGCAGTGCTTGCCCTGAGCGGCAATCTCGTCCTATTGGTGGCCATTATGTCGTTGCTTGGCGCCACACTGACACTGCCAGGTATCGCCGGGATCGTATTGACCGTCGGCATGGCGGTTGATGCCAATGTGTTGATCTTTGCGCGCATTCGAGAAGAAATTCGGGGCGGCGCCCCACCTCAAACTGCGATTGGTCAGGGTTTTGACCGTGCGGTTGTCACGATTCTCGATGCCAATATCACCACCTTGATTGTGGCGATCATTCTTTATGCAATCGGAACAGGTCCGGTCAAAGGGTTTGCAGTCACACTGTCAGTCGGCATTATCACTTCGATGCTGTCCTCCATTATTGGCACGAGAGCACTGGTGAATTTATTTTATGGCGGCCGAAGGGTGCAGGCACTGTCAATTGGGGGCGTCGGCGTAACCAAGGTCGCGCAACAGGGGGCAGCGGAATGAATCCCATTCCTTTCATGAAGTGGCGCTGGGTCGCCATCGCCTTATCGGGCTTAGCCATTGTCACGGCGGTCGCCTCTTTGAGCCTGCAGCAATTGAACTGGGGCCTCGATTTTACCGGCGGTACGTTGATCGAGGTGGCTTACAGCGACAGCGCCGATCTGAGCTCGATTCGATCTGTTTTGGCTGAGGAGGGCTATGAAGGCGCGGTAGTCGTCAGCTTTGGTACCGACCGAGATGTTTTGGTGCGGTTGCCTGACGGTTATTCCGATGAGCAGGGCGCGCTGATGGTGGATAAACTGCGCAGCAGTACCGATATGGCGATTGAATTGCGCCGCATTGAGTTTGTCGGACCGCAGGTGGGGGATGAGCTAAGGGACGACGGGGGCATCGCGATGCTGACGGCATTGGGTCTCGTCATGCTCTATGTTGCGTTTCGTTTCCAGATAAAATTTGCCTTGGGAGCGGTGTTTGCACTCGCTCATGATGTGACCGTGACGTTGGGGTTTTTCTCACTGACGGGTCTAGAATTTGATCTGACAGTGCTTGCTGCGCTGCTGGCGGTAGTCGGTTACTCGCTTAATGACACGATCGTCGTGTCCGATCGAATAAGAGAAAATTTGCGCAAAATCCGGCGGGCTGAAGCGATTGATGTGATTAATATCTCGCTGACCGAGACCTTGGGCAGAACATTGGTGACATCGCTAACCACGCTATTGGTGTTGGCTGCGCTAGCTTTATTCGGCGGAGAAATGATTTTTGGCTTCGCGGTAGCGTTGCTAGTGGGTGTGACCGTGGGGACTTACTCTTCGATGTATGTGGCCTCCACCACCTTACTGCAACTCGGTGTGAGCAAAGAGGATGTCATGGTGCCAGAGCGAGAGGGAGCGGACCAGGAGGGCATGCTGCCTTAATCCTGTCGTTGGGCCGTCTCTTAGGGGGATGTTCAGACTGTGTCTGACCATCGTACAAGGGGTAATAACTGACGCATCAACTTGCTGTTACCGCACACCACATTGCCGCTGTCATACCAGTGCTCTCCGCCTGATAAATCAGTGATCAATCCGCCGGCCTCGCGGATCAATAGTGCCCCTGCGGCGATATCCCATTCACTGAGTCCCATTTCCCAAAAGCCGTCAAGTCTGCCTGCCGCGACATAAGCCAGGTCAAGGGCGGCTGCGCCACCCCGCCGGACGCCCATGGAGCGGCCAGTCACTGCAGCGAGCGATTGGGTATACCAGTCCAAGTGCTCATCGCAGTGCCCTAAGAAAGGGATACCGGTGCCCAGCAGTGCCTCTTGAAGCTCCTTGCGGTCGGAGACCCGGATGCGATGGCCATTGAGCTGGGCGCCCCGGCCTCGAGAAGCAATAAACTCTTCTGTCGGACGGGATCGTAGACCACCGCGTGCTCAATCTTGCCGCGATGCACACAGGCAATACTGATCGCATAGTGAGGTATGCCACGCATAAAGTTGCTGGTGCCATCGAGTGGGTCAATGATCCAGGTGTATTCGGAGTTCTCATTACCTGATAGACCGCTCTCCTCGCAGAGGAAGCGATGTTCTGGATAAGCTTTATTCAGGTGGTACAAAATTTCTTTTTCTGCCGCGATGTCTACGTCGGTGACGTAATCTGCGGCTGCTTTGTGACGAAAGCCGACTCGATCCATGTCGTCGGAGGCACGCATGATCAGGTCTCCCGCTTTGCGGGCGGCGCGCAGTGCCATGGTGGCGGTCGGTTCCATGCCGTATCTCGAACTGGTGTGGCGGCGGATGATAACAGGGGGAGAGGGACGCGGATACGCCTCTGCTAAACTCTGTGCGAATATCGATTCATGACACGACTTGGGTCGGCAGGGTCCCGACGTCAGCGAGGCGCTGACTGCGCTTTTGGCGACGTGACTTGAGTCGGGCAGACCACACTAGGGACACCACAGCATGAATGCCGAGAACATCGACATTGTCTTAGTCAATACCACCCACAGTGGCAATATTGGTGGCGTTGCGCGCGCGATGAAAAATATGGGTTTGACGCGTCTTACCCTCGTAGCGCCACTGAAATACCCCGCACCAGAGGCCGTTTGGCGCGCTGCATCAGCGGGCGAAATCCTCGAAAACGCACGTGTGGTAGAAACGCTCGATGAGGCTATCGCTGAGTGTCAGTTTGTGGTCGGTACGAGTGCGAGAGCCCGGCGCATCCCTTGGCCGATTCAGGACGCGCGGCAATGTGCTCAGCGTATCGCACAGCATTCTGCTACCGAGCGGGTGGCCATTTTATTTGGTCGCGAGGATCGCGGATTGCTGAACGAGGAGTTGCAGCGATGCAATTTGCACTGTCACATCCCCACTCATGAAGCGTATTCGAGTTTGAATCTGGCGATGGCGGTGCAAATTGTCGCCTATGAGTTGCGGATGTTGCAGATGGGCGGACAGGAGGGGTTGCCCGAAGACGCCGATTGGGACACACCCTTTTCCAAAGCGGAGGACATGTCGCGATTTTACGAGCACCTTGAGACCACTTTGGTCGACATCGGGTTTTTGGACCCCGCGGCGCCAAAGCAATTAATGCCGAGGTTAAACCGCTTATTTAATCGGGTTCGACTCGACGAAATGGAGCTCAATATCCTGCGCGGCATACTCACCGAAACCCAAAATGCAGCCAGCCGCTCAAAAAATTAAACCACTTTCCGCTATTCTTGACTAAAATACTCAGGAATAGGACAATTCCAGCCATGAAGTTAACTACTCGCGGACGCTATGCGGTCACGGCAATGTTGGATCTCGCCATTAATGGCGGTCCCCAGCCGGTGTCACTGGCAGATATATCGGGAAGACAGGAGATATCCTTGTCTTATCTGGAGCAGTTATTTGCCAAGCTTCGGCGTAAACAGTTGGTGATCAGTGCTCGGGGTCCCGGGGGCGGTTATCGGCTAGCGAGGAGTGGCACCGACATTTTTGTCGCGCAGATCATTGATGCGGTAGACGAAGCAGTTGATGTCACCAATTGTCAGGGTAAAGGTAACTGCCATCAGGGAGAGACCTGTCTGACACATGATCTGTGGGAAGACTTGTCGGGCCAGATACATGACTTTCTGAGCAAGATCAGTCTCGGTGATCTGATGGAACGGCGCCAGAGGGACCGGACCGCCTCTAGACCGGTGGAGGGCCTATTGCAAACGTTGTCCTTGGGATGACTTATTCAGGGTGGTTCGAGAGAGCAACCTGTCACCGTAAATAGAGTGAGCCAAACGGCTCGAGTGAGATAAAGAGCAATGAATGCACCAGTGACTGTCAACACACCCATCTATCTCGACTATCTGTCGACGACGCCGGTCGATCCGAGAGTGGTTGCTGCGATGACTGCCTGCATGTCGACCGAGGGGGTTTATGGTAACGCGGCATCGCGTTCCCACGTCTTTGGTTGGCAGGCAGAGGAAGCTGTTGAGAATGCGCGTAGTCAAGTCGCAGAACTCATCAATGCAGATCCTCGCGAGATCGTCTGGACCTCGGGTGCCACCGAGTCCGATAATTTGGCGATCAAAGGGGTAGCGCACTTTTATCACAAGAAGGGTAAGCATATTGTTACCTCTAAGATTGAGCACAAGGCGGTACTGGATACCTGTCGCCAGCTTGAGCGTGAGGGCTACGAGGTCACCTATCTTGATCCTAACGAGCAAGGGCTGACAACGCCTGAGATGGTGCAAGCGGCGCTCCGCGAGGACACGATTTTGGCAAGCGTGATGCACGCTAATAACGAGATTGGTGTCGTCAACGATATCGCAGGTATCGGTGAAATATGCCGCGCTGCAGGTGTGCTATTTCATGTAGACGGTGCCCAAGGGGTGGGAAAGATACCGGTTGATATGGAGCAGATGAAGGTCGATCTATTGTCGATGTCGGCGCATAAAATGTATGGACCAAAAGGCGTGGGAGCACTCTATGTCCGCCGTAAGCCTCGGGTTCGCCTAGAAGCACAGATGCATGGCGGTGGCCACGAGCGCGGTATGCGGTCGGGCACCTTGGCAACACACCAACTGGTGGGCTTCGGCGAGGCCGCGCGGATAGCGCACGAGGAAATGGCGACAGAGTCAGCGCAGTTGGAGGCGCTTCGTGAGCGATTCTGGGACGCCATCAGTGACATTCCAGAGGTCTACATTAACGGTGATCGAGAGCAACGTCTGCCGGGGGCACTCAACGTGAGCTTTGCGTTTGTCGAGGGAGAATCGCTGATTATGTCACTGCGAGATTTGGCTATTTCGAGTGGCTCGGCCTGTACCTCAGCCAGTTTGGAGCCCTCTTACGTGCTGCGCGCGTTAGGGCTGAATGACGAGATGGCGCATAGCTCTTTGCGCTTTAGTTTCGGTCGATTTACAACAGAAGCCGAAGTGGATCACGCCGTACAGTGTGTGCGCCACGCGGTAGAAAAATTACGAGAGCTCTCGCCTCTCTGGGACATGTTCCAGGACGGCGTTGACCTCAGTACAATCGAATGGGCTGCGCATTAAGGCAGCCTTCTAAGCCTCAGGGAGATAACCATGGCATACAGTGATAAAGTCATTGATCACTACGAAAACCCTCGTAACGTTGGCAAGTTTGATGAAGCAGACGAGAGCATCGGCACGGGAATGGTGGGCGCTCCAGCTTGCGGCGACGTCATGCGATTGCAAATTCAGGTCAGTGACGATGGCATTATCGAGGATGCTAAGTTCAAGACCTACGGCTGTGGGTCAGCTATTGCGTCGAGTTCGCTATTGACCGAGTGGGTGAAAGGTAAAAATTTAGACGAGGCCGCCTCGATTAAAAATACAGAAATCGCGCAAGAGCTCTCTCTGCCGCCGGTGAAGATTCACTGTTCTGTATTGGCGGAGGACGCCATTAAAGCCGCCGTGCAAAACTATCGTGAGAAGCAGGATAGCTAAATGGCCATTAGTCTCACTAATGAAGCGGCGCAACACGTCAGCCGACAGTTATCCAGTCGCGGCAAGGGCGAGGGTATCCGCATTGCAGTGAAGACGTCGGGATGTTCTGGGCTGGCGTATGTGTTGGAATTTGTCGATCAGGCTGAGCCAGAGGACACGGCTTTCGAGTCCGATGGGGTCAAAGTGTTTGTGGATCCCAAAAGTCTTGTTTATCTAGACGGGACGGTGGTGGACTTTGCGAAAGAGGGCCTTAACGAGGGCCTAGAGTTTCGTAACCCCAACGTAGCAGGGGAGTGTGGTTGCGGCGAGAGTTTCACGGTCTGACCGTGAACGCGACGGCGGGCGCAGTGGCGCGCGACTACTTTTCCTTATTCAACATTGAACCCAGTTTCACGGTTGACGAGATTACATTGGAGCAGGTGTATCACTCCTTATTGTCACAGTTTCACCCCGATCGTTACGCCGGAAAGCCGCAGGTCGAGCAACGCGTGGCGGCGCAACTCTGCGCAGACATTAATGCGGGCTATCGCACCCTTCAGCGTGAGGTCAGCCGAGCGCAATATTTACTGCAACACAGTGGAGTCGATCTCCAGACAGCCGAACGTGAAGGCGTTGGGGCGGAGTTTCTGATGACGCAAATACTGTTGCGTGAGCGTTTGGAAACGATTGCTGAGCTTGATCAGGTGGAACACCAAACTCTGGTGGACGAAATCGATGAGCACTATGGTGCCAGCCGAGATCGCTTTGCGGAGGCAGCCCAGAAAGCAGCATGGCAGGAGGCTTCCCGCTACTGGCAGGAGATGTGTTACCTCGAAAAGTTAGTTGATGCCACGGGCTCGCGGGGTCGTTAAATGGTGCTTCTTCAGATATCGGAGCCAGGCGAATCGCCGGACCTGAGCCTAACGCGCAGCATCGCAGTGGGTATCGACCTGGGGACTACAAATAGCTTGATTGCTCAGTTCGACGGTGCGCAGGTGCGCGTTTTTGAGGATGAGTTAGGTCAGCCGTCGCTGCCGTCGGTTGTGCACTACGGTGCTGAGTCGACTCAAGTGGGTGGCGCAGCATTGGCGTTAGCCAATGAGCAACCTGAGAATACCATCGCGTCTGCGAAGCGTATGTTGGGCCGCGCACGCGAGGAGGTTGTCGATGATCCCTACGCCAGTCTCACGACTGACGGTGCGCTGGCGTTTGCAACGGATCAGGGTAAAAAAACGCCCGTAGAGGTCTCTGCTGCCATTCTTGACGCACTTAAGATCCGCGCTGAGGCGCATCTTGAGAGCCCGATTGCGGGCGCGGTGATCACCGTGCCAGCTTATTTTGATGACGCCCAGCGCCAAGCCACGCGTCAGGCAGCCGAATTGGCCGGGATTAAGGTGTTGCGCTTACTGAATGAACCCACCGCAGCGGCAGTGGCCTATGGTCTGGACGAGCAGGCGGAAGAATCCTCTTTGCTCGCCGTTTATGATCTCGGTGGAGGTACGTTCGATATCTCTATCCTTAGAATGCGCGCAGGCTTGTTTGAAGTACTCGCCACTGGCGGTGACAGCGCTTTGGGCGGGGATGATTTTGATCGTGAAATTGCCCAGTATGCGATGACCCAGTTGGGCATCACGGATCCCACATCGCGGCAGCGTCGCACGTTATTGAGTCTTGCTCGGCATGCCAAGCAGGCATTGAGTGAATCGTCCGATGTCCACATTGACGGTAGCGGCTTGGGTAGCGATGTGCCGCCGCTCTCGCTGACACGGCATACCCTAGAGACTTTGATTGAGCCCTACATTGAGCGCACGCTCATAGCGTGTAGGCAGGCATTAAACGACGCCGGCGTTGAGTCGGTTGATCGGGTGGTGCTGGTCGGTGGCTCAACCCGCACGCCCGCTGTTGCTCAGGCTGTAGCAGCGTGCTTTGGCCAGACGCCGTTGAGCACTCTCGATCCGGATCAGGTCGTGGCGATGGGCGCAGCTAGGCAGGCCGATATCTTGATTGGCAATCGGAGCGATAACGACGCGTTATTACTGGATGTTATTCCTTTATCCCTGGGGCTTGAGACCTATGGTGGGTTAGCAGAACGTATTATCGATCGAAACAGCACGATCCCTATCGCACGGGCCCAAGAATTTACGACGGCACGAGATGGGCAAACCGGTTTGGTGGTTCACGTTGTCCAGGGTGAACGAGAACGGGTTGCGGACTGTCGCTCACTGGCAACCTTTGAGCTCAAGGGTATTCCGCCCATGGTGGCGGGCGCGGCGCGGATAGAGGTGACCTTCCGAGTCGACGCTGACGGTATCCTAGAAGTGTCAGCAGTGGAGCAGCAGACTGGTGCGCGCAGCGAAGTCGTAGTCAAGCCAGCGTTTGGTCTGGATGAGCTCGATATTACTGACATGCTGAAAGCCAGCTATGAGTTTGCGGCCGAGGATATGGTGGCGAGAAAGCTGGCAGAAGCGGGTGTTGAAGCGGAGGCGCTAATCGAGGGGCTGCGCGCTGCCTTGGCACAAGATGGTGATTTGCTGGACAGCGACGAAGCGCAGACATTACAGGAAGAGATGGCGCGACTAGAGCAGGTCTTGCAGCAGACTGACGTCGAGACCATCCGCGAGCGCACAGAAAAATTAGGACGCGCGAGTGAGACGTTTGCCGCGCGGAGAATGGATCGCAGTATTCAAAGCGCACTCCGGGGCATATCAGTGGGTCAGCTGGACGCCGAAAGTGCTGAATAAAAGAGGCAATCATGGCTGAGATCGTTGTTTTACCGCATCACGACATTTGTCCCGAGGGGGCAGTCGTTGAGGCGCAGCCCGGAGAGACCGTTTGCGAGGCGTTGTTGCGCCACGATATTGATATCGAGCATGCCTGTGAGATGTCCTGTGCGTGCACGACTTGTCATGTGATTATTCGAGAAGGCTTTGACTCGCTGGCCGAGGCCGATGAGTTGGAAGAGGATTTTTTGGATAAAGCGTGGGGCCTGGAGCCCGAATCTCGCTTGTCCTGCCAGGCGGCAGTTGGAGCCGTGAATCTCGTCGTAGAGATACCGAGATACACCATTAATCACGCGTCGGAGCGGCATTGAGGCACGGGCATTGTTGCCATGACACTGCCCTATAAACGCTTTATACTCCGCGCCCGCGGGGACATCACCCCTAAACAACACAGTGAAGAGTGGAGAGATACATGGCGGTGGAACGCACCTTATCGATAATCAAACCTGATGCGGTGGGGAAAAACGCCATCGGTCAAATCATCAGCCGTTTTGAGGAAGCAGGCCTGCAGGTCATCGGGGCTAAAATGCTGCATTTATCCGATGCAGTGGCGGGTGGTTTTTATGCTGAGCACAAAGAGCGCCCTTTTTATCCAGATTTGGTCGCCTTTATGACGTCAGGTCCTGTCGTGGTGCAAGTGCTTGAGGGCGAGGGTGCTATTGGTCGCAACCGCGAGCTGATGGGCGCAACCAACCCTCAGGAAGCAGCAGCTGGCACGATACGGGCCGATTTTGCCCAATCCATTGATGCTAATGCCGTTCACGGCTCCGATTCTGCAGCCTCGGCGGAGCGGGAGATCAGCTATTTCTTTGCCTCAAGCGAGATCTGCCCACGCTGAATCTCAGCGGGGTGCGGCGCCATGACAGCGTTGGATCAGCTGATTGCAACCACTCCCAGTGAGGAACGGGTCAACCTATTGGGAATGACCCGGGTCCAGCTGGAAGCTTTTTTTCTCGATCTGGGCGAGAAGCGCTTTCGCGCGCAGCAGGTGATGAAGTGGATTCACCATCGGGGTGTGCTGGATTTTTCTGACATGACGGATCTGGGTGTGGCGTTGCGAGCGCGTCTTGCCGATATTGCAGAGATCACCCCGCCGCGTATTGCTGAGCAACAAGACTCACAGGACGGCACCCGAAAATGGGCGATCGCTGTCGAGGGTGGCAGCTTGGTCGAGGCGGTACTGATTCCCGAGGGCGACCGCGCGACCTTATGCGTGTCATCTCAGGTGGGCTGCAGTCTAGACTGCACCTTCTGCTCTACCGGTAAACAGGGCTTCCAGCGAGATCTCAGTGCAGCAGAAATTATTGGTCAGGTTTGGTTGGCGATCAATTCTTACCAAGCGTGGCAGTCTGGCAAAGGGCGTGTCGTGACGAATGTGGTCATGATGGGCATGGGCGAACCCTTGCTTAATTTCGACAACGTGGTCGCCGCGATGAATCTCATGTGCGACGACTTAGCCTACGGTTTATCCAAGCGGAAGGTCACGTTATCGACGTCCGGCGTGGTGCCTAACTTGGATCGATTGGCTGAATGGGCCGACGTGAGCCTCGCGGTATCCCTTCATGCCCCCAATGACGCGCTGCGCAATGAGATTGTCCCCATAAACCGCAAATACCCGATTGCACGTTTATTAGCGTCAGCTAAGGCGTATCTCGATGCGCAAACGGACAAAAAAAGGGTGGTCACCATTGAATACACGCTGCTGGCAGGCGTGAACGACAGTGTTGAACAGGCTCGTGAGCTGGCTGAGTTGCTCAGGGATTATCCCTGCAAGATCAATTTAATCCCTTTTAATGACTTTCCTAACTCGGGCTATCAGCGGCCGAGTGGTAATGCGGTGACGCGATTCTGGCAGGTGTTAGTCGATGCGGGATTTGTCGTTACGGTGCGAACAACCCGAGGCGACGATATCGACGCCGCCTGCGGTCAGTTGGTCGGAGAGGTGGTAGATCGCACACGGCGATCTGCGCGTCATCGTGCTGGACGTGGTGATCACAGCCTGTTGCAATGAGGCTCACCAAGTTGGAACGAGGGTAACAGGATGAGCCACTCAGTAATCGTGCAGTCCTTGGTGGTGAAGGCGATCTCGTCGATCTTTCTGTGTCTGTCTCTCGGGAGTGTGGTGGTAGTGTTGTCGGGTTGTGTGACGGAATACAGCGGCGGCACTCAGATGTCAGCGGACCCCGACGCAACAGTGGAGAAGCGCGTCTCCCTGGCGAGGCAATATATTGGGGTGGGTGATTGGGAAAATGCGAAGCGAAACTTAGAGCTGGCTCAGCAAATTGACCCTAATAGCGCTGAAGTCTTCGAGGCATTTGCGTTGGTGTACCAAAGCACCGGTGAAAATGCGCTGGCTGAGGCGCAGTTTCAGGCGGCCTTACAGGTTGACCCCTCCCTGTCTAGGGCGCGCAATAACTATGCCGCATTTCTCTATTCTCAGGGGCGATTTGTCGAGGCTGAGCGGGAGTTTGAGCGGGTGACAGGCGATACGCTCTATAGCGGCCGGCCAATGGCGTTCGTGAACTTGGGCTTGAGTCGATTGCAGTTGGGCGAAAAAAAAGAGGCGGAGGCGGCCTTTACGCGAGCGTTATCGATGGATCGGCGTAATTCAGTGGCGCTATTAGAGATGGGATTTCTCCGACTCGAAGCGGGTGATACTGGCGAAGCTGCGCGGTATCATAGCGATTACCGAGCAACCGCCCCGACGCAATCGCCAAGAGGCCTGCTGCTCGGGCTTGAAATTGCTAGTGCTGCGGGTGATACGGATACACTGAGTAGTTACGAGTTGGCATTGCGAAGCTTGTATCCAGATTCGTCTGAATATAGGTTGTGGGAAGAGAGGCAGAATCGATAAGCAGAGCTCGGCACGATAGCCGGGTACGGGGAGAATAATAGCCATGAAGCAGCCGTCGCCGATAAAGCGCCGAGTCAGCAGGCAGATACACGTAGGGAATGTCCCCGTTGGCGGAGATGCGCCGATTGCGGTGCAAAGCATGACGAATACGGAAACCTGTGACGTTGACGCGACCGTCGCCCAAGTGAATGCCATTTCGGCAGCTGGCGCCGATATTGTCAGAGTGTCTGTACCGAGTATGGAGGCGGCAGAGGCATTTCGCGACATTCGTGCAAGAGCCGATGTCCCACTGATCGCCGATATCCATTTTGATCACAAGATCGCCTTAAAAGTGGCCGAATACGGTGTGGATTGCTTGAGAATTAATCCGGGCAACATCGGCCGCGAAGAAAAAGTGAAAGAAGTCATTGCTGCATGTCAGGATCGGGGCATTCCCATTCGCATTGGTGTGAATGCGGGTTCACTGGGTAAAGACCTACTGCGCAAGTATCCCGAGCCGAATGCCGAGGCGTTAGTGGAATCAGCCATGCGCAATATTGAGATGCTAGATCGTCATGATTTTCAGGATTTTAAGGTCAGCGTTAAGGCGTCAGAAGTCTTTATGGCGGTGGAGGCCTATCAAAAACTAGCTCAACAGATCGAGCAGCCTTTGCATCTGGGCATTACCGAGGCAGGTGGTACTCGCGGTGGCACTGTCAAATCAGCGGTGGGTTTGGGTATGTTGCTCATGCAGGGTATTGGAGACACCATTCGTGTCTCCTTAGCCGCTGACCCCGTCGAGGAAGTCAAAGTCGGTTTCGAGATCCTCAAGAGTCTCAAGTTGCGAGCAAATGGCATCAACTTTATTGCCTGCCCGAGTTGCTCTCGACAAAACTTTGATGTGATTAGCACGATGAACACCTTGGAAAGTCGTCTTGATGATATCCGAACGCCGATGGACGTTGCGGTCATTGGCTGCATTGTGAATGGGCCTGGTGAAGCGCGCGAAGCCGACGTTGGCTTGACCGGTGCGACGCCGAGTAATCTGATTTATATCGGCGGTGAGCCCGACCACAAAGTCAGCAATCAAGATTTTGTCGACCACCTTGAATCAGTCATCCGAGAGCGAGCAGAGATCATTGAGGCGAAGCGCGCTGAGCGCGAGGCCAATATTATTTCCAGCACACACTGACATTTTGCTATGACGACATACCAAGCGATCCGCGGGATGGTGGACATCCTGCCAGAGCAGACGCCTTTGTGGCAGTCGATGGAGACGGCTGCGCTGGAGGTTCTGTCCGGCTACGGTTACGCAGAAATTCGACTGCCTATTATTGAGGCGACCGGGCTCTTTGCCCGTTCGATTGGTGAGGTCACCGATATCGTCGAAAAAGAAATGTATACCTTTGACGATCGCAGTGAAAAAAGTATGACCCTGCGGCCAGAGGGCACTGCGGGGTGTGTTCGCGCTGTCGTGCAGCATAACTTGGCGATCACGCCACAAAAGCTATGGTATATCGGCCCCATGTTTCGCTATGAGCGACCGCAGAAAGGCCGACAGCGTCAGTTTCACCAGCTGGGAGTCGAGGCGTTTGGCGTAGCGACCCCGGATCAAGATGCAGAGCTGATTGCCCTATGTCGCCAACTCTGGCGGCGGCTGGGGGTGGACGATGCGCTTACGTTAGAGATCAACTGTATTGGTGATAGTGCTGATCGGTCAAAGTACCGCGAGGCGCTGGTCGCCTACCTGTCTGAGCACCGAGAGTCGCTCGACGCCGACAGCCAGCGGCGACTGGAGAGTAACCCCTTACGCATTCTCGATAGTAAAGATCCGGGTACGCAGGCTGTGCTCGAAGGGGCGCCTTCGCTACCGGATTACCTCGATGCAGCAACACGCGAAGAATTTGAGACTTTGCTGCAGTATCTGGCCGAGCTGGATATTGCTTATACCGTCAATCCGCGATTAGTCAGGGGGCTCGACTATTACAATAAGACCGTGTTTGAGTGGACCACGACGCTGCTGGGTGCTCAAAGTACGGTGTGTGGCGGCGGCCGATATGACGGTCTCGTAGCGCTATTTGGGGGCAAACAAACGCCAGCGGCGGGCTTTGCAGTCGGGCTCGAACGGCTGATCTTGCTCATGCAGGCGTTAGACATTACTGTCTCGCACCCGGTCGACCTGTACGTCATAACGGCAGATACTGCGGCCCTCGCGCACGCCTTGCCTAGGATCGATGCGTTGCGTGGCGAGTTCCCCGAGCTTGAGATTGTTCAGCACCTCGGAGGTGGCAGTTTTAAAAGTCAGTTTAAGCGCGCCGATAAAAGCGGCGCGTCACTGGCGTTGATCTATGGAGAGGCAGAGTTAGCCGCCAATACGGTGACGCTGAAACCCCTCAGAGGTGAAAACGAACAGCGGACGATAGCGGATGCGGAGCTCGTCTCCTTCCTGTCAGAGTATCTAAACGAAGTAGACAGCGCCTGATTGATAGCGCGCTCAAAAAAGGAGTCATACGGTGGCAGACCATATGCAGGACGAGGCTGATTTAGAGGCCCTCAAGCGCTGGTGGGACGAAAATGGCAAAGGCCTCGTCGGTGCAGTAGCGGTGGCGGGGCTGGGAACCCTCGGCTGGCAGCAATATCAAGACTACTCGACCTCACAGGTGGAGGCGGCCTCAGATTTATACGCCTCTATGTTGTCGACCCAGCTTGAAGGTGGAGATCCTGAACAGCTTGCGGCTGTTGCTGAGATGTTGAAGGAGGATCACGCCGGCACGGCCTATGCGCGTTTTGGCGCTATGCTACAGGCACGGGTGGCAGTAGAAGCTGATGATTTAGCCACCGCAGAAACCGCTCTGAGATGGGCATTGAGCGCCGGCGATACGAGAGACGACTTTGGTCAATTGATTCAACTGCGCCTCGCACGAGTCCTGGCAGCACAGGGTAAAGAGGCTGAGGCGCTGGCCATTTTGACACAGGGCAGCTCGGCCTATCCCATTGCTTACTTTCAAGCGGTTGGCGACATTCACCTAGCCGGTGGTCAAACCGAGGAAGCGCTGATGGCATATCGTGCCGGGCGCGATGCATCGCTTGAGCTGGGGCAGATGAGTGCCGTGCTCGACAACAAAGTCCGCACGCTAGAGACTCGCGTGCCAGTTGCGGCTGACGGTAACCCGACTGGAGAGGCGAGCTGATGAAATCTGCCGGCCGCTTATTACTCATTTTGAGTTTGTCCATTATGACCGGATGCAGCACCGTCAAGGGTTGGTTTAGCGACGACGATTATGATCCACGCGAGCCAGTTGAGCTTCAAAAAATTGATGAGCAGGTTAAGGTAAAAAATGCCTGGTCCCGTGGCGTTGGTGATGGTCAAGGTGATGGGCTGTATAAAATCAATCCGCTGTTGGTCAATGGCAATATTTATAGTGCGTCGGCCGAGGGCGAGGTGGCGAGTGTCGATGCAGCGACCGGACGTGTCCGGTGGAAGCGTGACGTTGAGCTAGCATTATCGGGTGGTGTTGGGCATCACGCAGACAGTTTATTTGTGGGGGCGTCGGAGGGAGCAGTGATGCGTCTCTCAGCGGATAGTGGTGCGGAGATCTGGCGAGCTTCTGTCTCAGGCGAAGTGCTGTCTGCACCGCAAGGGAATGGCAAATTCGTGGTCGCACAGACCTATGATGGCAAGCTCATGGGTTTCGATTACGACACGGGAGATATCCGCTGGACCTATATGAGTGACGTACCGGTACTCACGTTACGGGGTACCGGGACTCCCATGATTATTGGCGACAATGCGGTAGCTGGCTTTGCTGATGGCAAATTGGTCGCCATTAACTTGCGTTCGGGTAATGTTGCCTGGGAGGCGCGGATTGCCATTCCTCAAGGGACCTCTGAAATCGAACGCATTGTGGACATCGATGGCTCCATGGCCTTACAGGGCAGCGATCTTTATGTTGCCAGTTACCAAGGAAGACTCGCCGCGATCGACACGCGATCGGGCCGTAAACTCTGGCAGCGCAGTGTGTCATCGGTGTCCGGCGTTGGGGTGGGATTTGGCAATGTTTATGTCGCGGACGATGACGGTACCGTGAGTGCGTATCTCAGAAACGGACAAGGCGTTCGTTGGCAAAATATTGATCTTGGCTTTCGTGAGTTATCCCGGCCAGTTCCCATTAACAGTTACGTGGCGGTAGTGGATTTTGAGGGATACCTGCATTTTCTGTCTCAGGTAGACGGCGAAATTGTAGGCCGCATCAAGGTGGATTCAGGTGGCGCGCGAGCAGACATGATTGCCAAGGGTAACCGCCTCTTTGTTTATACCAATGACGGTGCGCTAAAAGCCTACGACGTCGAATCGCGAGACTAAGATGCTACCGGTGCTCGCCCTGGTAGGGCGCCCTAATGTTGGCAAATCTACCTTATTCAACCAGCTGACGCGCAGCCGGGATGCCTTGGTCGCGAATTTGTCAGGTCTCACTCGAGACCGGCAATATGGGCAAGGCAAAATCGACGACATTGGCTTTATTGTGATCGATACCGGCGGCATCAGTGGCGAGGAGCTGGGAATTGATGCGGCGATGGCCAGCCAGTCGATGGTGGCTATCGACGAGGCAGATGTCGTATTGCTGTTAGTGGATGGTCGTGCTGGAGTGCATCCCGGCGATGAAGCGCTGGTGCAGTACTTGCGGTCGCACAATAAACCCTTTCATCTCGTTATCAACAAAATTGACGGAGTGGGGGAAGACATCGCCGCCAGCGATTTTTATCGGTTAGGCGTTGAGCCGATCCATACGATTGCGGCATCCCATAACCGCGGTGTGAGGCAGCTGATCACGCAGGTGTTGATACCCTGGGTTGAGCAAGAGGCGGCTGAGGCAGTTCATGCCGACGGGCAGTCCATTCGTGTCGCGATTGTGGGCCGGCCCAACGTGGGTAAATCAACCTTAGTGAATCGCATGTTAGGTGAAGAGCGTGTGGTGGTCTTTGATCAGCCTGGCACGACTCGTGATAGCGTTTATATCGATTACGAGCGCCGCGGTAGGCGCTATACGTTGATCGACACTGCTGGCGTTCGAAAGCGCAAAAATGTGCGTGAAACGGTAGAGAAATTCTCGATTGTCAAAACCCTCAAAGCCATCGCCGATGCCCAGGTGGTGATCCTGACGCTGGATGCCCATGAGGGGATTGTTGAGCAAGACTTGCACCTGCTAGGACAGTGTATAGATGCAGGGCGAGCATTGGTGATTGCCTTGAACAAGTGGGATGGCGTTGAGTCTGATGAGCGCGATTGGATTCGCTCTGAACTCAAGCGCCGACTCCAGTTCATTGACTATGCGGATATCCACTTTATCTCAGCATTGCATGGTTCTGGTGTGGGCAAGCTATATGGCTCGATACACGATGCCCACGACGCCGCTACGCGGGCGCTGGGTACGCCGCGATTGACCCGGATTTTAGAGGATGCGGTGGCAACCCATCCGCCGCCGATGGTGAATGGTCGGCGGGTTAAGCTCCGTTATGCTCATGCCGGTGGGCAAAATCCACCCGTCGTAGTCATTCATGGCACTCAAACAGATGCACTGCCGTCGAGCTATCGACGTTACCTTGAGAAGATCTTTCGCCGTGAATTAGCCCTCCACGGCACGCCGATTCGTATCGAGTTGAGATCGGGCAGTAATCCCTATTCTGGTAAGCGCAATAAATTGACTCAGCGGCAAGTGCAGCGGCGCCAGCGGATGATGAGCCATATCAAAAAATCTGAAAAAAAGGCGCGGCAGAAAAAGCGAGACCGCTAATCGTCAGCCTAGCCCCGTCTCACGCTCAGATGGCTTGTGGGTTGGTCTCTCAACGTTTCGATGGAAGCGGCTCATTAAGCAGCTAGGTGGGGCTTGCTGGGTGCGGTGTAATGTTGCCGTTAGCGCGGTGCGCCCTGTCAGAGGTCTCTTAAGCGAGTCCGGAGGAAGTGAGTGCGTGTGGACTAGAGCGGCGCGCCCGCAGGATACAGAGCGGCTTCCAACGCGCTAAGCCGCTGCTGCAACTGCTCGCGCTCCGGAGACTGCAGGTTGACATGCCCGACTTTTCGGCGGCCTCGAATCGATTTGTCATACCAATGCAGGGCGGTATCGCTCGCTTGTAGCAGTGCCGGGTCGGCCCCTCTGCCCAATAAATTGATCATGCCGGCATAGCCAGCTGGGGCCGTATTGCCCGGGTGCGTATCGGTGATAGCACGTAAGTGATTGCTAAATTGCGAGGTCACCCCAGCATCCTGCGACCAATGCCCACTGTTATGCACTCTCGGTGCCAGTTCATTGACTCGCAGCACGCCGGCTTCGTCAAAGAGCTCGATGGAGAGCACCCCAACATAAGACCAATGATCCAGTAGTCGGTTGGCAATATCGGTTGCCTGCTGTTGAGTTTGCTGTGAAATATTGGCTGCGGGCACCTCTGAGGTCAGCAAGATACCCTCTCGGTGTCTATTTTCCGCCAGGGGATACATGGCGGTATCGCCACTCACAGATCGCGCCACGATTAACGAGAGCTCACGATCAAAACGGATGGCCCCCTCTACAACCAGTGGGGGTAGGGTTGGCATCTTCAGTGCCAGCACGGCCAGTTCATCAGTATTCTGCAGCAGCCACTGATTTTGCCCGTCATAACCTTGCTCACATGATTTGACGAAAGCGGGATAACCCACGGTGTTCACAGCCTCGCTCAATGAGGCTGCATCGGTCACGACGTGAAAGGGGGCAGTCGCGATATCCAGTGATTGCAATAACGTTTTTTCACGACCGCGGTGTTGACACATTCGAATGGCGTCGGCGCTCGGTGCTACTCGGCAGTAGGTCGAGAGCGATTCCAGCAATGCCACATCGACATGCTCCTTCTCCACTGTGACCACATCTGGGTGACCCAATGCGTCAAAGAGCGCTTCGCCAGGCTGATATTGGTCGCTATAGACGATCGGTCCGAGACCCTCGACGCAACGAGTCCCCTCGCCGGGGTCAGCTAGAAAGGTGAAGTGATGGCCCATCTCCCAACCCGCAAGCGCCAGCATTCTTGCCAGTTGGCCGGAGCCGACAATCGCAATGCGCATCAGTCGACCGAGTGCGGGACACCGGCGGTTTGCTGCGATCGCCAGTGCTGAATAGAGAGAGACAGAGCTGCGTCTGAGGTCGCTAGAATCTGAGCGGCCAGCAAACCCGCGTTGTACGCGCCGGGTTCACCAATGGCTTGGCAGGCTACCGCGACACCGCGCGGCATTTGAACCATCGATAACAAGCTGTCCATACCCTGCAGATGTTTACTTGAAACCGGTACGGCAATGACGGGAAGGTGGGTCATAGCGGCAGCCATACCTGCAAGGTGGGCTGCACCGCCTGCGCCAGCAATGATCACCTTAATGCCCCGTGCCGAGGCGCTCTCAGCAAACTCCACCAGTCGAGCCGGTGTTCGATGTGCTGATACGACGCTGGATTCAAAGGAAATATCCAGCTCTGATAACACGGTGGTCGCAGCCTGCATGGTGCTCCAGTCAGACTGTGAACCCATGATAATGCTAACCAATGGCTCACTCATGCCTTGCTCTCCTGACAAGTCCGTCCTGCGTCGAAACGCAAGCAAGGGCGGAGTCTAGGGGGAAATGGCAATAACTTAAAGCGCAGCGTTGACTGGGCCATGGCGGATCATTTTTTCAATGAATGGCAGATATGGTTTCTATTTGTTTTGAAAATGGCCCTCTGGTGCCTAAACTCCCTCCCCTTATTCACCGTTGCGGTAGCGGTGATCTTAGCCGGAGAGACTTCATGTCTAATTACGCAGACACCATCAAGGCGCTTGAATCAACTTGTGGTCAGACCGCCGGATGGTCGGATATCAGCCCCGAGCATGCAGCGCGTATGCGACTTCAAAATCGTTTTCAGACGGGGCTCGATATTGCCCGTTATACGGCTGCGATTATGCGCAAAGACATGGGCGACTATGACAAGGATCCTGGTCAGTACACCCAGTCCCTCGGCTGCTGGCACGGTTTTATTGGACAGCAAAAACTCATCTCGATTAAGAAGCACTTTGGTAATACCGATAAGCGCTACCTTTACTTGTCGGGTTGGATGATCGCCGCGTTGCGTTCCGAATTTGGGCCATTGCCCGATCAGTCGATGCACGAGAAAACGTCCGTGCCCGCGTTGATCGAGGAGCTTTACACCTTTCCTTCGGCAGGCGGACGCCCGTGAAATGGGTGGGTTGTTCCGTAGTCTAGACAAGGCCCGTAAGGCGGGTAATGACGTCGAAGCTCAGGCTATCGTCAGTCAAATCGATGCCTTCCAAACGCATGTTGTGCCGATCATTGCTGATATCGATGCGGGATTCGGCAACGAGGAGGCAACTTATCTGTTAGCCCGCAGCATGATTGAAGCCGGCGCCTGTGCAATCCAGATTGAGAACCAGGTCTCTGACGAAAAGCAATGCGGCCACCAAGATGGCAAAGTGACGGTTCCTCACGCTGATTTCATCGCAAAGATTAGAGCGATTCGCTATGCCTTTTTAGAGCTTGGTGTTGAGGACGGCATCATCGTTGCGCGGACTGATTCGCTGGGCGCAGGCTTGACCAAGCAGATTGCAGTAACTCAGGAGCCAGGAGATTTAGGGGATCTTTACAATGGGTTCCTCGATGGCGACTATATCGACAGTGCTGACGATATTGCTAATGGCGATGTCGTGGTGAAAGCGAATGGCAAGCTACTCAAGCCTGCGCGTCTCGCTTCAGGTTTGTTTCAGTTCCGCCAAGGGTCGGGTGAGGATCGAGTGATACTCGACTGTATTACCTCTTTGCAAAATGGCGCCGATTTACTCTGGATTGAGACGGAAAAGCCTCACGTTGGTCAGATCGCATCAATGGTCAATCGCATTCGAGAGGTGGTTCCGAATGCCAAGTTGGTTTACAACAACAGCCCTTCGTTCAACTGGACCTTGAGCTTCCGCCAGCAGGTTTTCGACGCCTGGTCTGAGGCGGGCCAAGATGTGGCCGCTTACGAGCGCGCTGCCTTGATGGACGCCAGTTACGATGAGACCGATCTGGCGCGAGAGGCGGATCAACAGATCCAATCCTTCCAGCGAGATGCGGCGCGAGAAGCCGGTATTTTCCACCATCTGATTACGTTGCCGACGTATCATACGGCTGCGCTATCGACCGATAATCTCGCCAAAGAGTATTTTGGTGAAGCGGGAATGCTGGGCTATGTTGCTGGGGTTCAGCGTAAAGAAATTCGCCAAGGTATCGCCTGTGTTCGGCATCAAAACATGGCGGGTTCTGACATGGGAGATGATCACAAGGAGTATTTCTCGGGCGATGCTGCACTCAAAGCGGCCGGCGACGACAACACTATGAACCAGTTTGGCTGACACGTTACGCCAAAACTAGGTTTTCGCGGGTACTGGTGTGCCCGCGCTTGCGTTTGTCCAATCAGACGCGCACTCTTTTCCTTATGAAATGGGAAGACATTGATCAACAGGTGTGCTCGGTGGCCCGGGCACTCTCGATTCTCGGTGAACGATGGACGTTACTGATCATTCGTGACGCCTTTCGTGGTACCCGTCGATTCGATGCCTTTCAGCGCAGTCTGGGTGTCACGCGTCACCGGCTGTCGGAGCGATTGCGCAAACTGGTAGAAGAAGGCGTGCTGACGCGAGTCGCCTATATGGAGCGACCGGTTCGCTACGAGTATCGTCTGACCCGAAAGGGATTGGCGCTCTATCCTGTCTTGATGACACTGAGTCAGTGGGGTGATGACTGGTTGGACGATGGGAATGGTCCACCCGAGCACTATCGACACAGTCTATGCGGCAAGATTACGCGTTCGGTGCTCAGCTGTGATCAATGTGGAGAAGCACTGAGGCCTGAGGAGGTATCGGTGCAACGAGGCACGATTCTCACTGCCTATCTGGAAGACTTAGCTGAGCAAGGGCAGAACATTCCCTCTGATGGTGAAGTGGCGAGAGGCGCTGCTCAATTTTGGCGCGATAACGGGAGCGAATAGCGATGGGTGAACAGGTTAATGAGCTCGTGATGAATGCGGATTTGGCTGATATGTCGTCGTCTAACTTAGACCCTGTCGCCGAGCGTTTGTTTCGCAAGCAACGATTGGCTGCGGCACTCCGATTATTCGGCAAGTTTGGCTTTGATGAGGGCGTCGCCGGCCATATCACGGTGAGAGACCCGATCGATACTGAGACATTTTGGGTGAACCCAATGGGACGCTCTTTTAAATTGGTGCGTGTCTCGGACCTTATTCGCGTCAGTCATGATGGCGACGTGGTGGACGGGGAGGGGCTGTTAAATGGCGCGGCCTTCACGATTCACAGTCAAATTCATCGGGCGCGCCCAGAAGTCACTGCCGCCGCTCATGCACACTCAGTTTACGGAAAAACCTGGTCATCCTTGGGGCGTTTATTGGATCCGCTGACCCAAGATGCGTGTGCGTTTTATGATGATTTGGCGCTTTTAGATGACTACACGGGTGTGGTGGTCTCGATGACCGAGGGCGAGCGACTGGCGGGCGCGTTGGGTGATAAAAAAGCCATCATGCTAAAAAATCACGGGCACCTGACCGTAGGGGAGTCGGTTGATGAAGCCCTTTGGTGGTACGTGACACTGGAGCGTAGTTGCCAAGTGCAGTTGATGGCTGAAGCGGCAGGCACGCCGAGTCCGATTCCGGATGAGATGGCGAAACATACCGCGGGGCAGGTCGGCAGCACGTTGGCTGGCTGGTTTAGCGCACAGCCCCTGTTTGACGTCATACTCGCCGAGCAGCCAGATTGTCTCGATTAAAGCGCCAGTGGTGCTGAGGTGCTGCGGAGTTCGTCTTGATTGAAGGCCAGTAACAGCGCTGCTATCACGGCGGCCTCAGTCACCAGCAAGGGCCAGTGTAAGGCGACCACTTGGGCTGCGCGGTCGTCAATGCCGGCGAAAGCAGCGAGTCCAGTATAGGCAGCCCACGCCGCTGCCATCCCAACGAGGTAACCCGCTTGTTTTGCCACGTCGAGTTTACGTAGCTGATCGACCGATACCATGAGCAGCGTTTCGCATCGCACGAGGTAGCCCCCCAATGCGAAGGTGATTTGATAGCCGATGTAGATAAAGAGCGCCAAGGTTAGATCAAGCGGCAAGACCAGAACTGCCACGACGCCAGTGAGCGTAGTGCATTCGACCAGTAAAGACAGCCGATAAAACCATATGGGCACAAGGATACGACGATACTGGGTTGCGACCAGTACCGTCCCCAATGCGAGGCCAATGCCGCCTGCAGAAAATATTGATGGCGAAAGTGGGGTGTATAAGACGAAAACGGCGCCGACTGATAGCCCCAGAAAAATGGAATTGAGAAACTTATAGACAATGAAACCAACCGGTCTGATAGCCGGGTGCGTTTCCATGCTTAGTAATCCACACCCAGCCGAGCGCGAATACCAGCACGGTATGCATGTTTGATCTCTTTCACCTCAGAAACGGTATCCATCGCCTCGCGCAGCGCCTGGCCACCCCCGCGACCTGTGACCACGACACTCTGGTTTTCGGGGCGTTGGGTGAGTGCAGTGATAACGTCTGCTTCGGGCAAGTAATCAAAGGCAAGCATATAGGTCAGCTCATCTAAGACCACCAGATCATAGTTGGGATCACTGAGCATCGTGGTCGCGTGTTCCCACGTGCGAATGGCGGCGGCAATATCCGCCTCCCGATCTTGTGTGTCCCAAGTAAAGCCCGTGCCCATTTGGTAGAGCGCTACACCAGATAGTTGCTCTTTGACGAAAATTTCCTCGCCAGACGCCTGAACGCCCTTGATAAACTGCACGATACCCACTGTCTGATGGTATCCAAGCGCGCGTATCACCATGCCAAACGCAGAGCTGGTTTTACCCTTGCCATCGCCCGTGAGCAACACCGCGACACCACGCTCGACATCCGCCTTGGCGATACTATCGTCCACCGCGGCCTTCTGTTTTTCCATGGCGTTTTTATGTCGAGTATTCTTATCCATCACAAACCCCTATAGAGAAACCCGAACCCCCGCGTAAGCGGTTAACCCAGGCATCCGGTACCCGGGAACTTGTTGATTAGTCTCGTCCGTCAGATTAAGCACTCTCGCTTCTAACGACCAACGGGGCGAGACCGCCCAGCGTGCCGTCAGGTCGAGCGTGAGGGTAGTATCGATTGGCGTGAGGAAGGGATCAACGGCTTTGCCAGTGTGCCGCGCGGTCAGTCTGGCAGTGACGTTCGATTGATCCCAAATGAGACTAATACGGCCCGTCTCCTCCGGGCGGTAAGGACGTTGCTGTCCATTTTGCTGCGCCGTATCGTTCCAGGTGAAGTTACCTTCCAATGCTAACCGCTGCGACAGCGCCACACTGCCCACAAGCTCGATCCCTTCAGAGGTGCTCTTGCCCTCAGTTTGCAAGTAGCCGCTGTAATTCGCCATGTCATAGATAATTTCGTTTTCAATTTGCTGGTCAAACCAAATCACCTCCACAGTGGCATTGCCAAGCAAGCCAACGAGACCAACCTCCCATCCTTCTGACTGTTCTTCTTTTAAGGGTGCAAGCGTGGCAGGTGGGTAGGCAAAAGGGCCGGTGTTATAGGCGATCTCATATAAACTGGGTGCCCGGAAACCGGTGCCAATCGCACCACGCAGAGACCATTGATCGAGGCCCGGCAGGGTCTGTCGGGCGCTGATTCGCCAGCTGTCATGCTCACCAAAATCGTCGTTGTCATCGCGCCGCCAGCCAGCGGTGATGACGCCATCAAGCCATTGCTGCTGAATCTCGAGATAGAGACCAGTGTTATCGCGTTCTCTGCCTGTGGCCCCATCATCCAATTTTTGTTTTTCTTCTTCTGCGCCGTAAGTGACGCGCGTATTGGGCGACGCCCGCCAAGTTCCCAATAAAGACAGCGCATTAATCTCGCCGGTCGTTCCAAAAGACAGCAGCCCGGCCGAGAAGAACGCGCGCTCCGTATCACTGGAAGCCGCACTGAGTTCTAAAGAATGAGCGTCCTCCTGATAAGCCACCGCTGCACGCCACGCTTGCTGCTCATAGCGATCGTCGCAGTCATTGAGCAAGGCAAAAGTGACGGTGTCGTAACAGCTGTCGTATTCGTTGTCGCCATCAATATCGGTTGCTGAGACTTTGATCGACCAGGCTTCTGTGAGCCGAAAGTCGACGGCGCCGTGCACGGTCGTATTGTCGTAGCCGTCTCGATCAGGATTGATATTGTCACTGTCCCGAGCGTTAATCCCCTCGGATTCCAGCGTTGCCACCGACAGCGTGCCGGTGATCTGTTCGCCGGCGTACGTGCCTTTAATGGCAGCTTGGCCAAACTCATTACCGCCTATTTCGACCGAGGCATCGACGCCTGTGGTGGCCGCCTGGTCGATTGTGGACATCAAAACCACGCCGCCAGCGTCAGCACCCCATAACAAACCTTGTGGTCCCCGCAAAATTTCTACACGGGTCAACTCACTACCGAGTATGTGTTCAATACGAGGACTGATTTGCGGTGAGGAGGGGTCGGCGATATTAATGCCATCTAGCACAATCCGTGTTCTAAAACCTTCTTCGCCTCTAATGCGCACTGCCGCGGCTTTCCCAAAGCCGCCATCCATTGTCACCGTGACGCCGGGTTGCGTATCGAGCAGCGACCCTAAATCCGGATATCCGAGCGACAAAATATCGTCTCGATCCAAGACGCTCACCGACACGCCGACTTGATGTGACAGGTCAGCCACTCGGGATGCAACAATCACGGTTTCCTCGATTGCAGCGGGCGCTTCGGTGGTCTGTGCGATGGTGTGGCTGGTCAGGCAGAGACCCAAAGGTAGCGCTAATAATGCGCTCATGAGCCGCGGGTTAGCCGGTCGCCGCTGACGGTAGCTGCGGAGGTGATGTGAGGAGGGCGTGTTTTGCGATCGACCTGTCATGTTAAAGCATCCTTCTTATCAGGACTCGCGTTGACGCGAGCCCAACAATTCACCGACAAGGAGGAGAGGGAGCCAGACAGGAAACGTCTAATAGCGCACAAAGACATGCACCTAGGAGACGCGACCCTACAGGAGCCCTCCGCTCCGCATATTGAGGTTTCGTCAGGCAGGTATCGGGCTGTCACAGATGTGATGACCGTTGCGGGGGCAGCGCCGGGCTCGATGTTCTTGTACCGGACTTCCCTTTTAACCTACCCAAACCCGTAAGCTGGTAGGCACCTAACGGGGTGCACCGTACTCTCAGAAGGTGCCCGGGTCAATGATTCTCGATGGTATGATCACACCCATGCAGACAGCTTCAGAATGCGCCCCAACCGACGATCAGTGCCAGCAAGTTGCCCGCCTTTTGGGGCGAGCACCCCGTGGCTTAAGGGCCATTCCGGTACTCGACCCAACGGGGTCACCGGTCGTGATTCGTGTTGCGTCTGTGGTCGATAATAAGCCGTTTCCAACGCTTTACTGGTTGGTCGATGCCACTCTGTGCTTGCGAATCGATCGTTTGGAGGCGGCGGGCTGGATCGCACGCCTTCAGGCCCGTGTGGATGAGTCGTCGGACCTACAAAACGAGATGGAGCAGGACCATGCGCGCTACAAACGTGAACGTGAGCGCTATCTCCTGCCTGAGGAAGTGCTGTTGCTGACCAGCCAGAACATGATACAGGCACTGGATGAACGTGGCATAGGTGGCATTACTGGGTTGCACCGCATCCGTTGTCTACACACCTGGTATGCAGCCCACTTAGTCACTCCCAACAGCATTGGCCGCCTGGTGGATCAATTACTGGCAGAAAGTGAATACTTGGCCCCAGATTAGGGGCCTGTCAGTGTTATCCTGCGGCGGTTTTATTGATCTTGGTAACGAGGCCCCACTCATGTCGACGAATACTGATGACTTACGCATTCGCAATCTGCGCGAGTTATTAATCCCCGAACAACTCATCGAAGAAATGCCTGCTCAAGGCGGCGTTGCGGAGCACGTCACGGCGTCTCGTGGTGCGATTCAATCTGTTCTCGAGAAGACGGATGATCGTCTGATCGTTGTTGTCGGCCCCTGTTCGATCCATGACCCGGTAGCGGCAATTGATTACGCTGGGCGTCTTGCGGAATTGAACAAGACAGTCTCAGACCAGCTGTTGGTCGTTATGCGCGTTTATTTTGAAAAACCGCGCACGACGGTGGGTTGGAAGGGACTGATCAACGATCCTCACCTCGATAATTCTTTTGACGTGAACGAGGGGCTGCGCCGAGCGAGAGGGTTGCTGCTAGAAATCAACGCCATGGGGCTGCCCACCGCGACGGAATACTTAGATTTAATCTCACCGCAGTACATCGCGGATCTGATTGCTTGGGGTGCAATTGGCGCGCGGACAACCGAAAGCCAGAGTCATCGCGAGCTGGCGAGCGGGCTCTCCTGTCCGGTAGGTTTTAAAAACGGCACCGGTGGCAATATTCAGATTGCTGTCGATGCCATTGGCGCAGCGCAGCATTCACATCACTTTTTGTCTGTCACCAAAAGAGGGCAGTGTGCCATCGTTGAAACGGCGGGTAACCCCTACTGCCATCTCATTTTGCGAGGTGGCCCACAGCCCAATTACGATATGTTTTCGGTCGACGATGCCTGTGCCATGCTCCGCAAAGCGTCATTGCCAGAGGCCATCATGATTGATGCCAGCCATGCCAACAGTCGTAAAAAGCCCACTCTGCAAGTGGCCGTGTCTGAAGATATTGCGTCGCAAATAGAGCGGGGGGATCATCGTATCGTCGGTTAATGTTGGAGGGCTTCATCGAGGGAGGCCGGCAAGATGTGGTGAATATCGATGATCTGGAATACGGCAAAAGTATTACTGATCCTTGTATGGATTGGGACCAGACAGCGGCGACACTGCGTCATCTTGCTCAAGCCGTTGAGCGGCGTCGAGCCGCGGGATAAAGATAAGGGGAAGCTGCATGTACCATCACGCAGTAACACGACTTCACATTGCGATGCTCAGTGCGATTGCTCTGGTGGCCATCGTCAGCGCGACTGCCGCAGCAGCGCAAGAGCGAGAGCTCATCGTACCCCGGCCACAGTCTGAGATGACGATTGCGGAGCTGTCAGAGGAAGTCTATGACGAGGTGAAATCACTGCATGCCTTTCAGGCAATGCCGCTGCCAGATTCACCAGAGCGTCGTCGAACGTTAGAAATTCGGCTCGATGAAAAGACCATTAACTTACTCAAAAATATTATGGCACTGTCGCACCGTGTTCTGGCAAAGCCAGAGGACGCCCCCGAGAGGGCGACGCTGCGGCAACTCGTGCAGTCGCGAGGCATTGAGATAGAGCAAACACTGGTGCTTCGTTTTGCCAGTTTGACCGAGAGATTGAACCAGTCACTGGCTCGCCAAGCTAGCCTGTCCGGCGCTGCATTGCTGAGCGAGGAGTCACTGGGCGAATTATTAGATGGGCAACGCCTTCAGTACCTGTCACTCGCTTCTGACCTCACGCTGTTAATGAAGACGCTTGAGCTGGAGGAGACGGATCTCAGAAAAAAAGTCATCAGCACATTGACCTATTTTGGCGATGAGATGATGGGGCTTGTCCATCTTCACCGGCACGGCCTTAGTATGCTCTCAGCCCGAAGCGCTGCTGATGGCACTGACGCTGATTTGCTACAGGCAGCGCGATTTGAGTCCGAACGATTAGAGCTGGCAACCAAACGCTTGAGAAAGGTGGTGACACAACTCGAGCTCTTGGGCGGCGATACGCTGGAAATGCGGCGGACGCTCATTGAAGAACGCCGAGGTTTGGCGCTGACGTTAGTCGACACTGCCGTCATCAATGTCTTATACGCTGAGATATCCGGTGAGGTCCGTGATTGGCTCTCGGTTCGGGGCATCGGTGCGGCGATTTCTTTTGTTTTATTCGTGGTCATTGTGATTCTCTCTCGCGCCTTGTCACGAATCGCAAAGCGCCTGACAGCGCGTGCGCTGAAAAATGCTGAGGAGTCGGTCTCTCAACTGCTGCGGGAGACCTTGATTTCGATGGCAGGCACCGTCGTATTTTTAATTGGGATGTTGGTGGCGTTGTCTCAAATTGGCATCTCCGTGACGCCACTGATTGCAGGATTAGGGGTCATTGGCTTTATCGTCGGTTTCGCCCTGCAAGATACGCTGGCCAATTTTGCATCAGGTGCCATGATTTTGGCGTATCGACCTTTTGACACCGGTGACTTCATCTCCGCGGCGGATGTGGAAGGCGAGGTCCGCAAGATGAACTTGGTGAACACGACGATAGTGACCGTTGATAATCGAGTGCTCATTATCCCAAACAGCAAGATTTGGGGTGGTGTCATTATGAACTTCACTGGACAGCATCTTCGTCGTACCGATGTGATTTACGGCGTGAGTTATAGCGAGGATCTAGATCACGTACAGCGAGTATTGGAAGAGTTGATAGCCGCTGATGAACGTTTTCTGACAACGCCACCGGCGATCGTGCGAGTCAAGCACTTCGGCGATTCCTCAATCGATTTTATGGTGCGCGCTTATGTGAGAACCGAGCAGTTCTGGGAGACGCTGTGGGCACTTAACAAGTCGGTTAAACAACGATTCGACGCAGAGGGGATTAGCATTCCGTTTCCGCAGCGTGACGTGCATATGCTGACGGCATCTGAGTCACCAGCAGAGCGATCGGGAGAGGAGCCCGCCTAGTAGCTCCAAGTAATGCCAGTAGTGATGGTGTAGTCGGTCGTATCTACTTTTAGTTGCCCTCGCTGGTCCGCAGAACTGTCAAATTCAGTGCGTGCGTTGATACTCCAGTAGAAGCTCGGAAACAGCTCCCAACTCAACATCAAATTTAAATCGCCTCTCAGATCTCCCCATTCAGACAGCGACGGGTAAGCGTTGCCTACCATGGAAATATCCATGTCACGAGAGGCGAAGCTGTAGAGGTGCCACTGCATGTTAAAAAACATCTCAGCGGCATTATCGATCAGGTCCCCATCCCCATTCTTTGGATTGACACAATCAATGGCCTCCCCGTTTGAGCCGAGGCTAATGTCGGGATCGTCGCAAGAAAACGTGCGCTCTTGAACACCCTGAATACCCGTGGAAACGGCCAGTTCATGCCCTAATTCCTGTATGAAATAGCGCCCTACGCCGACACCCATCGAGAACCGGTGATCAACACCGAGCGCATCATTGGAAGAATAGACGGCATTGAGCACGCGATAGGACTGCGCGGCACCACGCGACCGCCAAAATTCGCGATAGAGGGTGAAATTTGAGCTATTGAGAGTGTTCTTCACCGTGTCACCCTCCGCGTTAAGGGCCTTTGTCTGGTTGTCGTCAATTCGTCCAGAAAAACCCGTACGTCCCCCCCGCGTATCGTAGGTGCCAGAAGTCGACAGGGATAACGTAACGGCGTTCGGGTCAGCATAAATAGTGCTGGTCACTTTGAGATCTAACTGATCGACCAGTTGCTCTTCGATAGAGCGAATCTCAACAATATCCTCTAGATCCAGTTGCCGCTCGCCGCCGCGAACCTTGAAAGTGAGTACACTCCTCTCCTCTGTCTTGGCGAAGCGACCATAAAGTCGTTCCCCGTCGTCGAGACGCACTTCGTAGACGTAACGGCTGTCAATTTGCTGGACCTCACGCCATTTAATCTTGATCACGCCGGCATAGTCGGTGTTGAGGGCTAATTTTCCGGCACTCATCGAGTCGATGGCACCGGTAATCGTATCGCCGTTATCAACCGTGACCACATCGGTCTTGGTGTGGGCCGAGGTGATGGTGCTGTAGAGTGCGACGAGGCTTGCTAGAGCGATACAGGCTAGATGAGGGACAGGACGCATAACAAAAAGTATCCGATGGTTAAGAATTCGTTACCAATGCCAGCGCCTTAGCCAGCTCCCATTTGACAGAAGCACAGTTTATTGCCATCGGGGTCGCGAACATAAGCGCCATAAAAGAAATCAGGCATGCGCTCTCCCGGCGGGCCATCACAGGTCGCGCCTAATGCGATTGCTTTGGCGTACATTTCATCGCAGGCTGCTCGACTGCCTGCTCGGATGGCTACCATCGTGCCATTACCCGCACTGGGTGCTTTTTCATCATAAGGGATGCAAATGGCCAGCATCGGATTTTGCACATCCGTTCCATAGAGCGCGATACGCTCATTGCCCATGACGTGGCCGGCGTCGATGACGCTTAATAGTTCAGCATAGAAAGCGTTGGCCCGCTCAAAGTCAGTGACGCCAAGAGTGGTATACGCAAGCATTGCAGTCTCCTTTTGTTGTGATAACAACGCAGTTTTTACTGCGTCACAGTGCAGTCTAGTGGCAAAACTACAGCACGGAGTCTATCGGTGAAGCGGGAGGATGACCAGATTTTGACCTTTTTCTGTCACCTAAAGAACGCGTATTCTGGCGGTCTATCAAGACGGAAGCAGAAAATACATGGAGCAGGTGTTAATTGCCCTGATTGTAGCGGCATTAATCGGGTGTCTCATATTCAGCCGATGGTCGCCGCCGCTATTGTTCTCGGCAGCGATGGCGGCCTGTGTGATGGTGGGCCCGATTGACCTGTCGACTGTCATGTCGAAGGCAACCAATGAAGGGCTCGTCACTTTGCTGCTGCTGATGATGGTGTCCGTTGGCCTTGAGCGGCTGCCGTGGTTGTTGTCCTTGTCTCGATATGTCGTCCGGCGATCGTTACCTAAAACCCTTTTAGGTTTGTCTGGTATGACCATGTTGTTTTCTGCTTTCGTGAATAACACGGCCGTGGTGGCAACGCTCGCCGGCACGTTAAGAAAGAACCCCCACCACGCAGCGAGCCAGATTCTATTGCCCATCTCTTATGCGGCCATTCTCGGCGGGACTCTGACCCTGATCGGGACTTCTACCAATCTCATCGTCAGCAGTTTTTTAGAGGACTTAACCGGCAGCGGCATTGCCTTCTTTGCCTTTTTACCCGTGGCATTGCCGGCGGCGATAGCAGGATTGGCAGCGATGTTATTGATGCACCGAGTGCTCCCAGCCAGTCACGAGGCGAACGCTCAAACCAACGATTTTCTGATCGAGATGGTGGTCGCTGATGACTCTCGACTGGCGGGTCATACCGTATTGGAAAACGGACTGAGAGATCTTGGTGATTTATTTCTAGTGGAAGTAGTGCGGCAAGGGCGATCGATGACACCGGTCATGCCAGATGAATATTTAGAGGCGGGTGACCGACTGATTTTTTCAGGTGACGTTACAAAGGTAGGTATTTTAGAGCGCTTCCACGGCTTGCGTTCTTTTGCGCTGAACCAAGGGTTGTTAGGCACTAACTTAACCGAAGTGGTTTTGTTGCCCGGTGCGCCGGTGATCGGCCTGACGATTAAGCAAAGTGAGTTCCGGTCACGTTTTGATGCGGCCGTCGTGGGTCTTCATCGCGATGGCGAGCGGTTGTCAGGAAAGCTGGGCAACATCTCGCTACGAGCTGGTGACTCGCTGATGCTGGCGGTGGGAGCAGACTTCCACAAGCGCAGTAATTTGAGCCGAAATTTTTTAATTGTCGACAACAGTGTTGCCAGCCACAGCCTTTCGACGACAAAGAGCGTCATCACCGCAGTGGGAATGACCGCAGCAGTGGGTTGTTCTATCGCCGGTTGGGTACCTTTGTCGACAGGGTTAATGTTTCTGTTGCTGCTGATGTTGTCGCTCAAACTATTCAGCGCCGCTGAATTACGCCGACGCTTCCCTTTCGAGATGTGGTTGATCGTCTCCTCAGCGCTGGCCATTTCACAGGCTGTACTGAATTCAGGATTGATGGAAACGGCGATGCTGGGTCTCTCCCCAATGCTCGCGGCGCTCTCGCCAACAATGATGTTAGTACTGATTTACGGCTTGACGTTGGCTATGACAGAGCTGATGACCAATAACGCCGCTGCCGCACTGATGTTTCCCATCGGATACTCCATTGCCGTCACGACGGGCCTCGAGCCAATGGCATTTGTCATGGCAGTGGCACTGGGAGGCAGTGCCTCGTTTTTAACCCCCTATGGCTACGCCACGAATCTGATGGTGCAGAACCTCGGCGGATATTCGCGTCAAGACTACATTCGATTTGGTTGGTTGGTATCGCTGGCTTATTCAAGTGTGGTGTTGCTGCTACTCCCACGAGTCTTTCCGTTTTAGCACGGACCGTAGCGGACAGTGATGGTCATGCTGACCCGCGTTGGCGGCCTCAGCAAAATGACCGATAATCCTGCTGTGGCCGATAGTGTGGGCAGTAATGACGAGAGCTTACCAGCGTTGCTTTCGGCAACAGCGCCGATGGCATGGCAGGCGGCTTCCAACCGTTTTAGCGAGGCATTGCGGTATGCGGTGTGTTGCGCAGCCGGGTTTGTGGGATGTCGATCGTTGTTGTCTCAGGTGTTTTGGTTGCTGAGGTGTGAACCCTTTGATGTGAGTTGATCTTTATGAGTGTAACCCCTGATCAGTGGGTCGAAGCCCACGTAGGCCCGGTAGCCGAGGCGTTGTCGTCAGCGGTGTTTTACGCCATCCCCGTTGCCGGCACACAGGTGCCCTTGATCGTCATATGGTTGGCGGTCGCGGCCGTTTTTTTTACCGTCTATTTGCGGTTCATCAATTTACGCGCTCTGGGTTTGGCGATCCGTCACGTTAAAGGAGACTTTGCGGATCCGACCGCTCGGGGCGAAATCAGCCACTTTAAGGCGGTTGCCACGGCCATTTCTGGCACCGTCGGCGTCGGTAATATTGGCGGTGTGGCCGTTGCGATTTCGCTCGGTGGCCCTGGCGCCGCGTTCTGGTTATTTTTGGCTGGCCTGCTATCTATGTCTACCAAGTTGGTGGAGTGCACGCTGGGTGTCAAATACCGGCGTTACAACGCCGATGGATCGGTATCGGGCGGCCCCATGTTTTATCTCGAGAGCTATTTCCGTGAGCGGGGATGGCCTTCTCTGGGAAAAGGCATGGGCGCTTTTTATGCGCTGGCCCTGGTGATTGGCTGTTTGGGTATCGGCAATATGTTTCAGTCGAATCAAGCCTATGCACAGGTACTGGTGATCACCGGAGGCGAGTCATCGGCGCTGGTCGACATGGGTTGGTTGTTTGGCTTGGGTCTTGCCGCCATCGTGGCAGCTGTGATTATCGGCGGTATTCAGTCGATCGCCAGAGTGGCGGCTATCTTGGTGCCGGTCATGGCCGTGCTCTATGTGGTGAGCTGTGTGATTGTTATTACGCTGAGTGCTGAGCACCTGCCGGGGGCGCTGCAGCTGGTTGTCTCTGAGGCATTCACTGGCCAGGCAGCATCGGGTGGCGCGCTGGGCGCAGTGATTATCGGTTTTCAACGCGCCTTATTCTCGAACGAAGCGGGAATCGGTTCGGCCTCTATTGCTCATGCCGCGGTGAAAACAGAAGCCCCCGCATCAGAGGGCATTACCGCGTTACTCGAACCGTTCATCGATACGGTCGTGATTTGCTCGTTGAGCTCGTTGGTAATCCTCACCACCGCAATGCCCCATAACTTGATGGGGTCAGGTTTGGCGGGCATTGAGTTAACGTCAGCCGCATTTGCTTGGCACTTTGCCTGGGCGCCCTACGTGATTGCCGTTGCGGCATTGCTGTTTGCCTTTTCAACAACCCTCGCGTGGTCCTACTACGGGTTGAAAGGGTGGACCTATTTGGTCGGAGAGGGCCGCTTCCGTGCGCTGATCTTTCAACTGGTTTTTTGTGGCTTTATTGCGCTGGGTTGCATGCTGGAGCTGTCAGCGGTACTCGACTTTTCTGATGCGATGGTCTTCTTGATCGCAGTCCCTAATATTCTGGCCCTGTACTTGTTTGCGCCCATGGTCAAACGTGAGGTTGAGCATTACGTGGCCACTATTCGCGAGCAGGGGCAGTGAACTGATCCTGTTCAGTTAGGGCTGGTGGCACTGGGGGGAAAGTCGGTCGACACGGAGACCACTGGGAGGCCAAGGCGTCTGCTGTGACTGATTGGGGTCATTGCAGCATCATGCCACCCACAGGTGCCGA
The DNA here is from genome assembly GCA_943789425.1 of uncultured Luminiphilus sp. Taxonomy (GTDB): domain Bacteria; phylum Pseudomonadota; class Gammaproteobacteria; order Pseudomonadales; family Halieaceae; genus Luminiphilus. Next base: position 88,748 of record CALSUB010000010.1, read on the forward strand.
TCGTTTCAGTTCAGTAGGGGCGATCCCCTTCACTGACCACTCGATGTAAGCGCCGTGTGGCCGGGAAAAAATCGTTGATGGGTTTGTGTTGGGTGCTGCGGTTATCCCATAGCACCAGAGAATTGGTCTGCCACTGAAATCGGCAGGTAAATTCGGGGAGGCTGGCATGGCGCCAGAGAAAATGCAGCACCTCACTGGATTCCAGCGAGGGCAAGCCTTCGATGTGAGTGGTGAACAGCGGATTCACAAACAAGACCTTTTTGCCCGTTTCTGGGTGGGTCTGAATGACAGGATGACGAGTGGGCGGATTGGCAGCGACCGCATCGGCGAGTCGTTCACGGCCACCGGGGGCACTCAGGCTCTCTTTAAAGCCGTGGCTAAAATCATGCACGGCCACCAAGTCTGCCAGATACTCCTGCATGCCTACTGAGAGCCCATCGTAGGCGGCTGTCATGCTGGCAAACAAGGTGTCGCCGCCAACCTCTGGAATGGTCATTCCGCGGAGCACTGTTACGGAGGGCGGGTGTACCCGGAAGGTCATGTCTGAATGCCATTGTTCTATTTTAGAGGGATTTTCTCGCGTGCTTTCTAGAATCATGACCTCAGGAAACGCCTCAACAGTCTGATAGGCAGGATGGGTTTGCAGGGGCCCAAAAATCTCGGCAAGTGCTTTTTGATCTGCGGGTGTGATCGATTGATCACGGAGAAACAGCACCTCGTGCTCATTCAGCAGAGCGCGAAGCGTCTGAGCGAGTTCGGTATCGAGCCCCTCACCTAAATTGACCGCTTTCAATTCGGCGCCCAGTGCGCCGGCCACTCGCTTCACATGCATGGTGATGTCCTCGCTGTGTTTCTGATCTAAACCTGCCAGTGTTGGATTGTGCTCGCCACTGACGTGGCAGAGCAACTGTGTATTTGACACGCTAGCGGTCAAGTCGGTGTCTTGCTTCCTCGCTTCGGTACCGATTTTCGCGCCATTGTTAAACGGATGGCATCAGTTAATAAAGGAGTAAGTTTGATGAAAAAATGGATTTTTCTCTCGGGATGCTGCGCTGTGCTCGCCGCACCGGTGAGTCAGGCGATTACACCGATGGCAGCAGCCCCGTTGGCCTTTGAAACATCGCAGCTGCAGATTGCCCAGTCACCTTTGCGCGACGAGCAGTCGCGCACAGTGTCACTATTAGAAGCGACCCAAGTGCGCGGTCGCGTGCTGCCTTTTGTCATCGGTGTCGCAGCAATTGATATTGCGTTGGCCAGTTTTTATTGGGGGGTTTATGTCCCGCACTACGCCAATTATGCACCCGCATTCGACATGCCTTGAGGTGGTGGGAGTGGACTTCGAGTCGTCAGACAACGCCGTCAAGCAATTACAGCAAAAGCTTCGACGAGATACCCGTACACAGTTCCGTGAGCACTATTTTGCGGTGCGGATTCTACCCATACTCTTGATGTGGGCGTTGTTATGGGCATCAGTCACCTGGCTGCTCGCCGGCGCGGTCTCATTGGCCGTGGCCATTATCGTGTTCTGTGGTGTCACAGTGGCGATTGTGGTCTGGCTGCATCACTGCGCTGTTGAAGCCGCCGATAAACGCTGACGTCCGGTGACCGCCGGTGAGAGTCCTTGCGATGGGCGTGGTCACCACCGAGCGACTTGATACCGCGAGTCGGGAGACTCCGGACATCAAAAGTGCGGGCAGTGATCGTGCGTGAATGGCGAGTGCCCACAGTGACATTGGGCATCTTGCCAACTCAGCAGGGGATAGGCGGGCGCTCGATACCGGAGCGCTCGCCGATTTTGGTGGGTAAAAGTGGCTGCTGGCGCCTAGCAATGGTGCTGGTCACCGCCGTGTTGTGCAGCGCGACCACGCCCACCGCTCAAACACAACCCATCAGAACCTTTCCGGCCTCGGTGGTGTTTCAGGGGGATAGTTTTGATTGCGGCCCTGCTGCGCTGGCGACCTTATTACAGTTAAGGCTGCGGCGCCCCGCCACGTTGCTCGAACTGACACAGACCGTGCCGGAATTGAGTCGGCAGGAATGGCATCGTGTACACACCCGGGGATATAGCCTCGGTCAGCTTGTTGCGATGGCGGCTGCTGTGGGTGCGCGCGCCACCCTGCATCGATTGACCGCGCGAGGCTTGGCGCAAGTCAGTCTGCCAGTGCTGGTGTATCTCGACCTGCCCTCTGGCCCACACTACAGTGTGCTGACCGGTATGGTTGGTAATCAGGTCGCATTGGCAGACCCATCGCTAGGTGCAGTGGTTTGGCCGAAGGCACAGTTTCTCTCGGCGTGGTCTACGACAGGTACTGGCTATGCGTTATCGGTTACAGCAGGTCCTGTCGGGTGAGTTCGATGCCACGCTGGGCCAATTCAGCGGCGCCGCTGACGTGCGTCACCACCGCCGTGCTCGCTAAATCGCCTCGAAGATAGGTGTCAGCCACTCTTCTCATGTCGTCAATTTGGGTATTAACAATACCGGCTCTAAATATTTTTCGATGCTCTGCCGTTCGCCCAAACAAACACTCATGAAAATGTTGTTTTGCTTCACCTGCGGGAGAACCTGGTTTATCCAAGCTGGCTACGACGCTCAAAATGGCCTCCTCAAGCGCGAGTGCATCGTGCTTAGTCTCCATTAACCACGTTAGAGACGCATCAAAATCAGCCAGAGTGTCAGCCAATCTCGGATCGCGGTAAGAGAAAAAACGGAACGCGGCAAGGTTGGCGTCATGGCTGGCACCGCCGCCATAAGCGCCCCCCTGTTCTCGAATGCTGCGATGTAAGAACCCGTTGCGAAGAAAAGCACCCAGCACCGTCAAGACGGGCGCGTCGGGGTGCCCTGAGGGCACGGTAGGATAGGCTCGAGCACAGAAGTTAACCTGAGTATTGGTGACCCAGACTTCCTGACGCTGTTCACGAATAGGTGCACAGCTCCAGACGCTTGTCTCTGAGCTGCTGAGCGCGCCCATTGCGGATTCGGCAGCGAGGCTCGCAGCTGCAATATTGGGTTCGTCGGCAATGGTGCACAGTTGACGCCCGCCTGCTGAGGCCAATTTCTGCTGGATAGCCCCCAGTGAGCTGGCGAGCGAGGCAAGTTCACTGTCAGACTGGAGACTGTCGTCCAGTGCGCGGATTCTCCGAATCCCCTCGAGGCCGCCCTGTTCATGTGAAAGACGTGCTAGCGGACTCATGCCAGCGCAAGCGGCACTCATGGCGAGGGCATGACCGCTTCCCGTAATCCCTTGGTCGCGGCGCGCCCGAATTTGGCTGATCAGATCTCGGATGCGCGTGTGCTCGTCGAAGCGTGCCCCCTGCAACGTATCTGACATTAATGCCAGTTGCTCGTCTATCCGGTCGGCGAGGGCCTTTGAGGATAAAACGAGGTAGCGATCACAGGATTGTTCGTCCTCCCGATGCGCTCGGCTACTGATCGACGCACTGAGTGAGCCGACAGTTGCGGAGTGACGATCCTGAGCTTGCAAATACGTTAACCCTTCCGTACCCACTTCTGCCATGAGCCCGGTCACCAGCGGCAAATGTTGTTGCTCTGCATCGGTGAGCGCGGGTAGCTGACTGACCCATTGCTGATAGACCAGCCCGTTAGTGCCTGCGGTGTAGCGATAATGAGGTGCCACGGTTTGTGTGATGTCGGGAATGGGGGAGGGGATTTCGGCCGGTATGTCGGTCAGTGCGACTCGTGGCAGCACGTTGGGATCGTCTTTCTGTGCTTGCCGTTCCCGTAGGCGCGCTGCTAGATCGAGTACGTCCGCTGTTTGCGCCTCATCGAGGCTGGCTTTCATGGCGTCGAGTCGCGCGGTCTCAGCGGCGTCGCGCTGCGCTGACAGGGTTGCGTCGGGTTCCACCACCAGGCGCACTCTGTGAGGGTTGTCGAGTAGCAAACGCCGCAAGAGCGAGGGGATATAGTCGGGAGACGCAAGACGCGCTCTGAGCGTGGCAATGACTGGCTCCAAATCTAACGCAGACACGGCATCGCCATAGTGAGTGGCCGCGCCCAAGGCTCGTAACATCAGATTCAACCCATAGGGCATGCCGTCGCCACCGACCTCACGCTGATGAAGCTCGATCTGCCGCAGTATGGCCTCGACCTTCTCGGCAGCGATACCGTGCTCGGCAACACTGTTAATGCAGTCCAGAACCGCAGCCTCAAAAGCCAAAGCATGAGTGATATCACTGCCCTCGATGCCGCAGCAAAAGACCATCTCACGCATCGATTCTTCTAAGCCGCATAAAGGGGAGGGTGCGGAACCGAGATCTGTAGTTTCCAAATAGTGCATTAACGGTGAGGCACTGTTTTCCATCAACACTGACGCTACCAACTGTGCCTCAAGCATCGCTGTCAGGTCCGCGCTTTCACCGAGCTTCCAACCCATGATCAGGTGCGTTTTATTCTGGATATCTTCTTCAGGATCCATCGCGTAGGTATGCGTTGCAGATCGTGGCTCAGTAAACGCGGTCTCGAGCGCGACCTCTACCTGACGATCAAGGGCATCGAACCGATGTAATACGGCCGACTCGAATACCCGCTGATGGTCGGCTGCAGGAATATCACCGAAGGTGAGAAAGATGGCATTACTGGGATGATAATGTTCAGCATAAAAATCGCGTAGCTGCTGGTAAGTCAGATCAGGAATCGCCTCGGGATCCCCGCCGCTGTTGAAGTGGTAAGTGTTAGACGGAAACAATTCGAAACACAGTCGGTCCCACAGCACAGAAGGCGTGGACGACATCGCGCCCTTCATTTCATTAAAGACAACCCCCTTAAAAGTGAGCGCCTGATCACGATCGTCGTTTTCAAACTCAACGCGATGCCCCTCCTGCGCGAAATCTAAGGGGTCAAGACGAGAGAAAAAGACCGCATCAAGGTACACATCGAGCAGATTGCCAAAATCCTTGCGGTTTTGTGTCGCAAAGGGATAGGCCGTCCAGTCTGAGCTGGTGAAGGCGTTCATAAAGGTGTTAAGTGATCGCCGCAGCATCATGAAAAACGGATCGCGCACAGGGTATCGCTCGCTACCACATAGCGCGGTATGTTCGAGAATATGAGCCACACCAGTGGAGTCCTCAGGCACGGTTCGCAGAGCCACCATAAAAACGTTCTCTGGACTGTCGCTGCTCAGGTGCAGGTGAAGCGCGCCGGTGCCCGGATGGCGATATTCCTCGACGCTGAGATTCAGGCTGGGGATGGGCACTGATCGTTGCCGCACGAAGGTATTGGCGGTTTCAGTGGCCGTTGATGCATGAGATGCATGAGATGCGTCGGTCATGATGTGATCCAGTCAAGTCGAGTAAAGAGTTATGTCACTACTATGGGGTCAGGGATTCGCTTTTTCCAGCGCGATCTCAAATAGCCAGGGCCACCGTTTTCCGGTTACCCAAATTTGTCCCGTCTGCGGGTCTACTGCAATACCATTTAATACGTCAGTATCTCGAAGCCGGTCTTCTTTGGGTAACAATCCATCGAGGTGAATCAGACCCACGACTTTGCCGGTATCGGGGTCAATTTGAGCAATGCGATCGCTTTGCCACAAGTTAGCCCAAATCAGGCCGTTTACCCACTCGAGCTCATTAAGATTGCGCAGCGGTTCGCCGTTCATCGTGACCGAGAGGGTGGTGATTTGCCCCAAGCCTTCCTCTGAGACAACCCTTGAATATAACTGGTCAGAGCCGTCACTGAACCACAGCGCTTGGTCATCATGCGTTGCGCCCCAGCCTTGACCGGGCAGTGGGCTGCGTCCCACGAGGGTCATATCGGGTAACGCATAGATCAGCATGACCCGCTCCCGCCAAGAAAGTAACAGCAAGTGATCGTTTATGATTGTCAGGCCTTCAGCAAATAGGCGCGAATCAACCGGTACCGTTCGCACTAACTGCATACTGGGGAAGTCATAAATGCGAATCGCTGATTGGCCATAGAGCCCCGAACTCACATAGAGTCGGTTGTCATAGATTTCAAGGCCCTGCGTAAAGTTCTCGCGATCAAATCGTATTGTCGAAACCACCCGATGAGTGTACTGCGCGACCTGGTCCTCTTCAGCCAGCGCATCCATGAAGGAGTGGCTGCCAACGATCAACAGAAAGGATAACCATCCCAGTGAAGGCAGCGGCCTCATAGCGGGTTGCCTCTTTTCAATGCGCGTTCGGCAAATCGTGCCGGTGCGATAGCACGCTGCAAATAACGCGGTGCGGGGGGCAGCGTTCCCAATAGTTGGTCTACCAGTAGCTCCGCAGCCAGTGGCGCGGCCGACAGTCCCCGCGAGCCCAAACTGGTGAGCACGGCGAGGCCTGGGCGAACCGGCGCAGGCGCATCAATGATCTGCTTGCGATCATGGCGAATCCGATCGTAGCGCTGATTAAAAATGTTCAGCGATGGCACCAGTCCGGCGATGGGCAGGTAGTCATTACTATTACAGCGTAGGGCGACATGACCCTGCCAATTGTTATCACCGAGCGTCAGGTCTAGATAGGGTAAAGCCTGTTGCAGCATGCCGATATTATGCCCGTGCTCTGCTGCACGTTCATCCGTTTGCGCATCTCCCGGCCCGAAGCTGGCCCCCGTGCAATGTATGCCTTGCCTAGCGGGTGGCAAATAGCCTTGATCGCACAGTGTTATCGGGAGTTGAGATAGCATTTTTGAGCTCGGAAGGTGAGTCGTTTGCCCCCGGATGACAGTGAGCGGTAGCCACTCTAACCCGGGTTCTGTCAGTGCGGCCTGTGCGGTCGCCAGCACGGCTAAAGGCGCCTCACAGAGCACTTCACCGCTCGTATTACTGGCTTGCCACGCGTCGTTCGACAGCTGCCCCAGCTGCACGGGACCACACTGCTCCGTCAGGGTGATGAGGGGATGTGCCAACAGACTGCGACAGACCGCACGCGGATCAAGCCAGCCGCCCCGCAAATAGTGGATACCGCCGCAGCGGGGTTGCATGCCAATGATGTCCGATATCTCATCGGCGCTCAGGATTCGCGCAAAGTCTGGTGCAAGCCCCAGCACGCTCGCGAGGTGCTCGAGGGTTTCGTCCGTGTCATGCAATTGGATATAACCGCCCCACCCGATGTCGAGGTTGTCGCGCAGCGCACCAGATCGATGCAGCCTGCGGTAATGATCCGTCGCATAGCTGAAGGCCGCGACTGAAAAATCGCTGAGGGGGTTGTGACGATGAGAGAGCCGAGTATAGGTGACACCTTGAAGGTTACCTGATCCGCCTCCCGCGCAGACATCTGCTTCGAGTACCGTTACTGCAATGCCACGCGATGCCAGTGCATAGGCGGTATGCGCTCCGGCGAGGCCGGCGCCGACCACGAGCGCGTGGTGGTAGTCCTGCGGTGCTGGGTTCAGATCCCAGGGCGTGAGGGATATCGGGGTGGGTACCGAGCGGCATAACGTACCACTGAGCGTATCGCGCTTGCCGGCAAAGCCCGGTCGTTTCTCGGTTGTAAAACCGGCCTTAGACAGTCCTTCCCTGACATCGCGCGCCACGCTAAACGTGGCCAGTGTTGCCTGTGGTTTGCTCAGCGCGGCCATGCCGGCGTACACCTCGGTGCACCAAGGTCCGGGTCCTGTCGACGGCGAAAAACCATCGAGATACCAGGCGTCGACCCACTGTCGTCCGTGGCTGGCTAAATCACTGAGAATCTCGCTGGCGTCGCCCCACCAAAAATCCACAGTGACGCCCCAATCTGGGAAATAACGCCGATGGCAGCCCGGTAAAGGATCCGGCCAGTGGTCAAGCAAACGGGCTAATACGGGGTTCAAGCTGGGCCAGTGGGCCAATGCGCGCCGCATGTCCTGAGGGGATAGGGGGGACTGCTCCACTGCTAGGTAGTGTAGTTGTCGATTCGCCGGCCGATGTTGGCGCCAAGTCTCGAGAGTGAGGCACGCAGTGAGACCACTACCGAAGCCGATCTCGCCGATAGTAAAAGGCTGTCTGTCGTCATTGTCCTGCCATCGCGCGGGTAACCGATTACCTTCGATGAAGACGTACTGACTTTCCGAGAGACCGTCGACGGTGGAGAAATAGATATCTCCGGTGGCGCGTGAAACTGGCACGTGATCGCGCCAATCAAGCTCGGGTGGGCTGAGTGGGGTCCAGATTTTTTGCGATGGATTGATCAATTAGGTCACTACTTTTGAGCGAGGCAGCGGCGGCTCACAAAGTAAAGTGAGTCGGAATAGAGCGGAGTCTAACAAACACCGGTCGCAGACGCGTAATGGACTCATGCTGATAAATGAGGGTGCGCCTCAGCTCGTCCGCACGGTACAATCACGGCCCTACGCAGGAGGCCCCATGGCAGCTAACGACAGAACTCTGACTGATGAACAGTTCGCGACGATTTGCGTCAACGTGCTTCATCAGACCCTGATTGAGACGTCACGGACCGTAGGAAAGCGGATATTCAGAGAATTAGAAGCCAATAAGCGCGTCGCACTGACCAATTTGCGCATGGAAGATGAGGGCGAGGTGCGGCTAGACCTGACCCTCGATTACACCGAATTTAGAGGTGCGTTAAATTTTTCATTGTTCCGCGACTCCATTCAAGCGTTGTTGGCGCGGTATGTTGAGGAATTACAAAAAGAGGAGACAACGGTGACCGCACTCCGCATGATGGACGAGAACGGTCAGGCGACGTCAGAGCGCCGACTGTTTGGTATTCCCGGCGTGATCGCCGTCGATGGTGTGGTGAATATGATGATGATGGGTGCGACCCCTGCCGTTGATTCGCCAGTGGTGCTGATCGAGCTCATGTATATTGATCCTGCCCAATTCAGTCAATCCTCCTCGGAGAGCGACGCCGCCTCAATGAGCTGAAGGGCAGGGGGCGGGATCACCGTAACGGTTTCCTGTGTGGTGGGCGCGGCCACCTGTGCCTCACCTTTTGCGACCGCTTTGCCATCTTGATTTTCAACCTGACACTGGAGGGTAATCCAGGGTCGTTTAACGTGCTTATCGATGACTGATAGCGTGACGGTGAGCGTGTCACCTAAAAAAACAGGTGCCTTAAACTGGAGGCTTTGGCTGAGATACACGCTGCCGGGTCCAGGTAGCTGCATGGCAATGGCAGCGCTAATCAATGCGCCGATCAGCATGCCATGCGCGATGCACTCCCCAAAGGGGGTAGTCGCCGCATACTCGGGGTCTAAGTGCAGCGGGTTGTGATCTCCCGAGATCGCTGCAAAGGCCTCAACCTCCTGATTGGTAATCAATCGAGTATAGGTCGTGCTATCGCCCACGTTAATCTCATCAAAGGTGATGTTGCTAATCTGCATAGTGATCAAACCTCGTATTGCGGTAAAAGCAGCGTTGGCGGTTGACCCGGCGGCGCCTGATCCACATCATACCCAAAACCCGATAGCCAAGATCCTAGCTCCATAGATCCTAGCCCCATAATCCAATCGCTACCAGAGATAAGCCTATGACGGACACAGTACACCGTGTGATCGAAACGCAACTCGCCGCGTTAGGGATTCCTCCGAAAATTGATACGGTCATTTATCCTTCGATTGTTGCTTTGTTCGAAGAGGCCCTAGCGACTTTTCGTGAAGAGGCAGCTTGCAGCAGTGTGGGGCATACGCTGAGCTATGGAGAACTCGATCGGTTGTCAGCCGATTTTGCAGGGTGGCTACAAAATGGTGCGGGGCTCAGTCGCGGTGACCGGGTCGCGATACAGATGCCCAATTTGATTCAGTATCTCGTGGCGAGCTTGGGCGCGCTGCGCGCGGGCATGGTCGTGGTCAACACCAACCCCCTGTATACCGAGCGTGAACTTGAGCACCAATTAAACGATGCCAATGTCCGGGTGATGGTCGTACAGGCCAATGTGGCGCAAACCGCCGCGGCGGTGTTACCCCGCACGCAGGTAGAAACAGTGGTGGTGACCGAAATTGCTGACTTACATCCACAGCCCAAGCGGGCTTTGATCAACTTTGTCGTTAAGCACGTTAAAAAGATGGTGCCAAAATTTCAGATTGCTGGTGCATTAAAATTTAACGATGTGTTGAAGCGCGGGGCTAAAACGCCCTATCGAGCAGTGATCCTCGAACAAACCGATTTGGCAATGCTCCAGTACACCGGCGGGACCACCGGTGTCGCTAAAGGTGCCATGCTGACCCACGGTAACTTGGTTGCCAATGTCCTGCAGAGCGATGCTTTTTTTGCGACGCACAACATGGACGGACGGGGCGAAACGATGCTGCAACCGCTTCCGGTCTACCATATCTATGCGTTCACTGCCTCGATGTATGCATTGCGAATAGGGGCACACACAGCCTTCGTGCCTAATCCACGTGACCTCGACTCGCTGGTGCAGGCCTTTGAGGCGCACCCGCCGGCCCTGTTTTGCGGATTGAATACTCTGTTCGTGGCGCTGTGTAACCATGAAGGCTTCCGAGCACTGGATTTCTCGAAGCTACAAGTCACCTTGTCTGGTGGCATGGCATTGACCCATGATGCAGCTCATCGTTGGACCGAGGTGACCGGTTGTGCCGTGTCAGAGGGTTATGGCTTGACTGAAACGTCGCCCACGGTGTCGGGGAACCCAGGTAACGGCATACAGATTGGGACGATCGGCGTTCCGGTGCCAAGCACCGAAATCCAAATTCGCGATACCGACGGCAATCCGCTCGGGCTCGATGAGCCGGGTGAGCTCTGCGTTCGTGGCCCCCAGGTCATGGCGGGGTATTGGCAACGGCCTGAAGCAACAGCCGAGGCGATTGACCCAGAGGGCTGGTTCGCCACCGGTGATATTGCGCTCGTGCAGCCTGATGGTTATCTCCGTATCGTAGATCGTAAGAAGGATATGATCGTGGTGTCAGGCTTCAATGTTTACCCGAACGAACTTGAGGATGTGCTGGTGGCGCATCCCGATGTAGTGGAATGTGCCGCAGTGGGTATTGCCAGTGAAAGCACGGGTGAAGCGATTCGTATGTTTGTTGTGAGCAGCCGTCCCGACCTCAGTGAAGAGGAGGTGAGAAACTTTATGCGAGAGGGCCTGACGGGCTACAAGGTCCCTAAGTCAATCGTGTTTAAAGACGAGTTGCCAAAAACGGCCGTAGGCAAGATTCTGCGTCGCGAGTTGCGTGACGTCGATTAAATGAGCTCCGCTAAGCCGGTACCCGAACGCGCGGTACCGGAACATATTATATTTCCTGAACAACTCCCGATTAGTGAGCGTCGCGAGGACATTGAAGCGGCGATCCGGGATCACCAAGTGGTGATTCTTGCCGGCGAAACGGGTTCTGGTAAGACCACCCAATTACCTAAAATCTGTCTGAACTTAGGTCGCGGGCGAGTGCAACGCATCGGGCACACACAGCCACGACGCATTGCGGCTCGCACCGTAGCGCAGCGCATTGCGGAGGAGCTCAATACCCCCCTGGGTGAGCTGGTCGGCTATCAAATTCGCTTCAACGATACGCTCTCAGACGCGAGTGCCATTAAGTTGATGACCGACGGCATCTTGTTGGCTGAATTGACGCGTGATCGTGATCTCAGCGCTTACGACACCTTGATTATCGACGAGGCCCACGAGCGAAGCCTGAACATTGATTTTTTACTTGGGTATTTAAAGCGGTTGTTACCCCGACGGCCCGATCTCAAAGTCATCGTGACGTCGGCGACCATTGATGTGGCACGCTTTTCAGCCCATTTTGATGACGCACCCGTGATCGAAGTCAGTGGTCGTACTTATCCTGTCGATGTGCATTACCTCGGTGATACCGAAGACCGAGATGAGGGGGTGCGACAACAAATTGCCGACCTACTGGGGGATATTGAGCAAGGCCAGTTTGGTCCGCGAGGCGATGTGCTGGTCTTTTTGCCAGGCGAGCGTGATATTCGCGAGCTCGCCAAGCGACTGCGTTATAACGATCGTTTGCGGGTGCTGCCCCTGTATGCGCGTTTAAGCCAAGCTGAACAGAATCGGGTCTTTCAGAGTGGTGGGGCGGGGATGCGTGTCGTGTTGGCGACAAACGTGGCGGAGACGTCGCTAACGGTTCCCGGAATTCGTTACGTGATCGATCCCGGTGAAGCGCGAATGAGTCGCTACAGTGCGCGCAGTCGATTGCAGCGCTTGCCGATCGAGCCCATCTCGCAGGCCAGTGCCAATCAGCGCATGGGCCGCTGTGGGCGGCTCTCTGACGGGGTCTGCTTCCGTCTTTATGGCGAGGCAGATTTCTTAGGCCGTCCGGCTTTTACTGATCCGGAAATTCGGCGCACCAATCTCGCGGCGGTCGTGTTGCGAATGCTCGAACTCAAGCTCGGCGAGGTCAATCGCTTTCCTTTTATCGACCCGCCTGATCCCAAGGTGGTGCGCGATGGCTACCGGCTGCTCGAAGAGTTGGGCGCCGTCTCGAGCGGCGGCCAACTGACAAAGTGTGGCCGGCAACTCGCCCGTTTACCGGTTGATCCGCGCCTGGGTCGCATGTTGCTGGCTGCCAACGACCTCGGCTGTCTCGCTGAGGTGCTGGTAATTGTCAGTGCGATGTCGATTCAGGATCCGCGTGAACGGCCGACCGAAAAACAGGCTCAGTCAGACCAGTCGCATTCGCGATTTCAGCATGCCCAATCTGATTTTTTATCCTGGCTCGCATTGTGGCGTTACTACGAGGCGCAGCGTCAAAGTCTCAGCCAAAACCAGCTTCGAAAACTGTGCCAGCGAGAATTCCTCGCTTTTATGCGGATGCGCGAATGGCGCGAAATTCACTCGCAACTGGTGATCGCCTGTCGGCAGCTTGGATTTCGTGTGCCGCCACAGCTGCCGGTCGACGAGGCGTATGAGGCGGTTCACCGTGCGTTGCTCGCGGGTCTACTTGGCAATGTTGCCCAGCGTGACGAGGGCAAGCAATTCAATGCAACGCGCAACCGCAAAGTCATGCTGTTTCCCGGTTCTAGTCAGTATAAAAAACCACCGCCTTGGTTGGTGGCTGGAGAAATTGTCGAAACATCGCAAGTTTTCGCGCGGCAATGCGCCGCGATTGAACCCGATTGGCTGCTCCAGATCAATCCGCAGGTGCTAAAGCGCCATCAGTACGAACCCGCTTGGCAACGGCGCAGCGGACGCGTTATGGCCAAGGAGCGAGTGACGCTGTTTGGCCTAACCATCAGCGACGGGCGGCGCGTGCACTTTGGTGATATTGACCGCAAGGCGTCTCGAGAGATTTTTATTCGCGAGGCACTGGTAACCGGTAATGTCATGAGACCGCCTTTTTTCATTAAAGAGAACGTGGCGTTGACTCAGTCTGTTGAGGAACTGGAGTCACGCACCCGGCGCCGTGATTTGTTAATCGAGGAAGAGGCATTGGTCGCTTTTTACAATGAGCGGCTCGGAGCTGATTGCGTGGGGATGAGCTCGCTCATCAAGTGGCTCAAAAAAGATCCGTCTAGAGAACAGAGTTTATTGCTGAAGCGCGAGCAGATACTGGTGCGCGACCCGGGTACTGAGGTGGAGTCACAGTTTCCACCGACGCTGCAGTGGCAGGGGGTGGATTATCAGCTGCGTTATCAGTTTGAACCGGGCAGACAAAACGATGGTGTCTCCATCACCATTCCATTGCCGTTGCTGAATCGTGCACCGCGTTACTTGCTGGATTGGTTGGTGCCGGGATTGCTGCGCGATAAGTGTGTGGCCTTAATCAAAGGTTTGCCTAAAGCGCTTCGTAAGCAGCTGGTGCCTGCGCCTGATGTGGTCGATGCGGCGCTTGCGGACTTAACACCCGACGATACGGATCTGTGCAGCGCGCTGGGTAAGGTGCTCAAACGCCAGCGAGGTGTTCAAGTGAATCCTACCGATTGGCAGATGGGGCAGTTAGAAGACTTTTACCGCATGAACGTGCGCGTCGTGGATGTTGAGGGCAAGTTACTGGGGCAGGGTCGTGATATGGCGGCGCTGGTGGCTGAATTTAGGTCTGATGAAGGGCGCAGTCCCTCTGCCCAAAAAACCGACCCCCTCGAACGTCAAAATGTGGAGAGATGGGATTTTGGTGCGTTACCCGAAATGTCGCGATCAAAGGCAGCGGGTCTCGAGGTGGTGGCGCATCCAGCACTTGTCGTTGAGCCTTCGGGCTTAGCGGTTCGATTACTGGACTATCCGGGCGAGGCGCGATTGGCGCACGAGGCCGGTGTCGTCGCACTCGCTATGAAACAGGCGAGTCAGGTCGTGAAATCCCTGCGCAAAGCATTGTTCTCAGGTAATGACCTGGTCCTTGCTTTTGCGGCGCTGGAGCTCGATCGCAAGCGTTTGTCGGACGATACGATCGCCGCGGTAGCTCACAATGCATTGATCGGGCTTGAGCCCCCCCGTGCAGAGGCGGCTTTCAAAAATTGGTTCGATACATTACGAGGTGGATGGTATTCAGAAGCGATGGCGCTGGGGGAAGCATTAGCCGAAGCGCTGAAGGCGTGGACGACCGCGCGGACGTCTCCGCACGTCTGGCTGAGCGCGATTACGAAGACAGTCAGCGTGACTGCTGGCAGGGCGTTCAAGATTTATTGCTGAGTGAGACTGTGCGCTACGCCAGTCAGTGATTGGTTGCGGCAATTTCCGCGCTACGCCAGTGCCGCAGAGCACCGAATGACGCGCCTCAATGGCCAGTATCTGAAAGATCAAAAAGCCGTTCAGACGCTGTTGCCGTGGCGTGAGCGTCTTGAGCAAGCGCAGGCCGCTTACCCGGGGTTGATTCGTCTCTCTGCCGAGGCGCATCACTATCGATGGATGCTCGAGGAGTTTCGTGTGTCCTTATTTGCCCAGCACATGAAGACGCGCTTACCGGTATCGAATAAGCGGCTCGAGCAACAATGGCTGTTGGTACAAACTTGGATAGACCAGCACCCACGATGAGCGCGAGAAATCGACTCAGCTCATAGCCTTCCCAGATTAATAGCGTTAAAATCATGAAAGCCAAAAGCTTAGAGCGCCTCGGTATGTTGCGGTCCAACCCACAATCTTTTCCCTCTGTTGCCGCATCGCTGCGGATGAGGTCGGTGCGTGCGGTCGCAGTGACGTGCTTCAGTGTGCTGCTGTCGATGAGCGCTTTAGCGGATGCCGATGCAGATGACCCGTGGCAGGGGTACAACCGGTGGATGTTTGAGTTTAATGACGGCGCTGACCGACTCATCGTTAAGCCCATCGCAACCGGCTACGATTTCATCATGCCGCAATTTGTCCGCGTGGGGACCAATAATTTTTTCAGCAATTTTTATGATTTCAATGGCGTGCTGAATGCTCTGTTACAGGGTCGTGTCGAGGAGGCGTTGAATAATACCGTCCGTGTAATCACTAACTCCACGATCGGCCTTTTGGGTTTTTTCGACGTTGCTTCTCAGGCCGGCGTACCGCGCTATGAGACCGACTTTGGTCACACCTTGTCTGTATGGGGTGTGCCTCAGGGTAACTTCGTGATGTTGCCGTTTATCGGGCCCAGTACTGTTCGCGCGGCTTCAGGGTCTGCGATCGATGCGTTTATCTCCCCGACAGGGCAAATGTTCAACGACGAGGCCTATTGGGGTCTCCGCGTGTTCAACCTGATCGACTTACGCGCCGGTTTGCTCGACGCGGAACAGGTGATCAGTGGCGATCGCTATGTTTTCTTCCGCGATGTGTATTTGCAGCGTCGTGCAGTGCTCGATGCGGGCGGGCAGGTCAAAGACAATTTTTCTGAATTCGACAACGACTGGGATGAGGATGCCTTTTAGGCAGCCGCCGCCCAGAGTGGCAGCGTTCATCACATGACACCCACGGGCGCCGTATTGGTTGTTGACGATCAACTCGATCGCGCCGCAGCGTTGCTTGCCGCGCTCGATGACCCGCACCACCGTTACGAGGTCACCGCTGAGGCGCCTGACCTGGAGGCGGTATTAGGCCCTGACAGCCCTTGGGACTGTGTTATCTGCCATGTTGAGTTACTGAATGTGTCTTGGGCGTCTGTGCGCCGTGCCATGCGCACCTTTGACGTGCAGGTGCCGGTGCTCGCAGTGAGTGACCATCGGGATATGGACAGTATGACGACGCGCATTGGGTCTCGGTGCGGCCAGTTTTTTTGTCACCCCCTCGGAAAAACCGGGATTAGTCCGTCGCGCCATTGAGCGGAGCGTACACCATCGTCAGTTACAGCGTGAACTGGTCGAAACCAACGAGAATTTAGCGCGGGCTAACACCGAGCTCAGCCACTCTTTGCGTATTCTCGAGCAGGACCAGGCCGCGGGTCGTCAGGTGCAAAAGGCGATGTTTCCCGCGCAATCCTTGCGTGCCGGTGAGTACTGGTTTAGCCATCGTATCTTGCCCTCCCTGTACCTCAGCGGGGACTTCACCGATTACTTCAATGTTGATCAGAGTAAGGTGGTGTTTTTTCTGGCAGATGTGTCCGGCCACGGGAGCTCCTCGGCTTTTGCGACGGTGTTGTTAAAGAATTTGTTTGCCCGCAAGCGCTCTGATTATCTGCGCCGCGATGACACCACCGTAATCGATCCTATCGAGATGCTCTCGCTGGCGAATAGCGAGTTGCTGGAACTGCATGTCAATAAGTACGCCACCATGGTGGTGGGGTGTCTCGATTTTGAGACGCACCAGTTGCACTATTCTGTTGCCGGTCATTTGCCCAAGCCCGTATTGATGACACCGGGCCACTCCCAATACTTAGCGGGGGAGGGCATGCCCGTAGGCCTGACCTCCAGAGGCGACCTATCAACTCGAAACGATCACGCTGCCCGAGACCTTTATGCTTGTGCTCATGTCTGATGGCGTGCTCGAGACAATCGATGAGGTTGACCTGATCGAGCGGGAGAAAACGCTGCTGAGCCGCATCAGTGGCTCACTGGAAAAGCCCGGGGATCTGATTCGGCGGCTGAGTCTGGGCGATGTCACCTCGGATGACCTGGCTGATGATATCGCTGGCTTGTTTATCAGTCGGGGCGTCGGATGAGCCACTGTCGAATTTCTGCGGCCTCAAATGATGGCGCGCACGTACTCAAACTAGAGGGTGATGTGCGGCTGACTATGTGCACCGCGCTCGATCAGTATTTTCAATCGATGTTTGCTGAGCCCAATTTTGTGAGCGTGTGGGTCGATGTGACCGAGGCCGATGGGCTCGATAGCACTACCTTGGGGATGTTGGCGCAGCTGGCGATTCAAACCAAAGCTCAATTTGCTTTTTGCCCAGCAATCTTTAGTACCAACCCCAGCATCAATCGTTTGCTCGACACCATGGGGTTTGACCAATTGTTTGAGCGCCGTAATGAGTCGTGTGATGCCAATGCAGGTATTGAGGAAATTCCGGCTGTGGCGTGCGAGGAGGGCGAAATCAAAAAGCAGGTGCTGGCGGCACATCGCACGCTCATGTCATTGAGTGCTGAAAATGCCGGCGCGTTCCGTGATTTGGTCGAGACACTAGAGCGGCCCTAAAAAGAACCATTCGGGACGCCCTCTCACCCCTTACGACGTCTCAGCACATTTACGGTAATCACTGGACAGAAATTGCAGCGGACTTTGCCTTTGCCATAAGTGGTCTATGGTTATCGATCACGAACAAAGGCTGCAATGGAGGCAATCGTGTCTGCGGTGATCTCAGGCGCCGCATGAAAGAACCCCATGTCGCCCGCATGGGGCGTGCCGTGCACAGTGCGGGCACCAACAGAGACGCCTGCGGCGAGCAGCTTTCGATAATAAGCCAGACCCTCATCCCGAAGCGGGTCGAGTTCGTTTACTGAGATAAAGTGTGCGGGCAAGCCTGCCAATGCCGAGACGTCTGCGTGATATGGCCAAGCCAAGGGGTTGGTGGCATGACTGCCCTCCGGGTCATAGACCTTGACGATTGAGCGCATGATGGCGCAACTGAGCAGATAATCATCATTTTCGAAAAGTGATGGCAGGGATTCACTAGGATTGGCGTAGCCACCATAAATGTAGGGGCACATGGCATAAACGCCGTCGATCGCATCAATCCATTGTTCGGCATTCGCTTTTAAAGCGGTTGCCAGCGCGAGATTGCCGCCACCAGATTCTCCGCTGACGGTAATGGATGCAAGCCCCAGCGCACTGCGCCGTTGGTGCACCCAACGGGTTGCATCGGCGCAGTCACTGAGCCCCGCAGGAAAAGGATGGTTGCCCAGCTTGCCGGCAGCATTTCGATACTCGACACCGATGACTCTTAATCCTTGAGCCGCAAGCAGGTTTCTCCAAAACGTGGGTCCAGGGTCATCGGCAGTGGTGATGGCCATCCCGCCGCCGTGTAAATGAATGACCCCGGGCAGTGGTCGGCTGATGCTTTTGGGTTGATGAAGGTACAGGGTAATTTCGTGACCGTCGGTGGCAACGATGCTTTCTCGACTTATCTCAATGTCATCAAAAGGGGGCACCATCTCGAGCAACGCTGCGTGGGCTTGTGCTTCAATTTGCTCAAAGGCCATGCAATATTCTAGGCACTCCGTATAAGTGGCACCAGCAGCCAACGGTTCAAGCCCCGCGCCAAAACCACCCGCAAGTTTGACGATGTCAGCAATTCTAGGGTCGGTCCGAGGGTCTGTTTCGAAACGCGTTTTATCGTCACCTAATCGGCCAGGGCGCTGCATAAACTGATTCCTCGTGAGCAATTTTATAAAAAGTGATCGATGCAACGTACCATCAAAATAAATCACGTGCTAACTCACTGCGAAACACGCAAAAAATAGCCTAACTCGCAAAGCGCGAGTTCGGTGCTTCAAAGCCGAGTTCAGTCGTCAAGTAGCAAAAAGCGACAACAATAGGCCATGCGGTTTACAGCACCACCGCCGATTGAATACCGTAGGCTGAGATGGTTTATGGGTGCCGGCGGCTTTAGCAGGCGCGCTGAATCTCAGACAAGCGATTAAAGAAAAAATAACGGGGAAACTACGATGTCAGAGTCCAATATTGAAAGCGTTGCCATGATTGGTGCCGGCACGCTGGGTGGGCAGATCGCTTGGCACAGCGCGTACATGGGCAAGCAAGTCACGGTCTACGATGTGTCGGAAGAGGGTCTCGAAAAATGTCAGGCCGCGCAGGCGGGCTACGCCGCTATCTACTCAACTGATCTGAATGCCAGTGACGCCGATATCGAGGCAACGCGCTCGCGGCTGACCTTTACGACGGACCTTGTCGCCGCAGCGCAAGATGTCGATCTAGTGATCGAGGCTGTGCCCGAAGTGCCCGACATCAAAATTGATGTCTACAAACAGCTCGCAGCTATCATGCCGGAGGAGGCGATCCTCGCAACCAATTCATCCACGCTGCTGCCCTCCATGTTCTCTGCTGAAACGGGTCGACCCGATCGATTTGCTGCACTGCATTTTGCCAACATGATCTGGGCTTTGAACCTCGCTGAAATCATGGGTGCACCGGAGACCTCAGACGATACGCTGACTCGACTGACTGCCTACGCAGTTGAAATCGGTATGGTTCCGATACCGATTTCCAAAGAGCAAAATGGCTATGTATGCAACAGCTTATTGGTGCCCTTGCTTCAAGCAGCCCAATCTCTCGTTACCAAGGGTGTGGCTGATCATGAAACGGTTGACCGTACCTACATGATCATGAATCGTGGCTGCACCATGGGGCCGTGTGGCATCATGGATACGGTCGGCATGGGCACCCTGCGTGAGATCTTCACCTACTGGGGCACGCAATCGGGTGACCAGGATATGCTGACCAATGCTGAATATATAAAGGAACATTTTCTCGATACCGGGCGCACCGGTTTGCTGGCGGGAAAAGGTTATTACGAGTACCCCAATCCCACCTTTCAACAACCCGATTTTTTAGACATCCCAGAGATGTCTGCGGTGCCTGCTCTGGCCGCAAAAGCCAAATTAAGCTGAAACACGCGGCCTGATGGGTGATCAAAGAGGATGATCGAATGAGCAATAAGGCGATCTCGCTTGTGCTTGGCAGTGGAGGGGCTCGTGGGTTAGCGCATGTGGGCGTCATCCGATGGCTTGAAGAACATGGCCATCAGATCAGATCGATATCGGGCTGCTCCATTGGGTCGTTCATTGGGGGGGCTTACGCCACCGGAACATTGGACGCCATCGTGGACTGGATGGAAAACCTCACGAAAAAAGAGATCTATTCAATGCTCGACCTATCCTTCTCTCGGGATTCCCTCGTGAAAGGCGAGAAGTTGGCGGAGGCCATCCAAAGCAAGATCGGGACGGGTCTGATCGAAGACCTGCCGATAAAGTTCACGGCGGTGGCCGCGGATATCGCGACCGAAAAAGAGCACTGGTTTCAAACAGGGCCAATCGACCAAGCGATCAGAGCATCCGTCTCACTGCCGTTACTCTTCACGCCACATACCGTTGACGGGGTTCAGTTGATAGACGGCGGCATACTGAACCCCACCCCCATTGAACCGACTTTGGGAGACGATACGGACCTGACCATAGCGGTGGACCTTGGCGGCCCCATGATGGCGGAAACAATTCCCTGAACCTGAAAAGGCCAAAAGCCCGTGGCAGCAGAAAATGGACGACTTCTTGGACTCCATGCGGTTTTCTGAAAGCAAGCCAAAAGACCAATGGGACATGTTTTACATCACAGACCAATCCTTCAACACGATGCAGAATGCGATTGCGCGGAGCAGAATGGCAGACAACCCGCCAGATCATTTAATCGCGATACCTCGCAACAAGTGTGGGACCTTGGAGTTTGATCGCTCTGCGGAAATGGTCGAGTATGGTTACCGATTGGCAGAAGAACAGCTTTTGGGCAAACTGTAAAAGACGCTCTCTTATCCGTTGTTTGGATCAATCTGGCTCACCAAATGGACTCAAAAAAATGTCTGGGCGTCTGACAGGATCTCGTCGCTTGAGAATCAGGACAAACGCCCGCGCTTTTGCGCTGTATAAGAGGGCAGTGCGCAAAAGCGATGCTAGCGATGTGTAATGCTGCTGATCATTGCAACGGGCTCGCCTTCACTCACCGGGGGTGTGCTGATCACGTAGTTCACGACTCCGGAAAACGGCGCTCGTATTGTTGTGACCTCGTTGCCGAAAAAGTCCATGAGGACGCCGAGCACCGCACCTTCAGTCACGACATAGCCGTCTTTGGTTACCGCGCGAAAAATGCCCGATTGCGGACTCTTGATCACTCGATAGTCGCTTAACCAGGTGATCCCTGGGTTGGTCACTTCATCCTCGGCGATCATGTCCAGATGCCGCAGTATGTTCCAGATTCCCTGCTCTGCCAGTGCTACCCAATGAGGATCGTTTGACCCGGATTGTCCGGTCTCGGTAGTGATGGCGGGAATGCCTCGCTCCAGTGCGGTTTGATCTGTAAACAGTGAAGGGCCGCTGGCATGCTGAGGCGCCGTATCCATGACGATATGGTCTAGGCCAAAGGCTACCGCCAGACCCTCTATTTTGGCGTCAAAGGCAGCGTTTCCGGTAACGGGCATATACACATAAGGACGAAGCGCCTCATTACCGTCACCGCCATGCAGATCAACCAGATAGTCTGCTTGATCGATGACCTCGGTGGTGAGCAAGTGAGCGATGCGCTGGCTGATACTGCCCTTGGGATCGCCCGGGTACATGCGATTCAGATTTTTACCGTCTACCGGGCTGTAGTAGATAGTACGGCCCAAAAATGAGGGCATATTGGCAATGTGAACCATGATGATCGTGCCGCTGAGTGCCGTAGGATCTATTTGCGCTCTCACCGCTTGTAGTGCGGTGATGGGTGGGTATTCGTAGCCATGGATGCCAGCAATCAAGGCCAGAACTGGTCCATCGCTGGCCCCATGGGCGACAGTAATCGGTATTGTGCTGCCTTCGTCTATACCTTCCGGCACCATGATGAACCCCGATACCTTTTCACCTCGAGATGCAGTGATCCCTCCCACGGTGAACTCGGCTGCGCTGACACAGAGCGTTGCAGCGTTTAACAATAAGAATAAAAAAATCTTGCTTGCCGTTGTCATGATCAGTCCGCCAATAATGTTGAGTGGGGGGGGGCTGGCTCCCGGTTGTTTTCAGTATAGATGCGTCGCAGTAGAAACAGCACTTCTTCCCTTGGGGTCGATAAAGCCTGATCGAGGCGCGGGCAAAAAAACTGCCGAGTTACTGCGGACGATCAGTGACGCTCGCCGCATTATCGATATTGCTTGATCGATATTGCTGATTGATGTTGCTTGCGCTGCTGGCGACGTTCAATACCGGTATCGATCCGTCGAGGCCGCTTGGTGCGAACTAACCAAAAAGTGATTAAGGCAGAAGACCTTTGATGCTCTATCGGTCAACATTGGGTCACGTTAAGCTGTCGGCATCCAGAGGAGGGTTCTACCATGTCCCGGAAAAAATCCTATGCAGTAGGCCCAAACGAGCCCACCGTTCGCGACATCACGATTGGCGGCGCCTTGGCCGAAGCAGCCGCTGAGTATCCGGATAGGGTAGCGTTGATCGTCGGTAAGGCTGATCCTGCTGACCGCCGCCAATGGACTTATGCCGAGCTGTATCAGCAGGCTCAGACGGTAGCAAGGGCCCTCGCGACACGCTTCAAACCTGGAGAGCGTGTGGCAGTTTGGGCGCCTAATATTCCAGAGTGGGTGATGATGGAATATGGCTGTGCCCTAGCCGGTGTCATCCTGGTCACCGTCAATCCCTCGTATCAGGCCGACGAGATCAAGTACGTGCTGAACCAGTCGCGCAGCGCAGGTATCTTCGTGTTACCAGAGTTCCGCGGCAATCGCATGCTGCATCATCTGGAGTCCATTCAGGCCGACTGCCCCGAGTTGCGAGAAGTGGTGCGCTTCGATCAGTGGGATGCCTTCCTGAGCTCGGGGATGGACGAATCGTTGGCCTTGCCCGAGGTCGGGCCCGCCGATGCGTGCATGATCCAATACACATCGGGCACTACCGGTTTCCCTAAGGGGGCCTTGCTGCATCACCGCGGGCTCGTCAACAACGGAGCACATACCGTCGAGCGCATGGGGTTTCCTACCGGTGGGGTTTATCTGGCCTTTATGCCGCTATTTCACACTGGCGGCTGCGTCTGTGGGGTACTGGGCTGCGTGGCAAAACGCGGCACCATGTTATTAATGGAGATGTTTGAGCCAGCGCTGGCACTGGAGTTGATGGAAGCCTATGGCGCCAATGTCATGCTCGGTGTGCCCACCATGCACGTGGCCTTGATCGAACACCCCGATTTTGCCAAACGAGACCTGTCGTCGGTGAAGGCGATGTGTTCTGGCGGCTCAACGGTACCCCAAGCGCTGGTGAAGCGTTTGGAACAGACCCTGCAGGCAACGTTTACCATTGTTTTTGGGCAGACAGAATGCTCACCGGTGGCATCAATGACGAGGGCTGACGATACCCTTGAGGATAAGGCGAATACGCTGGGCGGCCCGATGCCTGGCGTGGAAGTTAAGATCATCGACCCCGAGTCTGGGGAGATCGTGCCCACCCATACGCTTGGCGAGTACTGCACTCGGGGTTATCACGTGATGCACGAATACTTCGAAATGCCGGAGGCGACGGCAAACACCATCGACGACGAGGGCTGGCTGCATACCGGCGATCTTTGCTCCATGGACGAACGCGGCTACTGCACCGTTGAAGGGCGCTTGAAGGATATGATCATCCGAGGGGGAGAGAATATCTATCCCAGAGAAATCGAAGAGCTGTTGTTCAAGCACCCGGCCGTGGGCGAGGTGGCCGTGGTTGGGCTGCCCAGCGAACGGCTGGGGGAGGAGATCGCCGCATTTTTGCGCGCGGCCCCTGATGAAGCGATAGACAAGGATGCGCTGTTCGCCTATTTGCGAGAACACCTGTCACCGCAGAAGACACCGCGATATTGGTTTGAGGTGGAGGAATACCCGCTGACGGGTTCAGGCAAGATCCAGAAGTTCGAGCTGCGCCAGCAGTGGCAGGAGGGTCTTCACCAAGAGATCTAGGCCCGGGTTCTAGTACAAGAAGCGTCAAGGGGGTATGCGGGTTTACACCTAGATCAGCCCGTGTGAGTACCGGGCTGGTTAATAGGAATTTTTAAAGTCTATTTCTCGTTACTAGCCGCCCGCCCCAAGGCTCAGTAGTTGAAACAGGATGCAAAGTTGCGCGCCCCAGGCTCCTGCAAAGGTCACTGTGCGGCCAAATGGGACGTTGGCAGTGTAAGTAATGAAGTGGGCGAGTCGCAGCCAGAAGTATGCGACAGCCGCTGATGCTGTGGCCGTATTGGAGATGTCCAGTTGATGTGCAACCAGCACTAAAACAGCAAATGGAACCAGATTTTCTAAGGCATTGGCGTGGGCCTTTTTAGCGCGCGCAGCCCAAGCGGGAAGCGGCGTGTCATCGCTTTTATAAGTGAGCGTTGGCAAGAGACCCACGTTCATGATGCGGGCCAATATATAGGGGATCCATAGGAGTATCGTCAGCGCGGTTACCCAAGTCAGCATTTCAAGTTCTGTCGTCATTTTTGATCTCTCTTTGTCAGACCGACCACCATAACATCACAATTATTCTGGTTATGACAGCGCCACAGTGCTGGTTGTCAATGATGCACCAATGTCTGTGCTAGGTGAGTGGGAGGCGCAGCCTCTTTTCCCTTCAAGGGCGTGCAGCGAACGGCTGCCCTCAAGTGAAGCCCTCAAGGAGCGGGTGGCAAGGGAAGGGTTTGAGGTGGTCATCATCAGCGGAAAGCGGGTTCATCAATCCAAGCGAATCCCCCCCTATAACACTCTCTTTCAGACGGCAAACCAGAGTTTTTCTCGGGTTGATGTTCGATGGGTTGTTGGTTCAAGTCTTGCTGCGTCGCCTCGCGTGTGTGAGCAGTTGCAATTGTTATTGCAAATGAGTATCATTCTCATCGTGCTTGTGTGATGCGTCATCAGAGAGCTCTCAGGACATGCGTAGTCTCCCTCTCTCACGACGGCATTCACTTCGTTTACCAAGCACTGCCCCACTCAGGCCTCGACACCTGAGTGGGGCAATCCTGCCTGGGTTTGGGCGAGCACTCGACCTATCGTGGGCTGTTCAACAGTGGGTGATGACGACTGGCGTTTTGGAGGTGTGGCGATGCAGCATAGAATTTGGCGACCATTAAATACCATCGGCCTGCTCTTTATTGGGGCGATGGTGAGCGCGGTACTGCTCTATGCGATATTGGCGCCGTGATCGACAGCCAGTGAGAGGCGAGCGCAAGGTTGCTGCCCAGTCGCTGAGTGCTCGGTACTTTCGTGTTCGACAAAATGAAGGGTTAGGGAGGCATTAGGCCTTTAGCGCCACGTCGGCGCGCGTCATGTCTTGCTGGGGTGCTGAGCAAAAGGCGATGGCCTCGCGCAGCACGTCACTGCTTGAGGTGGCTTGGTGCGCATTTACACTTAGATGGCGCCGGTATTGGCGGCCTCCATACTGCCCTTGGTACAAGCCGAGCATGTGTCGCACCACGTGGTGTAATCGTGCACCGTTGGCAAGCTGCGCTTCGATATACGGCATGAGCGACTCCACCGCTTGCGCTCGACTCTGTGAGCTCGAAGCCACCCCAAAGAATCGTTCATCTACCTCGTTGAGCAGCCAGGGGTTTTGATACGCTGCGCGTCCCAGCATCACGCCATCCACGTGTTCAAGATGCATGTCGCATGCGTCCAGTGTCTCGATGCCACCATTAATGACAAGGGTCAGCGCAGGAAAATCGCGTTTGAGCTGATAGACCCAATCGTAATTGAGCGGTGGAATCTCACGATTCTGTTTGGGCGATAACCCTTGTAGCCAGGCTTTTCGTGCGTGCACGATGAACACCTCGGCGCCGCCATGAGACACGGTGCCCACAAAGTCCGCGAGCTCCGAGTAGCTCTCTTGCTGATCAATACCAATGCGATGTTTGATGGTCACCGGCACGTCGCAGGCATCGCGCATGGCAGCGATGCAGTCTCGGACCAACTCCGGTTCAGCCATCAGGCAGGCGCCAAAGCGGCCGCTTTGCACACGATCAGAGGGGCAGCCACAGTTCAAGTTGATTTCGTCGTAGCCCCAATTGGCGCCGAGCTTGGCGCAGGCGGCCAGGTCGGCGGGTGAGGCACCACCGAGCTGCAATGCAACGGGGTGTTCCTCCTCATTAAAGCGCAGGTGCCGTTCCACATCGCCATGTAACAGCGCCCCGGTGGTGACCATCTCGGTATACACCCGGGCATGGCGTGTGAGCGTGCGCCAGAAGCGACGGCAGTGGCGGTCGGTCCAATCCATACAGGGAGCCGTTGAAAAGCGCCAAGAATGAAGAGGGTGAGAGTCGGTCACAGCGAGAGCCTTCGGTGCCACAGTCAGTTCACTAAACAGACTCGCGGCGCTTAGCAATGAATAAGGTGGGTAGCATAACGCGTCTTTCGGTGATCAGAGAGGGGCCGAGTGAGGTAATATGCCCGCGCCGTTTGCTCGCACCTGACAGGATTATTGATTTGCCCACGCCCCCCAACATGTTGTTGCTCGCCCTGTGGTGGGTTGTCGCATCGACTCTTTCCGCTGCTTTGGCCGCCACTCAGGCGCTGGCTGCCGAGAGCACTGCCGATGAGGCCTCAATACTTGGGGGCGGGATCGAGACGCTGGTCGTTCCCGCTCTTCACGATCCGATCTCACTGGCAGTGGCAAAGAGTCAAACGGCTGAAGCATCGACGAACACCACCTTGGCGTCACCACCTATCCCAGACGCCCACGAACTGGCCACAGAAGTCGTCGAGGCGGATGACAATATCATTGCGCAAGCGGCTCAAGCCTTTGCCGAGTCAGAGCTGGTGTTTGTGCGGGGGTTGAGTAATGCCGCTTTCTTGCCTGTGGCGTTACTGGGCAGCGATTATTACGACGACGCCATGGTCAGTGAGGAGGGCGCGACCCCTGACGTCGCGGGTAAGCGATTATCAGGTCAACACCGCGAGTCAGTATGCCGGCGTACCGTTTTTATTGAATAAGCGCAGCATGGTGGTGTTAGGGGAATACCTGGCTTACTCTGATTTTACCGTCGAAAATGGAGAGGACTTCTCGACCACCAGTGCGGGCATTGCAGCGGGTTACTTATATCAACTCACCAATGACTGGCAGCTGATGGGTGGGATACTGCCGGTTCATCATCGCTCGAGTTTAGGGGAGCGACGTAAAGATTACTGGCAAGTAATGGGGGGCGCGCTAGCGCGTTATACCCGCAACGACCGGCTGTGGTGGTTGTTTGGTGTGGTGTTTGACGATTCCGAGTTCGGTACTACTTGGCTCCCCTATATTGGGGCCTCACTGATTATCAACCAGGCGTGGAGTGTGAGCGCCATCTTGCCTTGGCCCCAGGTGATTTATGCACCCAGTAAAGATTGGTTTGTTTCGGCTGGGGCGTCTTACTCAGGTTCCAGTTGGGCGGTCAATAGCAGCACCGGTGCCGTCGGATTAAACCTCAGCGGTTTCGATTTTGGTGTTGGTGGCGCCCGACGTCTCAGCGGGGCGCTGTGGATGGAAGCCAAGGCGGGCATGGGAGGCTTGCGGGGTTTATCGATCAACGATGGCGATATCGCAGGCCCGGCGATTGACGTCAGTAGCTCGCCTTTTATCAGTATTAGCCTGACCCTGCGGCCTTCCTTCTCAGATTAACAACGCCAGTGACGTCGGCGACTGGATCGGAACCCCAGCGCCATTTTGCTACGTGCATTGTCGAGCAGACGGGCCTATTCTTACCGTAATCAACAATTTTTGAGTTCTGTGATGAC
>CALSUB010000011.1 GCA_943789425.1 uncultured Luminiphilus sp.
TCAAATCCAATGATCTCGGCACGAATAAAGCCTTTTTGAAAATCAGTGTGGATCACCGCTGCAGCCTCGGGTGCGGTCGATCCCACGCGGATCGTCCAGGCGCGGACTTCTTTGGGGCCAGCCGTGAAGTAGGTTTGCAGGTTCAGTAGGTCGTAGCCCGCACGAATCACGCGATGTAGTCCCGGTTCTTGCATGCCCATTTCGGCGAGAAAATCGACTTTCTCATCGTCATCCAGCTCGATAATTTCCGATTCGAGCTTGTTACAAATCACCACGACACTGGCGTTCTCGGACGCCGCATGAGTCGCCACCGCGTCGAGATGCGGGTTGTCGTTGAAGCCATCCTCAGCCACATTGGCAATGTACATCGTGGGTTTTGTGGTCAGTAAGTGCAGGCCCTTTACGCGTGCCCAGTCGTTGTCGTCCAACGTGAGCGCCCTCACTGGCTGCGCTTCATTGAGCTGCGGTAGGAGCTTGTCTTCCAGCAAGGCTTTGACTGCGATGGCTTCCTTGTCACCCCCTTTGGCGGTCCGTATCACTTTGCTCAACTGCTTTTCACACGACTCCAAATCTGCCAGCGCCAGTTCGGTATTGATCGTTTCAATGTCGGCGAGCGGATCAATCTTATTGGCAACATGAATCACATTGGGGTCCTCAAAGCAGCGGACCACGTGTGCGATCGCGTCGGTTTCGCGAATATTGGCCAAAAATTGATTGCCAAGGCCTTCCCCTTTGGAAGCGCCGGCAACCAACCCTGCTATGTCCACGAACTCCATGGTCGCCGGGATACTGCGCTCTGGTGAGACCAATGCCGCAATCTCGCCTTGTCGCGGATCGGGCACGGGCACAATGCCGGTGTTGGGCTCGATCGTGCAGAAGGGAAAATTTTCCGCATCGATGCCGGCCTGTGTCAGGGCATTAAACAAAGTTGATTTACCGACGTTGGGTAGGCCCACGATGCCGCATTGAATGGCCATATTCTCTAATCCTTGATGAGTGGAGCACGTCCATGATGCGCACTATGGAGCGCCGTCATGGCTTTGATGTCATCGCCCGCAAGCAACAGCGGTAGGGCGTCCATCGCAGACTCAATACTCGCCTCGATGGCGAGGCGGCTGTCAACGCTGGCTTTGCTGAGTACCCAAGCGGCAACCTTAGCGGCGGAACCTGGGTGACCGATGCCAATACGGAGCCGCCAGAAGTCACGTTGGCCGCCCAAAGCGGGAATGATGTCACGCAGCCCGTTGTGGCCGCCATGACCACCGTCTCGCTTGAAACGCGACTCACCCGGCTCGATATCCAGTTCGTCATGGGCAATGAGCATGTCGCTGGGGTCGATCCGGTAATAATGTGCGGTGCCCGCGACAGAGCGGCCGCTGTGATTCATATAAGTGCTGGGGATGAGCAGCCTCAGATCACGACCCGCAACCAGGCCGCGACCGATTTCGCCGACTGCATTTTTGTCTTGAGACAGAGAGATGTTGAACCGGCTGGCGAGCTGACGCACAAAGAAAGCACCGGCGTTATGCCGAGTGCCTTCGTATTGTGCGTCAGGATTGCCAAGCCCGACGATGAGTCGGATGCCGGACACGGACCAATCAGTCCTCGTTGCCCTCACCGGCGTCGCCGGCTGCCGCGTCTTCGTCACTGGATTCAGACCCGCCGTCAGCCTCTTCACCGGCTTCCTCTTCGTCACCGTCTTTCATGCCTCTCGGCGCGATAACAGAGGCGATGGCCAGATCGTGATCATCACCTAACTCCAAGGCGGTCGCGATGGCGCCTTCTGGAAGGGTGATATCCGATAAGTGAACAATGTCTCCCAGCTCGACGTCTAGCATGTCGACTTCGAGATACTCTGGCAAATCCTTCGGTAAACACTGAATTTCGATGTCAGTGGCTTGCTTCTGGATCATGCCGCCGCCCAGCTTGACACCCGTGCACTGCTCTTCATTAATGAAATGCAGCGGCACATTGACCTTAATGGCTTGGTCCATGCGTACGCGCAAAAAATCGGCGTGCATGGGAAAGCCTTTGGCTGGATGCCGCTGGATGTCCTTAATGATCGCGTTTTGCGACTTGCCGTCCACTTGGACTTCTAAGATTGAACTGAAGCACGCCTCGTTTTCCAGCATGTATTCAAAATCCTTGCGGATCAGTGTCAGGCTTTGGGCTTCTTGATCGGCCCCGTAAATAACAGCGGGCATTTTGCCCTCGAGTCGACGTAGGCGGCGGCTCGCACCTTTCCCCTCGTCAACGCGAGTCTCGGCTACAACAATAAAAGATTCAGACATGGTCTGGCTCCTTAGTAAACATCACTTTGTCTGCGACCAACGCGGTGATGGGTGGGTAAAACACTGTTTAAGACAAATCAAACAGTGCGCTTATTGATTCTTCGTTACTGACTCTGCGAATAGATTCGGCCAGTAAATCAGCAATTGTCAGCTGGCGGATTTTACCGACAGACAAGGCCTCGGCTGACAGCGGTATCGTGTCGGTGACGACCAATTCATCCAGTTGAGAGTGCTTGATGTTCTCCAGTGCCTTGCCTGAGAGCACGGCATGAGTACAGTAGGACACGACCTTGACCGCGCCACGTTCTTTGAGTGCGTTGGCGGCGGTGCATAAGGTGCCCGCCGTGTCGACCATGTCGTCGACCAGAATGGCCATGCGGCCTTCTACATCACCGATTAAGTTCATGACTTCTGCTTCGTTAGCCCTCGGCCGGCGCTTGTCGATAATGGCTAAGTCCGCGTCATCGAGTTGCTTTGCAATGGCTCTAGCGCGCACCACACCGCCAATGTCAGGTGAGACGACAATGAGGTTTTCATATTGGCAGCGCACGATATCGGCTTGAGAATCGATGACGCATACACGTTATCGACAGGAACGGTGAAGAAGCCTTGTATCTGTTCTGCGTGCAGGTCCACGGTTAAGACGCGGTCAACGCCGACGCTGACCATGGTGTCTGCGACCACCTTTGCAGAAATCGGCACCCGCGCAGAGCGCACGCGACGATCCTGCCGTGCGTAACCAAAGTAGGGCACGACGGCAGTAATTCTGGCAGCCGATGCTCGGCGCAAGGCATCGATCATGAGCAGCAGTTCCATGATGTTGTCATTGGTTGGCTGGCAGGTGCTTTGCAGCACAAAGACGTCTTTTCCGCGCACGTTTTCATTGAGTTCAACGGTAATCTCGCCATCAGAAAACTTGCTGACCGCAGCATTGCCCAGCGCCAGGTACAGCCGGTCCGCAACCCGGCGCGCTAGCGCGGGATTAGCGTTACCTGAAAACACCATCATTTTAGATGACATGCTGCTCCCTCTACGCGACTGCCCGCGACTGTAAGGATGGCTGGGGCGGGAGGATTCGAACCTCCGAATGGCGGGATCAAAACCCGCTGCCTTGCCACTTGGCGACGCCCCAAAAAAACTTCACTCAACTCTCTCAATGGCCGGGAGTCGATCCAGACCTTGTACCGCAACCGCTGTCACCCCCGCGGGGGCGCGGGCGACTAGACTACGCGCCTCGGCCTCTGTATCAAACGCGGCAAAACAGCACGCGCCGCTTCCCGTCATCCTTGCTGTTGGAGACTGTGCCTCCAACCACTTCCAAGCCTTGCGAATTTCAGGGTACAGCGCCATGACGACTGGCTGTAGATCATTGTGACCTGCCCCTGAAAAAAAGGCCGCCACTGTAATCGGCGCCGTGTTGCGTGTCAATTCGGGATGGCCGAAGATTTCAGCGGTTTGCACCCCGCAGGCCGGTATTATGACAGCATACCAGCGAGGCGGTAGCGCAAGGGGCGATAAGTCTTCGCCGATGCCCTCGGCCCAGGCGCTGTGCCCCAAGGTGAAGACCGGCACATCCGCTCCGAGTGGTTTGGCGAGCGCCAGTAGCGCAGGCTGGTTCAGGTTTAATGACCACAACGTATTGAGCGCTCTTAGCGTCGTCGCCGCATTGGAGCTTCCGCCGCCCAGACCGCCCCCTCGGGGGATACGTTTCGTGATGTGGATATGGGCGCCGCGTTCAGGTTGATTCAGTGCGCAAGCCGCCTTCATGATGAGGTTATCCTCAGGCGGCAGATCATCGGTGTCGCCCGACAGCGTAATGCCCGGTTGCTCGCGTAACTCGAACGTCATGTCGTCGCCCCAATCGAGCAGCTGAAAGACGGTTTGAAGCGTGTGATAGCCATCCGGACGCTGCCCGGTCACGTGCAGGAACAAGTTGAGTTTGGCAGGAGAGCAAGCGTGAATACGCGTCACGGCAGGGTGCTGAAGTCCCATTTTGTGATAATCACCCTGATCTCCGTGTCGACGTGGCGGATTGTAACCCGTGAAGGTGCCTCCCACTCACCCGCTTGTTGCCACTGTGTGACTTTTACCGTCCATTCAGGGGAGGAGGAGGGTGCACCCAAGAGCCAGGTCCCCAGCGCGGCAGGCGAAATCAACGCCGTATCAGACAAGAAAAGAGATGAGCCGGCTAACTCACTGAGGGGCCGCTCGGTGTCGCCATCGAGCCAGAGGGTTTGCTCACCTGTGCGCTGGATCGTCTGTTGATTGAGTGACATCGGTCCAGAGAGCACAACGGTGTCGTGGTCTGCATCGGGTCGCTGCCAGTGAAATCGTGCCGTCTCATTACCCTGCGGGCCTTGGATCGAGAGTTTTCCCTTGGCTGACCAAGGCGTCAGGTCTACCGGCGCTCTGGCCAACACCGTGGTGGCGGGTGTGGTCTCCTGAGAAGGCGCGACGGCGCAGCCTGCCAGCACTAACAAGAGGGACATGAAAACGGCGACGGGTCGCCAGTGCACCCCTGGTGCGGCCCGGTGTGGGGCAGTGATCACGGTAAAGCGACACCCAACCGATCAATGGCCTCGAGAATGATGGGGTGGTCGTTCACTCGGTTCAGGCCCTCTTGCCAAACATCTTTGGCTTCCACTTCACGCCCCTGCGCCCACAGGACTTCGCCGAGATGAGCCGCCACCTCTGGGTCGGGAAAGGCAGCGTGTGCCTCACGCAGTAAGGATTCGGATTGCACGTACTGCCCCAGTTTGTAATAAACCCAGCCTAAACTATCCATAATGGCCGGATCGCCGGGCGACAACGCCAGCGCACGCTCAATTAACTCTGCCGCTTCTTCATAGCGTTGTGTGCGGTTGGTCAGTGAATAACCCAATGCATTCAACGTTGCGGCATGGTTGGGATCCTGGGCGAGTATGCTGCGTAGATCTTTCTCCATCGCCTGCAGAGCGCCCTCTGATTCGTGGATCATGGCGCGCCCGTAAAGCAGTGAGAAGGATTGAGGGAAGGCGCTGAGGCCGCGATCATAGGCCGCCAGTGACTCACCCGCCCAGTCACGCAGTGACTCCGCCTCTAGCAGAAAGAGTTGCTCAGCGGCGCTGGGGTAGATGCGCCGCTGATCGTGGAAAAATTGTCGAATATCGCTGGCAAACGCGGTGTCGATGAGGACTTGCGCAGCACGTGCCTTGGCATCCCTGAATTCTCTCGACGGCCCCACAGACGCGAAGGCTTCAATGGCTTCTGGATAGCGATCCTCAGCGGCTCGAATCCGGCCCACATAATAAAAGGCCTCGTCGAGGCGAGCTTCGAGTGCGATGAGCTGCAGAAATTTGGCCAGCGCCGCATCGTAGCGTTCGAGTTCAAAGTCCAGTAAGGCGGCGGTCGAGAGCATTTCGGGGTTATCGGGGTCCAGCGCGAGGAGGATGGCAAACTGCGCCTGAGCGCCGCTGTAATCGCCCTCTGCCCCGAGTAAACGAGCGTACTGCAAGCGCAGCTCCGTATTCTCTGGGTAGTCTGTGACCGCGTCGGCAAGGCGCTCCAGTGGATTCTCGACAGATTGATCAATTTGTAACTGTGTCCATAACATCAGGGACCGCATGTCACTGGGTGATCGTTGCAGCACGGGTAAAATCAATGATTCTGCCAGCGGCCAATCCTGCCGCAGACGAGCCAGCAGGGTCGCCGCAATGGCGACCTCATCGTCGTTAGGCCAGCGAGCTGACAGTGACTCAATGGCCGCTGCTACCGCTCGCTGTGTGTTGTCGTCGAGCTGGGAGAAGGACCCCAGGTTACCCGCAATGTTAACCGAGACCCCCAGAACCAGCGCAGACTCCGCAAACTGCAATGCCTTGAGTGGCTGACCCGAGCGCATGAGCCATCCAGAGGCGGCCGCCGCTGCGGCGCCATCATTAGGGTCGAGCTCGGCGAGTCTCAGTGACAACGCAGCCGCCCGCTGCTCATTACTGATGAATTCAGCAAGACGCAGCGCGCGACGAGTTAAAGCGGGGTCGTTGAGTGCCATGGCTTGCTCTGTGAGCAAGGAAGAGCCCAGCTCAAAATCCCGCGCCCTCAGCGCAAACTCAGCCTTTAAAAGCGGCAGCACACTGCCTTCGGGGATCGGTGTTTCAAGCGCTGCGGGGGCTGCTTCGAGCGCCGCCGCTGTGGGCGTTGTCTCGTCGTCGGCCAACGCGCCAGTCTGCGCCGAAGGCGGCTTTTCACTGCCGGCGGGCGAGACACACCCCACCAGCACAGACAGCATGATGGAGAGGAAAAAGGGCGCAGTGAGATGTCGTCGCAAGCCGGGTATGTCCTGAGCTACCGCTGTTTGACGACCCTCGCCCAACAGCCAGTTTATGTGAAGGAGATGCTATGATAACAAGTTGTTGCCGTGGGGGAGGGCTTCTAAGCGCGTGATGTTGGACAATCTGGTAGTCGTCGGTGTAAATCATGACTCGGCCTCTGTTGAGCTGCGCGAGCAGATTGCTTTTGCCCCAGAAAAAGTGCACGACTCTTTGAACGCGCTGATTTCCGAGACCGAGTTGACTGAGTCAGTGATTTTGTCGACCTGCAACCGAACGGAGCTCTACGGTGTCCTGCCTGACGATTCGGACGCGATTGCTGCGGCCGATCACGTCTCACATTGGCTCGCGCAACACCACGGGGTGAACGTGAACCACCTGCTGCCTGCTATCTATCGCAATCATGGCGTTGCTGCCGCATCGCACCTAGTCAGAGTGGCCGCAGGGTTGAACTCGATGGTCCTGGGGGAGCCGCAAATCTTTGGCCAAATGAAGTCTGCCTTTGCGGTGGCACAAGAAGTCGGCGCGGTCGGTTACCACTTAAATCTGATTTTTCCTGAGGCGTTCCGCATCGCAAAGAAAGTGCGTACCGATACGGCCATTGGCGAAAATCCCGTTTCGGTCGCCTATGCGGCGGTCGACTTGGCGCGACAGATTTTCCGCGATATGGAGCAAAGCACGGCATTGCTGCTGGGCGCTGGCGAGACCGTTGAGCTGGTGGCTCGGCACCTGCGCGACGCGGGCTTGGGAAAGCTCATTATCGCTAATCGGACGCTAGAAAGAGCAGAGCTACTCGCTTCACAGTTTGACGCCGAAGCCATATTGCTGGCCGATGTGACTGAGCGGTTGCCCGATGCCGACATCGTCATTAGCTCAACCGGAAGCCAATTGCCCATTTTGGGTAAAGGGGCTGTCGAAGGTGCGATTAAAGCGCGGAAATGGCGTCCTATGTTGATGATCGATTTGGCTGTCCCGCGAGACATCGAGCCCCAGGTGACTGAGGTGCCCGATATTTACCTTTACACCGTGGACGACATGCGTGAGGTGATTGAAGAGAATTTGCGCCTGCGAGCCTCAGAGGCAAGTAAAGCCGATGAAATCGTGGCTTCGGGTATGGAGATGCTGCAGGAAGGTCTGTTGGAGCGGCAATCAGCAGATGTCGTTAAAACCTATCGTGATACCGCGCTGGCGATACAGCAGGTAGAGCTCGATAAGGCGTTTAAAATGCTTGAAAAAGGCGGTGACCCAGCGGAAGTGCTAAGCAGACTGGCGCGCGGCCTGACGAACAAGTTGATCCATGCCCCCACGGCTGGACTGAGGCAATTGGCTAAGGAAGGGGGGTCGGATGATGTCAGCAAAATGGCCGCCGTGCTCGGCCTTGCTGACGCTGACGATGAGCGCGACGAACAGACAACCTTGCAGTGAGCCTGCGGTGATAGCGCGACTGTGAAAGCCTCTTTACTGACCAAGCTGACTGCGCTGGCGGATCGCCATCAGGAAGTGGCGGCCCTGCTGGGGGACGCCGAGATCATCGGCAATCAAGACCAATTTCGTGACCTCTCGCGGGAGTTTTCGCATCTTGATGTGGTTGTCGCGCACTATCAGCAGTTCACTCAACTGCAGGGGGTTGTGCGCGATACCCGCCAAATGCTGGATGATCCCGACGAGGACATCAGAGCACTTGCGACGGAAGAGATCGCTGAGGCAGAGCAGACACTCGAGGCGGTTGAGGCCGATTTGCAGATACTATTGCTGCCTAGGGACCCGAGCGACGCCAGCAATATTTTCTTGGAAATTCGTGCGGGCACTGGCGGGGATGAAGCCGCGATTTTTTCCGGTGATTTATTTCGCATGTATCACCGCTATGCGGAGGATAAAGGCTGGTCAGTAGAAGTGCTGTCCGAGCGTTCTGGAGAGCATGGCGGCTATAAAGAAATGATCATGCGCGTGGTGGGTACAGACGTTTATGCCAATCTGAAATTTGAGTCTGGCGTGCATCGAGTACAGCGGGTTCCTGAAACCGAGTCCCAAGGCCGCATACATACCTCAGCGTGCACGGTCGCGGTGTTACCTGAGTTAGCAGAAATTGACAGCGTTGAGATTCGCAAAGAAGATTTACGCGTCGATACGTTTCGCTCGTCGGGTGCGGGTGGACAACACGTCAACACCACCGATTCGGCGGTTCGCTTGACACATATTCCGACTGGCGTGGTGGTTGAGTGTCAGGATGAACGCTCTCAACACAAAAATCGAGCGCGCGCGATGTCGTTATTGCAGGCTCGCTTGCTGTCCGCTCAGCAAGAAAGCCAGAAAGCCACCCAAGCATCAGAGCGGCGCTCGCTCGTGGGTTCGGGTGATCGCTCTGAGCGGATTCGCACCTATAATTTTCCTCAGGGTCGGATCACCGATCACCGAATCAATCTAACGCTGTATCGGCTCGATGATGTGGTGGGCGGGACGCTGGATGCCCTGATTGTGCCGTTGCGGCAGGAGCATCAAGCTGACCTGCTTGCTGCGCTGGCGGATGAATGATTGCTCGGGATCTGGTTGCGTCGGCGCAGCTTCATCGTGGTGAGGCCGAGACACTGCTGGCCACTGTGCTGGATGTTGATCGTGCCTGGCTGTTTGCCCACGGCGACGAGGTGCTCGCAAAGGCGGCAATAGATCGATTTAACGAGTTAACCCATGCCCGTCGCGAGGGAGAGCCGCTTGCTTACCTCTTGGGTTACTGCGACTTTTGGACGGTGCGCTTGCAGGTGAACCAGCACGTTCTGATTCCTCGCCGGGAAACAGAGCATCTCGTGGAATGGGCGATAGAACAGATCGATGCTGGGGCCAGTAGCGTGTTGGATATGGGAACCGGTAGCGGGGCGATCGCACTGTCGTGTAAGGCGTCGCGCCCAGCAGTAGCCGTCTCGGGACTCGACAGCAGTCCGTGTGCATTGGATTGTGCTCGCGAGAACGCGATCGCGCTTGGCTTAGAGGTGGAGTGGCTGTTGAGCGATTGGTTCAGCGCACTGAATGACCGCACCTGGCCGCTGATTATTGCGAATCCACCTTACATTGCCGCCGATGACCCTCACTTGGTGCAGGGCGATCTGCCCGCGGAGCCGGCCAGTGCGCTGATTGGCGGTGTCAGCGGATTAGAGTCGCTGTTACATCTCATCCAGCATGCTCGTGATCACCTCACTGACGGTGGCTGGTTGTTACTGGAGCACGGCTTTGATCAGGGCGCCGCCGTCCGTGCAGCACTGCAGGAGCATCAGTATTGCTCAGTGAGTACTCGGTCAGACTGGTCGGGCCACGAGCGATTAACGGGGGGGCAATGGAGACGCTGACAGACAACCAGCTGACGCGATACGCAAGGCAGCTGCTCCTGCCACAGGTGGATTTAGACGGGCAGATGCGATTGCAAGCCAGCTGTGTGCTGGTGGTGGGCGCAGGAGGTCTGGGTTGTCCCGTGACGCAATACTTAGCGGGGGCGGGCGTGGGACATCATTCGTGTGGTCGATCCGGATCAGGTCGAGCTCAGTAATCTTCCGCGCCAGGTGGTGTATACCGAAGCGGATGTCGGAGTGGCAAAGGTCGATGCACTGACAAGCCGCCTTCGCGCTGCCAATGCTGACATTGTGCTGGAGGGATGCCTTGGGCGATTTGATGCTGACGTCCGCACAAGATCTGCTCGATGGCGTCGATCTGGTAATTGATGCTTCCGATTCGAACAAGCGCGCCTGGATATCGATCGATCAACTTACGAGAGACAGTTGCCGTGGATCATGGGGGCAGCGGTGCAGACAGCAGGCCAGTGGATTGCCTTCGATCCGACTCGCCAAGGCGGTTGCTATCACTGCCTGGGGTCTGCGGATCGCGACGAGGGGCTGGGTGGTTGCGCGGCGTTGGGTATTTTAGGGCCTGTTGCGGGCATGATTGCCATGCAGCAGAGCTTGGCGGCGCTCAAATATTTATTGGGGGCGCCCCTGCCGTGGGGCGTTGTGCACTACGCGGATGGCTGGGCGGATGAGTACTCGGCAATTACCTTGACGGCGCGACCAGACTGCCCACTGTGTGGGGGCGGCGATTAACCCCTGATGAAAGGCTTGTTGGGATCACTCTAGCGCGTTGAGTATTTTTTTCACTCGCCAGACGATCAGTGCCGTAGCAAACGAGATACCCGCAATGGTGGCGTACCAGAAATCCAGTGTCCCTTCAGGGCTACCGTCACCCCAATGAATGGCCAAAAGGTAACCTAGCGGTAAGGCGAGTCCCCAGTAGGAGAGGGTGACAACAATGAACGGAAACCGCGTTTCCTTATAGGCCCTAAGGACAAATGATCCGACAATCTGAATGACGTCGATCATGATAAACAGCGCCGCTAGGCGCAGTAAGCGCAGCGCAAGGTCTCTGACATCAACCGACTGCGTATAGGCACCGATAATCTCATCCGGAAACAGCAGCAATAAGGCCATGGTGACCAGGCCCACCAGCGCCGATAGCGTCGCCCCAACACGCAGCGCCATCCGCACGCCCTCGGTATTGCCTGCACCAATGGCGTGGCCCATTCGGGTTGCCATGGCGCTGCCGATACTGACCATCGGAATATAAAATACGTCCCAAAGATTGAAGGTAATCTGATGGGCGGCTACCGCCGCCTCACCCAGCTGTGCAATGAACAAGGTGATCGCAGAAAAAACCCCTGTCTCTAAAAAGAAGGTCAGCCCAACGGGTAATCCGACGACTAAAATCTCTTTGATCCGGCCGCTATCTGGCCATTGCAGCCAGCGCTCCGGCAGAAAGGGTTGTAGCGGCTTTGCCGCCAGCACATAGAGCGTAATGATGATAGTACTAATCCACATCGATGCTGCCGTGGCAAGGCCGCAGCCCTCTGCGCCTAATTCGGGTGCGCCCCAGACACCAAAAATCAACATGTAGTTCAGTGGCACGTTGGCAAGGAAGCCAATCACACTGGCCATGGCAAAGGGCGCTGTGATGCCCAGCCCCTGAGTGTGATATCGGAGCGCCATAAAAATACCGAGTGCCGGGAAACCCAAGCCCACCCGGCTGATATAAGCGGCAGTTTTTGCCCCGGTCTCATCGGCCAAGCCAAGCAGGTGGATAACCGAGCCGATATTGAGGCATAGCGGTGTCATGACGGCACTCAGCGCCATGGCGACCCACAAGCCTTGGGGCAGGAAGCTCCGGACACGCGCAATATTGCCGGCGCCATAATCCTGCGCAACGATCGCTGAACACGCGAACAGCGTTCCAAGAATGACCAGGTACAGGGGTAGCCAAATGTTGAAACCCACTGCAATCGCGGCCAAGTCAATATCGCTGTAGTTGCCCGCCATCAAGGTATCGACCACACCGGTACCAATTTGCGCGGTTTGGGCAATGATCAGCGGCCAGGCGATGCCCCACAAGGGTCGCAGCTCAGCAAGGAAGCGGGATGGAAAGGCGGGTGGCTGCATGAATAGGAATACCCTGTGACACGATCTTTTGGCGATAGCCCAGGCGAGCATTCTACTCCGCTTGGCTGTGCTAAACTGCGCGCTCATTTTTCCCCAGGCACGATCGTGCAAAAAGATGTCGCCACGTCCGACCAGGATACTCCTGTTGAAACGCCTCGCGCGCCAGCGCAGGTGAAGTTTGACACACTGAAGCTTGATGTCACGGTACAAAAAGGCATCGATGCGCTGGGGTTTGAGTTCTGTTCACCCATTCAGGCGCAAATTTTGCCGCATACCCTCGGCGGTAATGATGCGATTGGCAAAGCGCAAACGGGCACCGGGAAGACGGCAGCTTTTCTGATTACGATCTTTAACGATCTGCTCAGCCACCCGATAGAGGGTGAGCGTTTTCTGGGTGAGCCACGCGCGGTGATTATTGCACCCACCCGCGAGTTAGTGATGCAAATCGCAGAGGATGCGCAAGAGCTGGGTAGGTTCACCGGGTTGCAAACCGTCACGATGATTGGCGGTGCGGATTACCAAAAGCAGCTGAGCAAGGTGAATCGAGCGCCGGTGGATCTTGTGGTTGCGACCCCGGGGCGGCTGATTGACTTTATGGAGCGGCGAGACCTGGCGCTAGATCGGGTCGAAATCCTGGTGTTGGACGAGGCAGATCGCATGTTAGACATGGGGTTTATCCCTCAGGTCAAGCGGATCGTTCGAACCACACCGCGGAGAGAAGATCGGCAAACGCTGCTGTTCTCAGCAACCTTCACTCAAGACGTCATGAATTTAGCGCAACAGTGGACTTTTGAGCCTGTCACGGTAGAGATTGAACCCGAACGGGTTGCCACCGCCTCCGTCGACCAGAAGGTCTACTTGGTAGCGAGTCGTGATCGCTTTTCCGTATTGATGGATTTATTGCAAGATGACGAGGTGGAGAGCGTTATTATTTTTGCCAATCGTCGTGATCAGGTGCGCCGTTTGCACGAGAAGCTGCGTAAAGCTGGCGTGCACTGCGGTATGTTGTCTGGCGAGGTGACTCAGGCTAAGCGCACGCGGACCTTAGAACAGTTCAAATCAGGGCAATGCAAGGTGCTGGTTGCCACTGACGTAGCAGGACGAGGTATTCACGTAGAGGGTATTTCTCACGTGGTGAATTACAACCTCCCCGAGGATCCCGAGGACTATGTGCATCGTATCGGTCGCACGGGTCGAGCGGGCGCTACCGGCGTATCGATTAGCTTCGCAAGTGAAGACGACGCGTTTTTGTTGCCGGATATAGAAGCGCTACTGGGGCATTCCCTCGCCTGTATCTCACCGCCATGATGCGGGCTTGGACAGCGTCATCGCTGTCCGCGTAATTCATCGCACCACAGCAACGTGGCACCGATGACGGCGGCGGGAATCACAATCAAGTTCACCAACGGTATGCCTGTGAAAAAGGCAACGGTTCCGCCGAAACCAATCGTTGATGCTCTTTTTGCGGCGCAGGCTTCTCGGACATCTCTGAAAGGGAGCCGGTGATTGTCCATTGGGTAATCAATAAATTGTAGGCTCATCATCCAAGCACCCAGCAAGAACCACCCCAGCGGTGCAAACGCGTTTAATACGGGAATAATCGTCAGAAGCAGCATGCCCAGTGCCACCGGCAAATAGGTCAGCAGTTTTCTCACTTCCCGCAGAAAGGCTCTGGGCACCTCCAAGAGGGCGCGACCGAAACTGTCCGATGAGGGGATCGGCTCGCCGGTCACCAGCTCTTCAACCCGCTCCGACAGTAAGGCGTGAAAGGGCGAAGTCAGTAGGAGCACTGCAAGCGTCGAGACGTATCCCGTCATCAGGCTACCGACCAGCCACAGCAAAGGGGTAATGATCCATGTCAAAAATTGAAGCCACTCGGGGACACTCAGCAGAGCGGCGTCATAAAAATCAGACACTAGCTGGAACAGTCCCCAGCCCATGAGGCTAAAGAGCAGGATGTTGGCGGCCAGCGGCACCATCACGAACTGGCGTAACCCGGGCTGAAAAATCATGCCAAGCCCGCGCAAAAAGTAGCCAGCACCGGTCAAAA
Source organism: uncultured Luminiphilus sp. (assembly GCA_943789425.1). Lineage (GTDB taxonomy): Bacteria > Pseudomonadota > Gammaproteobacteria > Pseudomonadales > Halieaceae > Luminiphilus. The sequence goes on from CALSUB010000011.1 coordinate 14,114, forward strand.
AATTGCCGTTCATGGTCATCGCCGTAATGATTAAAGACTGACTATACTGCGGGTATGACCAAGGAGAGTGCAACCACTAGTGAGTGACGATGAGCTATTTGCGCAGGAGATGGCTGGCGTAAAACCGCTGGCAAGAGATGCGCGGGTGCGGCTGGTCAAAGAGCAACTATCGGAGGAACAGCAAACTGGCCGTCGTCTGGCAGCGGAGGGAGAGGAGACCGTTGTTAATCCGTTGGTCGACGAGGGGGTGTTGCCATTGGACCCCTGGTCCATCCTCGAGTTTAAGCGCCCCGGTATTCAAAACGGGGTGTATCGTAAACTGCGCCTCGGGCAGTATCAAACTGATGCAAGGCTTGATTTGCACCGGCTGGCAGTCAAGAAAGCGCGTGAAGAGGTATTTGCTTTTATCCGCGAAGCCACCGAATTGGGCCTCCGGAATCTGCTGATTGTGCACGGTAAGGGCCAGTCTGGCGCAGCATCAGACCGCAAGGCGGTGCTGAAAGGTTATGTGAATCATTGGCTGAGGGAGCTGGATGTGGTGCAGGCTTTCCACTCCGCGCAGCCGGCTCATGGCGGTACGGGATCGGTTTATGTGTTGCTGAGAAAAAGTAGCGACAAAAAGCGGGAAAATCGGCTCAAGTACATGAAGGGTAGAGTTCAGGATTGAGCGTCTAACTTTTCGAGCAACAATTGGTTCAGTAGCTGAGGGTTAGCCTGTCCCTGCGATGCCTTCATGATCTGCCCGACAAAAAATCCGCTGAGCTTTTTGCGTTTCGCCTCGTCTGCCGCCACATATTGAGCGACCTGATCTGGGTTCGCGGCGATCACCTCTGCCACCATGGTTTCCAAGGCCCCTGCATCACTCACCTGCTTGAGTCCGCGTGATTCAATGATCTCGTCCGCATCACCAAGGCCTTCCCACATCGCGTCAAACACTTGTTTTGCCAACTTACTCGACAGCGTGCCATCTTCAATACGGCTGATTAAGCCGGCAAGCTGCTGTGCCGATAGGGGACTGTGTTCTATGGCGATATCGGCTCGATTCAGTGCCCCCGACAGGTCGCCCAAAATCCAATTGGCTGCGGGTTTTGCGGCATGGCAGTGGTCAACGACTGCCTCAAAAAAAGAAGCCATCGCGTGATTCGGTACCAATAGCGTCGCATCGTATTCGCTCAGTCCATAATCACTGACGAACCGATTTCGCTTTGCACCCGGCAGTTCAGGCAGCGTGGCGCGAACGGCTTCGATGTAGTCGGCATCAATCTCGATGGGCAGGAGATCGGGTTCGGGAAAGTATCGATAGTCGTTAGCGACTTCTTTGGAGCGCATGGAGCGCGTGACATTTTGTTCGGCATCGTAAAGTCGCGTTTCTTGGATAATGCGACCCCCGCTATCAAGAATGTCCGCCTGACGCTCGCACTCAACGTGGATTGCGCGCTCGACAAAACGGAAGGAGTTAACGTTTTTGATCTCAGTGCGAGTCCCCAGTGCATCGGTGCCTCGCTCGCGCAGAGAGATATTGATATCACAGCGCATGGACCCTTCGGCCATGTTGCCGTCAGAAATGCCCAAGTAAGTCACCAGTGAATGCAGCGCCTTCAGGTAAGCGACGGCTTGCTCTGCTGTTCGAAAGTCGGGCTCGGTCACGATTTCTAGCAGGGGTGTGCCGGCCCGGTTTAAATCGATTCCGGTTTCACGGGGGAAGATATCGTGGACTGATTTGCCCGCGTCCTCTTCTAGATGCGCCCGGGTGATACGGATCGGCAGTAGCGAACCATCGGGCATGGCCACGTCAAAGACGCCTTCGCATACAATTGGCGCAAAAAATTGGCTCACCTGATAGCCCTTGGGCAGATCTGGGTAAAAATAGTTTTTTCGATCGAAGACCGAGCGCTCACCAATCTTAGCGCCAATACCTAAGCCAAAGGTGACGGCATGGCGCACGGCCTCCTCATTTAACACAGGCAGCATGCCTGGCATGCCAAGATCGACTGGATCAGCCTGACAGTTGGGTTCGGCCCCAAACTGCGTTGCCGAGCCTGAAAAAATCTTGGACTGTGTCGCCAGTTGCAAATGGACTTCCAGTCCCATGACGATTTCCCAGTTCATGATTGGAAAGCCCCAAAGTTTGGTCGGATCGTGTGCCAATCGGTGTCTTGCTGCAGCCGATGCGCCGTATTAAGAATCGTCGTCTCGTCGAAGGCCTTGCCAATGAGCTGCAAGCCCACGGGCATTCCGTTGATGAGCCCGGCTGGCGTAGACAAGCCTGGCAAGCCCGCTAAGTTAACCGCTAAGGTGTAAATATCCTCCATATACATCGCTACGGGGTCTTGTTGCTTCGCGCCACGCTCAAAGGCGACGTTCGGTGCGGAAGGCCCGGCAATCACATCAACCATCTCGAAAGCGCGATGAAAATCTTCAGCAATAATGCGCCTGACTTGCTGGGCTTTATTAAAGTAAGCGTCATAGAATCCCGATGATAAGGCATAGGTTCCCACCAGAATCCGCCGCTGGACCTCTTCTCCAAACCCCTCGCTACGAGACCGAAGATACAGGTCCTCAAGGTCGATGGGGGCGTCACAGCGATGACCAAATCGCACGCCATCGTAGCGGGCCAGATTGGCAGAGGCCTCGGCAGGTGCGATGACGTAGTAAGTGGCGATAGCATAGTGGGTGTGAGGCAAATCGATATCAACGAGCCGGGCCCCTGCCTTTTCCAGCACTGACAGCGCCGCCATGATGCGCTCTCGGACCTCGGGGTTGAGTGCCTCACTAAAATATTCACGAGGTATCCCGATACGCAGGCCCTCTATCTCGCCATTCAGTGCCGCTGCAAAATCGGGCACCGCTCTATCTGCAGAGGTTGAGTCCCCTGCATCGATGCCCGACATTGCCGTTAACATATGCGCGCAATCTTCCGCCGACCGCGCCATAGGCCCAGCCTGATCTAATGATGATGCGAAGGCGATAATGCCCAGTCGTGATACGCGTCCATAAGTGGGTTTCAATCCGGTGATGCCACACAAGGAGGCAGGTTGTCTGATGGACCCTCCGGTATCGGTACCGGTCACCAGTGGCGCGAATCCGGCCGCGAGTGCCGCGGCCGACCCGCCCGAACTCCCACCCGGGACACAGTTCAGGTCCCAAGGGTTTTTCACCGCGCCGAAATAGCTGGTCTCGTTGGATGACCCCATGGCGAACTCGTCCATATTGCACTTTCCGAGGGTGACGGTACCAGCCGCTTTGAGTTTGGCCACGACGGTGGCGTCGTATGCGGGCTCGAACGTTTCCAGCATATGTGAGCCACAGGTAGTGCGCACCCCTTGAGTACAAAAAATGTCTTTGTGTAGCAAAGGGATTCCCGTGAGAGGGTTGCCTTCGCCTCGCGACAGAACGTGATCGGCTTCACGGGCATCGGCGAGTGCCTGTTCACGACAGAGGGTGATGACGGCATTTAAGGCCTCATTTTCCGCCTCGATCTGTCCCAGATAGGTGCTGACCAGCTCCTCGCTGGAAATGGTGCGCGCCGAGAGCATGCGATGGAGCTCGCTGACAGAAGCAGTTAACACGTCATTATCTGGCATCAGTCAATGACCTTTGGAACGAGAAAATAGCCGCTGTCTTGAGCGGGTGCGGATGCCATTAATGCCTCTCGAGTGTTGTGGCTTGTCACGGTGTCTGCGCGTAGCCGTTGCGTCATATCATGGGGATTAGACATCGGGACCACGCCATCGGTATTAATCGTATTCAGTTCGTCGACCAGATCGAGCACCTTACTGAAGCGTTCCGTCACTTCTGGCAATGCAGACTCCGAAATACTGAGTCGAGCAAGCAGGGCAACTTTCTCAATATCTTCTGGGGTGACCGACATAACCGCGTTTCCGTTTAAGGGGCACGAAAACTAACATACTTGTCGCTTGCCCAAAAACCCCCGCATTGCTACATTCTCTTGCAATATGACGTCTGGAACGTCAGTTTTGAGGCCATTTTTCGTTGAAATGTGCCTATGTGGTTAGTGTTAGTTGCTCGACGCGTTGATATTTTTGAGCCACCGCCCTTGCGGTGGGCCACCACAGTCAGGGAATGATGATGCTCAAGCGCCTCCGAGGGATGTTTTCTACCGATTTATCGATTGATCTGGGCACTGCCAATACGCTGATTTACGTAAAGGAACGCGGGATCATTCTCGACGAGCCATCGGTGGTCGCCATTCGTCTGCACAACGGGCAAAAGTCGATTGAGGCGGTGGGTACAGAAGCAAAGCGCATGCTGGGTCGAACGCCTGGCAATATTCAAGCGATCCGTCCTTTGAAAGATGGTGTGATTGCCGATTTTCAAGTGACCGAAAAAATGCTGCAACACTTCATTGCTAAGGTACATGAGAGCAAATTTATCCGACCCAGTCCGCGCGTTTTGATCTGCGTGCCCTGCATGTCGACGCAAGTAGAGCGGCGGGCGATCCGTGAGTCAGCTCTGAGTGCGGGGGCCCGGGAAGTCAGGCTGATTGAGGAGCCGATGGCCGCTGCGATTGGCGCGGGCCTTCAAGTGGAAGAGGCCAGCGGATGTATGGTGGTGGACATTGGTGGTGGTACCACTGAGATCGCTATCATTTCCCTCAATGGCGTTGTCTATCGGGACTCCATTCGGATCGGCGGTGACCGTTTTGACGAAGCAATTGTGTCTTATGTGCGCCGAAAGTACGGCAGCTTAATCGGCGATTCGACGGCTGAGCGGATCAAGGAAGAGATCGGTTGCGCTAGAAAGTCTGACGAGTTGCGAGAAATTGACGTTCGAGGACGGCATTTGGCTGAGGGCGTGCCCAGAAGCTTCACCTTGACCAATGATGAGATTCTGGGTGCACTTGAGGAGCCGTTAGAGGCCATGCTGCGGTCCGTGAAATCAGCACTGGAACAGTCTCCACCGGAACTCGCTGCGGATATTGCCGAGTCGGGCATTGTGCTGACCGGCGGGGGTGCCCTGCTGACCGATCTCGATAAGCGCATTTCTGATGAAACCGGTCTCCCGGTGGTGGTGGCAGAAGACCCCCTAACCTGTGTGGCGCGAGGAGGCGGTAAGGCGCTCGAGCTGATGGATCGCCATGTGTTGGATTTGCTGTCAACCGAATAACTCCAAACTACGCGGAGCAGCGCCATCAAACCGCTTTTCTTAAAAGAAAATCCAATCGGTGCGCGGTTCCTCTTATTGAGCACCGTCTGTTTCCTACTGCTGTTTTTTTTCCGAGATGATCCGCGTGTGAGTGCGGTACAACGCGGTGCCATTGATGGCGTCGCGCTCGCCACTAGCTTGGTGCTCGCGCCACTCGACGCGTGGGATCGACTGGCAAACGTCTTCCAATCTAGGAGCAGTCTGCAGGAGGAGGTGCTGCGGCTGCAGCAGGAAAATCGCGTGTTGAAAGGGCAGTCTCAGCGATTGGGGTCTTTGTTGGCAGAAAATGCGCGGTATAAGGCACTGCTGAACTCAGCCCGCGACATTGGGGACGATTTGATTGCGGCTCAAATCACCAGTCTTTCTCCGGATCCTGCTCGGCATATCGTCATGCTGAATAAGGGTGTCAATGACGGTGTGACCGAGGGACAGCCGGTTTTAGGTGCTGAGGGATTAATAGGGCAAGTCACCAGCAGCGGTAACCGTAACAGCCGCGCGGTGCTGATTACCGACAGCGCACACGCCTTACCCGTGCAGGTCAATCGGTCAGGGTTGCGTGCTATCGCGGAAGGCAGTGGCTCAATTGACCGCCTCGTTATTCGACACTTACCCGCCACGACGGATATTCGAGTTGGCGATCTGCTGGTGACCTCGGGTCTAGGGGGGCGTTTTCCACACGGTTATCCGGTGGCTCGCGTCACCGAAGTCATCACCCTGGAAGGTGATGCCTTTGCCACGGTGTTTGCCGCACCGTCCTCATTACTGGATCGGGGCCGCTACGTGTTGGTCGTGATGTGGGGCGATCTCGAACGCGAGGCGGCGCCGTGATAGAACGCACCCAGGCGCTGTGGGTCATTTATTTATCGCTGGGCGTCGCCCTGATGACCATGTTACTGCCGTTGCCCTTAGAGTGGCGAATGCTCAGGCCGGATTTTGTGGCACTCGCCCTGTTTTATTGGGTTCTCGCCTTACCGCATCAAGTTGGCGTCACTACCGCTTTTGGTGTGGGGTTGGTCCAAGACTTGATTGAGGGGGCGCCATTGGGTATCTCTTGTTTCGGGCTGATGGTGGCGACGCTAGTGCTGCTGTTCAGTTACCAACGGATTCGTCAGTTTGATGGCCTACAGCAATCGTTAGTGATGCTGGCGTTGATGGTACTGAGCTTAGGTATTGAGGGCTGGCTTAGAACGGGTATTGATTTGCCCACCCTGCCACTGACGGGATTGTTGGGTTTGGCAATATCGATGTTGTGCTGGATACCCACCCGGCATGTTTGTCGTCAACTTCGACGTTATTACGGCGTAGTGTGATGCGGTTAACACTCGCATCGTCTAGTCCGAGACGACAGACACTGCTGGCGACGCTCGTGACAGATTTTGACAGTGCTTCGCCAGATATTGATGAGCGTCTCCTCTCGGGGGAGTCACCTGAGCAGTACGTGACGAGATTGGCGGAAAGTAAAGCGAGAGCGTGCGACCGTCAAAATGATCTGACGCTGGGTGCTGATACAGCCGTCGCGCTAGGGCATCGCATACTGGGTAAGCCGCTTGATCGCGACGATGCTATGGCGATGTTAGAAGCTTTGTCAGGACGCACTCATGAGGTGTATACCGCCGTTGCGCTGTTACGAGAGGGGAGCGTACAACAGGTTTGTACTTGTACTTCGGTGACCTTTACCGCGCTCTCTCGTGCCACAATCGGCGAGTATTTAGCCACTGACGAACCGTGGGACAAGGCGGGGGCCTATGGCATACAGGGTTATGCAGGCGCTTTCGTACAGCAAATAGTCGGTAGTTATAGTGCCGTGGTGGGCTTGCCACTGTGTGAGACGCGTCACCTGCTGCAGCGCAACCGAGTGACCATGCGTCATGGTTAAATCTGTGCCCCTGAGGCTGGGCCACATTATTTGGCCTTCTATGGTAACGGTGCTCGTTCTGCTCGCCATTTATGTCAGTGGTGGCCGATTGCTGATGGGTGCGCTGTCGGGCTTTCAAGATGAAATAGAGCGCGCATTGTCACAGCGCGTCCCTGGCGAAGTCTCGGTCGCTGGGATGATGGGCAGCATGGAAGGTTTCTCACCAACGGTGAGTTTTTCTCAATTTTCGATTCGCGCTGACGGATATGAAGAGGGATGGATACACCTTAACGCGGCCCGCATTCGTCTTGATCCGTGGCAGAGTCTCTTGAGTCGAGCGCTGCGATTTGACGAGCTCACGTTAATGGAGCCGACCATTAAATGGCAGATCGGACGGCAGCAGGGGCCATTGAGCTTGCCAGACAATGTGCGCGATCTGCTCAATACGTTTGACAGCGTTCAGATTCGCAATGCAACGCTGATCAGCGAGATGGAGGAGGGTGATAAGACGGTCTCTTTAGCGCCTTTGCGGGTGCACATCGATATGGTGAGAGCGCGCAGTCGGCGCACTGTGAACGTCTCTGTCGAGGCGCCCGAAGGGCAACTTTTAACGGCGCAGGGTTTTGGTATCGGGGACCCGCTGCTATTTGATCGTTTTTATGGTGAGCTCTATGGGCAGTTGACGGGTTTAGGCCTCTCTTATCTGGGGCCGCTGATGGGCCATTCAGTGACGGCTGATGGCACCGCAAACTTTTGGTTGCAAGCGAGCGGCGGGTTGCCCAGTGGTGTTATCCAAGGCGCATTCGAGAATCTTACCGTTGCTGATAACGACTCGTTTTACTTAAAAGAACTGCACTTTGAGGCGGCCATCGACGGCACTGCCGATGCAACCCAGCTCTTCATTCAAAACGGCCAGCTGGCATCGGAGGAGATTCAGGCCGAGATTCCTCGACTACAGGTGACGCAGGCAGCCGAGGGATGGGAGTTGCGAGCGCATCAGTTCGAGCTGGGGCCCCTCATGACAGTATTGGTGGCGAGCCAAATACTGCCTGAGTCAGCCAACACGATGCTGACCGGGCTCAATCCTACTGGGCGCGTTGAGGGCTTGTCGTTGGCGATTGACCCGTTGATGGATCCTTTCAGTGCTTGGGCAGTGGAAGCCGAGGTTATCGATGTTGCGATGAGGCCCTTCCGCAAGGTTCCTGGGTTGGTCGGGATCAATGCCACGATTGCGGCAACCGATCAGGGTGCTCAGGCTTGGATTCGAGCCACCGACTTCCAGATTGAATTGCCCAGGGTCTATCGTGAGCCCATCGCGTTACCGTCCGTCATTGGCACATTAGCGGGCCGTTGGAGACGTGATGCCCTATTTCTAGAGCAGGGACTATTCCTTGCAGAGGCACCGGGCCACGCGGCAAAAGTGCAGTTTGAGATTGATATCCCACTCTCGAAAGTGTCGTCGTCGCCCTTGGCCATGCGTCTGTCGGCCGCGGTGATGGATGCGCCGATCGCTATCCGTGACGCTTATGTGCCTTATCGCATGCCAGAGCGATCTTATGAATGGCTGAGGACAGCGCCAACTGCCGGCCACATTGATGAGGCGATCTTCCTCTGGCATGGTGGCTTTCGGCCTTATGGCGATGCCGATCAAACGATGCAGTTGGCAGCTGAACTCTCTGACGTGTCGCTTGACTATCAGTTGGGTTGGCCGCCGGCGGAGATCAGCAGTGGCCAGCTGCGAGTTGACGATACGCAGATAGCGGTTTGGTCACCAGGCACCACGGTGGCGGGCACGACACTCGAGCGCGCTGCGGTGAGCATCGCGCTGGCACGGGGCACCGCGCCGCTGACGATAGAGGCGGTTTCACGGAATAACGCCCTCGACATTCAGCAGACATTAGCGCAATTGCCTGCCCTGGCATTTGCCGATCCTATCGTGAATGACCTTCAGATTGCGGGTGTTGCCGCTACCGAGCTGCGAATCGCCTTCGATTTAAAAAGGCCATCGGATACGCTGGACGTGAACGTTGGGGTAACCCTTGATAACGCTCGTATTGGGTCAAATTTATTAGCGCTGCAGGCCGATGAAGTGACGGGTCAGGTCGGCTATCAAACGGAGACTGGGTTTTATGGCACTGATTTGTCGGCGATGCTTTTTGGGCGACCCGTTGCAGTCGACATAGGACCTCATCTGACGACTAGAACCGATACGGTGCTCGCTGCGACGTTACAGTTTGAGGCGGCAGTGGCGGATATCAGCGCTTGGCGGCCAATTAGCGTCGCCATTCCGGCAGAGGGGGTTGCACCCGTTTCTGTCACAGTGACGGTCGCCGATGCGGTTGCCGTTGATATTCGATCAGACTTAGAGGGGGTTGCGATCGACTTGCCACTCCCTTGGGGTAAGGCCGTCGGATCGAGAGCGCCGCTTCACGTGCAGTGGAGCAACCGAGCCTCGCCGGCTTGGCACGCTTTTTGGTTTGGGCGATTATCGGCGGTGGCAGACTTCTCGCTGCCCAATGCTGCGTTGGCCACCATCGATGTGACACCGCGAACGCGACCTGCAGCCACCCCCTTAGTGCTACCAGATTCGGGGTTGCTACTAACCGGCTTTTTGCCTTCTTTAGATATCAGCGAGTGGTCCTCTTTGGGCCTGTCATCCACCACTCCATCGCTCGGTGAACCAGGGCCAGTCAGCGTGCACGCTTTGCGAGTGGGTCAATTGCGCTGGCGTGGAGAGGAGTTGGGTGAACTGTTGTTGGGGGCGACGATAGAGGGCGACAGGGTGGACGCGCAATTTAGCCTACCGTGGCTTCGTGGAGCGTTTCAGCAGAAGGTCTTATTGCCTCAAGGCCGTGGAGTGGGGAAGCTCGACGGCTCGCTGACTCGGCAGCTTACTATTACCTCTCTCGATCTAGATGGATTGCCCGATATGGCTGATCAGTGGGTCGATGCTGTGCCACCGACACCCGATGAAGTCTCGCCTCAATGGACGCCGCTTGTTGTGAAGGTCAGTGAGATCTATCGCACGCATAACAGTCTGGGTGATATCGCGTTCGTGGTTGATTACGATCAATCGGTTGGCTGGGAGTTTCGAGATATCACTGGTGATTTTCTGGGTGTCGAGTGGCTTCCTAGTACTCGTATTGGCTGGCATATTGCGCCGGAGGGGCAACAAACGTCATTGTCATTGGCAGCTGAGTTGAGTGATATCAGTGAATCATTGGCATTAATCGGGGTCGCACCGTTAGTCGAGACTCGGGGTGGAAATTTACAGGCAGACTGGCGTTGGCAGGGTGGACCTGCCGATTTTTCGGCCGCCTCGATTACCGGGGTCATGGATTTACAAATGGCATCAGGGTCCTTCACTTCGGCTAATGCGGAAGCGGAAGGCGCCCTCAGATTACTGAGTTTACTCAACTTATCCGGATTGCTGAGGAGGGCAAATATCAATCAATTATTCGATCCGGGTGTGACCTTTGATCAGGCCAAGGGGCGTTTTGAATTTTCGGAGGGGCTGCTCACCATCCCGGCTTTCTCTATCGAAGGCTCGGGAGGCTACTTTTCGTTTAGTAGCGATATTGATCTGATTTCTGAGACGGTCGACGGTGAGTTGGTCGTCACATTGCCGCTGGTGGAGAATATTCCTTGGGTCGCTGCACTTGCTGGGGGGTTGCCGATTGCCGCTGGCACTTATTTAGTGAGCAAAGTGTTTGAGGAGCAGGTCAACCGATTGTCCAGTGGTGTGTACTCTGTCAGTGGTGATCTGGAGAGTCCCGAGGTCATCTTTGAGCGAGTATTCGATGCCTCATCCCGCGCCAATGATGCCCAAGACTAGTCTGTGCTGGGCTCGGCGCGATCTAGGTCAGACAGGTATCGAAATAATTTTTTGGCATGCGCTTTTTGCCTTCCCTGACTGATTTCTTTTGGGTGTTGTCGAATCCATTGACGCAGTAACGTTGACTCAGCACCGGGCCACTGCGCCATGATCTCGCCTAATGCGGCGTCTCCCTGTTCGATGAGCTTGTCTCTCGCTGCTTCGACTCGATGAAATTCAGCCGCTGAGGTGGCGTTACGGTGATCCAAATAAGCGAGCCCGTCTTCAATCACAGTGGCATCCACTGATCGCATTAATTTACCGATGTATTGCAGCTGTCGCTTTAATCCACTCCTCGCCGTGATACGGCGTGCCAACGCAATGGCATCGCTAAGCCGTTCGTCCGAAATGGTGATGAGATTAAGATCCGATTGGGGCAGAGTGACTAACCGTTCACCCATCGCTTGCAACGCGTGCATCTGCCGTTTTCGCTCACTTTTACTCGGATCTTGGGTTTGAGTATCGTCCTCATCGAAGCTGTCCGTCATATCCCCTCTGCCTTTAGCCGTAAAATAGAGCGGCCAGCCCTAAAAAAGCCAAAAAACCCATGACGTCGGTAACGGTGGTCACTAAGACGCCGCCCGCAAGCGCCGGGTCTATCTGCAGGCGACGCAGCAGTAGCGGTAAACCCGCCCCAGCGAATCCCGCTGTCGCTAAGTTGATGAGCATCGCACAAGCAATAATGACACCTAAAGTGGCATCGCCAAACCACAGTGATGCCGTTATGGCAATCACCCCTGCCCACAGGAGGCCATTGAGTAATCCAACCAGCGATTCGCGGCCGACCAGCCAAAACTGATTGCGGCCATTGATCTGACCCATGGCCATGGCTCGAATGAGAATCGTCAAGCTTTGAGTACCTGCGATCCCACCCATTGACGCCACAATGGGCATGAGCACGGCGAGCGCGACCACCTTCTCGATGGTGTCTTGAAACACGTTGATCACCGATGAAGCAAGCAGGGCGGTCATTAAGTTAATCCCTAACCAGATTGCGCGTCGAGGCGCCGATTGCCACACGGGGGCGAAGGTATCTTCCTCGGCAAGCCCCGCCAGTGAGGTCAACGAGTGATCAGCCTCTTCGCGGATAACATCGACCACATCGTCGATGGTAATACGACCGAGTAATTTACCCGCGCTGTCTACGACTGGCGCGGAGATCCAATCGTTTCGCTCGAACCGGCGAGCAACCTCTGTTGCTGAGGTTTCTGCATTGATCGCTTCTTGATCTGTGATCATCATTTCTCTGACTGACACAGCGGGATCCGAGACCAAAACGGTGCCAATAGGCAGCAATCCAACGAACCGATCATTGCGATTGACGACGACCAGGTTGTCAGTGTTGGCAGGAATTTCGCTGTGTCGGCGCAGATAGCGCAGCACAACATCGAGTGTCAGATCAGCTCGAATGGTGATGGTATCGGTGCTCATCAGGCCACCGGCAACATCGTCTGGAAAGCTCAGCACTTTTTGCAATCGCTGCCGATACTGTTCGTCCATAATGGCCAGCACGCGGCCGGTCACCTCATCTGGCAATTCCTGCAGAATGTCGGCAACGTCGTCATCATCGAGCTGTTCTACGATTTCTGCGAGTGCTTCCGGTTCGCGATTAATGAGTGTGGCGTTGCGGAGTTCATCCGGCAGCTCATTGACAACCAGTGCTTCCTGATCGGCACTGAGCAACCCGAGTAATACTGAGCGATAGTCAGGAGGAGAGGAGCTGATCAAGTAGGCGACATCTCCCGGCGACATGTCAGCAAGAATGCCGGCCACATCACCCAACGTTCCTGAGCGTAAAGCGCGATCAAGACGTTCGGTTTTACTGGAGAAGTTGGCGGGTGAATTCACGTGGGGCCTCCCTGAGCGACCTCATTATCCGTACCCACTGTCTCAGGTCCACACAGCAGAAGGGATTTGTGACTTATTCCAATTCGCCAAAGCCTGTTGCGAAAAGCTGTTCCAGTGCGTCACGAGCAGGTGATTCATCACTCCCTTCAATCCGCAGTCCCAGCTCAGCACCAACGGGCGCCGCGAGCATTAAGACAGACATAATGCTCTTCGCATCAATTTCTTTATCGTTGTATTGCAGCCAAATATCACTCGAAAATCGACCTGCGCACTCAACAATTTTGGCGGCAGGCCGTGCATGTAGCCCCAGTGGGTTAATGATCTTGATGACCTTTTGACTCATGTTATCTCAGCATTTTTTAGATCACGGTGCCTGATCAATGCATGCGGAAAAGCGTCTAACAGGTCCTTGTGTATTTTATCGGCAAGGTAGACCGATCGATGTTGACCACCGGTGCAGCCAATCGCGATGGTCATATAGCTGCGATCACATTGATTAAAATCAGTCACAACACCGCTGATAAATGCGCGCAGTCTTTCATAAAAAGCTGAGCATCGCTCTTCGCTGTCCAAGTACTGTTGCACTAACGCATCCTGACCGGTCAGCTGGCGTAATGCGTCTTGCCAATAGGGATTGGGGATTGCGCGGGCATCGAAGACAAAGTCTGCATCAGTCGGCACGCCCCGTTTAAAGGCAAAGGATTCGATCATCACCGAAAGCCCATCCCGCTGCTCTACGATGCGTGTTGTGATGATGTCGCGGAGCGCTCGGGGCGTGAGATCCGTTGTGTCGATCAACAAATCAGCTTCCGCGGCAATGCCCTCGAGAGATGCTCGTTCTTTCGCAATGGCCTCTGGTAAAGAGCTATCGTTGTTGGCTAGGGGATGCCGACGGCGGGTCTCGCTAAATCGTTTGATTAACGAATGGGGCTGTGCGTCGAGGAAAATAATGAGGCGATCGGGTATTGCGATCAGCTCCTTCAAGGCGCTCTGTTGACCGCCCGACTCCATTCTAAACGCCCTCGCGTCAATGCATGCCACGACGCCATGAAAACGATCGTGAAAGGGGCTTTCGAGTACTTCGTTGATGAAATGGGGGAGTAGGCGGGGGGGGAGATTGTCGACGCAATAGTATCCCTCATCTTCCAGCAGTCTCAGCGCAGTGCTTTTCCCTGCTCCCGAGCTGCCACTAATGATGATGATTCGGGGCATTACGCGGTGTTGCCGCTTAATAATAGCTGCTGTAGCGATGCAGCGCTTTGTGCCGCTCGCAAAGCAGTACGCATGGCTGGGTTGGAGAAAAGGGTGGCGAGATGAGACAGCAAGTCTAAATGCACCTGGGTAGCCTCTCTGGGGACCAGCAAGATAAAGACGATATCGACAGGGCGGTCATCCAGAGCAGAAAAATCGATGGGTTCTGCCAGCGTGAGCAGGCAACCGACGGCTTCCGTGCAGAGGTCGACTCTGCAATGCGGTATCGCGACCCCCTCGCCAATAGCAGTGCTGCCTAGCTTTTCTCTACCGAGCAGTTCTCTGTAAATGGCTTCGCTGGATAGGTCGAAGGTCTCTGCTAAGGTCTCGGATGCGCGCTCAAATAGTCGTTTTTTACTGGGTAGCGATGTCTGACAGAGCGTCAAGAAATGTTGCGATGATAAATTGAGCGAGGTAGACATCGATCAGTGGCCTCGATGCTTTTCCTTGTACTTAATGACCTGCCGATCGAGCTTATCCGCTAACGAGTCGATGGCAAGATACATATCATCTGATTCGGAGGACGCAAAGAGATCGGCACCGGCTAGATGTAAGTTCGCTTCAGCTTTATGTTGGTGCTTCTCGACGATCAAAGTGACCTCTATTCGGGTAATTTGCTGCTCGTGCCTTTGGATGGGCGAAAGCTTATCTTCCACGTGATCGCGAATAGCCTGCGTTACATCGAGATGGTGTCCACTTACTGTGAGGTTCATATCGCATTCCTTTGTCGGTAGGCCATGCCCTTAGTTTAGCCGTTTGCGCTCATTTGAGGGAGGGATATTGAGTTGCTCTCGGTATTTCGCGATGGTTCTTCTTGCCACGGTCATCCCTTGCTCCTTGAGTAGGATGCATAATTTCGCGTCACTCAAGGGCTTGCGAATATCTTCGCCAGTGACCAATTGCCGAATAGTCGCTTTAATCGCAGTAGAGGAGGCGTCCTCGCCATCATCGCCCGTGAGCCGGCTGGAAAAGAAATACTTCAGCTCGAAGGTTCCGCGGGGGGTGTGCATATATTTTTGGGTGGTCGCTCGCGAGACGGTGGATTCGTGCAGCTCCACTTCAGAGGCAATGTCAGCCAATACGAGCGGCTTCATACCGATTTCACCCTGCTCTAAAAAAGATCGTTGATGTTCAACAATTTTTGAGGCGACTTTCAAAAGCGTCTCATTGCGACTTTGGAGACTCTTCATAAACCAGCGTGCTTCCTGTAGGTGCTCTTTTGCATAGCCTCTGTCACTCGCCGAGCCCTCACTCAGTATCGCGACGTAATGTTCATTAACGCGGAGCTTGGGCGAAATATCGGGATTGAGTTCAACCAGCCATCGGTCGTTGTGCTGTCGCACAAAAATATCAGGCGTGACGTATCCTGTTTGCTCGTCACCAATACTTGCGCCTGGCGTGGGGTCGAGTGAGCGAATCAGCTGCATCGCGCCCTCGAGTTCTGATTCCTCGGCGCGTAGCTTTTTTGCGAGCTGGCGCAGAGGGGTTGAAGGAAGCTGACTTAGATGCCGGCTGACTAGCGCTCCGGCAACGTCTCTAAATGGCGTGGTTGGCGGCAATTGACGGAGCTGTATGAGTAGACACTCTCGCAAATCTTCTGCAAACAAACCCGACGGCTCAAAGTGTTGGAGTCGATGCAGTACTGCCAGCACCTCTTCTAAATCGACCCCGTCAATCGCGAGGTCGGATTGAATACCCTCTGGTGTCTGTGTCAGCCGGCCATCCGTATCAATGGCATCAATGAGCGCGAGGGCGATGACGCGATCGATATCTGAAAATCGGGTCAGATTGAGCTGCCACAGCAAATGGTCCTGCAGAGAGCGCTCTTCGGAATCCTGCTCTGCAAATTGAGCGTCTGTCTGATAATTGGACGGGGGGCGGCGCAGCGGAGGGGAGGATGTCCTCCCATGTCGTATCGACCGCGAGGTCTTGTGTGGCTTCGTCAACAGGGGTGGAGGCGGAGAAATCAACCTCCTGTGACTCGGTACTGTCCTCGGTACTGTCGTCGGTGTCGTGCTCCAGCAGGGCGTTAGACTCTAGGGTCTCATCAATGGTTTGTTGTAAATCAATGGTGCTCATTTGCAGCAGTTTGATTGCCTGCTGAAGTTGTGGTGTCAGGACTAATTGTTGTCCTAGCTTGAGCTGTAGCGCCTGTTTCATACCGCTGAAGATGGCCTAGAGGAGCCTCAGTGTATCCTGTCGCTGTTCAGAAGCAAATCACTTGGCAAGGAAATTGCTAGGCGTCACGGTGAGCGAGGCAGAGCCCTAGTGGCATCAGGTGAAAAGCACCCGCGCCCAATGGGTAGTGAGCTTGATTGATTACAGAGAGAAGCCTTCGCCGAGGTAGGTTTGTCGCACTTTGTCATTAGCTAATACGTCTGAGGGTAGTCCAGAGGCAATCACGTGTCCCTCGCCGACGATGTAAGCTCTTTCACAAATATCGAGAGTCTCGCGCACATTGTGATCGGTAATGAGCACCCCGATACCGCGGTGTTTTAGATGAGTGATGATGCCTTTGATGTCCGAGATGGAAATTGGATCCACGCCCGCAAAGGGTTCATCAAGCAAAATCACGGTCGGTTCAGTGGCCAATGCACGGGCGATTTCTACCCGCCGTCGTTCACCGCCAGATAATGCTTGCCCGAGCGCATCAGCGAGATGGCCCACATTAAACTCGTCCAACAGGTCCTCGGCCATTTTCAGCCGTGCTTTACGTGTGAGATCAGATCGTGTCTCGAGAATCGCCAGTAAATTATCTTTCACTGATAGCTGTCGAAAAATAGAGGCTTCCTGAGGCAAATAGCCAATCCCCGACCGGGCTCTCTGATGCATCGGTAGTGTCATCAGAGAGCGGTCATCGAGCCGGATATCGCCCGCATCCGCATTAACCAATCCCACAATCATGTAAAAACAGGTGGTCTTGCCGGCGCCGTTTGGGCCCAATAAGCCCACGATCTCTCCCGCACTGACTTCTAGCGAGACGTCCTTCACGACCGGACGTCCACCGTACGCTTTAGCAAGATGATGGGCGCTGAGCGTGCTAGTCATTGCTAGGCTCGGTGCGCAAATTTTCGGGGGGAATCACGACCTCAACACGCCGGTCGCCACCCGAGCTTCCGTTGCCCGCCGCTTTGACGGTGCGTTTGCTGACGATGTAATCAATGCTGTCGCCAGAGAGGATTGACCCATTCTGCTTGATTTTAGCGTCATCAATGAGTCTCACTAAGTCTTCCGATCGCCGGTATTCAATCCGCTGAGCCGATGCCTCAACCGGAGCTTGCTCTGGCGCAGGTTGTTGTACCAACCTCGCTGGCTGTCCGGTGGCCAGGATGGCATCCGCTCCCTTGGCGTCATGACGGATGGCGATGCGATCAGCCGTGATGCGCAGTGATCCTTGCGTTAACACGACATTACCCTCGTATCGTGTTTCTCCCACCATTTCATCTCGCACGGCTTCATCCGCTTCGATTTGAATAGGTTGCTCACGATCTGAATCGAGTGCACTGGCGTGGGCCGCCACAATCAGCAACCACGCCGAGAGCCATCGAGTGGCAATACCAACGCTACTATTCATACTGGGTTTTGACATTTCCCTTCACTGTTGCCGTATTGGCGACCAAATCTAACTCAAAACCTGAACCAGTGGTCTTGCTGCCCCGCCCAGTGAGCGACACTTCGTTATGGCCCTCGGCATGTTTGCGATCCATGTTCAGCAACATTGTTTCAGTGTTCAGTGTGGCTTGATTTGTCGCTTCATACACTGTGACCCCATCTTGCAGCGCAAGTTCATTGGTCATCTCATAAAGCACGCCGGCTTGCGCCTCAATATCCCATCGCAAATCGTCGTCACCCTGCGTTTGATAACGGATACTTTTTAAGGCGGTGACTTGACTACCGAGTTGCCGCTCAGCCGAGCCGATGTGCATGATTTCGGAGGCCACCCCGGTAGGCGAAAACTGTGTTCTCGTTCCACCTTTCACGTAGCTCTCAACAACCGATCCATCACTCTCTTTTCGTTCAAAAAGAGGAGTCGAAGGTGTCAGCGTTCGCCAAAAACTGACGCTCAAAGCGCATCCCACGACGATAATGGTTAACCACCTCATTGAAATTCGCTCAGCTGCGCGGCCAGAAGCCCCTGCGATGTTAATAAGAAATCGCTCAAAGCGCGCACGGCCCCTCTGCCTCCTGCACAGGGCGCTATCCAGTCCGCTGCCGCTTGAACAGGTGCTGCCGCGTCGTTAGGACAGGTAGCAAGCCCCGCGAGTTTCATTGCGCTGAGATCCGGCAGGTCATCTCCCATGTAAGCGACGCGAAAGGCCGGTAGCGCTCGCTCGTCGAGTAACGCTTGTAGTGCTACCCCCTTATCTTCACGGCCCTGTACTACAGTGGCAATGTTGAGCTCAGCGGCTCGGCGCGCAACGGCTGCAGAGGTCCTGCCCGTGATGATAGCGACCTCGATCCCACTGTTTTGCAGCAGTTTGATGCCCAATCCGTCCTTGATATTGAAGGATTTGATCTCGTCTTGATCGCTCGCACCGTATAGCACTGAGCCGTCGGTCAATACCCCGTCAACGTCCAGTGCTACCAGTTGAATGTCCTCTGCTTTCTGTGCCGCTCGACCGTTCATGAGATCCCTGCTTTGAGTAACGCGAGTAGTGTGACAACACCGTGCACGGTTCCGTGCTCATCGACGATGACCAGTGCGCTGATTTTATGGCGCTCCATCATGCTCATCGCCTCCGCGGCTAACATCTCCCCGGTTGCAGTTTGAGCGCCGATCGTCATGGCGCTCAACAGCGACGTGCTCTGAAGGTCTCTCTGGTCTGCGACGGCCCGACGAAGGTCGCCGTCGGTAAAGACTCCCGCTAACTGATCATGCTCGTTGAGGACCGTGGTCATGCCAAGACCTTTTGCGGTCATTTCATACAGTGCGTCGATCAGCACTGCGGAGGCAGATACTTTTGGGATCTCGCTGCCACTGACCATGACGTCGCTGACGCGCAGCAACAGTTGTCGTCCCAGCGCGCCGCCCGGATGCGAAAAGGCGAATTCTTCGGCGGTGAAACCTCTGGCCTCCAGTACCGCGATGGCTAACGCATCGCCCATGACCAGCGCTGCAGTGGTGCTGGCCGTGGGGGCGAGGTTCAGGGGGCAAGCCTCCGTTTTGATGGCCGCCAGCAGATGGACATCTGATGCCCCTGCCAGCTCTGAGGTTGCGTCGCCGGTAATGCTGATGAGCGTGATATTGAGTCTTTTAATCAGTGGCAATAACGTCAGGATTTCGCTGGTGCCGCCGCTATTAGACAGCGCAAGGACACAGTCGTTGCGGGTGATCATCCCCATATCGCCGTGAGAGGCCTCTCCCGGGTGAACAAAAAATGCGGGTGTGCCAGTGCTCGCTAAGGTAGCAGCAATCTTTCCGGCGATATGACCACTCTTACCCATGCCCGTTACGATGACTCTGCCTTCAGTCGTCATCATCCGTCGGCAAGCCTCCGCAAAGTGCGAGCCAATCGACAGACCCAAGTCGGATACGGTTTGGCTCTCTAGCGCGATGGTGCGCTGAGCAGATTGAATAAAAAAAGGATCGTCTTGTGTGGCCATGGTTAGGGTGTCGCGAAAAGCCAAAGATAATAGGCAACGTACAGTGCCAGCAATACCACTCCGGTGTAGCGTGTCAACGTGCTCACACCAGCCTCCCTATTCCAACCGGACAGCGCGGCGAGGGCAAGTACGAGAGTTGTGACAAATACCGCTACCAAATCTCGATGTAACACTTCAGCTTGGAGGTGGAGCGTGCCCCAGAAGCCAGGAATGGCCAGCACCAACAGCAGATTGAACATGTTAGAGCCAATAATGGCACCAATTGCCATATCCGCCCGACCCTTGAGCGCGCTCATCACCGAGGCGGCTAATTCCGGCAAGCTCGTGCCTACCGCGACGATCGTTAACCCAATGAGAAGCTCGGAGACGCCCAGCGCCGACGCGATCTGCGACGCAGCCCAGACTAAGGCGCGAGAGGAGGCAATCAATAGGCTCAACCCCCCCAGAAAGGTGAGCCATGCGGCGAGTGGAGAGAGTCTCGGGATCGGGGCTACCTCGCTCTCGCTGAGGGACACTTGCCCGTTGCGGATGATGTGCAAGAAGAACAGTCCGAGTACCCCAAGCAACACGAGGCTGTCACCGCGCGAAAGCGCCAGGTCGAAAAGTAGGGCGCCAGTGACGATGACGACTAAGACAAGTAGGGGCAGATCAACAAAGGTTGTACTTTTATTGAGGCTAATCGATTTTACTAATAGCGTGATGCCCAGTACCAGGCCGACATTCGCAATATTGGAACCCAGTGCGTTTCCTACAGCCAGCTCGCCAGACCCCGACAATGCTGACATGACAGAAATCAGAATCTCTGGCGCGGAAGTCCCCACTGACACAATCGTCAATCCGATCATCATGGGTGTGAGGCCGGCTCGCTCTGCGATAGCCGACGCGCCCTCTACGAATTTATCCGCACTCCAAACCAACGCGACCAAGCCGATGACGATGACCACCGAGAACCACAACACTATCTCTGTCCTTATTTCTTCCATAATCCGGGCAAGTCGCCCGCCCGCTGATCGGGTATCATGGCACATCACTGAGCAACGCTTGAGTCTGGCAGAGAGCTGACAAACCGAGAGGGCCTGAGTTTAACCCAGTCTATGTCGGCAGGTGCAGTGGAGAGAGTATTTAGGCGTTGTGGAAAATGTTTGGCGAGGCGTTTTTTCTCGAAAAGGTCGGAGGTTATCGTGTATCGCAATTTAGTATGGCTGCCATTGGCGACTCTGATAGGGTTATTGTCGGCCTTTTCGATGGCCGGTGCGTCTGATGAAGCCACCACGGCTGTCGGTCCAGCGGAGGTTATCTCAGGTGTGACGGCAGAGGTGATGAGCGTTGTTGCTGAGGCCAATACCTATTTTGAGTCGGACCCTGAGCGCTATTACCGAGAGATCGATGATGCGCTGGCAAGTCTGGTTGATTGGCGTGGCTTCGCGACGGCGGTGATGGGACAGTATTACAGCCGTGGAAAGTCGTTAGACCAACTGGGCAGGCAAACATTAAAAGCACAGCGAGATCGTTTTGCCGTGGTGCTCAGAGAAGGGTTGATTCAAAGCTATGCCAAGGGATTATTGGCGTTTGGTGGTGCGCAAATGGAAGTGATGGGTGCCGAAGCCTCGCCAGAGAGCACTCGCATTGCGTCGGTGACTCAAGCCGTTTACGGGGAGGCTGATCGTGTCTACACGATCCGGTATCAAATGGGGCAGTACCGCGATGGCTCTTGGAAACTTCGTAATCTCATTATCGAGACGATTAATCTCGGAGAGATTTATCGCAATCAGTTCAATGCCCTCGCACAGAGTGCGGAGGGTGACCTTGATCTGGTGATTGATCAGTGGAATGCCACGATTGCCCAACAAGCAGAGGATTTAGTGCGTGACTGAGCAAAAATTGATTGAGCTGATACAAGTGGCGTTTCCCGATGCGCAAGTGTCGGTTTCCTTAAATGGTGGGCATGTTGATATCACGGTGATTAGCGCTGATTTTGCTGGTATGCGCCCGGTGGCTAGACAGCAACGAGTGTATGCGCCACTCGCCAATCTCATTGCCGATGGCACTTTGCATGCGGTGAATATCAGTGCATTGACGCCAGACGCTGACGGCTGAGTCGAGTGGCGTTATGGACAGTTTGATTGTTCGGGGCGGTCATCGACTCGACGGAACGCTAAGGGCCTCAGGGTCAAAGAATGCCGCTTTGCCGATTATGGCGGCTACCCTATTGGCGCAAGGTGCCTGTCACTTGGAGCGGATTCCCGTATTGCGCGACATTGCGACGATGCTCACACTGCTGTCCAGTTTGGGTGCCACGGTGTCGAGAGCGGCTGACGGTGCGGTGCGGATCGAGTGTGATCAAGCGTGCGAGGTGACAGCGCCCTATGATCTGGTGAAGACCATGCGTGCTTCTATCTTGGTGTTGGGCCCATTGCTTGCTCGACACGGAAAAGCGGCAGTGTCTTTTCCCGGTGGCTGTGCCATTGGTAGCCGACCGGTTGACCTCCATATTCAAGCACTGGAAGCCATGGGCGCAGCGATTTCAGTTGAGGGCGGTTATATTCTTGCTGAGGCACCCCATGGGCTCGTCGGGACGGACTTTACGTTTGATATCACTACGGTAGGGGGCACCGAAAATGCGGTCATGGCTGCATCACTCGCAAACGGCACGACCGTGTTGCGTAATGTTGCCCGTGAACCAGAAATAATCGATTTGGTGCAGTTTCTCAGGTCTATGGGCGCGGATATCGCAGGGGAAGGCACGGAAATGCTGACCATCCGGGGGGTGCCATGCCTCACCGGGGGGACGTATTCGGTGATGCCGGATCGGATCGAAGTCGGCACTTATCTGGTCGCTGCCGCAGCGACTGGCGGGAGAGTGCGGATGACCGATATCGACCCCAGCGTTTTGGGCGTGATAACGGACAAACTGCGCAGTGCTGGGGCATCAGTTCGCGAGGGTGAGCAATGGGTGGAGTGTGAGATGGACGGTAAACGCCCCCAAGCTGTCGATGTTACCACCGAACCGTTTCCCGGATTCCCGACTGATATGCAGGCACAGTTCACCGCTCTTAATGCAATCGCTCAAGGGGAGGCCCGGGTCACAGAGACGGTTTTTGAAAACCGCTTGATGCAGGCGCATGAGATGAGACGGATGGGTGCGCACATTGTCATTGAGGGAAATACGGCGATCATCTCTGGGCAGCCATCGCTGCAGGGGGCGCCCGTTATGGCGTCTGACCTTAGGGCCTCGGCAAGTTTGGTGATCGCGGGGCTAGTAGCCTCGGGTGAGACGCGCATTGATAGGATTTATCATATTGATCGTGGCTACGAGAACATAGAAGGTAACTTGCAATCGCTGGGCGCAGACATTCAGCGCGTATCAGGCTGACGGGTGGTGAAGAGATCATGAACATAACGGACCCTATTACCATAGCCCTGACCAAGGGACGGATACTCAAAGAGACGCTGCCGCTGCTGGCGAAAGTGGGTATTGAGCCCAGCGAGGATCTCGACGCGAGCCGCAAACTCATTGTGCCCACCACCCTTCCCAACGTGCACCTCGTTATTTTGCGGGGGTCGGATGTCCCGACTTATGTTAAACATGGTGCGGCAGACATTGGCATTGCCGGTAAAGATATGCTGCTGGAGTTTGGGGGAGAGGGTATCTATGAGCCGCTCGATCTGGGCATTGCGCGGTGCCGTCTGATGACGGCAGGCCCTCGATTATCGGAGACAACGCAGGCACCCCGTCGTCGGATCAGGGTCGCAACAAAATTCCTCAATATTGCGAGAGCGCACTATGCGGAAAAAGGTATTCACGCAGACTTGATCAAGTTATACGGCTCGATGGAGCTGGCCCCGTTAATGGGGTTGGCTGATGAGATTGTCGATATTGTCGATACTGGGAAGACACTTGAAGAGAACGGTATGGTGCCTTTGGAGTTAATCGCAGAAGTGTCCTCGCGTTTGATTGTGAATAAGGCTTCAATGCGGACCCGGCATGCGTCGGTGAGGGTGTTGGTCGACGCGCTGGAAGAGGCTGTCGGGGCTCAGGAGTGATGCGATGAGTGAGGCCGTTATTGCTCGACTGGATATGACGCAAAGTGACTTTGAAGCTCAGTTTAGTGCGTTAATGATCAGTCCCTTTGAGTCCGATACCGGGCTGACGCAGAAGGTAGCGGACATATTGCAGACGGTTGCCTCAGAAGGTGATGCTGCTGTCACGAGGTTGACTAACGAGTTTGATCAGCGCGATGCCCACAATCTCGCTGATTTGACGATTCAGCAAGAGGCACTAGATGCCGCGCTGGTCACAATATCACCCGACCTTCGCGACGCGTTAGCGCTTGCGGCTGAGCGTATTCGTGACTTTCATCAACGTCAGCTCGCCGAGAGCTGGCAGTACGAGGACGGTGACGGCAACCTATTGGGGCAACGCGTATCGCCCTTAGATCGCGTGGGCGTTTATGTCCCCGGCGGACGTGCGAGTTACCCCTCTTCTGTATTAATGAATACGATTCCTGCCAAGGTGGCGGGGGTGGCAGACATTGTTATGGTGGCGCCAGCGCCCCATGGTGAGATTAACCCGGTTGTTTTGGCGGCGGCCAGTCTCGCCGGTGTCAACAAGGTCTACAGTGTCGGCGGTGCGCAAGCGATTGCTGCGCTGGCTTATGGCACCGAGACCATTGCCAAAGTCGATAAAATTGTCGGCCCAGGTAACCGCTTCGTTGCCGAAGCCAAACGACAGGTATTCGGTCGGGTTGGTATTGATATGGTGGCGGGGCCGTCTGAGATTCTGATCATTGCAGACGGTACGGTGGATCCCGAGTGGGTCACGATGGATCTGTTTGCTCAGGCCGAACACGACGAATACGCCCAAGCCATCTTGATTTCGCCGGACCAGGCTTACCTCGATGAGGTCCATGCCTGCATCGATCGAAAGCTCCCGCAGATGTCTCGACGCGACATCATCAGCGTGTCTCTCCGCCATCGTGGCGCTTTGGTTAAGGTGCCGAATCTGACGAGTGCCGTGGCGCTGAGCAATCGATTGGCACCAGAGCATCTCGAATTAGCCGTGGCGGAACCCCATGCCTTGTTAGACCAGATCAGCGCAGCCGGAGCGATCTTTATGGGTGCGATGTCTTCAGAGTCGCTAGGAGATTACTGTGCGGGCCCCAATCACGTGCTGCCAACGTCGGGCTCAGCGCGCTTTGCGTCGCCACTGGGGGTCTATGACTTTCAGCGCCGCAGCAGTCTTATCGGCGTGTCTGCGGCCGGAGCACAGTTGTTAGGTGACGTCGCCGCCAAGATCGCTGACGCGGAGTCGCTCGAGGCGCATAGCCTGAGTGCCCAAATGAGAATGCCTGACGCACATTAGAGTGTCTGCGGGTTAGCCGTTACTGGCGCGGGTACCGACCACTGCCTCGATCTCGACGACTTGGCCGTCTCTATCGAGTTTAACCCTTAAGAGATGGCCCGGGCGGAGGCGTGCAATCTGCATCATTGCGGCACGCCCATCCACCACCAATGCGTCGTCCATTGCAACGATGACATCGTTTAACGCAATGCCCGCGCGTTCTGCTGGCCCGTCAGATGCTAGATCGGTAACGATCAGTCGTTGTAGCGGTCGGCCAGAAGCGTCCTCGCTCAGGAGCACCTCAACGCTGACGCCGAGCCATCCGCGGATCACATGACCATAATTGACGATGTCACTCAAAGCAGTGGCGGCGAGTTCGCTCGGTGTGGCTAAGTTAATGCCAATACCGGTCGCCTCCCCGGCGCCTTCTCCGCCTGCGGTATAAATGAGCGTATTGATGCCCACTAGCCGGCCTTGAGCGTCAATTAACGCCCCACCTGAGCTACCGAGGTGAATCGTCGCATCGGTCTGGATATAGCCCTCATAGGTGGAAAGCTGCAAGCCAAACCGGCCGACGCCAGAGATAATGCCCTGAGATACCGAGTGGCCGAATCCATAAGGATTGCCAATAGCCAGCACCACGTCACCCACTGCGATGTCCTGTGCGTTGGCCAATTCAATCGGTGTTAGCGCTGGCAGATCGATGCGAAGAATTGCCAGATCGGTGTCGGGATCATTACCCACTACCGAGGCGTTGGCAGAACGGCCATCCGCTAGCAAGACTTGAATCGCATCGGCGCCCGCTATGACGTGATTATTCGTGACGATGTGGCCCTCGGCCGTGAGAATTACGCCGGAACCCAGTGACCGCTCAATGCGTTGTTCGTTCCCACGATCCGATCGGAAGCGGCGTTGCCAGAGTGAATTGCGCCGTGGGTCTACCCGAGATTCAACCAGCTTGGCGGTGTAGATGTTGACCACCGATGGCGTGGCACGTGCCACGGCTTCTCTATAACTGCTGGATGCAGCGGCATCTGTGGCGGGGCGTTCATCCAGCACCCACTTGTCTAAAATGAGCGTTGCAGCGAGCACGCCGACCAAAGCGGGCCAGATGATGGCAATCAAATTCTGTTTCACGGGAGCCTCCTGTTCCCATTGTAAATCATGGTGCGGTGGTTATTCTCTTCATTTTGACACCTAACAAGAGTGAGAGATGGCCTGTACCCGTGACCAATTGAGTGACTTTCTTGACGAGCTGCTTCACCCCAGTGCATTTACGGACTATTGCCCCAATGGGCTGCAAGTGGAGGGAAAGGCGCAGATCAAACATTTGGTGACTGGCGTCACCGCGAGTCAGGCGTTAGTGGACGCCGCGATTGCTGACGAGGCCGACGCAATCCTGGTTCATCATGGGTATTTTTGGCGCTCCGAGGATCCCTGTGTGGTGGGCATCAAGGCGCAACGATTGCGAGCACTGCTGGCGGCCGAGATCAATTTATTTGCCTACCATCTTCCGCTCGACTGCCATCCGGAGTTGGGTAATAACGTGACGCTGGGGCATTTGATGGGCGTTGTAGATCCGCTGCCCCTAGTTGCCAGTGACGCTGAGCTGCCGCTGTATACCGGTAGGTTGCCCGCTGAGATACCCGTTGAGCAGCTGGCCGACAAGTTGGCCACTTCCTTGGACCGCAAGCCGTTGCTCATTGGTGAGGGGGCAGTACAGAAGCTGGTGTGGTGCACCGGGGCAGGACAGGGCTATATCGATCGGGCCGCCGATGCCGGCGCTGACGTTTTCATTACCGGTGAGATATCTGAGCAAACGGTGCATGTGGCGCGCGAGCGCGGCTTAGCGTTTATTGCGGCAGGGCACCACGCGACGGAGCGCTACGGAGTGCAGGCTGTCGGTGAACGCGTCGCCTCAGCCTTAGGGTGCACGCACCGGTTTATCGACAGCCCGAACCCAGCTTGAGCGGCTCAAGCAGCTGAACTGTCCGACTTTTCGAGTCCGAATGTTTCGGATAATTGGCCCTGCTCATCCGGCTTCTTGGGCGCGTAGTCTAGAGGCTGAGCAACCTCGACGAGCTGAGGTTTATCGGTTTCATCGTGGGGGGGCGCTGAGAGCGCGGGTTCGGACATACTGATCTGATCACCACAAAGCTGATCTGCGCCGTTGGCGAGGTGAGTGTAAACCGAGCGGTAGTCATCGGTGAGCTTGTTGAGTAAGTCGGCGGTGCGAGAGAAGTGCTCGGTCACCTCGGCCTCGTAGTCGACTTTATTTTGCCTTGCCTGGTCCAGCTGACTCTCCAGTTCGAGAATGATTTTACGCTTGTTATCGCCGCGCGAAGCCAATGCTGAATACCAGCCGATCAAGCTGCCGATAGCGCCTCCAATGATGAGGGCAATAATGAGGTTAACGAGAGAATACATGGGAGTGGGTGCCTCCTGACGCTTGCGCGTTGCCGGCTCATGGCCATTCGATATGAACCTGACAGGTTAATGTTCTGATTGACGGCTGACAGTGTCACGCTTCGCCCTTCGAGCAGTGTACTGTACCCGCGAGTTGCCGTCAGGCTCTGGGGGGTACATTTCGATCCTTATTGCGCCTAGCGACTGCGGCTCGTGTTATTCTGCGCCGCGAAAAACCAAGCCCATGCGGGCTCACAGCGGGCTTATGGTGGAAATGCCACAAGATTTATCTCCCTCACAGCATTATCAGCGCGCGCTGAACGCCGGCGAGCTGCTGGAAGATGCAGCTCAGGCAGAGGTGATCGATCGTCTGAACGAGCTCTATCAACGCCTGTTAAAACGTCATGAGACCGATCAGGGGGTTTGGGCGCGAGCTGCCCGGCGATTGGGTCGCACTCGGGAGCCGGAGCGCGGACTGTATGTCTGGGGAGGCGTGGGCCGAGGAAAGACGTTGTTGGTCGATAGCTTTTTCGACTGTCTGCCTTGGCAACGCAAGTTGAGGGTTCACTTTCATCGGTTTATGCAGCGTGTTCACGGTAGGTTGGCTGCCCACAGCGGCGCAAAAAATCCGTTGCAACGGGTTGCGGACGAGATCGCGGATGAGGCGCTGGTGCTGTGCTTTGACGAATTTTTTGTCAGTGATATCGGCGATGCGATGATTCTGGCGGGATTGGTCGAGGCATTATTTCAACGCGGTGTCACGTTGGTGGCCACGTCCAACATCCCGCCGAGTGATTTGTATCGTGATGGACTGCAGCGGGCACGGTTTTTGCCTGCGATTGCCCTAATTGAGCGGCATCTGGAGGTAGTTCACCTCGATGCGCCGACTGATTATCGATTTAGAACGCTGCAGCGAGCGGCGTTATGGCATACGCCACATGATAAGGCCGCACACGAGGCGCTAGCGGGTTATTTTGCTTCGCTGGGCGGGCAGGCGGTTGCCGAATCCACTGCGGGGTCAGGCTCATCGGCTGGTGCGCCAACGTGGTTGGAGATAAACCAGCGCCGCATGCAACTGATCGCTTCGGCGCCAGGGATTGCTTGGTTTACCTTCTCGACTCTGTGCGATGAGCCGCGCAGCGCTGCTGATTTTGTGGAGTTGGCGAGGGAGTATCACACTATTTTGGTGGAGCAAATTCCGGTCTTAACTGGCGACAAAGAGGATGCAGCGAGGCGTTTCATTAATTTGGTTGACGAGTTTTATGACCGCAATGTCAAATTGATCGCCACCGCGGCCTGTGCGCCTGAGGCCCTCTACGACGGCACGAGGTTGAGTTTTGAGTTCGAGAGAACCGTTTCTAGGCTTCAAGAGATGCGCACTCACGAATACCTGCGAGCCGAGCACCGGCCGTAAGCGCGGAGCGACAAAATAACTATTGAAAGGGCTCAAACAGTCCAGTAACATCCGCGCTCCTTTAATACCGCCCTTGAGACTCCGGCATGAAAACATATAGCGCCAAGGCAGACGACATTCACCACGATTGGTTCGTTGTGGATGCTGAGAATTTAACACTCGGACGTCTTGCAACTGAGATAGCGCATCGCTTGCGTGGCAAGCATAAGCCAGAGTACACCCCGCACATGGACATGGGTGACTACGTGGTGGTGGTCAACTGTGAGAAAATCCAGGTGACCGGCGCAAAGCGAACAGACAAGATTTATTATCACCACACTGGTTTCCCGGGTGGTATTAAGGCGGCTAGCTTTGAGCAGGTAATTGAGCGCGCCCCTGAGCGTGTCATTCAGCGCGCGGTGAAAGGGATGATGCCCCGAAATCCGCTGGGCCGCGCAATGCTGAAAAAACTTAAGGTGTATGCGGGTCCTGCGCATCCGCACTCGGCGCAACAGCCGCAGCCACTGACGATCTGAGGAGACCATAATGGCAACCGCACAATATTACGGAACGGGTCGACGAAAGACCTCCACCGCGCGTGTATTCCTGCGCTCAGGTAGCGGCAATATTACGGTGAATGGTCGTCCCGTTGACGAGTATTTTGGTCGCCAAGTAGCCCGGATGATCGTCCGCCAGCCGCTGGAATTGACTGAGAATGCAGCGAGTTTCGATGCCAATGTCACCGTGTGTGGCGGAGGAAGCTTTGGTCAGGCGGGCGCTATTCGACACGGATTGACGCGCGCGCTGTTGGATTATGACGAGAGTCTTCGGGGAGCGCTCCGAGCGGCTGGTTTCGTCACGCGTGACGCAAGAGAAGTTGAACGTAAGAAGGTAGGCCTGCGGAAGGCGCGACGTCGCCCTCAATTTTCCAAGCGATAATTTTTTCGCCTACCTGTTCGAAAGCCGGCATCTGTGCCGGTTTTTTTTTGCTCTGGTAGTCAACTCGGAGAGGGTTATCCCCCCGGGCCCGCGACGCAGCGAGCAGTCTGGGTGGTTCGTGCTTGGGCGACGCATGATGGGGCGCCGCTTAGTCGCGATGTGATCGGGCGAATAACCCCCCTAAACGGCCTAGTTAGTCGGGCGTGGGTTGCCAAAAAGATCATTTGGTAGCAAAGCGCACTGATCCTCTCTGGCCGCGAATTCGTATTTCAACTTGCTGGTAGCTGGCGTGAGCATTACACTTCGCGCGCACTGAGAACTAACCATCTTGCTTCACCGCTCACTGTCGCGTGTTTTGACCCGCACAGTGGCTCAGCGGTAACACGGGAGAGGCCAAGCATGACCGATACAACAGAAGCTCACGACACAGCAGGTGATCACAGCGAGACTCGCAGACGGTTTCTGACCGCGGCCACCTCAGTAGTGGGGGTAGGCGGCGTGGCAGGCGTTGCCGTGCCGTTTTTGGGGTCTTGGAACCCGTCGGAAAAAGCCAAGGCCGCTGGCGCGCCGGTCAGAGCCGATATCGGCGGTATAGAGCCGGGGCAAATGGTGGTGATTGAGTGGCGTGGCAAGCCCGTGTATGTGCTCCGTCGAACAGCAGAGCAAGTGTCGGATCTGGCGACGCTAAATGGTGATTTGAAGGACCCCTTGTCAGAAGCGTCGGCGCAACCTGCTTACATCTCCGGAGAAGCTCGGGCGCTCAACGAGGAGTTGCTAGTGATTGTAGGGCTGTGCACCCACTTGGGTTGCGCGCCAAAGTTTCGGCCCGAGGTCGGCGCAGCCGACATGGGCGGTGATGAGTGGCTTGGCGGTTTTTTCTGTCCGTGTCACGGCTCTAAGTTCGATTTAGCAGGGCGGGTGTATAAGGGGGTTCCAGCCTCTGCTAATTTAGAAGTTCCCCCTTACTCTTTTGAAGGCGAAAACGTCCTAGTGATTGGCGTTGACGCGGAGGCAGTCTGATGGAAAAGGCACTGACAGGTCTGGTTTCTTGGATTGATGCTCGTCTTCCCCTGACGAGAACGTGGAATACTCACATGGCTGAGTATTACGCGCCCAAGAACTTTAATTTGTGGTATTTCTTTGGCGTATTTTCGCTGTTGGTGCTGGTAAATCAGCTGCTGACCGGTATTTGGCTAACGATGAATTACACGCCTTCCTCCGAGGAGGCCTTTGCATCGGTCGAATACATCATGCGGGATGTCGATTACGGGTGGCTGCTGCGGTACATGCATTCAACTGGAGCATCCGCATTTTTCATTGTGGTGTATCTGCATATGATGCGCGCATTGATGTACGGATCGTACAAAAAACCCAGAGAGTTGATTTGGGTGTTCGGTATGATGATTTTCATCGTGTTGATGGCCGAGGCGTTTGTCGGTTACGTCCTCCCGTGGGGGCAGATGTCTTACTGGGGTGCGCAGGTGATCATCTCTCTGTTCGGCGCCATACCGGTCGTGGGTGACGATATCGTGACCTGGATCCGCGGCGATTACCTCCTGTCTGGCATCACACTGAATCGTTTTTTTGCGTTACACGTGGTAGCACTCCCCATCGTCTTGCTCGCCTTAGTAGTGCTGCATATTTTGGCGTTGCACGAGGTAGGCTCGAATAATCCCGATGGTGTTGAGATTAAGAAAACGAAGGACGAAAACGGCATTCCCTTAGACGGTATCAAATTCCATCCTTACTATTCAGTTCACGACGTGCAGGGTATTGCGGTCTTTTTGTTTTTCTTTTGCGCAGTTATCTTTTTTGCGCCGGAAATGTCTGGGTACTTTTTAGAGTTTGCTAATTTTGAAGAGGCCAACGGGTTGAAGACGCCCGCGCACATTGCACCCGTCTGGTATTTCACGCCGTTTTATTCAGTATTGCGCGCGGTTCCCGATAAATTTTGGGGCTTTGTGTTCTTCGCGGCGTCGGTGGTGATCCCTTTCGCGCTGCCCTGGCTCGATCGTAATCCGGTCCGCTCTTGGCGTTACCGCGGCATGTTGAATCGCGTAATGCTGCTGCTGTTTGTTGCTTCGTTCATTATTCTTGGTGTATTGGGTGTGAAGTCTCCGACCCCAGAGCGAACGGTTTTGGCGCAAATCTGCACTATTTTTTACTTCCTGTTTTTCCTCGCGATGCCCTGGTGGTCGCGGCTCGATCGGTCGAAGCCTGAACCAGAGCGGGTCACCATGAACGGCGGGATGAACGTGTGGCAAAGCATGGCGACCCTAGGGTTGATTGGTGTGTTGGCCTTTTTGCCGCTCAAAGTGGTTGGCGCAGAGTCCGCCTATGACTGCGGCACCATCCCTTGCGATGCGTTTGAGGCTGATCAGGGCGACCAGCCCTCCCTACAACGGGGCGCAGCGATGTATGCCAGTTACTGCATGGGATGTCACTCGTTGCAGTACTCTAGGCACAACCGGGTCGCACGCGATTTGGGGATTCCCGAGGATCTTTACAAGGCAAACCTCGTTTTTGATCCCGAAATTAAGCTCGGCTCCTTAATGTCGAACAGCATGGACAAAGGCGACGCTAAAGTGTGGTTCGGTGCGACGCCGCCGGATTTGTCGCTGATCTCACGTGCGAGACAGCCGGAGTGGCTGTATACCTATCTCCGCGCTTTCTACAAAGATGATCAAAGGCCTTATGGCGTCAATAATCGTGTCTATCCCAACGTTGGCATGCCTCATGTGCTAATGGAGCTGCAAGGCTTGTCGAGTTGTACTGATGCGCAGGGTCAACCCGCGGACAAAGCGGCACATTGCGAAACAGTCGAGTTGGCGGCCGCAGGTGTGATGACCCCTGCGCAGTTTGATGGTGCGATGTATGACTTGGTCAATTTTTTGGCTTATACCGCCGAACCCTATAAGGCGGACCGATTGCGGATAGGGACCTACGTACTGCTGTTTTTGGCGCTATTTTTCATCTTTGCTTGGTTATTGAACCGAGAATATTGGAAAGACGTCCACTAAAACCCTCTAAAGTACCGAGGGGCGAGTTTTAGCACCGTTTGAGTGGTAGACTAAGCCCCTCCTTTAATCAGTTGAAAATACATGCCTGATGATGTTTCTGGGATCGTTTCTAAACGTTCCTCCATGACCTTGTTCTCCGATAATACTTGTCATTACAGCCATCGCGTGCGCTTGGTATTGGCAGAAAAAGGCGTGACCGTCGAGTTGGTCGAGTCTGAAAATGGTGCGGTTTCACCAGAGCTGAGTGAGCTGAACCCATACAGCAGTATGCCCACGCTGGTGGATAGAGAACTGGTGTTGTACGAGTCGAAAGTGATGATGGAGTACCTTGACGAGCGTTTTCCGCATCCTCCTTTGCTCCCTGTTTATCCCGTAGCGCGCGCCGAGAGTCGTTTATTTGTCTACCGTATTGAGCGGGATTGGGCCACTTTGGTGGATGCCATACAGTCCTCGCGCAGCGACAACGTTGTGACCAAGTCGAGCAAGGAACTGAAAGAGAGCCTCATGGCTGTGGCGCCCATCTTCGCTGAAAAGCCATTTTTCATGAGCGAAGAGTTTTCGTTGGTGGATTGCTGTGTCGCCCCCATTCTGTGGCGGCTTCCCGCTTTGGGCGTGGACATACGGGTGAGTAAGCAGTCGAAGCCGCTGTTTGATTATATGGAGCGATTGTTCCAACGGGAGGCTTTTCAGGAGAGCCTCACCATTCAAGAAAGAGAGATGCGTCCATAGGGCCGCCTGCTCTGTTGACCTCTAGCCGCCCTTACATTATCCGCGCCATTTACGAGTGGATTATTGATAATGACTGCACGCCGCACCTCTTAGTCGACGTTCATTATGATGGGGTGACTGTGCCCCAGGCGTATGTCACCGATGGACAGATCGTGCTTAATATATCGCCAAGTGCCGTGGTTGGGTTGGAGCTGGGTAATGACCTAGTCACCTTTAACGGGCGCTTTGGCGGTGTTGCGACAGACATTGCAGTCCCCACTCTGGCTATCCTTGGCATTTATGCCCGCGAGAACGGCCAAGGCATGGTGTTCGACGAGGTGGAAACACCTGAGGAGCCACCTGAGCCACCCGCAGGCCGCGGTCGCCCGAGCCTCAAAGTGGTTAAATAGCGGGCTCAGTAATAATCTCGAATAGCTGAACGACTCGCGTGACGCTCTTCACCTCGGCAGCCTCCAACGCGCTGCGATCAGCCTCTGCGGCAGTTAACAACCCCATGAGATAGACGACCGCGTTTTCAGTGACGACTTTGACGCGCCTGCCCGGTGTATCCGAGCTGGCGAGTAACTTTGATTTGACCTGTGTGGTAATCCACGTGTCATTGGTGCGGGTGCCGGCACTGGTTTCTGGGCCTACCTCGAGTTCATTGTAGATGCGACGGACGGCCTCCAAGTCACGTGTGACATCGGTGGCCAGTGCCTTGAGCGCCTCCGAGGGGACCTGACCTACCAGCAAGAGAAACCCGTTGTAAGAGACAACGCTGAGATGCGCTTGGTCATAGGCTTCATCGGCTGCGTTGATGTTGACTAACGCTTTGGTTTCGATGCTCTCATCTGTCATTTGCTGAGCAAAGGTTCGTTCTCCGGGGTCCTCTTCGATAGGGCCTGCACCCGCGCTGGACATGATCGTACCGCAGCCGCTGAGCAGCGCAGACGCTGCGCACAGCGAGAGGATGAGGGAGAGGATAGGTCTCAGTGCGAGTTGCGATATCAGCATGATTCAGGTCTCCAGAGGGCCAAAGGTATGGGTGTCAATGAGGTGGGCAAGACAAACTGCGAGGGTATGGTTCACCGCGAGCGTTGTTTCGATCGATTCCTGGGCTAAATTGACGCTGATCCCGGGGCCTCGGTTGCCTATCCAGATCAACGATACTTGCCTTTGTTCTGCTGTTAGCGCCAGTCGTTTAATGTCTGACTCTTGCAGAGTAGCCGCGAAGACCACACCGACATCGCCGGCCTGGCCAAGCGCCTGAAGTTGCTGGCTCACCCAGCCTACGCCGAGCTCGGACGCGTCGATCTGGTGCGTCGCGAGTTCCACCACGGGTAGGCTAGGGCGTTCCCTCAATATGCCGTGTTGCAGCAAGCTGGTCAGTGCGGTGGCGCTGGCACGGTCTGCGCCCAGACCAATACTGAATAGTTTTTGGTCCGCGAGGATCGCTTGGGCTAAGAGCTCAATGGCGTCACCCAGTGTGTCTGCAATGGCATCCACCGCCAAACTAGAGGCTTCCAAGTGTCTTTGGAAAAAGCTGGCAATGCTAGGATAAACGTCCACAGACCTTCCGCTTGTCAATACCAAAACGAATCAGTTAAAAGCGGCCTGAATCCAAGTTGGATTGGCTCGTGCCGCAACGCCATCATAAGCGATTACGTCAAAGCGACAAGGGTGATTAGACCACTGTGGATGTTGTTGTAAGAACACACTGGCAGATCGCACTACGCATGCGCTCTTTCGTCTATCAATGCTGTGGATAGCAGCCCCAAAGCGTGATGCGTTCCGGAAGCGGACTTCGACGAATACGATCAGATCTTGGTCGCGCATGACGAGATCAATCTCGCCACGACGTGTTAAAAAGTTTCTAGCGAGCAATACAAGGCCTTGCCGCAACAAGAACTGCTCAGCGTTGTGCTCCCAAATCTGACCGACGTTTTTCACTGGCGCTTCCGCGTCATGAGTCAGCGTCTAGCTTACTGAAGGGCGCGTACCTCCGCGCCATCAAAGGTGGCCAAGTCGAGGGCTCTTGCGATCGATCCGTCTGCCCTGCGCCGAAGTAGTCCAGTTTGACCTTTGATAATCCAGTTTTCAGTGGTGAGTGCTTGCTGCCAGTGCTGGGCCATCACCAATGCATCCCGACCCAGAGCACGCAGTCGTCCCAGTCGACCGGCCGAACTGGGCGGCAGCATTGCTGGGGTTTCTAAAAAGACCACGCCATTAAGATCACGGTTTCGCGTATTGATAACGCCATCATTGATCGCAGAGGTCGCGTAGACAGGGACTTCCCCTATCATATGAAAGACCAGCAAGGGTCGCCACGACCGGGCCGTGATGGGATCTGGGGCGAGCATGAAGATACACTCAAAATCACTCCTGCCACGACCCCTCCCATCAACCGGAATATCGAATGCCTGCTCGACAGATTGAATACGTTGATCACTCGAGCCTGAGCCCAGTAATTCACCCATCGCTTTGTTAGCGTCCGTTTGTTGTTCGACGACTAATTTTCCACGCAGCGTTCCGCCGTGATGGGACCACTGTGCCTCTAGCGCCGTCAGCAGACGCAGCCCACGGTCGTTGGGGGAAGCCATGACAATCGCATTTCGGCATTGGTCACCGAAGGCTTCGTCGGCAATCTGGCGTGCCTCATCCTCGGGAGCGAGGCTGAAAGTCGTCCAGCCGGGTTTGGCACTCGCTTGATTGATTTGCGGTCCCGGTTGGTTGAGGGCGATGACAGGAATGGGCAGTGCGTCGATTTGCTGCAATGACGCGACATCTGACTTGGTCAGCGGCCCCAGCACCATATCGGCACCGCTGTCGACGGCTGCAGAGTAGGCGGCACGCGAATTCGCGTAGTGCGCGAGGTTCAGTACGGTAAGTTGCGGTCTGAGTGCAGGATCTGGATACGATTGGTATAGCTGACTGATGGCGCCGGATGCAACGGCTTCACCGGCTGCGCCCAGTGAGCCATCAAGCGGCAGCATGAGGGTAATCTGTTCTATGGGCGGCGCATCTAACCAGGCTAAGAGGTGGCTTGGCGCCGCTGGGGTTCGCGGTCGGTTCCCAGCCGTGCTTTGCCAGG
The DNA here is from genome assembly GCA_943789425.1 of uncultured Luminiphilus sp. Classification (GTDB taxonomy): domain Bacteria; phylum Pseudomonadota; class Gammaproteobacteria; order Pseudomonadales; family Halieaceae; genus Luminiphilus. Next base: position 50,610 of record CALSUB010000011.1, read on the forward strand.
CTCGCAACGCACGGGGTCCCTGTCGATAAGCCAATTGCATTTCCAGCCAAGCTCGCCAGTCAGATTCCCGAGACTTTTTGAGCTCGGCCGACAGCGCGCTAGTGGGGACCCGGATGAGGTAGCCGAAGAGTCGATCGCTGTTAACAGAAGCGTTTCTCTGTTCTGCTGGCGCCTGGGATTTTTCAAAGAGTAGGGTGGCCGCGCGAAGCCATTGTCTCGATAGCGCTGCCTGCGCTATCTGTTCTTCGAGCGCAAAATCAATCGCAGCGGTATTCCCATTTTTTAGTTTCTGCAGTAATTGATCGGCTAATAGGACATCGCCGGATAACCAGGCCAGTCGGCTATCGACTGCAATGAGTGTTGAGGCGCCGGCATCACTGAGTGTCAGTTGATCACGCTCATACTGGGCGACGAGCAGGGACTCTGTTTTGGCGAGGGTCGATAGGCGTGCAATGGTGTCGAGTCGCAGCTGCTCTCCCTCTACCGGCTCTGGTACGCGCTCGACCCCGTCGGTTTGCACGGGTATCGCCGTCGTGTCACGTGTCGGCGCTGAGCAGGCAGTAACAAGAATCAGCAGTAACGCCGTCAAAGCGACCTGCAAAAGCAGCGGCCGACCGGCGACTCTGCGAGTAAAACTGAGGGGTTGAGGGTGACCTATAGCGCTCATCGGGGCAGTATAGCCCTAAGCGGGCGCCGGTGGCCCGATTAAGGAGCCTTACCCCGTGCCAGCTTGCCTTTACATTGTTGCCACACCCATCGGCCATTTGGACGACATCACATTGCGCGCGTTGGAGGTCTTGAAGGCCGCGCACTGCATTGCAGCGGAGGATACTCGTCACTCAGCCAAGCTCATGCGGCATTTTGGGATTGATACCCCAATGGTGAGTTACCACGATCACAGTCCCGCTGCGCACACGGAACGGCTGCTACGTCATCTTCGAGAAGGCAAATCGGTGGCATTGGTATCCGATGCGGGGACTCCCTTGATTTCTGACCCGGGTTACAAGTTGGTGGAGGCTTGCCAGCAACACGGATTCCAAGTGATCCCCATACCGGGCGCCAGCGCCATGACGGCAGCGCTCAGTGCGTCTGGATTGCCGACTGATCGGTTCTATTTTGAGGGTTTTCTTCCGGTAAAGGCCGGACAGCGTGAGACGCGAATAAAAGCGTTGAAGCGTCTGGAAGCCACGTTGATATTATTTGAGGCGCCGCGTCGAGTACTGAGCACCCTTGATGCGCTCATTGCTGAGCTGGGTGATCGTGACGCGGCACTGTGTCGGGAACTGACAAAAGCTCACGAGACGATTTACCGTGGCTCGTTGTCACAGTTACACCTGTTTGTGCGCAATGATGCTAATCAACAGCGTGGCGAAATGGTGCTGGTGATTCGCGGTTGCGACGCTGAGGCGGTCGAGCTCACTGCCGAGGTAGAGGCATTGCTGGATCGTTTAGTGAAGGAACTTCCGCCGCGGCGGGCAGCCGCCGTGGTAGCCGATGTGACCGGGTTGCCCGTGCGAGTGCTCTACCAGGCCATATTGGATAAAAAGTGATACGCCGCAGTCTTAGGTTGCGAGCCTCAACGCTAATCGGTAACCTCTGTTCCCGAGTGGGTCAGGCGATCGCTGTCGAATCATCGGCAGAGGAAAGTCCGGGCTCCATAGGGTCAGGACGCCAGGTAACGCCTGGGGGGCGCGAGCCTACGGAAAGTGCAACAGAAAGGAAACCGCCTGCTTGCAGGTAAGGGTGAAAAGGTGCGGTAAGAGCGCACCGCGCGGTTGGCAACAAGCGTGGCGATGGTAAACCCCGTCTCGGAGCAAGACCAAATAGGAATCCGATACCGTGACCCCGGTGGATTCGGGTAGGTCGCTTCAGGCGAACGGTGACGTTCGTCGCAGATGAATGATCGTCCACGACAGAACCCGGCTTATCGACCAACTCATTATGCCCCCCACTCGGGGGGCTTCCCATTTCCTCCGTGATACCGCTGCGCCGGCCCGATAACGCTTAACCTCTTAACGGCCTTTTAATACTGTTTAGTTATTAATAGATTAATAAAAGTGTTAATAAAGCATATCACCTAATCTCAAACCTCGTATTTCGAGTTAGCGGTCTGTTTTAGCGTTTCTTTCTGATGGCCGGCCCCGCGTCGGCTCGCCCACCTAATTGTCTCTAAGGCACTGAAAAACCGAGAATTTTTGTCCTAATGCCGTTGACCCACCGCTTTTTTCAGGCGTATAGTGGCGAAATGTGGTGCAAAGTGGGTAAAACCCCCATTTTGTGGTAATTCAATGGAGGCAATGGACATCATGTTTCGAGGGGTTCAGTCCATCAACCTTGATGCCAAGGGCCGAATGGCGGTGCCAGCGCGGCAACGTGAATCGCTGGCGGCATTAAGTGATGGGCACATTGTCATTACCGTCGATACCCAAACGCCCTGTCTGGTGATGTACGCCCTGCCCGAATGGGAACGCATTGAGCGAGACGTGCAGGCGCTCCCGGCACTCAATCCCGCCGTAAAGCGATTTCAGCGATTGATGTTGGGTTACGCCAGCGATTTGCAGCTGGATGGCAATGGCCGTGTATTAGTTCCGCCGTCGCTCAGAGACTATGCGCATCTCGAGAAGCGCGCAGTGATGGTCGGGCAAGGTAATAAGCTTGAACTGTGGTCAGAAGAGTTATGGCAGAGGGAATGCGAAGCTGCGCTGTCACCGGGGCCCCAAGGGAGCTTCCAGTGGAGCTGATGCAGCTTAATCTTTGATGGACCGGGAGCACTTGCCGGTTCTACTCGAGGAGGTCATTGGGGCACTGATGGTATCGCCGCACGGAGCATATGTAGACGGAACCTTTGGCAGGGGCGGGCACAGCACTCGTATCCTTGAGGCGCTATCACCGAAAGGTTCGTTGATGGCGTTAGATCATGACCCAGCCGCGGCAGAGAGCGCATCCGAGTTAGCGCAACACGACCAGCGATTTTCTTTTAAGGCAGCAAACTTCAGAGCACTGAGCCAGCATGTCGAGCTGGGCAGCTTGCAGGGTGTTTTGCTGGATCTCGGCGTGTCTTCGCCGCAACTCGATGATCCCGAGCGGGGATTCAGCTTTTCCCATGATGGCCCCCTAGACATGCGAATGAATCCAGACGAAGGGCGGTCTGCAGCAGAGTGGTTGGCGGAGGCGCCGGCCTCTGAGATCGCGACGGTGCTCCGTGAATTGGGTGAAGAGCGTTTTGCCCGACGGATTGCGAATGCGATTGTGGCCGCGCGGAGTGAGCAGCCCCTCCGACGAACGGGGCAGCTGGCTGAGGTGGTATCTGCCGCCAATCCCAAGTGGGAAAAACATAAGCACCCAGCGACACGCAGTTTTCAAGCCATCAGATTGCATGTTAACGGTGAGCTGGACGCGCTTCGAGATGCCCTGGAGGCCATCTTACTGGCGCTCGCGCCAGGCGGTCGAATGGTAGTGATCAGTTTTCACTCCCTAGAGGATCGTATCGTAAAGCGATTCATTCGTGCGGCCGTCAGAGGTCCACAATTACCGCCCGGAGTGCCGATTCGACACGCCGAGTATCCGGGTCTCGTGCGGCAAATTGGTAAGGCGGTGATGCCCACGCCTGCGGAGGTTTCCCAGAACCCCCGAGCCCGTTCCGCTGTAATGCGCATTGCGGAGCGTCTCTGATGAACTCTTTGCTGGCGCCTAACGCGATAGTGCTGGTCATTCTGCTGATGCTGTTGCTGCTTTCGAGCCTTGGATTAGTGGCGAGTACGCATCAGGTCAGAGATGACTATGCGCGATTACAGTCATTGGAGTTGCAGCGCTGGCAACTGCAGGAGCAGTACACCCGTCTTTTGCTCGAGATGAATACCTGGGCTGCCCCCCACCGCGTCGGGCAAATCGCTTCCGATACGCTTTCGATGAACGCCCCCGATTTAAGCGTGTCCCATTCGGTAAAAGAGCCATGAAGGCCGGTTCGCCGGCAACACCCCGTTGGCGCTATCTCTCCGTCTGCTGCGTGCTGATTGGTTTAGCGGGAGTGCTGATGGGTAGGCTGGTGATGCTTCAGGTGACCGAGGAGGGGCAAGGTGCTGGCTTTCTGCGTGAGCAAGGTGCCATGCGGACTGTTCGCACGGCTGAGATTCCCGTTTATCGAGGGTTGATTGAGGATCGCCATGGCACGCCGCTCGCAATCAGCTCCCCGGTGGTGTCGCTGTGGGCGAATCCACAGCAGCTAAAGGATAGCCCACGGCTCGCAGAGTTATCCGCATTGCTTGGAGTCGACGCGGCGGAATTAAAAGACAAGCTTGCTCTGTACGGCAACAAGCACTTCATGTATTTGGCGAGGCATCAAGCACCGGATTTTGCCCGTCAAATACTGCAAGAAGCCTTTCCCGGCGTTCGGGGCGAACGAGCCTACCGACGCTATTACCCTGCGGGAGAGGTCACCGCTCAGGTTTTGGGATTGACCAATGTCGATGGCGAAGGCATCGCTGGCATCGAACTGGCATTTGAGCAGTGGCTGCAGGGGATCCCCGGTAAGAAGCGTTTTATCAAAGATCTTCATGGTGAGGCAGTCCGTGATTTCGGCTTGATTACCAAGCCGCGACCCGGCAAGGCGCTGTCTCTGAGCCTAGATTTGCGCCTGCAGTACGTTCAGCACCGTGAGTTACAGCGAGCAATGAAGGAGACGGGTGCCGTCGCGGGCTCTGCTATCACCGTCGATGCTTGGACGGGGGAAATCCTCGCTGTCAGTAATTACCCGGTGTTCAACCCCAATAACCGAGAGGAATTTGATTACGGTGCGGCCCGTAATCGTGCTCTAACTGATGTTTATGAGCCGGGTTCAACGATCAAAACACTGACGTTGATTGCGGCGCTGGAGAGCGGGGAATTTACGATTGATAGCCTTGTTAACACGGCCCCCGGACGCATTCGAGTGGGCGGTAAAGTGCTTCATGATCCGCGTAATTATGGTGAGATTAGTGTTTCAAAAATCATCGAAAAATCGAGTCAGGTGGGGGTCACTAAGCTCGCCCAAGCCGTCGGGCATGAAGCCGTTTTAGAGGTGCTGCTCAGGTTCGGATTTGGAACGCAAACTGGCACTGGCTTTCCGGGCGAGCGAGCAGGCTCCCTGCCAAGCATGATGCATTGGAGTGAAATAGAAAAAGTCACACTGGCCTTTGGTTATGGTTTGAGCGCGACACCCATACAGTTGGCACAAGCGTATTCGATTTTGGCTAATGGTGGCGTGAGGCAGCCACTGACTTTGCTGAAGCAAGACCGCGAGACACTGCCACTGGGAACACGCGTAGTTGATGCCCAGGTGGCTCAAGATGTGTTGCAGGTGCTGGGTCGGGTTACGGGTTCTGGCGGTACCGCCACCTTGGCACAAGTGCCCGGCTTTTCGGTTGGCGGTAAGACAGGAACGGTTCATAAAGTCGGCGCGACAGGGTATTTGGACGACCAATACGTGGCCCTTTTTGTGGGTGTCGCGCCGATGAAGAAGCCACGCTACGTCACAACGATCTTGATTGATCAGCCTCGGGGTGATCACTATGGCGGGGGTCTTGCCGCTGCGCCAGTTTATTCAAGGATCACGGAAGAAGTGCTCCGAATACGCAATGCGCAGCCTGACCGCTCTTCGGCTGGAGCGCTGGTCGCTGCATACCGTGGAGCGCAGCAATGATGGGGCTGCGTGAGTTGCTGGCGGATCAAACGCTGCCTGAGGTGTCGCTGAGCAATATGACCTTAGACAGTCGTGACGTTCAGCCCAACATGACTTTTATTGCGATACCGGGAGCAGAGCGCGACGGTCGAGATTTTATTCATGCCGCTTTAGCGCTGGGTGCTGGGGTGGTGCTGGCGGAGGCCGATGATCGTGAATTGCCTGAAGACGATCGGGTGATCGCAATCAGTGGTTTAAAGGATCAGCTAGGCGTGCTCGCTGACCGTTTTTATCGCTCACCTTCTTGCCAGTTAAAAGTGATGGCGGTCACTGGCACTAACGGTAAGACGTCAATCGTGGAGTTGACCCGTCAGTTATTACAAGCAGTTGGATTAAAAGCGGGCTCAATCGGCACACTGGGATCGCGACTGGCCGGTCCGCCGACAGAGGTGCGTAATACGACGCCCGACTGTATTACGTTGCATCGACAGCTGCGTGTTTGGCGGGATGCGGGCGTTGACTATGTTGCCATGGAAGCGTCTAGTCATGCGCTGGATCAGCGGCGACTCGATGGTCTAAAAATTGATGTGGCGGTGTTTACCAACCTCTCCCGCGATCACCTCGACTACCACCATTCGATGGAAGCGTACGGCGAGTCGAAGTTCAAGCTGTTCCGCGACTTTGCGTCATCGGTGCAAATTTATAACGCCGATGACAGCGTCTTGTCGTCTCAGAGTGATATTTGGGGCCGTGACAGTGTCGGTATTTCTTTTAGCGATGAATCAGCAGATGTGCTGATTGGAATGATCAGTGTCGCGCCGTTGGCATTTACTGTGCAGACGCCTTGGGGTAACGCACAGATCGATTCATTGCTTGCCGGCCGATTTAACGCGTTCAATCTCACAGTAGCCATCGTGGCGACCGCCTCAATGGGAGTTTCTTTTGCTGAGATTATTGAGGTTACCCAACAACTAAAACCCGTTCCGGGCCGTCTTGAGCCGATGGAGATGACGTCTGACATCACGGTCGTTATTGATTACGCCCATACTCCCGATGCGCTTCATCGCGCGATCACGGCGGTTTCCGAAGCGCGTCATCAAGGGTGTCTTTGGGTTTTGTTTGGCTGCGGTGGAGATCGAGATCGCGGCAAGCGATCAGAGATGGGGGCGGTAGCGACTCGGTTGGCGGATCGGATCGTTGTGACCAGTGACAATCCCAGAGGCGAGGCACCGGAAGCCATTATTCAGGACATTTTGGCGGGTTGTGAGGGCGCAACACCGCTAGTCGAAGTTGATCGAGCAACCGCCATTTCGTTGGTTATTGCGGAGGCCGCTGCCGGCGATACCGTGTTAATAGCGGGTAAGGGACATGAAACTTATCAAGAGATTGCGGGCGCCCGAATACCCTTCTCCGATGTGCAGTGTGCCAATCATTATTTGGCACAAAGGCGGGCTGCTTGATGGCTTCGGTGGCATTAAAAGCGTTAGCACAGCGAGCCAACGGTGAGCTGATTGGTGAGTCTGTGCCGCTTCAAGGACTGGCCATAGACAGCCGAGTGGCCCAGCCCGGTGATTTATTCGCTGCGATTGCGGGCATTCAGGTTGACGGCCATGATTTTGCGCCTCAGGCAACTGCTGCAGGTGCGGTGGCTGTTCTCACAGAGCGAGAGGTCAAGGGGGTAACACCCCAGCTGGTGGTTTCTGACGTGGTGAAGGCGTCGGGTCAGTTTGCGCTTCTGAAACGCCAGGCCTTTCTTGGGTCGGTGGTGGCTGTCACCGGCAGCGCCGGGAAAACCACAACTAAAAACCTCATTGCTGCTGCGTTGGCCGGAGCGGGGGCTGTTCATGCGACTCAGGGCAATCACAATAACGAGCTCGGCGTGCCCATAACGTTGGCGGGTTTGAACGAATCCCATCAGTTTGGTGTGATCGAGATGGGTGCAGGGCAGCCCGGTGATATTGCTTACCTGTGTCAATTGGCGCAGCCAAGCGTCGCGGTTTGCTTAAATGCTTCGGCGGCGCATCTCGTGAATTATCAGAGTGTCGATCAGATCGCCTCTACAAAAGGTGAGATTCTCGAGGGATTGGGAGGTGAGGGGCTGGCGATTATTAATGCCGATCAGCCATGGCTTGCGCAATGGATTCAGCAGGCGGGCGACGCCAGAACCATCACGTTTGGACTGTCAGAAAAGGCAGATTACCGCGCCATCAATATTCAATATCAAGGCTTGAATGGAACGCGATTTGATTTAATCGCTCCCTCAATGGTTTTGCCAGTCAGCCTGCGATTGCCCGGAGCCATACAGGTCATTAATGCACTCGCCGCCTTAGCGGTTGCCATTGAACTGGGAGTGCCTCCGGTTAGCGCTGTCGATGGGCTCGGTCAAGTCGTCCCCGAGGTGGGCCGCGGTGCGGTATTAGTCGGGCGAACCGGCGGACGGGTGGTGGACGATAGTTATAACGCGAACCCTGCAGCCGTCATGGCCGCGATCGATACCTTAGCGCGCGAGTCAGCTTATAGCGTGCTCATACTCGGACCGATGTTGGAGTTGGGGCCGACTAGCGACGCCTTACATGGCGATGTGGGGCGCTACGCTAAAGCAGCAGGAATCGATCTTTTAGTGGCAGTAGGACGGGAAGCGGCTGCCGCCGCCGAAGCATATGGAGCGGGTTCACACTATTTTTCCAATCAGCAGGCCTTGTGGGCTGCTTTTCCTGAGCTACCCGATGAACACCTTATTTGGGTGAAAGGTTCTCGCGGCGCGATGCTGGAAAAAACCGTGCACTGGTTGACCCAAGCAGAGGAAGGTTTCTCATGCTGATGTGGCTGAGTGAGCAGTTACTGTTCCTAGATCCGGGTTTTGGTGTCTTTCAGTACCTCACCCTGAGGGCTATTTTAGCGGCCTGCTCGGCGATGCTGATCTCAATGCTGGTGGGCCCCTTCGTGATAGCACGACTGAATGATTTGCAGATTGGTCAGACGATTCGCTCAGAAGGGCCAGAATCTCATCTCGTCAAAGCGGGCACGCCGACAATGGGCGGGGCGCTGATCCTCCTTGCAGTGTTAGGGTCGACGGTGCTTTGGGCCGATCTCGACAATCGATACGTCTGGATTGTCATCGTGACCACCGCTGCATTTGGCGCGATTGGCTGGGTTGACGATTATCGTAAAGTAGTCAGAAAAGATACCAGAGGGCTACCCGCTCGCTGGAAGTATCTTTGGCAGTCAGTCGCTGCATTGGCTTGCACGGTATTGCTATTTACCACCGCAGTGACACCAGAAGAGACAACCCTTTACGTGCCGTTTTTTAAAGACGTGGCCTGGTCGATGGGCTGGCTGTTCGTCCCGTTTAGTTATTTCGTGATTGTCGGGTCCAGCAACGCGGTCAATTTAACAGATGGTTTAGATGGCCTTGCCATTATGCCAACCGTGATGGTGGCAACAGGTTTGGGTGTGATCGCCTATCTGGCTGGTCATGTCGAATTTGCTGATTATCTGAATATTGCCTACTTATCGGGTACCGGTGAATTGGTGGTTTTTTGCGGTGCCATCGCCGGGGCCGGCCTCGGTTTTCTCTGGTTTAACACTTATCCGGCAATGATTTTTATGGGTGATGTTGGCGCCTTAGCATTGGGTGCGGCGCTAGGCGTCGTGGCAGTGATCACCCGTCATGAGATTGTACTCTTCATCATGGGAGGCATTTTCGTACTCGAGACGCTCTCAGTGATTATTCAAGTGAGCTCCTTTAAGTTAACGGGACGGCGTGTGTTTCGTATGGCGCCGATTCACCATCACTTCGAGTTAAAAGGCTGGCCCGAACCGCGGGTAATTGTTCGGTTTTGGATTATCACGGTGATGCTGGTGCTGTTTGGCCTCGCCACATTGAAGTTGCGGTGAGCTAATGCCAGCACTCAACACAATGATTGCGAGTTCTGAAAAACGATTGATTGTCGGTTTGGGTATGACCGGCCGGTCCGTGGCACGTTGGTGGCGTCAACAAGGGGTCGCTTTTACGGCCTTTGATACGCGTCAAGAGATGGCAAGTGATCCCGCGATACTCGCAGAAATAGACCCGCACTTAGTCACCTTTGGTGAGGTAGACCTTGATTTCGCCGATGACGTCACCGACATGATTGTGAGCCCTGGTGTGTCCCTGGATCACCCGTTAGTGGCACGAGCCTCTGCTCGAGGCTGTCGTATACGAGGTGATATTGATTTATTCATGGAGGCGGTCCAGATGCCGGTCATCGGCATTACAGGATCCAACGGAAAATCGACGGTCACGGCGCTACTTGGCGAAATGATGAATGCCTGCGATATCTCCGCATCGGTTGGCGGTAATTTCGGCAGGCCGGCGCTCGATCTGTTGGCTGACAATGCTGATTACTACGTACTAGAGCTCTCAAGCTTTCAGCTCGAGCGTGCAGAGGCGCTGGGCCTTGAGATCGCAACCGTGCTGAATGTGAGCGCTGATCATCTCGATCGCTACCCCTCACTGAAGGAGTACCACCGAGCTAAGCACCGCATTTTCCGTCAGGCAAAAAGGATCGTCGCAAATCGTGATGACCCACTAACGGTCCCGTTGATATCGGAGGAGGTTCGAGTCAGCTGGTGTCGTTTGGGCGAGCCTGATCTCGATGAATTTGGTGTACGAGCGGTGCAAGGAGCGGAATGGCTGTGCCGGGGCTGGGAGCCCCTGGTGGCGAGTGCTGAGTTGACGCTTCCCGGACGGCACAATATTCAGAACGTGTTGGTGGCATTGGCGATCGGTCTAGAGCTCGAGCTCCCGTTGTCGCGTTTGGTGGAGGCAGCGAAAGCGTATCGGGGGCTGCCCCATCGATGTCAGTTCGTGGCTGAGCGAAATGGCGTTCTCTTTATCGATGACAGTAAGGGCACTAATGTTGGCGCAACCCTCGCCGCGCTCAATGGGCTGAGCAGTGACAGTAAGATCTGGTTAATCTTGGGTGGTCAGGGAAAAGGTCAGGATTTTTCGCTCTTATCGAAAACGGTGTCAGATCGTTGCGCGGGGGTGATCGTCATTGGTGAGGCAGCCGAGGATATCGCTGATCAACTCAGTAATGCGGTATCACTTGCACACGCTGCTACCTTAAAAATCGCGGTTGATCAGGCCGCCGCCGCCGCAGAGTCTGGACAAATCGTACTGTTGTCGCCGGCGTGTGCGAGCTTAGATATGTTTGCCGATTACGTTGATCGCGGTGAGCAATTTCAATCAGCGGTCGCATCACTTGAGGTGGCAGCATGAATCGCGCGGCGCCCCTGCAAGGGTACAGCGGCGATGCGCTCTTACTGGGGTTCAGCGTCGCACTGATCAGCATTGGCCTGATTGCGATCGCTTCTGCATCGATCGAATACAGTGACTTTCACTTTGGTAATCCATGGCATCACGCTGAGCGCCATACCCTCTATCTGTTATTAGGCCTTTCAGCAGCTGCGTTGTCCTACATGATTCCCACTGAAACCTTCAACCGCCTCTCTCCTTGGTTACTGTTTATCGCTTTTGCGCTGCTCATCCTGGTACTCATGCCCGGTATTGGCCGCGAAGTGAATGGGGCAAAGCGATGGTTGCCTTTGCTGGGGGCATTAACGGTACAGCCATCAGAGTTCGCTAAGTTTGCGCTGCTGCTCTACACCGCCGGCTACTTAGTCAGGCAAGAGGACGCCGTACGCCATCACTGGCAAGGACTGGCTAAGCTCATTTTTATCCTCGGTATCGTCGCGTTTTTGCTGCTAATGGAGCCTGATTTTGGCGCCACAGTGATCGCCGTGGGTGCCGTGGTGGGGATGATGTTTCTCGCGGGCGCGCGATTGATTTACGTGCTCGCGCTACTCGCCTCAGTCGGAATGGGCTTTTTGGTGTTGGTGTTCAGCGCGCCCTATCGATTACAGCGGCTCACCGCCTACCAAGATCCTTGGTCAGATCCTTTTGGTGCTGGCTTCCAATTGGTGCAGTCCCTCATCGCCTTCGGTCGGGGGGAATGGTTCGGTGTGGGACTCGGCAACAGCATTCAGAAGTTATTTTATTTACCGGAAGCTCATACGGACTTTGTCTTTTCGATATGGGCAGAGGAAACGGGATTATTTGGCGCACTCTTACTGATTCTATTATTCGTTGGCTTAATCACGCGCATTATGCAGACCGGTTGGCGTGCCGCGGCCGAGGGAAATGGTTTTGCGGCTTATCTTTGTTTTGGCGTTGGCCTCATGTTTGCCGGGCAAGTTTTCATCAATATGGGAGCGAGCTCAGGATTACTGCCTACCAAAGGCTTGACGCTACCGTTTGTGAGTTATGGCGGATCAAGCTTGATCATGAACTGCGCTTTGCTCGGTATCGTATTGCGTATCGCTCAGCAACTCCGACCAGAGCAGCGCACTGATCAACCTATGTCGCGGAGAGTGGCATGACGGTCGAGCCAACACGTCACAATGAGTATCGCGCCTTGATTGCGGCAGGTGGAACGGGGGGGCATGTTTATCCTGCGCTCGCCGTGGCCGATGCTTTGTCTGAGCGGGGTTGGACCGTTGAGTGGATCGGCACTGAACGAGGAATCGAACATCGACTCGTGCCCGCATCCGGAATTTCATTGCACTGCCTAAACGTGTCGGGTCTTCGAGGAAAACGTCTCTTTGATCGAGCGCGAAGCCTGGTTAGGGTGATCGGTGGATTGTGGCGATCGGTGAACATCATCTGGCGGGTGCGACCCGATATCGTTCTAGGAATGGGAGGCTATGCGGCGGGTCCAGCAGGTCTGGCAGCTTGGTTGACGCGATTACCCCTTGTCATTCATGAGCAAAATGCGGTGGCAGGCACCACCAATAGATGGTTAGCCCCTTTGGCAAAGCATGTGCTGTGTGGTTTGCCGGGTGAATTTGCGCGACGCCGCGACGCCCGTGTCGTTGGTAATCCTGTGCGTGCCAACCTCTGTGAGGTGGATCGCAGTGGGTTAGCCGAACTCTCCGGTTTTTCAGCGCAGCGGCCACTGAACTTGCTCGTGTTAGGCGGCAGCCTGGGTGCAGCACCCCTCAATAGTCTTCTACCCCCGACCATCGATCGCCTAGTGATCAAGGGTCTGGGAGAGTCGATCGCTGTCTGGCAGCAATGTGGAGAAAGCAATCGGTCAGCCGCAGACGAAGCATGGCAGGGGACTCGATTTTCCCAATGCCAACGAGACGATTTTATTGACGATATGGCAACCGCTTACGCGTGGGCTGACGTGGTGATTGCGCGAGCGGGTGCATTGACGGTGTCGGAGCTGGCGGCGACAGGAACACCTTCCATACTGATTCCCTTGCCTCAAGCGATCGACGATCACCAGACGCATAATGCGCAGGTGCTCACTGAAACAGGCGGCGCCGTGATGGTGACACAGAGCGAAGCGACGCCTGAGCGCATTGCGGATCGTCTTGAGCAATGGATTCAGTCGCCGGCGAGTTTACTGGAGATGGCACGGCGCGCTCTGGGGATGATCACGGCTAATGCCACTGATGAAGTGGTGGCAGTTCTAACAGAGGTGGCTCATGCGAATGACTGAGCCCACAAACCCAGTGCCCTCAATGGATCGGATCCAACACATCTTCATGGTGGGTATTGGCGGCGCTGGTATGAGCGGCATAGCGGAGGTTCTGAAGGGGCTTGGCTACACGGTTTCAGGATCTGATGTCGCTGACAGTGCCGCCATTATGCGACTGCGGTCATTGGGTATTAACATCTATATCGGTCATCAAGCTGAACACATTCAACACGCTGATGTGCTGGTGGTGTCGGCGGCGATCTCGAGGGACAACCCCGAGTGCGTTGCGGCGAAAACAGCACGGATTCCAGTGGTGCCCCGTGCTGAAATGCTAGCTGAGTTGATGCGTTATCGCTTTGGTATTGCGGTAGCCGGCACACACGGCAAGACCACAACAACCAGCTTAATCGCCTCTATTCTTGATGAGGCAGGCGCAGACCCCACCTTTGTCATCGGTGGGTTGCTCAATAAAACGGGGAGCAATGCTGCCTTGGGTGAGGGGCGTTATTGGGTCGTCGAAGCCGACGAGAGTGATGCCTCTTTCTTACATCTTCAGCCGATGATGGCGCTGGTCACCAATATCGAAGCCGACCATATGGATCACTATGAGGGTGACCTAGCGCGCTATATCCAAGCGTTTGATGGCTTCCTGCACAACTTACCCTTTTATGGTTCCGCCGTGATGTGCCTCGATGATCCCGGTGTTCAGGATCTGTTACCTGATCTGACACGCAGAGTGGTGACGTATGGGCAGCACCAAGATGCTGACTATCGGTTGGACAATTACGCTGCCGATGGGCTATGCAGTCATTTTGATCTGATTCGACCTGCTGGTGCGACACCTTTGGCGCTGACGATTGGTATGCCGGGCCTTCACAACGCCCAGAATGCTGCTGGCGCGGCGGCACTGTGCTCTGAGCTTAATATCGCTGATCAGGCTATCGCAGCAGGACTGTCTGAATTCGGTGGTGTTGGACGCCGCTTTTCTGACTTGGGCGATGTGATTTGGTCAACCGGTTCAGCACGACTCATTGATGATTATGGACATCATCCGACCGAATTAGCGGTGACGCTGAAGGCAGTCCGAGAGGCTTTCGTCGGTCGGCGGCTGGTCATGGTCTATCAGCCCCATCGTTATACCCGGACACGCGATCATTTTGATGAGTTTGTCTCGGTGTTGAGTGAAGGCCAGCAACTCGTGTTACTTGATGTGTATGCAGCTGGTGAGCCGTCGATAAAAGGTGCCGACTCTCTCAGCTTGGCAAATGCGATACGCACCGATGGCGCGATCGACCCTATCGTCGTCTCAGACCAGACACAATTAGCGAAGACCTTGATTGAGGTGCTGCAAGATCAAGATGTGTTGTTGATGCAGGGCGCCGGTGATATCGGCCGACTTGCTGCAACCCTCTCACAGGCCGAGAGACTTGAGGTGTTGTCATGAATCAGAACTTGATTGATGGCGGAACCGTTGCGGTGCTATTGGGAGGTACTTCGGCAGAGAGAGCGATTTCGCTAGAGAGCGGCAATAATGTTGTGCACGCCTTACAGCAGGCTGGCGCACACGTTTTGCCCATTGATCCCGCGGTAGCGGGTTGGATGGCACAGTTAAGTGAGGTCTCGTTTGCCTTCAACTTGTTGCATGGGCCGGGAGGTGAAGACGGCACTATCCAAGGTCTCTTAGATTTAATGCAAGTGCCTTACAGCGGATCGGGTGTTTTAGGCTCAGCGCTTTCAATGGACAAGATACGGACCAAGGTGCTTTGGCAGGGTGCAGGCTTTCCTACCCCTGATTTCCGAGTGCTCGATGCGAGGTGCGATTGGGACGCCGTCATTGCTGAGTTGGGCACTGTGTTTGTGAAGCCGTCCTTAGAGGGTTCCTCGCTGGGGATGGCGAAGGCAAGCACTGGCAAGGAACTCGAGGCGGCCTATCAGCTGGCCGTGACCTATGGTGCTGAAGTGCTGGCTGAGCAGTTCATCGAGGGCCCCGAATACACCATTTCAATACTCGGAGATAACACCTTACCCAGCATTCGTATCGAAGTCCCCGGAGATTTTTATGACTTTGAAGCGAAGTACCGCTCTGATGAGACGCAATTTTTTTGCCCTTCCGGTTTAGAGGATCATGACGAAGCAGCGCTCTCTCAGTTAGCGTCGTCCGCGTTTCGCGCGGTGGGCTGCACAATATGGGGTCGCGTCGATGTGATTCGTGATCAGGTGGGCGCTTGGCATTTGTTAGAGGTCAACACCGTCCCCGGTATGACATCGCATAGCTTGGTGCCTTTGTCGGCAAAGGCCGCGGGGCTCTCCTTAGCGGACCTCCTATCTCGCATTTATACAGACAGTGTGGGGGTAAGACATGCGCAAAGCTGATCCTTTGATGGCTGATGTGGGCCCGGCTGCCGGGGCATCGACTAACGTGATATCGACGTTGCGGCGCTGGTTTAATCGACTACTTCTGGGTTGTGCGCTGACCCTAACTGGTCTCGGGCTATATCAGGGTTCGACGGCGTTGGCGGCGAAGCAGGTTAAGACACTGACAGTGCGGGGCGATGTCCGCCACATTGATACCGAGGTGATTCAGGCTCGTTTAACCCCGCGGATTACCGATGGCTTTATGGCTGCAGATCTGCGCGATTTGCGTGATGAGCTGGAGTCCTTGCCCTGGGTTTATAAGGTCAATACGCGACGGCGATGGCCCGCAGAAATTGAGGTGGTGTTGGTTGAGCAGAGGCCATTAGCGCGTTGGAGCGATACCGGATATCTCAATCATCAGGGGCAATTTTTTGCTGCGACGCAGGATGGTCAGTATGCGCATCTTCCTCTACTCAGTGGCCCAGAAGGCGCCGAAGGGACTTTGACACGGCGCTACCAAATGCTGACCTCGCAGCTTGAACCAGAGGGTCTCACAATCGATGAGCTGTCGATTGATGTATTAGGGCAATTGTCAGTGAAGTTAATGAATGGCGTGCAACTTGCACTGGGTGCGAACGAATTGTTGCGACGGGTGACCCGCTTTAAACAGTTGTGGAGCGATAAGTTATCAACTCAGACGGTCGAAAAGATTGATCTGCGTTACGAGCATGGTGCGGCAGTGACATTCGGTCACTCGGCACTGGCAATGCAGCCACTACGAAGTAGGGGAGAGGGATGATGGCCAATGACGACGGCAAACACATGATTGTAGGTCTTGATATTGGGACCTCCAAGGTGGTCGCGGTGGTGGGAGAGATCGACCCTGATGGAGGCATCGAAGTCGTGGGGATTGGCTCCCATCCGTCCCGAGGCATGAAAAAGGGCGTGGTGGTCAATATTGAATCGACGGTGAACGCAATCCAGAGGGCGGTCGAAGAAGCCGAGCTAATGGCAGGATGCCAAATTCATTCGGTCTACGTTGGTATTGCGGGAAGCCATATTCGCTCTGTGAACTCGCATGGGATTGTTGCAATACGAGATCAAGAGGTATTTCAGCAAGATGTTGATCGGGTGATTGACGCAGCTCAGGCGGTTGCTATTCCCGCTGATCAGAAAATTCTGCACGTGCTGCCACAAGAATATGTCATCGATAATCAGTCAGGGATTCGGGAACCCCTCGGTATGTCTGGTGTGCGATTAGAGGCAAAGGTGCACTTAGTGACCTGTGCCGTCAACGCGTCTCAGAATATTGAAAAATGCGTAGAGCGATGTGGCTTGTCGGTGGATGGGATCATCCTCGAGCAATTGGCTTCAAGCTACTCCGTCATCACCGAGGATGAGCGCGATTTAGGCGTCTGCCTCGTCGATATCGGCGGTGGCACCTCAGATATCGCCATTTTCACTGATGGCTCGATCCGACACACGGGCGTCATTCCGATTGCCGGCGATCAGGTGACCAACGATATTGCAATGGCACTTCGAACCCCTACTCAGCACGCCGAAGAAATCAAGATCCGCTACGCCTGTGCACTACCTCAGCTTGCTGGCGCTGAAGAGACCATCAAAGTGCCCAGCGTCGGAGACCGGCCCCCGCGAGATTTATCACGACAATCGTTGGCTGAAGTGGTTGAGCCACGTTACGACGAGCTCTTCACGCTCATTCAGTCCGAGCTGCGTCGCTCTGGCTACGAAGAATTGATTCCTGCAGGAGTCGTCCTGACGGGCGGGACTTCCAAGATGGAGGGGGCAGTGGATTTGGCGGAAGAAATTTTCCACATGCCGGTCAGGCTAGGTGCACCTCAATACGCGAGGGGATTGCACGACATTATTCGAAATCCGATTTACGCCACCGCAGTGGGGTTACTCCTCTATGGCGCGGAGGAGGTGCGAAGTGGGATTCGGGAGCGTCAGGAGCTGGCATTACAAAATGTGAGCTTCGCCGGGCGAGTGAAGGAATGGTTCGCTCGACATTTTTAACAGTAAAAAGCTTTAGCAGGGCCCTGCGGATTTGGGTCTTTTTAAAAACGGGGAGAAAATAATGTTTGAACTAGTAGATAGTGCACCACAAAGTGCCGTTATCAAGGTGATTGGAGTGGGCGGCGGCGGCGGTAACGCGGTTCGCCACATGATAGATCACCATGTCGACGGCGTGGACTTCATTTGTGCCAATACCGATGCGCAGGCGCTCTCTGATATTAGCTCCAAAACGGTGCTTCAGTTGGGTGCGAGCATCACAAAAGGACTCGGTGCAGGAGCTAACCCAGAAGTGGGTCGGGGCTGCCGCACTCGAAGATCGCGATCGGATTGCCGACGCGCTACATGGCACCGATATGGTGTTTGTGACCGCGGGCATGGGAGGTGGCACGGGTACAGGCGCGGCACCCATTGTTGCCGAAGTAGCGCGTGAGCTCGGGATTTTGACCGTGGCAGTCGTAACGCGACCCTTTAGTTTTGAGGGTAAAAAGCGCGTCACTACTGCGGAAGATGGGCTCAAGGAAATCGCACAACATTGCGATTCTTTGATTACGATCCCTAACGAAAAGCTGCTTGAAGTGCTGGGTAAAAACACCTCATTGTTGGATGCGTTTAAAGAGGCAAACGATGTGCTACTCGGTGCGGTCCAGGGTATTGCGGATCTCATTATTCGACCTGGTTTGGTGAACGTTGACTTCGCAGATGTCCGGACGGTGATGTCAGAGATGGGTGCGGCAATGATGGGTACGGGTACTGCCAGCGGCGAGGATCGTGCTCGAGAGGCGGCAGAGCGGGCCATTAATAGCCCGTTACTGGACGATATCGACTTGAGTGGTGCTCGGGGTATTCTGGTGAATATCACTGCTGGCTTAGATCTCTCGCTCGGTGAGTTCTCTGAGGTCGGTGCGACCATCGAAGATATTGCCTCAGAAGACGCTACCGTAGTGGTCGGAACGGTCATTGACCCAGAGATGACCGATACCTTGAAAGTCACGGTAGTGGCGACAGGTCTCCGCAGTGCCGAGGCGCGCCCCGCACTGACGGCGGTCGATACCAGCGTCGTTAAGCGCCCACCGGGCGTCGGTGCAGACTACGATGATTACGATCTGCCTCCCGGCAGGCGTCAGCGCGCAGGCGCAATCAGTGAGGGCCAGACTGCATTGAAAATGGATGAGGGTCTGGATGAGCAGTTATTCGATGTGCCGGCGTTTTTGCGTCGTCAGGCGGACTGATTGCTGTCTTCGTCTGTAAAGCCCTGATGAATGTGAATAATCAGGGCGTGAGGGCTGGATTGCAGTAACGTGCCCTAGTAAGGTTTTCCTCTCTAGATCAGAGGATTCGCCATGCGGTGGCAAAGAACCTTACAAGAGTCGATAAAGTCGACGGGCGTGGGTCTGCATTCTGGTGACAAAGTGTCGATGACACTGAGTCCGGCACCGGTCGATACAGGTGTGGTGTTTCGTCGCACTGATTTAACCCCAGCCCGGGAAATCCCCGCCCGGGCTGATGGGGTTGATGAAACGGACTTATCGACTAGCCTTGGTACCGATGATGGCCGGGTCACGACCGTAGAGCACCTGCTCTCTGCGCTGTGTGGCCTGGGTATCGACAATCTTTATATCGATTTAGATGCCCCCGAGGTCCCCATTATGGACGGCTCAGCGGGCCCCTTTGTTTATTTGCTGCAGACAGCTGGCATTTGTGAGCAGGCAGCCGCAAAGCGATTCATTCGTGTGACTGAGAGCATTACGGTGAACGACGGCGAAAAGACCGTGTCATTGCACCCTTACGAGGGCTTTAAGCTCAGTTTCGCCATTGATTTTGATCACCCCGTTTTCCGCGAGCAGACCGGTCGGGTCACCTTAGACATGGACACCGAGACTTTCGTGCGAGAAATCAGTCGTGCGAGGACCTTCGGGTTCGTTCATGAATTCGAGTACATGCGGTCTCGAGGTTTAGCGAGAGGCGGCAGCGTTGATAATGCGATCGTCATCGACGATTTCCATATCCTCAATGAAGGCGGTTTGCGCTACGAAGATGAATTTGTGAAGCATAAAATCTTGGATGCCATGGGCGATTTGTACCTCGCCGGTCATCAGTTACTTGCTGAGTATGATGGGTTTAAATCCGGCCATGCGATGAACAATCAACTGATTCGGACGCTGTTGGCGCAACAAGAGAGTTGGGAATGGGCCACCTTCGAAAACGAGAGCCCGTCGCCCCTAAATTGGTCATTGCCGCACAGTTTACAGCTGGTTTGAGTGCAATTTAGCCGGTTTAGGTTGGTGCTCAACGGTTTCCCTTAACCCCTGAAAATGGCATAGTTCCGACCCCGTTACTGTGATACCCGACCTTGAAGTTAATTCTCCTCAACCGCCACGCCGCATCGCGCACCCTGGAACTGGGCAGGTGGTCGTGGTTGTTGCTGTCAGCCTGTGTCATTGGTGTCCCTCTGGGATTGGTCGCAGTGAGTTACCAACTCGGGTTCGATGGTGGTGTGAGATCGGAACAGTCATCTCGTATTTCGATACGCGAGCAGCAAGCGACCGAGCGAGCAGAAGCCCTGGCGCAACTGAGTGTTGAGGCGCAGTCACGGCTAACCGCCATGACACGTCGTTTGGCGACGTTACAGACCCAGATGACACGCCTTGACGCCCTTGGCCTCCATCTCACCGAGCTGGCGGGACTTGAGGTGGGCGAATTCGATTTTTCTGGGCCACCGGCATTGGGTGGTCCGTCGGTGCCATTGCAGACCGATAGCGCGCCTGGCGTCCTTGAAATCAACACGCAGTACGATGCCTTAGAGAATTATTTTGCCGGTAGTGAAGTGCAATTCGAGGTGCTGGCAGGGCTGTTGTCGTCGGAGCAGTTGCGAACCGAATCGACCCCCGCTGGAAGACCGATACGATCTGGCTGGCAATCCTCGTCGTTTGGGAGCCGCATTGACCCGATTTCGGGTAAGCGCGCTTGGCATACCGGCGCTGACTTTGCAGGCCGTAAAGGCTCCGATATTCTCGCTGTTGCGAGCGGCGTCGTTAGCTGGAGTGGTGTGAAAGCCGGCTATGGCACCATGATTGAGGTCTCTCATGGCGATGGTTTAAGCACCCGCTATGGACACAATCAAGAAAACTTGGTCGCATTAGGTGATCTCGTTCGTCGGGGTGATGTGATCGCCCTCATGGGCAGCTCTGGCAGGTCGACCGGACCCCATGTCCACTTTGAGGTCTTCAAACACGGACGCGCCGTTGATCCGGCCTCTTATGTCCGCAGGACTCATCGTTAAACCAGCCGCTCTGGCGCTTTGATGTGTCGTTTCCACACACGTTTCCCCTTTTGACTGACCAGTGAGACTGCCATGCTGATCTCTACCATGAAAAAAATCTTCGGTACCCGTAATGATCGGGAGCTGAAACGTTTGAGTAAAGTTGTCACCCGCATTAACCACCTTGAAGAGGCAATGCAGGCACTCGATGATGACAGCTTGCGAGCAAAGACGGCTGACTTCCGCGCCCGACTTGAGGAGGGTGAAACCCTCGATCAATTACTGCCCGAGGTGTTCGCAGTGGTGCGAGAGGCTGGTGTGCGTGCGTTGAATATGCGGCATTTTGATGTGCAGTTAATCGGCGGGATGGCGCTGAACGCAGGAAAAATTGCTGAAATGCGCACGGGTGAGGGTAAAACCCTCGTCGCCACGCTGCCTGCTTATCTGAATGCACTGCCCAATCACAGCGTGCATTTGGTCACCGTGAACGACTATCTCGCTCAGCGAGATGCCGCGTGGATGAGTCCACTGTACGAGTTTTTGGGTTTAACCGTGGGGGTGGTGCGCTCGGGTCAAGCGCCGGAAGAGAAGCGCGCTGCTTATGCCTGCGATGTGGTCTACGGCACCAATAATGAGTTTGGTTTTGATTACCTTCGCGACAACATGGCCTTTAGTCGGGCAGATAAAAATCAGGGTGCGCTCGCGTTTGCCATTGTCGATGAGGTGGATTCGATTCTCATTGATGAGGCGCGCACGCCACTCATTATTTCGGGGGCCGTAGAGGACAGTTCAGCACTCTACAAAGCGATTAATCAATTGATTCCTAAGCTGACGCCCGAGCTAGAAGAGCAAGAGGGTGATTTTACGGTTGATGAGAAACAACGCAGCATCGAATTAACCGAGGCGGGACATGAAAAAGTTGAAGCCATGTTGATTGAGACAGGACTGTTAGAGGGAGAGGATTCCCTCTACGCCCCGACTAACCTAGGGCTTCTGCATCACGTTCATTCAGGCTTACGGGCACATGTGTTGTTTCAGCGTGATGTGGAATACATTGTGCAAGACGGCCAGGTCGTTCTCATCGATGAGCACACGGGCCGCACCATGGCGGGTCGCCGGTTATCGGAGGGGCTTGCACCAGGCGATTGAAGCAAAGGAAGGGGTGAATATTCAAAGCGAAAGCCAAACCCTCGCGTCCACCACGTTTCAAAACTTCTTTCGGCTGTACGACAAGCTCTCGGGAATGACAGGCACTGCCGATACCGAGGCTTTCGAATTTCAAGCAGATTTATGGTCTCGATTGTGTCGTGATCCCAACCAATGTCCCGATGCTGCGTGATGATCTGAACGATCTAGTGTATCTCACCCGCGACGAGAAGTTCGAAGCGATCATTGACGATGTGCAGTCCTGTATTGATTCAGGGGCACCGGTTCTGGTGGGCACGGCGTCGGTAGAAACCTCCGAGGAATTATCCGAGGCCTTCAAGCGCAAAGATATTGCGCACAAAGTATTGAATGCAAAGTACCACGAGCAGGAGGCGGAGATTATTGCTCAAGCGGGTCGTCCGGGGATCGTGACAATTGCGACCAACATGGCGGGTCGCGGGTACCGACATCGTGTTGGGCGGCAATTTAGAGGCTGAGCTTGCCAGGCAAGGCGACGCGCTTGACGACGCTGCGCGAGCAGCGCTGACCGCAGAGTGGCAAGCGCGCCACGACGCAGTGATCGCTGCGGGCGGGTTACATATTCTCGGTACGGAACGACACGAATCTCGCCGGATTGATAATCAGCTGAGAGGACGATCGGGTCGTCAGGGCGATCCGGGTGTTTCGCGGTTCTATCTCTCTTTAGAAGACAGTCTGATGAGAATTTTTGCTTCGGATCGCGTGAAAAGCTTCATGCAGGCGATGGGCATGGAGCGCGGAGAGGCGATTGAGCACCGAATGGTGAGCAATGCCATCGAAAAAGCACAACGTAAGGTCGAGGGCCGCAACTTCGATATTCGTAAGCAATTACTGGAGTACGACGACGTCGCGAATGACCAGCGACAGATTATCTACCGACAGCGGGATGAACTGTTATCGGATGATGAGATTGAAGACACCATTGCCGCAATCCGCGCCGATGTGGTGAGTCGACGCTGTTGATGGATTCGTTCCACCGATGAGCGTGGAAGAACAGTGGGACATTCCCGGGACTTGAGAAGCAGCTTGAGGCTGAATTCGGTGTGGCACTGCCTGTCAGTCAGTGGCTCGAAGAAGATAACGCGCTTCATGAAGAGACATTACGCGAACGGATTTTAGCGGCGGTGCAGACTGCTTACGAGGAAAAGGCCCAAGGTGTTGGTCCGGGAATGCGTCAGTTAGAAAAGCAGATCATGCTTCAAGTGCTGGACACGTTGTGGAAAGAGCACCTTCAGGTAATGGATCAACTGCGGCAGGGAATACATCTGCGGGCTTATGCCAATAAGAATCCGAAGCAGGAATACAAGCGAGAGTCGTTTGAGTTGTTTGAGGGCCTGTTGCAGCGCCTAAAATATGAAGTGATTCGTTTTCTGAGTCATGTGCAGGTGCAGCACGCGGACGAAGCAGCGGCGGTCGAGCAGCGCCGACGTGAAACGGCGGCAAAGCAAAATATGGCGTTTGAGCATGCTGAGGCGAATCCAGTGGCCTCTGATCCCTCTGCAGTAGCGCCATCGAAGGCACCGCCCGCACAGCCGATGACCCGGATGGAACCTAAGGTAGGCCGTAACGATCCTTGCCCCTGTGGTAGCGGAAAAAAGTATAAGCAATGCTGCGGTGCCCTCACCTAATGAGGCCGCGTCCGATGGTTATGGTGTGCAATGAGGGGTGCCGATGATTCACTCGGTGGCGGGCTTACGATTAGGCGTTGCACAGGCCGGGATTAAACTGGCCGACTACGATGATCTCGTATTGATCTCGTTGGCGTCCGGCGCGAGCACGTCAGTGGTTTTCACGCAGAATGCGTTTCGTGCCGCTCCGGTCCTCATTGCCGCGGAACACAGTCAGGCGAACCAAGGCCATTCTGAGTGGCTGTTAATCAATACGGGTAATGCCAATGCCGGCACTGGAGAGCCTGGCAAAAGGGTCGCGATCGAGTCCTGCCAAGCGGTGGCGGCGTTAACTGAATCGACGATCGACCGGGTGCTGCCCTTTTCGACAGGCGTGATCGGCGAGCCGCTATCGGCTGAGCTCATTAAGCGGGCATTGCCCCATGCAGTGGAGGACCTGTGCGATCACAATTGGGAGCGTGCCGCCGCCGCGATTTTGACGACGGATACGCGTTCCAAATTGCGAAGTGTCTCGATCGACCTAGGCGGACAAACCTGTGTGATCACGGGGATGGCCAAGGGCGCTGGGATGATCTGCCCTAATATGGCAACGATGCTGGGCTTTATCGGGACGGATGCTCAGATCGCGCCGGCTTTGCTCGATAGCCTGTTGCGAACCGCTGTTGCCGCCAGCTTCAATCGCATTAGTGTTGATGGTGACACATCTACGAATGATGCGGTCACGCTGTCTGCGACCGGGCAATCGTCTGTGGTGTTGGAGGCAGGAGTCACCGACTACAGCCCTATTTTTGGACGCGTTGACAACGCTTATGATTGAGTTGGCGCACGATATTGTTCGCGACGGCGAGGGAGCGACAAAATTTGTTGAAGTGCGTGTCGAAGGGGGTGGCTCTGAGGCGGCCTGTGATCAGGTAGCCCGCACGATAGCCCACTCTCCCTTAGTTAAAACCGCCTTATTTGCCTCAGATCCCAACTGGGGCAGGCTCTTGATGGCCATTGGGCGAGCCGGCGTAGAGCACCTGAATACCAGTGTCATATCAATTCATATCAATGGGGTGTTGATTGCAGAGGAGGGTGCTCGTGCGGCCTCCTATACCGAGGCGGCGGGTCAGGCCGCCATGGCAGATCGCGATTTACTCATCGAGGTGAATCTGAATCAAGGATCCGCGGCGTCATCGCTCTGGACCACGGATTTGTCCTATGACTACGTCAAGATCAATGCTGACTATCGGACCTGATTTTGGAGGTGGTCACCGTGGCAGTCGGTATTTTGTTAGATCCTCAAGGTCGTGTGTTGGTCACACGGCGCGCGTCTGAAGCCCACCAAGGCGGGCTGTGGGAGTTTCCTGGCGGTAAAGTGGAGCCCGGCGAGACGATTACTGACGCACTCGCGCGCGAATTAAACGAAGAATTGGGCGTGACAGTGCTCATCAGCGAGCCGTTTATGACCTTGCAGCATGACTACGGTGATCAATGCGTGTGCTTAGCGGTCTATCGCGTTACCAGCTGGCGGGGTGAGCCGTCTGGGATGGAAGGGCAGCCCTTAGCCTGGCAACCACCTGTTGATTTGATCGACTGGCCATTTCCCGCCGCGAATCAGCCCATACTAAAGAAGCTATTGGCGGGTTAATGATGCGCTCGTGCCAGCAAGGTTTGGTGGAGGGCGTCTGTTCGGTGGTGCAGCGTGTCGAGGCACTCGCTGTTATCGATCACAATGTCGGCGCGACGCAATCGGGTTTCCCGGTCACATTGTGCGGCCATTATTTTTGTGACCAGCGCTTCGTCGTTTTGATCACGCGCCATGGTGCGCTCAATCTGTAGCGACTCCGGGACATCGACCACCACTGTGATATCGACCATCTCAGATTGGTTACCCTCAAGCAGGAGCGGTGAGCTCAGCACCACGTAAGGAGAACTGGCATGTTCCAACTGGCTCGCCAGCTCCTCTCGTATTTTCGGATGAGTGATCCCCTCTAGCATTTTCCGCTTTGACTCGTCCGCAAAGACCAGCTGGCGCAATGCGGGCCGGTCGAGCTGGCCATCGGGTAGGAGGTACTCGGCGCCAAAGGTGTTGGCGATCTCTGCGAGTGCGGGCATACCCGGCGTCACCACAAGCCGCGCGACCACGTCGGCGTCGACAATGGTAATGCCCTTTTGAGCCAGCCAGTCGGTGACCGCGGTTTTACCGCTGCCAATACCGCCAGTGATCCCGACACGCAGCATGCTAAGGGCGCATCCACTGTAAATACTGTGCGACAAGGGTGTCGCCATAAAACAAGGCGAGCAGGCCCGCCCCGGCTAAATAAGGACCAAACGGCATCGGCGTATTGCGTCCCTGACGGGTTAACGCGAGGATCGTGAGACCCAGCAGTGCGCCAACAAGCGATGACAGCAGAATGATGAGGGGGATCGCTTGCCAGCCGAACCAGGCGCCCAGAGCAGCCAGTAGCTTAAAGTCACCGTAGCCCATGCCTTCTTTGCCAGTCACCAATTTGAACGCCCAATAGACACTCCACAATGCGCCGTAGCCGAGCATGGCCCCGACAACGGCGGCGGGTAATGTGGTCCAGACCTGAAATAAATTCACGCCCAATCCCAGCCACAGCAGCGGCAGGGTGAGCGAATCTGGTAGAAGTTGTGTGTCGAGATCGATGCCGGTTAACGCAATCAAAAACGCGATGAGTACCAGAGCACTGAGCGCCTCTGCGCTGTACCCAAATTGCCAAGCCGCCGCCGCGAACAGTAGTCCTGTGACCAGCTCGACCAGTGGATAGCGGATCGATATGGTGGCGTTGCAATCAGCACAGCGTCCGCGCAATACCAACCAACTCAGCACGGGGATATTGTGCCATGCCCGGATGGCAGCGCCGCATTGGGGGCAGGTCGACCTGGGGTGGGCCAAACTGAGTGGGGTATCGGCGGGGATCGGTTGATCCATCAGTTCGCAGCAGTCTTTGTGCCATTGCGATTCCATCATGCGCGGCAGGCGCACAATGACCACGTTGAGAAAACTGCCAATGATCAGCCCCAATACGCCGCAGGTCAGGGTGAAAAAAACAGGATCCGATAAAAGAAGAAGCATGACCTTTACCGCTTTGTGAAAGGCATTTAAATCACCGATCCCAGCATAAAAATCGGGAGGTACATCGCGATCATCAGCCCGCCCACCAAGACGCCGAGCACTGACATAATCAGGGGCTCCATGAGTGAGCTCAGACTATCTACGGCATTGTCCACGGCGGCCTCGTAATGATCAGCAACTTTACTGAGCATATCATCAAGTGATCCTGATTCTTCGCCAATGGCGATCATCTGTAACAGCATGACCGGGAACAAGTCGGTGGATCGAATCGAGGCGGTGAGTGCTTGCCCTGCGGTGACATCGTCTCGAATACGCCTAATACCGCGGGCGTAGACTGCGTTGCCCGCCGCCCCAGCGGTAGAATCCAAGGCCTCAACCAGTGGCACCCCAGCGGCAAAGGTGGTCGACAGCGTGCGAGAAAAACGAGCAATCACCGCGTCGTGGACGATCGT
This sequence comes from uncultured Luminiphilus sp., assembly GCA_943789425.1. Classification (GTDB taxonomy): domain Bacteria; phylum Pseudomonadota; class Gammaproteobacteria; order Pseudomonadales; family Halieaceae; genus Luminiphilus. The sequence goes on from CALSUB010000011.1 coordinate 77,793, forward strand.
GCCAATAATAGGCAGTCTGAGAGACAGTGCGTCAACCCAATCCGATACGCGCTGATAGCGTTGTTTGGCCTGTGAAAAGAGGTAGCCAGCTACCGTAAAAGAAATCAATAAGAGCAACCACCAGGCTTGCACCCAGTCTGAGATTCTCAGTACCAGTAAGGTGAATGCGGGTAGCTCAGAACCAAATCCCTGAAACGTCTCAGCAAACTGAGGGACCACTTTGACCAGCAAAATAGCGGTCACCACGATAGCCACCACAATGACCGCCGTCGGGTAGGTGAGGGCCTTTTTAATTTTTGCCTTGAGCGCCTCGGTTTTTTCTTTGTAAGTGGCAACACGATCTAACATCGTTTCTAAGGTGCCCGAATTTTCGCCAGACGCGACCAGACAGCAAAAGAGCTCGTCAAATTGTCGCGGGTGTTGGCTCAATGCATCCGCAATGTTGGTGCCGGAGGCCACGTCAGTGCGTAAGTCATTAATGAGTTTGCGCATGCCGTCGTGTTCGGTGCCGTCTGCGACAATCGTAAAGGCTTGAACGAGTGGGACCCCTGCTTTCATCATCGTGGCGAGTTGTCGCGTAAAGATGGCGATATCGGCAGGCGTTATCTTTTTTGGCCCAAAAAGCGTGAATTCCTTAGCTTTTTTTCTGACCGTTTTAGTGGTGACGCCCTGTTTGCGGAGCTGCGCGCGTGCCATGGCGGCAGAGCTCGCCATTTCTTCGCCGGCGGAGGGTTGTCCATTGCGGTCAGTGCCGCGCCACACAAATACAATACTGTCTGCTGTCATTGTCTCGCTCCACTCATGTGGGATGTTGAGTGATCAGTCCGTTGTCACCCGGCTGACTTCTTCCAGGCTGATCAGTCCATCGGCACATTTTTTCAGCGCCGATTGTCTGAGATCGTCAAAGCCCGCCTGGCGCGCCACCCGATCTAATTCGATGGAGTTCGCGCCATCCATAATGGCGGCAGCAAGGGGTTTGGTGATTCGCACCACTTCATAAATCCCGACTCTGCCTTTGTAACCATCCTTGCATTGGTCACACCCAACGGGATGTTTGATCGTGGCATTGATGAGCTGTTCGAGGGTGAATCCCATCTCTAACAGCGCACCCTCAGGCACTGTAGTTTGTGGTTCGGCGCAGTGCTTGCAGAGGCGACGGGCCAGTCGCTGCGCGATGATCAGTGTCACCGACGCGGCAATATTAAAAGCGGGTATGCCCATGTTCAGGAGTCGCGTGACCGTTTCGGCTGCATTGTTGGTATGCACGGTCGACATCACCAAGTGCCCGGTCTGAGCCGCTTTGATGGCAATTTCCGCGGTTTGCAGATCGCGAATTTCTCCGACCATGATGACGTCTGGGTCCTGGCGGAGAAAGGAGCGCAGCGCCTCGGCAAAGTTGAGCCCCACTTTGGGATTGACCAGCACTTGATTGATGCCCTGCATATTGATTTCCACGGGATCTTCAGCAGTCGAAATATTGCGCTCGGGTTCATTTAAAATATTGAGCCCGGTATAGAGCGACACGGTTTTGCCTGAGCCGGTGGGTCCGGTGACTAAAATCATCCCTTGGGGTCGGTGCAGGGCCTCGAGGTAGAGTTGCTTTTGGTCAGTCTCGTAGCCGAGTGCATCGATACCGATCTGCGCCGAGCTGGGATCCAGGATTCGCAGTACGATCTTCTCGCCATAGAGGGTGGGTAGGGTATTCACGCGGAAGTCGATCGCACGTTTTTGCGAGAGTTTCATCTGGATGCGGCCATCTTGCGGCACGCGCCGCTCAGAGATGTCCATCTGAGACATTACCTTCAGTCGCGCCGCTAAGCGAGGTGCTAAATTGCGCGGTGGCTTTACCACCTCGCGCAACATACCGTCGGTCCGAAACCGCACTCGGTAATCTTTTTCGTAGGGCTCAAAGTGTATATCGGAAGCGCCCTGTTTCACGGCATCCAGCAGCACTTTGTTGACGAACTTGACGATCGGCGTGTCGTCCACAGCGTCCGCCACTTCGTCAGCGTCTTCGAGCGTGCCGTCACTGATCTCAAGATCGTATTCACCGTCGTCGCCGAGTGAGGCCATATCAGAATCAAAGCCGCCAGCTTGCTCGGCGAGTTCGTCAATAAGACGGTTGAGCGCCTGGTCCTCCACTAATACGGCATCGGTATTGATGCCTGCAGCAAATTTGAACTCTGCTAATGCGGCTTGATTCATCGGGTCAGAGATCGCGACGAACAGACAGTTACCGCGGTGAAATAGCGGCACGGCGCGATATTTCATCATGAGTGCCGCATCGATTTTTTGATTCGGCAGCATGTCGCGGTTCATCGCGGTTAGGTCAAATATGGGTAGCCCAAACTCAGCCGAGGCGGGCTCCGCCAGCGCGCGGCTATCGATAGCGAGGGTGTCGATGAGATAGCGCATCAGCGAGACGCCGGTTGCTTTGGCATTCTCCTCGGCGGTGGTGGCTTGTGCGGCCGTCAGCACACGATCGGCCACCAAGCGTCCGGCGAGTCCTCGGATGTTCGATCGAATCGTTTGTGCGACGGGTGCATTCATGATCCGCAGTACCGTGGACAGTTGGGGGTAGTGACCTTTCGGGCTCGATCCGACAAGACCGCGCCCAGAGCGATCGACACTGCTGCCACCTGTATCTGGGGCGCGTTACGGGGTGACCGATGCTTCGTTTTAACGCTGTTGGCGTGAGCAGATGCGTTCATGTTTTAGCTCTGTCGTTATCAGAGGGTCAAGCCGGTACACGTTGTCTTCGTGTCTGTTGATGAGGCAGCGCATCCCGGTAGTTTGTGCGCCGATATTCAATCTTTTAAGGATCGTTCGCGCTGGCATCACAGGCCGCGTAGCGTCTCAGAGAGGCCAAAGGGAGCGGACTCCCTTTGGTGGTTGACTGTGCGTTGTGATCAGCACAAGCCGCTGTCAAGCAGGTACGCACTGCCTTGCGTTTTCTCCAAATCACAGGGGCAGAGAGCGCTGATGGTGTCAGTATGTACGTTTTGCTATCTACGTCAGCTAGTACCCGTTGCCGTGATCACGCCCCCCGTTGTAACCATACCGACGCAACAGCCCCACTTACTGCTCGGCATCTGCTGGAATACCACATTTCCCACTGCATCAATGTTGCGGGCTCGTACAGCCAGTAGCACCTGTTTGTATCGCAGATTTCGACCGCTATCTTGTAGGGTGCAGCCGCCGCGATCACTTCGGTAAACTTCGCGCGTTTGGTGTAGGTGTCATAAGCCGGCAGTGCTACCGCGGCTAAAATACCGATGATCGCAATGACAATCATCAGCTCGATGAGCGTAAAGCCTTGTTGTGGTTGTTTTTGCATGTCTCTCTCCTTAGAAACGGGATCTTTCCTGCCCTTGATTTGCATGCTGCAATGCCAAGCCGGCAGGCTGTTTTTCCATGTAGCAGTTTTAACCTAACGCATTTATTCGCATAATGCGACTTTTATTTCATACTGCAAAAATGAACAAATAGGTATCTCAATCACCCGTCTAATTCCGGTGAGAAAAAGTGATCGGTGTCAGTGATGCCACAGGCAGTTCGCTTCTGGTCCTAGCTGAGCCACGGGGGATTGTCTGAAATGCGGCAGAGGCCAATCGAGCCGTCTATGACGGCTCAACAGCGCGGGTCACCAGCGCGGCAAGGTAGCTTTTATTACTGCGCCCGCTTTATGCCTGTGCTTTAAAGGCCAGCCGACGTCGGTGCAAAACTGGTTCGGTGTAACCATTGGGCTGGAGGGTACCGGCAAAGACCAGTTCGCAGGCGGCTTGAAAGGCGTGACTGTTTTCGAGGTTTGTCGCCATCGGTTGGTAGTTTGGATCTGCTTGGTTTTGTGCGTCGACCACAGACGCCATTCTGGTGAGGGTCTCGCGAACTTGTTGCTCGCTCACAATCCCATGATGCAGCCAGTTGGCAATGTGCTGACTGGAAATCCGCAGGGTGGCCCGATCTTCCATTAAGCCAATATTGTGAATGTCGGGCACCTTTGAACAGCCGACTCCGTGCTCCACCCAGCGGACCACGTAACCTAAGATGCCTTGCGCGTTGTTGTCGAGTTCCTGCTGAATCGTGTCGGCTGAAAGGCCGCTGGTATCGCCGAGGGGGACGGTGAGCAACTCACTCAGTGAGCGGCGGTGCTTGCCGGCCAACGTGCCCTGAACTTGGGCGACTGACACGGTGTGGTAGTGGGTTGCGTGGAGCGTGGCTGCGGTGGGTGAGGGTACCCAGGCACAGTTTGCTCCCGACTGGGAATGGCCTATTTTGGTGTCCAGCATCTCCGCCATCAGGTCAGGCATGGCCCACATGCCTTTACCGATCTGCGCTTTACCCTGCAGTCCACAGGCAAGCCCTGTGTCGACGTTCCAGTCCTCGTAGGCGGTGATCCAGGTCTCTGCTTTCATCGCTGTTTTAGCCGTGATGGCGCCGGCTTCCATGCTGGTATGGATTTCGTCCCCTGTCCGATCCAGAAAGCCGGTATTGATGAAGACCACTCGTTCAGACGCGCGTTTAATACACTCTGCGAGGTTGACGGTTGTCCGCCGCTCTTCATCCATGATGCCCATTTTGAGGGTGTTACGCGTCAATCCAAACAAGTCTTCGATGCGGCTGAACAAATTCACCGCCAGCGTGACTTCATCGGGACCGTGCATTTTAGGTTTGACGATGTACATCGAACCGGTTCGAGAATTTTTCATCGGGCTATCGCCACGCAGGTCGTGCAGCGCGCAGAAAGTGGTGAACAGGCCATCCATAAACCCTTCCGGGATTTCCTCTCCCTGCGCATTGAGCACGGCGGGGTTCGTCATCAAATGACCGACGTTACGCACAAAGAGCAAGCTGCGGCCGGGCAAGGTCAGCGCACTGCCATCTGGACGCGTAAATAAACGGTCTGGTTGCAATCGACGCGTGACGGTTTCACCGCCTTTTTTAAAGGTATCGGTGAGCTGGCCGGTCATGAGCCCCAGCCAGTTGCGATAGACGACGGCTTTATCTTCTGCATCGACCGCCGCAACGGAATCTTCGCAATCCTGAATCGTCGTCAAAGCCGATTCTAAGCAAACATCTTTCACGCCCGCGGCATCGGTTGCTCCAATCGAATGGCTTCGATCGATTTGGATTTCGGCGTGCAGGCCGTGATGTCTCAGCAGAATGCTATCGGGCGTGGCGGGATTGCCGGTAAAGCCCACCCATTGCGACGCGTCCACCAATTGAGCCTGCGATCCGTCGATCTGCTCAATCACCAAAGCACCGTCGTTGATGGCGTAAGCGGCGGCCTGCTGATGACTGCCTTGATCGACTGGAAAGTGGGTGTCGAGAAAGTGCCGCGCCCAGGCGATCACGCGATCGCCTCTGACCGCATTGTAGGCACCGCCACGTTCCGCGCCGTCGGTCTCGGCAATGGCATCGGTGCCATAGAGCGCGTCGTAAAGGCTGCCCCATCGTGCATTGGCAGCGTTTAACGCGAAGCGTGCATTCATTACGGGCACCACCAGTTGAGGGCCGGCGATCTGGGCAATTTCAGGGTCGACGCCCTCGGTGCTGATCTGAAAGGGCTCGGGCTGCGGGCAGAGGTAGCCAATGTCAGCGAGAAACGCCTGATAGGCCGCCGCATCCCATGGCGCGTCGCGGTGCTCGCGATGCCACTGATCAATGTGTGACTGTAGCGAGTCTCGTTCTGCGAGTAGCCGCGTATTGTCAGGTCCGAGATCTGCCCAAATATCGGCCACACCTTGCCAAAATTGCTCGGCGGTAATGCCTGTTCCGGGTGCTATTTCATCGGTTACCAGCGCGTGCAGTGTGGCGTCGATGCTCAGGCCGGCGCATTCAATTCTCTCGGACATAGTCAAACTCCAATGGCTTTTAACCCAGTTCTCAATCCAGCTCTCACTCCAGTACTTAGTCCAGTACTCAATCCAGTGAGATGGCAATCGCGGTGAGGGCGTTACTGTACTGATTCACTCTCAGTGCGGACAGGGGTTTCAGCGATAGGGATTATTCGTAGCGCTTATGTTCCTGTCGGCGCGCTGCTGTGAAGCGAGCGAGCGATACCGGTGATGAATTGGCGTACCCAGCGATGCGGCGCGTTGTTATGCAGCAGTGGGCTCCATGCCATCTTGAGTTCCAGTGCGGGGATCTCAAACGGCACGTCGCGGACCACCACACGCGGATTATCCCGTTTCAGCCAGGTCGCGCGGGTGGGGAGGGTCACAATCAGATCGTTTTGCTCTGCCAGTGTCATGGCCGCTTGGTAATGTCGAGTAAAGACACGAATGCGACGCTTCTCTCCTCGTTCGGCCAGTGCACTGTCGACCCAGCCAAGGCGCTGTACATCGTCAGGATCAACGCCCACGCCTACCCCCATTCCGGTTTTGCTCACCCAGATGTGATTGGCGTGCAGATAACTCTCGAGGGAAAAATTATCGAGGATGGGGTTATCCGGACTCAGCAGGCAAGAGAAGCTATCCTCCCAAAGAGTGATTTGGTGGAACGACTGCGGCATCTGGTCGAACCGATTGATCACTAAATCGACCTTACCCCGCTCAACATCAAGAAAACTCACGTCTGAAGGGTTCATAATATCGAGGGTGATACCGGGCGCGTGTTCTCTGAGCTGCGTCAGTACCGCTGGGAAAAGCGTCGACTCGGCATAATCGCTGGCCATGATTCTGACCACCGTTTGTGCCTCACCCGGGGCAAATTCGCTCGCGGGTTGCATGGCCAGGTCGACACCTAAAAGGATTTCTTTAACCAGTGGTTCCAGCTCGAGTGCCCGCTCGGTAGGATTCATCCCCTCAGAGGTTCGCACGAGTAGCGGATCATCGAAAAGGGCTCTGAGACGCCTCAGTCCGTTACTCATGGCGGGCTGAGAGAGGCCGAGTTGGTTTGCCGCCTGCGTCACATTTCGTTCACGCAACAAGACTTCTAAGTAAACCAGCAGGTTTAGATCAATTTGGTGTAGGTTTTTCATATACTACCCACGGCGGCGTAAGCGTTATTCACGGTGTGAATTGTAACTCTTTGGCCATACTTTTGCCGTATGGGGGCCCTTTGGTAATAATAGCCCCGTAAATCAACGAAATATGAACGCGAGGATACGCCTTATGTACAGGGCTCCCACCGAAGACATGCAGTTTTTAATCGACGACGTACTGGACGTGGGCAGCGTTTTGGGGCCGCTCCCTCACTACGCCGATCTGGGGTTGGGGACTGAGCTGACCACCGCTTTACTCGACGAAGCCGGCAAGTTCGCCGCGGATGTGGTCTCGCCGTTGCGCCGCGTTGGCGACATGCATCCGGCTCGCTGCAGCGACGCGGCTGTCGCGATTCCGCCGGGGTACGGTGAGGCAATTCGGCAGTTGGGAGCCGGCGGATGGGTCGGCATCAGTGCGCCACAAGATCAGGGTGGGCAAGGCTTGCCCGAGCTGTTTGGCACCGCCGCCTGCGAAATGTGGAACAGCGCTGATATGGCCTTTGCGTTGGAGCCTTTTCTAAGCGCTGGTGCGGCTTTGGCGATCGCCGCACACGGCAATGATGAGCTGAAAGCCACCTACCTGGAAAAGATTTATTCAGGCGAGTGGTCGGGGACCATGAACCTGACTGAGTCCGGCGCAGGCTCGGATCTGGGTCCGATGAAAACGCGTGCTGAGCGTGACGGAGACCACTATCGATTATTCGGTCAAAAGATCTACATCACGTGGGGCGATCACGACGCCACGGATAACATTATCCATCTGGTCTTGGCTCGATTACCCGATGCCCCCGCAGGCAGTCGCGGCATTTCTTTGTTTCTGGTCCCCAAGTTTTTGGTGGGGGCAGACGGGGTGCTTGGGGCCCGCAACGATGCCTATCCCGTCTCCGTTGAGCACAAGTTAGGGATCCATGGGAGTCCGACCTGTGTCATGGCTTATGGTGACAATGGCGGTGCGCTGGGGTATCTGGTCGGAGAAGAAAATCAGGGATTGGCCTGCATGTTCACCATGATGAATGAGGCGCGGTTAAAGGTCGGTTTGCAAGGACTGGGTGCCTCGGAGGGTGCTTACCAAAAGGCGGTCGCTTATGCGCGAGAGCGGGTGCAGGGCAATGTGCCCATTATTGAGCATGCCGATGTGAAGCGCATGCTGCTAACAATGCGTGCCTTGAACGAAGCCATGAGAGCCCTTGCTTACTCTGAGGCGGTCACCATGGACCTGGCGCATGCGGGGCCGGCAGAGACTCGGGAGTCGTCGCAGCGACGCATTGATTTGATGATCCCGGTGATTAAAGGCTGGCTGACGGAGCTCGGTATTGAGGTCACGTCGCTGGGTGTGCAAGTTCATGGTGGCATGGGATACGTGGAGGAAACGGGTGCAGCGCAATATCTGCGTGACGTCCGGATTACGCCGATCTACGAGGGAACGAATGGTATTCAGGCCGCCGATCTGCTCAATCGCAAGCTGGGGCGAGACAACGGTGCCGCGATGGAAGCGGTTCAAGGCGAGATCCGATCGCTGGCAACGCGATTACAGAGCGATGCGGACTCTCGTTTGGCTGCCATCGGAGAATGTCTTGCCGCGGCGCTCGCAGATCATGTCAGTACCACACAGCGACTGCTGGCTATCTTGCCCGAGGATCGCTTTGCGGCATTGGGTGGGTCCTTCGATTACATGATGCAGACCGGTTACCTGTTTGGTGGCTGGCAGCTGGCACGGGGTGCGCAAGTGGCAGCACAGGTCGCGGCTGGGGGTGACCGGGTTACTTTTTGCGAGCGCAAAGTCGCCACTGCGTTATTTTACATGGAGCGGTTACTCCCACGCGCGCGGGCACACGCCGGAGCCATCGCAGTCTCGGGGGATAGCCTGACCGATTTTGCCCTCGATTGGCTGTGATCCCATGACGAACCTCACGACGCCAGATTTATCGGATCTCCATCCTGAGCTGAAACATCTTCCACTGCAGTTTCGGCAGTTTGGATTGCGACAGTGTTTTGCGGGACCAATCTCAACGATTGCTTGTCACGCAGATAACTCTCGAGTCGCTGAGGCGGTGTCAGAACCGGGCGAGGGGCGGGTGTTGCTGGTGGATGGTGCAAGTGCCTTGCATCGTTCATTGCTGGGAGATCGGCTCGCGCAACTGGCCGCTGATCACCGGTGGGCCGGTGTTGTCGTCTTGGGCGCTATTCGCGACGTAGAGGTGATTGATGATATCGATATTGGTGTGCAAGCCTTGGGAGTCTGTCCGGTCAAAACGGAGAAGGGTGGCGCTGGCGAACGCGATATCATCTTAACGGTGTGTGAGATGACGATTTGCCCGGGCGATTGGCTTTATGCAGATCGCAACGGTGTGCTCATTGGGCCTCAGGTAGCGCTTTAGGCGGAGCAGGGATCGTCATAGACGGTTGGCAGCGCCGGGTGAAGGCAGGGTCAGGTAAAGCAGGGTTAGGTAAGGCGCATGGAGAGATCCAGTGCGCGAATATGTTTGGTCAATGCGCCAATGGAAATTAGATCGACTCCCGTTTCCGCAATGGCAACGAGGGTGTGATCCGTAACATTACCTGAGGCCTCTAATTCAGCGTGACCTGCAGTTCGGGCGACCGCTTCTCGCAGTGCGGCAAGGGGAAAATTGTCGAGCATGATGCGGTCCGGAGCCTCAGACAATGCAGTGTCTAGCTCTTCCAGCGTTTCTACCTCAATCTCGATGAGTGTGTCGGCTGCGATGTGGCGTGCCGCGACGATGGCTTCGCGAATGCCGCCCGCGGCAGCGATGTGGTTTTCTTTGATCAAAAAAGCGTCGAATAATCCAATACGGTGGTTATAGCAGCCACCGCAGGCGACGGCATATTTTTGTGCGAGCCTCAATCCGGGCACCGTTTTTCGTGTATCAAGTAATCGCACGTCAGTATGTGCAACGCGGTCAGCGTAGTCTTTTGCCACGGTGGCAGTGCCTGAGAGCGCTTGTAAAAAATTCAATGCTGTTCGTTCAGCCGTTAACAGCGCACGAGCGGGTCCAGTGACGCGAAACAGGCTATCGCCAGCATTAAGGTGGTCTCCGTCCGCCACCTGCCAAACCGTACTGCAACGCGCATCAACTTGCTGGAATGTTTCATCGGCAAATGCTTTGCCGCACAGCACGCCCGCTTCACGCGTGATCACGTCTGCGCTGGCGAGGGCGTCGGGCGCGATCAATGAGGCGGTAATGTCTCCTGCGCCCACATCTTCCGCAAGGGCTTGTTGGACGCGTTCTGAAATATACTGAGCACTGATCATGGTGTCGTCCATGTTGCTTAAAAATGACGGAAAAGGGGAGCAACCCTCGCCGGTGCGATAAGATTACCCCGTGATGACCTCGAGTGACCAATGGAAGTTCGCGAATGGATGGCTGGCCTGCGCGCGCCCAGTGCCTTCGCCCAACTTCAATGCGCGGCCCACCGAGGCAGCACCTGAGCTGATTGTCATTCATGGCATATCGTTACCGCCGGGTGAGTATGGTGGTCCCTACATCGAGGCACTTTTCACCAATCAACTGAATCCCGCCGATCATGCTTATTTTTCTGAAGTTGCCCACCTAACGGTTTCCGCTCACTTTCTGATTCGTCGCGATGGGGCGATAGTGCAATTTGTGTCGACCGACGACAGGGCCTGGCATGCGGGGGAGTCGTGTTGGGAACGTCGCACCAATTGTAATGACTTCAGCATTGGTATCGAAGTAGAAGGCTGTGATGAGGAGCCCTATGAGATGCCGCAGTATCGGGTGCTGGCGCAGTTAATTCGGGCGGTGCGAAATCAATATCCGGCCATTCAGCACGATGCTATTGTGGGTCACTCAGATATCGCGCCGGGACGTAAAACAGATCCTGGACCAGCTTTCGACTGGTTGCAGTTAAAGGGTTTGCTAGGAGCAGTAAAAGGAGAGTAGGGGTAGTGTCGTACTTGGTGTTCATTGTGGCGGTGGGATTGTTTGCTTTATTTGGCGGCGGTGGCCCTCTGCATCGTGATACTTGGTTTGATCCAATGATGCGCAGGATCGATGCATTGGATTTGGATGCGCCGCTTTCGCTCGCACTGCGGGTGGCGGTCCCCCTAGTGATTTTTTTATTCCTTTTCTGGGTGCTGGCGTTTTTTCTGGGGGAGCTGGGCGAGGCGTTGATGTCTGTTGCCTTGTTGTACTTTGCTTTTGGGCGCGATGATTACCCAACGGATCTTCAGCGCTTTTTGGCTCGCGCTCGCGTAGGCGATCTCGACGGTGCAGAAATGCTGGTCGCAGACCCAAGCGCCCTTTCTGAGGAAGGCATTGCGTTGCCTGAGGCGGCGTTGCAGGCGTTCGGATATCGCGGTTTTGCCCGCTGGTTTCCGACCGTATTGTATTTTTGCCTGTTGGGGCCCTTTGCCGCGGCTGCTTATCGACTTATTGACCTGATGAATGTGCGCTCAAATGGCCAATTTCAGTCTGCGGTAGCGTTGTTAGAATGGTTACCGGCTCGAGTGGTGTTACTGACTTTTTCGCTGTTAGGTGATTTCGAGAAAAGCCGCAGTCTTTTGACGGACCAAGCGTTTGATAAAACCTACTCCAACCAGTCGCTGCTCTCCCTTAGCATTGCGCGCGCGTGGCATTTGGATCTCAGTGCCGCAGAGACGCCCACTGGCGTGGTTGACGTGGTGGAGACCACGCAGAAAGCGATCAGTCGTGCCACCGCCGTGTGGATCGTCGCCATTTCTTTGTTCGCGCTCCTGTAAGGCGCCATTGGTTTGAGCCCGAGATGGGACTGAGCCCGCTCGACCATACCTTTCGATTGACACAAGCGTCTTGCGAACTACGAAGCAGAGCGCCTCACTTGTTCTGTGGCCTGAATCTCATCGTAAAGAGCCTGCAATACCGGGCTGGCGGGTGGCTCAGAAACCAACTGCGTCAATAGCCAGCCCAGTATCCATTCAATTTCTGTGGGATTACCGCGTGCCAGATCCACTTTCATCGAGGAATCATTTTGTGCGGTGGCCTGGCAAATAGCTTTGACTCGATCCGGCAAGGCGTTAGCAATCACCGTTTCATCCGCAGCAGTTAGTAGACGTTGCACCTCAGTGATGGCGGCTTCAGTGCTGCTCAGTAATTGAGGTTTTAACAAAGCGCCGTTTTTCACCTGATGAATTGCTGTGAGGGGATTGATCACCGCATTGACGGCGGTTTTTGCCAGTAATATCGAGCGTATGTCGGGTTGCCAGTGACACTGCGTTAGGCTGCGCTGCCACAGTGGTAGCCACGATGGTGGATTTGAATCTGCCCCGGCGGGGCCCAGGTAGGTGGTGCCAGCGCTCGATAAATGCAGTCTGTTCCGGTCATTTCTGCGACAACCGGCGGTAGTCGATCCCAGTACGAGGGCCGCGTCTCCGATCAGTGGGAGAACGCGCTCCGCGAGCCCCATCCCGTTGCCCAGCAATACCACTTGCGTATTTTTAGACAGTCGATGGGCTACCGATCGCACGGCAGCTTCCGTTGCCCAGGCTTTGGTACACACCAGCAAGGCGGAAATCGCTGATTCCTGCGAAACGGGCTCTTGTTCAAAAGTGAACGAGATGGGTGCTTTGTTTGGCGCAGCACTTGCGGCTTTACTCAGCGTCAGCCGACGTGTTGGTTCGGTGTCACGGTGATTCAACAACGTTATCGCACAGTCAACTGTTTGCAATTCACAGGCGAGCCAGCCGCCAATCGCGCCCGCACCCAGCACATGCCAAATCTGGCTCACCGCCGGGTCAGCCAAGATAAGTCAGTGCGTGGATCGGGCGCCTGACTAGGGTCAAATCGGTGCTGCCACAGTGCCGTCATGAGCGCGGCTATATTGCGTCCTGCAGTCAGTAGCTTGACAGAGAGTGACTGCCCAAAGACGCGCTCCGCGAATACCGGTTGTTCAGCCAGTGGCAGATCAGCCATCGCAATGGCGACGTCAAAATAGCGGCTGCCCATAGCGGCGTACTCCCAATCGATGGCGAAAAGCTGATCGCCTTGAGCCAATAGGTTACCGACAGTGAGATCGTTATGACACAAGTAATCGGTATCTTGCTCAAGCAATGAAAAGGCTTGGTCGATATCAGTGCTATGGATAATCGCTTGCCACGCACTGCGTTGCTCACCGGGCACCGAAGAGAGATAGGATGCGGCATCAGCACGAAGTGTTAGCCGGCGATTCACTTTTGGAAGGCTATGAATAGCGCACATCAGCTGACCCAGTGCTCCCCCGGTGATGGGGTGCGACGCGTTACCTGCGCGCTCGCAGATAACCGCCTGCTGCTGGCGATCGACATAGACCAGCGCGGGTGCGATACCCGCTGCTGCAGCGGCTGACCAGATCTCGATTTCACCACTGAAGGCGCCCTCTACCTCACTGGTGGGTCTGCGGCGAGCACGGGCTACCAGCGATGGCTCGTCGACGAGTTCAAACAGGATATGGCCGCTACCCTCCGCCAGCACTGGACCTAGGCGCGGTGCCGCTGCAAGCGGCGCTATACAGTCCCAGTCTGCCCAGTTGCGCAGTGCTTCGCTTAAGCGGTTTGCTGCCGTAACCATTGTGTCCGCCAAGTGCGATATCCGACTATCGCGAGGATGACATAGCCAGCAAACAAGGCAGCGGTCAGTGATAAATCTCGAGCCAAATATAAACCGATTGAAACAGCGTTGATGGCGATCCAGTAAAGCCAATTCTCGAGCAGTTTTTGGGTCACCATCCAGGTGGCGAGCAGTGCAGTAACCGTCGTTGCGGCATCAAAAAAGGGGAGGGCGGCGTCGGTCCATGTTTGCATCCCCCACCCCAAAATCAGACTCAGACTGATGACCACGGTGCAGGCGATAAGGTGTTGCTGTCCGGTCCAGGTCTGAATTTGGCTTTGGCTCTTGCTGTGGCTCTTGCTGTGGTTATGGTTATGGCTGTGATCACGCGGCTGATGACGTCCCCAAGCAGACCAGCCGTACAACGCCATGACGATATAAAACACCTGTAAGAGCGCCTCTAAATAAAGCGCGACCTGCCAAAAAATATGGACATACAGCGTGGCGCTGATAATGGCGGCAAGCCAGCAAATTCGTCGTTGCTGTATGGCCAATATGACATAAGCCAGCGCCAGTAAAACGGCGCAGATCTCTACCGCATTCACGTTAGGTTAATGGACCGATGTCGGCAAAATGTTCAGGAATGAATTTTGCAACGAGTACTTGATGCCCAAATTGCTGGTAACTCGTGCGCAGTGCTTTTTCGATGGCGGCGAAAACAGCGGTGTCTTCGCCACTGATTTGCGTGCTCATTGAATTCGTGACGGCGACGATGTCCTCGTGCTTGAGTAATTCGCTAATAAACGCCTCGACCACGTTTTTAAAATCTTCTCGGAGCGGGTACACGCTCAATTCGGCAGTCAGTTTCATTTTGGGCGCTCCATAAATCGATAGTGTAGTGTCAAACCCACGACACGAGGTTCTCCATATTGTCGGTAGGCCTCAAGCCGGTATTCTTTGCGCGGGTCATTGCCAAACGTACCAAAGCCTCGGGTGAATGTGGTGCTATCGGTCAAATTTCTGGCCCAGAGTGTCCACTGCCATGAACGAAACTCACCCGACAAACTGACGTTGATTTGATGATTTTCTGGCGCCTGAACAGTATGCCGATCTGAGAAAAAATAATCGTCGCTACCGACTGCCTCGAGATGTAGCGAGACGCGCTGATGCAGTGCCCACGTCGCACCTAATGAATACTGCCATTCGGGTGCCTGTGGTTGTGATCGACCCGACAAATCCTCGCCCGTTGCACTGATGTAATCATCGAAATAAGCATCCAGTAGGCCGATAGACGCCCTCCACGTCAGCGATTCGTAGGGGCGCCAAGTCGCCTCCCATTCGAGCCCTCGGTGTTTGCCACCCGCTGCGTTATCGGTGTAGTCAATAAAGGCGGTACTACCGTCATTCCGAGGAATGACCAGTGACGCTTTGGCTTGCTGATCCTGTCGATCCATCGCAAACAGGGTGAGCTGAGAGCGAAGTTGATACTCGGGCCAGAACGTCACCCAACCTAGCTCCAGGCTAAGGAGGGTCTCTTCGTCAAAAGTGCCGAGCCCAGAGAGTGTGCCTTGGTCTGCCTCCGGGAGTGCATCAATGCTCGCGAGAAGTTGTGCATTGGGTCCCCCTGCGCGAGCGCCACGAGACACCGTCACGTGGAGTTGTTGGTCTGATTGGTATTGCCAGATGAGACCAGCTCGACCGGTCCAGTAGGAGAGATCAAATGAATGATCAACACCCGCGCTGTCGACGTAGTCACTATCGCGCTGCTCCACTCTGGCACCCACGAAGCCCGCTAACTGAGCATTAATATCATGGTTAATCTGCCCAAATAGCGCGGTTGTCAGGGTGTCGATGTCGCTATGAAAGGGTGACGAGAGGTACGTGTAATCGCGACGAAGTGCCTCACTTTCTTCTCGGGCATACACACCCAGCGCCCAACGGGTTGATGCTGGGATGTCCGATTGCAGCCGCCATTCTGCACTGCTCATGGATCGATCGCGACGGTACTGGTCAAAGGAGCTGTATTCCCAGCCGGGAGCAATACCGACATAACTCCAGTCTTCGTCATAGCTGTAGGTACTGAGCGTTTTGGCATGACTCAGTTGCAGCAGACTGTCGTAGGCGCCGCCGCGGTACTCCCAATTCAAACGGGCCGCTTTTAGGGTGAGGTCATCCTCGCCCGGCTCATCAGAGAGCGTTGAGCGGGTATTGTCTAATGAAAAAGCGTCATAGCCATTGTCGATATCGGTGTAATACGCACCGACTTCGAGGGCGTGCTTTGTAGCCTGCCAGCGGAGCGCCGCTCGACCTGTTAGCTCATCTCGTTGATTGGTATCGTCTCGATCTAGCCACTGGTTGTTGACGAAGCCATCACTTTGAAACTGCTGAAAGGCAATTCGTCCGCTCAAGCCGTCTGCAAGTGTGCCACCCAATCGTGCGCCGACTTGTCTACCGCCGTTATTTTCCACGCCTGCGGTGACCTCGCGTGTCGCATTATCAGTGGCTGTGCTGCGTAATGCGATGAGGCCCGCTAACGCATTGGCACCCATCAGAGTACCCTGCGGTCCTCGCAGAATTTCGACTTGCTGGAGATCGTAGAGCGTCAACGCGCCTCCCGAGCCGCTGAGATCAATGCCATCGAGCAGAACGCCGACTGATGGATTGACTGGCTCGACAAATTGACTGCGTTCACCAATGCCGCGAATTTGAAAAAAGCGATTGCGAGACGCACCTGACGAACTAGCGACGTTGGGAGCCAGAGAGATCATATTTTCGAGGTGGACTGCGCCGCGCTGCTGCATTTGTGGCTCAGCTAATACCGTCGCGCTGAGGGCGGGGGAGGCTTCGTTCAAAAGGGTCGCTGTGACGGTAACCTCCTCCAAAGTATTATTTGAGCCCTCGGCTATGGTCCAGCCCAGTAAACCAACGCAGACAAATAGGGATGAAAACAGGGTGCGTTGGAAGCTCACTATGTGGGTCCGGTGAGACGCTGGGCGGGGCTTGGTGTGGCGATTGCGGTAGCAGCCAGTGAGGTCTCTCGTTACGGCATTAATGAGGACTTTAGCCAAGCCTTTGGTTAAGCCGCTAATAAAGCGCCTAGAAAAGGCACGGTGGGTTGGCATGACGAAACAGGAAATGATGGTACGCAACACGGTCTCTCCTTAGCGCTGAGCGGAGACGAGTGCAGGGTTGTGGGACAATAGGGTCCAGCCGCCTGTTCCCTCCGCCGGTATAATCCGGATCAGGTTCAACGGGTTTGCCAATTAGGCATCTCAGGCGTGTGCCGCCCCGCAGGTGGCTGTATTTTAGCATAGTCAGATTGAATCTCTAGGGTAAGGAGGGGTCTGTCACCAACAGTATGCGCAGGATCGTTTTCTTATATTTGTAACGGTTTTGTAATACCGTAATGCGGGTATTTCTGATATCCAAAGCGTATGATGATCGGCGAGGAGTTGCCGGACGAAGCGCACGATTGTGAATAGTGTTGAGCAGCGCAGATGGAAAGCGCAATATCAAGGAATGATGGCGTCAGCCGAGATGCGTTTGCGTCGCATCTGGCAGCGGCTTGCGCGCGATCCTGTTGCCTTGAAGCGGGTCCAAGACGCGCTCATTATTCTTCTGGTGCTCTGGTCTCTCCTGAGTGTGAGCCAATTAATGTGGATTCCCTGGCGGTCCAGTGCCATTGAGTCGGTGCCTGCTTTGGCACTGAACCCACCTCAGTCTTCTGCTCAGATTGGATTGGTGGCTGTTGATACCAGTGCGGTTATCGGATCCGGAGTGTTTGGGGGGATCCCAGACGAACTAGACGCTGCCCCAGAGGCCAATGAGCCCTCGGATAATCGTGACGGGATAGAGCGCAATGCGGCAGAAACGCGATTGCCCTTGACCTTAACGGGGATTGTGGCCTTTGCAGAGGACGGCTTGGGGAGTGCGGTGATCAGGGCGAGTGGAGCGGAGCAGGTCTATGCTGTTGGGGATAGTTTGCCAGCTTCTGGTCAAGTGACTTTGGCAAAAGTACTGCCACAAACCATTGTCATCGATAACAATGGGACTTATGAGCTGTTAACGTTGTACGAGGGCGTGGGTCTGGTAGTGCCCACGACACCATCGAGAGCAGGCCCCCCGCCTAACCGCGCAGCCTCTGCACCTCGGTCTGATGCACGAGCGCCGGTTGCGAGTGAAGCTGAGCGAAGCGAACTAGCCCAGCGTTACCGTCGGGCGCTCTACGAGAGCCCCGAGACATTGGCCAGTTTGTTGACGGTTTCGCCGGTGCAGGCCGATGGTGCCATCATCGGGTATCGCATCAGTCCCAGCCGAGAGCGTGCTGCTTTTGACGCGCTGGGTTTTAAGACTGGCGATGTGGTGACGGCGGTCAATGGCCTTCCACTGAGTGACACGACTAACACGCTGAAACTCTACACGCTGATGAAAGAGGCCACTGAAGCGACATTTGACATGACGAGAGAGGGTGGCAACGTGACAATCAGTGTTGATTTAACGAACCGTTAACAGGATAACCGTGATAAGAAATCGTTCTACCGTATTTTCCTTGCGCACATTACGCGGCGTAACGGCGGCCATCTTTTTGTTGGTCACGCCCGATTTGGCGGCGCAGGAATATACGGTCAATCTGAAAGATACGGATATTCAAGAGTTCATTAAGTTTGTCGCCGATGTCACGGGCACCACTATGGTGGTGGATCCAAATGTGAAGGGGAAGGTGCGGGTCATTTCGTCTAAACCCGTCACGCAGTCAGAACTCTACGATCTATTCCTCTCTATCCTTGATGTGCAAGGTTATACCGCGGTGAGGAGTGGACAGGTCGTGCGGATTGTCCCGAGCAAAGATGCGCGCTCATCGCCTGTGCCGCTGATAGAAAATCAAGATTTGCTGGGCAATGACGAATATGTGACCCAAGTGATTCGGCTCGATAATATATCAGCGGCTAAGTTGATTCCTGTATTGAGGCCCTTAGTGCCGCAGCAGGCGCACATGGCGGCCTATGCGCCGAGCAACGCCATCATTATCTCGGATATTCGCTCCAACATTAGTCGTATTGTCGAGATCATTGAGCGGATGGATCGATCCGCGATTCAAACAACAGAGATTATCCGACTCAAGTATGGCGTGGCCGAAGATGTCGTCAGTATGCTCAATACGCTTGAGAAGGCGCGGCAGGGAGAGGGGGCTGAGGCTAATAAAGACGTGATTCTGGTTGCGGACAAACGCACCAATAGTGTGGTGGTCACTGCTGACGAAATGTCCGTTGAGCGGATTCGAAAATTGGTCGCTTATTTCGACTCGCCGTTAGAACAATCTGGCAATGTTCGAGTGGTCTATTTGGAGTATGCCGACGCCACTGAAACGGCAGAGGTGTTGACACGGGTGATGCAAAATATCGCTCGGCTGGAGACGGGAGGCACTCAGCGAAAAGGTGGCGAATCAACCATTGAAGCGGATGCTGGCACCAATAGCCTCATCATCACTGCGGACACCGACGAAATGGCCGCATTAGAATCGGTCATCGCGAGGTTGGACATCCGCCGCGCGCAGGTCTTGATCGAAGCCATCATTGTCGAAATGGAAATGACAGAGGGACAAGAATTAGGACTGCAGTGGTTGTTTGCCAATGACAGTGGCCTTTATGGCGGCAATATCAGCAATAGCACTGCGCAGCAGAGGCGTAATGCGGAGCTAGCTGGCGCTTTGTTGCCGGATAACGGTTCGGAAGTGATTGATACACGGAGTGTAGCGGGCGCATTGGCCAGCACACCGGGGGCGACGCTTGGGTGGGGTATGGTGGATGAATCGCTGACCATGACGGTCATTCTGAATGCACTCGAAACCCAAGGAAATGCGAATATCTTATCGACGCCGAGTCTGCTGACCCTCGACAACGAAGAGGCGTTTATTACCGTGGGACAAGAGGTGCCCTTCGTCACGGGCTCCTACTCCAATACCGGCTCGGCGAATGGTGCATCCAATCCGTTTCAAACGATCGAACGTCAGAGTGTCGGTATTACGTTGAAAGTGACGCCGCAAATTAATGAGGGTGATTCAGTCGTCTTGGATATTGTTCAAGAGGTGTCCAGTATCTCGGCGCAAATTCTGGCGGCCTCGGATGTGATTACCAATGAGCGCAAAATCGAGACCAAAGTATTGGCAAACGATAGCGATATTTTAGTGCTGGGTGGGTTGGTCAAAGATGATGTTCAGGATTCAACCCAAGGGATACCGCTTTTGTCAGATATTCCCCTGCTGGGTCGGCTTTTCCGCAATGATGTGGTGTCGGTAACCAAGTCTAACTTGTTGGTATTTATCCGTCCGACGATTATCCGAGACGACCAAGATTTGGCAGGTGCGACGGCTGAAAAATATCGCTTCATTCGTGACCAGCAGCTGGAGCGTCGAGAGCGAGGTCTGATGTTTCTGGACGATGGGAGTTTGCCGGTCTTACCCACGTGGGAAGAGCAGATACAGCAGCTGCCTGAAGTGCCGTTGGATACTGCAGAGGGCGAGTGACCTCACATGACGGAATCAACCCTCGCGACGCAAGCACTCTCTGACCCCCCGCCACGCGGGCCCGTATCGGGCATACCCTTTACCTTTGCGCAAAGCCGTAATGTGCTTCTGGAGCGCACCAGCGGGGCTCTCATTTTGTATTACGTTGCCCCTATGGCCCCTGAAGTGCTGCTGGAGGTGCGTCGTTATGCGGGAGAGGTATTCTCCCTAGAGGCGTTAGATGACGCTGCTTTTCGTCAGAGGTTGACCGTTTCCTACCAGCGTACTCAAAACGAAGCGGCACAGATGGCGGATGACCTCTCTTCCGATATTGATCTGTCGCGCTTGGTGGATGAGCTCCCTGAGTTGGGGGATCTGATGGATGCAGAAGATGATGCGCCGATCATTCGTCTCATTAACGCCATTTTGTCTCAGGCGGTTAAGGAGCAAGCCTCGGATATCCATATTGAAACCTTCGAGGAACGGCTGAGTGTCCGTTATCGTATTGACGGTGTATTGACCGAAATACTCTCACCCAAAAGGATGCTGGCGCCGCTGCTCGTATCACGCCTGAAAGTGATGGCTAAACTCGACATCGCTGAAAAACGAGTGCCACAAGATGGCCGCATCTCCGTGCGAATAGCAGGTCATGGTATCGATATCCGCATGTCCACGATCCCCTCTGCATTTGGTGAAAGAGTCGTGTTGCGGTTACTGGATAAACAGGCGGGTCAGTTGAACCTGAGTGAATTGCGCATGAATGAGCAGGTTGATCAGACCTACCGCAGTGCGTTAGCGAGTCCACACGGCATTATTTTAGTGACGGGACCCACGGGATCTGGCAAGACCACAACGTTATATGCAGGCCTGTCGAGTATCAATGAAACGTCACGCAACATTCTGACGATTGAAGATCCCGTTGAGTATATGTTGCCAGGGGTCGGGCAAACGCAGGTCAATACAAAAGTCGACATGACCTTCGCTCGCGGTTTGCGCGCTATCCTCCGTCAAGATCCAGATATTGTCATGGTGGGTGAAATTCGCGACCTTGAAACGGCGGAAATTGCCGTGCAAGCGTCATTGACTGGGCACCTTGTTCTATCGACTTTGCATACCAACACCGCGATTGGTGCCGTCACGCGTCTCCGCGATATGGGAGTAGAGCCTTTCTTGCTGTCTTCTAGTTTGCTCTGTGTGATGGCCCAGCGTTTAGTGCGGCTCTTATGCACCGAGTGTCGGCAGCCTTATGACCCCGATGAAGTCGAGCGGGACCGTTTGTCGATTGCTGATGGTTCAGCGGTGCTTTATCGACCCCGCGGTTGTGAACACTGCAATATGACCGGTTACCGCGGACGGATGGGTATTTATGAGTCGATCGTCATCGGGGACGAATTACGGGAGGCGATTCACAGAGGGGATGGCGAGCAGACATTGCTGCGCATAGCTCGCGAACAGAGCCCCGGCATTCAAGCCGACGGTCGCCGGCGCATTATCAGTGGTGAGACAAGCTTAGAAGAAGTGCTTCGCGTGACAGCGGTCAATTAGCGGTATGCCTGCATTCCGTTATCAAGCGCTCAACAGTGAAGGCAAGCTGGTTAAAGGCGTATTGGAGGGCGACTCTGACCGTCAGGTTCGGAGTGTGCTGCGACAAAAACAGTTACGACCAGTTGAGATAGCAGTGGCGCTGGGTGCGTCAGGTAGTCGAGAGTCCGGTCGTTTTCGATTGCGCAATCGCCGTCTCAGCGCTGGGGAGCTGGCTTTGATGACGCGCCAACTGTCTACCTTGGTCGCCTCGGCGCTGCCCCTAGATGAGTGCTTACAAGCGGTCGCGGAACAAAGTCGCCGGTCTGCTGTGAAATCGATGATGTTACAGATTCGCTCTAAGGTATCGGAGGGCCACACCTTGGCACACTCTTTGAACCAATTTCCGCAAGCCTTTGGAGAAATGTATCGTGCTATGGTGAATGCGGGAGAGGAGGCCGGGCAGCTTGCTCCAGTGCTAGAGCAGTTGGCACATTATACTGAGACCCGCCAGCACACCGCTCAAAAACTTCAGATGGCGCTCATTTACCCCATCGTGTTAATTGCTGTGGCGATAGCGGTGGTTGCTGCACTCATGATTTTTGTTGTGCCTGAGTTGATCGGTATATTCGCGCACAGCAAAAAAGCGCTGCCGCCACTGACCGTTGGTTTGATTTGGCTTAGTGATTTTTTAAGAGACTACGCGCTCTATTGTCTGATCGGTTTGGTAGGGTCGATATGGCTTTTTCGGCGAGCCCTTCGAGATACCCAGCGGCGTAAAAAATGGCACCAGCTTTTATTGCGTATTCCTGGTTTACGGGGTGTATTTGTCGCACTCGATAGCGCGCGTTTCGCGTCAACACTGAGTATTTTAATGGCGTCGGGTGTCCCCCTGATACACGCTTTGCGGATTGCAGGGTCAGTCATGACCAACTTGGTGATGCGGCAGGCGAGTGGGACGGTGTCTGTCAAAGTGCAAGAGGGGTCCAGTCTGAGTCGTGCATTGTCACAGGAAGTGTTTTTTCCACCGATGATGGTTCATATGGTGGCGTCGGGTGAGGCCAGCGGTGATCTAGAAAAAATGCTGGAGCGTTCAGCAACCAATCAAGAGCGTGAGCTCGAAATGACGCTGGGAGCCATCATGGGACTATTTGAGCCAGCAATGGTGGTATTGATGGGTGGCTTGGTGCTAACCATTGTGCTCGCCATTTTGCTGCCCATTTTTGATCTGAATACGATGGTGAGGTGATAAACAGTGAGTAAATTGAAAGGGTTTTCGCTGATTGAGATTCTGGTGGTGCTGGTCATTATGGGGCTGCTCATTAGTGTGGTCGCACCGACGGTACTCAACAGTGCTGACGACGCTCGGATTCAAAAAGCTCAGGCTGACTTTAAGTCAATCGAAACGGCACTGAAAATTTATCGACTGGATAATTTTGTGTATCCCAGCACAGAGCAAGGGCTAGAGGCATTGGTGAGTCCGAGTACGCTCGCTCCGGAACCGCGCAACTTTAAGCGAGGAGGCTACCTGTCAGAATTACCGCTAGACCCTTGGGGACGCCCTTACTTATACCTTTCTCCTGGCGAATATCGCGAGACTGATATCTACTCTTTGGGTGCTGATGGCTTGCCTGGAGGAGAGAATCAAAACGCCGACATCGGTAATTGGAAAGAGGGTGAGGCTTAGCGGCGTCGCCGTCACATCACTTTCGGGTATGTCTTCTGTCACGCTACGTGGGTTTAGCTTCATCGAATTGCTGGTGGCGATATTTGTCATCGTATTACTGACCGGGGTGGTCAGTCTTAATGTTGGGCGTGGCGGTGCAGAATTACAGCTGGATGGTGAGGTCCGCTATCTTGCAAATTTACTGTCGTTTTCTGGTGATGAGGCGGAACTGTCTGCCGCCGATCATGGGTTGTTAATAACCTTTGACTCCACCGCTCGAGACACACGATATCAGGGTATTTGGTTGCGGCGCTTTGATCAGGGTTGGGCGTCGCCCCGTGCCGGCACAGAGGTGTTCGTGCCTTTTGTTTTTATGGCAGGCACTGAGCTACTGCTGAATTTAGAAGGTCAGCCCAGCGTCGAGATCCCAGTCTATGATCCGACACTCAAAACGGCACCACAAATTATCATGTGGGCGGGAGGCGAAGTGACACCGGGATCAATCGAATGGCTCGATGAAGTCACCGGTGAACTTTTGTATCGACTCGAGTGGGATTTATTGGGTCGTATGAACGTGTTGCCCAATGGGGAGCCACGCATTGAGGAGTAATCGCTTATCTCGTCCATCTCGCTATCGAGCCTTTACCTTGGTAGAGGTGATGGTGGCGTTGGCAGTGGTAGCGATAGCGGTCCCTGCACTCTTGCTCACTTTATCTCAGCAGATTGATGGAACGCGTTACTTGCAAGATCGTATTCAAGCGCAGTGGATTGCAGCAAACCGACTTGCTGAGTTGCGCTTGGTCGCGGCCGCGAAAGGAACGCTGCAAACTGGCCTGATTACGGGCAGTGAGGAAATGGCGGGCCGCACTTGGTACTGGTGGAGTGAGAGTGAAGGCACTCAGGTTCCTGGCTTTTTTCGCTACGAAGTGACTGTTTCGGACAGTGAAGATGGTTTCCCCACGCCTTTACATGTGTTGGACGGCTACCTGACTGTGGCGCGAGCGAATCGTGGGCGTTAGGCGAATCAGCTTAGGCTTCACGCTGATAGAAGTGCTAGTGGCGATGGCCATTACCGCGCTGATTTCGGTGGTGGCATATAGTGCGCTGTCGTCAGCCCTATCTGGTGCCGAGAGCGTGCGCAGTGCGACCGTTCGAGCACAGCAGCTTAATCAAACGCTGACTTTGCTGTCGCGTGACATTCGTCAAGTGGTGAATCGGTCGATAATCGATGAATTTGATCAACGGGCACCGGCGTTGAGTGGGGGTGTGCTCTCACGTTACCCGCTCACATTGACGCGAGCAGGCTGGCATAACTCAACTGGCGCGCCACGCAGCACGTTGCAGCGCGTGCGCTGGTGGATAGAGGACGACGCTCTCTGGCGAGCGCATTTTCCTGTGTTAGACCGAACACCTGGCACAGAGGCAATCGAGACTGCGATGCTGGATGACGTGGTAGGGTTTGAGGTACGTTTCTTGCCGACGATTGCTGAGTTGAAGAGCGATCGCGATGACGTGATCGATGATCGCAACTGGCGCGACAATTGGATCTTGGACGTATCGCAACCGGGTCTTGAATTGTCGACCCCGGCTGCTATCGAGATTGTGCTGGAGCTGGCAAGGGCGGGCGAGATAAGGAGGCTTTATGTGTTGCCGTCCTCTTAACGCTAGCCGATCTCAGCGGGGCGCGGCGTTGATTATTGCCATGCTGGTTTTTGCGTTGTCGGCAACGCTGCTGGTCGCTTTGCAACGAGAGTTCTCCTTGGCACTTCAGCGTGGCACGAATCAGCTTTTCTCTGAGCAGGCTTGGGCTTATTTAATCGGTGCCGAAGAATTAGCGAAGCTGGCATTGCAGGCCGACAATTTGCTCGACGCGCGCAGCGCAACAGCCGCTGATCATTTAGGCGAGCTATGGGCACAGCCCGCAACCCCTTATCCCTTAGATGCCGGGGGGTGGATGACGGGCCAATTAACCGATCTACAGGGGCGCATCAACCTCAACATGCTGGTGAGTGACCCTGCCACGCAAAGCCCACCCTCTGTAGGTGAAGGTGTTAGCGATGGCGAATCAGAGAGTGTGAGTGCCGGAGACGAGAGCGAGCCGGTTAGTCAGTCGAGGCAACAAAACGAATCGGTAGGTCAGATCTCGGGCGATGAAGCGGGTCGCTGGACGCCAACTCAAAAGCTCTTGGTCCGCTTACTGCAGGCACTCAATGAGGCGTCGTTGCCCCTCGACGAGGCGATGGCATTGACCGAGGCGATCAGCGATTTCATTGATCGCGATGCGAATCGACGCCCAAATGGCGCCGAGGTCAATGAGTACCGATATGCCGATTTTCCCTACTTACCTGCTAATCGAGCGCTGGCCAGCGTCAGCGAATTACGGTCAGTGCAAGGGATGACACCTGAGGTTTATCAGGCGTTAGCACCACTGGTGACAGTCTGGCCGGAGCGGAATACGCGTCTGAATATTCTCACCGCGCCACTGCCGGTGCTAAGAACCCTCAATGCTGACGATCAGTGGGCACCGCTGGCGGTCATCGACGCAGAGCGCTTGGTGGAAAGTCGACGAGAGGGCGGTATCGCTCAGGTCGCAGACCTGCTCGCGGATCCGATTCTGGCAGGCAGGCCGTTCGCTGAACTCCAGCCGTTACTAGATATCCGCAGTGACTGGTTTCTTTTGGATGCATCGGTAGAGCTACTTGATCGACAGCGACATCTTTTCACAGTGCTGCACCGAGAGAGTGACACGACGGTCGCTGTTTTTAGATCTGAGGGCGAGCTATGATGCCCACTGTCTTTTTGAACCAATTGGTGCCGGCCGCGTTGCGGCGCTCATGATGAGTCAAGTCAATAACAACCTGAATGTTATGCGGTGGCAACAGGGAGAAGGGCTGCTGATTCGCTCTGGTCATGCGCCTCAGCGGTTTGACCCTGCTGTTGCCACACTACCGGACAACCTTTGTGTTGCGTTTCCTGCTGACGCAGTGCGCTCTTTGACGTTATCGGTCGCGCCTGAAGAGGTTAAGCATCTGCAGCGCGCTTTGCCATTTATGTTAGAGGAATCACTGCTGGAGGACGTCGCACAGTTGCACTTCGCGGCGCTCAGAGTCGATGATGATGTGCACAGTATTGCTGTCGTGGGTCGTGCGACGATTGCTGGTTGGTCCGAGGAGCTCCCCGAATCACTCCAGAATGTGCCGTGGGTTTCTGAGGCGCTGTGTTTGCCGTGGTCGCCTGGACAATGCACCGTGGTGTTTGAAGAGCAACATGCTGTGATGCGGTGGGGCCCGGCAGAGGGAGGGCGTATTGAACACGCCCTGCTACCTGATTTGATGGCGAGTATCGGGCTTCATGAGCAAACGTTGATAGTTTACACCGCCGATCAAGCACTGGCTCAAGCGACCATTCCAGCACCATTACACGACGCGATTCAGTGGAGAAAGGGCGGTTTTTCAGAGGCTTTACTGCTTGCCGATTCTCATCCGCCGGGGCCTGATTTGCGCCAGGGTGAGTTTGCGCCCCGTTTACCATTGGCTCGATGGTGGGCAGTTTGGCAGCGTGTTGCACTCGCGCTCATTGTCGCCTGTATTTTAAAAACAGGGTTGTCAGTCGCAGATTATCAGATGCTCAAAGCAGAAGACCTCGAACTTCGTCAGGCGATTCAAACGAGTTATCGTCGGGTTAATCCACGGGGTGCAGTCGTTGATGTTGAAAAGCAGCTCAACAGACAGTTGGGAGAATTTGGCGCTAACACGCAAAGACGGGCTTTCACGCCTATCATCGTCGGGTTGCTCACCGCTATTCAGCAGGTCGACGGTATTCAATTGACGGCACTTAATTACAGCGGCAAAGGTGATCTGAGATTGAGTTTGTCGGCGCCAAATTTCGAGTCGGTTGAGCAGGTGCGTGAGCAGTTGAAAGCACAGTCGTTCAGTGCCCAGTTAGAAAATTCTAACGCTCGCAGCGACGGCGTAGTGGCGCGTCTGCGGGTGCAGACACCGTGATACGGCAATGGTTTCAATCACTCGTTGTGAGAGATCAGATGGCTCTAATGATATTGGCCGCCGTATTAAGCGTGTGGGTGTTTATACAAGTGATCTTCGTCGAGCTTGATGGACGGCGGCAGCGTTTAACGGCAGGCAATGAAGCGCTAGCCTCGACGTTATCCCGGATTGATCTGAAGGTTGAGCAGTTGGCGGCGCTGCGAGCCGACGGTGGGGGCGTACAGGTCAACTTAACCCGGACACTCAGTCAGTTGAGTGAGACCTTGGGGTTGCCCGTAAAGCGTCTTCAGCCTAATAGTCGAGGAGAGGTGCAGATACGATTTGAGGGGATAGCCTTCGACGGGTTGCTGCAATTTCTCGAGCAAATCGAGGGCTCATCTGGGTTGGTTGTGGTTGATGGTTCTATTAGCAGCGCGGGCAATAATGGTGGAGTTAACGCGACGCTAAGAGTCTCGGGCACCTGATCGATGAATTGGATAACACGACACTGGCGTATCTTGGCCGTTTTTGTTTTTGTGACATTACTGCTATCACAAATTCCAGCGCGCGCCATATCGCGTGTCTTGCCTGACAGCGTGACGTTGACCGGTGTATCGGGAACGATTTGGTCTGGGCGTTCGGCAAGGGCGTGGGTCGAGATCGACGAGCAGCCACTGATGCTTGGTCGAGTGCAATGGCGCCTCCAACCTTGGCGAATACTGGTGGGGGCACCGCTATCGCTATCGAGCGTTTGGGGGCAGCAGGCGCTGCGCGCACAATTGGGTTATCGGCTAGGCGGATCGATCGTACTCCAAGACGCTGCATTCACCGTCAATACGCAATTATTCAAGGCGTTTGTTCCGCTTTACTTAGGGGGTGTCTTGTCTGGAGAGTTTGCGCAGATTGTGATCAATGAGGGTCATATTGTGGACGCTGAAGGTGTTGTGCACTTGCTAAGAGGCGCATGGACGGCACGCTCGGGTAATCTGCCACTTGGCGATTATCAAATCGACTTTTCCAGCGCTGATACCGCGGGTGTGGGGACGGTAGGGGCGCTTAAAACGATTGCCGGTTCGTTGGAGCTGTCGGGAAATGTATCTGCCACAGCGGCGGATTATCAGATCGCAGTCGAGGCGACGGGGCCGGTGGCGCGCGATGACGCCTTTCGTAAGGCGATGTCGATGATAGCGACCCCCACTCAAGACGGATTCAGTGTGTCATTGACGGGGCAGTACTGAGGTTAACGCTATGCGTTGGTAGTGGGATGACGTAGTCTCCTCTCGATCGTGCAGGGTGTCTTTGTCGGCGACGTCGCTGAGGGGTGCCGTCATGGCGAAGAGTTTATTGGTATGCCGTAACGCACCGTTGAGTGAATCAGCGTATTCAGGAGTCCTTTAGATGGTAGCAGCAGGCAATACGATGTGGTCCAGCCGCTTTGCGTTTGTGATGGCGTCAGTGGGTTTTGCCGTCGGTCTCGGTAATATCTGGCGATTCCCTTACGTGACAGGGGAAAACGGTGGTAGCGCCTTTGTGGTGATTTACCTTTTGTGCGCGCTGGCGATTGGGATTCCATGTTTGATGGCAGAATTGCTGGTCGGTCGACGTGGCGGCGGCAGCCCTCCTCGGTCCATGGCGGTCGTGGCGGCGGAGTCTGGTCGCGGCAAAGGCTGGAGCATAGTGGGTGGCATGGGCGTGGCAACGGCTTACACGATCGCTATCACCTACGCCGTGGTTGTGGGCTGGGTGCTCTGGTACCTTGCGCGTGCGCTGTCGGCGGGGTTTGCGGGTTTTGATGCCGGTATTGCCGAAGCGACCTTTACAGGTCTGCTAACGGATAATCAATCGATGATGTTGTGGACCCTGATGGGCAATGTCATCGTGGGTTCTATCATCTACGCGGGCGTCACCTCAGGCATTGAGCGTGCCGTGACGGTCATGATGCCGCTGATGTTTACGCTGCTAGTTGGCTTGAGTATTTACAACTATTTTGCCGGAGGATTTGTCGAAACCTTGGAATGGCTGTTCACACCTGATTTTAGCAAAGTGACGGGTGCGACTTTCCTCGCTGCAATCGGACAAGCTTTTTTTTCCATCGGTGTGGGCATGGGGGGGATGATGACTTACGGAGCTTACTTGCCTCAAGATTTTTCTATCGCGCGGGGTGCCGCGACCATCGTCATGGCAGATACGCTCATCGCGTTGCTAGCGGGATTTGTGGTCTTTCCAGCGGTATTTCATTTCGGTCTTGATATGGCCAGTGGTCCTGGTTTGATCTTTCAGACACTGCCGGTCGCTTTTGCGCAAATGCCGGGGGGAGCCATTTTTGCTGTTCTCTTCTTCATCATGTTAGCGGTAGCGGGTGTGACCTCAATGGTTGGGCTGTTGGAAAGCGTGACCAGCTGGACTAAAGAGAGATTGGCCGTCTCGCGTCAACAAAGCGCGCTGCTGGTAGTGGGGTCCGTGACCACCCTCAGTGTGATTTCAGTGCTGAGCTACAACGTATGGGAAAATTATCGGCTGATGGGCTTGAATTTTAATGAGCTCACGGAAGCGCTTTACGATAAATTATTGCTGCCATTCGCGGGCTTATTAGTGGCCTTATTTACGGGGTGGTTTATGCACCGCGAGCACAGCGAGAATGAGTTGGCTGACGACGCCAGATGGTATGGCGTTTGGCGGTGGTTAACGCGCTTCGTTGCGGTGCCTGCGGTTGCTATTATTCTGATTTCTGGCTTGGTCTGATTACCATGTTGATGACGGCGACAGACTGGCTTTGGTCTTATATTTTGATTGGTGTGTTACTCGCGATTGGCGTGCGCTTTACGCTGGGTTCGCGGGGCGTCCAGCTGAGACTGTTTAAACGCACTCTAGCGGTATTTTCTTCCATCGAATGGCAAGGCAGCGAGCGCGGTATTTCGAGCTTGCAAGCGCTTGCTGTCAGTGTGGCGGGGAGAGTGGGTGGCGGCAATATTGCGGGTGTTGCCGTAGCGATCACCCTGGGTGGCCCGGGCGCCTTGTTCTGGATGTGGCTGATTGCGTTACTGGGTATGGCCACGAGTCTCTTTGAGTGTGCGCTCTCTCAGCTGTATAAGCGCCGTGAAGCAGACAAAACGTTCCGAGGTGGGCCCGCTTACGTGATGCGTTACGGCCTAGGTTGGAAGGTATTACCCGTGATTTATAGCCTGTTGCTGCTCTTTACCGTCGGCTTTGGCTTCAACGCGGTGCAGAGCTACGTCGTGACGACCTCCATTGAGTCTGCGTTTGGGGTGCCAGTTCATGTGAGCGGTTCGGTGATGACGCTGGTGATGGCGGTGATTCTTTTTGGCGGGATTCGTCGATTAGCCCGAGTTTCTGAGGTCGTGGTGCCCTTTATGGTGGTGGGGTATTTGTCCCTCGCTATCGTGGTGTTGGTCATGAACTTTTCAGAGATTCCCGAGGCGCTACGGCTCATTTTTTCGTCTGCCTTTGGTCTGGAACAGGCCTTTGGAGGGGGGATGGCGGCAGCTATTACGCAAGGCGCACGAAGAGGACTATTTTCAAATGAAGCGGGGCTCGGCACGGTGCCTAATGTGGCGGCAGCAGCCGATGTGCCACATCCGATCTCTCAAGGGTTGGTTCAGTCTTTGAGTGTGTTTATCGATACGATTGTGCTGTGCACCGCCACAGCGCTCATCATCATGATGTCATCTAGCTTCGCGTCAGAAGGTCAAGCGGTGGCCGGTGTGGCTATGACCCAGATGGCGGTCGCCGAGCACGTGGGACCTGTGGGCGAAGCGTTGGTGAGTATTGCGCTGGTGTTATTTGCGACGACGACGATTGCTTACAATAGTTTTCTGGGTGAAAACAGCATTGCTTATTTCGATCGTTTGGGGCGCCATGCAGTCACCGTATTTCGACTGTGTATTTTAGTGATGATCGGTTGGGCGTCGGTGCAAGATCTCGGCACTGTCTTCGGGTTTGCCGATCTGACCATGGCGCTGTTGGCGCTGACGAATTTACTGGCACTGTGGGCTCTTTACCCAATCGCGATGCACTTACTCAAAGATTACGAGCAGCAATTGGCGGCGGGTAAGTCGCCCCAGTTTCACTGTGATTCACTGCCGCAAGAGTCGATCGATCCCACCAGCTGGCCTGCGCGCTACAAGCCTTAGCGGCGGGTTATTGCGCGTTTGATAGCTCGATGCTAAAGCGCTTTTGTTCGCCAAAGCGGAGGGTCGTGACCGCAATGGTGTCCCCGACGCGATGCTGTTCCATTGCCGTCAGAAACTCATCGTTACTGGTAACGGGTTTTCCCTCGATATGGGTGATGACGTCTCCGAGTATGATTTCACCTCGATCGCCTCTGCGTGCACCAATCATGCCGACGCTTTCGGCGGGGAACCCACGATAGGTTCTCACAATGGGCACGCCTTCAACGCGAAATTGTCGGAGCCAGCGGTCAGACGCTAACTCGACGCCTAATACGGGCCGCATGATTTTTCCGTAGGCAATCAGCTGTGGCACCACTTCGGTCACGGTATTGACCGGAATCGCAAAGCCGATGCCGGCACTCCCGCCACTGGGAGAATAGATGGCAGTATTGACGCCGATCAGCTGCCCAAGCGAATTCAGCAGTGGGCCCCCTGAATTGCCTGGGTTGATAGCGGCATCTGTTTGAATCACCCCGCGAATAACGCGGTTACTTGGAGATTGAATTTCCCGATCTAGAGCGCTGACGACGCCAACTGTCAGTGTGGTGTCCAACCCAAAGGGATTGCCAATCGCCATCACCTTGCGGCCTACAGAGAGCTCTGATGAATCCCCCAATGGCAACGACGTGAGTCCGTCGGGTGGCGTTATCATTCGTAACACAGCGAGATCTCGCTCCGGCGCAAGACCCACTACTTCTGCCGCATACTGTTGCTCATTGCGTAGTGTAATGGCCAGTCGATCTGCACCGGCGACGACGTGATAGTTGGTGACGATAAGACCGGCAGCCGCGTCCCAAATAAATCCCGATCCGGCCCCTCGGGGAATTTCCATAATATTGCGGGAGAAGCGTTGACGCCGAAGCTCACTCGACGTCACAAAAACCACAGCAGGACTCGCCCGCTGAAAGACTTCAGTGGTGTTGGCCTCGTCCTCCGTGGCGAAGCTGAGATAGTTGATGGTCTCGTCCGCATTCGAGGATGGCGAGAATGCACCGATAACGCCGCATAGGAATGTGGTGATGACCCAAGTCATGGCACTCATTGACGCTGCAACGCAAGAATTCGGTCGTCTAAAGGCGGGTGCGATCTGAGTAGTGCCGCTAGACCTGTGCCTTTCGCTGAGCGAATACCGAATGCGGTCATCTCACCCGGCAGATCTTGGGGCAGCCCCTGTTCTGCTTTGAGGCGCTGTAATGCGGCGATCATATGAGTGCTGCCCGCCAACTGAGCGCCTGCTTCATCAGCTCGATATTCTCTAAAGCGCGAGAACCACATCACGATGGTGCTGGCGAGAATGCCCAAAATAATTTCCGCCACAATGGTGACAATGTAATAGCCGAAACCGTAACCCCGTTGCGTTTTGAAAATCACGCGATCGACGGTGTGGCCAATGATGCGGGCAAAAAACATGACAAAGGTATTTACGATTCCTTGTAGCAACGTGAGTGTGATCATGTCGCCGTTGGCAACGTGTCCGATTTCATGTGCTAGCACCGCTCGTGCCTCGGATTGTTCGAAACGTCGCAGCAAGCCTGTGCTGACGGCAACGAGCGCGTTATTGCGATTCCATCCAGTGGCAAAGGCGTTGGACGCATCAGATGGAAAGATACCGACTTCGGGCATCCCGATACCGGCCTCTTTGGCAAGTGACTGCACCGTCTCGAGCAACCACTGCTCATCGCGAGACTGAGCCGATGTGATGATCTGCACACCGGCGCTTCTTTTTGCCATCCACTTGGACAGTAACAGCGAAATAAAAGACCCGCTAAAACCAAACAGGGCACAAAAAATCAGGAGACTGCTGAGATTCAAGTCAACCCCGTTGTTCGCCAAAATACCCTCTAAACCCAGTAGATTAAAAATGAGGCTAACTAACACTAAGACGGCGATGTTCGTCGCTAAAAACAGCAGAATTCTCATCCGGTGCGCTCCTTGCAGTGCGATGGCAGGCTGTCATTCATAGGTGGGGTCATTTGCTTCGCTTTCAAGCGTTTCCTCTGGGCTTTGCGCAGCTGCTACTGGCGTGGGATGCGCGCTGATCTCTAAGTCCGTGGGTTTGTTATTGGTGATGCCACACAGCACAACATCGCCACGGAGCGCCGTATCTTTAGAGCTAAGTTCAAATAGCATGTTGACCGCTTCGTCACGGTGTTCCCAAAAGGCCACCTGTGCTGAGCGGTCACCCAATATCCAATCGCCTGGCTTGCTCCAGTAATGTCCCAATTGATTGCGAATAACAAATGCACCGCTCATTAGCGTGTCTCCAAACTGTCATGCATAAAAATGTGTTATCAAATGGTGCCTAAGAAACAGTCCGAGCAAATAGTGTAATCAATCCGCCGAGCCAAACAGTCTCGATCCTTAGATCAGTGGCATCATCTCGGTGAAATCATTTCAGTGCAACCAACTAGTGCAACCGCGTCAGCGAAGGAATTACCGAGTGCCCGTCGCGGTTGTGCAGTCTTCCTATCAGCTGAGTAGCTGATCTTTCGCTTGATTAATTTTTGCGGCCAAATAGTCGTTGCCGCCTCGATCGGGGTGACACTTTTGTATCAGTGCTCTGTGCGCCGCAACGATGTCCTCTTCGGTCGCATCATCCTGCAATCCTAGGACCGCGAGGGCCTCCGCACGACTCGATGGAGCGGGACCGTTTTCTCCTCCCGGGTCAGTCTCTTCGCTGTCTTGCGCATCATCCGGAAAGCGCTGTTCGAGGTAGCTAGCCAGTAGCTGTGCAGAGTCCGTGTCTTCATGCTGGCAGTAGTTCAGCAGTTCATCGAGTTGTTGCCGATTTAGCTCATTCAAGAGCCACCCCTTGAAGTGACTCTCCAATACGACGCCACTAAGGTCGCCGCTGTCGTGATCGAGTGTCATTTTGATGATGCGTGATGTCACTTCGGATTGCTTACTCGATGATCTGGCGCCAGATGTGCGCAAGCTACCCAGCGCGGGGAGCAGTCGCACCAAGACAGGCAGCATCTGCCGAGCCGCCACCAACAGACCGGTCAACGCAGCGCCAACCCAATGCATTTTGCCCATCAACGTCAGGATAATGACACCAATCACGGCGCTACCGAGGATGATTTGTAAATAGGCGCCACGTCTTTTGTGCGGGGGTTGCTGTTGTGCACGCCGCACTAATACGACCAGCGTGAAGACAATGACGAGTAGCAGAATAACTCTTGGCACGGTGGTTATGCCTCCTATGATGAACGTGTGAGCCGCTGTAATTCTATCCGTTTTGGTGGCTCGTTATGGCGTTTTTTCGAGTTGGCACAGCAGTGTTCGATCGCCGCGCGTGTTCGATCGGCGCAGCGCCGCGACACCGCCTTGGGCAAATCGGCTCACGGCAGCCAGTAAGGTGCGGAGTTGATCAGCACTGCTTGCATCAAAGGGCGCATAGGCTCCGTGACTTAATTGTGCCAGCTGTTCGAAGATGGCCCGAGTGTGTGCGTCGCGCCCTTCCTGAAAGAGAAAGAGGGGTATTTTTTTGATGGCGCATTGCCCCGCTAAGGAGGCCAAAGTCGCTGGCGATTCCTCGCAGGCGTCACCGACCAGGATTACAGCTCGTAACGGCTGGGAGGCTGAGTGTGCCTCAAGGGCGTGGTGGAGTACCCGGCCAATTTGAGTGGCCCCCGGTTCGCAGGTGACGCAACTCATTTGATCGAGCAATGCTCCGGCTTGCGTCAGCCAAGGACTAGCAAAGAATTCGCCTAGGCCTCGGTAGTAACAAAGCTGTATCGCCAATGTCTGCTCGTTCAACGCGGCCGAGAATAACTCACTGTGTAATCGACGCGCCTGATCCCATGTGGGCTCTCGGCTGGCTGTGGCGTCGAGTGCAAAAATGATGCGACTTTGTCGAGCAGTAATCGCCTTGATCGCACGCGTTTTACTCAGAAAGCGGGTAATTTCCTGAGTTTTTGGCTGGCCGATCTCCTTGGAAATGCGACGTGCCTAACGAGAAGAACGCGGCGCTAGCAGACCGCGATCGCGCAATTCTTGAAGATAATGCCGCCGGCTGGCCAGTTCGGAGATGACGGCCTGCAGTGCGTCTCGGCCGAGCGCGTGTCGCCCCTTACTGGGCGCTTCGTCTACCAAATCCAGTAGTTTTCGGCTTGAAAAGTCTTCCGCGTTGAAGGTGTTGTGAGTTGTCTCTGTTTTCATTTTATTTCCCCCCGTCCCCTTTTTGTGCACCTTACTGGTGCCTGCAGCGAGGTCTTAATCTGCTTCATTCCGGAGACGGGATTTACTGTCAGTTGCTAAAATAGCCCGCTATTATGACAAAAATTAAGCAAGATTGCCTGAGCAAGCGAATGTTGCCGCAAATGTGAGAGGTAAAAGGGTGAAATGGATGGAATTACGACGTAAACACGCGCTGCCTGACGCAGCCACTGCTCTCCCAGGCAGGGCCACACTCATGCCTGTGGCCCAAAGCCACGCGGTGTTGGCTGTGCCATTGCAGCCACCCTACCCAGTGGGTTTGGCAGAGGCGATGTTCGGTATGGGGTGTTTTTGGGGCGTGGAGAGACTCTTTTGGCGTCAGCCGGGGGTTTACACTACGGCCGTGGGCTATGCCGGCGGGCTGACGCCCAACCCAACCTATCAGGAGGTCTGCTCGGGTGGGACCGGGCATAACGAAGTCGTACGGATTATTTTTGATCCTGCAGTGATGACTTACGAAGACCTGCTGACTATTTTTTGGGAAAACCATAACCCGACGCAGGGTATGCGTCAGGGAAATGATTGGGGTACTCAATACCGGTCGGGTATTTATTATTCGACTGAATCCCAAAAATCAGCGGCTTTGACTAGCCAACAAAGTTATCAGGTAGCGCTGAGTGAGGCAGGTCACAGCGAGATCACGACCGAAATTTGTGAGGCGCCGCTGTTCTTTTTTGCCGAAGATTATCACCAGCAATATCTCCACAAAAATCCCGCCGGCTATTGCGGTATGGGTGGAACGGGCGTTAGCTGTGCAGTCGGGGTCGGTGTGGCCGCAACAGATGAGACGGTCGTTTAGCTGACTGGGAGCGGTAGTGCTTGCGCGAGGGCTGCAGCGACGGCGGTGTCGACGCTCAGCGTACGCTCACCTAGGTGTCGGCGCCTGGCGCCAACAGATTCGGCAAGCTCAATTTCAAAAGGGATAAAACCGCCCTCGGGACCCAACAGCACCAAGCCTGCCCTCGCTTCATCTCGTAGCGCCTGAGTCGCGTTGCGGTCTGCTATCCAACACGGGTGGTTTTGCGCGAGAGTGGGCAGGATATCCTCGACAAAGGGCCTAAATCGCCGATGCAGGTGGACCTCGGGTAACAGGGTGTCTCCAGCGCGCTCGAGTCCAGCCTCCAGTGCCGCGGCGATGCGATCGGGTTTCAGCAGGGGACTCTGCCAGTAACTTTTTTCGACACGGGCGCTGTGAATCAGGTGCAAGTGCGCGACGCCCATTTCGCTGGCGGTGCGAAAGACACGACGGAGCATTTTTGGGCGGGGCAACGCTAGGATTAGATCGAATGGATGTCGCTGCAGCGCAGCCAGTGTTAAGTGCACATGGATCCGAACCGTTTTGTCATCGATCGCTAAAATAGTGCCACTCCCACGCAGCCCGCCCAGCGCACCCACTCTTAAGACTTGTCCGGGCTGACTTTTGAGCACGGTCACAATGTGCTGATGACGTCTGTCATCGAGCACAACGGTCTCGTCATCGATCCAATCGGCGGGTCTAAGCAAGACAATATTCATTACTGTTCCGTCTCGTTACACCCAGAGATCGTAGTCATCTGCTGCGGAAATCTCCGCCTCGACTAAGTCGCCCGGTGTAAAGTCGGTGATGCCAGGCATATGCACCACACCATCGATCTCAGGTGCGTCAGCAAACGTACGGCCGATTGCGCCATCCTCTGTGACCTGATCAATCAAAATGGTCTGAGTGGACCCTATTTTCCGCTGTAATTTGGCCGCACTGATCGATTGTTGCAATGCCATAAAGCGCTCCCACCGTGCGGCCTTGGTCGCCTCGGGCACGGGGTTGGGCAACTCATTTGCGGCGGCACCTTTGACGGGAGAATATTGAAAACAGCCAACACGATCCAATTGAGCACGATCAATAAAGGTCAAGAGCGATTCAAACTCTTCTTCGGTCTCTCCCGGATAACCCACAATGAAGGTCGAGCGGATGCTGAGGTCAGGACAAATGTCCCGCCATTTTGCAATACGGTCGAGGGTTTTTTCTGCGGCGGCGGGGCGTTTCATCCGCTCAAGAACACTGCGTGCTCCGTGTTGAAGCGGCATGTCGATATAAGGCAGCAATTTTCCGGCGGCCATCATTGGGATCAATTTGTCGACGTGTGGGTAGGGGTAGACATAGTGGAACCTCACCCAGACACCGAGCTCGGAGAGGGCCGATGCTAGGCTTTCTAAATTACTTTTCAGCGGACGCCCATGCCAAAAGTCAGTTTGGTATTTCAGATCGACCCCGTAAGCACTCGTATCCTGTGAAACGACCAATAACTCCCGCACACCCGCTCGTACAAGACCCTCTGCCTCACTCATGACAGAGCCGATGGGTCGACTCACTAGGTCACCCCGGAGACTCGGGATAATGCAGAAGCGACAACGATGATTACAGCCTTCGCTGATCTTAAGATAAGCATAATGGCGGGGCGTGAGTTTTACGCCCTGAGCCGGTATTAAGTCCAGATGAGGGTTGGGCTGGTGATGTTGTGGCAGCACCTCACGAACCGTACTGAGCACCTCTTCGTAAGCGGCAGGACCGCTAATGCCGAGCACCTTCGGGTGCCTTGCCCGAATCGCATCGGCATCATCACCCCGACCCATGCACCCCGTGACTAAGACCCGTCCGTTTTCTCTGATCGCTTCTCCGATGGTCTCTAAACTTTCCTCCTTTGCTGCGTCAATGAACCCACAGGTATTCACAATAACGACGCCGGCGTCCTCGTATTGAGGGGTGATGTCATAACCCTCGATACGGAGTTGTGTGAGGATTCGCTCTGAATCAACCAAGGCCTTAGGGCACCCCAGTGAAATGAAGCCTACCTTTGCTCTGTCAGGTGTTTGGATAGCGGTGTCCCTCATTAAGTTAGGCGTCTATGGCGCTGGCGTTGCTGTGGGTTCTGACGGGCAGTTCTTTTCTCAGCACCGCCAGTAACTCAAGAGATTCCTCGCGATTGAGAAAATCTCCGATTGGCGTTTCGGATACTTTGTCATGAACGCAGAGCTCAGGTCCCTGCCAGGGGTGACTTTCCGGTGTCACGCGCAGTGCTGCGTCTGCCCGCGTAAAACGCCAGGTTCGTTTCGGCACAAAATAGCCCTTATCAATTATCACCGTATCAGCGTTTAAATGAATGACATGTCGGTACTCGAGCTTCCAGTTCACCCAGTACAGCGCGCCACCCAGTGCCGTTAGCTCTAAGCCCGCCAGCGGCAGAATCGGCCAAGCACCCGCTAAGGCAAAACCAATGCCGGCGCCCAGCGAGGGTATGGCAAGGGCCGCGAGTAGCCATAAATTCTGGTGCCAGGTCGCAGAGTGATTGGGCTTAACCACCACAACCATTTCTCGATCCGCTTGGTTATAGGAAATCACACGATTCTCCCCAGCAAGATGTGGCGTATGGTAATGCATCCAGCGCGCTCCTAAAAATGATCTGTTATGTGCCGGCGTAAATGCATCGTGGTGGTGAGTGGGCGGTGAGTTTGTGACCGGAAATCGGGTGACGAAAGGCGATGCTGGTCGCGTGGAGCAACAGCCTCGGTGAGGCATTCAAGACCTCCTCCGGCGCATAAAAGTCGCAGCCCAAAATCGGATGCCCAATCTCTTTCAAATGAATACGCAGTTGATGTGATCGGCCCGTGATAGGGAAAAGTTCGACAACCGTCGATTTATCTTCCCTCGCCACCACGCGCCATCGAGTCACAGCGGATTTCCCACTCGTGAAACACACCTTTTGCTTTGGCCGGTTGGGCCAATCCCGCGTCAGGGGTAGCGTGATCTCGCCCGTATCTGGCGATAGGCAGCCCGCAACGCGAGCAAAGTAGGTTTTGTCGATTTGTCTTGATTGGAATTGTCGAGCCAGTTCCGATAGCGCTGCCTTTGTCCGAGGCACGACCATCACGCCAGAGGTATCGAGGTCAAGGCGATGGACTGCGCTTACGCCGGGATATTGTCGGTCCAGTCTGTGAAGCAAACAGTCGTGATTGAGCGGATGTCGCCCGGGTACGCTCAGCAGCAAGGTAGGCTTATCGACAATGAGCAGATGCTCATCCCGGTAGAGCAATCGAATGGGTTCTTTCGAGTGGGGGACGAGGTAAGGCGGCTGTGGGTCTACTGTAAAATCCACGGGCAATTGGGCTCGAGCGTCAGGGGCGCCCGGCAGCGTCCAAAGCCTGCAGGTAACGACTGACCGCATCGGTCACACCGTAGCGCAGCGCATCGATGGTAAAAGCGTGCCCTATCGATACCTCCAATAACGCGTCAATGTGAAAGTCAGGGAGGTTGCTCAGATTAAGATCGTGCCCCGCGTTGATCCCTAAGCCGTGAAGCGTCGCTTCAGCTGCTGCCTCCTGAAATTGCGCGAGTGATGGTCCGTAATCACCGCACTCATGGGCGCGAGCGTAGGTTTCGGTGTACAGCTCAACGCGGTCCGCGCCGAGCGCACGCACCAGACTGATTTGCGCGGGATCGGGATCCATAAATAGACTCACGCGACACCCCCAGCCCTTCAATTGCTCAACAATAGGGCGTAAACGATCGCCGTCACGAGTGATGTCAAAGCCGTGATCAGAAGTCAGTTGATCATCGCCATCGGGCACTAGCGTCACCTGCTCAGGGCGAATCTGTTCAATCAATGCCAAGAACCCAGGATAATCCGCAACGCCTGCACGCGGGGCGGACTGTGCAGCGGCAAAGGGATTGCCTTCAATGTTGAGTTCGGTGCCGCCCATATCGCCTAGCCGGAGGCAATCCTCTGCTCTGATGTGGCGTTGATCTGGTCTGGGATGCACCGTAATGCCGTGCGCCCCTGCCCGAATCACGCTCGCTGCGAACTCGCAGGGATCAGGATGTTTCGTATCACGAGCGTTGCGAATCAGCGCGATTTTATTGAGATTGATGCTGAGCTGCGTCATGGCGTGATGCGGCTAATGGATAAAATCGAAATGGGTTTGACCGGGACGTCTTGAAAAGTGGTGACACCCCCAGCAGTCTTAGCAGGCGCCGGACCCGTGTCCGACAGTGAGATGATATCGACGACTTGCATACCGTCGATCACCTCGCCGAAGACGGTATAACCCTCGCTACTGGGCGTCCAATCGAGTCGTAAGTTGCTGCGCTGATTGATAAAGAACTGAGCCGTCGCAGAATTGGGGTCATTCGTGCGCGCCATAGCAAGCGTGCCGCGAGTATTGTGCACCTTATTGCGAGATTCATTAGCGATGGGGGCTCGGGTCGGTTTTTCTTCGAGCGCTGAGGTAAAGCCGCCGCCCTGAATCATAAAGTTGCTGATGACCCGGTGGAATACGGTGCCGTCATAATAGCCATCATCGACATACTGAAGAAAATTCTCGACGGTAATCGGTGATTTATCTGCAAACAGCTCCACAGTAATGTCACCGTCTGTCGTTTTCACGAGTACTTTTGGATTGCCGTCTAGCGATTCCTGAGCAAAGACCGCTAGAGCCCCGATGCTCAGCAACACGGCGACCAGCAGAGCGCACAGTGAGCGCAGGCGAGTAAGGTATGAATTCATAGTGTTCTCCTTGATTAAGACCAACCGTCTTGTCGTTTTTTTCTGGGCCATAGTCGTGGAGCAATCACGGCCAAAATGACCCCGAGTAGGACGGCTAAAGCACCATCTAGCATTTGATTATTGGTAATACGTTCTCGTAAGCGCACATTTTCCAAGCGCAGCAAATCCGCTTCGGA
Source organism: uncultured Luminiphilus sp. (assembly GCA_943789425.1). Lineage (GTDB taxonomy): Bacteria > Pseudomonadota > Gammaproteobacteria > Pseudomonadales > Halieaceae > Luminiphilus. The sequence goes on from CALSUB010000011.1 coordinate 119,110, forward strand.
TCTTTCCGACTCTAATTCCGCGACCAGTTGCTGATTCATCAGATCTAGCTCGATCGCTGCCGATGAGACACGTTTTATTTCAGTGAGTTCATCGCGAGTCGTGTCGAGTTCGCGCTCAAGCTGATCGACCATGCTACCTGCTTTGTCTGCTTCAGATGAGCTGGCGTCGAGTTGATTCACCAATCGATCTCGCTCGCCTCGAAATTGTTCCAGCTCTAGTCGGAGGTCGTTGATGAGCAGCGCCGCAGGCGGATCCACCTGCAGATACTGTGCGCGTATCCATCCCCGAGTGCCCCCCGGGCTTTCCACATCAATCCACTCATCATCATCGCTCTGCCCGTAAACGATTAGGACTGTGCCAGAGGGTAACCCTCGATTGATGATGCGGTAGTCAGATCCCGGCCCGCTGCGGACTGGAACCAACACCATATCGCTGATGTATTGCGTCTCTTGAGCTGCGATCGTGGTTGCCCAACAGCATGATAGGAGTGGCAGCATGACGGTTGCACGTCGAGCAATAGTGAGTAGTGTCATGGCGAATCTCGTGTCGGGTCAATATCTTGGTCTTCCGATTTCAAATGAGGTGCCACGATCATTACCGTGAGCAACATCATCAGCAATATGAAACCAATACTGGAATACAATTTGTAGGATACCCAAAATGCTTCTTCATATTGGTAGGCGACGTACAGGTTGAGTGCCCCAACGGTGACAAAGTTTGTCACCCACAGCGCATTAACGCGCTTCCAGATAACCTCACTGAGGATCAGCTGTTGACTTAGCAGTCGCTCCATCAAGGTTTTTTCACCCACAAACTGTGAGCCGAAAAATAGCGCGGCCATCACCCAATTAAAGACCGTCGGTTTCCATTGAATGAATCGCTGATCCCGCAGCACTAAGGTTGCCGTTCCAAAAACGACGACTGCCACCATCATCCACATGAGCCGCTTATCGTTTCGTTGCGTGATGGTCAGCATGATTAGCCAGACCGCGGTGGTGGCGATCATCAAGACCGCAGTGGCGCTGAAAAGACCGTCGAAGGTATGCGACCAAGCCCCCACTGTCAGCGTCTCGCCATCCATCTGGTACGCGCCAAAAAATAGCACTATGGGCAGGAATTCTAAGATTTGTTTCATGTACTCGTCTGATTCAGCGTGCTAACGCTCGCCTTCGCCGTTGCAATGTTAGACAATCCCGCTCCCCTTCTCAGCTCACGGGCGGATTGCCACCTGGTTTGAGCGCAGTGTAGAGATTGCCTTGATAGACTTCCACACACATAGTGCCGCTTCTGATGGTGCGCTCTCTGCTTCGGATCTCATCGAGCGAGCAGCAAAAGAAGGCGTCAGCCGTCTCGCGCTGACGGATCACGATACGGTGAGAGGTTATCTTAGCGTTTATCAGGAGAGCCCGCCCGGCTTAGATCTGATCAGTGGTGTGGAGCTATCGTGCCAATGGGGCCGAGTCGGCATTCATGTTGTGGGGTTGGGTTTTCAGGTGCAGGCAACCGATATGAAAGCGCACCTTGTGGTGTTGGATGCTGCACGTAAAGACCGTGCCGAGCGTATTGCTCATCGTCTTGAACGCGCAGGTATGCAGGGAGCGCTCGAGGGTGCGTTGACGGTTGCAGCAGGAGCGCAAATTGGTCGCCCACACTTCGCGAGTTGGATGGTGTCAGCAGGGCACGTGGCCAGTGAGCAGGAAGCATTTAAACGATTTCTCGGCAGCGGTAAGCCGGGAGATATTTCTATCTTGTGGCCGAGTCTTCAGGATACCGTTGAGGTGATCACTCGGTCTGGGGGAGTGGCGGTGCTGGCTCACCCACTACATTACCGCATGACAGCGACGCGCCTACGCGCCCTGGCCGATGCGTTTTGTGAAGCAGGAGGGGATGCCATTGAGGTGATTAATGGGCGGCCCAAGGCGGGTGACGTAGAGCAGTTGTGGCGGCTGGCTTCTGACCGCAACTTGCGTGTCTCTGTTGGTTCAGATTTTCATCGTGACTCGCCTTATGGGGCGGGTTTAGGCGTGAGCATCGCAGAGATGCCGGAGGGTATGGGCGTTTGGGAAAGACTATAGATAACGTTAACGCCACCGGAAATGCGCTCGCCATAGGGCACGTTGTTGATAGCGGTATCTGGAGCGCGCGACGGAGTACAAGCGCTGTGCGGACAGCGCCCCCCCATGCGCACGAGGCAGCGATATGAGCCAGTTTTTTGCGATTCATCCCGAGACGCCGCAGGTGCGCCTTATCAATCAGGCGGTGGCGATCATTCAGGGGGGAGGGGTTGTGGTTTACCCTACAGACTCGGCCTACGCGCTGGGCTGCCAACTGGGGAATAAGCGTGCGGTTGAGCGGATCCGCCGGATTCGTGCCTTGCAAGACGACCATAACTTTACGTTGGTGTGTCGCGATCTCTCAGAATTAGGTACCTATGCTCGCGTTGATAATGCCGTTTATCGATTACTGCGCCATGCAACACCGGGGCCATTTACCTTTATTCTCGAGGCCACACGCGATGTCCCCAAACGGCTGGTTCAACCCAAGCGAAAGACGATTGGGTTAAGAGTGCCGGATCATCCGATTCCTCAGGCATTACTCAATGCGCTCGGCGAGCCTCTGATGAGTGCGACCTTGGCCCTACCCGGCGGTGATCTACCCCTATCTGACCCTCATGATATTCGTCAGCAGCTTGAGCATGACGTGGATCTGGTGATTGATGGCGGATTTTGTGGTTTAGAACCAACCAGCGTCATTGATTTGACCGCCTCGTTGCCCGTCATTCTCAGACGCGGATTGGGTGATGTCAGCGACTTTGAGGTCGCCTGAGGGTATACTCGTACCGTGACGAAATCCCCTGAACAATCGCCCAATCCCACGGAGGAAAGTGGGTCCCATGAGACGGTAGCCGCTGCGCCCGAACCGGTTATCGCTCGCCCAGAGCAAGCCGAAATGCCCTTCGCGATGGTGCGAGGACAGGCAGTGACCGAGCTGCCAAAAGATTTATATATTCCACCGCAGGCGCTGGAGGTGTTTTTAGAGGCGTTCGAGGGACCGCTTGATCTGTTGCTTTATCTCATTCGTCGACAAAATCTCGATATATTGGATATCGACGTGGCACAGATCACCGAGCAGTACATGCGTTATGTTGAACTGATGGATGCCATGCAGTTCGAGCTGGCAGCTGAGTACCTGTTGATGGCGGCGATGCTTGCTGAGATTAAATCACGCATGCTGTTGCCCAGAGCCACTGAAAATGAAGAAGACGAGGAAGATCCGCGCGCCAATCTGGTTCGTCGTTTGCAAGAATATGAGCGCTTCAAGCAAGCAGCGGAAGATCTTGAGGCGCTACCTCGTTTAGAGCGCGAGCTGTGGCAGGCCTCTGCCGCCCCACCTGATATTCGATCGGAGCGTCCGCTGCCCGAGGTCGATATGCGCGAAGTGCTGCTGGCGCTGAGTGAGGTATTGCGTCGCGCTGAGATGTATCAGAGCCACCAGATTCAGCGAGAATCTTTGTCGACGCGTGAGCGGATGTCGCAGGTTCTAGAGACGCTTAAGGGCGATGGATTCGTCCCCTTTGTGACGCTGTTTCGACCCGAAGAGGGACGCCTGGGCGTCGTCGTCACGTTCTTAGCGCTGATGGAGTTGATGAAGGAATCCCTGATTGAACTAGTCCAAACAGAGGGATTCGGTCCAATCCATATCAAGGTCAAATCGGAGTGAACATGGAAGCGGGTTTGGTGCAAATTCTCGAGGGTGCTTTGCTCGCGGCAGGGGAGCCCCTGTCTCTGCAACGCATGGCCATTTTGTTCGAAGAAGATGAGCGGCCGTCCACCGATGAGTTGCGGAGTGCGATTAAGATTGTTGGCGAGCGCTGTGAGGACCGCGGTTATGAGCTGGTTCAAGTCGCGTCTGGTTATCGATTTCAGGTCCGCCAAAACTTGTCAGATTGGGTCGCCCGGTTATGGCAAGAGCGCCCCGCGCGATATTCACGTGCATTAATGGAGACCTTGTCGCTCATTGCGTATCGTCAGCCCATAACCCGCGGTGAAATCGAGGAAATTCGCGGCGTCGCGGTCAGCACGAACATCGTTAAGACGCTGCTAGAGCGAGAATGGGTGCGCGTCGTAGGTCATCGGGATGTCCCCGGTAGACCTGCAATGTATGCCACTACGCGGCAGTTTCTTGATTATTTCAATTTAAAGTCGCTGGACCAACTACCGCCGTTGGCCGAAATTAAGGAGCTCGACAATTTGTCAGGTGAGTTGGGTTTGGAATTGCCCCAGGTACCAGACGATAGCCTTTCAAATGACGACCTCCCACATGGTGATCTACCGAATGATGACGTTCCACATGATGACGTCCCACATGATGACGTCCCGCATGATGACGTCCCGCATGATGACGTCCCGCATGATGAGAAGTCATTTGAGACCTCAGGCACCCAGACTGATGGTGCTGCCGATGAACTGGAGACGGTAGGCGATGGCGAAGCAGCGCCCGAAGCAGCCCCCGAAGCGTCCTAACGCTGCGGCGATACCCGCCGCAGATAAAGGTGAAAAGCTTCACAAGGTTCTCGCGAATCTGGGTTTTGGCTCGCGCCGAAAGATGGAGCAATGGATCGAACAGGGTCGCCTGAAGTTAGACGGCAAGGTCGCGACACTGGGCGATCGCGTCACGGCAGAGCAGACGGTTCGCTTAGATGACAAACTCATTGCCCGAGAGCCAGCGGATCAGGTCCGTGTGTTGCTCTACCATAAGCCAGAGAGAGAGGTCTGTTCTCGCAGTGATCCTGAGAGTCGCAAGACCGTCTTCGACAGTCTGCCGCGTCTTCAAAGCGGGCGGTGGATTTCGGTAGGCCGACTAGATTTCAATACATCGGGGGTGTTGTTGTTCACCACTGATGGAGGCTTAGCCAATGCGCTCATGCACCCATCGAGCTCGATTGAACGCGAGTATTTGGTGCGGGTAATGGGCAAGGTGGACGAACCAATGTTGGAGCGGTTAAAAAGTGGGGTAGAGCTCGACGACGGTCCCGCACGTTTCACAGACATTCAGGAAGGCGGGGGTGATGGGATCAATCGGTTCTTCTACGTCGTACTGATGGCGGGCAGAAATCGCGAAGTTAGACGACTGTGGGAATCCCAAGGGACGACCGTTTCTCGCCTAAAGCGTGTGCGCTACGGCGAAGTCTTCCTGCCCTCAAAATTAAAAAAAGGGCAATCTTTAGAGCTGCCGCAACGCGACGTCGACGTGATTTATGCGATGGCGGGAGTGCCTACCCGGGACGTGGCGAGTGTCACCAAAAAAGAACAAGAACGGCGTGACCGGTTTTCGGGCAAGGGCAAACGACTGACAGGCAGGCGGGGTCGCTGGGAACACTAATTAGTCCTGCGCACTCAACGTCTCGCCATGTAACGGTTGACTGGCGTCGCTGAGCAAATAAACCCAGTAAGCAGTGAGCGCGTCGGGAGACGGGTTGGTGTCAGGTTGTTCTCCCGGATACGCCATCCGTCGCATCTTGGTATTGACGGCTCCCGGATTCAGGCTATTCACTCGGATCTGGCTGGTCGCTTTCAACTCATCTGCCAGCACCTGCATATACCCCTCGATAGCAAACTTCGATACCGCATAGGCGCCCCAATAGGCTTTACCCCGCCGCCCGACTCCAGAACTGGTCAGAATAATGGAGGAGGGTGCGGCGTGCGTCAGCAACGGCATCAGCGCGCGCGTGAGCAAAAAAGTCGATGAGACATTGACCTGCATGACTTCTTGCCAACTTGCCGGTGAGGTCTGTGCTAATAATCGGCGCTCCCCCAGCACACTCGCATTATGAACCAGCCCGTCTAAAGTGATGTTCGCTTCTGTCAATTGCTCAGCGAGGGCCTCGTAGCGGGCGGCGTCAGTGGTATTGAGGTCAAGTGGAATGATGCCGGCTTCGCGGCCCCCTGCGCTCAGGATGTCATCGTAGACGGCTTCAAGTCCCGCTTCATTGCGACCTAATAGCAGCACTTCGGCGCCGACTTTCGCGCAGGCCAGCGCAACAGCACGACCGATCCCAGCACCGGCTCCGGTGATCAATACGGTTTTGTTAGCAAGCTCAGTATCAGAGGGTTGCCATTGATGGGGTAAAAAGCTCATTGCAGTTGGTTCTCAATCATCTGTGATAGCGCTAGGCTGCTATGTGCAATGGCATCGGCTTCCCACGCTGTTGCCGTTTCCCCATCGGCAAGATAGCCGTAAGCGGCGGCGATAGTAGCGCAGCCAGCCGCCTTACCAGCCTCAATGTCGCGACGATGATCACCGACGAATACGCTGCGATCGGGTGGGCAGTTGAGTCGCTTGCAAGCCAGTATGAGTGATTCGGGATGGGGTTTAGGGTGACTCACATCATCCGGCGTGATGACGATATCAGCGGGTGGATTGAAGTCCATTTTTTCCATCAGTGGGTGCGCAAAGCGCGACAGTTTATTCGTCACGACACCCCACTTTATGCCGCTTACCCCCAGCGCTGACACCAGTGCGCGAAGGCCCGGATAGGGTTCGCTGTGTTGACCCAATCCTTTTTCGTAGTCGGTTAAAAACCGTTGGCGCCACTGCTCAAAGGTGGGGTCGGCAGTCTCGATCTCCAGTGCCGCAGCCACCATTCCAATGGCGCCGTCTGACACCCTGCTGCGAATGGCTTCGGGTGCGACGGCGGGTAAACCCGCTGCTTGCCTGAGCCGCAAGCCAATGGCCACAAATTCAGGCGCGGTATCGATCAAGGTGCCATCAAGGTCAAACAGTACCGCGAGTGGCACATGACCGCTCACGGTTTACGTGCTCGAATCAGATAATTCACTGAGACATCGTCGGGGGTGAGGCGATAGTGCTGCGTGATCGGATTGTAGGTCATACCCACCATCTCCTGCATATCCAATCCGGCTGCTCGTATCCAACCCGCTAACTCTGAGGGCTTAATAAACTTCGCGTATTCGTGAGTGCCTTTGGGGAGCAGGTTCAGTACATATTCCGCGCCCACAATGGCAAACAGGAACGCTTTCGGATTTCGATTAATCGTCGAAAAAAATAAATCGCCACCGGATCGACACAAGTCCGCGCAGGCTTGTATGACGGTCGAGGGATCAGGCACGTGTTCTAGCATTTCTAGGCAGGTCACCACGTCAAAGTCCCCCTCGCGCGCTTCAGCCAACGCCTCTGCAGTGCTGAGTTGATAAGTGACGTCAACGCCGCTCTCTAACTGGTGTAAGCGCGCAACGGATAAGGGCGCCTCACCCATATCGATGCCGGTCACAGAGGCGCCCCGGTGTGCCAGCGCTTCGCACAGCAGGCCGCCGCCGCAGCCGACATCCAATAAGGTTTTACCTTTTACATCCGCTCGTTCATCAATCCAGCCTGCGCGCAAAGGGTTGATGTCATGCAATGGTTTGAATTCACTATTGGGATCCCACCAACGTGACGCCAGTTTTTCGAATTTAGCAATTTCGTCGTAATCAACATTTTCAGGGGTGGACATAAGGCTAAGACTCCAGTGTCTTGCGAAAGGCGCCGAGTTGTTGAGACCATCGCTCGGCTCGCGTCATCAGGTCAGTGTAGTCGAGTGTTAGCAGGCGGCCGTCTTGCAGGAGGGGTTTACCAGCAACCCAGCTCCAGGACACCTCCTGGCCACTGGTGGCATACACCAGACTGGAGGCGAGGTTATGGTTGGGTGAGAGTGGTAACGCAGAGACATTAATGGCAATGAGGTCCGCCACTTTGCCCGGTTCTATGCTGCCCAGCGTGTCCTCTTTTCCCAGCGCTCGCGCGCCTGCTAATGTCGCCATTTCTAGGGCGGTCCAAGCATCGACCGCTGTAGGGTCGCCATGCTGTGTCTTGCCAATCAATGACGCGGTTTGCATTTCTGCCAGCATGCTGAGTCGATTACTACTGGCCGCACCATCCGTGCCCAGCGCGACGTTAATGCCGAGATCGAGCAGGCGCTGCACCGGGCAGATGCCTACACCAAGCTTGAGGTTTGACCGGGGGCAGTGGACCACATGGGCGCCATACTTGGCGACAGTTTCCATGTCTTGCTCGCCTATTGCTGTCATGTGCACGCACTGTGTTCGTGGACCGAGTAATCCGAGACGCTCGAGCAAATCAACCGGACGGACGCCGGTGCGCTCCACCGCAGTGAGCACCTCTTCGCGACTCTCGTGTAAGTGAATTTGCACAGAGGCCTCTAGCTCGTCGGCTAGCACGGCAACTTTGGCCAGCGTCTCCTCCTTCACCATGTAGGTAGAGTGAGGCCCAAACCCAATATCAATGCGATCGTGATCCCGATAGTCATCACGCAATGCTAACCCTCGATTGATACCTTCCTCCGCGTTGCGTGCCCAACCCGTCTCGACATCAATGACCGGAAAAGTTAGCAGTCCTCGTAAACCTGCGCGGTCAATGGATGCGGCGGTCACGTCGGGGAAGAAATAATGATCTGCGAGTGTTGTGGTGCCCCCCAACAGTAAATCGGCGAGGGCGAGGTCGGACCCGTCGCGCACAAAATCCGGGCTGATAAACTCTCGCTCGGTGGGCCATATGTAGTCTTGCAGCCATGTCATGAGCGATAAGTCATCCGCATAACCGCGCAGTAGCGACATAGCAGAATGACAATGCAAATTGATGAGCCCTGGCATGAGTACGCAGCCCGGTAAAGGCGTGTGCTCAACATCGATGAGTAGCGCCTCTGACCGAGGCAGAATCGCGGCGATTTGACCCCCTTTTAACGCAACGCTGTGGTCCGAGAGTACCTGGCGCCGAGGCATAATAGGCACCACATGGTCAGGGTGCAAAACAGTATCAAAGTCGGACATAGGAGCTCCTTTTTCCGCTGGGAAGTATACCCCGATGTGTGGCGATTCAGTGGCGTCTCTCAGGCCCTTACGATTCGCTCTGAAGCTGGTTATTAGGTACACTGTCGCTTATGGATGGGGGCCGCTCTTGGCTCTCTTATTTCGCCCAATTGAGTAGGCCGAATGGCAGAAAATACGCAAGAAATGGCTCGGGAAATTCTCCCGGTCAAAATCGAAGATGAGCTGAAGCAATCCTATATGGATTACGCCATGAGCGTGATCGTTGGGCGGGCACTGCCCGATGCTCGAGATGGCCTTAAGCCGGTCCACCGCCGCGTTTTATTTGCAATGAACGAGCTCAATAACGACTGGAATAAAGCGTATAAAAAATCAGCGCGGGTCGTGGGCGATGTGATCGGTAAATATCATCCCCATGGCGATTCGGCAGTTTACGACACGATTGTCCGCATGGCGCAGGACTTTTCCCTGCGTTATACGTTGGTCGATGGACAGGGTAATTTCGGATCGATTGACGGCGATTCTGCCGCTGCGATGCGTTACACCGAAATTCGCATGTCGAAAATCGCGCATGCGTTGCTCGCGGATCTTGATAAAGAAACGGTTGATTTTGTTGACAACTACGACGGCACTGAGCAAATCCCCGTGGTATTGCCGACTCGCGTTCCTAATTTGCTGGTCAATGGTTCCTCGGGCATTGCCGTTGGTATGGCGACGAACATCCCCCCACACAACTTACGGGAGGTGGTAGCGGGTTGTCTGGCAACACTGCAAGACCCAGAGATCAGTATTGAGGCGCTGATGGAGTTTATTCCGGGCCCTGATTTCCCCACGGGTGCGCAAATTAATGGGCGAGCGGGCATTGTTCAGGCGTATCGCACAGGCCGCGGCCGTATCTATGTGCGGGCGAAGGCCGAGGTGATTTCGGATGAGTCCAAGGGCAAAGACACGATCATCATTCATGAGATCCCCTATCAGCTAAATAAAGCCCGCCTGATCGAACGGATCGCGGAGCTGGTCAAGGAAAAGAAGCTCGAGGGGATTACCGAGCTGCGCGATGAATCTGATAAAGACGGGTTGCGCGTTGTGATTGAGCTGAGACGCGGCGAGGTCGGTGACGTGGTGCTGAATAACCTTTACGCGCAAACGCAGCTTCAGTCCGTCGTGGGTATCAACATGGTGGCGCTGGTGGACGGTGAGCCGAAGGTGCTGAATTTAAAGCAAATGATAGAGGCATTTGTCCGTCATCGGAGAGAAATCGTCACCCGGCGGACGGTGTATTTGTTGAAAAAGGCGCGGGAGCGAGGGCATGTCCTAGAGGGACTCGCCATTGCGTTGACGAACATCGATGACATCATCGAGCTGATCAAATCCTCCCCCACTTCTGCCGATGCACGAGAAGGGCTGATGGCCCAGTCATGGCTGCCGGGGGATGTGATGGCGATGCTCGAGCGAGCGGGTGCTGATGCCTGCCGCCCCGATGAATTGCCTGAGCAATACGGCGTTTTAGAGGGGCGATACCATTTGTCGCCCGTTCAAGCGCAAGCCATCCTCGATTTGCGATTGCATCGCCTAACGGGTCTGGAACACGAAAAGTTACTGCAAGAGTACGCCGACAAAATTGCTGAAATTGCGGATTACCTCGATATTTTAGGCGACCCAGATCGCCTCAAACAGGTCATTCGAGAAGAGTTGGAGGCAGTCGTTGAGGAATTTGGTGACGAGCGTCGCACGCAAATTTCTGACTCTGCTCATGACCTGACCGTTGAGGATCTGATTACCGAAGAAGATCGTGTTGTGACCATTTCTCATGGCGGGTACGGTAAAACACAGTCGTTAACGGATTATCAGGCCCAGCGCCGAGGGGGTACGGGTAAAAGTGCCACGGCGGTCAAGGACGAGGATTTCATTGAGCATTTGCTGATTGCCAGCACTCACGCGACCATCCTGTGCTTTTCGAATCTCGGCAAAGTGTATTGGCTGAAGGTCTTTCATATTCCCTTGGCGAGCCGCACTGCGAGAGGCCGGCCAATGGTGAATTTGCTGCCCTTGGATGAAGGTGAACGCATCACGTCGATCCTGCCGATAGAAGGCTATGAGACCGACCATTTCCTTTTTATGGCAACGGCAAATGGCACGGTGAAGAAAACCGATATGAGTCTGTTTTCTCGTCAGCGTAGCGTGGGATTGCGAGCGATAGAGTTGGATCCTGATGACGTGCTCGTTGGCACCGCAGTCACTGATGGCAGCCAAGATATTATGCTTTTTTCCAGTGAGGGAAAGGTCGTGCGTTTTGCTGAGTCGAGCGTGCGCGCCATGGGCAGAACGGCTCGCGGGGTGCGGGGCATCCGGTTAGGTAATGGCCATCGGCTCATTTCTCTAGTGGTCCCGCAGGCGGGTAGTAAGATTTTAACGGTCAGTGAGAATGGCTACGGAAAGCGCTCTGAAACCAGTGAGTTCCCCGTTAAGGGCCGCGGGACGAAAGGGGTCATCGGCATGACGACCTCGGACCGCAATGGCCCCCTTGTCGGCGCCGAGCAGGTTTGGGATGGCGACGAGATCATGCTGATTTCTAATCAGGGCACGGCAGTGCGAACCCGGATTGAAGAAGTCGGGGTTCAGGGGCGCAACACTCAAGGTGTGCGGGTTATTCGAACTCGTGACGGCGAGGTGCTAGTCAGTGTCAGTCGAATCACAGAGGACGACATAGAAACGCCTGATATCGCTGCACCCCCGGTGGCAGATGCGCCGGTCAGTGGTGCGGTCGATTCCGAGGAGGAAGAGGGCGCAGCAGAGTGAGCCGCGCCCATAATTTTTGCGCTGGACCCGCAGCGTTACCCCTAGCGGTATTGGACCGAGCTCGAGCAGAGATGACCGATTGGTTGGGCTTGGGTGTGTCGGTGATGGAGGTGAGTCACAGAAGCCGAGAATTTGTGGCGGTGGCGAAGCACGCGGAGGCCACTCTGCGCCGGCTTTTAGCGATTTCAGATGACTACGCAGTCTTGTTTCTTCAGGGAGGCGCGTCTGCTCAGTTTTCTGCAGTGCCGCTCAATTTAAGTGCTGCTGGGCAAGTGATTGATCAGGTCGTGACGGGTCAGTGGTCTAAAAAAGCCCATGCCGAAGGTGAGCGATACTCGCCGGTCAATCTCGTCGCGAGCTCAGCGGATACGCAGTTTACGACGGTTCCCCAGGAGGCTGAGTGGCAACGAGACCCGTCGGCAGCTTATCTGCATTACTGTCCCAACGAGACGATTGGCGGCTTGGCGTTTTCTCATGTGCCTGAGTCGGCGGTGCCATTAGTGGCCGATATGTCGTCGACCATTTTGTCTCAGCCTATCGACGTGAGTCAGTTTGGGGTGATCTACGCGGGGGCTCAAAAAAATATAGGCCCCGCGGGACTCACCGTGGTGATCGTGCGGCGCGACTTACTGGGCCGTGCTCGCCCCGAGACGCCTTCAACAATGAACTGGCAGAATGCTGCCGATAACGATTCCATGCATAACACCCCCCCCACCTTTGCCATTTATCTGGCGGGCTTGGTGTTTGAATGGCTAGAAGAGCTTGGCGGATTGACGGCCATAGAAGAGATCAATCGTCGCAAGGCGGGCAAGCTCTATGAGTTGATTGATACCAGTGATTTTTTTAGTAATCCCGTTGAGATGAAGAGCCGCTCCTTGATAAACGTGCCTTTCACCCTTGCAGACGCTGCGCTGGACGACGTGTTTTTGCAAGAAGCCGAAGCGGCCCAATTACTGAATTTAAAGGGCCATCGATCGGTCGGTGGCATGAGAGCGAGCCTTTACAATGCGGTTGATGAGGCATCGGTCGATGCGTTGTGCGATTTCTTGCGGCATTTTGAGCGGCGCCACGGATAATAAAGGCGGGTAAGGGGAAACGCTATGGACCCTGATGACGAGCTAGGCAAAATTCGAGATCGCATCGATGACATCGATACGCAGCTGCTAGAGTTGGTCAGTGCGCGAGCGCGTTGCGCACAGGAAGTGGCAGAGGTGAAATTAAAAGCGACTCGGCCAGGCGAACAACGGCCTCAATTTTATCGACCCGAGCGCGAGGCGCAGGTTTTACGCGCGATTCAGGAACGCAACCCCGGCCCACTTGCCAGTGATCACGTGGCGTCTATTTTCAGAGAGGTGATGTCCAGCTGTCTGGCACTGGAGCAGCCACTCTCTGTTGCATTTCTGGGGCCAGAAGGTACCTACTCTCAGGCAGCCGCTTTGAAGCATTTTGGTCAGTCGGCCATTCCTGAAGGGCAGGCAAGTATTCACAAGGTATTTCGACAGGTTGAGGAACGGGCTTGTGACTTTGGCGTGGTGCCGGTGGAAAACTCAACAGAGGGCATGGTGGGGCAAACCTTAGACTGTTTCCTCGAGTCACCGCTGCAAATCAGTGGTGAAATCGAGCTGCCCGTCGTGCATCACCTGCTTTCAGCAAAAGGGGTGTCACTGGAGTCGCTGACATTAGTAATGGGACATGAGCAGGCCTTGGGTCAATGCCGTCAGTGGTTAGACAGCCATCTGCCCCATGTGGCTCGAGAAGCGGTAGCGAGTAATGGTGAGGCGGCGCGCAGAGCGAGTGAGTCGAACGATACAGCGGCGATTGCTGGGGAACTCGCCGAAACACTCTATGGGCTCACTCAACTGGCGAGTGCGATTCAGGACAGTTCGAATAACACCACCCGATTTTTAGTCTTAGGTCGAGAGACCGTGCCGCCGAGTGGTCACGACAAAACGTCTTTGTTAGTGTCTGCACGCAATCGTCCTGGTGCGTTACTGGGGTTGCTCAGACCCTTTGAGGACAGAGGGATCAGTTTGACTCGCATTGACTCGCGACCGTCGAAGACAGAAAAATGGACCTATGTTTTTTATATCGAATGTGAGGGACATCTTGGGGACAGCGTCTTATCAGAGGTGGTGGCCCAAATTGAAGAGCATTCGATCATGCTGAAGAAACTGGGTTCTTACCCTCGGGCACCGATTTGACGGCCTCGCTTGATCAGGATCCAGTCGTCGCATTTTTGGGGTTGGGCCTGATATCGGGGTCTCTCGCCGGTGCGTTGAAGGCGTCACAATGGGGAGCGGAAATCATCGCATGGGGGCCTCGTGCGCCCTCGCTAGAGCGCGGGCAGGCACTGGGATTGATCGATCGATTCTCGCTGGATTTAGCCGAGGTGATTAACGAGGCTGATTTGATCGTCATTGGTGCGCCGCCCGTTGCCACGGCAAAGTTGTTACCCGAAGTCTTGGCCCACGCGGCTCAGGGGAAACAACCGGTGGTGACTGATATGGCCAGTATCAAAGGCGCCATTGTTGACGCGGCGCAGCCGTTTTATCCGAAATTTGTGCCGGGGCACCCTATCGCGGGGAGCGAAAATAGTGGTGTGCAGGCGGCGAATAGCGATCTTTTTCAAGGGCGAGAGGTCATTTTGACCCCAGTGGAGGGCACTGACTCCACTGCGATCGCGGCGGTCGAGGCGCTCTGGGTAACCGCGGGCGCGCGGGTCACGCAAATGTCAGTGGCTGAGCATGATGCGGCATTGGCGGCCAGTAGCCACATGCCTCACATGGTGGCTTATGCGCTCACGGCAATGCTGGGCGGCCACGTGCTAGAACCTATGAAACACGGTGGTGGTGCCTTGCGAGATATGACTCGGATAGCGGGCTCTGACCCGATAATGTGGCGCGACATTGCTTTGGCCAACCGAGACGCAATATTGGAGGCAATGGATGCAGTCTCGAGGGAGCATGACCAGTTGAGGGCGCTGATTGCAGAGCGCGACGGCGCTGCTTTAGAGGCGTTGTTCAGCGACTGCCGCGGCTTGCGGCGCGGGCATGATGGGATTCTAAACCCGATGCTCAAGAACGAGGAGTCCTCAGCCTAATGCAGTTTTCTTTGGCGCCGGGAGGCAAGCTCACGGGGCGCATTCGTGTACCGGGCGATAAATCGATGTCGCATCGCTCGATTATGCTCGGCGCGATTGCAGAAGGCCGCACCTCGGTGAGTGGGTTCCTAGAAGGGGAGGATGCCCTGGCGACGCTATCGGCCTTCCGCGCGATGGGGGTCGAAATCAGTGATCCTCAATCGGGTCGGTTGACGATTGAGGGTGTGGGCCTGCGCGGCCTTCAGGCACCCTCTGAGACGCTGGATCTTGGTAATTCAGGCACCAGTATTCGACTGATGGCGGGGCTCTTGGCGGGACAGTCGTTCGATACCGTGCTAACAGGAGACGAGTCACTGTTGCGCCGGCCCATGGGCAGGATCATTAATCCGCTGACCCAAATGGGCGCGTCGATCGATTCGCGCGAAGGGTGTCCGCCACTGCACATTCAGGGGACGAGGTCTCTGGGCGGTATTCACTACGATTTGCCGGTTGCGAGTGCGCAAGTCAAATCTAGCGTTTTGCTTGCTGGTTTGTACGCGTCGGGTCGCACCAGTGTGACCGAGCCCGCGCCGACACGTGATCATACGGAGCGTATGTTGACGGGCTTTGGATACGGCGTCAGTCGCGAAAAGGGCGTGATCAGTGTGGCAGGTGGAGGTGTTCTCCGTGGGACAGAGATTGATATTCCCGCGGACATTTCGTCTGCGGCATTTTTTATGGTGGGCGCGTCAATCGCGCCCGGTTCGGATTTGATTCTGGAACATGTGGGCCTAAACCCAACCCGCGACGGTGTTATTACGATTTTGCGGGCGATGGGTGCCAATATCGAAGTCAGTCAAGCGCGCACCGTGGGCGGTGAGCCAGTGGCAGATCTTCGCATTCGTTATGCACCCCTGCGTGGGATCGATATTCCTGTTGAAGAAGTGCCTTTGGCCATCGACGAACTGCCCGCGATTTTAGTGGCAGCGGCCTGCGCTGAGGGCGTAACGGTGCTGCGAGGTGCTGAGGAGCTGCGTGTCAAGGAAAGTGATCGCATCGCCAGCATGGCAGAGGGCCTGACCCAGCTGGGTATCCGCAATACCGTGGCACCGGATGGCATCACCGTGGTCGGCGGTACACCATCGGGTGGTGTGATTACGACGCATCACGATCACCGCATTGCGATGAGTTTCGCGATGGCCGCCTTGCGCGCTTCTGATTCCATCATTGTGACGGACTGTGCTCATGTCGCGACGTCTTTTCCAGGGTTCGCTGACTTAGCGGCTAATACCGGTCTGCGGCTGATTGTGACGGCGTCATGACAAAAGCGGCTGCAGGGGAAGCGCCTGTCATCTGCGTGGATGGCCCAAGCGGAGCAGGTAAAGGTACCTTGGCACAAAGCCTGGCGGACACTCTGGGTTGGCATCTGTTGGACAGTGGTGCGCTCTATCGGGTCGTAGGGCTGGCGTGTTTATCCGGCGGCGTCCCACTCGATCAGGCACGGCAAGTGGCCGTTGTTGCCCGGAGCCTAGATGTCACCTTTCAGCCCGGCGCTGAGGGTGTGTCCGTCTGGTTATCCGGAGCGGATGTCACCCGTGAGATCCGCTCCGAGGAGGGTGGCATCAGTGCCTCGACGGTCGCAGCATTACCGGAAGTGCGCGAGGCTTTGCTACTCAGACAGCGGGAGCTGGCGAGATTACCGGGCTTGGTTGCCGATGGCCGAGATATGGGCACCGTTGTATTTCCAAGAGCTGACCTGAAAGTCTTTTTGACTGCCAGTGCGGAGGCACGAGCAGAGCGCCGTTACCATCAGTTGCAGGGCCGTGGGGAGAGTGTTAGTCTCCCGCGCCTTCTGGCGGCCATCATGGAGCGTGATGCTCGGGACGAATCCCGATCAGCCTCGCCCTTGGTACCAGCCGACGATGCCGTCGTGCTCGATAGCACTGCGTTGTCTGCGGGTGAGGTATTGGGCCGAGTGTGCGAATTGGTCAGCGCCAGAGAGATTATGGGAGAGGCTTCGGAGAAACGGCTGGACTCCGCCGAAGCGTCGAGACAATAAACCCGGCTAAGTCTAGTAGCTGGAAGGGGTGAACGTTGCCCCGTTACCGTAGGACACCATCATGAGCGAATCCTTCGCCGAACTCTTTGAAGAAAGCCTCCAAACCGTCGATATGGAACCCGGGTCAATTGTTACCGGAGTGGTCATCGACATCGATAACGAATGGGTAACCGTTCACGCGGGCCTGAAATCGGAAGGGGTGATCCCTCTCGATCAGTTCACTAATGCCAGTGGCGAATGCAGTCTCAGTATCGGGGACGAGGTTCAAGTTGCCCTCGAGACGGTCGAAGACGGTTTTGGTGAAACCAAGTTATCGAGAGAGAAAGCCAAACGCGCCGAGGCATGGAAAATACTGGAAGCGTCGCATGTTGCTGATGAAGTGGTCATCGGCGTGATTAACGGCAAGGTTAAAGGCGGCTTTACGGTTGATATTGATTCGATTAGAGCGTTTTTGCCTGGATCGTTGATCGATGTCCGTCCTATCCGAGAGACAACTCACCTTGAAGGCAAAGAGCTAGAATTCAAGGTCATTAAGCTTGATCAGAAGCGCAATAACGTCGTGGTCTCGCGCAGAGCCGTGATGGAGTCTGCTAACAGCGCCGAACGCGAAGAATTGTTGCAGAATCTGCAGGAAGGCCAATCGGTCAAAGGCGTGGTCAAGAACCTGACAGATTATGGTGCATTTGTCGATTTGGGCGGCGTCGATGGTTTGCTACACATCACCGACATGGCGTGGAAGCGCATCAAGCATCCCAGCGAGATTGTAGAAGTGGGGCAAGAGCTCGATGTCAAAATCCTCAAATTTGACCGAGAGCGCAACCGCGTTTCACTAGGTCTGAAGCAACTGGGTGAAGATCCTTGGGTACAGATCACGGGTCGTTACCCAGAGGGCAGTCGTGTTGTAGCCAAAGTGACGAACCTGACCGATTACGGCTGTTTCGCAGAGATCGAAGAGGGTGTTGAAGGACTCGTTCACGTCTCAGAGATGGACTGGACTAATAAGAACGTCCACCCATCGAAAATCGTTCAATTAGGGGATGAAGTCGAAGTGATGGTCCTCGATATCGACGAGGAGCGGCGACGCATTTCGCTTGGCATCAAGCAGTGCACACGCAATCCGTGGGATGCCTTTGCTGACGATCACGCCAAAGGCGACAAGATCTCCGGTAGCATCAAGTCGATTACTGACTTCGGTATCTTCATCGGGCTAGAGGGCAGTATTGATGGCCTAGTTCATCTCAGCGATATTAGCTGGAATGAGACGGGTGAAGAGGCGGTTCGTAATTACAAGAAAGGTGACGAGATCGAGACCGTGATCCTATCGATCGATCCTGAACGAGAACGCATTTCGCTAGGCATCAAGCAGTTGGAAGAGGACGCGTTCTCCTTGTACGTGAGCGATAATGATCGTGGTAGCTTGGTGACCGGCAAAGTGACTGAGGTCGATGCCAAAGGAGCAGTTATCAAGCTCTCTGACGAAGTTGATGGCTATCTTAAGGCTGCAGACATCAGCTTTGACCGCGTCGATGATGCGCGTTCTGAGCTGAATGTTGGCGATTCGGTTGAGGCGAAAGTGATCAACGTTGACCGCAAGACTCGGGCTTTGGGCCTGTCCATCAAGGCGAAGGATATTGATGATGAAAAAGAAGCCGTTGCGTCCTTGAAAGAGCAGGATGAATCGTCATCGCCCGGCACTATTGGCGACTTGATTAAGGCGCAGATGGACGATCAGTGAGGTCGTCTGAGTCCTCCAGTGAAGGCCGGCTTTTGCCGGCCTTTTTTATGGGTGATACGTGAGACCTTGGGGCACTAAAACCGTCTGAAAATGAAGGACTTGTCAATAAGTTTGGGGTCGGCGAGAATGGCGCTAAGTGACGGAGAGACAAGACGATGACCCGGAGTGAGCTGATTGAGTTGATGGCGGATGGTCAGAGCCAGTTAAGCGCCAAAGATGTGGAACTGGCGGTGAAGCTACTGATAGACCAAATGGCAGAGACCTTGTCGTCAGGTGAGCGGATCGAAATCCGCGGATTCGGCAGCTTTTCACTTCACTACCGGGAGCCGCGCCAGGGACGTAACCCGAGGACGGGTGACTCGGTCGATCTGCGCGCGAAGCATGTTCCTCACTTCAAGCCCGGAAAAGAGCTGCGAGACCGAGTCAATCTGGCGGTTAAGTCTGGCTTCTGACGATGCGGTTGTTAAGACGATGTCTGACCGTCTTGTTTGCTCTCTCCGCCCTTATCGCCGGTGGCCTCTTTGCGTTGCAGAACACGCAAGCGGTTCCACTGGATTTGTTGCTGTTTCAATTACCTGAGCAGTCTATCGCGATTTGGTTATTGCTGGCGCTGGGGTTGGGTGTGTTGCTTGGCTTGGGGGCCGGATCGCTGATTGCGCTTCGTCGCGCAGCCACTATTCGTCGTCTTCGTAAACGTTACGACCGGCTTCTGTTAGAGACGCAAAAGGGCCATGCTGATGATCGCTAATAATGCGCTGTTGCTGCTGCTATTAGTGCTGGCTGTCGCGGGAGGTTGGACACTCGCTCGAGGCGGCTTGAGAATGGATGATGCCGGTCGCGCACAGTTACCTTCTCAGTATTATCGCGGGTTTAATTTCTTGCTTGATGGGGAGGAGGAAGACGCGATCGATGCCTTTACAGAGGCGTTGTCGGTGAATGAGGAAACCTTAGATACCCACATTGCGCTGGGTAGCGTTTTGAGAAAACGCGGAGAAGTGGATCGTGCTATTCGTATTCATCAAAATTTATTAGCGCGCTCTCACCTAACGGTAGTGCAACTACATCAAGTGCATCTCGAATTGGCACGTGACTTTATCGCTGCCGGCCTTTACGACAGAGCCGAGCAACTATTGCGAGATCTTTCCGACGAGTCACCAGACCTGAATGCGACGGCACAGCGACATTTACTCGAGGTTTTCGAGGCACAGCGCGAATGGTCAGAGGCAGTGGTTACCGCAGAGAACCTGATTGCGCTGTCATTGTCAGAGGATCCCTTGGCGGCAGGACATGGTCAGTCTGCCCATCAATTGCGTTGCCATTATCTTTGTGAGCAGGCTGAGGTGGCCATTACTGCGCAGGATTCATCGTCGGCGCGGCAGTACTATCACGATGCGCTGCGCGATAACGGGAATGACTTACGGGCGCGCATAGGCTTGGCCAATGCGTCACTGTTGGAAGGGTCATCCAAGGAGGCGCTAGAGCATTTTGAGGTGATCATGGCCAGCGGCCGGGCCTGCACGCCGGAGCTACTGGACTTGCTGTCGCGAATTTGCGCGGACCAAGCCGGCGATAGTGCTTACAGTGCGGTGCTCCAGCGTTATTACGAGCAGCAACCTGCCCCCTTGTTAGCGCTGACGCTCGCCGCCGAATTGGAAGCAGAAAAAGATCGAGCCGCGGCTGATGATTTTTTGCGGCTGACCTTAGCGGATAATCCTTCCGTTGCTGTCGCGACTGCACTTTTACTGAGCGGTCTGCCAGAGGAGAATGATCAACCGGAGCGACGTATTCTCGAGCAGTTGACGCAAAACAAGCAGGGATACGCTTGCGATCACTGTGGCTTTACAGGGCAATCCCGTCACTGGCGCTGCCCGGGATGTCGGCACTGGGATTCAATTCATTATTTAGGCGCCGTGCCGCAGGATGCTCATGTCTGACCGTGAAAAGCCTTTAATGGACAGCCCCTTAATTGTTGCCCTCGACTATGGATCTGCGGAAGAAGCACTCCGCCTCGCGCGACAGCTAGACCCGAGGATGGTGCGTTTAAAGGTGGGTAAAGAGCTGTTTACTGCGGCCGGCCCGAGTATTGTCCTAGCGTTGCAGGACTTGGGGTTTGAGATTTTTCTGGATCTTAAGTTCCACGATATCCCGAATACGGTGGGTCGTGCTGTGGCGGCGGCAGCTGAATTGGGTGTCTGGATGGTGAATGTGCACGCCTCTGGCGGCTCTCGCATGATGTCTGCTGCGCGGGAAGCGCTATCTGGCTTTACGAAACGTCCTTATTTGATAGCCGTAACGGTTCTGACAAGTATGCAGAGGGACGACCTGGCTGAATTAGGGTGGGATGCAGAGCCGATTGATCGTGTTCGTGAGCTGGCTGCGCTCGTTGAAAAAGTGGGGTTAGATGGTGTGGTGTGTTCAGCGGCGGAAGCAGCGCTCTTGTCACAGCATCAGCGCCCTGGTTTTCTACTGGTGACGCCAGGAATCCGACAAGCGGGAGACGATGCAGGAGACCAGCGACGCGTGTTCACGCCTAGCGGCGCAATGGCGGCGGGGGCAACCCACCTGGTTGTGGGTCGATCGATTACCCAAGCACACAATCCGGCCACTACGGCAACGCAGATTGTTGAATCATTAAGCATCAATGCCAGTCGTTAGAGCATGGTTTCGATCGGTGATCTGTCCCGGTGTGACGGCGGTCTTCATAGTTGCTCAGTATCCCACTACGGGGATTCACTGATGATCAACTTATGGAGCACGTAATATGAAGACGCAATTTTTGTCACTAGCGCAAGCCCGGTCACTGCGGACACCTCTCGAGTCTCGGCGGAGTGACGCTTTCCCTCGTACCCTGCGAGCTTGTGTGATGGGGCTCATGGTGATGTGCTTTGGCGCTTTGCCCATGACGTCGTTTGCAGAAACGCCCGTCAATATTAATCTCGCTACTGCAGAATCGTTGGCAGAGGCGCTAGAGGGTGTCGGGCTCGCTAAGGCCACTCGCATTATTGAATATCGAGAGGCGTACGGGCCATTTGAGCAGATTGAGGAGTTGGCTTCGGTTCAAGGCATTGGTCAGGCCACGATTGATAAAAATCGTGATGTCATCCGCCTACAGTAATGCCATGAAGGAGCGCGCACCGTGCTCCTCTTGACTGGGGCAACCGGCTACCTCGGACGAGCACTGTGCGCCGCACTCCGCACTCGTGGCCTGAAAGCGCGCGTCGCAGGACGACAGGCGCCGTCGGGCTGGGAGCATGACTGGGGCTTTTACGATCAAGAGAGTCCCAGCATGCCTTCTGAGACGCTTTTTCGCGACGTCACTTGCGTGGTTCACTGCGGTGGCTTTGGCACATCGTTTGGCAAGTCGGGCAGATTATGAGCGAGTCAATGTCGAGGCAACGAGGCAGCTGGCTGATGCTGCCGGTCGTATGGGCGTGCCTCATTTCCTATTTATCAGCTCGCTCAATACGGTGCCGGCTGCGGCACATCTCGCAGACAGTGATGCCACGCTCTATCCCGAGCCCAACGATGGATACGCCGCATCGAAATGGCAGTCGGAGATCGCACTCAAAGCGATCTGCCAGCGTTACGAACAAGCATTAACCATCATCCGACCCGCACTGATCTACGATAAAGAACTTACCGCAAATCTTGCGAGACTCGCCCATCTGATGCGCTGGTGGCCGGCCGCGCTCCCTGCGGTTGGAAATCGATGCTTGGTTAGCCGGCCCGACTTAATTGAGCTGATTGTCGATCGTGCGGCGCAGTCTTTGCCGAGCACAACGCCTGCAACGGTATTGGCCGTCACCGACGGGCAGCAATACGATGCGGCGCGGATCTCCTCAGCACTGTCCGCCGGTAGATGCTGGGGAATGACGCCCGAGTGGTTATGTCGCTGGGGGGGCGCGTGCTTTGGATTGGCGTGGCGCATTGGAGCCCGGCGCGACCTGGCGCTCACTCACTCAGCATTATTGGATTGGTGCTCAGCCATCCATTTCGGGTTGGCAGCCAAAATGGACGCTGGACGCCCTCTGTCTGGCCGAATCATCTTTGTGATGCTCCTTCTGTGCTCGCTGGTTGCGTCCACGTTAGGATTATTGCTTTATCTTAAAGTCGCGCCTTATTGGGGCTTAGTGGACCATCCGACTGATCGAGGCCTCCATGCCGAGGCGACCGTGGTCGGCGCTGGGGTCGTGCCAGTCAGTTTGCTGGCTGCACTGGTGGCATTGGGGCCCCCAGTAGACGGCGCGCAGATTGTCCGCGGCTGTTCCTCGTGCTGCTGAGCGCGATTGGACTGATCGATGATCGCTGGGGATTAGCCAGCAGTTTGCGACTGCTGTGCTACTTGGCTGTGGGTTTACTGACGCCTTGGCTGATGTTCCCGGAATCTCCGCTGTCGGGTGTTGCTTTGATTGGGGTGGGGGTGGGTGTTGCTTGGTGCATCAATCTTTTCAATTTTATGGATGGCGCTGATGGATTAGCGACTGCGCAGCTCATCGTGTGTGTCGGTGGGCTTGGGTTTGATCGCTCATTTTGGTCTCTCTGATCACCCCGACTGGGTTGAGTGGTGCGCTTGGGCGGCTATGTGTTGTCTGCCCTTGCTGTGGCTGAACTGGCCTCCCGCTAAGCTCTTTATGGGTGATGCAGGCGCCATACCACTCGGGTTTTTTCTTGCGGTGTTGGGGTTGGTGGCTTTTGAGCAATCAGCGTTGCTGGGTTGGGCATGGGTCGTGCTGATGATGCCTTTCTTTCTGGATACCAGTATCACGCTGTTGATTCGTCTCGCATTGGGACAAGCGCCACACGTAGCCCACCGTGATCATGCCTATCAGCGACTTACCCTGATGGTGGGCAGTCCCTTGCCGGTCACGTTGGGATTGCTGGCAATGCAAGTGGTCTGGCAGTATCCGCTGGCGATACTGATCATTAATGACCAAGCTCCGTTGCCACTTCTGGTACTTTTGTCGACCATTCCTGCGCTTTCAGTAGTGGTGTACGCGCGAGCTCAGAGCTTAAACTACGGACTCTCTGGATAAACAGCGTCAGCCCTCTGGGGCTTGGCTGGGTGGTAAGAGTGGATATCGTCAAGAAGATAGCGTCGCGTTTTCGAGCGATTGGATTCAGTTCTATTTCTGCCGTGGTTTGGCTGCTGGTCCGTCGATCCCCTCCGCCCCCTTTTCACTTTTCAGGTGGCTATTACTCGATCTGATGATTGTGGTTGGCGCCTTGTACGGTGCCGCCATTATTGGCACTGATGCACTAGCGCGACCCGCGAACGAAATGTGGCTGCTGGGCGCGGTGTGCAGCTGATTGCGACCTCGCTGATCTTCATATTGCAGGGCTCTGTATCGATCAGTGATTCGATACATGGGACAGCAAGCTGTTTGGGATCTCGTCAAAGCGGTCAGCTACTCCACGCTTGCGCTGGCTGCGGTCAGTATGGTCACGTCGCTGAGCCTGCCGGGCACCGCACTGCTCGTCTATTGGTTGCTTCTTTTTGTCGGCATTGGTGGTGTGCGCCTGACGTCGCGCGCTTGGCATCAGATCAGCACCCGCGCGGATGCGCGCCGCGTCATTATTTATGGTGCAGGCGAATCGGGTCGCCAATTGCTCAATGCTCTGAACCATGGTTCTGATTATCGGGTTGTTGCCTTTATCGATGACAATCCTGATTTGCATGAGACCGTGATCAACGGTCGACCGGTCTTGGGTGCGGCAGATGTCCCTAGCTTGGTTGAGGAACATGTTGTCCGCCAGGTGTTGCTAGCGATTCCCTCTGCATCTCAGGAGCGTCGTCGCGCCATTATTAACTCGCTAGTTGGTTTGCCGGTTAGGGTCCGTACTATCCCCAAAATCTCGGAGCTGATCTCGGGCAATGCGATCGTCAATCAAATTCAGGATGTGGATCTTGACGATTTATTAGGGCGTGAGCCTGTTCCGCCGCATCCAGAGCTGATTGGCCGATGCATTACTGACAAGGTGGTCATGGTCACGGGTGCCGGTGGCAGCATTGGCTCTGAGTTGTGTCGCCAAATCTTAACCTCGGCGCCGAAAGAGCTGATCTTGTTGGACATCTCAGAATTCGCGCTCTATAGCGTCGATCGTGAGATGAAGAGCCTGTGTCAGCGACATGGTCTCCATTTTCCCATCATCACGTTGTTGGGTAGTGTCAGAGATGAACAGCGGCTTGAATCTATTTTTAAAACCTTTTCGGTCGATACCGTCTATCACGCAGCGGCTTACAAGCATGTGCCGATGGTGGAATACAACGTGTCGGAAGGGGTGGCGAATAACGTACACGGTACATGGAGTGCGGCTTGGGCAGCTCACCGTGCTGGTGTCGGGACGTTTGTTTTAGTCTCCACTGACAAAGCCGTTCGACCCACTAATGTCATGGGGGCTTCGAAGCGGTTCGCTGAACTGATTTTGCAGGGCCTGTCCCAAATTGAGACGCCGACACGCTTTTGTATTGTGAGATTCGGTAACGTGCTGGGCTCATCGGGTCCGTAGTGCCGTTGTTCAGAGAGCAAATTAGCAGTGGTGGTCCGGTGACGGTCACGCATCCAGAGGTATCTCGGTACTTTATGAGTATTCGTGAGGCCGCTCAGCTCGTTTTGCAATCGGGCGCCCTGGGTACGGGTGGCGATGTCTTGGTCTTGGATATGGGAGAGCCGGTAAGAATTGTGGACCTCGCCGAGCGCATGATCCGTCTGAGCGGATACGATGTAGAGCGTGACAATATGTTCGGCGAGCAAATCGATGTCGAGTACATCGGGCTTGCGACCGGGGGAGAAACTCCATGAGGAGCTCTTGCTGGGTACGTCGGTCACGGGAACAGGGCACCCCATGATCATGAGGGCGGAGGAAGAGGCTTTCGATTTTGATGTGATCGAAGACGCGGCACATCGATTATTGCGGGCCTGTGCTGAGATGGATTTGAATGTCGTCACCTCGCTGCTGACTGAGCACGTGATGGGTTTCTCGGGGCATGAGCCGCGGCATGATTTTGTTTGGGTGAAGCAGGGCCGAGTTGGTAAGCGCGTTCGTAAGTTAGTAGACGCTGAAAATGTGACGCCGATTCGTCCAGAATTGATGGGGCCTCATCAAGGGTCAGGCTCACTGAGAGATTAAATTTCTCGAAGCGGATCTGCACCGTGCTGTCGGTTTTTTGACAAGAGCGTGTCGATTCCACGCCTCAGTAAACCCGCTATCCTTTGAGCGCTGTTGGCTTGCTGAGTGCAGCGAATACCCTATGCGCTTCAAATTTTATCGTCATCTGTCAGGAGTTAAGGCATGTCCATGATTGTGAATCGTCGCGATATCGATTTTTATCTTTATGAGTTGCTCGATCTAGAAGAACTCCTCAAGAACGATCGATACAAAGAGCATGATCGCGATACGGTCACCGCCATACTCGATCTGGCACAGCAGATCGCCGAGGAGGCTTTTTTACCCTGCGCAGCGGAGCTAGACGAGCACGAGCCTGTTTTTGAAGCAGGTCGTGCGATCACACCCGATAGCCTAAAAGCCTGCCTCAAAACGTTTGTTGAGGCAGGGTTGCCCGCTGCGACATTCGATGCCTCGTTGGGGGGCATGCAGCTGCCTATGTTGGTGGCTAACTTTATGCAGGGCATTTTCCAAGCCGCGAATGGTTCGGCGGTCGGCTATATTTTTCTGACCACTTCCAATGCTCACATGCTAGAAGCTTGTGGCAGTGACGCGCTGCGAGCGCGTTATCTACCCCCGCTTGTCGAGGGGCGTTGGTTTGGCACCATGTGTCTGTCTGAACCTCACGCCGGATCGTCACTTTCTGATATTCGCTGCATGGCCGAGCCGCTTGGTGATGGTAGTTTCAAGCTGACAGGCACAAAGATGTGGATTTCAGGTGGCGATCAAGACGTCTCTGAAAACATCATACACATGGTGCTCGCTCGAACGCCCGGAGCACCGGCGGGCGTAAAGGGCATTTCGCTGTTTTTAGTACCGAAATATCGGGTGACTGAAACGGGTGAGATAGGCGACTTCAATCATATTGCCCTTGCGGGTTTAAACCACAAAATGGGCCAGCGAGGGATCACCAATACGCTACTCAATTTTGGTGAAGGGGGTGACTGCCTGGGTTATTTGGTCGGAGCAGAGCATGAAGGCCTAAAGAACATGTTTCATATGATGAATGAGGCGCGTATCGGTGTGGGAATGGGCGCGGCGATGTCGGGTTTGGCAGGGTATCTCTACTCCCTCGACTATGCCCGCAACCGGCCCCAAGGTCGGCATCCGGGCATTAAGGACCCTAATTCACCTATGTTGCCGATTATCGAGCATGCGGATATTCGGCGGTTATTGATGGAGCAGAAAGTCACGGTCGAGGGCAGTATTGCACTGCTGTCTTACTGTACTCAGCTGGTTGATCAGCAGGAGATGGCTGAGGACGCTGCCGAGAAAGAGCGTCTTACGCTGCTATTAGAGCTGCTAACGCCAGTGGCTAAGTCGTGGCCTTCGGAATACACGTTGGAGGCGAACAAGCATGCCATACAAATACTGGGGGGTTACGGTTATACCCGTGAATACCCGGTTGAGCGCCACTATCGCGACAATCGTCTCAATCCGATCCATGAGGGGACTCACGGTATTCAAGGTATGGATCTCTTGGGCCGCAAAGTGAATCTGGCGGGTGGTGTCACGCTCTCTATCTTTGAAGAGGAGATGCAGCCGGCGCTGCAAGCGGCGGCAGGCAGTGAGACGCTCGCCGCGATGGGTGAGGCACTCACCGACATTTGGCAACTGGTCAAGCGCACGGTCGAGACCGTAAATCAGGAAGCCGATACGGTTGCGCGTCTTTCCAGTGCCACGCCATTTCTGGACGCTTTCGGGCACGTGGCTATCGCGTGGCTGTGGTTGCGCCAGGCAGTGATTGCTCGAGAGGCCCTACAAAACGGCGCGCAGGCAGATGCCGATTTCTATGAGGGCAAGGTCGCCGCGTGTCAGTTCTTTTACCGCTATCACCTGCCGCAGGCGGCGGAAAAGCTTCGCTATGTGGCGTCTCAGGATCGGTCGGTGCTTGACACGCAGGCGAGTTGGTTTACCGGCCAGTGACAACAGCGGCTTTCGTCAGGTGCATGTCTGGATCCTGTTTAATATTAGGTCTGAGTTAGTCTGATTTCTTCTTCGATTGAAAATTGCGCATGAATTCCCTGTCTATGAATGAGCCATCCTGGTGTAGGCGATAATGGGTGTGGGCTAGATGATGAGCGTTAAATGCGCTGCGCTGCACGTTTTCAAAGCCTTGCGCGTGAAAAGCCGCGTTAATCGCATCTTTGCCGAGTTTTAACGCAAACGACGGTTTGTCGGACAGCGTGCGAGCAAAGGCGAGGGTCGCTTCCTCTAACTCGTCTCGTGAGACAACCCGGTTCACCATGCCCGCAGCCTGTGCCTCCTCGGCGGTGATAGGCTGACCAGTGAGCAAGAACTCCTTAGCCTTGCGGATGCCCAGTTCCCAAACATGGGCAAAGTACTCTACGCCAGGTATACCCATGTACATGGTGTTGTCTTGAAAAGTGGCGTCATCACTGGCGATAACAAAGTCACAGGGCCAGATCAGCATTAACCCGCCGGCAATGGATTTACCGTGCACAGATGCGATGGTGGGTTTGGCCAAATCCCGCCAGCGGCGGCAGAAACCTTCATAGATTTCCTTTTCGCGGCAATAATACGCTTCTGAGCCTTCCCATTTGTCGTCACTCCAGGTGCCAACCCGTTTGTGCTCGCTACCGCGGCTGTTGATATCTCGCAGGTCATGACCGGCTGAAAAGTGAGGTCCCTTAGCGGCCAGGATTACCACCTTTACTTCGCTGTCGTCCATGGCGATGTCGAAAGCGTCGTTCAATTCATAGAGGAGGTGAGTGTCCTGGGCATTTCGTGCCTCCGGACGATTAAGCCAGATACGAGCGATGCCCGCTTCAGGTTTTTCGTAGATCAGCGTGTCGAAATCGGGCATGTCGGTGTCCTTCTGCGGTTGCGGTAACGGTACTACAAACATCAGCAGGGGACTATTGAAGGACTGCCGATGGTTGCCGGAGGCCCCCTTGGACTTGAGCCCGGGGTCCGCTAACGCTTCACCCGCGTTCAGGCGAAGTATAAGAAGTATAAATGGGGTGTCGGGAGTAACGGGCCGTCCAGAAAGCGGTCGTGGAGGCAGGAGATCGTGGATGTAGGCTCGGGCAGTGCCTGCGGTGAGTACTCGCATTGCTGGTCTTGTAGATCTTTTTCGTTCACCTTCGAAACTTGGCACAAACAACTCCATACCAACGAATTCCTCAGTGGCTTCCTTGCTGATTGAGTGCTGTTGAACTGGAATCCTTCCCAGCGAAAAGAGGCAATGTCTCAGGGGGTGCTCGAGATGGTGGTGTCAGTAGCGGTAGGGAAGGGGTAGCCAGCTCTTTATCACGTAAGTGAGCCAGGATCCTGTCGATGATGTCCTGATCCTCAATGCAAGCGATGACTTTCAACGACCCGCCACACCGGCCACAGGCCTCTATGTCAATATTGAAAACCCGCTTTAGGCGTTGCGCCCAGGACATCGCGACGTGCCGTTCAGCGGGTGAGCGAACTTCAGTATTGGCGATTCGGTTCACTCCTTTGCCACGTTTGGCCGGGGTGACCTCCCCACGCCATCGGTGGTTCGGTGCCAGTACGCCGTGATAGCGAGTGAGATTGACCCTGGGCTTGGGAACCAGTGCCGCCAATCGGGCTATGAAATCCACCGGCTCGAATGCTACCTGTGTTGTCCCATCCCGGTAGGGCGTCTTCAGGGTATAGACCACCTTGCCGGTGGAGCTGAGTGAGAGGCGGGGAACGGCTACGGCGGGGCGAGCAATATACCTACACAAGCGCTCGCGCTTGTCTTTTTGCGTTCCTTCGCAGCTCACCCCCGCGTGCAGGGAGAACCCATTTGCCTTGGCCACTCGCTCCAGTCCGGGGTCAGGCCGGTTCAGCGGGCGGATAGTGCGAATCATGAAGGCCTTGCGCCCTTGCTGTGGGCCGACGGCGATCCGGTAGGAGACGGAACTGCCGAGGATCTGAGGCATAGCATCGTTGTCTTCAGCAGGGTCGAGATCCAGCCAGGCGCTCTCGGTGTCCTGTTCCAGCAAACCCTGGCGTTCCAGGCAGCGACCTACACGCTGGCTGATCAGTTGAATCAACTCCTCCAACTCGTCTTTGTTCGGTGCCTTGACGCGTTGAAAGCGGGGCGGACGATCGTCGCGACACAC
>CALSUB010000012.1 GCA_943789425.1 uncultured Luminiphilus sp.
GTATCCAGCGCGGCGGCTATGCCCTCAGAAACCGATCGATTCACTGCGTTTTTGGCTGCAGGTCGATTAATGGTAATCACGAGGACGCCGTCTGCCGCTTCGGTCAATACGGTTGCTTCTTCAGTCATGGTTACTCTCCTTTAACGTGGCTGCATCCGGATTCCGCCATCCATTCGAATGCATTCACCGTTGATGTAATCGTTATCGATAATCGCCGCCGCCAGCTGAGCGATCTCCTCGGGCCGACCCAGTCGCTTTGGGTACAGCACGGACTGAGACAGCGATTCGACAAATTCGGGGGTCAGGCCATTGAACAGCGGCGTGTTAATTAAGCCAGGAACAATAGTATTCACGCGAATACCCAATGACGAGAGATCTCGTGCAATGGGCAACGTCATGCCGACAATGCCGCCCTTGCTCGCGCTGTAAGCGGCCTGGCCCATCTGCCCTTCGTAGGCAGCAATGGAGGCCGTATTGATAATCACGCCGCGCCCGCCATCGTCCGTCACAGGGTCATTCTTCGCCATGACTTCGGCACAGAGGCGCAACACATTGAAGCTGCCTGTCAAATTGATGGAGATGACCTTGTTCCACAAATCGAGAGGGAACGGGCCGTCTTTTCCAAGAGTCTTGGCTGCGTTACCAATGCCCGCGCAGTTGACGCAGACGTGAATGGCGCCGAAGCCCGCGACCGCCGCCTCAATCCCACTTTTGACCGAGGCCTCATCCACCACGTTAACGTTGGCAAAAACACAATGGTCCGCGCCTAATTCGGCGACCATCGCGTTGCCGGCTTCTTCATTCAGGTCAAAGATCACCACCTTACCGCCCGCACCGGCAATGCGCCGCGCCACCGCCTGACCAATACCTGATGCGCCACCGGTTACGACAGCCACTTTCCCATTTACATCCATTACTTCACTCCTCTAACGATATGATTTTAGTCTTAGGCATCCGCCAATCGACGGACAATATTGTGTTCCTCAGCACTGACCATGACATGGGCCCCCATTGGGTCTCCATCCCGGAACCAACTCAGCAAAGCGTCATCTGCGGGGTCCGCGATACCGACCCAACGACGCTCATCAGACAGCTGCCGGCCCACCACGATGGCGCGGGTGGTACCCCCCTTCTGTTGGACGGTGTAGCTTTCTATCCGCCCGGGACCCGTCGGCTTTTCGATCGTCTCGACAGGTGTGGCCGGACCCGGTTCGCTGACAGGCTCGGGAAAAGGGCTACTCACATTGGCATAAACGCCCACTGCGTGCTTGGACAGGTATCCACCATTCGCCCCCACAAGTCCATAGCTGGGCTCAGATCTCGCTCGCAACCAATGCACCATTTCGGCGATACCATGGGTCGAATAATTATTACCGGGACCACCAAAAAAAGACAGGCCACCGGTTAACGTCAAGGGACGTGGATCATCCAGCGAGACGCCCAGGGCATCCATCGCACACCACACCGCAATGGGAAAACAGGAGTATAAATCCATCGCACCCAACTGCTGGGCTTCAATGCCGGCATTACGCAGCGCCCCATGATAAGCCGCTGTCATCGACTCAGCCTGAGCGAGTGAGGGACGATTGAGTACCGCTGGCTCCGACCCCGTGGCATGACCATGGAGAAAAATAGCTCTATCCGCCACACCCAGCGACTCGGCTGTTTCGTATCGGGTCATCACCAGCGCAGCCGCTTGATTAACCCCATCTTTGGCCACCATCGATTTTAGATGCGGGTCGCTGATCATCCGATTCTTTTGCGATTCGTCACGAATGGCTTCGAGCGTAGCTGGCGCTTCAAACATGGCATAAGGATTACGCGCGGCAACCTCCGCAAAACGAGACATTAGCCCCGCTAACTGTTCCCGGTAGGCCGACTTATCGAGACCCAGCTCACCGCGTCGAGCCTGTTCCTGCAATGGATAAATATCCACCGGTGCGAAGGCCCCGTGACGATTCAATTCAGTGTCAAAGAGCAGGTCCATCACCGCTCCTCGATCATCCGTGTGGCCCACAGGGTCTTCATCCCAGTTCACTGTCTGACCCATACGCTGTAAATGGCGTGACGTCGCAATCGCCTCAGTGCCGCAAATGACCGCTGCTCGAATCTCACCGTCTCTGATCGCGCTACCCAATTCGTAGACCAGTCTCTGCGGCTCGTCACCACACGAGCGAGAGTAAATGGCAGACGCATTGGGCAACCCCAGCTGCTGAATAATCGACAGTGGCGGGCTCGTGCTGCGCCCAAACGGGGCAATCACTGACGCCATCGCCTCCGGCACAGAGTCTACGAACAGTCTGACACAGGCCAATCGGTCTACCAGCGTCGCGAGCGTCTCTTGAGCCCCCGTATCCGCCAGTGCGGCCTGACAGGCTCTGGCCCCCAGTTGCTGCGGCGTCAGGCCTACAAATTGATCGTCTAAATGCTCTGTCGCCTGCCCGGCGCCCAGCAGGACGGGGGTGTTGGGATCAATACTCATATCAAACCTGTAATTGGGCCAAGCCGGCCTGAGTGATTTCTGAAAATGACGCGGCACTCAGGGAAGCACCGCCCACTAATGCGCCGTCGACGCCGGCACAGTCAAACAGCGACCGAGCGTTGTCAGCCGTCACGCTGCCACCGTATAAAACGGGTACCGATGTATCGTTGCCAAAGTGCGATACGAGCTCGCCCTTTATCACGGCGTGCATTTCCTCGACCTGCGCGGTCGAGGCGGTCAGACCGGTTCCAATCGCCCAGATCGGCTCGTACGCCACCAGTAGACGCGATGCATCCACCCCAGCGAGCGCGGCCTGGAGCTGACTCGATACAATCGCTTTGTGGTCACCCGCCTCACGGGCAGCGTGACTCTCTCCCACACACAGCACCGCCGTCAGGCCAGCCCGCTGCGCAGCATGTACTTTCTCCGCAATGAGCGCATCGGTCTCCCCTTGATCTGATCGGCGCTCAGAATGGCCAATGATGACAAACTGGCAGCCCCAATCGACCAGCATGCCCGCCGATACCTGCCCCGTGTGCGCGCCCTTCTCCTCTGGTGCACAATCCTGCGCCGCCAAAGCCAACTGGGGTAGCAACTCAGACATCAGCTGTAGGTAGGGATGCGGCACGGCAACGGCCACCTGAAGGGCCTCTGACATGGGGACAGCCCACTGCTCAGCAAACTGAGCGATCGCCTCGCGGCTGCCGTTCATTTTCCAGTTTCCGATTAAATACAGATGCGTCATAGGGTGTCAGTCATTGCTGTCGCGCGTGAAGATAGCAGACCCTGAGGCAACGATCACGCCCTCTCTACCGGACAATTGGGATCTGCGCCCCATTCCGCCCATGACCCGTCATAAACCGCAACGGATCTTGGGTACACCTCAGTCAACGCCAGCGCCAGCAAACACGCGGAAATACCTGATCCACAGGTGGTGACTACCGGCGTCGAGTGATCGATACCCACCGCATCAAAGAGCGCCCTCAGGTCTCCTTCAGGCGCCAACACGGCCGGCTCACCGGTCGTCATCTTGGCGTAATGCACGTTGCGAGCACCGGGCATGTGACCCGGTCGGACCCCAGCTCTAGGCTCGGCCTCTGCGCCGGCAAACCGCGACGCCGAACGAGCGTCAACGACCCTCGCGGAATCTTCGGCTAGATGCAGCGCCACATCATCCTTGTCTGCCACCCACTCCAAGCAATATCGTGCTGAGAAAGGATTCGCCGGCACCCCGACCGGGCTTTTTGCGTCCGTCGTCGAGCGATCTGCGGCAAGCCAGGCTGGTAACCCGCCATTTAAGACTTTGACCGATCGGTGGCCGAAGACACGAAACATCCACCACGCTCTGGGTGCAGAAAACAAACCCTTGGTGTCATAGATCACTACTTCTGTATCGGCGCCAATACCCAATAATCCCATCTGCTCCGCAAACATCGACCCAGTCGGCAACATGTGAGGAGAGGGGTTCGTCTTGTCTGAGACGGCATCAATATCAAAAAAATGTGCGCCAGGGATGTGACGGGCGAGGTATTCAGCGCCGGGATTACGCCCATCGGCTGGAAGGTACCAAGAGGCATCAAGTATGACCAGGTTCTCATCTGACTGTCTCGCTGCCAAATCCGGCACTGATATCAGGGACGTTACGCGATGCATCTCATCAGCTCCTCAGTCATTGGGACACAGGGGTTATAGCCCTTCTGTAGGCGCGCAGTCTGTCTGGAGGTGCGCGAGTGTAATCCCTGTTTCAGTCGATGAACACACAACGTATTCAGTCAAACCTTCAGACTGCGCCAATCGAAGCCACAGAACGGGCAGCAACAGTGTTTCACATTCGACTCAGTTTGTTCACAATAGCCCGTGAAATTATTCTGCATGTCATTTTACAGGAGCGTCACCATGGCATTAACCAAGATCAAGTGTACCGACGGATTTGAACTGGGCGCCTATGAGGCGATGCCCGCCGGCGACGCCAAAGGCGCTGTCGTAGTGATTCAAGAGGTTTTTGGTGTGAACTCGCACATCCGTTCAGTGGTGGATGACTATGCAGCAGAGGGCTTTTATGCCGTTGCACCGGCCATCTTTGACCGCCTTGAACACGATGTGCAACTGGACTACTCAGAGGCTGGCATGACCAAGGGGATCGAACTCGCCTTTCAGCAGCTGGACATGGCGCAAACTCTCTCTGACTTACAAGCCACTATCGGCCACGCGTCGCACCACGGCAAAGTAGGCGTCGTCGGATACTGCTTCGGTGGACTGCTCACTTGGCTATCAAGCTGTCAACTGGACAACGTATCAGCTGCCTCTGCTTACTACGGTGGTGGCATTCCCGATAACGCCGCCCTCTCGCCCTCCTGCCCTACCATTCTCCACTTCGGTGAGCTCGACGCGCATATTCCAATGGCATCAGTGACCGCTTTTCAGGAACAAAAACCCGACTTGCCGGTGCACATTTATGCCGCAGACCATGGCTTTAATTGTGACCAGCGCGACGCCTATGACGCAACGGCTGCTACTGAAGCTAAGGCACGAACGCTGGCGCTGTTTTCTGCCGAGCTGGGCAGGTAGGTCGCTACGCTATGAACATCGGCATCATCATCGGGAGTCATCGCAAAACATCCCAAAGCGCAAAAGTTGGTCGCTTCCTGTCGACACTCCTAGAAACCGAGTTTGGCGCCCAAACATGGATCCGCGACTTAGGCACCACACCCCTCCCATTATGGGATGAGGACATCTGGAATGACGGGCCGCAATGGCAACAATTGAAGGCCTTAAGTGCGCAGCTGACCGAGAGCGATGGGGTCATCATCGTCGCGCCGGAGTGGCATGGCATGGCCCCTGCGGCCATCAAAAACTTCTTTTTGTGCGTTGGCATGCCAGAACTGGCGCATAAACCGGCCCTCGCCTGCGCAGTGTCTGCCGGTGAAGGGGGAGCCTATGTGATCGCTGAACTGAGAATGAGCAGTTACAAAAACAACCGGGTATGCTGGCTCCCAGAACACTTGATCGCTCGATCAGTCAAAGACATCTGTAACGATGACGCGACGCAGAATGACACGGACCTTCAGGCTGAATTTGTTGCCAGAGCGCGCCATGCAAGCACCCTGCTACTGGCCTATGCCGCCGCGCTCAAGCCCATCAGAGAAGACACGACAATTGATCACAGCGGTTTATGAACGGGATGTAGACTTCAGCTGAGGCTTCGATAGCCGCCGCCATAGAAGACGAGGGGCGCAGCATCTTGCATTGTCATATCCAGCACCTCTCCAACAATAATTTGATGGTCTCCTCCTGGATAAACAGCGTGTGTCGCACAGGTGAAATGAACATGCGCACCGATCAACCGTGGCTCACCAGAGGGCCCCTCAACGAAATGCTCCTCAAGTGCGGAGTGACCACCACGCTGGGCGTAGTGAGTCGATAACTCGGCCTGCTCTGCCGTCAAAATACTGATGCCAAAATGAGGGCACTCCGTATAAATCTGCAAATGATCAGAGGAATTCTGAATACTCCAGAGGACCAAGGCCGGCTCTAGCGATACCGACGAAAATGAGTTGACGGTCATCGCCAACGACCCCAGCGTGTCATCTTTGACGGTGACCAAACAAATGCCCGTTGCAAAAGATCCCAGAGCTTGTCGAAACTGACTTGAATCCATATTCCCTTGTCTCGTTATTCACTAC
Organism: uncultured Luminiphilus sp.; assembly: GCA_943789425.1. Lineage (GTDB taxonomy): Bacteria > Pseudomonadota > Gammaproteobacteria > Pseudomonadales > Halieaceae > Luminiphilus. The sequence continues at coordinate 6,166 of CALSUB010000012.1, forward strand.
TTCGTCGCGGCGATCACGCCAAGCTCGACTCCCGGTCAACTCACGTTCTTCAGCGATCAAGCCCACCCATCAAGATATATTTAATATCTAAGTAATCTTCGATGCCGTACTTTGACCCTTCGCGCCCAGAACCGGACCACTTAACCCCACCAAAAGGTGCCATTTCATTCGAGATAATGCCCTCGTTGATGCCCACCATTCCATAATCAAGGGCCTCCGCAACCCGCCATACTCGGCCGATATCACGTGTATAAAAATAAGCGGCCAGACCAAACTCGGTGTCATTAGCCAGTGCAATTGCCTCGGACTCATCATGAAATACGGTAACGGGCGCAACTGGACCAAAAATCTCATTGCGAAAAACCGCCATATCCGGCGTCACATCCGTCAATATCGTCGGTTGATAAAAGCACGGGCCTAAGTCAGACCGTGCCCCGCCCAAAGCGACAGTCGCCCCTGCGGCGGTCGATAACGCCACTAGCCGCTCCACGTCATCCACGGCGCCCTCGTTGACCAAGGGCCCCTGATCCGTATTAGGATCGAGCCCATCGCCCATTTTGAGCGCCGCAGTAGCGGCGACTAACCGATCGACGAATTCCTCGTAAACCCCTTCTTGGACGAGAATGCGATTAGTGCAGACACAGGTTTGCCCACTATTTCGATATTTAGAGACCAACGCACCTGCTACGGCCGCATCAAGATCAGCGTCGTCAAAGACAATAAAAGGGGCATTGCCACCCAACTCCATTGAGGTGCGCTTCAAAGTCTGCGCACAGGCCTGCTCCAATTGACGACCCACATCGGTCGATCCAGTGAAGGTGAGTTTACGCACGACGGGGCTTTCTGTTAGCGCGGGCCCAATTGCCGAGGACGCGCCCACAACCACATTGACCACACCTGGGGGCACTCCTGCTCGATGCGCCAATTCTGCCATGGCCAACGCCGACAATGGGGTCTCAGAAGCCGGCTTGATCACAATGGAACAGCCCGCAGCCAACGCCGGAGCCGCCTTACGGGCGATCATCGCATTCGGAAAATTCCAGGGCGTGATCGCTGCAACCACACCGACAGGCTGTTTAATACAGACCACCCGCTTATCTGCCGAGGGAGCCGGTATCACATCGCCATCGATTCTTTTCGCTTGTTCGCCAAACCACTCCATAAATGCAGCGCCGTATGCCACCTCACCACGGCTCTCGGCAATCGCTTTACCCTGCTCGATCGTCATGATTTGAGCCAGGTCTTCTTGATGCGTCATCATCAACTCAAACCAGCGGCGCAAGACTTGGGCGCGCTGTTTGGCGGGCTGCGCCTTCCAAGCAGTCATCGCCACCTCTGCAGCGGCAATCGCTTTTTCGGTACCCTTGCGATCGGTGGTGAGCACCTCAGCGACTACAGCCCCCGTCGCTGGATTCACAACGGGCAACTTGTGCCCTTCCCCTTCTTGCCAAACGCCGTCGATAAACGAGGCGTTGCGCAGCAGTGCAGAATCTGAGAGTTGGAAAGACATATCGTCTCCTATTGTTGGCTTATCAGTGCATGAGACATCAGTGCGTGACAGCGCACACTCACGTCATATCGGCTCATGCCATGTGACCATCGCGTCACTCTGGACCCGGCATCTTAATGTAGCCCTCCCATTAACGACACCATCGATTAGGCACGATCGATTAGGCACAGTCGATTAGGCACCATCGAGTGAACCCTGTCGTCAGCCCCACAGATTGCACTGACTCGACACAGCACCTTGCCACAGCATGTCGTGACGCCCTAACGTAAGCCCTAACGTAAGCCCAGAAAAACCAATACCAAGGCTGCCAAGAAAAGTGTTTCTAGACCCAGCAAAATCACCGGTCTCACACCAATCTCTATGATCTCGCGCAGCGACGTCTTCATTCCCAATGCCGTGATTGCCAGTAACAATAGTACCGGCGCCATAGCCGCCAGCGAGTGGCTCACTGTCATGGGAATCCACCCGGTGCTGTTCGCCGTGAACAAGACTAAAAACCCCACCAAGAATAGCGGCACCCGAGGCATTCGTCGGCTCACGGCTGGATCGCCGTGGGACGTCGCTATCCACACCGTCACTAACGCGACGACCGGTATGAGCATCGCCACTCTAAAAAGCTTCACTAAGGTCGCAGCATCACCCGATGCCAGCGAGACGCTGTAACCCGCACCCACCACTTGAGCCACATCGTGAATCGCCGCACCTATAAAAAACCCCATGGCCTGATCGTCGAGTCCGAGATAGTGCCCGATGACGGGATAAAAAATCATTGCGAGGGTACTGAAACTCGCCACACCAATTACCGTGAACGAGGTGAGTCGCTGTTTATGCGCCGATTCGGGCAACACGCTCGCGATTGCCATCGCCGCCGATGCACCACAAATCGCCACTGCGCCGCCGGTCAGTATGCCAAGGGCCCGGTCAACCCTGAGCAGTCGGGCACTGATCACGCCCATGACGATCGTCAACCCAATCGCCGTCATCAAAAACAATATCGGTTGCCACCCCAACTGAGCTAAATCTGAAAACGTCAATCGCAAAGCCAGCAACGCGACACCAAAGCGCAGTGCGGGCCCCGCCATCAGATCTAGGCCCAACTGCATTCTTTTGATATCGCCAACAAAGTGGCAAGCCATACCCAGTAGTAAACCCATTAACATAGCGGGCGCACCGTAACGCGAAGACACCACCATGGCTGCGACAGCCAGTGCAGCGGATACGGCCACGCCGGGCAAATACTGCTGAAACGGTAAACCGATCACTGAGTGGCTCCCAATCATTGCGCCAGCATGATTGTCATCCGGCCACTGTCATTTTAACATTCAGAGCCCGCCTATCGTCACGGAATATCTGATCTTAACCACGAAAACGACATGCCTCGCAGTCGACTGGCAGGATAACTGTCCGCTTTTTTAAAGCGTCAGTTTTAAATGGAGGTGCTGACGGAAAAGCGGTAAATGCTCGTCCTGCCGATGGCTGACAAACAATAGCGTGCTGTGACGTCGCGCTTCGATGATCGTTAAAAAATTCAAAATGCGATCCCGATTAACCTCATCCAGTCCCTGTGTAGGCTCATCGAGCACCAGCAGCAAGGGCGACTTGACCATCGCCCTCGCAATTAGCACGAGGCGCTGCTCTCCATAGCTTAAGGAGTGAAACGGCAGCGACGCTTTCGCCTCCATGCCCACTGCCATCAACCACTCACGACCCAGCCGCGTTTGGAAATCCGATAACGGATCGTACAGCCCAATCGAGTCATGAAATCCTGAACAAACCGCCGCCAGCACGTCGCACCTCACGGTATAGCGACGGTGCAAGTCATTGCTGACCAAACCCAACTGCCGCTTGATGTCCCAAACGGACTCACCGGTCCCCCGTCGATGACCAAAGACGGTAACGTCGTTGCTAAAGCACTGAGTACAGTCGCCGGTGATCAGTCCCAGCAGAGTCGATTTACCCGCCCCGTTTTCTCCGGTCACTAACGTGTGCTGCAGGGGCGCAATACTGAACGACAGATCGTGAATGACAGGGCGCCCACCGTAGCGCACCGTACACGCCGTCAGCTCTGCGATGAATGGTGCATCATAATGTGCCAGTGCAATGGCATCATCAGGGATACCCGGCTGGGCCTGCGTCATTTGGGCAACGCAATCCTCCAGTTCAATCAATGCCTGCTCTCGCGACGCAGCATTCAGCACCGCCAACACACCGTCTTCGACGTAGCCAAAACAAGTCACCCAGGTCGGAATATCGGACCGATTACTCAAGAGCAAAACCACTGCGACACCACGCTGCATCGCGTGCTCAAACGCGCTTGATATCGCTGCCACGGCGTCGGGATCCAGACCATCGAACGGATTGTCGCAAACCAGTAGCTGCGAATCCTCGAGCAAGGCCTTGAGCACCAGTAACTTGCGACTCTCACCGGTACTGAGCTCTCGGTAAAACGCCTGTAAGCGATGCCGAAGGTTGAGCTGGTCGATCAGAGGGTCATTCAAAGTCCCAGCCGGCAAAAAGTCAGCGACACGGGTTCCCGACTCATCGTCACTGAGCAAATCACTGGCCGCCAACCGTCGCTCGTGCTCGTAGACCGCCTGCTGGCTTTCAAATGAAATGAGTGCGATGTCAGCGACTGCTATCTTTCGATCAATCAAACCGGCTTCTAACACAAGCTCACCCACCAACAAGCGGTCGAGCAGTTGTTTGCCGGAGCCATTGCGACCAAACACACACCACCCCTGACCCGAGCAGATACGCCAATCAGGAATACTCAGTCCATCACCCAGAAAATGCGCGACAGACACTAACTCAACCGAGCTTGTCATCCTACAGTCACCTCTGTAGCCATCGAGTGAGCACCTGTATTCGTTGGCTGGAGGCACAGCGCCAAAAGTTCTTCTGGGTTTTCCATCTCATTTATCGATACACTCCGCGCCGTCGATGCCATAGGAAATCCCAATATGACTGATGCGGTTGATCGAATCACAGAACTGAATCACAACGCCCCTGATTTCATCCGACTATTGGGAGGTGAGCTCACCGAACTTGCACTCGCTGAACACAAAGCAACCTTCGTCTTCACAGTGCCCCTCGACTACTGCCACTCTGGCGATATTGTCCAAGGCGGGTTTATTACTGCGATGCTCGACGCCGCCATGTCTCACGCCGTCTTCGGAACAGACCCAACGGTTAGCGGCATTGCCTCACTCGACATCTCGACCCAATACCTCGGCATTTGTCGAGGCAATCAACCATTGCGAGTGAGTGGATGGATCAAGAAAGCGACCCATCGGACCGCCTTCCTTGAAGCTCAGGCTCGATCTGAAGACAATACGATCGTCGCCACTGCTCACTCAGTTGCCAAACTCAGCCGACAAAAAGCGTCCTAGTCCGCGATTAGCGCAACCTTGGCAGCACCTTTTCTGCAATGTAGGCCATACGACGATTGCCGGTCTCGATACCTTCGCCAGGGAACTGTGCCCAAAAGTGAATGTCCGAAATTTGCGGGTACTGTTCGATCATCCCGCTCAGTTTCTCCACTGCCATGTCTGCATCCCAGAGCTCATACAAACCATTTTCAATGGCTGTGCGGCTATCTGGGAACAATGGGGTTTGATCCGGCGGCCCAAACGCGCCCCACCGAATATATTCATTGGATTGATAGAGCACGTGGTCTCCCACTATCGCCGCTTCCGCTTCCGGATCCTCGGCAATAATTGCCCAACAGCCGAGGATAATGTTGCCTTCTTCCGGTGACTTACCATTGGCCGCCAAGCAGTCGACATAGGTATCCATACCAATGCCACCGGTACACAAAAAACCGTCCGCAATTCTTGCAGCACGATCAATGGCTGGTGGCGCCATCCCACCGAGTAAAAGTTTGGGCGCTGTTTTGGGCTGAGGCGTTATTTTGAAATCGCCTACGGTAAAGCGCTTGCCCTCGAAATTGACCGGCTCGCCTGACCAAGCCCGCCGGAGTATCTCAATGCCCTCCTCTACCAAACTGGGGCGGTGTGAAATTTTGCGGCCAAACTGATCAAATTCCATTTGGCGATAGCCAATACCCACTCCTAGATCAAATCGTCCACCCGAAATCAGAGACAGTGTTGCGGCATCTTCTGCTATCCGAACGGGATCTGCGATCGGCAGAAGCATGAGATTGGTGCCCAACCGCATACGTTGGGTTCGTGCTGCAATCGCCGCATGAATCACTAGCGGCGAGGGCGTATAACCGTCGTCGCAGAAGTGGTGTTCCGTCAACCAGACGGAATCGAAGCCCATGGTCTCTGCTCGTTCGATCTGATCGAGACGCTCTGCATAAAATTGCTCAAAGTCTATCTGCCATGGCTCGGGGTTACGAAAGTCGTACCAGAGACCAAAATCTACTTTTCCCGCCATTCGGCTGTCCTCCTTCAGAGGTGACTGATGAAATCGTTGAGGGCCGCTAAATAACCCTCCCGTGCTTCGATAAAGGGGGCGTGACCGCTTTCAGAGAACTCTACGCCCGTTGCCCGCGGATGGTTCTCTGCGACCCAGCGCGAGATATCCGGTGACACAAAACCATCCTGCCCGCAGATCACAGACAGAATAGGCGTGTCCAACGCCATCATCATGTCGCGCTGATCCAAATGCGCGAGCTCGCCCAATGTCGACGACACCCTGGCGCTCGAATTGATAAAAGCGGACGCCATCCACGCCAGCACCGCGTCAGTGGGTGGCTTGGCGCAAATGGCAGTCGCTAGCATCGTCAAAAAATTCACTCGATCATCGTTCATGGCGGCCACATTACCCTCAACGTCAGCCGGCATGCCGCCAATTGGCAGGTCGGATTTTTGGGTATAGATCGGACTCGCGCCAGCAGTGAGGATCAGCCCTGCACAGCGGTCACCCAACAAGCTTGCCGCATGGGTCGCTACAGCGCCGCCTAAAGACCACCCATTGACGACCACGTCATTCAATCCCAAATGATCCACGAGCTGAACGACGTCAGCGGCATTCGCTGCGATGCTTAGGTCTGCGAAGTCATGATCAGATCGGCCACAGCCTCGATGATCTGTTGTGATCACGCGATGTCCCGCCGCGAGTAATGGCAAAACCACGCCGTCCCAACAGCGGTTATCCATACCCCAACCATGCACCATGATGAGCGGCTGGCCAGCGCCACCCAGATCTTCAAAGTAAATGCTCTTTGTCCCGTCAACTGCCAATCTAGCCATAAATCTTCCCTCTTCTAATCCGTAATTGTCCGCACCGTCGTTTCCGCAAAGCGTGCAAAAAACGCGTCGATATCGATGGCATCTGGCGCCACCACCCATTGATAAATAGTCCCGAACATCATCGAGCAATATCCCGTTGCGAAATGCGCCGCATCAACATCCGCTTTAATATCGCCTGCGGCTTGTCCCTCCTCGACCCACTGCTGTACATCACGTCGATAAATCACATGGTGTCGAGCCAGACTCGCACGAATATCCGATTCTCTACCCAGTGACTCGTACCACAAGATATACATCGCCCTGAGATAACCCGACTCTCGAGAAAAAATATCGCGCTGCGCTTCCATTGCCGCAGTCAACGCGGCAAGTCCCCGCTTGTCCTGCAGGTGGCTCGATATATGCTCTTTCCACAAGTCATCGAAGCGAGCGAACAGCTCCATCCATAGCCCGTCTTTTGAACCAAATCGATAGCTCGCCAAGCCTCTGCTGTAACCCGCCTGCTCTCCAATGTCTTTTAGCGTGGTTTTGGCAGTGCCGCGCTCATTGACCAAGTCGATGGCCACCTCGAACATTTTTTGATCGGACAATGCGCTCCGCTCGGCCTGTGTCGAAATCGACGTTGACTCTCTCACTGTCCCCTCGGTCCCCTCAGTCACCTATCGGTCCCCTACCTATCATGCCGCTGCACCATGAGCTCGTCAGACGCGAGCGCCTCTCGTAAACGTTTTTTATCGATCTTACCGACGCTGGTCTTCGGAATTGACTCTCGCAGGCACCAATACTCGGGAATCCAAAACTTGGCCACTCTTTCCGCCAAAAACTGACGCAACGCTGACAACAGCTCCGCCTCTTCGCCCTGATCCTGACTGACAATAACCGCCAAAGGGCGCTCTTGCCACCGCTCATCGGGCATCGCAATCACCGCCACCTCAGTCACTGCAGCATGTTTTAGTAAAACGTCCTCCAAGTCGACCGAGCTAATCCACTCCCCGCCTGACTTGATGACATCCTTAGTGCGGTCAGTCAATTGTACGTAACCTCTCGCATCAACCACCCCCACATCACCGGTCCGCAACCAGCCATCGGGGGAAAACGCATCACTCTCCGTATTGAGATATTCGCCCGTGACCCAGGCACCGCGCAGCTGCAGCTCACCGATTGTCACGCCATCTTGTGGTAAACACTCCCCCTGATCATCGACGATCCGCACTTCAATGCCGGGAACCGGCCGACCACTTTTTAGACGCCAAAATGTTTCGGATTCACCCTCTAAATCTTTAGGAGGGTGGGACAGGACACACATGGGACTCGTCTCCGTCATCCCCCAACCCTGAACCACTGGAACGCCCCAGCGATCCCGCACCCCCTCGATCATCGAAGACGGCACCGCCGATCCACCGGAAACGATCGCTCGGAAACACGATAAATCCAGCGACTGCTGCTCGTCTGCCCGCAAGAGGTCGCCTAGCAGCGTGGGCACCATTGCCGTCAGTGTTGGCCGAGTCTGCTCAATCATGGTTCGCAGATGCTGGCCCTGTAGCAGGGGGCCGGGCATGACCATGTCTGCCCCTGACATCCAGCCACTGTAGGGAAAGCCCCACGCATTCGCGTGAAACATGGAGGGCAACATTAAGATGACATCGCGCTCCTGCACCGCAAAACTGTCAACGGCACGAGACGCCAGCGCATGCAAGTAGGTCGTACGCTGACTGTAGGCAACGCCTTTCGGGTTGCCAGTGGTGCCGCTGGTGTAGCAAATACCGGCAGCGGCATTTTCTGTCGGTTCAGGCCAGTGATAATCCGTTGGGCTATCAGCAAGTAGCGCATCGTAGGCAATCACCCGGGGGTCATCCAGACTCGCGGCATCACCCGTGACAATGAGGTGCCTCAACCTTGGGGATCAGGGGCAGCACTGGCAACAAAACAGACGCCAGCCGACTATCCACGATCAGAAAGCGATCCCCGGCATGATCAATAATATAGGCGATGTGCTCTGGGGACAGCCGGCAGTTCACCGTGTGCAGTACTGCACCCATTGAAGGCACCGCAAGGTAGACCTCAAGGTGCCGGGTGCTATTCCACATGAAGGTGCCAACTCGATCACCCTCTGTGAGTCCCAGTCGCAACAAGCCATGCGCTAACCGAGCACTATCGGCGTCGATCTCATCATAGCGGCGCCACTGGACCTGCGTCCCATCGTAATCACCGACCCGACTGCTCGCAAAATGGCGCGCGCCAAAACGATGCAATGTCGCCACGCCGAGCGGCGTATTCATCATTGTACTGAGCATGGACGTCACCAATCGCCCTTCGCAGCCCGCTCAGCCTCAGCCAGCAGTGCGGGAACATCGTATTCGAGCCCACGTGCGTAATCCGTCGTTAATTGCCCCGCCACAAAGAGACCATAAGCCCCTTCAACAATGGCGGCGAGACGCCAAAAAGCCAACGCCATATAAAAGTTCATATGGTGCAGTGGCCGGCCGACCGACTCAGACCAGCGACCCGCCAGCTCCCGACGACTGATCACACCGGAGCGGCGTGATACAGACTGCAATGCCGCAAATGCAGGCGGCTGTTGCGTGCGGTATTCGCCCCAAAACATCAGCATCAACGCGACGTCCATATAGGGATCGCCAACAGTCGCCAGCTCCCAGTCTATGATGGCCAAAATCTCGGGTTCGTTGGGTGATGCCAGCGTGTTGTCGAGGTGAAAGTCGCCATGAATCACCGCAGGCAAGCCCGCTTCCGGCACGTGGGCGCCTAGCCATTCACCAAG
>CALSUB010000013.1 GCA_943789425.1 uncultured Luminiphilus sp.
TATTCCTGAGTGCCTCTCTGAGGGTCAAAACGGAGGGCGGCGGGGGCCTGTTGGCGGCCGGCTTTTGCGCGGGGTACTGCCTCCGCTTGCTAAAGCATCCTACGGAGGCGCTTGGGCTGTCCTTGACCCAATGAGACCGTCTGCCCCACGGTGCGCGTACGGGGCTACTCCTCTTTGTAATCCTCATCAAGGATGCCTTTCGCCTTCAACTCTTTGGTTAGCTTCTCTAGCCGGACAAAGGCCACCAACCCCAACATCCCGAATACAAAACCCACTACGCTCAAACCTTCCATGAGAACTTCCTCCTACTTGTCAAAACAATCCTGCACGCTATGCCTGTCACGTTCAGTCAAACGCTTGGCACGAACGGTCAATCCTTACGCACGCCTATCGCCGACACTGTGGGCGTCAAGGATGACCACCCCCGCCACGGACGGCTCTTATGAGATTGGAGAGACAAGACAATGCAGAACTCAAAAGCCGCGAACTGTGCTGAGTGTGGGGTAGAGTCACAAAAGGACTTTTTCTCGAACATTGACCCTAATCCAGTTGCAATGAGCCGTCGCAACCTTTGCCGAGCATGCCATACCAGCCTATTCGGTAACGGTGCGGCAGAGGAAACTGATGAAACTGAAAAGGCGGAAAAAGCACTTCATCTCAGAGCGGGCAATATTCCGGTAACCACTGGATTCACGACTGCAGCGGGACCCATCACCGAGGAGATCGATGTGATTACCTCAGAGTGCGTCTACGGTATCAACGTATTCAAAGACATGCCGGGCGATGTCAGAGACATCGTCGGCGGCAGAGCCAGTGCGCAGCAGAAAGTGCTGAGATACCTGCGTCAAACCTGTCTCGATGAATTAAGAATGAATGCCGCAGAGATTGACGCTGATGCTGTGATTGGGGTTGACCTCGACTACAGCGAAATCAGCGGAGCAAACGGTGGGCTGTTGATGCTGGTCGCCTCAGGAACCGCGGTGAGACTAGACATGGGCACTGAACGTTCAAGCGATCACAAAACATGCTTGGACCTGTGATCACTGCCTCACTCATCGCAGTGGCCTATGCCATCTGGATATGAAGAGACTGACAGCCAAGGAGGACTGAAGAATGGACATTAATTGGATAGAAATGAGTGTTCGGGTGCTATTTTGGGCTCTGGCCTGCTACGTCGCAGCGGAGGCTCTGGGCGGTTCTGCACTGACCTCCTATCAGACACGCGACAGAAGCGGGGGCTGAGCGATGAAGCACGCCACAGAGCGAGAAGTCATTGAATATCTCTGGCCCAACAAGAGACCGGTGAAACGGCGCAATGTCGCGCGTCGTCTTGGGTGAGCCATCAATAAGAGCGTTATGAACAACAGCAGCGTGACCACAAGGTGTGGTTTGCTAATGACACCAGTTGATCAAACGCCTGCATTCCGCGCCAAAGCCCTTTTAGGCCCTCTGAAACACTAGATGAGGCCAGGTACTTGAGAGTCGAAATTGCCTCAGGCGAGACACCATAAGGCCTGCCAGCAGCGATACACCTCTCACGCTGACTGGAGCTCAGCAGACAGCCAATCTGCAGATTTCTGAATACCACCCAGTGGGAACACGTGCACCTTTGAGATATTCGTCTTATCGTCATTTTTCAGCATGAGTTCGAGATCGCTAACTATCTCAACGGGCTCATAAGGTAAAAGTAATTTCGAGATATCTTTGGCTCGTTTCTGCAGCACTTTGAGGGAAGGACCAACACCGCACGAGATGGCAAATTTAATAAGCGTCTGCAACTTTGTCGGACCTGCAATACCAATATGTATGGGCAGGGAAATACCGGCATGTTTTAGCGCCGCAGCCCATTCGTATACGGCCGTTGCACTGAACGAAAATTGGGTGACAATTGCCATTTCCGCGCTAGTTTGATCCGAGAATGCCTGCTTCCACCTCAGCGCATCACCGAGCGGATCACCAGAAGTGCCCGCATCAATATCTTTATTGCCTTCAGGATGCCCTGCGACATGAAAACGCTTGAAGTGATATTTATCGAATAATCCCGTTTCAAGCAGCTGCATCGAATCAGACAGGGCGCCCTGAGGTGCTTTCGGGCTCCCCGCCAGCAACAAAGCCTCAGATATGCCCGCTTCACCAGCATAAGATTGAATCCAGTTTTCCAGGGTACTCACGTCCTTCATCAATCGAGCAGGGAAGTGAGGCATGACTTGATAACCCGATTTCATCAGTCTGGCCGCCGCCGTCAGCATGTCTTTAAAATCGACACCCTCAATGTGTGCCAGATACACTCGCGTATCGGGTGGAAATAGCGTTTCCAAATTGTCAATCTTAGCCAAAGTCCGAGGCATGACCTCTATTGAAAAGCCCTCTAAAACGCTTGCTGTCATGACACCAACCCTACCCTTCTAGCGCCGCAATTGTGATGGAAACCACTCTTATAGAAACCAGACAATGCGCCTGCAGCCTGTTAAATTTGGGCGAATCCTACCGTCTGCCCCACGGTGCGTATACAGAGCGGCTCCACGCACGGCACTTCCGCCGCAATCAGACAACCCGTTGTCGCTCTCAGTCGATGACCTGTTGGTTTTTCGCTCTTGACCTGACGCTTTTGAGGATTTAGGCCCCCTTTTGGCTGCAGAAGGCCTCATCTTTTCTCCGCTGCCTGAAGCCCAGCCTGAACCCTCGATCCTATGAAGCAGTCTCTACGATATCGAAAACCCTGACTGACGGCGCGCCCGTGCAAACCAATGCAACCTCGTACAAGGTGCCGTCCGCTTGCCCAAACTGTCAGTATTTTTGGCACTCCTCGTTGGAATCCCATCGCACAGTGATCACCCATTTTCGGGGTCTGCCCCGTTGTAGGTCACGTCTATTGTTTGAAATCCGTCAAAGGTTTTAGTTACTTTGAACTTATCGGTCAGCAATGCGATAAATCCGTCCCGCTCTCCTTCCTTTAAAAACCACTTTAGTAACACGCTGACTGTGATGGCAGTCCCTCTTGCTTAGTGTTCATCATAGTGTCGATTCATAACAGCGACACTACATTGATGCCGCTAAGCTTGTCGGAGCTGGCTTACTCAGCGTCCTCAGGGTCCTCAGAGAGCGCGTAAACTTTATCAATAATGGCCTCTACTTGAAGCTCTAGCGACGCGTAATCCATTTCGGCGACCAGCTCTAGCTTCAACTCATGAAGCAACTCGGCAACCTCTTTCAGCGCTTGTTCTGTCGACATGGCACACCTCTGGCATTGAAAAATAAACAGAAAGTTTAGCGGAAGATTCAGCGAGTTGCGCCGATTATCGACTCACTGCTTCCCCTAAATGACAGTAATACTGATTGCAGGCGGCGTATGCGTGCTAGAGACCAAGACCATGGCCAGGCCCGTCAATGTTATTCCGCTTTAGATAGACCTCTTTGACTCCACCACACATCGCGATGATGTGAGGGGCAAAGCGCACTATGCGAGCGTGATGAAACCATAAATCTATGCCAACGGCAGGCTCTGATACTACCGCCAACCGCAGATCTACCTAGGGTTGAAAGGTCGTTGCCCACCTGGGCATCGTAATAGCCTCTAGCGCCGCCTGTAGAGCCGCTAAAGCCACCCGATACTGCTGGCTCCTGAGCCAAACAGTTCATTGATACAACGCATCTTTGACTGGCGCATTTAAGGCCTTGCGGACGTCTACTTTGTCGGCTAATAATGCTCAAAATAAAGCGAGACAGCGCAAGGCTGTCCGCATTTGTGCAGGCCGGTGGCAGTGACGACTCAACCTAGTATCGGCATAGCACCTTTAGGGAGATACAGAAAATGGCGAAACGCGCAGGGGGTAGGCAGGCACGAAAAGCCCAGCGAGCGGCACCCTTAGCAGCCAGAAATGAAGCCCGTCCGTCCCGGGTGAACGAGGCGGTCGTTACCATCCGTTTTCGGACCATGACTTAGCCGCCATCGTCGACAATGTCTTTCGTATTCTCGGCGAGGTGGGGTTCAAAGATGCCACGCCGCATTGCATCGAAAAGTGTCAGGCAGTAGGTGCGCTGTGCTCGGCGAGGACGGTCGGCTTGCGGATGCCCAGAGCGGTCGTTGAGAACGCCCTCAACGTCGCCAAACGCAATTTAACGCTGCACGCCCAAGATCCTGCCTATGATCTTGGACCTCTCGGGATCCAGAGTCCACTTTGCGACAGCGGGCGCAGCGGTGATGATTGCCGATTCAGCCAATAATCGATACCGCGAATCCACCACCCGCGATCTCTATGACCTTGCGCGTATTGCTGATAACTGCGAGCACATCCACCTATTTCAAAGGATGTGTGTGCTGCGGGACCTCGACAACACCTATGAAATGGACCTCAACACCACCTATTGCTGTGTTGCCGGCACGCGCAAGCATGTCGGCGCGAGTTGGAGCAATTGTAATCATCTCGCCAAAGCACTTGAGATGCTGCATATCGTCGCCGGTGGTGAAGATCAGTGGCGCGCGCGCCCCTTTGTGAGCCAGTCAAATTGCTTCGTGGTCCCGCCCATGAAATTCGCCGAAGAAGCCCTCGAATGCCTGAGGGTCGCAGTAGAAGGCGGCATGCCCGTGCTTCTACTCTCAGCGGGCCAAGCAGGCGCCACCACACCCGCGACCCTCGCCGGTGCAGTGAGTCAAGCGTGGGCCGAGTGCTTGGGCGGTCTCGTTTATGTCAACGCCATCAAACCCGGTGCACCCGCTATCATTGGCGCATGGCCTTTTGTCTCCGATTTGCGCACGGGCTCCATGAGTGGCGGGTCACCCGAGCAAGGGACTGATTTCTAGTGGCTGCGCGCAATTAGGGCTGCACTTTGATCTTCCCTTTGGAACCGCCTGTGGCATGACCGACGCCAACATGCCCGACTTTCAAGCAGGCGCAGAGCGTGCCCACACGCTAATGCCACCGGCACTGGCCGGGGCCAATCTCATCTATGAATCGGCGGGCATGTACTCAAGCTTGTTGGGGGTGTGCCCCGAGAGCTTATACTCGATAACGATGTGCTCGGTGCCACGCTGCGCGCAGTGCGGGGCATTGAGGTCAATGAAAGCACTCTGGGGTTTGCCGATCTTGCCGAAGTCTGCCTGGGCGAGAAAGGTCACTATTTAGGGTCTGATCACACCTTAGCCGTGATGCAAAGTGAGTACCTCTACCCCGAGGTGGGCAATCGCTTTAGTCCAACCGTGTGGGAGCAATCTGACAAGCCGCTGGCGCTAGACAATGCCATTCGAACGCGCGATGAAATCCTCGCCAACTATGTGCCAAGCCACATCAGCCCAGAAGTCGACGCAGAGATTCGCGCCAAGTTTCCCATTCGGTTAATCACCGAGGACTTATTGCAAAGCGCCTAACGCAGACGTCAGCAGCGCCATAAGACTGGCTACTCTGTTGCAGTCACTGTTGGACAAACCGCGGGATGAGCCGCTGCATGAGTGGCTCGGGGACACCTTAGAGTGCGCGCCGGATCACGGCCCGCGCTCCAACCTGAACGTCCCTGCATTCCCGTCGCTGTTAACTGCGGATTTTTGAATTCTCTGGGTCATAAAGTGGCCGCAGCGATACTTCAGCCGCGATTTTTTCGCAGGCCACTTCCACCTCATAGTGCTCCCTCAAGGACGGCTTCGGCCGCCTCACCCGGGATAGCACTGACGTAACCCAAACCAACCGCCCCGCCTAAAGTGTGCCCGTAGGCACCCGAGGTGATGTGGCCCACCAGTGTGCCGTCCCGCCATATGGGTTCATTGTGGTACATCAGTGGTTCAGGGTCCTTCAACCGGAGCTGCACCAAGTGACGTGAGAGTCCTTTTTCGCGCTGCTCGAGTAGCGCTTCTCGCCCCACAAAGCCGCCTGGCTTATCCCACTTCACGACAAAATCGAGGCCCGCCTCCAAGGGCGAGTCCTCATCAGTAATATCGTGGCTCCAATGACGATAGGCTTTTTCGGTGCGCAGAGAGTTCAGCGCGTGGTAACCGGCATGAGCCAGACCCCATTCAGCTCCCGCCGCCACGATACGGTCATAGGTGTCCTGCATGAACTCCGTCGGGATGTAGAGCTCCCATCCCAACTCGCCAACAAACGTAATCCGCGACGCGCGCACATAGCCATAGCCCAGTTCAATCTCGCGACTGGTAGCAAAGGGAAACCCCTTGTGGCTCATGTCGTCAGGGGTCAACGACTGCAAGAGATCGCGCGCCTTGGGGCCCATGATCGAGATGACGCCCAATCCCCGAGGTGACATTCGTTAAAACACAATGGGCGTCGTCGGGGATATGACGCTTAAGCCAATAGAAATCCCGCACCTCTGTCTCGGCGGCGCTCACAATCATAAACGCGTGCTCGGTGAGTCGCGTCACGGTCAAATCGGCTTCAATCCCGCCGCGCTCGTTCAGCCATTGGGTGTACACGACCCTGCCCGGCGCCACATCAATATTATTGGCGCAAACGCGATTTAACACCGCCACGGTGTCGCGACCCTCGAAGCGAAACTTCGCAAAAGACGACTGGTCAAATAACGCAACACCCTCGCGCACCGCGCGATGTTCTGCAGCGGAATGTTCAAACCAGTTCTGTCTGCCATAACTATAGTCATAGACCGGCTCGACGCCCTTCGGCGCATACCAGTTGGGTCGCTCCCAGCCGTAAGCTTCACCGTGGCAGGCACCCGCAGCGCGCAATCGATCATGGATAGCGGCTTTACGAACGCCGCGAGCCGTCTCGTATTGGCGATACGGATAGTGTGTCGCGTATAGGAGACCGAGACTTTCGCCCACCCTCGATTGCAAATAGCGCCGGTTGCGCTGGAACGGCATGTTGCGCCGAACATCCACCTCCCACAAATCTACCGGGGGGCGCCCATCACGAATCCATTCGGCGGTCACCTTTCCCACTCCGCCAGCAGATTGCAAACCAATTGAATTGAGCCCCGCTGCAACGAAGCAATTTTTCAGCTCCGGTGCCTCGCCCAGGTGGTAACGCACGTCGGGCGTAAAACTCTCAGGACCACAGAAAAATTTCTGAATACCCGCACGTTCAAGCGCCGGGAATCGCTTCATGGCGTCGTGCAGCACCGGCTCAAAATGATCAAAATCACCGGCGATCTCATCAAAGCAAAAGTCCTCCGAAATACCGCCCATTCCCCAAGGCTTCGCACTCGGCTCAAAGGCGCCTAACAGCAGCTTACCGGCATCATACTTATAGTAGGTGCAGGCATCGTAATCCCGCAGCACGGGTAAATCAGGGTGTAACCCCTCGACCGATTCAAACAGCACGTAATAATGTTCGCAGGCGTGCAGCGGCAGGTTCACGCCGACCGTAGACGCCAAATCTCGCGACCACATGCCGCCGCATATGACCACGTATTTTGCCTGTATCTCGCCCCGATCAGTGCGCACACCGGTGATCTGCCCTCCCTCATGGAGGATCTCGTCGACCTTGGTATGGGTTGCAATGCGAACACCGCGACCCTTAGCCCCTTTCGCTAAGGCCTGCGTAATGTCGACCGCATTGGCGTAACCATCAGAGGGAATATGAATGCCACCAAATAAGTCATCCGTCTGAATCAGCGGGTAGCGTTCAGCAATCTCTGCTACCGAGAGCACGTTCACTTCGAGGCCAAACACCTTAGCCATGGAGGCACTGCGCTTGAGTTCCTCAAAGCGTTCGGCGGTCGCCGCAATCGACATCGAGCCACACTGTCGGTAGCCCGTCGCCTGCCCCGTCTCTGCCTCTAGTCCTCGATACAATTCACTCGTGTACCGTGCCAGCTTGGTCATATTGATCGAGCTGCGTAACTGTCCGACTAAGCCTGCCGCATGCCAAGTCGTGCCGCTGGTCAGCTCTTTGCGCTCTACCAACACCACGTCTTGAATACCGGCTTCAGCGAGGTGATAAGCGACTGAGACGCCAATCACGCCGCCGCCAATCACAACCACCTCACAACGATCGGGTAAGGGCGTCATCAGCTCATCAACCGCTGATTAGTCGGGTCATAAGCAGGATCAGTGAGCACTGTCGCTTGGCATCGAGCATCCAGCAGACCCACTTCTAACCGCGTCCCCAACACCGCTTGCGCCGGCGGTACATATCCAAAACCCAGACTCTGTTCTACCGCATAACCATAGCCACCCGAAGTGGTCACACCGACGCAGTCATCGCCGACAAATATCGGCTCGCCCCCCCGGACATCTGCATTCATAGCGTCCACCGAGAAGTAGACGAGCCGCAGTGGCCCGGCCTCCTGGGTTTCGGTGGCTGACTTACCAATAAAGTCATCTTTTTTATCATTAAAGAAACGCGCCATATCGGCCTCGAGCATCGTAACCTCATTAGTGAGCTCGGCACCCCAGCCGCGATAGGCTTTTTCCATGCGCAAGCTATTGAGTGCGTACAAACCAAAGTTAGCAATACCATGTGCTTGGCCCGCCGCCCACACTGCGGCGTAAAGCGCTTCGAGATCTGCCATTTGCGGGTGCAACTCCCAGCCCAACTCGCCCACATAGTTTATCCGCAGTGCCAGCGTCTTGACGCCCGCGATGTCGATCTCTTGTGCGCTGCGCCAAGGGAAAGACGCGTTATCCAGCGGCGTATCCGTCAGTGTTGCGAGTAACTCCCGAGAACGCGGACCGGCCACAACCATCACGCCTCGTTGCTCGGTGGCATTGGTAATCTCAACCGCTTCGCCCTCCTCCCGCTGCTGCAACAAGTGATCCAAGTCACGCAGTTCAGCGCTAGCCGCCGATAACAAGTAAAAGTGATCCTCGGCGATTCGCGTGACGGTGGCCTCCCCTAAGATACGGCCCTGACGCGATAAGAAGTGTGCCAAGGCCATACCGCCGTCGCGTTTGGGCATGCGATTCGCCAACAGCCGGTTTAAAAACGCCTCGGCGCCGGCGCCGCGGACCGTATATTTTGCGAATCCGGTCATATCGATCACACCCACCCGATCTCTGACTGCTTCGCACTCCGCTCGCACCACCTCAAACACATTATTGCGGCGGTAGCTGCATTCCTCTTCGCGGCCATCAAGGGAAAACCATTGCGGCCTTTCCCAACCAAATGTCTGCGTAAAAACTGCGCCTTGTTCTGCCAGCTTGGCATGCAGCGGACTCAGCCGGCAGTCCCGCGCCGCCGAAAATTCCTCTCCCGGTAACGGCGTGGCGTAGGTCAGTCCATAATCTTGGAAGCCCTTTTCCCGCATATAATGCCGATCGGCAAAGTCTCCAAACCGCCTCGGGTCGAACCCTGTCATATTGATTTCAGCGTCACCATGAATCATCCACTGGGCGAGATACTTCCCGCACCCGGCCCCCTGAGCAATACCAAACGAGGAACCACAGCAGAGCCAAAAGTTCTCTAGGCCCGCAACAGGGCCCAGCAGTGGCGGGCCATCCGCCGAATGAGGAATGGCGCCATTAACGATGCGTTTGATACCCGCTTCTAACATGGGCGGCATGCAGTTCATGGCCCGCTCAAGCCAAGGCATTAACCGGTCCAGATCGTCCGGAAATAACTCACTGTCCGAGGACCAAGGCGGCAGCCCGTCCGGACCCCAGGCCTCGGTCAGTCCGGTGGATTCATAAATACCAATCAGGCCTGATTTCTGTTCTTGCCGAATATAAGCCGAGGCATAGGGGTCACGCATGACCGGGAATTCTTCATCGCGATCGATAAACTCTTGAATCGCGCCGGTGACAATATAGTGGTGTTCCATATTGGCAATCGGCACATCGGCGCCGACCATCTGTGCCACCTGGCGAGCAAAACTGCCCGCCGCATTGACCACGATCTCTGCCGTGACCTTGCCCAGTTCGGTATCGACCTCCCACTCGCCGGAAGGCAAACGATTGATATCGGTCACGCGGTTATGACGCACGATTTTGACGCCCATATCGGTGGCGCCGCGGGCCATCGCGTTGGTGAGCCCCGAGGGGTCAGCGTGGCCATCGTCTAATGTCCAAGCGCCCGCTATGACGCCATCGATATCGTAAAAGGGATTGAGTTCTTTAATCTTTGCCGCGTCGATGATTTCCATGTGGAAACCGACGTTGTCAGCGATACCCTTCATATAATGAAACCAGTCAAGATCGGCTTGTTGACGCGCGACACGAATGCCGCCAGACGCATGCCAACTCACATATTGGCCGGTCTTTTCTTCCAGCGTCGGATACAGCCTATTACCGTAATCGTGGATCTTGGCTAGATTGTAATTGCTCACCAAACTCGGGCACTGGCCTGCGGCATGCCAAGTCGATCCCGAGGTCAATTCCCCCTTCTCGATCAACATGACATTGGTTTCACCTTCTTCGGCGAGATGGTAAGCCAACGCCACCCCCATAATGCCGCCGCCAACAATCACGATTCGGGCTTGTGAATTCATGGACATACCCTTCTTCCCCCGTTCTTATGCGATGGAGGCTACAGTGTGATTTTGGACCGCGTCAATGCATTGATAACGTCTCGATCTTAAGCCGGCAGTCGCTAATGGTCTTGGCAAATGCGGGCAGCGTGGGGCTAAGAGATACACAAATCGCTCAGTCGGCGAGGTGCCCTCGGGGTGGGCCCAGAGCCAATCCCAGTCCCTCCCGAAAATCACCGGAACCCGTGATCTTTTGCACCTCCACAATTTCGTGCTCAAGGTGTCGTTTTTGGTTCTTAAGGTGTCGGTTTGGGCATAGCCTCTTCGCGGCAACAACGCCACAGTAGCGCCCATTGCAAGCGGGTTTTTCGGGCTTCTTTTTGGGCCTCAGTAACGCTGTTCGCAAGGAGTGATTCGGTTACTATGAATAATGCGAATCGGGCCTCAATCTGGCCACGGAGTGACAGTCAGCCGGTGCCTCAATGAGACCGAATGTTGCAGAGCACGAGGCGGACAAGGCCTCTTGATGGAAGCGGTGGAATGAGCGAGCGAGCGAGCAGACGAAAAGGCGGAGGTCGAGCTGGACGAAGAGAGGCTCGCGCCGATAGCTGCGCCCGCCACCGCACCTTTTATCGAGCGAAAGATTCCCTACGTTGAGATTCTCAGCGAAGAAAACCTTGAGCTGATCGAGCACAACGCTGACCGACTGCTGAGCGAAATTGGCATCGACTTTCTCGACGACCCGGAAGTCTTAGATTTATTTCGCGAAGCCGGTGCAGAGGTCGACGGGACGCGGGTCCGGTTCCCAGCGGGGATGTGCCGGCAAATCATTCAAGCCAGCGCGCCAAGCGAGTATGTGCAACATGCGCGAAACCCCGCTCGCAGCGTGACCATTGGCGGTAAGCGCACCGTGCTGGTGCCCGCCTATGGCCCTCCCTTTCGTGCACGACATCGACAAAGGCCGACGCTACGCCACCATCGAAGATTTTGAGAATTTCGTCAAACTCGCTTACATGGCGCCAGGGATTCATCACTCGGGTGGCACCGTCTGTGAGCCCGTTGATCTGCCGGTCAACAAGCGCCACTACGACATGCTGTATAGCCACTTTAAGTATAGCGACAAGCCCCTGATGGGCTCGGTCACTCATTGGCGCCGCGCTCAAGACTCCGTCGACATGGCAAAAATCGTCTTTGGCGATGAGTTTGTTGACCAAAACTGTGTGCTCACCAGCTTGATCAACGTCAACTCTCCTTTGGTCTTTGATGGCACCATGCTGGGCTCACTGAAAGGTCTATGCCCGCAATAACCAATCCACGGTGATATCGCCCTTTATTCTTGCCGGTGCGATGTCCCCAGTGACGGTTACCGGTACGCTAACTCAAATTCTGGCTGAGGCCCTAGCTGGCATCACCCTGACGCAACTGATTCGCCCCGGCTGCCCCGTGATTTTTGGCACGTTCGCAGCGGCAGTGTCGATGGCAACTGGTGCGCCTACTTTTGGGACTCCCGAGCCCAGCATGGTGATTTATGCCGCCGCCGCACTGGCACGCAGGCTTGGCGTCCCCTTTCGGAGTGGCGGCGGACTCTGTGGATCCAAGCTACCCGATGCCCAGGCGGCTTATGAAGCGGCGAATACATTACAAACCGCGGCACTGGCAGGGGTGAACTTCATGCTTCATACCGCTGGCTGGCTCGAAGGCGGTCTGGCAATGGGCTATGAGAAATTCATCATGGACTGCGATCAGGCAAGTATGATTTCGGTGCTCTTGCAGGGCGTCGATATGTCCGAGAATGCGCAGGCGATGGACGCCTTTGCAGAAGTGGGTCCTGGAAAGCATTTTCTCGGATCAGCCCACACGCTCACTAACTTTGAAACGGCCTTTTATCGCTCGACCGTCGCCGACAACAACAGCTATGAGCAGTGGTCGGCGGAAGGCAGTTTAGACTCGGCTCAGCGAGCCAATGTCTTGTGGAAAAAAATGCTGGCGGAGTACGAAGCCCCTGAGTTAGATCCCGCCATCGACGAAGCGCTACAAGCTTTCATGACGACTCAAAAAGCATCTTTCGCCGATCGAGATTATTAAAAGAGGAGAGCCACTTCCATGTCAGATGACGAAGACGATATTGTCCTTTCAGAACTCTCGAATGAGGATCTCGTGCAACAAATGCACGATGACCTGTATGACGGCCTAACGGAAGAGATTGAAGAAGGCACTCGGATTTTGCTGGCACGTGAGTGGTCTCCAGAGGACGTGCTCGGCAAGGCATTGGTCGACGGCATGACCATTGTCGGCATCGACTTTCGCGACGGTATCTTGTTTGTTCCCGAGGTCTTGCTGGCTGCCAACGCCATGAAAGGCGGTATGGCGATATTGCGCCCACTGCTCGCGGAGACCGGTGCCAAGCCTGTTGGCACAATGGTCATTGGTACGGTCAAAGGCGACATTCATGACATTGGCAAAAACCTCGTCTCGATGATGCTGGAAGGCGCGGGGTTTGAGGTCTTTGACATCGGCATCAACAACGCCGTTGAGGATTATTTAGCGGCGATCGAACAGCACAAACCAGACATTTTGGGCATGTCTGCCCTGCTCACGACCACCATGCCTTATATGAAGGTAGTGATCGATACGCTGGTCGAAAAAGGACTGCGCGAGGACTATATCGTGCTGGTGGGCGGCGCCCCACTCAACGAGGAATTTGGTCAGGCTGTTGGCGCTGATGCCTACTGTCGTGACGCAGCAGAAGCGGCGACCACGGCCATCCGCATGGTCAGTGAACGCCGTCTGGCGCAGAGCGCCTGACCTTCTCGGCGATGATGGGAGCCACTCTAATCATCGCCTGCGGCGCACTCGCGCGGGAAATTGACGCGCTGAAGCGCGCCAATGGATGGGACCAGCTGCAGGTGCAATGTCTTGACGCCGCCCTGCACAACCGCCCTAAATCGATTCCCGCCAAAGTCGAGGCTTTGCTCGAAAAGCACTTTCATCAATACGAACGCGTCTTTGTGGCTTACGCCGACTGTGGCACTGGCGGTGCACTGGATACGGTGTTGGCGCGATGGGGCGTCAGCCGTCTCCCCGGCGCTCACTGTTACGAGGTCTTTGCGACGTCACCCGTGTTCCATGCGCTTGCAGCCGCAGAGCCCGGCACCTTTTACTTGACCGATTTCTTAGCCCGACACTTTGACCGATTGGTCATCGAGGACCTAAAACTGGATACGCACCCAGCATTACAGGACATGCTCTTTGGTCATTACCAGCGAGTCGTCTACCTGGCCCAAACAGACGATCCAGACCTCCGCGCCAAAGCGCAAAAAGCGGCAGACCGATTAGGGCTCTGCTTTTGAGGTGCTCGAGACCGGATTAACAGCGTTGCAAGCCGCATTAGCCCCGCAAGTTCTTCACTTTGATCATGACCGTGAGGCCCACCATGCAACGCATTGATATTTTGTGGCGCGATATTCCCTCGCAAGTCCTGATTAAGCGTGGCCGAGATCGTGGTAAGTACATGCTGAGCGCGCGCTTCCAAGAGGCGATAGACCGCGCTGCCATGCGAGCCGGCAAGGGCGGCAGTGACGCCTACCTCGATGAATGGCGACGGGTCACCACCGCGATAGAGGCCGAAGGCGCACTGGCAGATATCGCAGCCGCAACTCGGTCAAGCAATTGAAGCGCAGTACTCTGACGAGGACATCACCCGGCTTGCCAAGCAAAATGGCTACGCTGAGCCTAACTCATGAGGTCGGCCAGACGCGGGTCCCTATGCAGGCGCAATGGCTCAACGTATTTTACAAATCAATAAAAACCGCACCGCCACCTTCATTCCTATTTTCTTCTTTCATTACTATTTTCTGCATTAGGCGATCCTCATGACAATAACGACGATTAGTTCAGCCACTCGGGAAGTTCATATGGGCTTCGATCAACGCTTTGTGATTATTGGGGAGCGGATCAATCCAACCGGTCGCAAAATTTTGGCCGAAGAAATGAAAAATGGGGACTACAGCCGTGTCGAGTCTGACGCGCTGGCGCAGGTTGCAGCGGGCGCCCACATGCTCGATGTCAACGCGGGGATTCCGCTGGCGGATGAGCCACGTATTTTGGCGGAAGCCATTCAACTGGTTCAGTCGATCACCGATGTCCCACTGAGCATTGATTCCTCTATCGTCGAAGCACTGGAGGCGGGTCTTGCCGTTTATCAGGGAAAAGCACTGGTCAATTCAGTCACGGGTGAGGATGAAGTGCTAGAGCGGGTGCTACCCTTGGTCGCCAAACACAAGGCGGCTGTTGTGGCGATCTCTAATGATGAGACCGGTATCTCAGAGGATCCCGACGTGCGCTTCGCGGTCGCAAAAAAATTGTCGAGCGCGCCGCTGACTACGGGATACCCTATAGCGATATTGTTGTGGATCCCCTCGTGATGCCAATTGGTGCGATCAATACTGCCGGCTTGCAGGTCATGGCGCTGGTGCGACGCCTGAGAGAGGAGCTCAAAGTGAATACCACCTGTGGCGCCTCTAACGTGAGCTTTGGTCTGCCTAATCGTAATGGCATTAACTCGGCCTTTCTTACCATGGCGATGGGTGCTGGCATGACCTCCGCGATTACCAGCCCCATGCATCCAGAAGTGATGCAGGCTGTGCGCGGTGGCGACGTTATGATGGGGCATGATCCCAACTGTACGCATTGGATTCGCGCCTATCGTGAACCCGCTGCTGAGGGTGAGGGGACGTGGTGGCAGAGCTGGACGATCGGGACGTCGTAGGAGCGCGTGAATCTTGGGTGAAAGCGATGTCAAAGTGCTCTTCATGCCCTCGGGAAGACGGGGGTTTTTTCCGCGCGGTACGCCTCTTTTAGACGCTGCACGGAGCCTAGGCGTCGACATCGACTCGGTCTGTGGTGGCCGAGGACTCTGCGGGCGCTGCCAAATCAGTTGCGTGACGGGGTCTTTTGCCAAACACCAAATCGAATCCGACGTCGATCACCTCTCCCCTTTCTGCGCGACCGAGGTCAAATTTGTCGAGCGAAAAGGCCCTTTAAAAGAGGGCCGTCGGCTCAGTTGTCACACCACACTACTCGACGATGCCGTCATCGATGTGCCCGCTGAGAGTCAGGTGCACCGGCAGATCGTGCGCAAAGAAATGGAATCTCGCGATATCCGTCTCGATCCCGCTACACGGCTCTACTACGTGCAGATTGGCGAGCCGACGCTGGAAGATCCCCGCGGTGAACTGCAACTGTTAATCGAAGCACTCGAAGCCGATTGGGGTGTGACCGGCCTCACGTTGGCCCATTCACAGCTGCAGCAAATTCAGGCGGCACTGACACGTGAGGATCGCGGTGTCACGGTCGCGATCTATCAGGAGCGCCTGATTACCGGTATCTGGCCGGGGCTGTTTGAGCAGCCGCGGGGTATCGCCATTGACGTGGGCTCCACCACGGTCGCGGCGCATCTTTGTGATTTAAAAACCGGAGAGGTGCTTGGCCTCTGCCGGCGTGATGAACCCGCAAATTCGCTATGGCGAAGATCTGATGAGCCGAGTCTCATATGTGATGATGCACCCCGAAGGTGCAGAGCTGCTCACCCTCGCCATCCGCGAAGCAATCAATGGCCTATTGGTGGAGTTGAGTGAGCAAGCCTCAGGCGACATCAACGATATTTTAGAAATTGCCCTGGTGGCGAACCCCATCATGCATCATATTTTGCTGGGCATTAACCCGGTCAACCTCGGCACAGCGCCCTTTGCGCTCACCACCAGCGACCCGATCGACACCCGCGCCATCGAAGTGGGACTGATCGCGCATCCTGAGGCACGACTGTATTGCCTGCCGTGTATTGCGGGCCATGTGGGAGCGGATGCTGCCGGGGTCATTTTGGCCGAGGCACCCCATCGCGGGGAGGGCATGACACTCGTCGTCGATGTCGGCACCAATGCTGAGATCGTGCTCGCCAATCAGGAGCGCCTACTCGTGTGTTCGAGCCCCACTGGACCCGCTTTCGAAGGCGCGCAAATTAGCAGCGGCCAGCGCGCCACCATGGGCGCCATTGAGCGCGTTCGCATCGACCGAGACACACTGGAGCCGCGCTTCAAATGTATCGGCAGCGATCTGTGGTCTAACGAAGCAGGGTTTTCAGAGGCGATGTCCGGCCACGGTGTCACCGGTATCTGTGGGTCCGGCATCATTGAAGTGGTGGCGGAGATGTATCTTGCTGGTGTCATCACGCCCGAAGGTGTGGTCGACGGAAGCTTGACCGAGCAAAGCACCCGGATTCGCCAAGAGGGCCGCACTTGGTCCTATGTGCTGCATCACGCCGAGACGGCGGATGAATCTGATGTGGTGATCACCCAAAATGATGTGCGGCAAATCCAACTGGCTAAAGCGGCACTCTACGCGGGTATCAAACTCCTGATGGATGAAATGGGGACCCCCTCGGTCGATCGAATTCGCCTAGCAGGTGCCTTTGGTAGTCATATCAGTGTCAGTCACGCGATGGTACTGGGACTGATACCTGATTGCGATCTAGAACACGTGACTTCAGCCGGCAACGCTGCCGGTGCGGGCGCCCGCATGGCGCTGTTGGACCGCAACGCCCGACTCGAGATTGCCGATACCATCCGCACGGCGGAGCGGATCGAGACGGCAGTGGCACCCGAGTTCCAAAGCCATTTTGTCGGAGCAATGGCCCTACCACATCAGAGCGACGCGTTTCCGAATCTGTTCTCTCAGGTTGACCCACCCAAAGCCAAGACGACCGCACCGGGCGATTCACCTAAGCGTCGTCGTCGAAGTAACCGCTCGAACGGCTAAGCGCCGTTACCCGCGAACTGCAGCCCAAGGGCACGCCAAAGTGTGGGCAACAACGAACAGTTGTAAACCCGCCTCATTAGGGCTGGCTGGCACCACTCACTTAAACTGTCTTGCTGCGAGCCTCGCGATCATAGACCGCGTCATCTAGGCGACTGCCAAATAACGAATCAGGCATCATCTCGTAGTAGGGGTCGTTGGTTGGCATGGTCCGGCTCCAATCCACGCGCTCTGACCGATAGGTCATCTTCCAGATCTCTCCTCGACGCTCGTAGCGATCGAGGTAGCGTCCAGCGACAATCAGGTCCTCAAAGCCACTCTCGGCTTTCACCTTGTGATACGCCTGAAAATAGACTTCGCCGAAGGCCTCATCACCCTCCACCTCGATCAGCGTATTGCCAATCATGTGCTGATTCGAAATGTGATCGCTCAGTGCGGTGATCGCAAACTCGATAAAAGTGGGTGCATCGCTGTTGATAAAACCATATTCGCAAAAGGCATTTTCCCAGAATACCGACTGCAGCAGCTCAGCATCTGTGCGATCAAGTCCCCGCATATATCGACACGACAGCTCGTAGAGCGCTTGTTTGTCCAGCAAGATCTGCAGTGCACGATCCATGAATAAAGCCTCTTGATTGGTTTCATCGGATGTCATGCGTGCATCGTCATCCACATTCCTTCCCAGATCAACCGCTATGGTCGTGACGCCCAATCGACTGCCAACGGCGTCACCTTGTTTGGCTTGTCGTTCTCTATCGGTCTGCGCATACTGCATGATCTGTAAATGACGACGACGCCCAGCAGGTACCCTCAACACTATGGCAGATAACGCGCAATCACCCGGCAGTGCCCGGGCCCTCGGCACGTCCATCGCCGACGTATTGGCGTCCGATGCTCGCCCCGCTCCCACGCCACTCACGACCCAAGCCTACGAATTCCTCGGCGATGCAGACCTGCCCACACACCGCTACACCTGCCATGATTTTTTTCAGCAGGAAATGTCCGGTATGTGGTCGCGCTGCTGGCAGTGGGCCTGCCGTGAGGAGCACATCCCTGCGGTCGGAGATCACTATGTCTATGACATTGGGCCTTACTCCGTGATTATCACGCGAGTGGCGGACGGCGAGATCAAAGCTTTTATCAACAGCTGTACCCACCGCGGGACCCGACTTCTAGGCGAGCAGGGGCCGGGCTCCGGGCAAGGCTTTCACTGTCCGTTCCACGGATGGTCGTACGACCTTGATGGCACCCTCAAAGATGTGCCAGGACGCTGGGATTTTCCACATGTTTGCGAAGCAACTCATTCACTTCAGTCCGTCAGGTGTGACACCTGGCAAGGTTTTATCTTCGTCAATTTTGATATCGATGCTAAACCGCTGCACGAACAGCTGGACGTGATGCCCGAGCATTTTTCGCATTTTCCGCTGAGTCATCGTCGCATTCGGCTCCATGTACAAAAAGCATTGCCTGCAAACTGGAAGGCCGCGCAAGAGGCATTCATGGAGGCTTATCACAACTTTACGACCCACGATGCGCCCACGGGGGCCAATGCGCAGTACGATATTTTTGGTCCTCATGTAAGCCGCTTCATTCATAGTCTTGGCCACTATTCCCCCGAGGCACTGTCGGATTACCCCGGGGATAAGTGGCGTGCGCCACCGCTGACCGAGCAGGAACTCCTAGCGGGACTTCCGGTGGAGCAGAGGACACTGGCCGAGGATGAAACGGCGCGCGCCGTTGGCGCTCAGCAGCTGCGCGAAGCCCTCGGCGCACAACTCAACGTGGATTTTTCTGGCGCTTCCGATAGCGAAATGCTCGACTCTATCGAATACCACGTTTTTCCCAACGCCTTTTTCTTTCCCGGAATACTGATCTCCATGGCCTATCGTTTTAGGCCCCTTGATAACGACGTGGATCGCTGCCTATTCGAGATACTCATGTTAGAGCCGCTCGCGGAGGGCGCGACGCACCCCGACCCGCCCGATCCCGTGTATCTTGAGGTCGAGCAGTCATACACAGAGGTCGATGAGCTCGCTTGGTTAGGCGCCGTCTATGATCAGGACACCAGTAACCTGCAGTTACAGCAACAAGGCCTCAAGAACAGTCGCAAGGGCATTACGCTGGGGAATTATCAAGAGGCACGCATTCGGCGCTTTCACCTGACCCTCGATCACTATCTGGCGCAAGCCCACCTCGCCGAGGGCAGCAGCGACGGTTGACTCGGTCATTTGGGTCTGAGCGCATTCCCCCGTAAACTATGGCGCTCGATTCTGCGTATTAACCTCACACCTCTCCACGGAGCACGTCACTATGAAACTCGGATTTCTTCTCGGTTATTCAGGTAAGCAGATTCATATTCCACTGGACCTGATTAAAACAGCCGAGTCCATGGGCTATGACTCAGTGTGGACCGCAGAGGCCTATGGCAACGATGCGGTGACCTCTGCCTCTTGGGTGCTCGCCAATACCAGCAAAATCCGGGTGGGTACCGCCATCATGCAAATGCCCGCAAGAACGCCCGCCATGTGTGCCATGACAGCCATGTCACTCGATCAGCTCTCTGGCGGCAGATTCATTGTCGGTTTGGGTGCATCAGGGCCGCAAGTCGTCGAAGGATGGCATGGCGTGCCCTATGGCAAACCGGTTACCCGCACCAAAGAATATATTCAAATCATGCGCGAAATTTTCAAGCGTGAAGGGACCGGTGGAACTCGACGGTAAAATGTACCAACTGCCCAACACCGGAGAGGGCACGACTGGGCTTGGTAAGCCACTCAAGTCGATTTTGGCGGCGAGCGACAACATTCCGATTTATACCGCGTCGATCACGCCCGCTGGATTACGCTGCGCCGGTGAAGTGGGTGACGGCGTTTTCCCCGTCTGGATGGACCCCACAAAATACTCCGTCATCGGTGACTCGATCGAGGAAGGGTTTGCCAAAGCAGGCAATGGTAAGAGTCTTAAGGACTTTGATATTGCACCCTTTGTCACGGTGGCAATGAACGATGATCTTGACGCCGCTTACGACTCCTTACGGCCCTTGGTTAGCACTTTATATTGGCGGGATGGGGGCCAAGAATAAAAACTTTTATCACGAGTACACCACCCGCCTTGGCTATGGTGACGCCGCTGATGAGATTCAGACGCTCTACCTCAGCGGCAAGAAGCAAGAAGCCGAGGCCAAAGTGCCTAACGAGCTACTCGATGATGTCTCACTGATCGGTCCTCGCGGGCGCATTATTGAACGCTTGCAGTCTGGAAAGAGGCTGGCAAGCGGGGCGAAGTGGGCAGTATGTTGCTCGGCGTGCAGGATCCCAGAGGTACTGGAGCTCTTCGCAAACGAAATGCTGTAAGGCGCTGCGTGACCTCAATGATGCAAGTCGATGGCGCCTGCTTGTGCGGCGACGTGACGTGGGAAGCCACAGTGGACACCCAGCTGATCGTCGTGTGCCATTGCAGCGATTGCCAAACGGTGGGCGCCTCTGCATTCCAATTTTCGGCGCGCGTCGACCGCAACCAGTTCGCCCTAACCAACGGCACACTCAGCGCCTACATTAAAACAGCAGAGAGCGGTCAGGCACGAGCCATGAGCTTCTGCGGACGCTGCGCGACAATGCTTCATACCAGCAATACCGATGGCACTGGCCCGCTCTCTCTGAGACTCGGCGGGTGTCGGCAAAAGCACGCGTTAACACCGCAGTTTCAAATCTGGTGCGAATCCGCTCTGCCATGGGTTGAGGTGGAAGCCAGCGTTAGCCTACCGAAACAGACGTGAAGCACGCTCTACTCTGAGCGAGACACCACCGCTCGCGAGGCGATAACGTCGGTGACTGTCAGCGCTAATTCAATAGCTCTGCTTCTTCAGAGGGCAGCTCTGATTCGAAGATCTTGAAGATCTGCGTCTCACCCTGAATGCGATCGCTCTTAGGGGATACCCCCATGTATTTTCGGTAACAACGACTGAAAGTGTGTGGTGGATACGAATCCACACATCGACGTGATTTCGACAATCGAACGAGACGTTTGCTTGAGCAGACGGCGCGCCCGGTCGAGTCGTAATTTTAAGTAGTAACGTGACGGGGTACTGTGGAGATGCTTTAAAAACAGTCTTTCTAACTGCCGTCGGGACAGGCTGACATAATCCGCTAGCTCTTGCAGGGTAATAGGCTCTTCAAGATTAGCCTCCATTAACTGCAACACCTCTTTGAGCTTGGGCTGCATGTCTGCCTTTCTCGACCACATCGGAATGACCTGCATCTCAGCGTCTGACCGGTGCCGCTCGCAGACCAGCATGTCTGCCACACCATCGACCAGCGATTGCGGATGCCGCTTGGCGATCATCGCCAACATCATATGCAAAGGAACCGTGCCCCCGGTACAGGTCAATCGATCTCGATCAATCGTATACAAGTGGGAGTTGAAATCGATGGCAGGGAACTGTTCGGTCAGCAGCGTTAAGCAATCCCAGTGGGCGCTGCATTGGTACCCGTTCAATAATCCAGCGCTGGCCAGCGCATACGACCCCGTGCACAGCGCACCGAGCTGCGCGCCCTTCTGCGCCTGCTTGCGCAGCCAGGCCAAATCAGATCGCTGCACACTCTGTTCAATGTCAATTCCGCCCACGACAATCACCAGGTCGAAATCTGCTTCATCCGAAAGGGTGTAATCGAGGGTGACACGAATACCATCACTGCTCACCTGATCTCGCTCTCCTGAGCCAATCAAATGCCAGCTATACAGAGCGGTGTCCGAGAGCAAATTGGCAACGCGTAAGGGGTCGATGGCACTGGAGAGTGAGATCAACGTGAATTGATCCATCAACAAAAAGCCCACGCGCTTGGGAGGAGCGTTAAACGTCCGCGTGTGCTCCATGCTGTCTCTCCAGATTAAGCGATAACCGGTACCTCAGCTTCTGACGCGTTCGTTGGCAGGATCGAGCAGCGCTCGATAGCCGACAGAGACGATTTTGGCCGGAAAGAAACAGCCAAAATACTCCATTAGCACCGTCTCGCCCTCAACAGCACGATCAGTGGGGAGGTACCCCATCGCGATATTCTGGCCTAAAGACGGTCCAAAAGCGACACTTGTGGTGTAAGAACGACGCCCATGGGTATCAATGATCACTTCTTGGGTCTCTGGATCGAGCAAAGGCCAGTGTCCAACCGGGTAGCGGACCACGCCGTTTTCGTCGGTCGTATCCTCGAGTACCAAGGTACACAGGTAGGCCGCCTGTTCGGGTAATTCACGCTGAGCCACGTAGGCGTCTTTGCCGTGAAAGTCTGCGGCTTTGACTTTGGGCCGCGATAATCCGGCCTCATAAAGGTTGTAGTCAGTCTCTAAGTCATCGTTTTGTAGCCGTAAACTCTTCTCCAGACGCCGGCTATTGGCGTAAGTCTCGATACCGACGGGCGTGACATCCAGTGCGAACAGCGCGTCCCATAAGCCAAGACCCTCGCTGAAGGGGAAGTAAAGCTCCCAGCCTTGCTCACCGACGTAAGAGATACGGAAAGCCCACACCGTCACGCCCTGAACGTTGATTTCCTTTGCCGTGGCATAGGGGAACGCGTCGTGGGAGACGCTCTCGGGATCATCCATAAGCTTTTGCAACGTGGCTCGGGCTTCAGGTCCCCAAAGGCCCAGCGTGGCAATCTGCTCGGTCTGGTCGACGAACGCCACATCACTCAGCGCCAGCTTGTCGCACATCCGCTTCATCCAAATGTAATCCCGATGTCCCGTATCACCGCCGCAAATAACCCGAAAGCTGTCCTCGGTGAGACGGATAATCGTTAAGTCGGAGTGAATGCCGCCGGTTTGATCGAGGAAGTGAGTGTAAACACCCTTACCAATGGGGGTATCGGTACCCACTTTGGCTACTGAGCAAAATTCGAGCAATGCCTCAGCATCCGCACCCACCACATCGAAAATGGCGAAGTGAGACAAGTTGATCATGCCCACACCGTCACTCAGGGCGAGGTGCTCCGCGTTGGAGACTTCCCAGAAGTGTCGGTTATCCCACTCTGCAGCGCGCGTCGGTACGCGATCGCGGTAGGTCTGAAGCAACGTGGCTTCATTCGCAGCGTAGCCATAGGCACGTTCCCATCCGGCCACTTCCATGAAGTAGCCGCCCAGCGCCACTTCGCGCTCATAAAACGGGCTGGTGCGCATTTGCCGCGACGACGCGTAAGGCTCTCGCGGATGGACCGCTGGCGTGTAGATCTTTTGCGCCACTTCATAACTGCGGTTGCGAATAAACTCATCGGTCAGCTGCACCGGGTAATGGCGCGCGGGATCAACCCCGTGCGGATCCATTTCAGTGCGCCCTTGGGTCATCCAGTCCGCCAGTAATTTACCGGCGCCCGGGCCGTCTTTTACCCATACGGCCTCGCATAACCAGAGGCCTCGAACGTCTGGTGCCTCACCGATAATCGACCCGCCATCCGTCGTGACTGACAGCAACCCATTGAAAGAGCGACGCTCCTCCCAAGGCAAATCCGCCAATACGGGCGTCAGCTCAACGGACCGCTCAAAGGCCTCGATGACTTGATCCAGCGTCAAATCATTCATAGAAGGCGACATTCGAGCGTCTTCGGGTTCTGAAATCGCCCTCGCCTCAACAATACGCGGCTCAAAAGGCTCGTAATAACCCCACTCTAATAACCCGCCCTCTGGCGTGGTCGGATCGCCGGTATCGCGCACATAAGCAGAGTTGCCTTGATCGCGAAACAACGGATAAACAATGTCTTTGCCCGTGCCCTCAAGCGCATCCCAAGGTCCGAAAAATAGCAGCGGGTGTTCCACAGGCATTAACGGCAATTTAACCTTTGCCGTCTCTGACACCAGCGAGCCCCAAATGCCGGCGCACAGCACAACGTAGTCCGCCATGATGGTGCCTTTGGCGGTTTTCACGCCCACGGCTCGGCCGTTTTCGACAATAATCTCTTCCGCGGGGGTATAGGGAAAGGCTTGCAGCTTGCCTGCCGCGACGGCCTCATCCACAAGATCACCCGCGACACTTTGCGATCGGGGGGTCACGAGGCCCGCGTCGGGATCCCACATGGCGCACTCGATGGTGTCTTCTTCTAGTAACGGAAAGCGCTCTTTGGCTTCTGCAGCAGTGATCATGTGTGCGTTGGTGCCAAAGGCCTTACCCGAGGCCACCTTGCGCAGCAGTTCTTGCACTTGGGCATCGTCGCCTTTGCGCGCAACTTCCATACCACCGATCTCAATAAAATTGCCCCGAGATTTATAGAACTCACGGCTGTAGGTGCTGGTGAAAACCGTTAACTTGTCATGAGAGGTCATGTAACAAAAATCAGATGCATGCGAAGTTGAGCCAATGTCCGTTGGTATCGCCGACTTTTCGAGTCCAACGATGTCATCCCAACCGGCTTCGACTAAGTGATGCGCCACCGAGGCACCCACAATGCCCCCTTGACCAACGATCACGACTCGCGCTTTTTCAGGTAAAGCTGCCATAACATCTCCTACACTCTGTGCTCATACTGTCCGCCCATCGTGCTCTTGATAGAGCATTTAGGCCGTCATTTTTGACTTATTGTGTGTCGTCCTCGAGGCGCTACGTCCGCTCTCAGTACTGCTGGGCATTGGGCGCTTTCTTCGCAGACGGCGCTATCTCAAACCCGACACACAGATGACCAAAAGCGTCACCTTGAACGCGCTTTTTACCTCAAAGTGCTGCCAGCGCCGCATGCACCTCTGCACCAATGCAATCGGGCTGGTTTGCGGCGATCTCAGACAGCTCTTTCAGCATCTCAGGGGTCCAAAATTGTTGCATGTGGTGGCTCACCTGCCCCGCGACATCCTCGCGGCTGGGCACGCCCCCCCGCGATTTGATTCGCCATCCTGACCAAATGTTCCTGGTGATACTCCATCATCGGCTCACGCTAACGCTGGCTCAGACACGGGCCGAATTTGCACCGCGGTCACTTTATATTCTGGGCAATTGGTCGCCCAATCTGAATTATCCGTGGTAATCACGTTGGTCCCACTGACCGGATGGTGAAAGGTGGTGTACACCACACCGGCGGGAATATCGTCGCTGATGCGCACCCGCATTCGCGTTTCACCAGCACGACTGGCAATTTCGACCCAGTCGCCGTCTTTCACACCGCGGGCTTCTGCATCGGCCTCGTGAATATCGAGCAGATCCTCAGAATGCCAAACGACGTTATCGGTTCTGCGCGTTTGGGCACCCACGTTGTATTGACTCAGTATGCGGCCAGTCGTTAACAGCAAGGGGAACTTACGCGTCGATCGCTCATCAGTTGGTACGTAAGGGGTGGTCATAAACTGCCCCTCGCCACGAACAAATCGGTCTTTGTGCATGATCGGCGTCCCACTCGGCGCCTGGTCGTTGCACGGCCATTGCACGCTGCCCAATTCGTCCAGCAGGTCAAAGGACACGCCGGCAAAGGTCGGGGTTAGTTCAGCAATCTCATCCATAATTTCGGCCGCACTCTCGTAAGGCATGGGGTACCCCATCGCCTCACTCAGGGCGCAGGTTGCCTCCCATTCTGACCGTCCTGTGCGAGACGTCATCACGGGTCGCACACGGTTAATACGCCGCTCTGCGTTGGTAAAGGTGCCGTCTTTTTCCAGAAACGACGTACCCGGGAGGAACACGTGGGCAAACTGCGCCGTCTCGTTCAAAAAGAGGTCCTGGACGATGACGCAATCCATCGCGGTGAGTGCCGCGGCCACATGCTGTGTATTGGGGTCCGATTGCGCAATATCCTCGCCCTGAATATAGAGCCCTTTAAAACGTCCACTGACGGCAGAGTCGAGCATATTGGGGATGCGCATGCCGGGCTCTTCCCGCAGCGTGACACCCCAAATCTGTGAAAACTGCTCGCGGACGGTATCGTCAGAGACGTGGCGATATCCCACAAATTCGTGGGGGAACGATCCCATGTCGCAGGAACCTTGCACGTTATTCTGGCCACGGAGCGGATTCACGCCCACGCCGAGGCGGCCAATGTTTCCGGTCGCCATCGCCAAATTCGCCATGGCCATGACCATCGTCGACCCTTGAGAATGTTCCGTAACCCCCAAGCCGTAGTAAATGGCGCCATTACCCGCCGTCGCAAATGCCCGTGCCGCCGCACGCACTGACGTGGCGGGGACACCGGTCACCGCCTCTAGCGCTTCTGGGCTGTTCTCAGGCAGACGAATAAAATCTTCCCAGGCCTTAAACGATGCACGATCGCAGCGCTCTGCCACAAAAGCTTCGTCGATCAGTCCCTCGCTGGCGACCACGTGAGAAACGGCATTGAGCACGGCCACATTCGTGCCGGGTAAGAGTTGCAGGTGATGCTCTGCACTCACGTGAGGCGACCGCACGAGATCAATCGAACGGGGATCAATCACGATCAGATCTGCCCCCTCTCGAAGCCGACGCTTCATGCGCGAACCAAAAACAGGGTGCGCATCAGTGGGGTTGGCGCCAATCACCATGATCGCGTCGGCATGCTGTACCGACGCAAAGTCTTGGGTGCCGGCGCTGGTGCCGAAGGTCTGCTTGAGACCGTAACCGGTGGGTGAGTGGCAAACCCGAGCGCAAGTGTCGACATTGTTAGTGCCAAATGCGGCGCGGACCATTTTCTGCACGACATAGACTTCTTCGTTGGTGCATCGTGAGGAAGTGATGCCACCTATCGCATCCACCCCATGACTGGCCTTGATGGCATTAAAACGATCGGCCGCAAAACCAATCGCCTCCTCCCAACTGACCTCCCGCCACGCTGCATCGATACTGTCTCGGACCATCGGCGTGGTAATGCGATCCTGATGCTGCGCGTATCCCCAGGCGAAACGACCTTTTACACAAGAGTGCCCAGCATTAGCACCGCCTTCCTTATCGGGCACCATGCGCACCACCTCATCGCCCCGCAACTCGGCGACGAAAGAACAGCCCACGCCACAGTAAGCGCAGGTGGTTTTGACCTTGCGACTGGGCACGCCCTAACTCAATGACGCTTTTCTCTTGCAAGGTGGCCGTGGGACACGCCTGAACGCAGGCGCCGCAAGACACACACTCGCTCTCTAAAAAGGGTTGTTGCTCACTCGGTGATACGCGCGAGCCAAATCCGCGACCTGCGATCGTGAGTGCAAACGTCCCCTGCACCTCTGAACACGCGCGGACACAGCGACTGCAGACGATGCACTTACTGGTGTCAAAGGTGAAATAGGGGTTGGACTCGTCCTTGACGCCGTCGAGATGATTCTCGCCTTCTGTGCCGTAGCGAACATCACGCAAGCCGACTGCACCGGCCATATCCTGCAGCTCGCAGTCACCGTTAGCGGGGCAGGTTAAACAGTCTAGAGGGGTGATCTGAAATGTAAAGCTCCATCACCCCTTTTCGTAACTTGTCGAGGCGAGGGGTTTGTGTCTTGACCGACATACCGTCTTGGCATGGCGTCGTGCAGGAAGCGGGCGTGCCATTGCGGCCCTCAATCTCGACCAAGCACAACCGGCAGGAGCCAAACGCCTCTACGTTATCGGTCGCACACAACTTAGGAATGTTGGCGCCGGCGATGGCGGCCGCGCGCATCACCGAGGTCCCTTCGGGCACAGTCACCGGCATACCATCGATATGGACGGTGACCTCAACTTCAGAATTTATCGCAGGCGTACCATAATCCTGCGACAGATCGAGTTGAGCGGGGTCAAACTGCTGAACCATATTCATTGCATCACCCTCAACCCGTGGCAATCACGGGTGATTGAAAATCTTCTGGAAATTGATTGATTGCGCTGAGCACCGGATTGGGCGTCAAGCCACCCATTGCGCAGAGCGAGCCTTGCGTCATCACATCGCACAAATCACGGAGCAGCGCTGTATTCCCCGCGACATCTTGCCCAGCACGAATCTTGTCAATGGTCTCAACGCCGCGGACGGCTCCTATTCGACAAGGCGTGCATTTTCCACAGGATTCCTCGACGCAGAAATCCATCGCAAAACGCGCCTGCTCAGCCATGTTCACGGTCTCGTCAAACACAACGATACCGCCGTGACCGATCATGCCCCCCGCTTCTGCCAATGCCTCATAGGTCATCGCCACATCGAGCTTGTCATCGGGCAGATAAGCGCCCAGTGGTCCGCCAAGCTGGACTGCCCTGATCGGTCTACCTGAGCGAGTCCCGCCGCCAAAATCCGCGACCAATGCGCGTGCGGTAATTCCAAAAGCGGTCTCTACAATGCCACCGTGAGCGATATTACCCGCCAACTGGAATACCTGCGTCCCCAGGGAGCGTTCCTGCCCCAATGCGGCATAGGCCTCCGCGCCGCGGGCCAGAATCGACGGCACGCTAGCAATTGTCAGGACGTTATTGATCACCGTAGGCGTGCCAAACAGGCCCTTGATGGCGGGCAGTGGCGGCTTAGCGCGCACCATACCGCGCCGCCCCTCAAGGCTTTCTAGCATCGCGGTCTCTTCGCCGCACACATAAGAGCCCGCACCGACCCGAATCTCGACATCAAAGTTGAGCTCAGAGCCCAAAATACCCTCGCCCAGCCAGCCCTGCTCCCGGGCAATCCAGATCGCCGCCTGTAGGGTGGCGATGGCGTCAGGATACTCTGAACGCAGGTAGACCAGCCCCCGGTCAGCACCCACTGCGTGGGCGGCAATGGTCATGCCCTCCAGCAAGCAAAAGGGGTCTCCCTCCATCAGCATTCGGTCGGCAAAGGTGCCGCTATCGCCCTCATCGGCGTTGACACAAATATATTTATGGGCTGCCGCAGACGGTGATTCACCAGCGTGCGGTGCCGGCGATTGATCCGCCACTGTGCGCCACTTAATGCCAGCCGGAAAGCCCGCGCCGCCGCGTCCGCGCAGCCCGGAATCCGTCACGGCCTGTACGACATCACTGCCACTCATGGCGAGTGCATTTTTCAGACCGGAGAGACCACCGTGAGCGAGATAATCCTCTGGGTCGATCGGATCAGTGACTCCAACCCGCTCATAGATCCAACGATTTTGGCGCGCCAGATAATCGATCTCCTCCACCACACCGACATATTGCGTGCTCTGCTCATCGGGCAAGCCAGCCTCGATCTGGGCGGCGGTCATATTCGCCCAGCCCACCCTGGCGCCATGTCGCGATTCGGCACGCTCCACCAGCGGCTCCATCCACAGCATGCCGCGACTCCCATTGCGGATGACGGTTTCACCGCGGCCCTCGAGCGCCAGGGCGACCGCATCGGCACCCATGGAGCGAGCCGCCGCGTCGCGGGGTACAAACCAGATACTCACAATGCCTCCCCTGTTGCTTGAGCCTGTGTCACGGCGGCTTTCAGCCGCGCAACATCAGCACAGCCCATTAACTCGCCGTCGACCAGCGCCGCAGGACCCAATGCGCAGTTACCCAAACAAAAAATGGGCTCATCGACACCCGTGAGCCCTGCCAGTACTGCGTCATCACCGCAGGCGGCAGCCCAATCGGTTTTCAACTCGCGGCCACCCACCGCCTGACAGGCCTCGGCTGCACACAGCCGCACCGGCACCGCAGGGGGCGGGGTATCGCGAAGATCTGCATAAAAAGTGAATACACCGTGTGCGTCGGCGCGGGAAACATTGCAAGCCTTGGCTATCATGCCCACGGCGTCACCGGGCACATAACCAAAGTGTGCCTGCACCGCCTGCAGACACAGCAGCACTGGACCAGGCTCTGCTGCGACAATAGGCGCGATCAGTGCTTCGGCCGCCTCAGCCTGCCATTCTGGATAACGTGAGTGATTCATGGCGCGACGCGATCTCCCCCAGCATAAACATTCAGGCGGTCATCCCGGGTAAACCCGACCAATACCAGGCCATGGGCCCTAGCCAGATCTACTGCCAGTGTTGTCGGCCCGGATACCGCTACAATCGCCGCCAGGCAAGCTCTGAGCGCCTTGGCAACAATCTCATAAGAGACCCGACCACTGACCACCAAAGTGTGATCGGTGAGTGGGTAGTCCTCGCTGAGGAATGCACTCCCGATCACTTTATCCACCGCATTATGGCGCCCTACATCTTCCCGTACCACCTGTAAAATACCATTCGGCGACACGATCGCTGCGGCGTGCAAAGACCCCGTCAGCTCAAACATTTTCTGTTCGCCGCGCATCGCTTCCACCCACGCGTGTGCATCCTGAGGCGTGAGCTGCCAGCCCTCGGTCTGCAGCATCGCGCGGGGTTGAGGCGTGGCTTCAATGACCTCGGCACTGCAAATACCGCAGGAGCTCGAGGTGAGGTAAGCCCGAGGCTTCGGAATATCGACCGATGGCGCCACGCTCAACGAGACCGTATCGACCGCTTCCTCTATTCCTCGCGCCCGTGACGCCGCTGCCCCGTCGCGCTCAATCTTCACTATTTGACCGCGCGCCGTGAGATCGGTCTCGCTACCAAGCCAACCCACCGCAAGGTCCTCATCGTGACCCGGCGTGCGCATGGTCGTCGCGAGCACTTTGCCATCGACTGCTATCGACAGCGGCGCTTCGACCACGACAGGGTCAAAGTCTTCTTGCGATATTGCGCCGGACGCCGTGACGGCGCTAACGCGCCGCACCGGTCGGGGATCCGTCGCGTGGGACGTCATCAGAAAAGGCCTACGATTTGTCCGTTAACCACGTCGATCTTCTCACTTGCTGGCGCCTTGGGCAGACCTGGCATGGTCATCACATCGCCACAAATCGCCACCACAAAACCGGCGCCAACCGAGAGCCGCACTTCGCGGATATCC
Source organism: uncultured Luminiphilus sp. (assembly GCA_943789425.1). Lineage (GTDB taxonomy): Bacteria > Pseudomonadota > Gammaproteobacteria > Pseudomonadales > Halieaceae > Luminiphilus. Next base: position 30,920 of record CALSUB010000013.1, read on the forward strand.
ATCACGTGGTCGGTCGGAGCGCCCTTGAGCGCAGGGTCGGTCGAGAACGAGTACGGCGTTTTGGCAATGCATACAGGCAGATGGCCATAACCGCCATCGGTGAGTTCCTTGATGCGCTCACGCACCTTGGTATTCGCGGTGATTTCACTCGCGTGATAAACCTTGGTCGCCACTGCTTCCAGTTTCTCCCACAGCGAGAGCTCCGCCGAGTAAACAAAAGAATCGTGAGGCTGATTGGCCGGCGTGGCATCGGCGTCACAGATTTCGGCCACCATGTGCGCCAGGTCAGTTGCTCCCGCACCCCCATTCGCCCAGTGACTCGATAGGGCCACTTTGACGCCCAGCGCCTTGCAATGCTCCATGACCAGCTCGACCTCTGCATCCGTGTCGGCGACAAACTGATTAATCGACACCACTGCGGGCACGCCGTAGTTCTCGCGCAGGTTGTTGATGTGCCGGTTCAAGTTGGCAAGCCCCGCCCGCAGCGCCGGCAGGTTTTCTTGTGTCAGGTCCTCGCGCGCGACACCACCATGAAACTTCAGGGCACGAATCGTCGCGACCAGCACACCGGCCGACGGGCGAATGCCCGCCGAGCGGCACTTAATATCAATAAACTTCTCAGCGCCCAGGTCTGCGCCAAAGCCAGCCTCGGTCACCACGTAATCCGCGAGTCGAAGTCCGGCCATGGTGGCGATTACGCTGTTGCAACCGTGGGCAATATTGGCAAACGGCCCACCGTGCACGAACGACGGCGTTCCCTCGAGGGTCTGCACCAGGTTGGGCGCCAATGCGTCCTTCAGCACAGCGGTGAGTGCGCCCTCCGCCTTCAGGTCTGATGCCGTCACCGGCTCACGCTCGCGGGTATACGCAACCACAATCCGCCCAAGGCGTGTTTTCAGGTCGTCGAGATCCGTCGCCAGGCAGAAGATCGCCATGATTTCAGAGGCCACCACAATGTCGAAACCGTCCTGACGGGGGTACCCATTGCCGGGGCCACCGAGGGATACAGTGATATCGCGCAGCGCGCGGTCATTCATGTCCAATACACGCTTCCAGGTGACGCGGCGCACATCAATGCCCAGCGCGTTGCCGTGATGAATGTGATTGTCGAGTAGCGCGGACAGCAGGTTATTGGCCACACCGATTGCATGCAGATCACCGTTGAAGTGCAGGTTGATGTCTTCCATCGGAATCACCTGCGCGTAACCACCGCCCGCTGCACCTCCCTTCATCCCGAACACCGGGCCCAGTGACGGCTCGCGCAGGCAGATGACAGCGTCTTTTCCAATGTGCCGCAGCGCATCCCCCAAACCCACAGTCGTAGTGGTCTTACCCTCACCTGCCGGCGTTGGACTGACGGCGGTCACCAGAATCATACGAGCACTCTGCGCACCGGCTGCTCGAGCAGCCAATTTAAATTGACCTTGCCTTTTATCCGGCCATAAGGCTCGAGCGCCTCATCGGGTATCTGCAGCTTATCCGCGATCTGCGTAATAGGGTGAGGCGTTGCCGCCTGAGCGATTTCAATATCCGATGCCATGTGCATGTGCTCCAATGGAGTGGTTCAAGTTTAGGACTATTTTTAGTAATTGGGAGTCGCGATTCGGCGAGATCGATGACTTGTTAATGCCGAGCAGCCTTCCTCAGCGATCCCTGCCAACAAAAGGCTTACCGTGGCAACGGGCTCGGTTGATAACTGACTACTCGGTCTCCCAGGATTGCGATGCTGCTTTATCATTATTCTCCTCCCCCACCGATACGCCCAAGGGCGCCTTGCCACAATGAAGATCGGGAGCCCTTGTGAATTTTCTCTGGACAGATCCGCCATCGCTCTGCCCCCCAGCGGGCGCCATTATTGTGAGATTGTCAGGGCATGGCAAACGCTAAAAAGCGCAAAATCACCCCCCGGTAAAAAGTGTCGTTTTTTGATGCACCCATGTCGTTCCAGAGCCCACTTATTTGGCATTTTTTGGTTTATTTCGACGCGCATCCTCTCATCTGAAAACGAGCACTCATAAGGGGAAGTTGGGTGAACGTGGCGGAGCGCCGGTGACTGCTTCTCACATTGCCTTTTGCGCGTCTGCCTGCCCCGCAGGCGGCTTTGCACATCCAGAAGGAATCACGCACGCAGCGGGCGATCATCGAGCCCTCACTATTGATCCGAATAGCCGCACTGTCACGGGCAAAAGGTAGATTGGGCATTAATCAGTGATTCATTGCGCAACTGTCGCTAAATGCTATTGCCACAGAGCGCCAGTTCTGTAGTGTGGTGTTGATTCACCGCGACGCGCTCCCCATGACCTAAAGCAGAGGCTTTGGTATGCGAATATCACGCTCACTAGAAAAACCATTTACGGAGATTTCCATATGATCAAGTCGCTCTTTACTGTTGCACTGGGTCTGAGCATTGCACTAACGGTTGCCTGCTCACCCAAAACGGAAGAGGCCTCGGCGCCGCCGACAACCGCCACTGATGACGGGCCCAATCTTGCCGCCCTTCACGCCGACGACATGGGCGAGAAGATTCCGGTGACGCTCGAGAACTATGAGGTCGCAGAGAGCGACTTGGCGTTCTACAACGTTACCAAGCTCGTTGGGATGAATACCTTCTTTCACTTCCCTACCGGCGCGTTTGATCTCGACAATCAAACCGTTGTGAGAATGAATCGAGACACTTACTACAGCGCGGCTGTCATCGACACAACACAGGGTGCCTCCATCACCATCCCCGAGACCAATGGCCGCTATCTGTCAGTGATGGTGGTCCAGAATGACCACTACATTGATGAAGTATTTCTCGCGCCGGGCACCCATGAGATCACCAGTGAAACGGAGTTTGCGATGGTGGCAATGCGCATCCGTGCCAATCAGAGCGACCCCGACGATGATGCGGCGATCGCCGCACTGCGCGCCGGCGTCAAGTTGGAAGTGGGTGGCAACGGCTCGCACACGTGAGACCCAATTACGATATGGAGCAGCTGGTCGCGTTGCGCGATGAGCTAACCGTAGAGGGCACCAAGCTGGGCACTCTGATGGGCATGCAAGGCGCACACGGCACGATCGAGCCGACAATGCATTTGTATGGCACTGCTATCGGCTGGGGGCTTTTACCCGATGCACAGGCGCAGTACTTGGGCTCTCCCAAGTTCAACAACGACGGCTGCTACATGGCCTCCTACCCTTCTCCACCCTTTAACGATCCGGGGTTTTTCTCAATCACTATGTATGACGCGGAAGGTTGGATCTACAGAGAAGACGGCATCCTGAATGAGTTCAATATGACCTTAAATGAGGACGGCTCTTTTGATGCGTACTTTGGCGAGTGTGGTGACGTCGACAACCACCTCCCGACCGTTGAGGGCTGGAACTACATTCTTCGCATCTATGAGCCCAAACTAGAAGAGCTAGAGAACTTCCGGCTCCCCGAGATGATAAAAATCAGCTGATCATCCGGTCTGAGCACGTGGGCACCGAGTAGCGTGCCCGCGCGCTCGGTCTTTTTAAGCGCCGGCGTATCGGCTACCCTTCACCCCTCGAAAAACCATGCCGTAGCACACGACAGAACGCTCAGGGGGCAACACCGTGACACAGAATTGGGATCTATTGATTCAAGGCGCCAAGGTATTTGATGGCAGTGGCGCATTGCCGCGTATTCAAGACGTGGCCGTGCGTGATGGCAAGATTGCGGCGCGGGGCGACGACCTACCCGCCAACGCCGCGTCGGAGGTAGTGGATGGCAGCCAGCAGTGGCTGGTCCCGGGCATGCTCGATATCCACACCCATTTGGATCTCGAAGTCGACGTAGAGCCCGCCCTACCAGAGGTAGTGCGCCATGGCACCACTACGGTACTGGTCGGTAACTGTAGCCTCGGCACCAGCTTTGGCACTCAGCAATCCGGGGAGCAAGAACCCATCGTGGACTGCTTTACCCGGGTCGAAAACATCCCGAAAACCGTACTGCGTAAAGTCGCTGAGAAGATCACTTGGGATAACACCGGCGACTATATGGACCACTTCGACAACATGCCTCTAGGACCGAATATTGCCGCCTTTGTGCCGCATTCGATGCTACGCGTGGAAGTGATGGGCCTCGAGGGCAGCGTGAGTCGCAAGCCCACTGAGGCAGAGCTCTGCAAAATGGAAGAGATGCTCGAAGCCGCTATGCTACAAGGCTATATGGGCCTCAGCACCGATGGCCTGCCTTTTCACTATCTCTCGAACGATCCCAACACCGACAAACGCATCCCAACCCAGTTCGCGAGTTTTAAAGAACTCCGCCGCCTGCTTAAGATCGTGCGCAAGTATGACCGGGTATGGCAGACCACCCCCATCATTGAAAACCGCTTGATGGCGCTTTTTTACTTTACGCTCACCAGCGGGCGCCTCTTCGGCAAGCCATTAAAAACCTCAGCACTCTCTGCGATGGAAATGACGGTGGCACCCAAGACCGCCAAGCTGTTTTTGAATGTCGCGAAACTGCTCAACACCCGCCTCTTCAAGGGCAAGCTGCACTTTCAGGCGCTGGGCACCAACTTTCGCGTGTGGTCCGACGGCATCGTGAGCCCGCTTTTTGAGGAAATGAAATCAACCGCCCAATTGATCGCGAAAGAGTACGAGGATCGCGAAGGTCGCATGGCACTGCTCAATAACCCCGAATGGGTGGCGCTGTATCGCAAGGAGTGGATGCATGGCCGAACCGGTGGCGACTTCGCCAGTTGGAAAACCAGAAAAGGCTTTCCGGATTCGCTGGTGATTCGCGACGGTAGCCTGCTGATTTTCGACGGCGCGCCCGTGGCTGAATGGGATGGCGAGTCCATGGCCGATGTCATGGCCAGGGTTCAGCGGCACCATGGTGGCGATAGTGAGGCAGCGCGTTCTGATGCAGAGCGCGAGGCTTTTGATCGGTTTCCGAAAATGCTGGGTGATGATGCCGACTTCATGTTGCACATGATGCGCACCTACGACAAAAGCTTTCGTTTTTACGCCGACATTGGCAACAAAGGACAATAAAGCCACGCTGGGGTTTTTGCTCGATGAGCAAGCCCTGCCCGGCTTTAATGATTCTGGTGCGCACATCACCAATATGGCGTTCTTTGATTCCAATCTGATGTCGCTCAAGCTGGCCAAAGAACAAGATGAAGCCACGGTGGCACGCATGGTGCAACGGCTGACCTCGGAGCCTGCCGAGATCTTTGGGCTTGATGTCGGCACGCTCGAGATTGGCGCCCAGGCCGATATGGTGCTCATTAATCCGGATGCACTCGATGGCTGGCAGCCTGACCAGACTCGCAAACTGGAATACCGCGAGATCTTTGGTCACCAGCAAATGGTGAATCGGCCCGAAGGCATTGTGGATTCGGTGTTCATTAAAGGTGTCATGGCGTGGAAGGACGGCATGGCGCAAGCTGCTTTAGGAGCAGAAACGTTGGGCCGCGCTCTGAGGGCGGCCTGAGGCGATCCTGACTCTTTGCCAACGTCTGCCATCAACTACTGGGCTTTGACAAACTCCGGACGATACGTTGAGCTGGGGCTCTGTTCTGACTTGGACATGACATTAAGGGTATGAGTGCCCCTGAGCAATATTTTACCTTCCTCAACATGAGGCGCACACGAGCGCGCTACGTGAAAACCGGGCGCTGGGTCGGGCTCATCGGCCTGAGTCTGCTCTTGGTCGCGTGTGCCTCGGCCCCTATGGTCAACGACAAACCCTCGAGCTATTTTAACGATCGCGAGGCAGTCGAGTCGCCGCTGACAGCTCTCGCATCAGCGCATCCTCGCTCCGGCGTTAGCCTGTTAGCGGATCCCGACGAAGCCCTCCAAAGCCGGCTGCATCTTGCAGCCCTCGCACAATCCACACTCGATCTTCAGTACTACCTTTGGCAAGGGGACGACAGCGGGCTGGCGCTCACGTACGAGGTGTTGCGCGCGGCCGAACGGGGTGTGCGGGTGCGGATTCTGCTGGACGATATTTACCACTCAGGGCGAGACAGCGCCTACCAAACGCTGGATTCTCACCCCAATGTGGAGGTTCGCCTTTTTAACCCCATGGGGAACCGGGGCTCGGTCAAACAGATGAACTACGCCGTGGGTAAATCCACCTTTAATTACCGCATGCACAACAAGATTTTTCTGGTGGATGGCGTAGCGGCCATCCTCGGTGGTCGTAACATTGGCGACGAATACTTTGGGCGCGATGCCAGTTTTAATTTTCAAGACATGGACGCCATCGTCGTTGGCGAGGTCGCGGGCGATGCCGGCGGCGCCTTTGACCTGTTCTGGAACGCGGAGCTCGCGATCCCGGTTGCCGTGTTCAATCAGCGAACGAGCCAAACCCTCACCGAGGAACAGATGGCGCGGTTAGTGGCGGCGCGTGAGCGGGTGAGGCCTGCCATGGAGCAAAATCAAGAAACGACAACCAGGGCGGACTGGTTACAGCGCTTTGCCAGCGACCTTTTGTGGACAGAGGCAGAGATTCTGGTTGATCGTCCAGATCGGAGCAGCGAATTTCCCGATTCAGCGTTCACGACGTTCACGGGTGATGCTCATGCTCAGCCACGGGAGTCGGCTGTTATTCAAACCGCATATCTGATTCCCAACGGACCAACGCTGACTCATTTGCGGCAGTTCGTTGCGCAAGGCATCGACATTCGCATCCTGACCAACTCGGCACAATCGAACAATCACAGCTCAGTGCATGCCTACTATGCACCGTATCGCCAAAAACTCCTCGAGGGCGGGGTCGATTTGTACGAGTTGCAGGGAACGGGCAGCCTGGCGGCCTATCTCGACCGGGCGGGCGAAGATGCACATGCTGGCTTACACACCAAGGCCATGGTCATTGACGATCGTGTGGCGGTAATTGGTTCTTACAATATGGACCCGCGCTCGCGGGTCTGGAATTCGGAGATTGCTCTGGTGGTGGAAAACCGTGATTTTGCGGCCGAGGTGCTAGCCGAGATGGCGCGTGATTTTGCTCCCGAGGCCGCCTGGCGGCTGTCGCTCGATGACGCCGGAGCGTTGGTGTGGAGTGGCGTGTCAGATGGCGAGCCGGTGCAACTCCAAAAAGACCCGGGCAGCAGCCGGTGGGATCGTTTTCTCTGGAGCATGATGCGCATCTTCCGCCTCGAAAACGAACTTTGATGTGCGCAACAGGCCTAAGCGAATCGCTCGACTCGACACTTTATCTGCTGGCAATTTGATCTGCGGGCAATCTGATCTACGGCTAATTTGGCCGGTAAGCGACCAAACGATGGGCTAGCTTGCCGCTCGATAGTCAGCAGAGCGTGCGCTTGGCTGATCCTCAACCCGCATCGGCGCGTATCGCTACATTCATATCGGTAATCCATACCGTTAATCAAGATGTCATCACCTATGCCTTTGACCCGAGCGTTCTGTGTTGTCCTGTTGCTGGTGGGTTGTGCCAGTCATGAGGGACTCACGAAAGATAATAAGGAATGGCCTTTGAACACCCACTACGACGGCAAGCACTTCAACAATACCAACGGTTCAGACAAGGCGGCTGGGGATATCGCCAAGTTCTTGTGGCAAAGCCTCTGGAGTGAAAAACCCTGGCCTAAAACCGTCGACAACGCATCCGCCGATCCGCTGGTAGCACGTGTGACCGACGGCATTCGCGTTACTTATATCAACCACGCTACCGTTTTGATTCAGGCCGCAGGGCTCAACATTCTCACTGACCCGGTCTGGTCGAAAAGGGTCAGCCCAGTGACTTTCGCGGGACCCAAACGCGTCCGTGCGCCCGGTGTTTCGATCGACGCCCTACCGGAGATTGATTTGATCTTGGTGAGCCACAACCACTATGACCACCTCGATACCGCGAGCCTGAAAAAGCTACGCGCGCAGCAAGAGAAGGAACCGGTGATCGTGTCGGGGCTCGGCAACGCCAAGCTCCTCAAAAAACAGGGTTACCCCAGTGCGCTAGAACTCGATTGGGGTGACCACGTGAGTGTCGGTTCCGCCACCGTGCACTTTGTGGAGTGCCAGCATCGCTCCGGGCGCGGCGTGACAGACCAAATGAAGACTCTGTGGGGCTCATTTGTGGTGGAGACCCCCGCGGGCAACCTCTACTTTGCTGGCGACACGGGCTACTCGCCTCACTTTAAAGCTCAGGGCGAACGCTATGGGCCTTTTGCCTTAAGCCTACTGCCAATCGGTGCCTACGAACCCCGCTGGTTCATGAAAGACATCCACTTAAACCCTGAAGAAGCGGTGCTGGCACACCAGGATCTCAACAGCCAACAAAGCCTAGGCATTCACTTTGGGGTGTTCCAACTCACTTGGGAAACGATAGACCAACCGGTGATCGATCTCGAGCACGCACTCCGCCAGCAGCAGGTGCCGCAAACCGCGTTTTGGGTAATGGAACCCGGAGCATGGAAAATGGTAATGCCGTCGGGTCAGTAACCGCAAAAATTCGCTGTGTCGCCGAGAATTAACTGCGCTACGCTATCAGATATTGAAAGACCGGTTAATGTGCGATGCCCGAATCACCCTTACTCTGCTCGTCGCCAGACACGTGGCTGATTTGCGTGATGGATAACTTCGATCAATTTTTGCTGGATCATGCGGCCGCTGAAAAAAAAGCGGCGGGTATGGCGCTATCCATGCTGTCTCACTATCCCGATCGAACGCGACTCGTGACCGCCATGTCGGAACTTGCGGTGGAAGAAATGGTGCACTTTCGCGAGGTCATCAAACATATTCAACAGCGCCAACTGCAATTGGGTGCCGATAAAAAAGATCCCTATGTCAATGAAATCCGCAGCTGGATTAGATCCGAGTCAGAGGTCTACTTGCTCGATCGATTACTGACGGGTGCGGTGATTGAAGCGCGGGGCGCAGAGCGATTCGCCCTGGTCGCGACAGCGTTACCGAGTGGCGAATTACAGCGTTTTTATGCCTCCCTTGCGCGCTCTGAGGCGCGACACTTTTCGCTGTTTCTCGACCTAGCGCATGAATACTTTACGGCAGAGATGATCGATGCCCGCTGGCAGGAGCTGCTGGTTGCCGAAGCGCGGTGCCTGCAAACCTTGCCAATCAGGGCGGCGCTTCACTGAGCATGACGCAGCGCCGCGCGATCGATCAGTACCTCGCGCAGTACGCGCTGCTACCAATGGGTTGCCCCGAGCTCGAGAGCGAATGGCAACACGTTATGGTGCTACCGTGCTTCGATGAAGACCCCCTCTTCATCCATCGCTTTGCGCAGAGTTTTAAAACCGCCTCTCTCCTGCTCATACTGGTCATCAATCGTCCCGTCTCCAGTACTCCAGAGGCCAATCAAGCGGTCAAAACGGCGCTGGCTGCCCTGCCCAGTCATCCCTTGCAACTTGGTTTCAACCTGCATGAGGTGAATCCCTCTTTTTCGATACTGAGTATTGACCTAGAGGCACTCGAAGGCGCGACACCCTGCAATCAAGGTGTGGGGCGTGCCCGCCGGGTCGGCTGCGATGTGGCACTCACCTTGATTGATCGTGAGACCGTGAGCTCACCTTGGATTTATTCCACCGATGCCGACACCGAGTGGGACGCAAGCCTGCTCTCACGCACGTGGCCGAGTGAGGCGAGCGCGGTATCCCTGCCCTTCACCCATCGCGCCACGGAGGATCCAGCACTCTCTCACGCAACCCTCATTTATGAGCTCACAATGCATCACTACGTACTGCACCTGCAGGCCATTGACTCGCCCTATGCCTTCCATACTCTGGGCAGCAGCTGCGTCATCCACAGTCACGCGTATGCCGCAGTCCGCGGCATGCCGCTGCGCAACGCAGCCGAGGATTTTTACCTGCTCAATAAGCTGGCCAAAGTGGGACCGGTTCATTGCGCGCGCGGTGCTGGCGTCAGCATTACCTCACGACAATCGAACCGAGTGCCCTTTGGCACGGGTCCTGCGGTGGGGCGGTTAATGGACGCTAAAGACCCTTGCGAGGTGCCGCTCTTTTATCACGCTGACTGTTTTGCGGTACTGGGACAATTGCTGCAACTTTTTTGGCACTGGAGCAATGAGCCCGAGACCGACACGCAAGCGCAATTGACCGAGCATCTGGGTACTGCTGTCGGCGCCGATCTGCAACGCCTCCTGACTCAATGGGGTTACCAAAAGGCCCTGCGACACATTCATCAAGCGGGCCGATCTGACGCGGCACGTCGGCAGCATATCCACACTTGGTTCGACGGATTCAAACTGCTCAAGGTCATCCACCTACTGAGGGATCATCACTTCCCCAACCTCACGCTCAATGAAGCCATGCGCTTACCAGACCAATGGCCGGGCACCCATGCCAGCACCCCAACTGCGCTTCGTGACGCGATCTATCAGCATTTTGGCTGGACCGAATCAAACAGTAGGTAGCCACGCTAACCGACCTCGTTAAACTGGACGCTTTGTGCCATGCACGATAGCCGTGGATACCCTTATTCACACAGAGTGCCAGAGACTTTTTCGTGAAGTGGTGAAACGTCGCTTCTGGCCTTCCCAGACAGTGCACACTCAAGGCCGCGCAGTATTACGGTAGTGTCCTTCGCGAGCAAAGCGGTAAAACCCAGCCGATCTGAACTGGCCAGTTCCGTTTTATCATCACCAGAGCGCGGACGGCTCGCTCCGCCGGTCATTTCCTTCTATGCTCTGTACGTCCCATACTGCGGTATCACTGTCCGGCTCTACTGGAGGCAACAATGCGCCCCGCACGGCTTCTACTCACACTCGGATTATCGCTGATACTTGCTGGGTGTCACGATCCTTCACCGACAACACCAGAGACCAGCCCTATCGAAGCCCTTGCCGACGAGTATCTGGCGGCGTGGATGGAGCAGGACTCACTCATGGGAACCTACTATTCGATCGAGGGGTCACGGCATGATCGGCTGCCCGATAACTCCTTAGCGGGATTAACCGCATGGCAACAACACGAAGATGCCTGGCTGGCGCGTTTTGAAACGATAGAGAAGCCCGCTGAGGTGGGGAGCCGCGATTGGGTGACCTACGGTCTGCTCAAGGATGAACTTGAGGCCTCGCGGGCCTTGCGGGTCTGCCGCAACGAGCTGTGGCAAGCGAGCACCACCACCAGCTGGCATACCTGGGTGCCTTTTGTCTTTGATCTACAGCCGGTCGAGACACCAGAGTTAAGGGCGCAAGCACTGACACGGCTCGCCGCCGTACCAGCTTATATCGACAACGAGATTGCGAATCTCCGCGAGGGTCTGACATTGGGTTATAGCGCACCCCGCGTCACCGTAGAGGCCGTGCCACGACAGGTGCGCTCACTGATTGCGCGGGACAGCATTTTTCTCGGCCCTGGCCAGCGCACTGACGATGCGGCCTTCAAAGCCTCAGTCGAGGCGATTTACACTGAAGACATCGTGCCCGCACTCAACCGCTACGCTGACTTCATCGAGAACGACTATCTTGCCCAAGCTCGAGCGGCATTGGCGGTCTCAGACAATCCCAACGGTGAGGCTTGCTACCCCGCCCTAATCCAATCATTCGTCACCAAAGCGGTGCCGGCTGACGAGATCCACGCAGTGGGGCTCGAGCAGGTGGCCAAGATACGAGAAGAAATTCAAGTCACCATGGACGAGCACTTTGGCGGCGGAGATGTCTCTGAATTTCTGCGTCGGGTCAACGAGGACCCTGCCTTCACCTTTGAGTCAGAAGACGCCGTGCTCAAGTACTCCACCGACGCGTTAGACGCCGCCAAAGCAGCGATGCCTCGAGCCTTCGGCACACTGCCTAAGGCCGACGTGCTGGTGAAACCCTACCCCGAGTTTGCGGCGAGCGGCTCCGGCGAGTATCACTCTTCCTCAGAGGACGGTACCCGCCCAGGCATCTTTTATATTGCCGTCACCGACCCTGCGGGTCGCTCCAAATCGAATCAGCTCGCCACGCTACATCACGAAACCTATCCCGGGCACCACTTGCAGGGTGCAATTGCGTTGGAACTGGGTGACACCCAGCATACGCTAGCTCGGTATTTATGGAACTCGGGCTACGGTGAGGGGTGGGCGCTCTATTCGGAGCGTCTGGCCGATGAGTTGGGTCTGTACCCCACCCCCCTCGATCGTATCGGTCTGTACTCCGATCAGATCGCGAGAGCCTCGCGACTGGTCATGGACAGCGGCCTGCACACGATGGGTTGGACGCGCCAACAAGCGGTCGACTACATGATGGACAACTCGGGCTGGGCGGCGGTGGATATCCAAAACGAGATTGATCGCTACATCTCATGGCCGGGTCAGGCCACCTCCTACATGCTCGGCATGATTGAACTGCGTCGTCTGCGCACCTTGGCAGAATCGAGATTAGGTGAGGGTTTTGATCTACGGGGCTTCCATGACCGCGTGGTTAGCATGGGGAGTATCACGCTGCCCATGCTCGAAGAGTCTGTCACCGACTGGATTACCGAGGAACAAGGCGCCGAGCAATAGCGAGTCGTCAGCGCTCAGGATAAGACTTGCTCAGCAGCCCCACTGCCTGCTCGCTGGGTGGCCGTAACCACAGCCCACACAGATCGGTTATAGAGCGGGCTGATAGCGAATCACGAAACAGTTTGAGCCATGCGCTGAACGCAATGCGGAGCGGATTGTACGTATTAATATTGGTGCGCAGGCCATACTGCACGCGTGCCATCTCGGGCTCGAAAGTGCCGAATAGTCGGTCCCAAATAATCAAAAAATTACCGTAATTCTTGTCGACGTACTCGGGATTCGAGCCGTGGTGTGCACGGTGGTGCGAGGGCGTCACAAACAGCCACTCTAGCGGCGCCCAGAGCTTTTTGAGCACTTCGGTGTGGGTCCAAAAACCATAGAGCGTGGCGATTGCGCCAGCACTGGCCACCACCAGCGGATCAAAACCGAGTAACGGCAACGGCCAGTAGAAGAGTGCCTTGGTAAACGGTCCGGTGGGCGATTGTCTGAGCGCGGTACCAAGATTCATGTGCTCGCTGGAGTGGTGCACCACGTGCGCGCACCACAAAAATCGCACCCGGTGCTGAGCGCGATGGTAGCCATAAAACACAAAGTCAATCGTGACGAAGGTCAGGAGCCAACCCCACGGCCCAGCGGCCACCTCAAACACCCGAAACTGATAGAGCCAAAAGTGCAGCCCAATCAGCGCACCACCGATGGCAAGGCGCACCGCGATATTAATACCCAGCTGTGACATCGAGCCGGCAAAATCTTTGAGGGCGTAAACGTTGTGGCCGCGCAAGCTGGTCACGGTGGCCTCCGCCACCATGAGCAACGCAAATACGGGCAATGCCATCATCATCAGATCCACAGGTGAAGTGTAACGAAGACTGGGGCGCTTGTGATAACTGACTCAGTTGAGCGTGTTCTATTTTTTAAAGCGCTTCCAAGTACCGCCGTACTGGTAAGTCTCGGGACATTTCACCTTCAGCGCGTTGAGACAACGAGCGCATAAAAAGCGCCACGCGCTGAAGCGCCCGGCTCGGCATCGATAGAGGGTTGGCGTTTCAGCTGAACAGCTCTCGCACAATTTAGATCGTTGTCGCACGGCAGCGCTCGACGTCACTCGTCAACATCAGGGTTCGAGACAACGCTAGTCTGTCACCGCCAACCCACCCACAGTGACATAGCGGCTCAAAGTGTCCGCAATCGCAGCATCCGTCTGCTCGACCGTGTCAAAGGATTCGTCTGCCATGTTAAACAAGGCCATAAACAGTGGGACTCCCTCCACCGATTTGACGAAGTGGAAGGTGGATTCGTTGCGATACAGGGCTGTCCAATAGCCTCTAACACGCGACCAAAAAGGCCCCGTATTGCGCCAGTAGTCGTCCCCCGCGCTGAAATCGTATCCCACTATCCGGTCATAACGTGACAATCCCGCTTCGCGAGCCAAATAGGGTTGCTCAGAACGGGGATCGTTGCGGTCATCCAGCACCAATTTCAAGGCGTCCTCTTCTTGGGTCCAGCCATGAGGCGTAATGGTGATCCGGTGCGATCCGAACAGCGTCTGATAATCATCTCGGACACTGAACTCGCGCCGAGGCAGCGGGCGCCGGCGGTCATCCGATTGCCAAAAAGAAACGCCCTGCGTGTGAGTCCAACGCCCAATGGCCTCGTAACGCGGCGAGTCGTCTACCTGATAAACGGTTTGGGTCCACGTGCCCGCGGTTGCCGTGGCATCTAAGCCCTGCCGCTCGAACGCCCCATTACCCTGGAACGCATGCACCGCAGTATCTTGATACTGCCAGTCTTGTCGCCAATGTTTCACCACCATGGGCTCGGACAGCGTGCCGTCCTCGGTCGCAAAGTGCATGACAATAATGTGCTGGAGACTGATAAATTCTGGCTCGTCGGCGACTACGTACACACGCTCGGTGCCCCAACTCTGATAGGGCGCTCGCGATTCGTAATTAGGGGTAAAGCCCACTGTCTCAATAAAATCAAAGCTCGTTCGATACGCTCCAGCCATCGCCAAAATAGCCTGCCGGTCGCGGCCCAATCGAGTCAGCTCGGTAGACTGGAGTTGTTGGAAATCGGCGGAGACCTGTTGATCGAGCACAACGGCTGGTCCCGACGTTGTGCCCCCGCGAGGCTTCATCGCGTCGACATCAGAAAACATCCATGAGTAGGTATACTGACGCGGCGCGGGCTTATCATCGGAATTTAATGCGTCTTCCGCCCACAGACTCTGTACCACGAGTAACGCGCTCATCAGCGACAGAGCTGATTTTTTCATGATGGGGTATCGCATGACTGCTCTCCTCAGGTATGACCAATAACGCTAGTCGAACTCAGCGCGTGAAAAAACAACCCACGACTCGGCTGGGTCGCTCGATTGCGACCTCTTTCGACTAACCGGAAAATGCACGAGTCGCGCTGACGACGCCTCCCGGCGTTTCTCCGCGCAGATAAGCCAACATCGCGTCGGCATCTGAGCGCTCAAAGGGCTCTTCCACGGCGTCATCTTGCAATCCTTCTTCGGCAAAAACCGTCGTAATTTGACTGTCCTTTGCCAGCAAGGCGTAGCGCCACGATCGAGCCCCAAAGCCCAGATTATCCTTACCTACGAGCGCGCCCATTCTTCTCGCAAAGGTGCCATTACCGTCAGGGAGCATCTTGACCTTGCCAACATCGATCGATAGTGCCCACTGTCGAATGACAAAAGCATCGTTCACGCAAATAAAACGTGACGTTGGGTAGCGTGCCGGTCTTTTTCAAAACGGTGCTCCAGTGGTTTTAAAGCGTCGCAATAGCACTGCTAGTTCACCCCACCGCTCACCGAACTGGGCGGCAGAGTGCGGCTCAGTGTGCAATCGCTTTGGAATTTTCTACGTAACGACTCATCGCTAACTGCACAGTTGGCGTGATGTGTGTGGGTATATCGCGCAAGCTCATCAGGTGGTGGCAGGCATTGAGCGCCGCTTTGCGCAAGTAACCATTAGCCATCACGCGCGATAACGTGTGAGCGGTGGAGCTCACCACCTCGGTAGCAAGCTGTGTTTCCCCTCTGTTGATCAGACACACATATAGGGCTGCCGTCGTGTCTGTCAATATGGCGAGGGCGTCCTCCGTGACTTCATGCTCTCGGAAGAAAAGCTTCCCCGCGACGAATGCCTTGATCAGCTGCGGCTCTGCCGCAGTCAACTGACAGCCCTTAATCGCGGTAATGCCGGAGTCCAAACAGCCCAACCAGACGCGAGCCGCAAAAAAACCACATCCCCGCATCGCTTGCCAATGCTTCTCACAAAAACCTTCGCGGTTATCCGACATCAGAATTGCTCTTTTCAACCATTGAAAAGTGATACTAATGATAATGATTATCATTTGCAATAGTATTGCGGCGGTGACTCAGTATTCCTCCGCTGATTGGGCGAGGCAGTCCGAGGAGCCGGAGCTCACTGTCCCCTGAGCGCTAGCGATGCTGACTGAGGAAGATGACAAAGCGCACCAAATGCTAACCCCACAGTTCAGGGTCTGGTGGCGCGATAACCCCTCGCACGATGGACAGTGGCGGCTCAACATCGTCGAGCTGCCAGAGTGGGCCATCGAGATCGACAAAATCAGCCCCTTGGGCCACCAACAGCGCAGGCGCCATTGCCAGAGACGAGCCCAGCATATTGCCCACCATGATTCTTTTGCCGTAGCGACGGCACCACTCCCGCATCTTTAATGCATCGGTCAAACCACCGCACTTGTCGAGCTTGATATTGATGGCATCGTAACGGTCCGCCACGGCCTCGAGCTCCACGCTACTCTGACAAGATTCGTCAGCACACACGGGCACCGGATACTTGAGATTCTCAAGTGCTCGGTCTGCACCCCGCGGAAGCGGTTGTTCCAGTAACGCGACACCACAACGGGCCAGATCATCCCCCAGCGCCATCAGCAACTCGTTACTCCAGCTTCCGTTGGCGTCGATCACCAGCTGCGCATCGGGACGGGCAGCACGAATCGCCGCAAGGCATTCAAGGGGCGAGTCTGCGTTTAATTTCAGTTTCAGTCGCTGCAACTCCGGCACTGCACTCGCCTGCCGCGCCATCTTTTCCGGGTCAGCTAGGGATAGCGTGAATAGCGTGCTGACTGGCTTTAGCGAAATACCCGTCAGCCCGCTAATACCGCCGGCCGATTGCTTCGCCTTAAGATCCCAGAGCGCGCAGTCGAGACCATTTCGACTGCCCCCAGGTGGCAGCAGGTTCTGGAGCAATTCGCCGTCGAGTTCAGCAATGGTGGCGGGGTCCAGCGCTGCCAGCTCAGCCTGCAGGCTCTCGACCGTCTCATTCAAATAATCCACACCCATGGTCTCAGACCGGCCAGATATCCCGCCTCGGGATACCGTCACCTGCAGCACCTGAATCGCGTCGATCACCTCGGCGGCCGTGATAAACGGCGCCTTTAAGTGCCATTCCTTGAGTTCCATTTTCAGTTTCAGGTTCACGGCGGACGCACCCAGAAAGGAGAGTTGAGACTATATCGCATCACCCATGCTCGCCGGCTCACCCTGTCGCAATCGGTCTGACGCCAGCTTCTTCGCTACACTGCGCGATGCGCCATCACCGAAGAACAGGCTAAAGCCCCTCGGCATTTTTCAAGAGAAGGGTTCTATTCGAACTTCACTTACCCTGATGTGACGACCGATAAGCCGATACCGATTGGCAGATACCGCAGAAAACCTTGCCGCACTTTATGTCGCCATTATTTCCGGCATGAAACATAGCTGGCATGAACTGGAGGGAACTGGAGGGACACTGGAGTGAGTGATGGCGAGATATCACTGTCTCTGAATCCCAGCAAAGGGCACCTCGCACCGCTAATAGGTGACAGGCCCCACCGCCCAAGACGCGCCTAGGCGCTTGCTCACAGCGTCAGTGCCGCGCACACTGGAGCTGAAAAAAGTAGACTGATAGCCAGATTAAGTCGTGGGGTCGGGAGACAGCATATGAACGCCGAACAGCCACTCAACCAACAGGGCCAAAAGTCCTACAGTGGCACCATCAAGAATTTCTCTAAGGAGCGTTACATCAGCAGCGACTGGTCCGCTCGCGAATGGAACGCGGTGTGGACCAAAAGCTGGCTCGCCGCCGTGCATGTTTCAGACCTCAGGGAGCCCGGCGATTTCGTGGTCTTCGACCTCGGCCCAGAGAGCGTGTTGCTTACCTGCAACGCTCAAGGGAACGTACAGGCTTTTTACAACGTCTGTCAGCACCGCGGAGTTCGCCTGGTCACTGATCATACGGGCAATACCGAGAACTTTCGCTGCCCTTACCACAGCTGGCGCTATGACACCGACGGTGACTTGATCTATGCCCCGCATCAGGACGGGTTTCAGGAGGGATTGCCGACTCAGACCCTCTGCCTGCCTGCCGTGCGCTGCGACAAAGCGCTGGGGTTTTACTGGATTAACCTCGACCCTAACGCCGAGCCGCTAGACGCCTTTTTAAAAGAGATGGTCTCGATCATGGGACACTACGAGTTCGAAAACCTGACACTGGTGCAGGACCAGACCGTTTCCATCAACTGTAACTGGAAGGCTGTGGTTGATAACTTCAGTGAGCTTTACCACGTGCACTACCTCCACCCCCAGCACCGACGCTTTGTCGATTGCACCGAGTCGCTGAGCGAGTGCTACGAAGGTGGCCATACGCGAGTCTGGGTGCCCGGCGCCAAGACCGACTCTCTGTTTTCAACACCCGATAAACCGACCGATCTGCTCACGATGCAGCTTCAAGCCTTCGGTTTAGACGCTGAACAATACGAAGGCAAGGTGGATGAAATACAGGCGGCGATCCGGATGGCCAAACGGGCCCTAGAAGAAAAAGAACCCTTTTACGGAAACTTCTCAGACGAGGAACTGACCGACGTCATTCAAACCAACGTCTTTCCCAATGCCATTCTCACCTACCAGCCCGAGATGTTATGGCTACTGCGGCTGCGCCCCCATGCCACCGACCCAAACCAGTGCTACCTCGACAAACTTTCTTTTGAGCGCTCTCCCCGCGACGCAGCAGATCGCCCCCCCGAAAGCACCGATGATCTGCAGGAGAAGCGTACCGAACACACCGGTAAGACCAACCGACCTGAGCGCAACTGCTTTGATTACTCCGACGTCATCACGGGTAGTGCGACCATGACCGATACCATTGACCAAGACCTCTCGCTGCTCGCTCACGCCCAAAAGGGGATGCACTCCGAGGGCTTTCAAGGCCCGTGGCTGAATGAAATCGAATGTCGGGTGAGCCACTTCCACGAACATCTCGACACTCTCATCCGTCACTCCGAAAACTAGAAGAGAGTCATGCACGCGATCACGCTACAACAGGGACTCTTGTTCTCACTGATTGGCACCCTCTTTATTTTTTTAATCTGGGGGCGCTATCGCTACGATCTCGTGGCCTTTGGCGCCCTATTAATCGCCTACCTTATCGGTGCTGTTTCAGTTGACGAGGCCTTCTCAGGGTTCGGTCATCCTGCGGTCATTATCATTGCACTCGTGCTGATCATCAGTCGGGGGCTGTATCTGTCGGGCGCCATCGAATTCATGGCGAGTGCTCTGCTAGACAGTACCCGAAGTATTGGTCGGCATATCTCCGTGATGGCTGGCGTCTCAGCCGCACTCTCAGCCATCATGAACAATGTCGCAGCGCTCGCTTTACTGATGCCTATCGATCTGCAAGCAGCCGATAAAGCTGAGCGCAGTCCGAGACTGACCCTCATGCCACTGTCTTTTGCTTCGATCTTGGGGGGCATGATTACGCTAATCGGCACGCCTCCTAATATTGTGATTGCCACCTTTCGCCAAGAGGCACTCGGCGAACCCTATACGATGTTTGATTTTGCGCCCGTCGGTTTGGTGGTCGCGTTGGTCGGCATCGCCTATGTGGCGCTGATCGGTTGGCGGCTTATTCCCCATGAGGGCAGTAACACGCGACGCCCGTCAGCCGTGGAGGAGCTCGAGCGCTATCTGGTGGAACTCAGAGTCCCGACTGACGCTAAGGTCGTCAATCAGCGACTGCGTGAACTGGATAAAGAAGCTGACGAGTGTGGCGTCCAGATTTTGGGGCTCATCCGCGGTGCAAATCGGCTACCAGGTATGGCGGCACATGAAATGCTCGTGGCAGAGGATCGTATTGTGGTCGAGGGTGGCCCTGATGCCATCGATACGTTCGCGGGTGCAGTGGGCCTCAGCTATGCCGACTCAGATCGACCTTCTAAAGCGTTATCCGGCACGACGGTCATGCGCGAAGTCGCCGTGCCAGAAACGGCTCGAATGGTAGGCCGGTCTGCGTCGTCACTGCGCCTCCGATACGGCAGAGGCGTCATCTTGCTCGGTATTGCTCGGGGTGGTCGTAAGCTGCGCGACCGTCTACGCGAAACAAAAATTGAAGCCGGTGATTTATTACTCCTACTGGGCCCTGAGGACACACTCGACGACGTCATTGAATGGCTCGGGTGCTTGCCGCTAGCGCCCCGTGGCCTGGACGTCATCCAACGTGATAAAGCGTGGCAGGCGATCCTCATTTTCGCGGGCGCGATCGGGTTAGCCAGCCTCGAATTACTGTACTTACCGATGGCACTGGGATGCGTTGTGGTGCTCTACGTCGTTCTCGATATCGTTCCACTTTCGCAGGTCTACGAGTCAATCGAATGGCCAGTGATCGTTTTGCTCGGCGCGATGATCCCCATTAGCGTTGCCCTCGAAGCGAGTGGCGGCACCCAATTGCTCGCGGATCTTTTTTTAGCGGGTACGGCAGGCTGGCCCGTCATGCTCATTCTCGCAGCGTTGATGCTAGTCACGATGACCCTGTCTGATGTCCTCAACAATGTGGCAACTGCCTTAATTGCCGCACCAATCGCATTGGATGTTGCCCAACAATTAGGCGTCAGCCCCGACCCATTCCTGATGGCCGTTGCGGTAGCGGCTTCTTGCGCGTTTCTCACCCCCATTGGCCATAAAAATAATACGCTCATCATGGGGCCCGGCGGATACCAGTTTGGCGATTATTGGCGCATGGGCCTGCCACTGGAGCTATTGGTGGTGGCCACATCGCTTCCCATGATTCTCCTCGTCTGGCCACTCTGATCACAGCCGATACGATTGCGAACCCTGCTGACCCCAGACCGGTAGTTGCAACGCGCCCTTAAATTTAAAGGCGGCCTTTATAGCGGCTGCGAGAGCGCGTACACTGCGGCTTCTGTTTTAGGACCACTCCCGATGAGCGAGCAAAAAGCCACTAACGTCCACTGGCACGATGGCGAAATCAATCGACCCGATCGTGCACAATTACTGGGCCATGGTGGCGCCACGTTGTGGTTCACCGGACTCAGTGGTTCGGGTAAGAGCACCATCGCCGTCGCACTGGAGCAAGCACTTTATCGGCGGGGCGTCCTAGTCTACCGCCTTGATGGCGATAACATTCGGCTTGGTATCAACAAGAACCTCGGTTTCAGCGCCGAGGATCGTGCTGAAAATATCCGGCGCGTTGGCGAGGTGTCCAAATTATTTGTGGATGCCGGCATCATCGTACTCAGCAGCTTTATCAGCCCATATTTAGTCGACAGGCAGCTAGTGCGTGAGATGCATGAGACCGATGACATGCCTTTTGTCGAGGTCTTTGTGGACTGCAGTCTCGCCGCCGCAGAAGAGCGCGACCCAAAAGGCCTTTATAAAAAAGCACGTGCGGGCGAAATCAAGAACTTCACTGGCATCGACGACCCCTACGAGGCACCTGAGGCGCCCGAAGTGCATTTGCACACCGATCGGCAGTCGCTCGAAGAGGAAGTCAACATTCTGATGGGTTTACTCGAAGCACGGGGATTGATTCCCACCGCACCGTAATTTTTTAAGTCCCCGGGAATTCCCCAGCACTGCCCACACCACTGAATGAGACGAGAGATGATATGGCTTTGATTGCACCCCATGGCGCAGATGCGCTTCGCCCTGTAATCGTTGATGCGGCCCGGCGGGCAGAGCTCGAAAGTGAAGCGGAGACCTTGCCCTCGATGATGGCGAGCTCGGCTGCCGCTGCCAATGCAGTGATGATGGCGGCGGGATACTTCACCCCCCTGACCGGCTACATGAATCGGGCTGACGCCCTATCTGTGGCAAAAAACATGACCACATCCGAGGGTCTTTTTTGGCCCGTTCCGGTGATGAACCTTGCCGAGGGCGCCACGGTAACAGCGGGCCAGCGCTTGGCCTTAACCGACCCCAATCGCGAGGGGCATCCGGTGTTGGCGGTCATGACGGTTGACGCGGTTGAAACACTGTCCGATAACGATATGGCTATCATCTTAGAGAATGTATTTAGAACGGATGACCCCCAGCATCCTGGCGTTGCCGCCATGACGGCACAGGGCCGAACGTTAATATCAGGACCCATTGAGGTCCTCAACTTCTCTTACTTTGAAGAGGACTTTGCGGAGACCTTTCGCACGGCGATGAGCATCCGAGAAGAGATTGCTGAGCGCGGCTGGGAGCGAGTGGTCGCTTTTCAGACACGTAACCCCATGCACCGCGCCCATGAGGAACTGTGTCGCATGGCGATGGAGGACCTCTCTGCGGATGGCGTTTTGATCCATATGCTGCTCGGCAAGTTAAAGCCGGGAGATATTCCTGCAGACGTTCGCGATGCCTCGATCCGCAAGATGGTGGACTTATACTTTCCGGCCAATACCGTCATGGTGACCGGTTATGGCTTTGACATGCTCTATGCGGGGCCCAGAGAGGCAGTACTGCATGCTGTATTCCGTCAAAATGCAGGATGCACCCACCTGATTGTCGGACGAGATCATGCGGGTGTCGGCAGCTACTACGGGGGTTTTGACGCCCAAACGATCTTCGACGAGGACGTACCCGAGGGTGCTCTGGCTCTGGATATTTACCGTGCCGACCACACCGCCTTCAGTAAAAAACTCGATCGGGTGGTGATGATGCGGGACGCTCCTGATCACAGCCCCGAGGATTTCGTCCTGTTATCAGGAACGAAAGTGCGTGAAATGCTCGGTCAAGGCATTGCACCGCCTCCCGAGTTTTCTCGCCCGGAAGTGGCAGAAATCCTAATGGCTTACTACCAAGAGCTGGATGGTCATTCGGCAACCTAGTGGCATGCCCTCACGGTGAGTCCACCCTGAGGGTGCTCTCCGCGTGGGTGGACTATTGCAGACTCTGGTTGTCTTCGCTCTGATGTCGCGCCCTGTTTGACTGCACGCTAGTTCCCTTTGCTCTTGCTGACTGTGCTCTTGCTGACTGTGCTCTTGCTGACTGTGCTCTTTCTGACTGTGCTCTTTCTGACTGTGCTCTGACCTGATTCGCGCATTCCTCCTGCACACCGGTTTAACGCCGATGGCTTCGCTGGGTACCCGCTCACCCATTTTGCACTCAGTTAATCGCCTCACTTAAGCGCTACCAGACGCCCTGCTTCTTATTGGCGCGTCGGGTCAAAGCATTGGCGCGTCTCGACAATGCGTTGGCGCCAGTCGCGCGCATAATCTGTTCATCAATGCATTGCAATGCGCTGACAGGCTCTGCAGACCCAGCGCCCATTACGGTTCATTGATGTTTTCATGAGTGACTCCTTTTTGCCCCGCTTGCGGGGCTTTTTTTAACCCTTGTTAGGCTGTACGCAAGGAATAGCAATGGACAAAGCAACTTACTTTCAGTCCGTATACGAAGCACAGTTTACGCTCGGCAAAAAAATGGGCGCCGCTGTGAGTGCGCAAATCCTCGCTCTGGAAGCGTTTATTCAGCGCAGCGCTCACTGGCATTTTCGATGGTGGCCCATTGTGGGTATCACACCCAACGCCTGGTCAATGCTGCAACAACGTGCCACGGAAAAACCCAGCACGGGTATCATCAGTAATCGCGGCTTGATCCGAGCACACCGCTATAACCGCGAGGCGCGCAGCCGAATGCTCTTTGAACGGAATGCTCCTCTGCCCGAGGCATGGCATTTTTATGAGTCACGTGAAGCCACAATACTGGCGCTCACCGAGGAACGAGAAAAGATCACCGACACAAAGTGGTTGGCGCTCGACCCGCACATCTTGGGACAGCAGAGTAGCGCCGTACCAACCATCACGCGAAAGCGCTATGCCGCAATGCAATTAGCGCTGCGACAAGAAGCGGCGTGAGTTGTCGACCGGGGCGACGACGATAGCCCTCAGCGCCAGGATTTTCTCCTAGGCCCACACTGCTGACTGGCCTCCCCAATAAAAAAACATTTGTTTGTTTTTTCGCTTTATGCACTAAAAAAATTGACTACCAGTGGTACCGTAGGCTGATAAGCAGTGACTAGAACCCGAGTGGCCTTGCGATAAATCTAAAAACCTGCCGTCCTCATACGAAGATAAAGCACTGGAGCTAAACCCGATGACCCTACAAAAAAAACTTCACCGCAGCGGACCCTATGCCGATCTATTCAGTCAGGGCGTTCAAGTGGGCAACACCCTCTACCTCGCCGGTCAGGTAGGTATGGATGATGGTGGCTCAGCCCCTGAGGACCTGTTATCACAAATGAAACTCGCTTATCAGAACGTAGCGTCTGTTCTCGCAGAATTCGGGGCTGGCATGGATAACATCGTCGATGAAACCTGGTTCGTAACCGACGTCAATGACTGTATGGCTCAGGTCGAGGCATTGTTTACCGAGCGACATAGGATCTATGGCAAGGCGCCTGAAGTCAGCCAGACCCTAGTACAAATTGGGGCGCTAGTGGACCCGGCGCTAAAAATCGAAATCAAATGCATCGCTGTACTCGGATAAACAGGAGTCACCCACATGCCTGAAATCAGACACTTTGCCATGGGCACCGACGCGCAAACCATTGCAGATGCGATTAAACAAGATGGCGCAATCATTCTCGATGACGTCATCAGCGCGGAATTCATTGCCGAACTCAGGGACGAGACTGACCCTTATATGGAGGGATCTAATCTCGGCGTTGACGATTTTGCCGGTTTTAAGACGACACGCACCGGTGGCTTGATGGTGCGCTCAGCAAAATGTCGCGAACTGATCGCTCACCAAGATATCCTCGCGGCATCTGAGCTTTTTTTAAAACCCTACTGCCAGAGGGTGCAACTGCATCTGACACAGATCATTCGCATCAGTCCTGGTGAAACTGCGCAACTGATCCATCGCGATCGCTGGGCTTGGGGTAAGCACCTTGCGCACGTCGAACCTCAGTTCAATACCATCTGGGCGATTACCGATTTCACCTCTGAGAACGGTGCGACTCAGGTTGTGCCGGGCAGCACCCAGTGGGCTGACGATGTGCACATTAGCCCGGGTCAGATCGCGACAGCAGAAATGAAAGCCGGCTCTGTACTCCTTTATTCGGGATCGGTTTTTCATGGTGGTGGCGAAAACCGCAGCAAACATGATCGCATCGGTATCAACATTACCTATACGTTAGGTTGGTTGCGCCAGGAGGAAAATCAATACCTGACGTGCCCTCCAGAGATCGCTAAAGATCTCGCCCAACCGCTTCAAGAATTAATCGGTTACTCGATGGGCCAATATGCCTTGGGTTACTTCACCCCCCCGGGTCAACCGGGTGAACACCCTGAAATCGTGCCCCCACAATATGCGCTTGGACATAACGTTGAGGCTAGCACGCTAGGCACTTCGGACGAATTGGACGCGCTGCAGGCGGAAATTGGCATACCGTCAGACTGAATGCCATCGTTTACCGTTGATCGGTTACACTCGAGGTGCCTTCTGACACTGAGCATCCTATGGACTGTCCGGTCAGCACCTACTCCTTTTTCGAAAGGCTTATAGAATGCGGCCTGTATGGCTTTAGCGCTCTGCAAGTCTTGATGCTAGTGGTCCTTGGGTTGATCGGCGCGACCTACGCCCTTTGGGAACATCGCAAGCAATTGCAGGCAGAGCGCGACGAGAAAACGGATCGGTTCTGAGTTACCCGGCCGGCTCCTAAATAGGCCCGGCAGACCTCAAACGCCTCTGCCAGCGGCGCTTCGCCACAACCCGCCACTGCCTGACAGCATCCGCACACAACGCAAAAAAAATCCGGCCAGAGCCGGATCGATCGCTTTGATTCATGGGGCTGGCTTACTGCATGGTCAACACGTGTGAGGAGAGGTCATCTGCAGAACCGCAGGTGACTTCCATCACAGCAAACTGGGCCTGCCATTCTTTATCGGCGGCCTGCCATGCCAGAGCATTATTCATTGATTCAGCAGAACCATGCACATCGACAGACACCACTGCACCATCTTCATGGAGTGCGGGCGCCGCAGAGTAGGGGTAAGGCGAGGCATCACGCTCATAAGCAATCAGTGCTTTAAGGAGCGACAGTCCAGCATCAGCGTCCGCACAGGGCCAGTGATACACGACCATGACTTGGCCCGGTTGCGCGGCAAGCATCATATGATTGCCCTTTTCATGGTGACCGGCACTTGCGAAACCGGGTATCAACAGGATTGCGATCAGTAATGTAGCGCTTTTAAACAGTGTCATAACATCTCTCCGTTATTCAGTCGTGAGTTTCTATCGTTGAGCGCAAACTGCTGCTTAGCGCGGGTCCTGATACTCGTAATAGCCGTCGGTTGGGATCATAACGTGTGCGCCAGGCGTTCCGGGGAACATGACATGGGGCGCGCCGCTGTTGAAATCATCCGTCATACCATCGAGCAAGGTAGGGTGGGTAACAGCATGAAACCTTTCCTCGTATTGCTCATCATTTTGTTCACCGTATTTCCCTTTCGTTAGTCACTTTGTTGCGGCTGCATTGGAGTCTGCTGGCGACGCCCCCGCATAATCCCTCCAAAACGGCTTTAGACTAGGGAAAAATAGGTCGCCACAAACACCAACTGCCACTACAGGCTCACACAAATCTTGCCAAAGTGCTGCTGTGACTCCTGATAACGAAAGGCCTCCGCCAGCTCGGGTAATGCGAAGGTTTTATCAATAACCGGTTGCAGATCATTGGCCTCGACTGCGGCAATCATGTCGAGGTGGTCTGCCCGACTACCGACGGTGATACCGCTCAAGCGACCATTTTTCCTCATTAACTCACCCGTGGGCATCTCGCCGGCCCAGCCGGTGAGCACGCCAATGAGACTGATGCAGCCATCGATCGCCAAGGCATTAATAGATTGTGGCAAGTTGCCCGGGCCCCCGACTTCGACCACTAAATCCACGCCACATCCGCCTGTCAGTTCAAACGCCTGTTCACCCCAGTTGGCGTGCTCTCGGTAGTTGATGAGGTGTTCGGCACCCAGCGCGCCCAGCCGCTCAAGCTTGGCATCGGATGACGAGGTGGCAATAACACGGCAACCCATCATGCGGGCAAATTGCAGCGCCACCACCGATACACCACCACTCCCCTGCACTAATACCCAGTCACCGGGTTTGAGATCTGTCTCGACCACGAGTGCGCGCCACGCGGTTAACCCCGCGCAGGTCAGCGTTGCCGCTGCCGCAAAATCGAGATGAGCAGGCATTCGACTGAAGGCAGAAGCCGGCATGGTGACGCTTTGCGCCGCAAAGCCATCAACATGGTCACCCGGAACACCCAGCAGGCTTGGCAGGCTGGGGCGGCCCGATGGCCAATGAGGAAAAAAGTAACTCAGCACGCGATCACCCACCGCATAATCAGAGACGCCCTCGCCCACTGCCGTGACGACACCCGCACCATCGGACATCGGAATGCGGCCATCCGCCGCAGGAATCATTCCGATCACCACCGCATAATCGTGGAAGTTCAATGAGGTGGCTTTGACCTCGACCTGCACTTCGCCGAGGCCAGGCGCTCGTGGCGTGATCTCATTGAGCTGTAGTTGGTCAAGCCCCCCCGGGGCAGAAAGCTGCATTGCTTGCATAAGCACTCCTATTGCTTCGTTGTATCAATCAAAAAAACTATCGCACCTTCTCAGACTGTATCCTGCGCATTGCGGGAATCTGTCATCGCCACAGTGGATCGGTAAACCACGTATTGAACGGCGAGGCGCCGTGTCTCTGCTAAGCTATCACCAATTACCATCGTCAACCAAGACATGGCCAACGACCGGATCATGTCGCAATGCGTCCATTTTATGGCGCCATCGAGCTGAGAAACCGTCATGACCAAACTAGCACAACTGCGCACCATGACCACTGTCGTTGCCGACACGGGAGATCTTGATGCCATCGCCAAGCTCAAACCGACCGATGCCACCACGAACCCCTCACTGTTATTAAAAGCCGCTTCACTGGCAGAGTTCAGGGAATCGATCATCCAACTACAAACCGGTTCTCTGCCTATCGATGATCGGGTCGACCAATTTGCGGTGGCGGTGGGCTCAGAGGTCAATCGACTGATACCAGGCGTGATCAGTACAGAAGTGGACGCGCGACTCTCCTTCGATACAGACGCGACCATCGCCAAAGCTGAGAAACTCATTGAACTCTATGACAAGGCCGACATTAGCGCCGATCGAGTACTGATTAAAGTCGCTGCAACCTGGGAAGGTATCCGAGCGGCTGAAGCGCTAGAGCAACGAGGTATTCACTGCAACGCCACCCTCATCTTCAGTTTCGAGCAGGCCTGCGCCTGTGCAGATGCAGGCGTCTTTCTGATCTCACCGTTTGTGGGACGTATTACCGATTGGTACACCGCGCACACCGACTTGGTCATAACGGATCCATCGCAAGATCCCGGCGTGCAATCTGTCACCCGGATTTACAACCACTTTAAAACACACCGCTACGACACCGTCGTGATGGGCGCCAGCTTCCGAAATACGGGACAAATAGAAGCCTTAGCGGGCTGTGACCGGCTGACGATCAGTCCCACTCTACTGAGCGAGCTAGCGGCTGACGACGGCACGCTGCCCCGTCAGTTGCAGGACACCGGTACACACCTGCCGCGACCAGAGCGACTCAGTCACAACGCGTTTCTCTTCGCCAACAGCCAAGATGCGATGGCGAGCGACAAGTTGAGCGATGGGATCCGACGTTTCGTAGCCGATCAAGAACAACTCGAGGCGCTGCTGGCCAGTTAGCAGGGCAAATGACCGAGCCCTGCGATGAGGGCCTCTAATCAGAAGAGTGGGACGACATCAGCACACCGTGACGACCGCCCATTGAACTGGTGGCGAGACTCATCCCACGCATCACATCGCAGCCTCGTCCCAGTGCATCGCAGCGTGCCCTGCCTCACTCCAGAATGGCGGGTAATTCTTTTGCGAGGGCCATTCGTTGTTTGACTGCCTGGCCAGTGAGCGCAAAGCCCAGTAGATCGCCCTCACTGGAACGAAAGAGCGCTTTGATATCGGGCGCGTCACCCTCAAAAGACCATTCTCCCTCGGCATCGCGCTCCGGCGGCGACACCACAATCGGGCACGCCGGCGTTTTGATGGCCACCGGCATCGCCGGGTAACTGACCTGCGTGGGTTCTCCTGCCAAGGTGGCCGCGAGGGCCCGCGCCGCCGCCATCAACGGTGCTACGTAGACCAGCACGTGTCCCGCCACCTCCGCGCAATCCCCCATGGCGTAAACATGTGGTGCACTCGTCTGTAACAGACGATCTGTCACGATGCCGCGCTGAGTCTGCAGGCCAGCCTCGTTAGCCAATGTCGTGCGAGGCCGCACACCAACCGCGCAGAGCACCGCATCCGCCTCAATCGTCTCTCCATTATTGAGGGATACGACGTAACCTGTCTCGCTCCGGTTCACTTCGGTTGCCAGTGGCCCAAAATGAAACGTGGCGCCCTTTTCTTCCAATGCTGCTTGCACCGCCCGCCCCGATGGCTCGGGCAACAAGGTCGGCAAACACCAGCCCATGGGATCCACAGCTTCCACGGAAAAACCGCCATTGAGGAGATCATTCGCAAATTCGCAACCGATCAAACCCGCGCCAATAATGGCAATCTTTTTAGCGCCTCGAGACGCCAGTAAATCCTGAAAACGCCGATAGTCGTCGAGATCGTTGACGCCCAGAACGTCATCCGCCGCATCGCCCCCAATTGGTGGGCGGATTAATTCAGCACCCAACGCCAGCACGAGCTCCGAATAACCCACTGATTCACCATTATCGAGCTGAACGGTTTGGGCATCGGTATCGATTTTGGTGATTTGTGTTCGCGTGCGCACCGTCACCGACAATTGCTCAGCGAGCTCCGGAGCCGTTTGCGCCGTAAGCTTATCTGCCGAGAGATCTTTGGTGTAGCCGGTGGAGATCATTGGTTTTGAGTAGCCCTCGCCGCCATCAGACGTCAGGACTGTAATCGCGACCGCGTCATCTTTACGGCGCAACTCGCGCACCAAGCCGTAGCCCGCCAGCCCCGATCCGATGACAACAACGTGGCGGCTTTGCGCTTCACTCTGCCCATCAGTGCTGGCATCAGTGTCTTCTGACACCTCATCTTCGGAACCGGGAATCAGCTCGAAATCATCTTTGCCTACACCGCAGTCAGGACAGGTCCAGTCGTCAGGTACGTCTTGCCACTTTGTACCGGGTGCAATGCCGTCATCTGGCCACCCCTCTTTCTCATCATAAATCAGTCCGCAGACGATGCATTCCCATCGAGCCATGTGCGCTTTTCCTATTTTGTTCGTCTCTCGACAATCGATGCGCGGACAGGTCCCACGCCGTGCGCGATTGTCGCATTTACCTCACGGCTACGGCGTTGTCTGCCCGCCTTGCCGCATTGATCACACCGCAGCCGCTAGGTGCGTGGCCTGGTTGATGGCTGTTTTAGCATCTAATTCCACTGCCTCATACGCGCCACCAATCAGATCGGCCGACATCCCTTTTGTCATCAAGTCGTCGTAGAGACCGCGCTCAGGGAGCTGGCCGGCACAGATAATCACCGTGTCCACCTCAAACGTCTTCGGCTGTCCCCCGATCAAGACATGCAAGCCAAGATCATCAATGCGCACGTACTCGACCGCATTCACCATGTTAACGCCACGGCGATTCAACAGGATGCGTTTTGTCCATCCCGTTGTTTTACCCAACCCACGGCCGACGGGGGTATCCTTGCGTTGCATCAACCACACCTCACGATCTGACTTGATGACAACGGGCTCAACGCCGGTGACACCGCCACGAGGGTGATTGTCGAAATCCACACCCCACTCTTTGGCAAACAACTCGATGTCTAATGCCGATGATTTTCCCTGGTGCGTAATCAGCTCAGTCACGTCAAAGCCAATCCCGCCGGCACCAATCACCGCTACTTTCTGACCAATCGGCTTGTTACCTCGAATCGCATCAATATAGCCCACGACCTTCTCATGATCGATACCGGGGATATCCGGGGCGCGAGGGCTAATGCCTGTCGCGACCACCACGTGATCAAAACCAGCATCGACCAGCGCTTGTGCATCCACCTTTTCGCCTAAGCACATTGTCACCTCATGCTTAGTCATCATAGCGCGGTAATAGCGAATCGTTTCGTGAAACTCCTCTTTGCCTGGTACTTGCTTCGCTAGGTTGAACTGCCCACCAATCTCATCGGCAGCATCATATAGCGTCACCGCATGACCCCGTTCAGCAGCAACCGTTGCGTAAGAGAGGCCTGCCGGTCCTGCCCCCACTACTGCAATTTTTTTCGGTTGCTCCGTGGGGCCCCAATTCAGCACCGTCTCGTGACAGGCTCGCGGATTCACCAAACAAGACGTCGTCTTCCCCGCGAAGGCGTGATCGAGGCAGGCTTGATTACAGGCAATGCAGGTGTTGATTTCTTCGGTGCGACCTTCTGCCGCCTTTTTGACTAACTCGGCATCCGCTAACATCGGACGCGCCATGGAGACTAAATCGGCGTCACCATCGGCGAGTACCGCCTCGGCGACATCGGGCATATTGATTCGGTTTGAGGTAATCACTGGCACCGAGACCTCGCCTCGGACTCGCTTAGTCACGCCAGTAAAGGCGCGCCGCGGCACCATCGTCGCAATCGTGGGAACCTGCGCTTCGTGCCAAACAAAGTGGGTCGAAATCATGGAGGCGCCTGCCTGCTCCACGGCCTTTGCGAGCAACGCGATTTCCTCCCAGCTCATGCCGCCCTCGAGCATGTCCATTGCGGCAATCCGAAAAATCACAATAAAGTCTTTGCCCACCGCCTCGCGAACACGCCGGATCACCTCTACCGAGAAGCGCATGCGGTTTTCGTAGCTGCCGCCCCACTGATCGGTTCGTTGGTTTGTCTTTTCGACTAGAAAAGTCGATAAGAGATAGCCGGCAGAGCCGATAATTTCTACGCCGTCATAACCAGACTGCTTTGCTAACGTCGCGCAATAAGCATGATCTGCAATCTGCTTCTCAATACCCTCCTCATCCAGCTCCGCTGGGGAAAAAGCACCGATACGAGATCGAACCGGCGAAGGTGCCACCGCACCCTCGTTGTAAGCCAGCGCCCCCATATGGAGTATCTGCAAGCAGATCTTGCAGTCGGGTGCCGCTTCATGAACCGCGTCGGTCACCATGCGATGACCTGCCGCTTCCTCCTGTGTATTGAGCTTTGACGCCGAGGCCAATGGGTTACCTTGCTCATCGGTGATCGCCATCCCCCCTTCTTCATTCGGCGAGATGCCGCCAGTGATAATCATGCCGACGTCTCCCGCTGCTCGCTCAGCATAAAAAGCCGCCATCCGCTCAAAACCGTCGGGCAGCTCCTCTAGTCCCCGTATGCATCGAACCCATGATGCAGCGGTTACGGAGTTGGGTATGCCCTAGGTCTAACGGAGAAAACAAATGGGGATACTGCGTATGTCCGGGTAACTCAATTTTGGCGTTCATGAAGACAACTCATTGTTGGTAGCAGGTGAATAGAGGACGCAAGATAGCGCAGCCTGAGGAGTGAAAACAGTAGTTTGAGGGGGTTTTACCCATGACCATCGCGCAGCTCGGAGCGTTCGGGCACGCCCCTCGCGACACTGATCACCTGCTCACGCTGATTAGAGCGTCCCGCTTATCCGCGGACTTGCCGATTCTTTCCTTATTTTGTATGGCTTGTTAGACACAAATACAGTAAAACTATTAGCACATTAGCGGTATTACTCAAGACGATGGACAGAACAGTACTACTGACATTGGGACGCTTTCCTAAGGCACTCACACTCGCCCGAGGACTGCATCGCCAAGGGGCTCGGGTTATTGTGGCGGACCCTCTGAAACGTCACATCTGCTCGGTCAGTCGCGCCGTCGCCAAAAATTATCAAGTTAGCGCCCCCAACGACGATCTCCTTGCGTGGCAAACGGAGTTGCTCGCGATTATCGAATCCGAGCACATCACCGACGTCATTCCCGTTTCGGAGGAAATCTGCCACGTTGGTAATCTCGCGACCCTGATACCCGATACAGTCCGCTACCTCGGCCCATCAGCGCAATGGTTAGATCAATGGCATGACAAACTGGATTTTGTAGCTCATGCCATTAATCGAGGCGTCACCGCACCCTCGGTCTACGTGGCAACTGATCCTGATACCCGCGGACTACTCAGGCAAACCGACTGTGTGCTCAAACCACGGAGAGGTTGCTCGGGGACTGAGGTCTCTTTTATCCGCCGAGGCAGCGCACTGCCCACAGCATCAGCCGACATGCTACTGCAACGCAAGGTAGAGGGGAGTCACTTGTGTACCCTGAGCTGGGTAAAAGACGGGGTTGCACTCGCAACCGCCAGCTATCGCGGCACGACCTATAGCGGCACGGTGGCCGTCGGTTTTCAGTCTGCGGCCACGCCTTTTTCTGTCCGGCAATGGATCGATCAGTTCCTCGCCAATACCAGCACAACTGGATTCATCAGCTTCGATTTTATTCTCGATCGCGCGGGTATTCCCTGGGGCATCGAATGCAACCCAAGGTTAAGCAGCGGCATTCACTTCATGGATGAGGCTTGGATAGGCGGCGCAGCACTGGATCTGCCGCAAGGCCCCGGATCAATCAGTACCGCGGGCAAGCGCGCTCAATGGGGCTACTCGACCCTCACCGAGGCTTATAAATATCTCTTTCGGCTTCGTATCGCCGAACTCATCCGTTGCCTCAGAGACTTTTTTCTATCCCGCGATGTGGTGTGGTCATGGCGAGATCCTCTCCCCTTTTTACTGATGACACCACTGAGCTGGGAATTGATCTGGACCTCGTTCAAAGAGCGGATCTCACTGGGAGACGCCAGCCAGCGTGATATTGCCTGGCACTGGTTTGAAACACGAGACGAGGCAGACCAGGGTGTCACACCGAGCGGTGACCAACGTGAACCATAACTTGGCTTGCCGGTCGCGTCGTCATGCGGGCCGCTGGCCGAACCGTCTGGCCCGACGCCAAAGTCCAGTCAAAATGGCGCACCAACTCAGCCAAGATCAGAACACTTTCGGTTTGGGCGAACCCAGCACCCACGCAGGTATGTGGACCTTGCCCGAACGGGATAAAGGCACCCTGCACCAGCTCATTTTCGTGCTCGGGCAGAAACCGCTCAGGTCGGAAGGCATGGGGCTCATCCCACCATTTGGCATGGCGATGCAGGGTCCAAGGCGCCACCATCACCAGCGCACCTTTACGCAACCGACGGCCGCCAATAGTGGTCTCGCGTGTGGCCACTCGCGGCATGAAAGTGATCGGCGGATACAACCGCAGTGTCTCTTTAAAAAAAGCCTTGGTCAGAGGCAATTGTCGGGTGTGTTCGAAGGTCATCCTTCCGTCACCCACAACTTGTTCAATTTCGTCACGCAAGCGCTCACGCCACTGCGGTTGATCAGCGAGCACATAGAACGCCCAAGTCAGTACGCTGGCCGTTGTTTCATGACCCGCCAAGAAAAACACACCCAATTGATCAATCAATTCCTTGCGAGAAAACGGCTCACCGGTGTCACGATCACGAGCGGCAATCACGCTGCTGGCGATGTCGTCAAAGCCGCTGGGGTCCGCGAGATGGGAGTCGACCAACACACCAAGATGATGTCGGATACGCTCGCAGGCATTGAGCACTTCGGGCGGTTGGGGGAATTCACTCCACGCCGGCTTGAAAATCAAGCGCAACACATCGACTTGAACCGCCGACTTTTCGAACAGGGTAAAATCTTCGAAAACATCAACCGCCACCCCCGACTGCAGTGGCGTCGAGAAGACGGTCCGACAAATAATGTCCGCTGTCAGGTGGCTCATGGCCAAGTCCAGCGAAAAGACCTCACCCGAATTCGCCTTGTCGCGCAACGACATCAAGTGCTCATCCACTGCGGACTGCATCGCCGTGAAGGCGTGACTGATGCGCATATGAGAAAAGGCCGGATCGATCATCGCTCGCTGCCGCTTCCAGCGCGCTCCATCAGTGACAAAAATACTGTCGCCGATCAAGTGCTCCAGCGCACTCACCATCAAATCACTTTTCGGAAACACGCCTTCTGCATCGCGCATGATCTCGCGGACCGCATCAGGATCATTGAACAACACCGTAGAGCGTCTCGAGTAACCAAGATTGCCCACATCAAAGCGGTAAGCCGCAGCCGGCAACAACTCGAGCAAATTGCCGTCCCCCTTCCACAGCACACGCGCCAGCGCCACAACAGACCAGAGCGACAGAGGCTTGGGGGGTATATACAGATTATCCGTTGCCATCACACACATCCCATTTTCTGGCCACAGTATGGAGGGGGGGTGTAATGGTGTCGACCCACACCCTGTTTGAATGGCTAGTGGGATTCCACATCCTGACCGGTGCAGTGGGTCTGTTTGTCATTTGGATCCCGATTGCAGGCCGCAAAGGGGGCCAGCTACACCGCCGAGCCGGCACATTATTTGTTCAAACCATGATCATCACGGGATTCACTGCCGTGGCGATTAGCCTAACGACGCTCTCTGACCCCATTGGCACGCATCCGCATCTTGCCGATCATCCGGTGTTCGCCGACCCACGAGCAATCAGCAATATTTTTGGCTGGATGATGCTGTATCTCGCCACACTAACCGTAAACCTAGCGTGGCAGGGTTGGTTGAGCCTCCGCAATAAGCAGCATCATTTGGCGAATCGTGTCTGGCACAACCTTCTGTCGCAGGTGCTATTGACCGCTGCGTCTGCTAACTGTTTCGTGCGCGGCTTCGCCGAACCTGAACCGATGATGATGGGTATTTCGATGGTGGGCTTTGCGACGGTTGCGACCAACTTGTGGTTTATCTATAAGCCTCATCCGCTCCCCACTGACCGCATCAAAGAGCATATTAAGTGCCTGGTCGGGGCTGGTATTTCTGTCTATACCGCATTCTTCGCCTTTGGAGCAGTTCGTTTATTACCCGAACTCGCGTTGCAACCCGGGCTGTGGGCAGTCCCATTGGTCGTCGGCTTAGCCTTAATCATTTATCACCAACGAAAAGTCACGCGACCCGCCTCTCGCAAATGGAAAATGGTGTGACCCAGCGGCATGTGATCATCATTGGCGCCGGTGCGGGAGGGCTGTCAGCCAGCATCGACCTAGCGCGAGCCGGTGTGCGCGTCACCCTGCTAGAGCGCGCTGCCACACCTGGCGGTAAAATGCATACCCGTGAAGTCGATGACTTGAGCGTTGATGGTGGCCCTACAGTGCTCACCATGCGATCAGTTTTTGAACAACTGTTCGAGGATGCTGGCACGTCTCTCAGTGATTCCCTCACCCTTCTCGACAGCCCGGTCATTGCGCGTCACGCTTGGAGCGACGGTGGCCTACTGGACTTATTCCCAGACCGCGAGCGATCGCGCCACTCCATAGAACAGTTTGCGGGCAGCGACAATGCCGCCGGCTTCGACCGCCTCTATACACAAAGTGAGAAAATCCACAGGGCATTGTCTTCCACTTTCATGGAGGCGACCAAACCCAGTCCACTAACACTGGTTGGCCGAGTGTTGCGCGAGCACCCACTCAGCTCGTTACTCGCGACACGACCATCACCCGATCTATGGCGCGCACTGGGTGGCTTTTTCTCAGACGAACGACTGCAGCAATTATTCGGGCGCTACGCAACCTACGTGGGGTCCTCGCCGCTGAGTACGCCCGCCACCCTAATGCT
This sequence comes from uncultured Luminiphilus sp., assembly GCA_943789425.1. Classification (GTDB taxonomy): domain Bacteria; phylum Pseudomonadota; class Gammaproteobacteria; order Pseudomonadales; family Halieaceae; genus Luminiphilus. The sequence goes on from CALSUB010000013.1 coordinate 67,378, forward strand.
CATTGCGCACGTCGAATTAGACGGTGTTTGGTTGGTCGATGGCGGCATGCATCGACTGGCACGGACAATGGCTGATCTAGGTCAGCAACTAGGCGTAGATCTGCACCTCAACACTCATGTAAGTGAAGTGTTAGTCAAAAATAGAAAAGCGGTTGGGGTTCGGCTGGACGATGGCACTGCGCTAACCGCCGACGCCGTGGTCTTCAACGGCGACACGCAAGCCATTGCCACCGGCCAACTCGGGGAATCAGCGTCCTCTGCCGTGACACTGCGGCCTAACCGCCAACGTGCGCTTTCAGCTTTCACATGGTGCATTAAGGGTCAAGCGTCAGGCTTCGACCTCGATCACCATAATGTCTTTTTCGAATCGAATTATCCCAGTGAATTCAATACTATTTTTGAGACGCGTCAGGTCCCCTCAAAACCCACCGTCTATGTGTGCGCACAAGATCGTGGCCCTGCTGGAAATCGAAATAAAGCAGAGCGATTTCTCATGTTAGTGAATGCACCTGCTAATGGGGACAACCGAACGTGGTCGACTGATGAGGTCAATCACATCCGAGACAATGCCCTCGCCGTATTGGACCGCTGCGGATTAACGCTGAGCTTTCGCGACGAAGAGTGTGTTGCGACTACCCCAACTGATTGGCATAGCCGCTTCCCCGGGAGTGGCGGCTCGCTCTACGGCAGCGCATCACATGGTCTTTGGTCTAGCTTTACCCGGTCCGGTGCTCGCAGTCGCCTCAAAGGCCTCTACCTATCGGGAGGCAGCGTTCACCCCGGCCCTGGCGTGCCGATGGCCACGCTCTCAGGCCGATTGGCGGCGCGTACCCTGCTCAGCGACATCATCTGATGGCATCGCTGCTTCGGCTGACAGCGCCCAAAATTCATCCAGTGCTTTGATCGTGTCTGAAGGCAATTCCCAGTGGGGTAATCCCATGCTGGGAACCAGACGTTGGATCGTCCATTGCCCGCTTGCATCGACTAATTCGGGTAGACGTTCAAAGCCAATATTGGGGTCGTCGTCATATAACACCAAACATGGCAGTGTCAGCCGGCTATATAAGCGCGACATCGCCTGCTCCGTGAACAGACTAAAAGTCAGAAACTTGAGGGGGACGAGATGCGCGCCTGGTTGCCGAGCCGTCTCCCAAGCATACTGCACGAGATATTCAGGCGTTGGGCCCACAAACGCCTTGTTTAAAAACCAGCGGATGCTCGCCTTGGTGGTCAGCGCACGGAACAGTGACTGCCCCACCCAAGGTGAGTTCAACAGGCGTTCCAGTCGAGATCCGTCTGGCAGCGAGGGGGGGCTCGCCGTTCCCATCCCGGTAGGCGAAATCAGTGTCAAACTGCGGATGCGAGTGCCTTGCTCCAAAATGGCGCGCGCCACAAATTCGCCCGTCAACGACAAGGCCACCACATCAGGGGGGCTGTTAAAGTCCTTCAGCCATTCCGCAATCCACCGCGCATACTGCACGGCTGAGTAGGAGACCGCGGGGCGATCAGAAAGGCCAAACCCTGGTAAATCAGGTGCCATCACCGGTCGCTTATCGCGGTAATGCTCAAATAAAGGGCGAATTTCCATCGCACTGGGGGCCGCGTTAATACTGTGCAACAGCACCAGTGGAGTGCCGTCTAAGACCTCTCCTTGGTATCCGCGCAGTGTCACGTTTCCATCGAGCGAAACAGCGAACTGCTCCGCATCCAAAGCAGGCGTCAGGGGCTTGGCCATGATATAACCATCAATGACAATTGACAGTCTAATAGTATAAATTGCGGGACACTCGCCCGGATAGCTTCTTTTTCACATTTCTGGCATCGGGGCTTAAAATAGAGCTGACGCCGCAGTCACTGAGGACACACATGAGCACCGCGTATCCATTTACCGCTATCGTCGGTCAAGATGATATGAAACGGGCACTGACGATTGCCGCCGTTGATCCCGGAATCGGAGGCGTTTTGGTACTCGGCGAACGCGGTACAGGCAAATCCACCATCATTCGCGCGCTCGCCGCGCTGCTGCCAAAAATCGATATTGTCAAAGGGTGTCCCTATCAGTGCGATCCGGATCAACCGCGGCAGGGACTCTGCGAGTTCTGCGCTAAACCATCTGCCACTCCTATTACAACAACCATGACTATTCCTGTTGTTGATTTGCCGTTAGGGTCCACAGAAGATCGCGTGGTCGGTGCTCTCGATATTGAGCGCGCCCTCGTTAACGGTGAAAAAGCATTTCAGCCAGGGCTGCTGGCACAGGCGAATCGCGGTTTTCTCTATGTTGATGAGGTGAATTTACTCGAAGACCACATTGTCGACGCATTGCTCGATGTTGCGGCATCGGGAGAAAATGTGGTTGAACGCGAAGGGCTGAGCATCCGTCACCCCGCCAAATTTGTATTAGTGGGCAGCGGTAACCCCGAGGAAGGTGAACTGCGACCCCAGCTACAGGATCGATTTGGTTTATCTGTCGATGTACGCACCCCCTCCGACGTCCCGACTCGGGTCGAAATTATTCGCTCGAGAGAAGCATTCGATAAAGACCGCGGCGCGTTTCGCAAGCGATGGGCTCGCAAAGAGAGCACTTTGCGACGACGCATACAGCGCGCTCGGGAAGCGCTCGATAGCGTCGACACGCCCGCCAACCTCCTAGAGACCGCAGCAAAGTTATGTATTGCACTGGGTACTGATGGATTGCGAGGAGAGTTAACACTGGTGCGCAGCGCACGCGCCTTAGCGGCACTCAACAGCGACTCCACTGCGACACTGGAACATCTAAAAACAATCGCGCCCTCCGTGCTCAGACATCGACTCCGGCGTGACCCCCTCGATGAATCTAGTGCTGATATTCGTGTAGAACGCGTGATTGCGGAGCTTTTCAACGACTGTGACGACTGACATACCGTCTCTGTGGGCGGATGCAGAATGGGCCGCCGCACTGCTCAATCTCTTGGGAGATCGGATTGGTGGTGTGCATTTGCGGGCCTCACCCGGGCCGGTTAGAGATTACTGGTTGGACCGTGTCGAGCATTTTTCCGAGCAATCACACTTAAGAAAAATCCCCGCCAATATTCCAGAAGCTCGGTTGCTGGGCGGCATTGATCTCGGCGCCACGTTGCAACAAGGCAAACCCATCGCCGAGACCGGCATGTTGGGGGAATGTCACGAGCGCATTGTCATCGCGGCCATGGCTGAGCGTCTTCCTAGAAACACGGTTCATCACCTCTGTGTCGCATTGGATGAGGGCCAATTGTCCATCGCTCGCGACGGTATCGATACCCAAACTGCCGCACGTATCACCTTGATTGCAGCGGACGAAGGAACAGAGGAAGAATTCGTTCATAGCGCACTGTCTGATCGCTTAGGAATCACGGTCAACCTGCAACCTATCGGTATTCACGGCGTAGAGGATGATATTTTTGAACGCACTCATATTGAACGCGCTCGAGCACTTTTAGACGACATTGACCTGACAGAGGAACATCGCGTCGCCATCGCGACCTTAAGTCTCACCTTAGGCGTCGACTCTCCGCGGGCAGCACTGGCCGCAATCCAAGTCGCCTGTGGCGCTGCAGCACTCGCTGGACGTCGCGAAGTAGACGACAGTGACATTGCCTGTGCACTCCGCCTATGCCTGCTTCCTAAAGCCGTAAAGTTACCCGAACTGGCTGAACCCGAGCCAACGCCTGAACCGGAACCCGAAAACGATCAGCACGAAGAGCCAGAGCCTCCACAAACTACCGAACAAATGCCATCAGACGAGGACCGCTTACTCGAGGCCGCAATGGCGCAGTTGCCAGAGGGGTTACTGCAGCAACTGCAAACACGCGCCGCAAAAGTGCGCCAAAGCAGCAGCGGCACGTCGGGTGCCCAACATCGACACCAGCAGCGCGGGCGTCCAACCGGCGTCTTTCGTGGCGATCATCGTCGCGGCGGCCGGGTCAATATTCTTGCAACACTCCGGGCCGCCGCGCCATGGCAACCTCTGCGTCGGCAAGAACGCGGAGACCCGTTGCGCAAACTGGAAATACGCCGGGAAGATATTCATTTGACGCGCTACCAACAGCGCCGCGAGTCACTGACGTTGTTCGTGGTTGACGCCTCGGGTTCCGCTGCGATGCAACGCCTTGCCGAAGCAAAAGGCGCCGTAGAATTGCTCTTAGCGGATTGTTACGTGCGCAGAGACCAAGTGGCATTGATTGCGTTTCGCGATGAGAGGGCCGAGCTACTGCTGCCACCGACACGGTCACTGGTGAGGGCCAAGAAAGCGCTAGCGGCTCTGCCTGGTGGTGGTGCAACACCGATGGCTGCCGCCTTGGAGTTAACGCGCGATATTATCGAGCGCGCGAGCAAACAAGGTACAACAACGCAGTACATCTTGCTCACCGACGGCGCCGCCAATGTGGCGCTTGATGGCACCCGTAATCGCGAGGCAGGTACTCGAGATGCGCTGACGGCAGCACGGCGTCTCGGGGGACAGCCGGTCAGTGGTCTGGTGATCGACACCGCACAACGTCCGCAGCCCAGAGCAAGAGACTTAGCCGACACATTGCGTGGCACTTATATCGCACTGCCCAAGGCAGATGCGCGCACCCTAAACCGGACGATCAGAGCTGTTTCGGGGTGACCTCAGTAGCACATTGGCAGGCCGTCGCCGACGTTTGGCCGCTGGCTGAGACCAGTCGCTTTATCTCGCTCGATGGCGCCGATTATCATGTGCAGGTCTCGGGCACGGGTCCTGATGTCTTATTACTCCATGGGGCCGGTGCATCGAGCCATTCGTTTGCGGGTATCACCCCTCTGCTCACACCGCACTTTCGGGTCATCGCACCGGATCTGCCAGGCCAAGGATTTTCGTCGCTATTGCCTCCTGAGCGCAGTCGGCCTGGTGCAGTTTAGTGCCTATCTCAACGCCTTACTCGAGCAACTCGATGCCAGCCCACAATGGATTATTGGACACTCGGCCGGCGCTGCGCTCGCAACACAGTACGCACTCAACGGCGCCGAATCGCTTCGCGGCATTCTCTGCATAAACCCTGCTTTTAACCCTTTTGGCTCGATGGCCGCTCCGTTTTTTAGTTTGGCCGCGAAGTGGCTGGCTCGCAGTCACTGGCTTCCTCGGGCGCTCGCCTCTCCGAGTCTGCGCTGGCGTGCCACTGGATCAATGCTCGCCGACACCGGATCATCAATCGACCCCACCATGTCGCAGTGTTATGACACGCTGCTCAGTGACCCTGACCACATTGCAGGCACCCTGCGCATGATGGCCGGCTGGGACTTACCACCGTTGCTCAGTCGTCTTGACGAACTCCAACACCCCGTTTGGATCGCCGCTTGCGAGGGAGATCGCACCATCCCGCCCAGCCGCAGCACATCAGCCGAGCGATACTTTACTCACTGCCGCACACTACTGATTCCGCAGCTGGGACACCTCGGTCACGAGGAGGCACCTCAGACGTTTGCCGATCTGCTTCAGACCTTGATTGCGAGCACTGAGGCCTAGCCCCACACGCGGCACAACCCCGCCACCATCACAAGGAGAGCCGCTTAGAGTGGGCCGTGATCGGGGCAATTCACCAGGATACTCCGCACATAAGCGATCTTTATGGGCGAAAAGAATGCTGTGCAGTCTTCAGGTCCACTGGTACACTGTCCAATATAAATGACAACTTAAGTGTCTTATTTATATGAATATTGCCCAATCAGCCTTCGAATCTCTTACCACCGCGGATGCACGACCCACCGCCATCGTGATTGGCACCGGTTTTGGTGGCCTCGCGGCAGCGATACGCTTAGGCGCAAAAGGCTACCGAGTTCATATGCTCGAAAAGCTCGATGCGCCCGGTGGACGGGCCTACGTCTACCATCAAGATGGCTTCACCTTTGATGCGGGCCCGACCATTGTCACAGCACCCTTTCTGCTTGAAGAATTATGGCAGCTCTGTGGCAAACGATTCTCAGATGATGTGGATTTGCGTCCCATGGATCCTTTCTTCCGGCTGCGCTTTGACGACGGCAGGATTTTTGACTACTGCGGCGACAAGCAGCCGTAACCTTGAGCAAATTAAAAGCTATTGCGCGGAAGATGTAGACGGCTACAAAGCCTATTTAGAAGCCAGCGAAAAGCGCTACAAGGTGGGTTTTGAAGGATTGGTAGACAAGCCGTTTGACTCCCTCATGGCACTCTTTCGGTTTTTGCCGGAACTCATCAAATTGCGCAGTGATCGCAGTGTTTACCGATTAGTGTCACGTTATATCCGCGATCCACAATTGCGCATGACCATGAGCTTTCACCCGCTGCTCATCGGTGGCAACCCCTTCTCAGTGACCAGCGTTTACACCCTCATCTCCTACCTGGAACAACGCTGGGGCGTGTGGTCTGCAATGGGCGGCACAGGCAGCATTGTCAAAGGCATGGCAGGTCTCATTGAAGGCCAAGGCGGCAAAATAGAATGCAACGCCGAGGTGGAAGAAATACTGGTTGAGAACGGCAATGCCAAAGGAGTGCGACTGCGCGATGGTCGGGTACTACACAGCGACCTCGTCGTCTCCAATGCCGATGCGGCTTGGACCTACCGACACCTCATCGACGCCCGTCATCGTAAGCGCTGGACTGATCGTAAGATCGAGCGCTCTCATTATTCTAATGGCCTATTTGTGTGGTACTTCGGCACAAAGGGTCAGTATGAAGACGTCCCCCACCATTCGGTTATTTTAGGGCCACGCTATCGCGGATTACTGGATGACATTTTTAAACGAAAGGTGCTGGCCGACGACTTTAGCCTCTACCTACATCGACCGACTGAGACCGATCCGTCCATGGCGCCCGAGGGGTGTGATGCCTTTTACGCCCTAGCGCCCGTGCCTCATCTCGATGCCGACGTCGACTGGACAGAGTACGCCGAAACGTTTCGACAGCGTATCTGCCAACGACTTGAAGACACCATGCTGCCCGGCCTCAGTGACCGCATCGTGACGTCGCGGCTTCTCACGCCGCAAGACTTTCAAGATCGGCTCTGCTCATTCAAGGGCGCGGGCTTCAGCTTCGAACCCCGTATCACACAGAGCGCCTGGTTCAGGCCCCACAATCGTAGCGAAGATGTGAAAGGCCTCTATTTAGTCGGAGCCGGTACGCACCCCGGCGCAGGAATGCCCGCAGTGATCTCATCGGCTAAAGTCATTGACCAATTGATTCCCGCGGCGGTGGCGCAACATGCGTAACGATCATCAGATCACTACGCCCCACACCGACATGCGTGAGTGTCGGAGACTGCTTTATCACGGCTCACGATCATTCCATATCGCCTCTCGTTTTCTGCCGCCGACGCTGCGAGAGTCGGCCTGTGGGCTTTACGCATTTTGTCGCATTGCGGACGATTTAGTGGACCTTGGGGAAGATCCCAAACAGGCACTGGCAGAATTACATCGTCGTCTCGATCTGATTTATGCCGGCACACCCAAAAATCACTCTGTCGATCGTGTGCTGAGTCAAATTGTGACGGATCATCAGCTTCCCAGAGGATTGCTCGATGCACTACTGCAAGGCTTCGACTGGGACACGGCGGGACGCAGCTATGAGACGGTAGACGACCTCTGCGACTATGGTGCTCGAGTCGCGGGCACTGTCGGTCTTATGATGGCGATTCTCATGGGCGTAAAAGATCATAACTCGCTTGCTCGAGCAGCAGATCTGGGCGTTGCTATGCAGCTGACTAATATCTGTCGTGACGTGGGCGAGGATGCTCGCGCTGGCCGGCTTTATCTACCCCGACAACTGTGTCGTGACCACGGTATTGACCCCGATGCTTTTTTGGCGGACCCCTCACCCGGGCCCAAACTGACCGGCGTGCTACGTCACCTACTAGGCGAGGCAGATAGGCGCTATCAGCTCGCTGACGTTGGCATTGAACAATTGCCCAAAACCTGTCGACCGGGCATCCGCGCCGCTCGCAGACTCTACGCTGAAATTGGCCATACCCTCGCAGCAGGGGGGTATGACCCCATTACGACACGAGCGATAGTGACGCGTCGCCGCAAAGTGGGAATTGGCATCGGCGTCTTCGGGGCACCTGAGCACCTATCAGCAGATCTCGCGGCACCTTGCGCTAGAGAGAATCGATTTCTGTTAGCGAGCGTTCCCCATACGGAGGAGTGGCAGCGTCCCACGCAACCGCGAAGTTTCTCTCCGAGCGCGTCCTGGATGCTGGACCTGTTCATGGTAATGGGTCAACGTGATCAGATGACCACTGAACACCAATCAACCGACCACAGCGGACGGATCTGAGCTCACCGTGGCGCCGCTGTTCGCGGACCACTCAAGGCCGACACTAGAGAGGGCTTGAGCATAACGACCTGAACGCAACGCCCCCCACTCCAACTTAAACCATGGCGTCAACGTCTCAGGACGCTCACTCAACCACTGATCCAATGCGTTAGGCGATACCCAGCGCCAGTCCGCTACTTCTAATGGGTTGGGGTCGGGGTCACGGTCAATACGCCCCACGTAAACAGAACAGAGTTCATGCTCAGCGCCCGCCTCGTCATACTGCGCCTGATATTGGAAGCGATGCGTGAAAGCGAGATCTGCTGAGACGCCCAGCTCTTCCTCCAGTCGCCGCTGGGTCGCAATCTCGTAGGTTTCACCTCTGCGAGGGTGACTACAACACGTGTTAGACCAAAACGCCGGCCAAAGTGCTTTTTGATCGCTACGCTGCTGCAGCAGCACGTCACCCTGCGGGTTAAATAAAAATATCGAAAATGCCCGGTGCAATGTGCCCGAACCTCGATGAAGTGCGGCTTTGCTGTCATGGCCCAGCACATGATCGTGCTCGTCGACAACAATCAGCGGTTCGCTATCGAAAGAAACGACTGCTGCAGAGGAGGTCTGTGTCGACATGAGGGGATCCCCAAAAAATAAAATGACCCGCTCCCAGGGGGAGGATACTATTAGAAAGTAGCTCAGTTTACAGGCGATCGACAGCTCTGGGGGCAGGGTGATCGCAATCTGTTCTACTTCTTATACTATCGGCTCGATCTAAAAGACGTCACCGCGGGTCGTAAACCTCAGGCCCCCAGAAGGGGCCTGTAACACTTGTTAGCTCCGTGCAGGAGGCATAGCCTCTTGCTGGGTACTAACGGCCATGCCAGTGCTGTTGGGATCACCTAACCAGTCATATCTGTCAGTACTCAACAGAATGAAATGGATAGTAATTGCGAGTGTGAACATGCCCACTGCAACTCCCGTCAGAACTTGGCGTGGATCAAACAACATCCAGAATCTGTGCATAAGTTGTCTCCGTTACTTAATTGCGAAATGGCTTTAGGGCCATTCGCTGTGAACAAAGCAGTTCAATGGTTCTTAGAACCAAGGCTTCCACATATACAGTAAGTAATGTGCAACTACTGCGATGCCCACAAAGCCGATAAATCCACGGATATAAGCTGTGTGGAATTCTCGAGCTTCGTTCTCAGACAAACTACTCATGGTTAATACCTCCCATGTACGTTTGTTTCATACTTGCCGCCCATCACACCAAAGTGTGGTTGGACGACGCCGTTTCGGAGTAAGCCTCCACTCGAGAGTGTCGGTTTACGCCTTCCTAACTAAACCAAATTGGCCTAATCAAGATCTTTTCCGCAGCTCACCGCTGCGATGATGAGATAGCCCGGCTATCTCACTTCATTCAGTTTGCCTCTCCGCCCATCACGCCTTGGTCAAGACTTGAGGTCTCCATCTCCATGGGCGCTGGCGTCTCTTCCATTACCGCAGGAGCGGCCTCAGGTTCGGGAGCCAGTGCCCCTAAGTTTGGATAATCAGCCAACATATTGGCGCCGAGCAGCGGCTGATAAGCACCTTGGTGACAGGTTGCACAGTTCACTTTTTGTGCGTCACCCAAAGGACCTTGCCGATGAGCCGGCAGCCAGTCGTTAGTCGGATTGATGTAGGCGTTATTCATTTCCTTAACCATCTGCTGCCCATGCCACGCCTGTACGCGCTCTGAGTTGCTCTCTTCCCAAGAGCCGAAAGCACGACTGTTGTGACAATGAGTACAGTTCACACCGAGTGCGTCGGAGTAGTGCATCATCAAGCTGTAGATGTGCTCTGTACTCTGAATCGAGGCCTCGTGGCCTTGAGGGAGCGCCGTATCGCCCTGCGCCCTGGCGACTCCGTCCTCCAACAGATAGGGCGTAAAAGGATCAATCGGTAGCGAGGTATAAACGGACGACTCCTGATGCGCTACGTTTTGCATCATGTGTCCCATGTTCTCTGCGCGTCGCGGTGGCACACCGATGGTCCAGACTTGTTCGGGCACGTTATTACCGCGGTGACAGGTGTAACAGGTCACACCTGCGCCGCCCACGTGAGCGCCCCAATTTTCATTCGCGTTTTGCGTCATGGCAATCATGACCCGCGCTACCTTTTTGGTGTAGAGGGTGTCTGCTTCAAAACCCTCGCCAGCAACGTGACAGTAGTTGCAGCCTTGGTCAGGCGATACCCATTGGGTAATCGCGGCCATCAATCGGGTGAATTCTCCGACAGACAGGTGCCCTAGCACCTCAACATTTTGATAAATGTCACCCGCCTTTGGACCTTCCGAGCTGACAGCGGGTATTGCCGCCGGCATCTGATTGGCATCCACCAATGCTTGCAAGGTATCAGGGTTGTAGAGTGCTTCCATGCCAGTGCCGCGATAGCCTCGTTGCACCGATTCAGGTGGTGGCGCCTCGCAACCCGTCAAGAATGCGGCTCCTAATATGAGTACGCTCGCGAATCGTTTCATTGTGAAGGCTTTCATTGTGCACCCCCTATCATTGGATCGATGACCGGCGTCGCCTCAATCGGAGGATAGGCCGGCACGATGCCGTGCTTCATACCCCAGAGGTACCAGTTCTCAACAACCGTTCCTGTCAACAGAATACCCACCGCGCCCGTCAAGACCGTCAGGACCGCGAACCACCATCCCCATCGGTGAATCGATTCCATCGACGCGTTGAATCCCATGCACCATCTCCAGAACAAAGCACCCCGCTCTGCAGCGGTACCCCGATCGGTGATCTGGTCGATCTCGCGATCCGCACCATAGCGACTGGTTGCCAAGATCGTCGCCCCGTGCATTGCAAACAGGACTGCCGAGCCATAGAGGAAGGCAATCGAGAGCATATGGAATGGGTTGTAGAACAGATTGCCGTACCGTAGCGAGAAGGCCGCTGTCCAATCCAGGTGAGGAAAGACGCCGAATGGCACTGCTTCAGCCCAAGAGCCCATCAAGATGGGGCGGATAAAGCCCAGCACAAGGTATAAAAGAATTGCTGCGCCAAAGGCCCAGGCAAGATAATTACTCATCCCCAAATTCCGTGAGATACGGAAAGTACGGGCCCACCACAGCATGATCGATAACGTTAATAACGCGCCGACAATGAGCCACCATCCGCCGTCATTCAACGGTGGAATAGTCAGCCCATACTCAGGGGGGGGTGGCTCCAATGCCAACCAAAAGAGTTGTCGCACAAACTGAACAGGATCCCAGTTCACCGAGGCGAACATGTTCATCCCGATAATGAAGAACGCCAGCGCACCGGCGATCAGCGCGAACACGCCTAATGTCCCGAGATAGATCGGACCAATCTGGGCATCACCGAGCTTGCCTAGCCAATGATTGTGGATGATCCCGCTGGTGCGATTGTATTCTTCGTCACCAATGGGGACACCGGGGTAATCGGGCGCAGCGACCTGCACTTGGGTAAAAATATTTTGATATTCTCTCATGACATGGTCCCCTCTCAGTACCAGACCGGCAGTTCAAGCCACCAGTTCCACCATTCAGGCCAGCCGCGTGTCCAAAATGGCCCGCTGATGACGATGCATACCGCACTCCAAAATGCCGCCGAAATAGCCACAAATACGCCGACACGGTGAATACCTAACGCGCCAACGGAGTAACCGATGCTGTCGCGGAAGAACGTGTTTTCATGCTCTCCAGTTTTCACTGTCTCTCCCTCGCGGGGATCCGTCGCCATCAAGATGAGCGACCCATGCATCGACAATGCCAGAGCAGTCGTGAAGAAGAAGGTCACCGCAATCATGTGTGCCGGGTTGTAGTGAAAATGCAGAAACTGGTAACCCACGTTCGACACCCAGTCGAGGTGGCTGAGAATGCCGTAGGGGAAACCATGACCCCATGCACCCAGCAACACAGGGCGAATGATGACCAGCGTCACGTAAGCGAAGATGGCAAAGCTAAACGCGAAGGGAATGTGAAGTCCCATCCCTAATTTTCTGGAAATCTCTACTTGCCTCAGCGCCCAGGATCCGAAAGCACCCACGGCACAGATCGTAATGACCTGCCATAGCCCACCCTCTCTAAGCGGGGCCATGCCGAGCCCATAAGATAAGTCCGGCGGCGCGATGCTGATTTGCCAAACGTTCCAAGTAGGGCCAATGGCAGCGCCGTAGATCAGCAGCCCTGTGCCCAAAAAGGCGAAAAAAGCGGTGGTGATGCCAAAGAAGCCAACCCAAAAGGGACCTATCCAAAAATCGAATAGATCGCCTCCGATAAGAGTTCCTCCCCGGACACGATACTTTTTCTCAAAACTCAGCATCGACATGACATGACTCTCCCTTTATGGCGTTATCCGCCAGTTCTCAAACATCCACTCACCGATCTCTCCATCCCGCAGAAATTCGGCTTAGCTCAAATTCTCATGAAGGCATAAGGCGTGAGGCTATATGCCGACCGCCTCGCCTCTTGCCAGCAGCTCTCCGTGCTGCCAGCTCGTTGAAACGTTAATGACTTTAAGATCGCCGCCGAGATAAACCAGGTGAACACCATCATAAATAGCAGTCGAAACTGAAGTTGATCCCAAATACCGTCTGGCCCATCGCTTGTTCTGTGAGTTGTTGCCATGAGTCTTCCCTCCCCGAAGGGTGTCTGTGTCACTGTCGACGTTATGCTTTTATTCATGCGGCATCTCCAAACTGCAGGCTTTCGCTCGCGTGTTGGACATGCCCAATTTCTACCGTGCTCACACCCGCAGCTTTAGCTGCCTGCTCGGACGCGTCGCGCAATCGTTTTGCGGCTGAGATACGGACAAGAATCGGTTGCGCTGCCACGATGCGGTTAAGTCCCTCTTGTGCAGCGTCAGCCCACAGCAGGGTTTCGGCAGCCCGTGCAAGCGTTGGATCCACTTTGTCGAGCTCGGTGCCGAGTGGCAGAATATTGAACAAGGCGTCAAACAGGGCATTACAAACTTCTTGCACCAAATAACAGGTACCTGCGTAACCCATAAATGGCGTGCCCGTATGACGACGGATAATGGTGCCAGGCAACGATGCGGGAACGTAAACGCTCTTGTTTCCTGCCTCGTTGATGTACATGCGTTCGTTGTAACCACCAAACACCAGCAGCGCGCCCGATTGATGAATCGCATCACGAACCTGCTCGTTATCCGGTTTAACCCCCGCTTTGCGAGAAAAATGAAAGGCGCAGGGCAACCCTAACTCGCCCTCGAGAAAATGACGTAGCCCTCGCGTATAAGTCTCGGTTGCCACCACGCCAAAACTGGCTGTGCCAAAAAAGTCCTGGGTCACCGAGCGCCACAGATCCCAGACAGGCTTCAGCGTGGTGTGCTTTTCTTGCTCGATAAAGGGTTCGGGGTCGAGTCCCAACTCTTCACCTATCGCGCGAAGAAACTTGGTCGTGCTATCCAGACCGATGGGAGCCTGAAAATACGGCGCCTCCAGGGTCTCACACAGCTTGCGCCCATACTCGCGATAGAGGCAGACGTTCGCATCCGCGTCGGCCAACGTCACAATATTCTCCAGCGGGCAGCCCAGCGGGAAAGTCAGATTGATCTCTGCACCAATGCCCTCAATCAAGCGCTGTATTTCAGCGAGATCCGAAGGCGTATTAAAGTAGCCATAAGCGGGACCGATGATATTGACCAGCTTCTTCGCATTTTCAGTCTTTTTAGCCTTGCGCTTTTTAGCTTTGGCCTTACCAAATTGGTCCCATAGCCATACTAATGCTCGGTCAGCACTTTGCCACTGATCCTCATCGATCGTGCGCGGGAGGAAGCGTTGAATATTCGTGTCTGTTGGAGTTACCCCGCCACCAATCATCTCGGCAATAGAGCCGGTAACCACAACGCTGGGCTTCTTAGGATCCAGCATTTCATGCGCGCGACGCAGTGCACCCTCGGTGCCCCGCTGTCCAAGCTCTTCCTCGGCAAGACCCGTGACGACAATCGGTAGCTCATGGGGCGGCAACCCGTCGGTATAATGAAGCACCGACGTCACCGGTAAGTTTTCACATCCCACCGGCCCATCGATGATGACCTGCAAGCCCTTGACCGCGGTAAACATGTACACCGAGCCCCAATAGCCCCCTGCGCGATCATGGTCCATGACTAACATCAGCCAGCTTCTCCCATTCCCGATCGACTTATAATCTGTGGGGTCCATATCCCGGTTTTCGTACCCGTACCGACACCCGCAAAGAACGTTTCCATCCTTTTAAAGCGGTCGCGTCCGGCTATTGCTGTATTGATCACCTCCGCCAAAGAGCCCGCACCGGCAACACCCATCAAGGGTCTCGCTGAAATCAAGTTGGTGAAATAAAGGCTGGGAATTGACCGCTCTTTCGCTTTTTGTACGACCGGCGTCGTGCCAATTGCAATGTCAGGCTTAAACGTGTCCATCGCATAGAGGTCATCCTCTAAGGAGGCGCGGAACTGCACACTCACACCGTGTGATTCGAGCCACTCACAATCGTGAGCCGACCAGTCAGATTTAGCGCACGCCGTGCCCACGTATCGAACGTTGGCGCCGCTCTCAATCAGTAGTCGAGCGACGATCAGCTCCGATCCCTCATAACCTGAGAGGGTGATACGCGCGTCAATTGGGTTCTCTTTCAGCACGCCACGAATAGCGGCTAACTGTGCATTGATCGCGGCATCTATCCGCTTCTTGGGCAAATTCAAAACGTCACCGAGATGAGCAAGCCAGTCTTTTGTCCCCTCTACACCGACTGGCGCCGACCCCAGAAGCGGTCTGCCTGCAGCCGTAAACTCTCGGGCAGTCGCAGTATAAAAAGGGTGCAACATCGCAACAGCAGAACAATCAAGCGCCGCATAAAGCTCTCGCCATTCACGCGTTGGTACGACCGGCCCTGCTTTCACTCCCATCGGCTGGATCATGCGCCCGATGGTGATGGCGTCAACGGGGAAGATCTCTCCCACCATCGCAACAGTCGGCACATCAGTCTCGACAACAGCAGGTCGAGCGACGGGGCCCGCCTGAACCTCACCCCGCGCGTAGCGCAACATGGCGCCCGCCAACACATCTTTCGCCTCAGCATGGGTCGGCACGCCAAACCCCGGCACATCAATGCCAATGATCCGAACGCCATTAATTTCTGTGGGCAATAGGTCCAGCGGCACACCGGAGGCCGTCGGGACACAGAGGTTGATCACGACGACGGCGTCGTATTGATCGGGATCGGCAATATCATGAACGGCTTCGCGAATGTCCTCAAACAACTTACCCGTCACCAGCGATTCAGAATCAAACGGGACGTAACCGACGGTGCGCTTTGCACCATAAAAATGTGAAGTAAACGTGAGTCCGTAAACGCAACAGGCAGAGCCCGACAAAATCGTCGCGGTGCGCCGCATGCGCAAGCCCACCCGTAATGAGCCAAAAGCGGGGCACATGCTCTGAGGTTGATCATGAGGTCCCTTCGGGTAATCCTTATCGTATTGCTCCAGCTGCGCGGTCTTGCCTGCCTTTTGCGCCGCATCACGCATGACGCCTTCTCCCGCATGACAACCGTCCGCTGGAGGAGCGGTATCGGAGTCTACGGCGATGGTGTCGCTAGATAGCGTCATAAATCACTTCCAACGAGGGCTTATTAAGGTGCTCAACGCTGCACAAGTCTTCTAACTTGGCAGGCTCAAGTACGACGTCGCGACCCACGGTGTCGCTGTCAAAAAGTTCAAGCAATCCATCTTGCGTTAGCGGCTCAGGTTTATGGGGTGGCGCTTCGGCAACATTCGTTGCTAAACCACTGAACAGTGAACCCCACTCTCCATCCGGTCCCCCGATAATTTCATAGGAGGCGCTTTTGCGTCTGATGTCGTCATTTGCGGGAATAGAAGCGAGCTCCGGTATGCCAACCGCCTTGCAGAAGGCCTGTGCTTGACCGGAACCATCATCTTTATTGGTCACCATGCCTGCGACACCGACATTGCCACCGAGCTTGCGGAAATATTCAACCGCGGAACAAACGTTGTTAGCCACATAAAGTGACTGCAAATCATTTGACGCAACAACGATTACTTTTTGGCACATGTCACGGGCGATCGGCAAACCGAATCCACCGCATACGACGTCGCCCAAAAAGTCGAGGAGCACGTAGTCGAAGTCCCAGTCATGGAACCCAAGCTTCTCCAACGTTTCAAAGCCATGAATGATGCCTCTGCCACCGCAGCCGCGGCCGACCTCTGGCCCACCCAACTCCATGGCAAAAACGCCATCGCGCTTGAACATGACGTCGCCTACCGAGACCTCGTCACCGGCCGCTTTTTTAGCAGACGCTGTTTCAATAATGGTGGGACACGCTTTACCGCCAAACAACAGCGAGGTGGTGTCACTCTTCGGATCGCAACCGATCAGTAATACTTTTTTGCCTTGCTGCGCCATGTTGTAAGACAAATTGGCGAGCGTGAAACTTTTACCGATGCCGCCCTTGCCATAAATAGCAATGATTTGTGTCTTGGGGGCTTCCTCACCGGAGGATGCTAACAAGTCGGCCCTCTCCCCGGTAGATTCCAACCCCGGGTCATACACCTCTGGGTTCTGTGGTGCGTTCATGCATCTCTCCAGTCAAGGACCATCTTCAAACAAGCGGGATCAGAAAACGCTGTTTCGTAAGCGTTTTCAGCACTGTCATAAGGCTGGTCATGCGTAATAATGTTGCTGAGGTCGAGATCTCCACTTGCGACGAGATCCATTGCGGTTTGCATATCTTGGTCCTGCCACTCGGCACTAATGCGGATATCGATCTCTCGCATAAAGGCAGCGGGAAAATCAAATTGAATTGGTGCGGCATAAAAGCCGGCGAGACATAAGGTGGCATGTTTCGCGAAGTGATGAACCGCTTGATCAATAATGTCGTGCGCACCGCTCACGTCACAGACCCGTTGGTAATCTCGGCGCGTATCCTCGGAGGGATCTAGCACGGTGTAGCCGTGACTCCCTTCGCGACGAACGGCGTCTGTTTCCCAAACGGTGACGGTCTTTTGATACACCGCTTCGGTAATACGCGCGAGCAATCTGCCGAGTGCACCGTGGCCAATAATTAAATCAGGAGGACCTAAATCCTCCATACGACGGAGGGCATGACAAGCTGTTCCGGCAAGCGCCAATAAAACACCTGTCGATTCCATTTCGGTTGGTAATTTGACGAGCCTCTCAGCAGGAACCACCAGAGAATGCGCTGCTCCGCCAAATAATCCGTGGACATCGGTAAAGCCGCGGCTGCCGGGAATGAAAACACGTTGCCCGACTTCTACATTTGTCTCGGCACCGCATTCAACGACGCTACCGACACTCTCATAACCGGGAACTAGGGGATAGGCCAAACCAGGAAACGGGGGCATACGGCCATCCCAGAGTAGCCTCTCGGTGCCGGTGCTGATTCCAGTCCAGTGGACCTTCACAACGCAATCTGTAGCGTGGGGTTCTGGCAACTGGACGCGGCGAACCGACATTTCTCCAGGTTGCTCAAAAACCACCGCAGTTGACGTCGTTACCATGGTGGCGCTATTTCATCCTTTTTTTTATTGGCTGTATCGGCCATTAACAACCTCTGCTTCGAGGCGTCATGGCACTGCAGCTCATGTGTCATTCTAAATTAACAATTCAAAGTGTCAAATAAAAAATACAAATTTCGCATCATTGGCTGTCTACCGCCTTTTCCGCGACCAATAATCGCGTTAAAGCCGGGATGGGCGTCTTGAACTCACGCACACCCGTAAAACCGGCAGCGAAGCACATTGCCTTTAATTCTTCGGCGGTACGGGGCCTTCCGCTGCCCATCGCCCACAAATAAAAGCCAAAATAAGTGTCTCCAATCGGTTCCGCGCCCGCCGTGCCCGCCATTGGCTCGGCAATGAGTAAGTGCCCTCCAGGCCGCAACGCTGAGTGCAGGCGTGCCAGCAACTGACTCACAGGCTGATCGTCGTGGTCATGCAAGACCCTCACCAGAGAGAAAAGCTCGGTATCTGCAGGCAGAGGCGAATGGAACATGTCGGTCGCGACAAACCGAACTGAACTATTCAGTGCCTGATCCTTGGCCTCAGTGACCACTTCAGGCAAGTCCAACACGGTGGCACTCAAATCGGGATAGCGCTTTTTAACAGCCCGAGCAAAATTCCCGGTACCACCAGCAACATCGACCAGACTACGGTAACCATCCAAGGGGTAGCTGTTCAAAATGTGGTCACCGATGAGCGCTAGCGAGCTGCTCATCAATTGACTGTATTCACGATGACCCTCATCTGGACTGCTGCTACCAGGCACATAGCTCCAGTAGTCTCGCAAGCCCGTTTTGCTGCGATGACGGAGCACGCCTAATGGATCTGCGAGGTCTCGATACAGCACCGAATGATGTTTCACCATGTCAGCCACTGCGGGATTGCCCAGTACTGAGGCGCCCAGCTCACCGACCATCCAAAATCCGCGTGACACTTCTTCGGTCAGCTTTAGAGCGGCGGCAGCAGTCAATAAAGTTTGTGCCGCAGCGGACGATAATCCACACATCGCTGCCACCGACTTAGTGGACTCAATCCGGCCCTGCAGGACGGCAAGCAGGTTGCACTGCACGACAGCTGTTAAGGTCTGGGTGTAAACAAAGCCTGCGGTTAAATGATGCAGGTCTGTCGCTTTTTTACTCGCAATGCGCTTAACGAGGGGCGTTCTAGCGGCCCACCGCTGAAACTTCGGATCGGCAAGCAAACGATTTCTAAACAGCCGCCACCTGCAACGCCAGTCAGAGGGCGCTGGCTGCTGCTGAGACCAAGTATCGTGATCGGCAAACATCGATCAGGCCGCCGAACGGCCGAGTTTTTCAGGCACAAAACGCGACGACTGAGCGCGAACGAGCCCAACCAAACTGTCTCTGCCTGAGCAGTGAGGAACGCTATCCAAGCCCTCCTCTAGCAAATTTTTCAACCGTGCCGTTGCGCCATCTAAACCCAGCTCACCGACCGCGCTGGGCCTTCCCAGCTTGGCATCGATCCCAACGGCTTTACCCAGTATCTCAGGGTTGCCCACCGCGTCCTTAATGTCATCTGCCACCTGAAACGCTTCACCTATACAAGCACCTAAATTGACCCACGGACCGGGATCTACACCGGCTGATGCCGCGCCTGCGCAAGTCGCAGCGATAAACAGCGCACCGGTTTTAGCGCGATGATAACGAGAGACATCGACAGCTGGTTCACACTCCCAGGCCTGACCCGCGGCAATGCCATGAGGTGCGCCAACGCCTCGGGCAAGAATCGACAGCACCAGTGGCACGCGCTCTGCTCTAACATGATGGATAGCGTGTACCGCCAAAGTTTGGAACGCCGCAACAATGAGCGCATCTCCCGTTAGCACCGCGATTCTCTCGCCAAATTTAGCGTGCAACGATGGCTTGCCACGGCGCTGAGTGGCGTCGTCGAAACAAGGCAGATCGTCGTGGACCAGTGAGGCACAGTGCAGAAATTCGACGGCAGTCGCAGCGGCGGCAGCCAGTGCACGGTCACTGCTGTTGTTAGCGAGTGCAACCGCCATACAAAGCTGCGGTCTCACCCGAGCACCACCCGGAAAGACCGCATATTCCATTGCCTGACCCAGCAAAGGCGGACACTGCTGAGTAATATGTTCGGCGAGGTGTTCGCGGATATCGTCTTCGCAGTCGAGTATTGGATCCTGCATGAAGCTTTCTCCCAGAACCGTCATATTAATATGACAGTTTTTAGTGTTATATTTATGTGACAAACTACGCCACTCAGTGGCCCGGTGCAACCCCTATGAATGACGCGGCAACCATGCGCTCCGCCACGCCCCAAGAAGCGGGTATGGCAGTTTCCAAATTGGGTTTTGCAAAACCGGTCCCGGATTCGGGCTACCGCTGGTGGTATATCGATGGCTTCAGTGACTGCGGCCGCTTTGGGGTCACTGTCATTGCGTTCATCGGCAGCGTTTTTTCCCCTTATTACTTTCGCGCACGACAACGTGGTAATTGCTCTCCGACGAACCATGTCAGCCTCAACGTGATTCTTTATGGGCCGGAGAAATCGCGGTGGTGTATGACCGAGCGAGGTCAGCAGGCGCTTACCCAGCGCTCTGATGCCTTAACCATTGGACCTAGTCAGATTAGGGCCACCGAGAGTGGGCTGACGATCGCAGTTGAAGAGCGGACCAGCCCCTGGGGACAGCGCGTCAGTGGGGAGATCAACGTGCGCTTCAATCGCGCGTCAAAAGAGTGCTTTCAACTTGATCAAGAGGGTCATCATTGGTGGTGGCCCCTTGCCCCCATAGCCAATATTGAGGTCACGATGGATCGGCCGGCATTGTCATGGCATGGCCCTGCTTATGTCGATTCGAACCTAGGCACTGCGCCTGTAGAGCACGGCTTCAACGCCTGGAATTGGTGCCGAGGTCATTCGTCAGACGGAGATTGTGAGATTCACTATGATGTGCAATTGCGCGGTGGCGGTGAGAAACAGGTGTCTCTCCGCATCGATCGCGACGGCAGTATACAACGCACTCCTTCACCACCGTTGCAACACTTACCGAAAGCACCTATCTGGCGCGTAGCCCGCCCTGCACGTCTACCCAGCTCGACCCAGCCGGTCGCTAAAACACTTGAGGATACGCCATTTTATACCCGCTCCCGGCTCAGTGGGCCAAGAGGACAATTTATGCATGAGAGTCTAGACGTCACGCGCTTGTGTCGCACGTGGGTGCAATTACTACTCCCTTTTAGGATGCCCCGACGCGGGTGAATAAGCCGGTCAGACGGCCCTAAATGCGGGTGAAGAATCGGTCCAAATGTGGGGCAAGACCGACCGTCCCGCCTCCGTCAAAAAGTACTCGCCATCCGTCTCTTCTGCAAAACCTTGACCGACCAGCGGGGTAAGCCAATCCTCCCGCTGCGACGCGGTGAGCTGGGCCGCTGGTATCCGTTGGCGGCAAATAAGGCCTCTCAAGACTTTTCGACGCAGTATCTCATTATCGTCTGAGAACACTGCTGAGGCGGCTGACACAACACTCGATTCGACAGCGCGATGCCATAGCGCCGGGTCAACCTGATTTTGCACCACCAAACCAGACATCTCACTGAGCGCACCCAAACCGATACCAATGACTGACGCTTCAGCCTCTGTGCCATAACCTAATACATTCAGCGAGAGATCTCCCTCGCGATGCGCCACCGCCAGTTCGTTGTCGGGTTTCGCAAACAAATTAAGCCCCACCCATTCGTATCCTGATGATGTGAGACCCTCGGAGACCGTATTGAACATCGCGAGTCGATCTGCGAGGGACGGAAGCTGTTGCGTGTCGACTGCAATCTGATGCGGAAAAGCGGATTCTCGACGATGAAACGGCAAACAAACTAAGCTATCAGGATCCAAAGAAATCATCGCTTGAATGCTTTGCTCACTGGACTCTACTGTCTGTCCGGGCAGCCCAATAAGATAGTCCATGCTAATAGAATCGAAGTTCACGCCGTGGGCGATCGAAATGACATCCTCGAGCAGCTCTAAGGACTGCACTCGCCCAATTTCCCGCTGCACGGTGGCATCAACGTCACGCACTTCTAGCTTCACGTGACCGATACCGAGCCCTTTCAAAAAATTGAGCTGCGCGCGCGACGTCCGGCGAGGATTCAACTCCATCGCGATCTGCGTATCGTTTCCCACTAAAAAATGTCGACTCACCGACGAAAATATCGTCGCGATGGCCAGTTCTGACAAGTGGTTCGGCGACCCTCCGCCAAAGTGGACCCGCGCTAATTCGCGTCCAGTACCCACCGCATCGGCAACAATTGCCAACTCACGATCTAAATTCGTGACGTAACGTTCCAGCGCTTCAGGTTGATGCTCAACCACCGCCACACGATCGCAACTAAAACAGCGCGACGGACAAAATGGTAGATGCACATTAAGGATTAAGCTGCCGCGATCTTCTCTAATCTTGGCAAAATATGGCTCTAACAGCGCAGAATCCGCTGGCACTGCATTCTCGCCTAACGATAAGCTGTTCTCTGGCTTAGCCAAAGGATACGTCGGCTTAGCAGAAGACCATGCCCCCATGGATGACTTCATTTTTTGCCCCCCCTAACTTCTTGGACGACCACTTACTACTGACTGGCAATGATAGCGCTTTAGTGTCAGTGCCGGCCCAATGGCTCTTTTCTTTTTATAACCAGCAAAATTCACACTAGGCCTCTACTAAGCCCACGTCAAGAAGAACCTCGACAAACATCCTGATTATTTGGAGGGTGATTGGCTAAGAGGGCTCTCTCGTATCGGTTCTCGCCCACCGCCACAATACCGTCTCACCCATAGGAATCATTAGAAAGACATGCTCGAGCACCGCTAGTGCGGCTAACCAAGCAATCAGAAAGAAGGACAATGCCGTTGCTGGCTCATTGGCGACTTGTCCGAAGAAGAACAAGATATAAGTGCAGTATGCGGCCAACAAAGTCGACACGAAGATAAACCAACTATTTTTACCCGGCCGCAAGTAGCTGGTGATGTATGTCATATGGGCTGGTAACCACTCACTATTAAAATGCCGAACCCCAAAAAATAAGTTCAGCTTGGTACTCCAACGCATCAGCCACAAAACGGCCAGCGTATTTTGAATAGTGGGATTAGGCAGTCCCGCTCCCAGCACGCACACCAAACCCACCACGCTCACCACCAACAGTTCATGATGAATCGTTGTACCTAAGGCGTATCGAAAACGTTGCCACTGTGACAGTGTCGCAGTGGCAGGAGCCTTAACTGGACCCGTGATGAAGCCCATCAGATAACTGAGTTCCAGCCAACCCCAAATACCCAGACCTATCGCGAATCCCGTAATGGTCGCCACTGGCGTGTGAAGCGTAGCATTCGATTCGACACCGACTAACGCCCACATCACAAAGACGGTTGCTAGGGTGAAGATGATGCGTTGAGTCCGCCGCGACTGATGCACACTCATTAGCGCAAGCCCTGTCATCAACCACCACAGGAGCACCGCGACGAGCAGAGCAAGCCACATCATGGCTGGCTCACTTCGGTCGCTGCAGTCGCCCTCTGCGGTTGATGTGCACGCTCGAGCAATTCGACAAACAACTGACGATTGTCGACACCGAAAGCCTCTAGCGCCATCCAGTAATTTGTCTCAGGGTCAGAAATCACCAAACTCCCATTGTCGAGCAGGCTTAGGTTAAAGATGCCGCCCGCTTCAAGATCGCGAATGCGTCGCTCGCGCACCAGGCTCCGGAGTATGCCGCGTAAAAAACTGCCCTCACCCGACTCGTATTGAGCGAGCTTGGACCCTGCTTCGGCGTCCACCACCTCGATTCGCCCCGCGGGTCCATCGATAAATAATAAGTCCGCCGAAGAAACCGCTATAGCAGTTTGGGGCTCAGGAGGGGCATAAACGGCGTCGTCTCGCGATACCGCCCACCCCCATAGTAAAGCCATGGCAAGCACCACCCAAACCATTGGGTATCCGAGCGGTCGCCATAGTGCGTTGTACCCCCTTGCCACAGCTGCTAACTCGCGAGCACCGCGTGCCCTCTTGTCATCAACTGAGGCTTGTCAGCGTTCTGATCGTGGGTGACCACGTCAACCTGCTGACTGGCCACGCCGGCGAAAGCTGTCGCAGCTCGATGAGGGTCACTCAACCCTCTCAGACAGGGACGCACCGGTCGGGAATACCAGGCCGACACATTTGGCCACAACAACACCCAATAGAGCTGCCGGTCAGCCGAAGCCCTTAACAAGATATCGCCCGTTCCATCGCGGTGCACTCGCAAGTCGGCAGAGACGATTTGCTCAATGGGGATATTAACCATCATTGGCAATGCAACACCCGAGCGGACCACCAGCCGCGCACTGGTTAACGTGTATAAAATAGACCGAGCGTAAGCGCGCGCAAGCCAAACCAGCAACAGCAGTACTGTCGCCGCTAGGCCAGACTGCCATACGAGGGTACCCAGCACCTGGGCCATAGGAACACTTTCTGTTAACCGGTAGATCGTATGTCCGCCGATTAATAACCCAAAGTACAACGCGAGCTGCGGCACAAAAAAGACGCGCTTGAGCATCGCTCCGACGG
This sequence comes from uncultured Luminiphilus sp., assembly GCA_943789425.1. GTDB lineage: Bacteria > Pseudomonadota > Gammaproteobacteria > Pseudomonadales > Halieaceae > Luminiphilus. Next base: position 91,763 of record CALSUB010000013.1, read on the forward strand.
TGGGTCTACCCTGCCAGATTAATGACTCACCCTCTGGCAAGACCTCTGGCAGGCCCTCAATCGGCTCACCTTCGTATTCCATCATACCAACGATTCCACTCTGTCAGGCGTCGCGTACAAATGGCCACCGCCATAGAAAGCGCTGATACGATCCTCTTCCTGCAAGGTGACCTGATCTGGATTGGACAGACCGGGCACTTGAGCAAACTGATCGGAGCGGATCGATTTAACATTGACTGATCCGTCGCTTGACACCATTGCCAATGTCATCGGTAGCAAGACTCTTTTTCCACCAACATCTAGCTCAGCGTAGCGGAAAAGCGGTTCGGCGCGGTCCACCCACAAATCAACCACGGTGGCAGCTTGCTGCCCGTCGCAGCCATAGACAGCCTGACCACGAGGGTCTGGGTCGCCACTGTTAACACCGTGATCAGCGTCCACTCTGAGCGGCACTATGCGTGGCTCACCGTCCACAGTCAGATCAGGTTTATCGGGTCGTATCGCCCAAGCTGCCGCCCCAACGCCATCGACCATCGGATCACCATTGGGTTGCATAGGTGCACCACTAGCGTCGTAAATCGGCGTTGCATTGACCTCATACTGCGCCGGCTCAGGACCAGGCCGCACACGCTCGCCTTGGCCGTGGGCCAAGCGATACGTTTTGGGTTTGGGCATGCCCCCCATTCCCGTGCGCAGATCGCCAGATGACATCTGCAATGGCCAACCCTCGCGTTTACCCTCACGATGTAGATAAATCACCAGGCTAAAAAAGAAAATCCAGAAGACATACAGTGCTAGCTGCGCTAGATCCATGTATTCAGTAATTGCTCCAGTTCCCATAGTTGAGTCCTCCCAATGTGGTCATTAACTCGGAAAATCCGCTAATTCAAGACGCTTACTATCCTCACCCACTTCACCCGGTCGCCTAACCAGCCGACCTAACGCCGCGAGTGCCACGAACAACAAGACAATCTCGATATGATAAACCGCTCCATAACCTGAAGCGGGTGTTTGCATTGCGACGCCTAATAGGCCCGCATCGGCCCAACCTGTGACTACGTCACGGATTGCACCCCCAGAAAACATTGCCAGTCCTGTCGCCGCCGCCTGCACGGCGCCCCAAGCGCCCAGTGTCAGGCCCGCCATTTTGGCGCCACCGAATACCATCGCCGCGGTCAACATGCCTACGGCAAATAAGCCATTACCGACGCCGATTAAGGTCGCCCCTATTTGAAAGAGGCCGGTCGAATGTAGTGGTGCTGACAAGATCACTGCTACAAAGGCGACGATGCCAATGAGCACCCCCACCGACGCCAGCCTGATCGGGTCAACGCCCTTCTTGAGCGTCCGTGAAGTCATCAACAGCGCGAGCACCATGCCTCCGGCAAATAACGCCGTCAGTAGGGTTGTCTCACTCACCGAAAGACCTAAAACATGAGCACCATAGGGTTCAAGCAAGATATCTTGCATGGTAAACCCCATCGTGCCGAGCCCTAGCGCCCATAAGAGGCGACGGGCTTTGGGCAAATTAATAAACTCGCCCCAAGCCGATCCGAAAGTCGGCCTCTCACGTTCGTGATCCGTCAACTCTGGATAACGAACCTCTTGCTTCCACATCGCTGCGACATTGAGGATCAATGTGATTACAGCGGCGCTCTGAATCACTTGGATGAGCCGTACGTAACTGAAATCATCGAGCAGCGCTGCAAAGATCACAGCACTGCTGATCATGCCAACCAGCAACATCAAATAAAGCAACGCAACTACTCTGGGCCGGGTCTCCTCAGTGGCCAGATCGGTGGCTAATGCCAATCCCGCTGTTTGGGAAACATGCATGCCTAGACCCGTTAGCAAGAAGGAACCCATGGCTGCAATAGGACCGATGATCGGCGGCCCAGAATGCGGCTCTATCATGAGAATGAGCGCAAACGGCATGAACGCAAGCCCACCGAATTGCATGAGCGTGCCAGACCATAAGTAAGGAATCCGACGCCACCCCAAGTAAGACCGATGATGATCCGATCGATAACCAATCAAGGCTCGAGCTGGAGCGAGTAGCAGCGGTATCGCCAACATTAATGAGACCAGCGAGGTGCCCTGCCCTAACTCAACCACCATCACTCTGTTCAGGGTACCCGTTAAGAGCACGATGGCCATTCCCGTTGAGAGTTGAAACAACGACAAGCGCCATAATCTTGGCAAGGTGAGATCAACGGTCGCCGCATCGGCAAAGGGCAGCCAACGATGGCTCAACCCCCCCATCCGACGCGCCAAGTTGTTGGACGAATGACTCACCGTCTGCTGAGCTCCATCGCCTGTGATTTATAAAAGCCCGTGTCCACTCGATAAGAGCGGTCAATATCCCACGCTGACAGCAAACCAGCCTCGGCAAGATGGTCGCTTAATCGCTTAGGCGAAACGGGCTCAATAGAAGGCGCTCGGTCCTGCTTAGGGAAAAAACGGCCTGTTGCGTGCATTGCTGCCAACAATGGCGTCCACGGCGCGAAAGTAAATACAATTTTCGTCTTGATCTCTGCCGCCATCGCTGCGAGGGTTTGTACCCCGTCGTTCACGTCGTAATGAATCAGCGAATCCATTGCCACCGCGTAGTCGAAATGACCTAACGCCATGTCTCGCATATCACCAACGCGAAAGCTCACAGGCAGCGTTGCATCCAGATCGACCAGTCGCTCTTGCGCGATGCTGACGAGCGTCGGTGACAGATCAATCGCAACGACCTCAGCACCTCGACGTGCTGCCTCGATCGCTAGCGTACCCGTACCACAACCCGCATCCAGCAGCCGGGCACCCGTTAAATCCTCGGGCAACCAACTCAGTAAGGTGTTGCGCATCTCGTCACGACCTTTTCTCACGGTGCGCCGAATACGACTGACCGGCGCATCCGATGTCAGCGTCTCCCAGGTCGTCGCCGCAGTCCGATCGAAATAGGTTTCAATCTCTGCTCGTCGCGTGTGATAGCGCGCAGAATCCATCAATCGAATCCTAAGAAATCAAACAGATCGCGGTCTTTCATGGGCTCGCAAGGCAACGGCTCAGTGCCGTCCCACATCTGCTGCGCCAGCGACATGTATTCGTCGCAAACCTCAGTTAATCCGTCCTCGCCTGACAACTCGAACAACGTCGATTTTTTCAATCGACTGCGGCGAATCACGTCAAGATCGGGAAAGTGCGCCAGTCGCTTTAACCCAACAGCCTCATTGAAACGATCAATCTCGTCGGTATTCGCACTGCGATTGGCAATGACGCCACCCAAGCGCACTGCATAGTTTTTTGACTTTGCTTTAATGGCTGAGGCGATCCGATTCATGGCAAAAATAGAATCAAAATCATTTGCGGTGACGACCATTGCTCGCTCCGCGTGCTGCAGGGGTGATGCAAATCCGCCACACACGACATCGCCCAGCACGTCAAAAATCACCACGTCGGAGTCGTCTAACAAATGATGTTGCTTGAGTAGCTTGACCGTCTGGCCTACGACATAACCACCACAACCAGTACCGGCTGGCGGTCCTCCCGCCTCGACGCACATTACCCCGTTGTAGCCTTCAAACACGTAGTCTTCGGGACGCAATTCTTCGGCATGGAACTCCACCGATTCCAGCACATCGATCACCGTAGGCATCAGCGCCTTGGTCAGTGTAAAGGTCGAGTCATGCTTGGGGTCGCAGCCGATTTGGATGACCCGTTTGCCCAGCTTAGAAAACGCCACTGAGAGATTAGAAGACGTCGTACTTTTACCGATCCCTCCTTTCCATAAATGGCGAATACCTTCGCGGTGGTCTGCATCAGATCCTCTTCAAGATGAACCTGAACGCTCCCCTCGCCATCACCGACGTTGTTACCCGGATCAATTTGCGAAATTGGAATATGCTGTTTTGGTGAATTCATGCTGCCACCTCTCCTGTGACGCCCTCAAGGAAATCCTCGAGGTCTTCTCCTGCCCGTTTTAGGGCATCGATGCTATCGTCGTCTGCCCCCCAGTAATCTCTTTCTTGTGCTTCGATCAGACGATTGGCCAGCCGTGATGCTGAAACAGGATTGAGCTTCGCCAAGCGATCTCGCATCTGCTCATCCAGTACAAACGTCTCTGATAACTGCTTGTAAACCCAAGGGGATACATCGCCCGTTGTCGCCGACCAACCCATGGTATTGGTGACGTGCGCTTCAATCTGCCTTACCCCTTCATAGCCATGATCTAACATCGATTCATACCATTTGGGATTCAACAACCGCGTACGGGTCTCTAGTGCCACTTGTTCGTTGAGCGTTCGTACTCGACCCGCTCCCCCGGTCGTATGGTCGGCGATATAAACCGGTACACGTTCGCCGCGAGCCCGTTGCACAGCACTGCTGATGCCGCCAAGCGTGCCGAAATAATGATCGACTGTCGTGATGCCCAGCTCGACTGAATCCAGGTTTTGATAGGTGAGCTCGACGTCTTCGAGTACTCGATTGAGCAGATCTGATTGCTGACTCACCTTGCCGTGGCGGTCATAGGCAAAGCCCTTGCGTTGGGTGTAGCAGTCTGCGAGCTCGTCTTCTTCTTCCCAGCGACCGCTATCGAGTAAATAGTTCACGTTAGAGCCGTACGCGCCCTCTGCATTGCTAAACACTCTCAGTGCGGCCGCCTCGATATCGCAACCGTGTTCTGCCTGATAGGCCAGGACATGCTTGCGAACAAAGTTCTGTTCGGGATCCTCATCCGCGGTGGCGGCGAGCCAACTGGCCTCTGCGAGCAACTGTGTTTGCGTCGGCAACAAGTCGCGGAAAATACCTGACAACGTCACCAGTACGTCAATACGCGGCCTGCCTAGGCGATCCAGCGGCGTCAGCTTGGCACCGACCACACGCCCGTAACTGTCTTGTCGCGCCTCAGCGCCCAGTAACGCCAGCGCCTGAGCAATGCTCACACCCTCTGTTTTCAGGTTGTCAGTGCCCCAGAGCACGAGCGCCACGGATTCCGGCAACGAGCCCGTTTCCGACTGGTGCCGAGCCAAGTAATTGATCGGCCTGTCGATGACCCTCGGCCTGCGCAAAACCGGCGGGCAAACGATAGGGGTCGAAAGCCGTGGACATTACGACCCGTCGGTAAAATATCTGGCGCCCGCAATACATCGCCGCCTTTCACTGGCGGAATAAAACGGCCATCCAGCGCTCTCAGCAGCGCCTTCAATTCGTGATCTTCTTCGAGAAGTTGGTAGGCGTCACGAAGCGTCGTCGCCAAGGTCTCTGTCTCGCTTTGATCTGACTCAGGCATATGCTCCGCCAGCAAATCGGATAACGCAGCCGCCTCGCCATCTTCAATCGCCGAGGCCAATTGCGCCGGCAAAACCGGCTGCGCGCCACCCGCTTCGGCCATGGCACTCACCAACTCAGCTCGGTCGGCTGGCTTCATTGGCTCACCGACCACATGTAAACCAAAAGGAATCAGCGCCTGTTCAATTTCATCAAGGCGATCGCGCAGTGCCATCATGTTGGTTGTCCACTGCTCAAGCGGCCATTGAGTGCCCTCTTCACACAACTCACACTGCGCAGCAATCGCCAAGACCGTATCGACCATGGTTTGTTCCGCGTCTTGAGTCATCTCGGCCGGTCGTTGGCGCCAGTGATCAATCGAGGCGCGCAGATCCACATAGTGTCGGTAAAGATCTGAATGGGTCACCGGTGGCGTGAGGTAACTGACGAGTGTCGATGCCGCACGCCGCTTGGCAATCAACCCTTCGGAGGGGTTGTTAGCCGCGTACAAGTAGACGTTAGGTAAATCAGCAATCAGTCGATCTGGCCAGCAGGCACTCGACAAGCCCACCTGCTTTCCTGGCATGAACTCTAATGAACCGTGGGTGCCAAAATGCATTACGGCGTCAGCGCCATAGCCTTCCCGAATCCAGCGGTAAAAAGCGGAGAAGGCATGCGTGGGTGCTAGGCCACCCTCAAAAAGCAGCCGCATCGGATCGCCTTCGTAACCAATAGACGGCTGAATGCCGACCAGCACGTTGCCGAATGACTCACCCAAAATGAACAGATGCTGGCCATCGGTCAGCTCTTTGCCTGGTGCCGGCCCCCATTGCGATTCGATTTCGTCGAGCCACGGCTCCGATCGCACATGATCATCAACCGTGATCCGGTGATGCACATTGGCCTCGGCGCCAAACTGCTTTGCGTTACCCGATAACACCGCATCTCGGAGCGCTTCATGCGACTCGGGTAATTCAACGGAATAACCCTCGTCACGCATGGCGCGCAAGGTATTAAATAAAGATTCAAAGACGCTTAAGTGGGCTGCGGTACCCGTTGCGCCGCTGTTGGGGGGAAAATTAAACAGCACAATCGCCACTTTACGTTCCGCTTTTGACGACCGCCGCAACGACACCAGTCGCTCTACCCGATCAGCCAATCGGACGACACGCTCAGGATGCGGCTGCATATCGGAATCGCCGCCGCTCGCCACATCGGATCGGCCCCCAAAGACCATGGCACCGGTCGCGCCATCCAACTCTGGTATCGCAACCATCATCGTCGCTTCAACCGGCATCAGCCCAGTAGTCGAAGCCTCCCAATCTTGCAGGCTCTGAAATTCCAGTCCTTGAACCGCCAGATATGGCACGTCTAGTTTCTCTAGCAGCGCTTGAGCAGCATCCGTGTCGTTGTAAGCAGGCCCCCCAACTAACGAGAAACCCGTCAGCGAGATCACGGCGTCGACAATGGGCTTGCCCCGATCCATGAAAAACGCATCCACTGCTGGTCGCGCATCAAGACCTGAAGCAAATGCCGGAATCACTTGTAGTCCACGTCCTTCGAACGCCTCGATCACTGCGTCGTAATGCGCGCTGTTCCCTGATAGGGCGTAAGAGCGCATCAACAATAAACCCACCGTCCCAGTTTTTTTCTGTTTCGGCATCCGCGGCAATTGAGCGGCGTCATCGGTCATCCGGTTCGGCAGGCTCTTATGGTAAAGCCCCGTCTCGGGGTACTCGACAGGCGGCCTCATAAGTCAGGCTCTCTTTGAGCGTCGCGTCGGCACCCTCTGCATAACGTGAAATCAAAAACGCCATCATGCGGGCAAGGTTCACCTCTGATCCCGCCAACCAGTATTGCAAGGTCAGAAAATACGCTCTCACGTCTTGGGCGGTGCCCGGTATAAACCGCAGTAACCGAGGCAAACGACGCAGCATTGTCATTTGCTGCGCACCGGCCGGACGCTTAGATTTATCACCGCCGCCCCGCATTCGCTTCAGCAACGCCATGGCGCCTGTGGCTTCGGTATCCATCCGGAACCGACCCATGCGCGTTAAACGCATAATTTCGGGGGCCGACATACAGCAGATCATCGCATCGCAATGATCACTGCGAGCAGTGAGTGCCTCGCGGACGGCTTCAATATGGGGTTCCATAAACAGCATAGTGACAATGATGATGTCACCCTCGGCGATTGCCGATAGTGTTGTCTCAAGTGACGCAGGATTACGGTCCCACTCCGTTGCGGCATGTGATGAGACCGCCAAGTCAGGCACCTGCTTAGACAGTGCACCCGCCGCCCGAGACCATGCCCCACTGACATGGTTATCCAGTGTGACCAGCACAACCCGCAGCGGGCTGGCAGTGTCAGCGGCTGTAGTGTGCTTTCGCTTCATAAAGCGTCTCGACATCAATCACGGATAAACCATTCTCAATAGCAAAGTGCTCGGTATTACGGCGCGCTTTACCGCGCACGAAAAAAGGAATCTTACGCAATTCTTTCTCAGCAGAAACCGCCCAAGCAATGGCGCCCGGCTCATCGGTTTCCGCGGCTTCTTCGGTCAACGCCACGATGTCTGGCTGGTGCGCGCCGCCCCCCTCGCCACCCAAGTGCGAGGGTGCAGCGGTATCATTGAATTCAAAGTCATCTCGGAACATCGTCAAGAGATGCTCCTCTAATCCCATGATCAGGGGATGAACCCAGGTATCAAACAGCACGTTAGCGCCTTCAAAACCCATTTGCGGGGAGTAGCGGGCAGGATAATCCTGCACGTGGGCCGGCGTTGAAATCACAGCGCAAGGTAAACCTAAGCGCTTGGCAATATGGCGCTCCATCTGAGTACCCAGTACCAATTCGGGCTGCAGTGCTTCCACGGCTCGCTCTACGGCGAGATAGTCATCTGTGATCAATGCTTCTAGACCATATTCCTTGGCCAACGCCCGAACGTCTCGAGCTCGCTCACGACTATAAGTACCCAAGCCAACGACCTCGAAACCCATTTCGTCACGCGCAATACGCGCCGCTGCGATAGCGTGAGTGCCATCAGCAAAAATAAAAACACGCTTATTAGTCAAATAAGTGGAATCAACCGACCGGCTATACCACGGCAAACGACTGTCGCCCACTGACTCGACGTCGATGTCCAAGCCGAGCGTCTCAGACACTTCGGCAATAAAGTCACGCGTGGCGCCCCAGCCCATGGGAACCGTCGAAATAATGGGCTGCTGAAATTGACGCTTTAGCCAATCACAGGTGAGATCACCGACTTCTGGAGCCAAGTTCACATTGGCATCGGCATCAGGAATACGCAGCAAATCTCGGGGTGTCGAATCAAGCGGCGCCACCACATTCACGCGAACACCCATCTGCTCTAATAACTTTTGTACCTCCACCACGTCATCGCGGCAACGGAAGCCCAGCTTCGTAGGACCGATAAGATTCACTGATGGCGGCTGATCCGCCGCACGGGGAGCCTTTGTCTCACCTGGCTTTAAGGCCCTGGCCGCCAATAAGCCGCGCACCAACTGGTAAAACGTCTCGCTCGCGCCCCAGTTTTCTTTGTGAGTGTAGGCCGCCATTTCGATCGGAATCACCGGCGCCGACAGGTTGGCACCCTTGGCCAGCGCACCGGGTTGATCTTGCAGTAACTCGCCAGTACAGGACTCAGCCACCAACAGTACTTGAGGGCTATAACGTTCGCAGACACCCTCCAACGTATTGATCACCATCTCGGCAGTCGAGCTACCGAGATCTCGTGCCTGAAAGGTCGTCCACGTCACAGGTGGCCTGCGATTTTCTCGTTCAATCATAGTGAACAACAGATCCGCATAGGTATCACCTTGCGGCGCATGCAGTACCAGATGCACATCGCGCATTGACGCCGCGATCCGAATCGCACCGACGTGCGGGGGGCCTTCATAGGTCCACAGCGCTAACTCCACGATCCCACCTCGAGCTGCCGCTCTCGCACGAGCGGGCGCGAGAACAGTCCCGCGAGATCAGCGACCTGATCAAAACCCTGTATCGGCGTAAACACCAGCTCAATCGACCACTTAGTTCGCAGGCCTTCAGCTTCTAATGGATTTGCGATGCCCATCCCACAGACGGTGAGATCAGGGCGATTCGCCCTAACCCTCGCCAACGCCGAATCGAGATCAGCCCCTTCAACCAAACGCACATCTTCTGCTAAGCGCGCCAACTCTTCAGCCATCAGAGATTGATCGATAAAAGGCGTGGCCACCTCAACAAGCGACATGCCACACTCTTCACTTAAAAATCTTGCCAAGGGGATTTCGAGCTGCGAATCCGGCAAAAACTGTAAAGATTTGCCCTCGAGCGACGACCGGACGCGGCTCAGCGCTTTTTGCGCTCGCGCGATGGGAATCGCCAGTGCCTCTTGCACCGTTTCGGCCGAGCAACCCCACTCTTCGGCAGCGGCTTGGAACCAAGCGAGCGTGCCTTGAATACCCAATGGGTAAAGCGCACTGATTAACTTACCACCTCTTTTACGTAACGCTGCCACCGTGTCACTAAGGTAAGGCTGCGCTAATAATATCCGAGTGCCGGGCCCTACGGCGGGCAAGTCATCGGCACGTGCCGCCGGGAAAAAATCCACCTCAGTGATACCCAGCTGAGCAAAATGTCTTCGAAATTGCTCCTCCACGATGTCAGCCAATGTCCCCACAACCATTAATCTAAGGCTACTGTCCTGCGCGGTTGGCAAGTCTGGAACCATACTGGCGAGACACTGATCCTCACCTTGGGTGAAGGTTGTTTCAATACCAGAACCACTGAATGCTGAGATCCTTAATCGATTGTCATGCACGCGCTTGTAATCTCGCAGCAGCATTGGCGAGATCAAGTTTGATCACCTCTGACGGACAGGAGCCCACTAAGAACAAGCGTCTCACGTCCGGCCGCCGCGCGAGTAACTCTGACACGACACGATCCAGCTCCTCATTGCAATCAGCCATTCCCGCTAGATCTCGCTCACCCAGTATTGCGGTGGCAAAACGTGGCTCCGCAAAGATCATGACCCCCGCAGCAGACTGCAGTAAGTGTGCGCAAGTTCTTGAACCCACCACCAGAAAAAAGGCGTCTTGAATTCTACGATGAAGCCAGATGATCGATGTCAAACCACAGAAAACAGCTCGCTCGCCTCGCTCTGTGATCACCGCGGGGGTACCAGTTGATTCTGCGCGTGCAATCACCTCACTCACGTATCGAGTACTCCCCGAGCCCCTAGTATGGTCGGCGCATCGTCCTCGCTGTCAGCACTCGTCTTTTTAGCGGCTTGGAACTTCAATAGGAACTGCAGAGCGTTCACGGCGTAACTGGCGTAGGCCGCCAATGCCACCCACATTTGCTCGACTGGGGTTCCCCACCCCGCCAACCACATGACGACATAAGCCGTATGCAGGAACATGACCACCATGCTGACCACGTCTTCCCAGAAAAAAGCCGGTGCAAAAAGATAGCGACCAAAGACGACTTTTTCCCAGATGGCGCCTGTAATCATGATGGCGTAGAGCAAGGACGTCTTCACCACGACTGAAATCGTGGCGGCGGCCAGGCCTGCGCCATTGAGCAAGTAGTTCACTACCAAGCAAAGACTAATAGCAAAAGCGAGAAACTGGATCGGCGCTAAAATGCCTTGCACCAGCGTCCACTTCGTCGCATCCCGGCGAGCACGTTCCGCCGAGGTATATAGCGGCTGCCCCTGTCGGCCTTCGGCCGGCTCACTCGCGCTCATACAAACCTCCAACCGCAGCAGACGCCACGGCGATATTATGGGATTCAGAGTAGAGACAGCTCGGCGTAGTGTCAAACATTTTTTACATACATCATTTTAATCGGTTTTGACACTTGTCGATCGGTTTTCAAGGTAGCAATACTGCTTAAAGGTCTTTTTATCGGGGATTTAGTGTGCGAGACTCCGTTTCTAGAGCGCGGTGGTGTCAAAATCTTGAGACACTCATTATTGAGACACTATCGCAGCAGGCCAAAAACCTGGAGGCCAAAAACTTGTCAATCTCCACACAAGCAGGCACGGAAGCATTGCTGGCGAGCCTCGCAGACTTGCAAATCACCCTAAACGACTCACTTCGGATTGCCGACGTCGCTTCAGACTCGGGGCCGATGCGCCAATTACCGCGCGACGCCATGATCGGCCGCCCTTGGCTGGAGCTGGTTCGGGAGTCGGACACCGACATCGCACAGGCCGCGCTGACTGCGGCAGTGTCAGAGCCGGGAACAGCGCATCGGGTCGATGTTGCCATTGTCTTAGGACCTGAAGCTGAGCCGCTGCCCACTATTTGTTGGCTGTGCGCGAATGACACCGACCATACTATCCGGCTGGCTTGCGTTGATTTGCGGAGCGAAACCAATTTACGGCAGCAACTCGTCAACGCTCAGCGCACGCTGGAACAAGACTATTGGAGCAACCGTCGACTGGAGGCCCGTTACCGTCGCATGCTGGAAATGGTTGCCGAGGGCTTTCTCGTAGTAGACGATCTGTCAGGTCGAGTGCTCGAAGCCAACAGTGTCGCAAGCAGCCTATTAGAGCTGGAGGACGGCGCACTGGTAGGGCGCGTTTTCCCCGTGGGTCTTGATAATAAGGGCGCCCGCGCGCTGACCGAGCTACAAAGAGAGGCACGCAGCACGACTGGCGTCGTCCCGGGAGAAATCACCACAGCAAGCGGCGACACGCTGAAAACGGGCGTGACCTGCCTGCGTCAAGGTAACGAAACTCGCCTCTTAATTCGTCTCGCCACCTCGTCGGACACCGTAGCGGACCTCACGCTGGGCGGCGACAGTTTCGAACATGCCCCAGATGGCATTTTGATCACGGATCAAAACGGCATCGTCATTGCCGCTAATAACGCCTATCTCGATATGGCGGGCATTCAAGATGAACAACAAGCGACAGGGCGACGCGCAGATCGATGGCTTGGCCGGTCAATAGTTGACCTCGATATACTGCTCGGTAATATTCAGTCGGATCGCCCACTACAATTATTTAGCTCTCTTCTGAGGACAGAAGTCGGTGCACAGCTCGATATCGAATTATCGGCGGTACAAACTGAGTACTCCGGCCGACCCCTGATTCTCATGTTCATTCGCGATGTCAGTCGTCGCATCAACGGCGAAAAGGCCACCGATGTTCATTTGCCTCGCTCCATAGAGCAAATTACCGGGCGAGTGGGTCGAGTCCCATTGAAAGCAGCTGGTACGAGAGTCAACAGACGTCATCGAGGCACTCTGTATTGAGGCCGCACTCAAGCTCACACAAGATAATAGGGCCGCGGCAGCTGAACTGCTCGGGCTCAGCCGACAGAGCCTCTATACAAAATTACGGCGGTTCGATATTGGCGACTCTGAGGACAATGTGGCCTAAATCTCTCTATTCCATATTTTTGGACGCATAAACTGTAAATTAAATTTGACTTACTTTCCCCCTGCGCCCACCATGACGTTATGAATCAGTCTGCCCCGGTCAACGTAGCAGTTGGCAGGGCGTCACCGGGCGCGCTGCTACAACTTCTCAAACCGATCACATGGTTCCCACCAATGTGGGCATTTCTGTGCGGCTGGATTTCTGCAGGGCCCGGAACAGATCTGAGCGGTTGGTCCTTGCTGGCCGGCGTAATACTGACCGGACCCTTGGTCTGCGGCGCCAGTCAGATTGTGAATGACTGGTACGATCGCGATGTCGACGCGCTGAACGAACCAGACCGACCCATTCCCTCGGGACGCGTCCCCGGTACGACGGCTTTTTGGTTTGCGGTCGTGTGGACAGCCATCGCACAAACGTGGGCTATTTTGTTAGGACCATGGGTCGCGGCGGCTACCGGCTTAGGACTCGCATTGGCGTGGGCTTACAGCGCACCGCCACTGCGTCTCAAAATGAATGGCTGGTGGGGTAATAGCGCCGTTGCCATCAGTTATGAAGGGCTCGCCTGGATCACGGGCGCCGCTATTGTCATCGGTGGTGACCTACCCGCACAGCCGATTCTGCTCATCGCACTGCTATATAGTATCGGTGCCCACGGCATCATGACCCTTAACGATTTTAAAAGTGTTGAGGGTGATCTAACGATGGGGATCCGCTCACTGCCCGCACAGCTCGGCCCCACGCGCGCGGCACGGGTCGCTTGCCTCTTTATGTTGTTGCCACAGCTGATTGTGATCCTACTACTAGTGCGTTGGGGTCTTATGCCTTTTGCGCTCACTGTCAGCCTTGTGGTGGTCGCGCAATGTCTCGCGATGCGCAAACTGCTGCGTGATCCAAAACAATTTGCGCCCTGGTACAACGCCACAGGTGTCTCACTTTATGTCTTAGGCATGATGGCCGTGGCGATCGGGCTCGGCGGGTGGCTGGTGTGAGTCTATCGCAGGCAAGACACCTGAGTTGGTGGCATATTATTCGTCTCGGCCTCATCCAAACGGCTTTGGGTGGCATTGTGGTGCTCACCACATCTACTTTGAATCGGATTATGGTGGTGGAGCTGGCACTGGCCGCCTCGCTACCCGGTTTTCTGGTGACCATTCATCACATTGTGCAATTAGCGCGGCCGCGCATCGGTTATGGCTCTGACATTGGAGGCCGCCGAACGCCTTGGATCATCGGCGGCATGTTTATTTTAGCGATCGGCGGGATCGGCGCCGCATTCGGCACTACCCTCATTCCACAGAACCACTGGTTAGGTGTTGGCATTGCGGCGGTGGGCTTTTTTGCAATCGGTGTCGGCACCGGCGCCACGGGCACCTCCCTACTCGCGCTCTTGGCAAAGCATGTTGCCTCAGAGCGCAAGCCCGCAGCGGCGGCACTGGTATGGTTCATGATGATTATCGGCTTTGCCGTCACCGCTGGCGTTGCCGGACACTTTCTCGACCCCTACTCACCTGAGCGCTTACTGGTCGTGACATCGACGGTCTCGCTGCTCGCCGTTCTCATCACGCTGGCCGTGATTCGCGGCATTGAGCCCGCGCCCGCGCCCTCTGCAGCGACAGAAATTGAGGTTGCAGCATCAGAAGTCTCGGCGAAAAGCCCTTTCATGATCGCACTGGCAGATGTGTGGACTGATCCACAGGCGCGCCTCTTTACCATTTTTGTTTTTATCTCGATGCTTGCTTACTCAGCTCAAGATCTCATTTTGGAGCCCTTTGCGGGCCTCGTATTTGGCCGCACGCCCGGAGAATCAACACAGCTGGCAGGCGTGCAACATGCCGGTGTGTTACTCGGTATGGCCGCGATGGCAGCGTCGACACTATTGTTTAAATCTCGCGGGGCCAGCCTATTAAGACTGTGGATCCGCGGCGGTTGCCTGCTCTCAGCGGTGGCACTCTTTTTACTGTGCTGGGGCGGACTCTCCAGCGCCACGTGGCCCCTCGAGGCCAACGTCTTTTTACTGGGCACGGCCAACGGCGGTTTTGCCGTCGCCGCAATTGGCGCCATGATGGTACTGGCGAGTGCCGGCCAACAAAAACGGGAAGGCATCCGCATGGGATTATGGGGTGCCGCTCAAGCCATTGCGTTTGCCCTTCGGCGGTTTTTTGGGCACCGTGGCAGTTGATCTCACGCGCTACTGGCTCGATGAGCCCGCGATTTCTTACGGGCTCGTTTTTGCCTGCGAGGGATTCCTATTCTTAATTGCCGCGTCACTCGCACGGCACATTCACATCGCCAACTGGGGCCTCAGCAACGAACCCGTTGCCCCCTCCTTTGGTGACATTGCTCTAGCGGAAGCTGGAGAGGGAGGCATCAGATGACACAACCGCACACAGATTACGACACGATCGTGGTGGGTGGCGGCCCGTCGGGCGCGACTGCAGCTCATGAGCTGGCAAACAAGGGTCACCGGGTATTGCTGCTGGAGCGTGGCTTCAGGATCAAACCCTGCGGTGGCGCCATCCCCCCTTGCCTACTGCAGGAGTTCAATATTCCCGATCATCTGGTCGTTGCGCGAATCCGTTCAGCGCGCATGATTTCTCCCAAAGGTCAGTCCGTGGATATGCCGATCGATGGCACGTTTGTCGGCATGGTCGATCGCGATGAATTTGATCCTTGGTTGCGACAACGTGCTAGCGAAGCCGGTGCCACAGTGGTACCTGGAGTCTTTAAGTCACTCGAATATCAAGAAGAGCTGGTTTCGCTCACGTATCAAACGAAAGACGAGAATCCTCGCACGATCACCGTCACGGCGCGCAGTGTGCTCGGTGCCGACGGCGCTCGCTCTGCCGTCGCTAGAGCCACGATTCCCGATGCAGAGAAAACACCCTGGGTGCTGGCTTACCACGAGATTATCGAGGTGCCCGAAGATCAAAATTGGGCCGCTTATGACCCAGACCGCTGTGACGTCTGGTATCAAGGCCGGCTTTCACCCGATTTTTATGCTTGGGTCTTTCCTCATGGCAAAAATGCGAGCATTGGAGTGGGCAGTGCCCACAAAGAGTTCTCAGCCAAAGCCTCAGTCGCGGCGCTGCGTGCCGATGTGGGATTAGCAGAGGCGACGACCAAACGCAAAGAAGGCGCCCCCATTCCTATGAAGCCAATGAAGCGCTGGGATGACGGTCGCGCGGTCTTAGTGTCGGGGGATGCGGCGGGTGTGGTCGCGCCAGCTTCTGGCGAGGGCATCTACTACGCCATGCTCTGTGGGCGCCTCAGTGCCAATGCCCTCGACGCCTTCTTAGCAACGGGTGATGCACGCGCACTCGCTCAAGCGCGCAAACAATTTATGAAACTCCATGGCAAGGTCTTCTGGGTACTCGGATTACTACAGCGGTTTTGGTACGGCACCGACAAGCGGCGCGAAAAATTTGTCGCGATGTGCCGAGACCCTGATGTGCAGACCTTAACGTGGCAGTCGTACACCACCAAAAAATTGGTGCGTCGCCGACCCTTTGCGCATATTCGTGTGTTCTTTAAGGACTTAGCACAACTATTGGGGCTTGCACGAGCGTAAAGCGTGCCTGACTGGTTCACGATTACTGGACTCATTGATGTCATCCTGCTGGGCATGATAGTCGAGGCGCTTTGGCTCTTTTGGCGCCATCGTAAAGCGGAACTTCACGGCCCACCTCCGCTACTACTCCATCTGGTGTCTGGCGCCCTGTTGCTCATAGCCATGAAACAAGCGCTAGCCAACATGCCTGATCTCTTTGTCGCGGCGACCTTGGGGGTTGCTGGCTTAGCACACCTCGCTGACTTACGAACCGCGTCAAACACCTGATGCAATAGATCGGGCTGGGTAATACCGCCCTTTATGATGAACTCGATTCTGACGCTAGACTCTGACAGGTAGATGGCCGCAGTGACTAAGACACGTCATGACTCCCTAATTGATGACACTCGCTAAGCCCTGCAGAGTGGCTGGCTGGCGCGCCACAGCATCTTGGCTGCGTATCTGGTAAATTCGCGATTGATCTTCAGGAAGACGTTTATCCATGCCAGTTAACCCCATTGTCTTATCGATCACGATATCGATGTTAGTCGTGTGTCTGCGCACTGTCGCTGCCCCCATTGTGCAACCCGGCGCACCCGGCGAGACCTCACGCCTACTCAGTGCTGACGTTGCGATTCAAATTGCCAGCACTAGCCATACGCCCGACGACATCGAGTTCATGCAAGACATGATGGTGCATCATCAGCAGGCGCTGGATATGGCGGTGCTCGCCAAAGATCGCACCAATTTCCCTGGGGTTTTAGATGCCTCAGGCAGGATCGAGGCATCGCAAGCGGATGAAATTGCCTTTATGACGCAATGGCTGACAGCGCGCGGTGAGCCACTGATCAATCAACTGCGTGCGGACGATCACCAGCATCACGTCATGATGGGTATGGCGACGCCCGCACAAATGCAAAGCCTCAGCGACGCAACCGGTAGCGACTTTGATCGACATTTTCTAAGTTTGATGATCACCCACCACGAGGGCGCACTCGAGATGGTTGAGACCCTCATGGAGCAGCCAGGTGCCGCCTACGATCCAACATTATTCGAATTCACCACAGACATTGTTAACGATCAAGAAAAAGAGATTGAGCGCATGCACGGCTTATTGGTTGGCCTGTCAGATGACCCGCGTGCGCATCTTGCGGCGGGACTCTACGACGCCGAGGAAGCTATTTGGCATCTTGAAAAAGTAGCCGTGTTGACCAAGCCTCCGGGTTTTTATGACCCGGCCAATCCTGCCGAGCTGCCAGCGGCGCGGTTCATGGTGTCCGCGCCGATTACAGATGCCGCTCACGAGGCTGAGGCCGGTACCGACCACCAAATGCACCACAGCGCCGAGCACGAACAACCTAGCCAAATTACTCAGCAGGCCCAGTCCGATGACATCGACAAACCGGCTGAAGAGCTGGATCAAGAGCATACTGGAACAGCTGGAAAAGAGAGCTCAACAACAAACACTGACGGCACCGAATCGGGTGATGAGCAGGACAAACCCGAAGCTCGCGCCCCACTGCTGAGCTTTTCGAATACCGACATCGCGTTTTGGGACAACATTATGGCGGCGGGGAGCTACCATGGTTTTAACCTTTATGAGCTGGATAAGGAGACTGCTCCCTCACTGCTGGCGTCCGTCGTGTGCCCCGGTGGGCAGGGTGATGTTTCCATCGTCGGACACCTCCTCATACTGTCGGTGGAAGAAACACGGAGTCGTGTTGATTGCGGTTTAGAGGGCATCCGTGGCGATATCAGCGCTGATCGTTTTCGCGGGATCCGTATTTTTGATATCAGTGATTTAACGCAACCGCGGCAAGTTGGTGCCGTGCAAACGTGTCGCGGGTCACACACGCATTCCGTCGTGGCAGGCCCCGACGAGCAAGGCAAACTCATTGTCTACAACTCAGGTATCTCTCGCGTGCGTGAAGAGGAAGAAATGGCAGGCTGTATCGATGAGTCTCCCGGCGACAACCGCACCGCGCTATTTCGGATCGACGTGATTGAAATTCCTATCGACAACCCTGCCAACGCCCGAATTATTGATAGTCCCACCGTGTTTGCCGACCCCGAGACCGGAGCGCTGTCGGGCCTCTGGCGAGGGGGCGACCATGGAGATGAGACTCAAGACACTTACCGCACCGATCAATGCCATGACATCACTGTGTTCCCCAGCTTACAACTCGCTGCTGGCGCCTGCTCCGGTAACGGCATCCTGTTCGACATCAGTGATCCGCGACGCCCAGAGCGCATTGATGTCGCGACTGATACAGGCTTTGCCTACTGGCACTCGGCCACCTTCAACAACGACGGCACCAAAGTGATTTTCACGGATGAGTGGGGCGGCGGCACCCGCCCTCGATGTCGAACCTACGACCCACTCACTTGGGGAGCTGACGCGATCTACGATATCGTCGACGGTAAACTCGTTTTTCAAAGTCATTACAAGATGAGCGCGCCCCAGCTCGAAACTGAAAATTGTGTGGCTCATAATGGCTCGATCATCCCCGTGCCCGGGCGCGATATTTTTGTGCAAGCGTGGTACCAAGGCGGCCTGTCGATCATCGATTTCACCGACTCCAGAAATCCGATTGAAATCGCATACTTTGATCGTGGACCTATCGATGCCGAGGATCTTGTTACGGGAGGTTATTGGTCAACCTATTGGTATAACGGCCACATTTATGGCACCGAAATTATCCGAGGGATCGATGTCTTTGCGCTCACGCCGAGTGACTTCCTCACCGCAAATGAGATCGCGGCCGCCACCTTAGCGGATCAGGGCGGGCAATTTAATCCGCAGCAGCAACTTCCCAATACGTGGCCAGCGGCACCAATTGTGGGCATGGCGTATCTTGACCAATGGTTGAGAGCGCACCCCGATAAAGCAGTAGAGATGGATCCACTCTACGATCTGCTCCGTGAGGCCGACATACGCCTTACAGGACGAGAAAGCGATACTGCACTCTCGGCCAAACTGCAACAGTGGGCACAATCGCCAGCAGTGATAACATCAACGGCGCTGCATGAAGTGCTCGAGGCGATCAGCGCACGTTTAATCGCCGCCGAGGTCAACAACCTTGTTAACTTGCAACCTCAACATAACTAAAAAAAACGCTTTAGAAACTCAAAAAAAAGGAAGCCAGATGACAGACGTGGCCACGCGGGTTGAAAGCACCGGATTTTACGCCGGACAAAATCGTCTTGTTGCTCTCACCGTTAAGGTTGTTGTGGTGAGCCTCGTGCTGTGGGCGTCGCTCGCCCCCGATGCTGGCGCCATTTTGATGGAGATACAGGCGGCGACCATTTCCTATTTTAGGGCCTGGTACGTGTATGCGTCAGGTCTTTTTATGGTCATGGCATTATTGCTGGCGGTGGTACCGAAAACTGCGCGCATTCGCTTGGGCGCAGAGTCCGATAGACCCGAATTCAGCCGCTTCGCTTGGTTCTCGATGATGTTTGGTGCGGGCATTGGTGTCGGCATGCTCACCTACTCGACCGCCGAGCCGTTAGCGCATTTTGCCAACAACCCCGATGTCATCCTCGGTGCCACGACTGCGCTAGAACGCGATAATCTGGCCGCGGCCTATAAGTGGACGCTCCTACACTATGGCCTGACACCCTGGGGCTGTTATGCCATTGTCGGGATGTCGCTGGCGTACTTTGCCTACCGACGCAATATGCCACTGACGATTCGATCGCCCTTTACCGCAGTGCTCAGTGCCGAGTCGGGACGGCGTGTTGGTGGTGTGGTCGATGCAGCGGCGATTCTGGCCACCATCATCGGTATCGGTGTCACGATAGGCTACGGCGTCAATCAACTCGCCTTTGGCATGCATCAAATCACCGGATGGGAATGGCTGGTCTCTGAGGGCCGACCCAGTCTCACCGCGCTATTTGTTGCCGTTGTGTTTTTAACCTTGGCGGCGATGCTATCTGCCTTGTCGGGAATCGGGCGCGGTATCCGGTTGCTCTCGAATCTCAATATGGCGCTGTCTTGGCTGTTACTGGTGATCTTCTTCGTCTTTGGTGCGACGGCTTTCGCCGGCGAGATGTTTGTGGCCGGCCTGCTCGAATACCTCTCTCAGATTGGTCAGATGTCGGTCACGGTGTGGAGCAGCACCGACACACCCACCGCACGCGCTTTGAGTGACTGGCAATCTGCTTGGAATATTTTTTATTGGGCGTGGTGGATCGCTTTCACACCCTTTGTGGGACTGTTCTTGGCACGGGTATCTCGGGGCAGAACCATCGGTGAGTACGTAGTCGGGGCGATTCTGGCACCTTCTCTCATGTGCTTTGCCTGGTTTTGCATCATTGGCGGGACCGCCTTAGACCTCGAACTGAGTGGCGTTGCTGAAGGCAGCATTCTTGGTGCAGATCTCTCCGCACAGTTATTTGCAACAGTGAAGTCTTTGTTCTCTGCAAACTGGGTATTGCCGGTATCGACCCTCTGCACATTACTGCTCATTACCTATCTTGTGACCTCCGCCGACTCGGCCGTGCTGGTCATCAATACCATCGTATCGGGTGGCTCAGAGGACGGCACGCATTCGCGACACATCGTGCTGTGGAGTGTGCTGCTCGGCTTGGTCATCATCACGCTGCTGATTGCTGGCGGGATGGACGCCCTCAGGTCAGTGATGATTATTGGCGCACTGCCCTTTTCTGCGGTGATGCTCTTTATGCTGTGTGCCTTGCTTTACGCCATTTGGAAGGACGAGTCCGCCCCCAGCACAGAACGCTGACGCACACCGGCCCGAGGGTTTACTGCTCTGCTGTCAAGCAGCGTTAATCGCCTCACCACGCCCAAAGACGCGGTCTCGGTGCCCTGATCAAAATCGATGAGGCACCGCTCAGCAGAGTTGGATATAGTGTGAGTCGAAGCAACACGATGCAGAGCCAGCAGCATGTCAGCAGATGCACAACCACCGACAGGGACACCACGTCAGGCCTCCACTGGCCTCGGCAAGCTATTGGGTTCGGTTGTCAGTGTCGGGCGCGACATTCTGGCGCGACGACGACAGGTGGCGGCCCAAGCCCCCTCTGATGATTTAGCCGGTAAATGTCAGCAATTACTGCACCACCGGGGGGAGGCATCGGGACTGGCACTGGCCTGCGAAGTCATTGCAGATTACCAACAGCTCAATGACGCCAATAAGGTGCTGTTCTTTGAAGCCCTAGCACGTGATTTTGATGTCTCTGCGGACGCCATTTTGGGCGCAGCAGATGACTATAAAAACGACCCGCAGGCGGATCAACTCGTTGCGCTTACCAAGGCCATTGAGGCCCCCAGAATCAAATTATTTCGCAGAATGAATATGGCGCCCGATGCGACCGCCGTACTCGTAAAAATGCGTGCTTCATTGCTCAAATTGCTGCCTGATCACCCCCATCTAAAATGTGTCGATGTGGATTTGAAGCATCAGTTTATTTCGTGGTTTAACCGCGGCTTTCTCGAACTCCGCGCCATTGACTGGAACTCCCCCGCCGCGGTACTCGAACGCATCATTCAGTATGAATCCGTGCACGAGATTCGGGGTTGGGAGGATCTCCGAACCCGACTCAGCGAGCAACGGCTATGCTTTGCATTTTTCCATCCAGCGATGCTCGACGATCCGCTGGTTTTTGTGGAGGTAGCGCTCACCGCGGGTATTCCTGATGCGATTGCGCCTTTGATTGATCGCACCAA
Organism: uncultured Luminiphilus sp.; assembly: GCA_943789425.1. Taxonomy (GTDB): domain Bacteria; phylum Pseudomonadota; class Gammaproteobacteria; order Pseudomonadales; family Halieaceae; genus Luminiphilus. The sequence continues at coordinate 113,655 of CALSUB010000013.1, forward strand.
TGGCACACCCGACGAACAAGACCTCGACACCGTGGTGTTTTATTCCATTAGTAACTGTCACCCCGGATTAGCCGGCGTCTCTTTCGGTAACTTCTTAATCAAACAAGTGGTCGAGGAGGTCGGCAAACGTTATCCCAGCGCCAAACGCTACGTCACGCTGTCGCCCATACCCGGATTTGCACAATGGCTTACCGCGCATCAGGACGATCATCAAATCGATGTTCATGACCTTAAATCTATTGCTCGGCTGCAAGCAAAGGATGCCAATGAATCCGTCAAAGAAAAAATACTGAAGCTCTGCGCGAGCTATCTAGTGAACGAGCGCGCCAATAGTGTTGCCCTTGACCCTGTCGCACGATTCCATCTTGGCAATGGTGCCAGCTTGCGCGCCATCCACTGGGGCGCGGACCTCAGCGAAAAGGGATTGCATCAATCTGTCGGCCTGATGGTGAACTATCTCTATGACCTCGATAGCATTGAAGAAAATCATGACGCGTACTTTGATCAAGGTGAGATCGTCGTGTCACGCACTGTCGCCAAATGGCTACAGTAAGCCGCAAAGTCATCCCCCAAAAAGACCAATACCCATCGATAACACGCCAGCGCCCGGCACGCCTTAGCGCGGAAAGTAGCGCTAGCAATGCCACTGAACACCGGTATTATTCTCGTGAGGTTGAGATCGTTGATATCGCCACAACCATAGCAACACAATAATGATAACGAGGGTGTCGCGCTCTATGGCTTTTAATTTGAAACAATTTCGTGAGTTTCGTTTCGGCTGGCCCGTTGTGCTCGCATCTACCTTTGGCATCTCGTTGGGGATGTCGCCCTTGCCCTTTTATACCATTGGCGTTTTTGCAAAGCCTTTGGCTGCCGAATTTGGCTGGGGTATTGATCAAATCATGTTCGGCCTCGTGCCCTTTTGTGTGGTCACGGTGATCAGCGCCCCACTGGCCGGCTATCTGTCTGACCGGTATGGCGTCAGACGGGTGGCACTCATCTCCATGGTGACCTTCTCGCTCGCGATGATGTCCTTTGCGCTCAATAACGGCTCACATACACTCTACTTATTTCTTTGGGGTTTACTGTCTATTCTCAGTGCAGGCACCCTGCCGATCACTTTCACCAAAGCCATCTCCCGGTGGTTCCATGAAAAACGCGGTCTGGCGCTGGGGATGGCGCTGGTGGGCACCGGCATTGGCGGCGCCGTTGCGAAGCTGCTGGCGGAATCGCTCATTAACGCCTATGGCTGGCGACTGGCCTATGTCGGTATCGGATTTTTGCCGCTGGTCGTTGCACTGCCGATTGCGCTGATTGCGTTTCATGACGTGGATGATCCTAAGGTCGCCAAGCGAGCGGCGGGGCTTGCTGAACTGGGTCGCGAAACCGGCACGGTCATTAAGCAGTACGGGTTCACCTTTGCACAGGCCATACGCGACTGGCGGCTGTGGTTGCTCGGTGCCATTTTTCTGCCGCTTTCCTTTGCGATTGGCGGCCCTATTCCGAACCTTGAAACGATGCTGGGCTCAAAAGGTTTTGACCGTGTCGATGCAGTGATCTTGGCCAGCTTTCTCGGTTATTCGGTGTATGCAGGGCGCCTCATCGCCGGCTATTTGCTCGATTATATCTGGGCACCAGCGATTGCCTGTGCACTGATGATTATGCCCGCCGCCTCCATGCTCATGTTCACTGCAGTGGATCCGGGGTATTCGCAAATGGTGATTGCCATTGTGTTACTGGGCGTTGCCGCCGGTGTCGAGTATGACTTACTGGCTTATTTGGTCTCTCGCTATTTTGGGGTCCGCAGCTATTCCCGGATCTACGGCGCACTCTATGCCCTCTTTGGGCTCGGCGCAGGCTTTGGTCCCGCCACCTTTGGATGGATCTACAGTAGCTCGGGTTCTTATGACCAAGCCCTGTATTACTCGATGTGGGGATTTATCATTTGCTCTCTTGCCCTATTGTTACTCGGTCGATATCGCGACGAACAGTTAAAGGCCATGGTCTAAGCCGCCCATGAAGCCTGATCCACAGCTCAACCGGATCGCACCTGCTGAGATGCCAGACGATATGGCTTCGGCCTGGGCCCGCTCGATGGATCTGCGCGGTGATGCCACGTTTTTTGAAGTGTTTGCGAATCATCCCGAATTGTATCGGTGGTACGTGAATCAGTTTTATGGCGACGTTTTTCGCGGTGGCAAAGTCGCGCAGCGCTACAAAGAGCTGCTCCGGCTGCGACTCTCCACTTTGCACGGTTGCCGCTTTTGTAACCAAGGCAATCGGCTTGACGCGCTCGAGGCAGGCCTCACCGAGGCGCAGATCGCCGCGTTTGAATCACCCGAATCGGGAACGTTTACGCCGGCCGAGCTGGCCGTACTGGCGCTGGGGACTGAGCTGGCGCTAACCAATTCAACCGGCGTACTCAGTGAGGCATTGCATGGCCGGCTGGCTGCGTATTTTGATGATGCTCAAATCTTAGAACTGGGCCTAGTGGGAGGCATTTTGGCGGGCGTGGCAAAGTTTATGTTTGCCTATGACCTAGTGGAAAAAGAGGACAGTTGCCCCTTTCATCCCGTCACTTGAGATCAACTGTTGCTCATCGCAAAATCACTGACCAGAGTGGCTATCACCTCTGCCCCTCGCTCAAAAGCCGGCGCCGTAACGTCATCTCGCTCAACTAAAGTGGCGTCCGGTATCCAGTCGGCGGTTTGCAGGGTGCCCTCGCGCAAACTCGATTGCGTTGCGATCACCAGCGTCGGTTTTTGAACCTGTCGGCAAGCCGCCTCCACCTCATAGGTGGCGGCTGCATGATAGCCCGCATTACGGTTCTCCCCTGCGCTGATAAAATCGATGAATAGCGCAAAAGCGCGATCGAAGGGCACCTGCGCTAATCGATCAACAACCATCGACTGGAAAAGCCCGTTTAACGGATCTTCTTGTGTCAAATACTGAGGCGGTATGGTCAGTGATTCTCGCAGTGATGCCATGTCTGGCCCCGCGAATACGGGAACGTCCACTAACACTAAACCCGCAACCTGCTCAGGAAAGGATTGCGCCATATCGATAGCGACTAAAGCGCCTGAGTGAAAGCCTGTCAGCCATACCGGCGTTGATGAAGCCGCTAACAGCGGAGACATCGCACGCGTGAATCCTTCCACCGAGGGCGCGTCATCCAAGGGATCAGAGCCGCCATATCCAGGGAGGTCCGCACTCCATACCGGCCCCTCGTAGGCCGTGGCAAAACTTGCGAAGAAACGCCCGCCAAAGGGCACTGGCGGCAAACAGATCAGGGGGGGCTGATCGGACTGGCTGCCCATCCATGACCACATATGAAGCTGCCCCTCAGCATTGTCGATATAAGTGCGGCGGATATTGGTCATCTACAAAAGTCCCTCATGTTCTGTCACACCGCGGCCATAGTTTGCCAAAATACCGCGCAACCCTAGGAGAACCGGCACCCCAAAGATCACCGGAATGAGCGCCATCGAATAGCGAATGCCATCGACACCGAAAACATGATCATTCAATAGCGCCACGGTTGTGGGGCCCAAGAATAAGCCTGCCATACTGATACACATGTAATACAGCGCCACCGTTTGTGCCTTGATCGGGCCCGGAGCGATTCGCAACAGTGCAGTGACACCCATGGCAGAGGTCATGCCTATTCCCATGTTGTTCACGGCGAATACCCCCATTGCCAAGGGTGCCGTAGGCATTAACGGAAAGGCAGCGCCCGATACGACGGTCACTAACACGCCAAAAAAAGCGATCTTCATGGCCACATCTTGCTTGCCCTGCGATAACCAATGATCACAGAGCCAACCTGCCGATAACACTGCGGTAGGACCAAAAATAATGAGTAATACGCCATTAATCGAAGCGTAATAACTCGTCTCCCACCCCCAAGTGCGTTCAAAAAGGGCCGCACCCCAACCTTGGCTATAGGCCACGATGGTCATAAAACAAAATAGGCTGACAAAGCCGCCATAGAGCCGCCAACGCTGCCGCACATGCCTCAGCATGTCTGACAAGTTGCCCCCCATGGTATTAACGCCCGCAGAACGGGCAGGCTCACGCAGTAAAAAAAACAACGCCGACACAACAAGACCCGGTAAACCCACAATAAAAAACGTGGCCTGCCAAGGCATCAGTTCACCTACCACGGGCATTGTGATGGACCCGCCCGATTTTGCCCACGTGAGAACGCCTGCCCCAAGTAACGACGCAAAACCGGCGCCCACCGAAAGCGCCATGGTGTAAACGGCGATAGGCCGGGAGCGTTTCTCTGGCGGGAAGCTGTCTGAAATAATCGACATGGCGCAGGGGCTCAGAGTCGCCTCCCCTACCCCAATACTCATGCGAGCAATAAAGAGGTGGGTAAAGTTACGCGCGAGCCCTGACGCCGCAGTGGCAATGGACCACACGGCAATGCCGATGGCGACAATGCGCACCCTATTTTTTTTATCTGCCAACCACCCCAATGGCAAACCCATCGTGGCATAAAAGATCGCAAAGGCCGGACCCAATAGCAGCCCAATTTGCGTATCGGTAAGACCGAGGTCTGCCTTAATCGGCTCAATGAGCAACCCCAAGACATAGCGATCAACAAAAGAAAAAACGTAGGCAATCGTCAGTAGCCCCACCGTCAGCCACCCATAGGCGAGGCTGCTGGCTGGCGGCGTCTTGGGCGCCGCAGTGGGCTCATTCATACGAACTGATTCACTTCCACAAAGTACCCGTTAGGATCAAAGAAGCTAATGCCCAGCACTCTGAACACACCCCCGTCCGGTTTGGGATATTCACTGATCACTGGCTCACACACCATCTCGAGCCCCGGTACGTCTTTTAACTGTTCAAACGCGCCCTTCACATCCTCGTGGTGCAAGACATACACCGATTCGCCCACCCGTACTCGGTTAGGCACGGGCCTTGGCGGGGGCTCGGGCAACGGCGGGTCGATGTATTGCAAGATACCGAGCATGCCGATGAAGTCGTCTTTACACTTCAGCATCACTAGGCGGGTCTGTGAATTGGGCTCACCCGCCGGCAGCCCGTCACCCGATACCAGTATTTTCTCATCGTAATGCACCGCCATCCCCAAAATATCGCGATAGATGCGCAGGGCGGCGTCAATGTGATTCACCAGCATGGTGGTGCGTCGTATCAGAACAGGAACATCGCTCATCGTGAAACCTTTGTTTTATAGTTATAACATTAGTACTTTACGGGTCTAACCGACAAAGAGGCAAGTACCATGACGCCAGTCATTACGATTTCAGGGGCAACTCAGGGCGATTGGCCTACCCCGATCACAAGAACACGCGCAAGACGCTCACGCCGCAGAGTGGGCACAGTATTGGGGTTAGTGCTAATAAGCTGCCTGCCCAGTACGTCGTGGGCTCAGGGACAAGATAGCGCCACGTGGAGTCGTGATCGCCAGGTGATTGAGGCCCTGCTCCCCGGATTTTATAGCAATGCCAATCAGGCTTACTTCGACAGCCGCCGACAAGTACCGCAGCCGCAAAGTCGCTACAACCTCTCGATCGAGGCCTCAGCAGAGCCTCATGTGTTTACCGCAACACGCACTAATGCTGAGGGCGCAGTGATCAGCGAGCAACGCTGGTCGCTCTTTGATGACAACGCCAAACAGGCGGTGCGTATGGAAATAGATGACACCCAAGCCGGCAGCCAATGCCCGGTTTGGTGGACACGGGATGCCGCACAATTTAGCGCAGCAGCAGACGCAGACTGCGCCGAAGACCCAGGCAGTCCCATCACTTTATCACTGGCACAACAACAGCTCTGGTGGGGCTCTCGCCGCAACGATAGCGCGGTGAAATTACATCGCAGTCGCGTCTTTACCTGTTACGCCGATATTCCTGGCGTTGGCGGGGGACGCGACGAGCCCTATACCCGCTACGACAACTTAAGCCTGCATGATCAGGGGGCAGAAACCTGGTTTACCGACAAAGACGGCCGGACACTCGGGCTACGGCTCTTTAATGTCGACTGGCCGATTAATAACTATGAGGGTTACTTTACCCGAGACTCGCTAGTGATTTACGTGGTCGAAAAATTCGACGATGGCACCACCAAAGAACACGGTTATGCTTTCACCTTGCCAGAGGCCAATCGCATTGGCATTAACCTGAAATGGCTATTGGCCAGCTGCTTTATGGTGTCGGGCAAGGTGGATACGCCCACCATGTAGGCAGGCACTTCCATCGGTATTTTTTGAATGGCGATGAGGCTGGGCTAACCCCACATACTCTCGGCACTGAGACGACCGTTACGCGTGCGGGCTACGGTCATCAACAACAGCCTGTGACCCACTGCCAAAGGAGACACACTCAATGACACTCACTCGGCGCACAGTCTTACGCAACGGGGGTGCTGCATTGGCCTCACTGGGTGCTGCCAGTCAGGTGGCTATTGCGGCTGAAAACCCGCCTTCTCAGCGGAATACGCTCACACCCGGCGGGGCAACCTATGTCTTGGTGCACGGCACTTGGCATGGCGGTTGGGTCTGGCGCGACGTGGCAGATCGACTCATTGCACAAGGACATCGGGTGTTCACGCCCACGTGCACCGGGTGTGGCGAGCGCCTTCATCTCACTAGCCCGGAGGTTGGACTAGAGACTCACATCGATGACATTGTGAATGTGATCGAATACGAAGAACTCAGCAATGTGATCTTAGTCGGCCATTCGTTTTCAGGCATCACGATTACCGGGGTTGCCGATCGGTTGCGCCAGAGAATCGAGCGCATCATTTTTTTTGATGCGCTGGTGCCGCGTCCCGGCCGCATGAGCGGTGTGACCAGAGACCCCGCAACCGGTGAATACCCTGCTTGGTGGCGAGCAAGACAACAGCACTTTATTGAAGGCTACCAGATGGATCTCTGGCAAGACTACCCCATGGACATGCTGGTGCCGCCCGAATACCCCGATGTGGTGGCCAAGTTGCGGCGACTCATAACCCCCCACCCGGCCAAGCAATGGACTGATACTTTGGTATTAAAAAACGGGGGATGGGCCGGATTGCAGCCGACTTACTTTCATTGCGTGGGCCAAACCTACCGCAAGAGCTCTGATCTCATGGTGGGCCCTGCCAGAGGACCCGACTGGCGCTTCGTTGAACTCGATATCCCTCGCGATGGGATGTTGACCCATCCCGACCTGGTCGCCGATGAACTTGCTCGCGCCGCCGCTGACCAACGCGCGGCTAAACCAACGCGCGGCTAACCAGTCGGGCCTCGCGACCCTATAGGGAGGGCCCAGGGCGGCGAGTAGCCTCCTGACATTACCAAGTGCAGTGGTTCGGTCACGTGAGCATACGAGCCGTCACAGCATTGAGTGGCCGCTTCCGACGGTGCGGGATAGTAAGAACCAATCCAACTGCAAGCCCACGTATTATTGTGCTGCCCGTGCCTTCAGCGCAGGGGCCACGCGGGCAGCGATGTCTAGCAGTAATGATTCCGTGCTCTCCCAGTCGATACAGCCATCCGTGACAGAGACGCCGTAGCGAAGCTGTGACAGGTCTGCTGGGATTTTCTGGTTGCCCGCCTCGAGATTGCTCTCCAGCATCAAACCGATGATCGAGGTATTGCCATCGACAATCTGTTGAATCACGTTTTGCGCGACAGCGGGCTGAAGCTCCGGTTTTTTTTCTGAGTTGGCGTGGCTGCAGTCGACCATGATGTTAGCGTTCAGATTTGCCTGCTCCAGCGCCGCCTCGCAGTGGGCAATATGCTCCTGAGCGTAGTTGGGCCCACTGGTGCCCCCTCTGAGCACAACATGCCCATAACGGTTGCCCTTGGTTTCGAAGACAGACACTTTGCCATCGGAATTGATCCCCAAAAAGCGGTGCGGGTTGACGACCGATTGGAGCGCATTAATGGCGACCTCAAGGCCACCATCAGTACCATTTTTGAACCCAACAGAAGAAGATAGCCCACTGGCCATCTCTCGGTGTGTCTGCGATTCAGTCGTTCTTGCCCCAATGGCAGACCAGCTGATCAGATCCTGAAGGTACTGCGGTGTGATGGGGTCCAGCGCTTCCGTTGCAGTCGGCAGCCCGATGCTGAGGACCTCTCTTAATAACTCGCGCCCGATCCGTAGGCCACTTTCAACCTCAAATGAATCATCGAGCATCGGGTCATTGATCAGGCCCTTCCAACCAACCGTGGTGCGCGGTTTTTCAAAATAAACACGCATCACCAAATACAAACTGTCACTGACTTTATCAGCTAACGCTTTAAGTCGCTTGGCATAATCGAGTGCAGCGGTGACGTCGTGGATCGAACAAGGACCCACCACAACCACCAGCCGATGATCCTGCCGGTCGATGATGCGCTCTATTGCCCCTCGGGATTCGGCGACGAATTCGAACAGCGACTCGGTAAGTTGAACTTGCTCACGCAGCGCAGTGGGCGACATCAGCACACGCTGGTCAGCAACGTTCACGTTATGTATTTGCGGGTTGGACACCTTTTACTCCCTTGTCAGGACCGGTATTAAAAGCGATCGGTATTGCCAGTGATCAAGCCAGCTCCCCAAGGCCCTGGCCGCTTCAAACAGCCGCGAGTGTACAGATTCATTGGGCTGAAATCAGCTCGCCCTCTGTCCCACTCAATGCGACCGGGTCACCCAGCGTTCCTGCAGGTGCGGACAGCGCTTTGGGACAACAAGCCATTAAAACCGTGTGGCAGAGCTGCTGCGTGCCATCGTTCAGGATTGAGCGGAGTTGAATGGCATGCGCAACACAGAAACACCACCATGCACTGTCGTTAGCGCGTCAGCTTTTTAGCGCCCAACCCACCAGTGCGCTGACACATCCTAGAGACACGAACAGCGGGCTTGAGGTCGAGATCCCAATGGTCAGCAGGATAAGTGCCGCCACAGAGCTGAAGTAGGAGAGTTTTTTAACCATTTGTGCTGCCTCAGCCTTTAGAACCTTCTGATCTTGATCGCATGCTGTAAATGTCGTGGCAAGAATAGCTCCCGAAACGGGCATCACTTACGGCAAGCCGTGTTAACCCCGCGCCAGCGTAGGCTCATTAATAGCAAGCCACCACCATCAGCGGGTGACGGCCTCCATGACTTCAATTTCAGGCGCTCGGGCGACAAGTTCTGCGAGTTGCGCGCTGGCCTTGAGGAAATACTCGGTTTTGCCATGCGCCTCCAGCGCCTCTTGATTCTCGTATTGCTCCATGACTCGGTAGACCTGAGAATCGACCGGACTTCTATGTAGCGCATAAAAAATGTTACCCGCCTCATTAGCCCGGACCTGCTCCGTCAAATTCAGGAAAGCCTCTTCAAATTCTGCGTTTTTACCGTCTTGCACTGTGATCGTCGCGAGCAAACCAATGGCCATATTGCCTCCGTTTCATTAATGATCGAGAGAATGCGCAAAACCCTGCTACCCCAGCGCTCCTCAGAAAGTACTGTACTGACACTAACACTCGTCTTCGGACGATGCGTCAGCAGCCAGTCCTTGCGTCAACATCCTCTAAGCTTCGGTATCGAGTAGAGTACCGAGCATCCCATTAGCCGCTTCTAATGCCCGCACATTGGCGAGGTAAAAACTCTCATTGGCGCTCATCGCTACCATTTCCTGAGCCAAATCCACGTCAGAGGGAGGCCCAGAAACGCTTGCTGCCTCAGTGGGCGGCGGAACGGGGGGAGGCCTGGCAGCATCCGCCGGGGTCCTTGCCTCGACACCACCGGGTCGTTCTACGATATCAACCCGCTGCGTTTGATAGCCGTCTGTCCGCGCATTCGCCACATTATTGGCGGTCACCTGCATCTTTGCGGTAGCCGCTTGAAGGCCCGATAACGCGTTATTTAATGTGCTGAGGGACATGCTAGAGTGCCAAAAAGAAAGTGCAAGCCAGTGTAGCCACCCAACACGCCCTCTTACAACCCAAACAATTATTTCTTAGGGGCTGAAATGGGGCCAAAGACTGGCGGCGTGGGAAACACTCCCAGACCATGATCTAATCAATCGGTTATTGGGGGACCTGCGTCGCACCGTTCTGTTTTGCCTGAGTGAGAGTGCGCTTGCCATGATGTTGATTAGGGAAAGTCACGACGGCACTGGGATAGCTTTCGCGTTGTTCTCAACGCTCGGAGCGTGGGCGGTCTGCGGCACGGGCACTATTGGATGAAGAGTTCTGCCCTGACCTCATCAGGGGCGAGCGCCCAGTCAACCGCTTCAAACACCCACCCGCAACGCTGGCCGTCCGGCGTTTCTCGCTCGTACTCCGTTAAGCCCTCTACGCGGTTATCGACGAACCAAACCGTCACGAATTCTGTGCCGCTCGCCCTTGCCACTGCAGAATTGCAAGGCCGTTGCGCTCCCTTTGAACTCCTGCTCCATCTCGTAGGCGCCCGCCATGACGAAGACCTCTTCGTAAGACATCCCTCGGTGTATGTTCATTGAGACGTCGGAAGCATCTGGTATGCCAGAACATCCTGCGATTGCCGCGCTGAGTACCCCGATGCAACTGCCTCCGGCCCATTCTAATTCCACCTAACATTGCCACTCCTCACTCTGAACCTTGCCACGTATATCACGAGTTAGGCAACTTGCTGGTACCACGCCTCTCCAGTCTTTGGATGTATACCGATGTGGTGTTGATCAATCGTCATGCTGTGCAGGTAGTCCCCCGGCGGCCGTAACGCGTCGTCCAAGGGTCGCAGCACCAGATCTCCATGAAGGTTCGTCACCGCCTGGTAGGTGCCCTGCTGGGGTCACAAACGTCTGCCCAGCCTCGAGCACTTGTCGTTCTGGGCTGCCCCAATTAATGGGTTTGCCCCATGCCCCCCGTGTTTCCGATGCCACCCGCAGTCTGACCCGCGGCTGCCGCCTCCCAATCGGGCAGTGTCGCCGCTGACGCTGGCATAGTTCGGTCCACAATATGCCGCGTGCACCCACCAATTCGCCAGCTGTGCGCGACTCCCTGTTGGCACTGCTTCATATTCGCGCTCCAGCGGGATCGGTGCGACAGCCTCGGTCTGCAGTTGCTGATACCACGCCTCTCCAGTCTGTGGATGTATACCAATGTGATGTTGACCAATCGTCATGCTATGCAGGTAGTCCCCTGGCGTCCGCAAAGCATCGTCTAAAGGTTGCAGCACAAAATCCCCCTCAAGGTTCGTCACCGCCTGATAGGTCCCTGCCGGGGTCACAAACGTCTGCCCAGCCTCGAGCACTTGTCGTTCCGGGCTACCCCAATTGTTGGGTTTGCCCCATGCCCCTATGTTCCCGATGCCGCCCGCAGTCTGACCCATAGCTGCAGCCTCCCAATCGGGTAGTAACGCCTCAGATGCCGCCCTGCTCGTTCTAACATCTGCCGCTTGCACTGTTCCCGCCGCCAACTGTACGCGACTCGCTGCTGACGCTGCTTCAACTTCGCCCACCAAAGGGGTCGGTCGTGAAGCCTCGGTCTGAAGTCGCTGCTGAAGGGCAGAACTCCGCATATCACCCTCCTCAGATCCTTGCTCGGCGTTCCCCGCTTGCCGCAATACCGCCTGAAAATCCTGTTTTGGTGTGGCATTCGCACTGGCTGGATTCGCATAGAATTGACCAGAAAATCGCGTATCTTCGTAGACCCCTGACGTAACATTAAACATATTTCATTCCCCTACTGTCGGTAACAACGTGCCAACCATTGATCGCTGTGCAAGCTGCGCCCAACGCGCTGCCGCGCCTCGCTCACCTCATAACTTCAGGTAATGAGCGGCCACCTATCGTCCATTCACGGCAAACTTTTGCCACTCGTGGTTGTGCCTTTCAACTGTTCGAATCCCCTGAGTCAATGCCCTAGAGCCCCATCTGAAACCCAAGCTAGGCTAGATTTCACAATCTCTGCCGACCGCTCATCCAACTCGAACCCGCATTCATATCGATTTATTAGCCCGCGGCTACACGCCTCATCAATGTAGCTTGCAAATCGCGTGCCAAAGAAATCGGGCGGCAACCAGTGGTGATCTATTGCTCCACGTGGCGACGTCGCCCGCTCACAATTCTCTTTGCAGGGAGCAGACTATGAATTGTCCATTTATAATCCTCGAAATAAACGAGGCTATTTCGCATAATTTTCTGCGCGTCGCGCCAGGCGCTAATTTGCTGAGTCACTCATTTGCTTTTTTGCTTTCAGTCGCTATTTTTTGGACGAAGCTATCTGCCGATTATATCTCATCTCAAGCATGACTGAAGGGGCCTATTCACTCCGCGGATTCAACCTGAAAGGTGCTTTAGAGCGTCGTCGGCATGAGCCAATTTCCAAACTTGAGGGCGAAAAACTATGATTGCTCTAAAGTTTTAATAAAAGTTGTCGCTAATAGAAATAATTCAATGTGTCCACCAGCGGTATCTGAAGATGGTCATACAGAATGCATAACGGGAGCAATGATTTGCTCGTTGGTTTTCTGGGACACGTGCGGTAATGAATTCAATAGCTTCCAAAAACAACTTGACCCTCGACAACGAATCTTGGCGGATTGCATACCGCGAGATCGTTGAACAATATCAATCTGGGCAGCTGACCACTGCGCTTGACGATGCACTGCGCGCTACAGAAAAATTCCCTTTTAGCCCCGACTTGTGGAGGTTATTAGGTTCAATAAGCCAAGACCTTAATCGCGCCGAAGTGACGATTGCTGCCTTTAGACAAGCACTAGCATTGAGTGGCGACGACCCGGTAAATCATTCGAACCTCGCCATCGCGCTGCATCAAGACGGGCAGATGGCAGAGGCAATCCTGTCTCTTCGACGCGTTACCGAACTCGACCCATCGGACGCCGACGCGCATTACAATCTCGGGGTTCTCTTAAAAGAGGCAGGGCGATTTAAAGAGGCAATAGAGTCTTATCGCAAAGCCTTGAACCTGAATCCCGAAGTTGCCGAGGCTTTTAACAATCTTGGCATTTTACTTTGCGAGCAAGGGCGATTGGGTGAGGGCATTGACGCCTACAAGATGGCGTTATCAGTCAAACCAAATTATTGGGAGGCCTTCCTCAACTTAGGCACTGAATTGCAGAAAGTTCATTTCGCCTCAGAGGATCGCAGCCTTTATCCATGCCTACAGGACCTACTCAATGCCGAAAATATGGTGGCGCCACCTGATGTGGCTCCCGCCATCTTGAGCTTGCTAAAGCATGACCCAATCCTAATAGCGATGTTGCGGGAGTCATCTGAACAGCTTGACCTTCAGACCCATCTCGAGCGTATTTCAAAGTTGGATCAACTCCCCTTGCTGCAAAAACTAATGCGCTTGTGCCCCCTACCAGACCTCGAGCTAGAGAGGATTTTTACAGGTACCCGCAGCGCTCTTCTGGAGCATGTATCCGCGCTCGCAGATGCACCGTTTCTCGAGTCTTTTCAGGCAACACTCTCTTTGCAGTGCTTCTTGAACGAGTATGTGTATTTTGAAACTGAGCGAGATACTGAAAATGTTGCAGGCCTGCTCCGCCGCATAGAGCAACGTCTCGCAGCGGGAAAAGAGCCAGAGGTAGCAGAGGTGCTGTGTCTGAGCTCATTCCGTCCGCTACACCGCTATCGTTGGAGCGAGGATCTCTCTTCCCTCAAAAAACTGCCCGAGGTGAAAGAGCGTCTGATCACACAGCCCCTGAGCGAGCAGAGGCTAGCGAGAGACATCCGCACCCTCGGCGCGATTTCAAATGACGTTTCTATTAAAGTGAAGCGCCAATATGAAGAAAACCCCTATCCCCGCTGGGCTCAGCTGGGTATTAGTCAGCCTAAGTTACCGGTTGATGAATATCTCAAGGGGCAAGGCATTCACCATCACAGTCTGAGGGATCAAGCGTTAGATTCCCCAAGAATACTGGTGGCAGGTTGCGGCACCGGCCAGCACGCATTGCAAGTGGCGCTCAGGCACCCTGAGTCGCAGGTTTTAGCGGTAGATTTAAGCCGCACGAGTCTCAGCTATGCCCAACGACAAGCAAGTCGCCTCGGAGTAACGGGACTGGAGTTCATGCAAGGAGACATCTTGGACCTTGCAAAACTGGGCGAGCACTTCGATATCATCGAGAGCATTGGCGTGCTCCACCACATGGACGATCCCTCGATGGGTTGGGCAGTTCTGACAGAGCTCCTCGGCCCCTCTGGTCTCATGAAGATAGGTCTGTATAGCGAACTCGCGAGGAAAGATATCGTCACAATACGTGAAGAAATAGCGGCCCTTGGTCTGCAAGGATGCGAGTCAGAAATTCGGGACTTTCGACACCAGATCGCGCAGTCGACAAAAAGTCATCATAAACAACTGACACTGTCTAAGGACTTTTTCAGTTTAAGTGAATTAAGAGACGCCATCTTCCACATTCAAGAGCATCGCTTCACGATACCTCAGTTGGCTCAGCGCCTCGAGAGTTTGAACCTGCAATTTTGTGGGTTTACTCCCAGCGAATTGAACCATGAGCTGGATCTCTATTATAACGGCCAAGCTGACCGCCATAATCTCAACGCCTGGCACCAATTTGAGGTGGATCATCCTGATACTTTTCGGGGCATGTACCAATTCTGGTGTCAGAAAGCCGCCTATACCCAGTAGCAGTCTGCATGTGCCCAGTACCAGCACCCCCTCTACAAAATATTTTATGATTATTACCTGTTATTTTAATTCACAGCGGAATGCAAACGCATTGGGCCCTTCCTAACCGGTAGCCGGTCACCCAGCGCGCTGGCAATCAGCGCTGATCCAATCGACAAATTACCCAACATCTGACACAGATAATGGCGATCGGTTCGTGCTAGCGTGCATCAAGAAGTGGGTGGTAGTTGATAGAAAACTGACGTCGAGGGAGAGTCGCAATGGCTCTGACACGCAGTGAGTCGATAACGCTGGTAATCTTTATACTGGCACTTACCTTAAATCTCGTTCTCTTAGACGAGGATCTCTTGAGACTGCTGGGTATGTGCGGAGACGGCTTGCTACAGATTTCCTGCGAGGTGGACTGAACATCAGGCCCATTGATATCTAGAGGGTGGAGCACCTTGTGCAACCCTCCGAGAGCCAACGGTGAAATCAGGCTCTGGACTTAAACTCGGCCATTGCCTCTCTTTTTGCAGCAACCCCACTCATCACTGCACGCATTGCCCGCGGGACATAAAGGGCGCCCCAGACGCAAGTGACAGCAAATTGCCCTATCCACAAACTGCTGAGCCAGCGGTCTGAATTGAAGTCGGTTGTGAGCATCGCAACGATAGCAAGCATCACCACTAACCATACGAAGCAAAGACATCTGGAGATTTTCACTGTCATGGGGTGCATGCAAAGGCCTCTGTTATCACTAATATTTTGCCATGAATTGACAGATAAAATGTGAATTCTTTGTGACTCTCTGCGCACAGACGGCACACCAAGGCGTTCGAACTACCCTTCAGCAGACAGAGGCACGGCCGGAACCTGCATGCTGCTTCTGCTCGACCACCGGACTGGCCTACCCCCTATTCAATTCAAACCATTTACATCATGATTCCGCAGGTTTAACTCAAATAAAGCGGTTATCGCAATGGTCAGACACGCACTGAATATCCGATAACCCTCGCACAGCCGTGCCGCGCTGTCATTGATTCGCTCTGATCAAAATTCGCGCATAGTTTTCATACTGGGAGCCGACTACCGAGTTCGCGCTCTCGGCATGGAACCGATGGCGATTGGCTCACTGCCAATTATCGCCTCGAAAGCCAACAGTTCTGATAGGCTAGGGAAGTCATGCCACAATAGAGAACCACGCTATGAGTGACAAAGATCAGCCCGAAGAAGCAACCTACAATGACCTTTCATCGGGCCCTGCTGACGATTCAGTGCGCGAGGGTCATGCAGGCGAGGCTGAGTCGGAACTGCCCTCCTTTGACGCCTATGGCGACGACGAGGAATGGAGCGCCCTAGATGATGATGAATCTCTGAGTGGGGACCCCGAATGGACCGGGGACAATCTCGCTGCGCTGGAGCCAAATAGCCCAGAAGAGCCCGGCATAACGGCGCCGGCCGTTGCCAGCAGCGACACGGATTCACAACCGCTGTTTGAGGACGACGATTTTGGAGATGAGACCGTCTCGCTTAGCACAGACGACGACCTCACCGACAATCGCGCAAGCGGGTCCAGCAACACCGATGACTTCGCCGATAACACGCTTGAAGGCGAGCATGACGACCAGCATGAAGACGACGTTGGCCATAAAGACGATGGCCATGAAGACGATGACTACGAGGAGGATGAGGACGATGATTACTACGGCTCGGCCTCAGCCACAGCTGTGCGCAGTGCAGCCCAGAGTGCACCCACAAAGCCCAACAAAACGCGCTGGATCTGGCCGACCGTCGCAGCGACATTAGGCCTCGCTGTCATCGGCACCGGCGGCTACGGGTGGTTTCACGCAATGGAGCAATCTAAAACCATCCGGTCGCTTGAGTTTCAACTTAAAAAGGCCAATCAAACCACTCCGGTCGAGCCTGTTACCGAACAGGGCACTCTGAATAACGACCGCATCGGTGAGCTTCAAAGGGAGTTGGCGCTGGCACAGGAACGCCACGCTGATGAACTCTCTGAGCTAGAAGCACAAAACCAGACGCTCAATGCCAAGCTGTCTTCAACTGAGCGCGCCTTGCTTGAGGCGAGAAAAGACAACACGCCAGCAGTCCCCAATGAAACCAGTCCACAGAAAGCACAGAACTCAACCGCCCCTGCCGGCACTTGGTTTATCAATATTCAGACCTTTTCCAAGCAAACAGACGCAGCAAAACTCGCTGAAAGCCTGTCCGGTTCCCCAGAAAATATTCGGGTGCAGCCCGTTAGCGTCAACGGCAAGACACTGTATCGCGTGCGAGCCGAGGGCTATGCCGATAAAGCCGAAGCTGATGCAGCAGCCGAGGCGCTTGCGCAGGACTTCGGCCTCTCTAAACCCTGGATAGGCAGACAAGGTTCATGAGTGCGCTGCGAAGCCCTACTGCCGCCAAGCTTCAATCGACAGCCGTCATGACACGTCAGCACCACAACCCATGTGTTCTTGCACGACTGGTGCTCGCTGCGCTGTGCTTGATTATTCCGCCGGCGATGAGCAAAGAATATCATTCAGGCGCCAAACCGGTTCGCTTGACTTGTATTGATGACTCGCGCTGGGTCAATGGCAGCACCCTCGAACTCAGGGGCGACATTCAAAAACAGCGAGGCTGGGTCAGGATTCAAGGCGGGTCTGAGCGGGAAACAAAGTTCGAACAGCAGGCACTGAACTACCGATGGTACTCAGAAGACCCAGACGCTTATGTCATTGTTGTGACACCAGACCTGATGGCGCGTTATTACGACCAAACAGGAAGTGCCTCTCCTTTTTCTCAAAGCCGCTGGCACTGCTCAACCTCATGACCTTCACAATAAGGGTCTCCTAGCTTGCTGTCAGTCCTCATCGGCGCGCAAGTCAGCCTTAGCAGGGGTGTAACTGCTAATGACTCGACTTTGGTACACTTCAGAATCGAGGCAGTTTTGGCCGCGGGCCTACCGAATAAAAACAGCCCCTAGTTCGCAACCTAAGACTGGCCCAAGGAGACGAATATATGCAGACTTTTATCAAGTTATTCTTGGTCGTTTTTGCCATCATCTTGTTCGCTGGAATCTCTCAGCAGCGAGAATTGATTGCGGTGTGGGTGGGTCAAGCCAGCAAAGCGCTTGGCATGCAGGATGAGATCTATCAGTGGAACACCGATATCGCTTGGGAAAAAACCGATCGCGAGCATGAGCTTTTGGAAACGGGCAATTGGGTGCAACGCGAATTTTTATTTCTGGATTATTCAATGCGGGCGCGAGTGAATTCAGATGGCTCTGTGCTCGCGGCTGTGTATTTTTATGACAACTGCCTCGTCGGCACGTCGATTATGACCGACGTATTGGACATCAACGATGAGCCGTTTGAGATGCGCTGTACAGAAACTCCCGACTTTACAGGCTGGCGAGTCGGAGCGAGGTTCCCCAATGCAGCCTCGGGTTGGTATGAAAACTACGGGGACTTTAAGGTAAGAGCCAATTTTGAACAGTGGGATTTCGACATCATCAGAAAGTATTCATCGGCGCTCGAAATACAGCCGGATCAGATCATGCAATAACCTTGTCATATGCCAGCACCAGAGCACTGCAGATAGTACGCCATAACGCTCTGGGTTTGGATTGCTACGCCGTATTACGCTCAAGGGCCCGAAGTGGCGCGCACCCCACTAGGTCAGTTCGTCAACCCGATTATTGAGCCTGAATACGTGCGCCAGAACCTCAGCGACCGCGACATATAAGGCAGGGGGAATTTCGTCCCCAAGCGGAATTTGGCATAACAATTCGACGAGGCCCGCCTGCTCAACGGTGGGAATATCCAACTCATTGGCGATCGCTTTAATCTTTTCGGCGAGCTCGCCCTCCCCTTTTGCCACTAAGCGCGGCGCCCCTTCACCGGTATAACTGAGCGCCGCCGACTTGCTTGTGAAATGATCCGTCATGCGCGCACATCCAAGGGTTTAGCCGCCACACTTTGATTCGCCATATCCGGGGCATGCATGACGCTGAGCCGGTGTAGTTCCAGTCCCCTTGATTCAAGCCCGGCAGTCAGCCCGGGTTTGGCCTGCAGAAATATTTCAAGCGTGCTGCGCTGAGTTGAGACCACATGGAGAGATAACTGGCTTGCTAGTAACTTCAGCGTGATTTCTGTCGCGCCCAGCCCCGGCAAGTCGAGGTTCAGTTTAGCCCGCCACGTCGTGTCATCTGTTTCATCCTGTGGCCCCGTACTCCCTTCATCCTTCGAGAGTTCCAGATCTAAAGTGTGGAGACTGTCACCCAGCCGAAATGGAATATCGAAAAGCCATTGCTGTGACAACTGACTGTCTTCTGCCGGCAGCGACCCCAGTTGATTCTGCGAGACAGCCTCGAGATTTTTATCCAGCGCAGATCTCAGCAATGGCAGCGCTTCTATCCCGGTCCCCTCACCCACCGACTGCTCGGCCTCATCATTTCCTGCCGACAACACTTTGGCCATCATTTTAAGCAGTTGCCCTTTGAGATCATTTGCCGCAATGCGCATCAGTTCCGGATGTCCACTCGCCAATAATGTCTCGTGGAATGTCCCGTTGGTCAGGACCGCACGCTTCAAGGCCTCCGGGTTGGTGAGCTGAGGCGCATTCAATACGTTAGCCTGAAGTTGCCTGACCATCGTGCGGTCGATACCGGTGGCGCTGAGCGCACCGCTTTGTAACCCCCCTAGCAAGGCCAATAACTGGGGGATTCCACCGCGGCCAGAGGGGGTAGCGGAGATTTGCCGATGGGCCCGGTTGGCCTCAGACAAAACCTCTGCCGCCGCAACATTAGGGAGGGGCGCATGACTTAGTAGACGAAAGGTGACGCTGGGTTGCACTTGCTTGACCTCAAGTAGCAGTCGCGCGCCCGGTTGAAGCGGAATGTCGGTCGAGGCGGTGACTCGCTCCGCACCGACTTTTAACACCATTTCCCCTGATGGCAGCCTATCGGCGACTACGGCATTCAACACTTGACCCACCTGCGGCGTGCGAAGCCATAGCCCAAAATTCTTCTGCTCAACCCTAGCCGGGGTTAAAGAAATTTGGAGCTCTTCCACGGCAACCCTTTATTTATTGGTTAAACAACGGTAGCTTATCGCCAGCGCGAAATAAATTTATCGGAGATCGTCGTGTCTCCGGGGCGCAATCAGCATCGCCACACTTTGGAGCCTTTCAATTAGGCTCCGGAATAGACTTTGGGGTAGATTTATGGATTTTGCAACGCTCATAGGCATGTTGGCAGCGATTAGTGTTGTCGCCTATGCCATCTTTTCGGCCGAAGGCGCGGAGATATTCCTCAACACCCAAAGTATCCTCATTGTGGTCTTTGGCACTGCCTTCGTCGTGATGATGAAATTTACCTTTAGGCAGTGGCTTGGCGCATTTAGAGCGGCAGGAACCGCATTTCGCAGTCAATCCGACAATCCCGACGAGCTGATCTCTCAAATGGTGGAGTTATCGGGAAAGGCGCGAAAGGAAGGCATGCTGGCGCTTGAGAACGTAGAGATCGAGTACGCGTTCCTCAAGCAAGGTGTGCGGATGCTCATCGACGGCGCCAGCAGAGAAGTTGTCAGCGAAGTGCTTTACAAAGATCGACAACAATTTCTCGACAGGCAGACATGGGGCACCAAGGTATGGGGTGCATGGGGTGAAGTCGCTCCAGCCATGGGTATGATCGGCACGTTGGTCGGCCTCGTGCAAATGCTCGTGGACCTGAGCGATCCCAAAGCGATCGGCCCAGCCATGGCCGTGGCACTGCTGACAACACTCTACGGATCACTCATTGCCAATGTGATTGCCCTCCCCTTGTGCGACAAGCTGACGTTGAGAAAAGCCACCGAAGGACGACTCATGGCCATGTGTATTGACGGTGTGCTGGGCATTCAGGGTGGACAAAACCCCCGCGTTCTAGAATCCATGCTCAAAACGTATGTCGATCCGAAAAAGCGCGGCGCAGACGATAAGGAAGACTGAGCGTGTCGATCGACCTACAACTGGTTGACGAAAGCGAGGGAGACGAGGATAAGCCCAGCGCCCCCCTCTGGATGGCCACCTTTGCGGACCTGATGTCACTGCTGGTTTGCTTCTTCGTGTTGATCATTTCGATGTCAGAGATTGATGTTATCCGCTACAAAAAAGTAGCCGGCTCTATGAAGGATGCCTTTGGCGTTCAGCAAGACATCGTGACCTACGATATTCCCAAAGGTACCAGCATCATCGCGCTGGAATTCTCCCCCGGGAAACCCGAACCCACTATTCGAAAAATCATCCAGCAGGATACTGTCGACCCGAGCAAACCCTCACTGCGAATCGGCAACCCCGATAACCCTATTGATGTGCAGCCCGAGACACTGCTGAAAATGCTCGAAGAAGAGGAGCAGCGTCAAGAGCAGAGACAGCAAACAGAGAAAGACGCCTCGGTGCTCACTGAGTTGCTCGAAGAAGAAATCAACGAAGGCAAAATTGATGTAGAGACCGACGGTCCCACTATCATCATTAAAATTCGGGAAAAAGGGTCATTCAAATCTGGCGCTGCCGACCTGGACCCGGGATTTCTTCCCACGTTGGCCACGATCGGCGGCGCATTAGGTGAAATTTCAGGGGACATTGTGGTGGAAGGCCACACCGACAACATCCCTATTAACAGCGTCAAGTATCCGTCAAACTTTGCCTTGTCGGCAGGGAGAGCGCTTTCCGTCACCAGCATTTTTCTGGATGACCCCAACATCGATCTTGAACGATTGAGTTTACGGGGTTATGGCGAAGTGCAGCCAGAAGATACAAACGCGACTCGCGCAGGACGGGCGAGAAATCGCCGGGTCGAAATCAAAATCAACCAAACCGATGAAGAGAGCAATGCCCCGGTTGAAGAAACAGAACAGAGCGCGGCAGATCTAGGCGCGCTATAAGACCGCGCGGTGTAGCCACAGATTTGGGCACGACAAATTCCAATCAATGAGTGCAACGTGAGGCCTCAGGCAGTTTATGACGATTGGCGCGCTCCTCAGCCAACCGCTGCCCTGATACTCTCGTAGATACTCTCAGTAGATACGCTAACCAGACGCTGTCAGCAGATACCCCTGGGAGATACTCTCAGCCGATACTTTCTTTCAGCAGATACTTTCAGCAGATACTTTCAGCAGATACTTTCAGCAGATACTACGCAACCACTGCCTGTCCCAGCTGCGAGCGTAACCTTGCCAAAGCCTGCCCATGCAGTTGAGACACCCGCCCTTCTGTCACCTCAAGCACGGCGGCGATCTCGCGGATATTCAGCTCCTCAACATAGTAGAGCGACATCATGAGTCGCTCTCTTTCAGGAAGCTTATCTATGCCACTGCGCAGCAAATCACGCAGTTCTTCCTCGCTATTTTGTGCCTCGGGCTCTGCTACTGATACGGGCAACTCTTCACTGTCCGTGCCCGCGTCCAAGTAAACCAATCTCGCTGAAGAAAGCTTTGCGGTGAGTTGCTGATACTCCTCAATAGACACCCCCATCTCTTCGGCCACCTCGTGGTCCTGGGGCGGTTTTCCCTTGCGTGCCTCGACCTTGGCGATCGCACGCGACACCTCTCCCAGTTGTGTTTGAACCGATCTGGGAAGCCAGTCATTCCGGCGCAGCTCATCCAAAATACCGCCACGGATGCGGATCGAAGCGTAGGTTTGAAAAGTAGCGCCTTGTTGTGGGTCGTAAGACTGACAGGCATTGAGCAGCCCAATCAGGCCCGCCTGCATCAGGTCATCCAGCTCAATAAAATCAGGCAGCTTCATGCGAATCCGCAACGCAATGCTCTTAACGAGTGGGAGCAAGTCCTCAACTACTTTTGAAGGATCTCGCAGAGACACGTCTTCATATCGAGTAGGCTGATTCATCGCAGACCTAGCTCATGTCGTTTTTTTGAAAGAGAGACGCAAAACCATCCGTTTCGAAATCGAGATTGAAGCGTTCCTCCAAACTCGCGGCGATATCTCGTATTGCCACAGAGGCTTGTGTCCTCGGGTAAAGACTGACGACCGGCGTTCTTTCCCTGAGCGACTCCAGCATTCGATGATCCGTGGGCACCGCGCCGAGGTAACTGAGACTGACATCGAGAAACTGGTCGGTGGCATTTAAGAGCTTCTTGTAAACCTGGAGCCCGTGGGCACTGCCTTTAACTTTGTTTGCCACGATCTGAAATCGTCTGACTTTGCGCTCAGAGGCGCTCACCTTGATGAGGGCATAGGCGTCTGTCAGAGAGGTCGGCTCGTCGCAAACCACCACTATGACGTGATTGGCCCCGGAAAGAAATGAAATCACATCTTGTCCAATTCCCGCAGCCGTATCGAGCAGCACCAGATCATATCGCTCACTGAGTGCCGTAAACGCCAGCCCCATCTCCAAGCGCTCCGCGGCGGATAGCTCTAACATTCGCGCTATTCCAGACGCGGCAGGGATGACCCCTACCCCTTCAGGGCCCTCGATAACAATCTCGTCTAGCGTGCGCTCGCCCGATAATACGTGTTGTAGATCGTACTGAGGTTTGAGTCCCAGTGTGATGTCAACATTGGCCAAACCCAGATCGGCATCGCAGACTAAAACTTTCTTTCCTCTGCCCGCCAACGCCACGGCAAGGTTGACCGTCAGACTGGTTTTGCCGACGCCTCCCTTTCCGCTTGACACTGCGATCACATTACCGGGCATATTCTGCTAACCGTTTGTTAAGCAAAGACTTAAGCGGTCGCCGTGGCGTATTTGCTCCGCCCGATCGACTGGCTCACCTGACGCTCGTTCATTAACGCCAACGCGCGATCTACGAATACTACCGGATCGGTATGAAGCGGCACAATGTTGGGGTCACGATTGTCGACCAACAAGCTCAACGGCAAACGTCGCTTGATCAGGGTGTCGATCACGCCTCCCAAACTGACCGCCTCGTCCACTTTAGTGATAATAGCACCATCAAGGTGGGTGGCTCCTACACGCCGCAACAGCTCACGGGTTGTCCCCATTTGCGCAGCGGCAGAAATGACCAGCATGATGCGAATGGGCGGGATCTGCTCCGTCAGCCACTCTAGCTGCTTTGCCATATCTGGGTCACGGAATGACAGCCCGGAGGTGTCGATAAAAATGCGCTCCTTGCCACGCAGTGCTGCGATCGACGCGGACAAGGATGATTTATCGTTAGCACTGCGGGTTTCAATACCCGCCGGCACCCGATGATCTGCCAGCTGACCAACCTCAACAGGGTCCCCATTGGTCAGCGCAATCACGCCAACCGCATGCTCACCGAACTCGTTAGCTGCCTGCCGGGCCAACTTGACCACACAGGTGGTTTTACCAGAACCGGTCGCACCCACACAGGCGACCAGTTTGTTTTTCCTGACCGAGTCCATCTCCATCAGATGCAGACAGCTGGTCAAAAGTTGAATCGACGAGTCCCACTGCTGCTCGAGCGGGCCGTCGTCGCGCACATTGTCGCTGATCCAGCCACCCAGGCTCTTAGACAGACCCAGGGCAGCGAGGCGCTGGCCAACGGTGGCCTGTTTAGCAGGCACATTGGCAGAATCCTGCCAGCTGCGCTTGGCTAACAATTGCTCCAGCGTGTCCCGCAAGCTGGTGAGCTCGTTCTGCAGGTTCTGGTCGCGAATATCGTTACGCCTTGCCCCGCGGCCAGAAGCCGGCTCTGGTGTCCAGTCTGGCTGGTTAAGATCGGTTGTGGCGGTGATCTCGATCCGGTCACCCACTCGTCGATTACGCAAAATAATCGCGTCTTCGCCAAGCTGATCCTTCACCTGCATGAGGGCGCCACGGCTATTTTTTGCTATGAACGTTGAGACTCTCATCGATCTACTCCCTTTCTAAAAACTATTGGCCCGCGATCGCGGCGTTGTTGCTCGCCCCGCCCACGGTGGAAATGACTTTGACCTTTTTATCAGCGGGTACTTCTTCATAGGCGAGGATGTAGAAATTCGCCATGCGGCCTCTCAAGAGGCGCGACAAGAAGGAACGGATGTTGCTGGCGACCAGCAAGACAGGGGTCGTGCCAGCGGCTTCCATCGTCCCGCAAACCGACCCCACCTGCTCGATCATGCCGTCAATTAAGGTGGGCTCAATGCCCCCCCCGTCACTGGCGACCGCTTGCATCAGCATCTGCTCTAATCGCGAATCGAGCACCATGACACTCAGTTCGGGTTCGGTGCCGTTTACCGTCTGATAAATGGCTGGGCCCAATGCAATGCGCACTTGCCGGGTGAGGTCATCCGGGGTTCGACTACCCTGATGATGCTCGGACAACGCACCAACAATCGTGCGAATGTCGCGAATCGGAATCCCCTCCTCAAGCAGGTTGTGCATCACCCGAGTCACATCGGCTAGGGTCATGAGCCCCGGCACCAGGTTTTCCACCAGCTTCGGTGATGTGGTGGCCAGCTTATCGAGCAGCTCCTGCACGTCATCCTGACTGATGAGTTTGTGGGCGTCGTTTTTCAGCAGTTGACTCAGGTGGGTCGCGATAACCGTGCTGCTGTCAACCACGATGCAACCTCGACTCTGTGCTTCGTCGCGATCGCTGGGGTCAATCCAGACGGCATCGAGACCGAAGGTGGGATCTTTGGTTTGAATCCCCTCCAGATCACTGGTGCCCTGACCCGGATTGATCGCCAATTCACGGTCGGGGTAAACCTCACCCTTACCCGCCACCACGTCATGCAAGCTGATGGTGTATTCGTTCGGGGATAGCTCCAAATCGTCGCGAATATGAACCGAATTGATCAAAAAGCCCAACTCTTTAGAAAGCTTCTTGCGCACGCCTTTAATACGGCTCAGTAAATCGCCACCCTGGGCTTTATCGACTAAGGGTATCAATCGATAACCCACTTCGAGGCTGATCTCATCAACCTGATTCACGTCTTCCCAGCTGAGATCCAGCGTATCGGGCTTGGCCGTGTCAAACTCCTCGACTTCCTCAACCACCGGTTGAGCATTGGATTGCACTCTAAAGTACGCCAGCACCCCGAGGAGCGCCGCAACGGAGAGAAAGACAATATTCGGCATGCCTGGGACAACCCCCATAAGACCGATCACACCCGCGGCGACGATCAGCACCCGTGGGTTACTGGTGAGCTGACTGGTCACCGCCGCACCCATGTCTTGAGTCCCGGACATTCTGGTCACGATGATCGCAGCTGCAGTAGACAGCAACATCGAGGGAATCTGGGCGACCAGTCCATCCCCGATGGTCAGCAAAATATAGTTTTGGGCTGCCTGGCCGGCACTCAAGTCGTGCTGCAAGGTGCCAATCGCAAAACCACCGAGGATATTGATCAATAGGATTAATATCCCCGCAATCGCGTCGCCACGAACAAATTTGCTCGCGCCATCCATCGCACCATAAAAATCGGCCTCCCGGGTGACTTCATCGCGGCGTCGCAGCGCGTCGTCTTGGCCAATCAATCCCGCGTTCAAATCAGCATCAATCGCCATTTGTTTACCGGGCATCGCATCGAGGGTGAAACGGGCCGTGACCTCAGCAATACGTCCCGCACCCTTGGTAACCACCACAAAGTTAATGACGACCAGTATGGCGAAGAGCACCAGACCGACCGCATAATTTCCACCCACCACGAAGTCACCAAATGCCTCGATCACATTGCCGGCGGCTCCGGTGCCCGTATGGCCCTCAAGCAATACGACTCGCGTTGAGGCCACGTTAAGCCCTAATCGTAATAAGGTCGAAATGAGCAGCACGGACGGGAACACGGCAAATTCCAGCGGCCTTGCGGCATAAATAGCGGCGAGCAGCACGATAATGGCCAGAGCAATATTAAAAGTGAACAAAAGATCCAAGGCAACGGGCGGCAACGGTAAGACAATCATCACCAGCAGCAGGAGCATCACCAATGGCGTGCCCAGACCGGTCAGAATGCTTCTGGCCCCCACCTCGAAAACAGAACCGCCTGCTGCGGTATTAGTTGCCATCGCGACCTACCTCACCTTCGTCGTTCTCGCCCAGCGCTTCGACGGGAATGTCAAAGTCGGTGGGCTTGGGTACGTAATCTGTCGGCGTAGCACTCTTCAACTGGAATACGTAGGCCAAAACACGGGCTACCGCCATGTACAGCACATGCGGAATTTCATAACCAATTTCTGTCGAACGATATAAAGCACGAGCCAGCGGGGGCGCTTCAAAGATCGGGATGTCGCAGTCTGCAGCAATAGAGCGAATACGAAGGGCCGTCAGATCTTTACCCTTTGCCACCACTTTTGGCGCACTGCCTGGACGATCCAGATACTGCAATGCCACGGCGTAATGTGTCGGGTTTGTGATCACCACGTCAGCGGTTTTCACGTCTTCCATCATGCGGCCCTCCGCAAGCTGTCGCTGAAGTGTGCGGATGCGCTGTTTGACCTGTGGATTGCCGTCTGTCTCCTTCATCTCGTCCTTGATTTCCTGCTTGGTCATACGCAGCTGCTTGCTGTGATTCCAAAGCTCGAAAGGGACGTCGAGTGCGACAATCAGGATCATTGTTGCGCTCAGGATCAGCAGCACCTGCACCAAAATAGTGGCGGCCTCTAGGCCTGCCGCCTTGGGTGTCATGCTGCTTAAAGACAGCAGCTGCTGATCGATGCTAAAAAAAACGAGGATTGCAGCGCCCAGCAGCAAAACAAATTTAGCCAGCGCCTTAGCGAGCTCTACCAGACTCTTCAGCGAAAAAATTCTTGCCAGGCCTTTGATCGGATCGAGCTTTTCTAGCTTGAAAGAAATCGACTCGAGACTGAATGACCAACCTCCCATCAACAGGGGACCCGCGAACACCGATACGAGCATGATCGCCATAAATGGCGAGAGCGCGAGTAAGGCTTGTGACGCCATGTACATAAACTGAAAGGGCAGTTGCGCGGTATCAAAAGCGAGTTCACGAGGAATCGAAAAACCCTCAACGCTGATCTGCATCAGGTTTTGGCTGATATAACCACCGAAAACCAACAGCGATATCGAGGCCAGTAACAGAGAGAGCATTGTGTTGAGCTCTTTGGACCGGGGAACCTGCCCTTTTTTACGCGCCTCCTGTAACCGGCGCTCTGTCGGCTGTTCGGTGCGTTCCTGACCTGTCTGTTCTTCTGCCACAGTGCCCCCCTATCCTAGAACCATCAGGGTTTGGTTGACCCCGGTCTCAAAGAACCGCTGCATTGCAGCAATAAATGCGGGCATCCCAAGAAAAAGAAATACCAACCCGACGACAATAGTGACGGGGAAACCCACAGCAAAAATATTGAGCTGAGGTGATGCTCGAGTAATCACGCCGAAGGCGACGTTGATCATGAGCACAGCCGTTAGCGTCGGCAGTCCCAGCAGTAGCGCGCTCGCGAAGAGCTGCGAACCGAGAGAGACCACATTTTCAAAGCCCGTCACAGCGAAGCCGGGGTCGGTCAAGGGGACCAACGCAAAGCTCTGGAACACGGCAGACAGCAGCATCAAGTGACCGTCAATCGCGAGAAACAACAGCGTCGCAATAACGACTTTAATCTGGCTCACAATCGGTACCTGGACACCATTTTGCGGATCCACCGCCATCGCGAAGCCCAAACCCATACCGGTGGCGATCGACTGTCCCGCCAAGACCACTGCTCCGAAGATCATTTGCATGACAAAACCCATCGCCAAACCAATAACGATCTCGCGCAACGCCATGAGGATGCCAGGCGCTGAAAAAAATTCGATTGAGGCATTGACTGGCAACATCGGCGCCATCAATGCGCTCAACAGCGCAGCCAAAACCACCCTAATGCGCACACTGACTGTGCCCGCGCCAAAAATCGGTGCAACCATCAGCAACGCTGAAATACGAAGAAATGGCCAGAGATAGCTCAGCGCCAAGCTTTCTAACTGATCAATTGGCATCAGTAGACCACCTCACCCGATGAGGCCGGGAATGCCGACGATAAGGCGCTTACTGAAGGTCACTAGCACCTGAATCATCCACGGCCCGGCAATAAAAAGCGCCACCACCAAGGCCAGCAATTTTGGGATGAAGCTGAGCGTCATCTCCTGTATCTGCGTGGCGGCTTGAAAGATACCGATCAGGAGACCCACCGCAAGCGCAGCGCCCAACAAGGGCCCGGCCAACAGCACCGTCATCCACAGTGCATCTCGTCCAACATCCAGTACCGTCTCGGGCCCCATCACTGATCTCCTAAAAACTCGACACTAATGTGGCGGTGATAAGAGTCCAGCCATCTATCAGCACGAACAGCATGAGCTTGAAGGGCAGCGAAATGAGCATCGGCGACAACATCATCATCCCCATCGACATCAGCACCGCGGCAACGACGAGATCGATGATGAGAAAGGGCACAAAAAGAAGAAAGCCAATTTGGAAAGCGGTCTTGAGCTCGCTGGTGAGGAACGAGGGCAGTAGAACCACCATCGGCACGTCGTCCTCCGTCGCAAATTTTCCGTAATTCCCTAGGTCGGAGAACAGGGCCAGGTCTGTCTTTCGCGTTTGCGAAAACATAAATTCTCGAAAGGGCTCCTTCGCGACATTCAAGGCATCCTCGAATCCGATTTGCTCTTCCATATAGGGCATTAACGCCGCGTTGTAGGCCACATCAAAAACGGGTGCCATGATGAAAAGGCTCAGAAACAACGCGAGGCCCAGAATGATTTGATTTGACGGGGTCGTTGTTGTGCCGAGCGCCTGCCGAAGGATCGCCAAGACAATTAAAATGCGCGTGAAGGACGTCATGGTAATCAGCGCTGCTGGCAGCAATGTCAGCAAAGACATCAGCAAGAGTATCTGTAAGCTGAGAGAGTAATCGCTACCGCCATTGGCGGTAGGCTGCGTCGTAATCAACGGGATTGAGGCCTGGGCCATCGCCCAATCTGGCAATAAAGTGAGCATTGAGACGATTGCGATCAAGATCAGGCGCATCATCGTGTGCCCCCAAACGGATTGACCGACTGCCACACTGCGCTGAAGTCAGCGGAGTTTGAAGCATCACTGTCTTGGGCTTCAATCGTCTCGGAGAACACATGCAGCGCCCGAACATTCCCCGGCGCCACACCCACCAATAACTGTTGATTACCCACACTCAGCAACACCACTTTTTCGCGGGTGCCAACGCTGGTAGAACCCAATACGGAAAGATGAGTTTTCCCGACCGAGGGTGATCTGTTAAACCGTTTTACAACGAACGCCATCAATACCACCGCGCCAAATACAATCGCTAGGGATCCGATGACCTGCATTAAATAGCCGGTGGATATTAAGTCCGGTACGTTTCCCAGCTCGGGGCCCGAAGTCTCCTGAGCCGACGCCATCGGTGCGATCGTAAGCAGTAAAAGTATGAAGAGTCGCATCAGCGCGTGCCTATTTGAGGGGCTTCAGTCGTTCGTCGGGGCTGACGATATCCAGCAGACGAAGACCAAACTGGCCCTCTGACTCCACCACGTCGCCGCGCGCAATTAAGGTACCGTTGACCATCAGATCCATGGGCTCCGTGACCTCCCGAGCCATGTCGATGATAGATCCCTTGTTGAGGGCCATGAGTTCCTTAATCGTCATCTTGGTGCGACCCAATTCGACAGACAACGTCACGTTGACATCAAGCAACATATCTAAATTGATTTCTGGGTTCTCACTCATTCCCTGCATCCTCATTCAATGCGTCATCAACGGCACTGGACAGCGTTACGCCGGCTCCCAAATCCAGAAGCCCCTCCATGCCATATTTGACTGATTTCTTATCATCAAAAACGCCGTACTGACCAAAGCCAACGGTTTGATTCTGAACCTCGAGTGACACGCGGCCAGGCGGCGACAAATCGATCACATCATCGACCTTTAAGCCGAGTACATTTCGCAGCGGTAACTCAATCGTCGCCAACACACCGGCAATCTCGACGGGTACGTCGCGCATTTGGTCAGCCAGACGCACTTGCCATTCATCTTCTAGTGATATTGATTGGTTTCGCTGAGCCCCGGCTAACTGGGTTTCCAACCCCTCGAACGACTCGAACGGCACGAATAAGCGAATCACGTCCTCAAAGTCCCCGGTGGCAATTTCTGACACCAGTGTCAGGTACTTCTCGTTAGCAGCGCGCTCTTCGAGGGCATCCAAATTGGTTTGGGTATCGACGACCTCTGGCTCGAAGCTGACCTTATCTTGAAAAGCTTCAGTTAGAGACTGTAGATAGATATCGCTCAACCGCTCCGACAGACGGAGCTCGCTCGATGTCGCGTCGCTTCTCCCTGAGACGTCTGGCGCTTTGGTGTTGCCGCCACCGAAGTAGCGATGAACGAGGTACGAAAGCGTGTTGATAGAAAGGATCATAAAAGACTGACCCGAGACGGGTGGCAAATTGAGAGTGACCAGCACCAACCCCTCGGGTAATGACGCCACCGCTTCGGCAATGCTGAAGACCCGTGGCGCCTGACATCGCACTTCAAAGTTGGTGTTAAGGCGCTTGAGCATGCCCAAGTGGGTCAACTCATCGTGGCGCTTAAGGATGGACGACAGGGCACCCATTCGATTGACCGTGCCCTGCTCTCGATCGGTAATGTCGAAAAGACGGTACTCCCGCGCTGAATCACTAGCAAACAACACCTCATCGCCGCCCGACTTTTCCATCAGCGCGTCGACTTCGTTATCAGAGAGAATTTCTTCAGACACAGTTTGCTACGCCTCGATCACTGCAAATTAAAGCTGGTGAAGTAGACGTCCTGAACACCTGACTCGCCAGGGAACTTCAGTACGCGATTGATCGCAGCCAGACTAGAGCGGCGTAACTTTTCTTTCCCTTCGACCGACCTCATCTCGCCAAACTGCTGTCGCGCAAAGAGCGTATTCAGCTCATTCACGATGACGGGCATGTCCCGCTCAGCGATGTCAGCGCTCTCCTGATGGTGAAACATCAGTTGGACATCACCCTGGATATAGCGGATGTCCCCTTGGTAGTCGACGTTCACAAGAATTTTCCCCACTTGGAGATAAATGGGGGTTGGATCCTCAATCACTTCGACTTCAGCAACCGCATCTGCCGCGCCATTTGCTGCCACGCCAGAGAACAGGTAATAACTGATCCCTGCCGAAGCGGCGATAGTGAGCAACATCACCGGGATCATCACAATCATGAGTTTCCCCATTGTGATGCCAGCGGGCTGTGCCACCTCTTTTTCTTCGTCTTTGTCTCGTCTTGCCATCGGATAAACCTCCCAAATGCGCCGATTGCGCAGGGCGTACCCTGTGATTAATGCAAACGGCATGCCAATTTATTTATGTCAATAAAATCAATTGCTTATCGGACTTCAATTTCAAAGCGTTGGTTTATTGACGGTGCCATTGAGCTGTCACTCGACAACACACAGGATCACCGGGAGCTGCCAGAGAGACAGAAAAGAGTCTAACGTGTCGGGGGAATCGTCGCGCGGATGCACGACCGGTTTTTGGCGGCTATCTTGCCTAGCCGCACGAGAGGTGTTATTGGCGACCTATGGCAACGCCAGTGCCTGACTTTCAGCAGGCACTGCCGTTTAGACGCTCAGGGTCAGGGAGAAAAAGGGACTAGATATAGGTATCGACCCTGCCACTGTCACTGACCTCTCCTCGAGCCGGATCAAAACGCTGCTCTTCAGAACCTGATGCCGTCTCCGGGCCACTTTGTGCGAGGGATTCTGCATCACCGCCTGCGCTGCCCTCTCTGCGTTGCGACTCGGCCTGATCACTCACATCACCCTGGGCAAGTTGAATGCCACTCTGTTGCAGCATCTCCCTCAAGCGAGGCATGGACTGATCTAGCAAATCTCGGGCAACCGCTGTTTCAGCGACAAACACCACGCGTGCGTGCTCCCCCTCCATATTAATAGTGATTTGCACTTTGCCGAGGTCGGCCGGTGTCAATTGCAGGCGCGCCTCTTGCAGTCCGTTATTCACGAAAACTCGCACCTGCCCACCTAATTCCTCCGAAAACTGTGGCGTCCCGGGCTGGGTTTGCATCACATGCTCGCTCCCCGCCCGTGACAAGGGTGCGGCGGTCACTGCGTTGGGCGCTGAAGTCACTGCCGCTGCAGGAGCGGTTTGCACGGAGGCAGTCGATGCGTTCATTGACTGCGACGGTAATTCAAAGCTGAACGACCGTGCACTCTGCATTTCAGATGTCATTCGCCCCTCCGTCGGCTGCTCCTGAGTCATGGCCTGTAGCGATATCGAGGGGTCAGACATTGCGGTTTTTGCCGTGGTTGGCTGCTGGCCATTGACCGACAGTGCCATTCGAGCGCGATGGGCTGTCAGCTGAGTCGATGCCTCGGCATCGCCGGCCTCCGAAGCAGGCCCTAATGCGCCCAGCAATGACGCTTGCCCTGGCTGAGATTCACTGCGCGTTTGATCCAGCGCCGACATCGCGGCGCCCTGATCCGGATTCCGCGCCTGGGCTATGGCCGATCGCAGCTGCGCCGTCATCTGCGCTGTCATGGGCACTGCAGAGGAGGCTTTGCCGGGATTCAGGATGCTCTGCTCGCCGGCAATTTGTCTCGGCGTTGACTTTTGCCGAGCGCTTAAATCGGTACCGTCCAAGCTGTCGTGACCCTTAACATTTTGAGACTCACCTGAGCTCACCGCAGAGGCACTTTGCTTACCGTGCAAATTAACTGAGGTCGGAATTTGACCCGGGACCGAGGAGGTTGTTCGACGGGAATCCGATGTCAGGTCCCCAACCGACGCCAGCCCAGCGTCCACAGTCCCGGCGCTGGCTGACCGCGGGGTATTCTCCTGCCCCACCGATGAGGTCGTCACCGTTGTCGCTGCGGGGTTACCCCCCACAGCCGCACTGGCTTGAGATCCT
Source organism: uncultured Luminiphilus sp. (assembly GCA_943789425.1). Taxonomy (GTDB): domain Bacteria; phylum Pseudomonadota; class Gammaproteobacteria; order Pseudomonadales; family Halieaceae; genus Luminiphilus. The sequence continues at coordinate 147,048 of CALSUB010000013.1, forward strand.
ACCAAACGAGAGGTCTGCACCGGCGACGCCAGAGCGCTGTCCGCCTTGTGGGCAAAATACTGCGCCTTATCAAACTCCGTCACACCGCTATTGGAGAGCGACTGCAACCGGGCCTTGACGCTGTTAAGTGGCTCATCACTGTTGGCTAGCTCACGCTGAAGCGCTGCCGATAACGTCCCTAAGACCTCGGCATTGCCAGTCTGAGACACCATACGCTGGATCGCTTCGAGCCGCTGGGCACGATCGATGACAGCATTTTCTTGGGCCGGATCAGATGCTACTGCCTCCAACCCATTGGCTCCGGATTGGGATTGGCCAGGCTGAGTGACGCCGAGGGTGACCCCCTGCCCCCGCTCCGCAGTCGGCAACGGCAAGTTCGGCTGACTCGAGGTTGGCCCATTCGACAATCCTGCCGTTAAACCCTGGTTAAACGTGGCAATATCGAAGTGCCGAACACCCGCATTGGCCATTTGTCGGAGCTGATGCCCCACATCAGCCAACGGCATATCACTGCGCGCAAGGCTTTGAAGCAACTCAAGGTCAATTTCACCTGCGATGGCATCGGGTTTCGCGTTCCCGAACAGCTGCTGAAGCGCTTCTAACCGCGCGGTAATGCGCTGATCTTTGACGTCCAACGCCTCTGACACTGAAGCCGCCATCACGGTGCGCTGAACGCTATGTGCTGCCAAGCTCACCGTCGTCACTGTCTGTGACGCGGAATGCCCATCAGAATCCGCCTGTGTCTGACTCAGGTCTGCACCATGCTGAGCGTCATTGACGTTATCAGCGGCTGGTGTTGCTGGGATCGGTTGTGCCAGGCGCGGATTGCGCGAGGGAGGCTTTTTTCGCGCCTCCCGACGGGTCAGAGCTCGCATGCTTCGGCGCGGGTTCGGCCGAATCGATCTCTGACGGCGCATTAGGCGACTTTTCACCCCCCTGCGGCAGGGATTTGCCGGTTTTATCGGCTCTTTGGCCCGATGTCAGTTCGGCCTTTAAGGTATCAGCAAACTCACCCTTAGCGGTCTGATCTGAGGGCAACCCCAGCTCTGACGCGCTCTTGGCGCTGGGTGGCGCGGCTGCGGCCTGCAGTATGACGAACTCTGTTGTGGCTGACATGACTGTGTCTCCCTCCATTTCATGAAAGTACACAGCAAATGGCGTGCCAACCTAGGGCTCCGGGTCGCTACTTTGCCTCCAGGCAGCCTCTATCTTTGCTTGTTCCTTCTTTTCTTCGGCTCGGGCAGCCTCGGCATTTTGCTGAATAATCAAATTTTTGAGGGCTCGCTCATACAATGAGGCCTGCTGCCAATCGGCACTACTCGATGCGACGGCATCCGCCGTGGCGGCGGCAGTCTGTGATTGCTGATCGACCGCACCGTGAAGCCGGTGCATGAATCGCCGATACTCCTCGAGTTGCCGCGGTGACAGCGTATCGTTATCGCGCCGGTCTAAAAACTGGTCGAACTCTCGGCTAAACTCGGTCAATTGATCTAGGCGCGATTGCTCCGCGGCTTCATTCTGCCGCGCATCACGCAGGCGATTCGCCGCGGCGTCCACTTTACCTTTTGCCACTAAACCCACGCTATCGAGACGATGTTTACGCATGTGCATCCGCTCGCTGAGACTCTGGATGGGTCAAACTGAGCAGTGCAGAGAGGCTGTCTGCCATTGAAATAGCGGAGCCAATTGGCTGACGCAGCAATTCCATAATCTGAGGATAGGCTGCAATGGCTGCGTCAATACGGGGGTCACTACCCCGTTGGTAAGCCCCTATTGTGATGAGGTCGCGGTTAGCTTGATAGGTCGCTATGTGCTCTTTGATGACCTGAAGGCCCGCGTAATGACCCTCGTCAACCAATGACACCATCGCACGACTGATCGAGGCGCTCACATCAATAGCAGGGAAAACGCCTTCATCGGCTAATTTTCGAGAGAGCACAATGTGCCCATCGAGAATGGCGCGCGAGGCGTCCGCGATGGGGTCATCAAGATCATCTCCCTCTACCAGCACGGTGTAGATCGCAGTGATAGAGCCATGTTGATTATTACCCGCCCGTTCAACCAGGCGCGGCAGAAGTGAAAATACCGACGGGGTATAGCCTCGCGAGACGGGCGGTTCCCCGGCTGCCAAGCCAATTTCGCGCTGCGCCTGAGCGAACCGTGTCAGGGAATCCATGAGCAGCAGGACATTCATGCCCTGATCTCTAAAATATTCGGCGATGGCTGTGGCTCGCCACGCGCCGTTGACGCGCATCAGTGGAGACTGATCGGCAGGAGTCGCGACAATAATTGCTCGCTTCAAACCCTCGGGGCCCAGCGTCTCATCGACAAAATCCCGGACCTCACGCCCTCGTTCACCCACCAGTGCTACGACAATAATGTCGGCTTGAGTGTTTCTCGTGAGCATACCGAGCAAGGTACTTTTCCCCACACCTGAACCCGCAAAGAGTCCCAACCGCTGGCCTTTACCCAAGGTGGTGAGGGCATTGATGGCCCGCACCCCTACGTCCAAAGGCTCGCTGATCGCCCGGCGCTCCAGCGGGTTAAGTGCCTCGCCCTTCAATGCAGTGCGCTTCAGCGACACAATATCTCCGGCGCCATCAATCAATCGGCCCGCACCATCGAGTACTCGGCCCAGCATCTCCGTGCCAACCGATACTGCGTGGTCTTCTTCGATCGGCACCACGGCCGCACCAATCGCCAATCCATCCACGCTGGACTCGGGCATCAGCACCAGACGGCCATCGGAAAAACCCACGATCTCCGCCACGATCTCTTTGTGCGGGGCCAGCTTGATGACGCAGCGGCCACCGACCGCGCCGGTACATCCCGCCGCTTCAATTTTGAGGCCAATCATTCTGACCACTCTGCCGGCCACCGTTGGTTTTAGCGTGTCAGCGGAGATCTCAGCCGCGCCTAACCGTTGGGCGAGACGCTCATCTCGCGCCGTGATCATTGATGAGGCGGATTCCATGTCACACCTCCTCTGGCTCCGCCGATAACTCGGCCAATTCCAACCCCAGCGCCTCGCGAATCGCCACAATCAATCGTCGCTCTATGCTGGCATCGATAATGGAGTCTGCCACCTGCAGGCGGCAACCGCCCGGCATGAGGTCATCATCCACCACTGCAGACCATAATTGGCTCTTCAACAGCTCCGGCGCGACCTTTTCAAGGGCCGCCAAATCCTG
>CALSUB010000014.1 GCA_943789425.1 uncultured Luminiphilus sp.
CGATGGTGGCTATTTTTGCGATGACTGACTGCCGATCCTGATTGGCCATTTCATTGTGCGCCAACAAGGGAGACCAAATTTGCTCCACCAAAGAAGACTCCCGCCCATCTAAAAATAGCTGCTGAACGAAGACGACGTTGTAAAGCGAAGGCACATTGCGGCGGACGCCTTTTCCTTGGTGTCCCACTGGCGTGGCTAGCTCGTTCTGCGTAAACCCCTGTTCCGGTATGTGACACATCGCGCAGGAAAGGGTGTCGTTGGCAGAAAGACGCCGATCGAAAAACAGCTGCCGACCTAAGTCAATTTCTGCCGCCTTCGCCCCTTCCCCCACGGCCGGCAAGCCCAAAGGCGTTTCACTGCTCAGTTTGTCTAGGGCTTGGCGAATACCTGACACTTCGATAACGACTTTTGAATCAGTGCGGTAAGTCTCTGATTCGTAGCCGATCCTCGAATCCGCTAGCCCCACACGATGAGGAGAATCAACAAAAGGCGCTAGCTCTGTTGCCACCACTGCGGCGACGGAGATAAGCGAGACAAAAAACAACAGGAAAGCAGCCCGAGCCCGGCGTCGGCACCGTGCCGAAAAGAGGTGCATTGCTGTATTTTCTGGTGGTAGCATCATCGAATTGTGGCAGAAAAATACGGAGAAAAAATAATGATCTGGAAAATGTTAATTTCTAGCGTCGTAGCCGCCCTCTTACTGGTGCAGCCCACCTCGGCTGACGAAACCTGCATGTCACCGTACATGGCCAAAATCGTCGGGCAAGAGGACTATGTTTACATCTGGACCTTGGGCCTCGAAGGTGTTGGAAACGGGGAAGACAAGCTGGTCACTGTCGATGTGAATCCCGACTCAAAAACCTACGGCACGGTGATCCACTCACTGTCGATGGGCGGGCGCAACGAAGCGCACCACTCGGGGCTCACGGATGATCGGCGGTTTTTGTGGGCATCAGGATTGGACACCAACAAAATTTTTATCTTCGATGTGCATACCGACCCTGCCGCACCCAGCTTGCATCGCACTATTGACGATTTTGTGAGCAAAACAGGCGGCGTAGTCGGCCCCCACACCAGTTACGCACTGCCAGGGCGCATGCTGATTACCGGGCTCTCTAACAATCGCGACCACGGTGGACGTACCGGCATGGCCGAGTACACCAACGAGGGCGACTTCATTACAAGCGTTTGGATGCCCACAGACGACAATCTGCAAGGGGCTGTGAAATCGGGCAACTTTGCCGACGGCTACGGCTATGACGCGCGAGCCCTGCCCCGTCGTAACGCACTGGTGACCTCTTCCTTTACGGGATGGAATAACTACATGATGAATCTGGGCAAAATGATGGGTGACGCCGAGGCAATGAAACGCTTTGGTAATACCGTCGTCATCTGGGACCTTCACGCGCGTACTCCCAAGAAAATTCTTGATGTGCCAGGCGCACCATTAGAAATACGCTGCGCCTGGGGCTCGCAGTCTGATTATTGCTTCACGACCACCGCCCTCACGTCTAAGGTGTGGCTGATCTACGAAGATGACGCCGGTGAATGGCAAGCGAAAGCGGTCGCTGATATTGGCGACGCCAGCAAGATCCCATTGCCTGTCGACATCTCTATTTCAGCCGATGACAATCATCTTTGGGTGAACACTTGGAATGATGGCAAAGTTCGGCTGTACGACATCTCCAATCCCCATGCCCCTGTTCAAGTCATGGAAGAGCAGATTGGCGAACAGGTCAACATGGTCTCGCAGAGTTGGGATGGAGAGCGCGTTTATTTTACCTCCTCGCTACTTGCTAATTGGGATAAGACCACAGCATCCGAGGGCAATGACTTGCAGTACTTTAAGCTCTATAACTGGGATGGTGAAACCCTCACACCCGAGTTCAATCTCGATTTCATTGAGCTGGGTTTAGGGGCACCGCATCAAATGCGTTTTGGCGCTCATGCGCTCTATGGTGGCGCTACCGCGCAGTCCCCGTCAGGATTGGCTTCACCGACCGCACACTGACATCGTGATGCGCGGTAACGTTATCCTGCTGCTGTGGGTGTTGAGTGCAGCTGTGCTCAGTGCACCCCATCAGCACAAGGAGCCCGTCGTCATGGCGCCGGGCTACGCGCCGCTCTCCTTTACCCCTCCGGAGCCAGGAACTTATGGATTACCCGCGATGGGGGTGGCCGGCGATGGCCAGGTACTGGACAGCCAAGGTCGCGCTACCAACCTACACGACTACCTTGGGACTAAACCCACCGTACTGAGTTTCATTTTTACGACCTGCGATGATGTGAATGGGTGCCCGCTGGCAACCTATGTGATGAGAAGCGTTCAGGACGCACTGCAGGCAGACCCAGACACCGCCGACAAAGCGCGTCTCGTCAGCTTCAGCTTCGATCCTGTTTTCGACACTCCTGACGTCATCGACGCCTATGGATCGCAGTTTCGTACCGACAATTTCGACTGGCAATTCCTGACGACATCGGGCCCAGAGTCTCTTGACCCCATTTTGAGCGCCTATGGTCAATGGGTCATCCGAGACTACGATGATAACGGCGACTACACGGGCACCATGTCACATATCTTGCGGGTGTTTTTGATCGACAAGAACCGCAATATCCGCAATATCTACAGCACCTCTTTTTTGCATGCCGATACGGTCGCCAATGACGTTCGCTCACTGCTGATGGAACAGTAAGCCGCGCTACCCTAGCACCCCAAAAACACGTTCGCACACTGCCGCCGGCTAGACCGTCAAAAGTGGTCAGCCTGCCCCGTCAATCCGCTAGCAAAGTCACGTTTGCGAACCTCATCCATGATATTCTGCCGCGGTTTTTTGGCGTCACACTCTGGAAACCTGCGCAAATAGAATGAGGAGAGACATCGATGTACGTTAATGGCGAGTGGCTGAGAGACGGTCCCACCTTCTCTGTTCATAACCCCGCAACCGGCGAAACACTGGGCGAGGTGTTCGATGGCAATGCGGAGCACGCCCAGCAGGCTATTAAAGCCGCAGAGCAGGCGCAGGATAGCTGGGCAGGTGAAACCGCGTACAAGCGCTCCGAATTACTGGCTCGCGCTCATGGTTTGATGCTGGAACGGCAAGCAGCGCTTGCGAATCTGATGACGCGAGAGCAAGGAAAACCGCTCAAAGCGGCTATGAACGAGGTCAAATATGCGGCCGATTTTTTACTGTGGTTTGCCGAAGAAGCAAAGCGGATATATGGAGAGACCATCCCTTCAGCACGCGCTGACCAGCGGTTTTTGGTTCACAAACAAGCCGTTGGTGTGGTCGCGGCTATCACACCCTGGAACTACCCCATCTCAATGCTCACTCGTAAATTAGGGCCAGCTTTGGCAGCGGGGTGCACCGTCGTGCTCAAGCCTGCCGAGAGCACGCCATTATGTGCGATGGCCGTCTTCGATATTTTGCATGAGGTAGGTTTTCCACCCGGCGTTGCCAACCTTGTCACGACCAGTGACCCTAAACCCATTGGCGACGTGTTTTGCACCCATCCCAGCGTGCGCAAACTCACGTTCACAGGCTCTACCGCTGTCGGAAAACACCTCGCGCAAGCCGCGGCGCCGCAACTCAAGCGCGTCTCGATGGAGCTGGGCGGCCACGCGCCGTTTATCGTTTTTGACGACGCTGACCCCGTACATGCAGCCAAAGGCGCCTCACTCGTTAAATTTCTTAACACGGGTCAAGCTTGCATTAGCCCCAATCGTATCTTTGTTCAACGTCGCATTCTTGAGCCCTTTCTCGACACGCTTCAGGAGCGAGTGGGTAAATTACGAGCCGGTAACGGGTTGGACCCAGCCAACAGCATTGGACCCCTGATTAATGAAGCAGCAATCGCGAAGGTGGATCGTCAGGTGCAAGATGCCATCGCCAAAGGGGCTACTCTGCTCAGTGGTGGCGCTCGACTCAGCGATGGCGAACTCGCTAATGGTCATTTTTACGGCGCCACGTTACTCAGCAATATCAGCGCTGATATGCTGATTTATCGCGAGGAGACATTTGGCCCCGTTGCCGCTGTAGTGCCATTTGATGATGACGATGACGTTATCGCGATGGCGAACGATACGCGGTATGGACTGGCGGCCTACGTTTACACGCAGAACTTAGCCCGCGCACTGCGGACTTTTGAGCAACTACAGTTTGGTATCATCGGCATCAACGATATCAACCCCACCAGCGCCGCTGCGCCTTTTGGCGGTATGAAGGAAAGCGGGCTGGGTCGAGAAGGTGCTCGCGAAGGTATCGAAGAGTACCTCGAGACTAAGCTCGGCGGAATCAGTATCTAGTTGCCCCACTAACACGAGGAATACTTCCATGGCAGCATCGGATTATCCAGGTCTCGACACACTGGCTCTGCATGCAGGCGCTCAGCCTGATCCTGCAACGGGCGCCAGAGCCACCCCGATCTATCAAACGGCGTCTTTTTGTTTTCCAGATTCAGATCATGCCGCATCGCTTTTTAACATTGAGCGAGCGGGACACGTTTACTCTCGACTCAGCAACCCGACTAATGCGGTGCTGGAGGAGCGTATCGCCGCACTAGAGGGTGGCGTGGGCGCGATTGCTACCGCCAGCGGACAGGCGGCGTTGCATCTCGCCATCATTACCCTGATGGGCGCTGGCTCCCACATTGTCGCCTCCGCTGCCCTGTACGGAGGAAGCCACAATTTATTTGCTTACACGCTACCCCGCTTTGGCATTGAAACCACCTTTGTTGATCCTCGCGATCCACAGGCATTTGCTGCGGCGATTCAAGACAATACGCGACTCATTTTTGGTGAAACACTCGGTAATCCTGGGCTCGATGTACTGAATATCCCCGCCATCGCTGACGTCGCGCATCAGGCAGGCCTGCCACTGATGGTCGATTCAACGTTCACGACGCCGTATCTCATAAAACCTTTTGAACTCGGTGCCGATATCATTCAGCACTCCGCCACCAAGTTTCTCAGTGGACACGGCATTGTGATCGGTGGATTGCTGGTCGACGGCGGTCATTTCGATTGGGAGGCGTCTGGAAAATTCCCAACCCTAACAGAGCCTTACGAGGGTTTTCACAACCTCATTTTCACTGAGGAGTTTGGGCCTACCGCCTTTATCCAAAGAGCCCGAAAAGAGGGGCTGCGTGACTTTGGCGCCTGTATGGCACCGACCTCCGCCTTCCATATTTTGCAAGGCATCGAAACACTCAGCGTGCGGATGGATCGCCACGTCGATAACACCCGTGAGATCGTCAACTTCTTGATGGAGCACCCACAAGTCGATCGAGTGGGCTATCCCGAGTTAGAGGGACACCCCGATCAGTCTCTGGCTGCAACGCTGTTGCCCAAGGGCTGTGGCGCCGTCTTCAGCTTCGACTTAGCCGGTGGTCGACCGGCGGGCATTGCCTTTGTCGACGCACTCAATGTCTTCTCGCATTTGGCCAATATTGGTGATGCGAAATCGCTGGTAATTCACCCCGCTAGCACCACCCATCATCGTATGGATGCCGAGGCGCTCGCCGCCGGTGGGATTGGCGAGGGCACGATTCGGCTGTCGATAGGGCTCGAGGACATCAAGGACCTGATCGCAGACCTGAAACAGGGATTGCGTGCCGCTGGTAAAGCGGCTGGAGGCAGCCGCTCATGATGATTACTGTCAATGAGCACGACGTTTATTGCTACACCAACTCTCGTGAAATTGATCCGGCAAAACCGAGCATCGTCTTCATTCATGGCTCGGGTATGGACCACTGTGTTTGGACCTTAGCCAGCCGACATTTTGCGCGGCATGGCAACAACGTCATCTCGGTGGATTTACCGGGTCACGGTCGTTCCGGTGGCGCACCGCTCTCCACCATCGAAGCAATGGCCGATTGGGTTATTGCGGTGCTGGACACGCTCGATATTGAGCAAGCGGCATTGGTCGGCCACAGCCTCGGTAGCCTCATCGCGCTGGAAAGCGCTGCCGCGCACCCCAGTCGCATCAGGGCCATTGCGTTGGTCGGCACGACCTCCCCCATGCCTGTCTCAGACGCCATTCTTGATGCCGCTGAGGCCAATGACCATTCGGCCTTCGACATGCTCACCCAATGGGGGTTTAGTAAGCGACACCAATTTGGCGGTAACCGTAGCTCAGGTATTTGGATGATTGGCAATACCCTCAGGCTGTATGAGCAATCTGGGCCAGACGTGTTGTTTCACGATATGCGAGCCTGCAACGACTACCAATCGGGCATTGAACAAGCGAGTCGAGTGACCTGCCCTGCGCTCTTGCTACTGGGTGCTGAGGACAGACTCACCCCAGTCCGCAGCACCCAGGGGCTTCAGTCAGCACTCGCCTCAGCCAAGGTTAAGGTACTCCCGGGAGCGGGCCATACCATCATGGTTGAGGCACCCAACGCCATGCTCGATGCGCTGCATCAAGTGCTTTAACTCAGTGGCATAAAACGTCTGCTTAAAACTGGGTATCGGCAATGGTTGTGCGATGCAGCAGTCGATCGTAACCGTCGTAACCACCAGTCGCGGCGTGTAACAACGATCGGTTATCCCACATCACGACCATGCCCGCCTCCCATCGATGGGTATAAATGAACTCGGGTTGCGTCTGATGTGTGTACAGAGACATCAATAACGCTTCACTCTCCTCACGCGCCATCCCCTCAAACCCGGTGATATAGGCGGCCGAAGAAAACAGGGCTTTGCTGCCATTCTCGTGGTGCGTCCGAATAAGTGGATGCGCATGAGTATCGCGTGCTCGCTCACTGGGTAAGATTTTCATACTACGCCCCAACGCCTGGTCGTCTTTACCGTAGGCACCATCTGGCGCATAGCCGAGCGCTGCAGAGTGAATCGCCACGAGATCCTCGACCCGATCTCTCAAGTCGTCGGGCAATTGTTGGTAAGCCATCGCCTGATCCGCAAACAATGTTTCCCCCCCGATCGGTGGAATGGTGATCCCATACAACACCGTGCCAGCAGGGCGGCACTCCTAAGAAACTCCAATCACTGTGAAATATCTCAGCAAAAATCGCGGTCTTCTCATGGGCATCTCGCTGCACCGCAGCGACTTTGGGATGCTCGTTGATATGACCAAAAAAAGGGTCTTCTCCAATCTCGCCAAACTGCTCACTAAAGGCAACCAGTTGTGATGGCGTCAGCTGCTGTTTTGGAAAAATGAGCACCTTGTGCTCAAGCCATTGCGCACGCAGCTCGGCAATTAAGTCTGAGGAGAGCGGCTCATGCAACGTCACGCCATCAATGGTGGCACCGCAACTGGCACCCGAGGGGGTAGTGGTAAATCCCATTGCCGAGCCTCCGGACGCGTATTGCGTCACAGTATCGATCTGATCGTCAGACCCCGTTCACAGCAGATCCACTGAATGGTTCCACCATGCTAAATCTGAGTAAGCCCGCAAATCTAGCTCATGGGTCCAAACCGAGCGATGCTGTTGGGCTAAGTGAAAGTACGTCTCAGCGATCTTTTCGGGCAGCAACAAACCGTCATGCTCTTTGCCGCGCGTATTTCTCAGCGCGGCAAACGCCTCCTCACCCAGCATTTTGCCCAGCGTATCAGGCGCATCGACCGCACCATCGACAACGATGTGCGCAACGTGAATGCCTTGTGACGCATATTCAGCATTCAAGGTTTGGCATAGCAGCCGGCGACCCGCCATCGCAGCAGCGTGCGAGTGCTGGCCTGCATTGCCCCGCATGGCTGAGGTCGCAGACGTCACCAAGAAGGTGCCCTTGCCGCGCGCTGCCATTAAAGGCACTAAGACCTTCGCCAATCGAAATAACCCAAAGCACGCAATTTGCCAGCCTAGTTCGAAGGTTTTCAGAGAGGTCTTTTCCAGCGATCGATTCCCTATTTGCGCGCCCAAGTTATAGACCATCGTGTCAATCGGTCCCACCTGCTCCACGTCACTAATTAATTGCTCCAGCGAACCCGGTTCAGCTGCATTAATGAGGTAGCCGCTGACCGCCAGCCCTTCGTCTTCAAACGATCGTGACATGGCCGCTAGTCCGGCTGCATCGCTTCGGCGGCATAAAGCAGCGTGATAGCCCTCTTGGGCAAATTTACGACCCACCGTGCCGCCGATACCTGCTCCCGCACCAATCACCAAACAAACCGGCTTCATGATTGTCCCCAATCCATTACCACTCCCCTACTCAGTGCCTCACCGCACCATGGCTTATCAGTTGCGCTATCTCACTCTCGCTATAACCTAGCCGCAGCCAAGATATCTCGACCATGCTCCCCCAGTTGCGGAGCAGGCCGGGACACCGCTGCCGGCGTGCGGTCGAACTGAGCAGGGTGGCGTGCCTGACGAACCTCACCAAACCCCTCAAACTGCAGCCGCTCCACGGAGTGATTGGTCTTCACTTGCTCATGATCGAGTAGTTCCGAACGGTCAATAATGGGGGCACAAGGCACTTGCTCCGCGTCGAACCGAGCCAGTATCTCGTCACTCGCCCATTTTTTAATTTCTTCCGCCATGATCGCCTTGCGCTCAGTGTTGTGCGTTATGCGATCGGTCGCATCCTTAAAATGCGGGTGCTCGATCAAATCCTCCCGCTGTATGGCGCGGCACAAACCCGCCCACTCGCTATCGGAGATCGCGCCCGCTGTAATAAATCGGTCTTGAGTTTCGAAGACAAGGTCCATCGCACCCTGATACGGCGTGACATCGAATTCTTTTTCAGCAAAAGTTAAACCCGCCATCGCCTCGGGCCAAAAAAAGCTCAGCATCGCGTCCAGCATCGACAGGCGAATATGCTGCCCCTCACCAGTACGTTCGCGAGCATAGAGCGCAGCACTGATAGCTTGGGCCGCCGTCAGCGCAGTGACTTTATCCGCAGCGATAATGCGGAACATTTGGGGCCGACCTGTGGCCCGATCTGCTTGAATATCCGCAGCACACGACAGTGCTTGTATCACGGGATCGTAAACGCGTTTGTGGGCATAGGGCCCCTCCTCACCGAAACCGCTAATGGAGACATAAATCAGCCTGCTATTGCGCTCTCTGAGAATCGGTTCCGAAAAGCCCATACGTTCCATCGCACCGGGCCGAAAATTTTGAATCAGCACGTCTGCACTTTCTACCAGCTTCATTAAAACAGCGCGGCCCTCCTCCGATTTTAAATCGAGCGATATCGAGCGCTTACCGCGGTTGCAAGAGAAAAAGGCCGGCGTAATCTCGTTGACCTTTGGCCCAATATGACGCATCTGCTCTCCATGCAACGGCTCAACCTTCACCACATCTGCACCTTGATCAGCCAGCATCATTGCGGCCACCGGGCCCGACACCATACTGGTGAGGTCTAATACTTTGACATCGTTGAATGGACCCATCTCGACTACCTCAAAACTTGATTCGTGTGAATGTGACTAATGGATTGAAACCCCCAAACCGGTAGAGCTGCTCACCGCTATCCAATCAGGACGGCTCATATGCCAACAGCCGGTGCACCGTGTGCGACGATCAGTCTTTTACCGTTGATTTTGCGCCGTGGTCATTGCGGCGGAAAGGCACTCAGCAGCTCATGAAGTACCGTGGCTCTGAGCTCCTGCTTGTCGGCATAAGACATCTTATTTTTTAACCTACCCTCGGCAACACCTCGCCAAACAATTTTATTGGTTCGAATATCGATCACATCAAAGACGGCAGTGCCATCTTCGTAGGTTTTGACGGAGGGGCCAGAGGAGTAACCGACGCTGACAGACTTGCCATAATTACTCACGCCCACCCCACCGTGCATACCCTGTTCTTGGCCCGTTATTTTTTGAGTCTGTCGCTTGGTGACGTGGTAGTTCACCCAAAAATCGGCATTACCTCGCGTCGTCTCCTTAAACCCTCTCGTCGTCAGCTCTGCATTGGCCACCGAGCGGACCTGCTGATCACTGCTGTTCTGGCGGCGATATTGACTCTCTCTCGAGGCATGGTCGTCGTCATACCATCGATAGCTTTGGTATTGCGAAAAGGTAAATTTTTGGTCGTAATCGATCTCGTAGGTGGGCTTGTCTGCGCATCCCGCTAAGGCCACTATGAGGGCGATCGCCACGCATCGCAGCAACAAGTTGGTGGCACCCAAGGAGGAGGGTTCATACCTTAAAAAAAACATTTTCATGATGCTGTTCACTCTCAATAATCGATATAGATAAGAGCCCCGGCAAGCGAGCGGCCCTCGTGAAACTATACTATCCCTAGGGTGCTTTTCTAAAGGCAACATCGCTATTCGCAGCAAGCCATGTAACTACGGCAAACGCCGCAACATTTTGATCCAGCGAAGCCGCATCTAATTTGTCCACCGTATCATCTGCCGTATGGTGGAGATCAAAATAATCGCGACCGTCTTGGTGCAGCCGCAGGGTCGGAACTCCCACTGACACCAACGGCATCAGGTCAGGGCCGCCACCCGGCTGCTTGTTGCTTCCCGGCGCAATACCGAGTGGCGCCAAAAGGTCTGCCATGTGGGCCACTAATTGATCCCCCGCGTCTGATCGACTGTCGGCGGTGAGCTTCCAAACCCGCCCGCCCCCAAAATCGCTCTCGGAGCCAATAACATGGTTTGCCAGCTCGGCTCGGTGTTGGTCACGATACGCCAGCGCCCCTAGTAATCCGACTTCTTCTGCGCCCCACAGTACTAGTCGGATAGTTCGGCGAGGCACTAGGCCCGCTTCTTTGATCAATGCCATCGCCGCCATGGTAATCCCAACCCCGGCACCATCATCCACCGCACCGGTTCCAAGATCCCAGCTATCGAGATGCGCGCCAATGACCACAACCTCCTCTGGCGCGGCATGCCCTCGAATCTCCGCAATGACATTGGCCGATTGAGCAGTTGGGATCAGCGATGTCTCAACGAGAAGCTTCACCACCAACCCACCACCGTCTGCCAGTATCCGTTCAACTTGATCAGCGTCGGGATTCGATAACGCGAGCGCAGGAATTTGCGGGGCATGCTCTGTGTAACGAAGCGATCCCGTATGCGGAAGTCTGTGGCTGTCGGTGCCAATTGATCGCAGCAAGTAGGCCAACGCGCCTTTCCCTGCCGCAATACTGGGTCCTGCAGTGCGGACCGGATTAAAGTAGCCATAGGAAGAGCCATCTTGGGTACGCTGCATCGTGTGGCCCACGTAAACAATCTTGCCCGCTACTTCCTCTCGGGGCGCAGCCCTCAGCGCCGCTAATGAATCGAACAACACCACCTCACCCGTTAGCCCAGCCGCGGGGGTCGACACTGACCCGCCAAGCGCGGTCACAGCCAGTGGCTGTGGAAATGGCATGATCACCTCGGCGTGCTCCGAATGGCGCTGCCAGGCGCTCATCTCGAAGCCCTCTGTCCGGATTGGCTGCAAGTCCAAGTCCGCCAGTATTGTGGCCGCCCACTCTCTAGCGCGCGCCTCTGCAGCGCTGCCTGCGAGTCGCGGGCCGACCTCTGTTGTCAGTGAGGTCACTATCGCCATCGCCTGACTCCCCGACAACGCTCTGTCCCGCAGCAACGCCGCATGAGCAAGGCTGTCACGAAGCGCTGCATTATCAGTCGCACTGCTCTCGGCAACAGTGCTAAGGCTCGCCGCACTGAACACTCCCACGAGTGCCAAGGCACAGGGCAGCAGCTTGGTGGCCGTTAGCCGGCAACGACGACGATGCAACCGATGGCTGGCTGAGCGATTCATGCTGATTCGAGTAGTTCGCTGCGAGCGGCAAGCCAGACTTTGGCTGCCTTTGTCTGGGCCGTGGTGGCAGACATGACGCCCATCGACACATTGGGTTCGCCCTGCAGGCCCAGAGCCGCAATTTGCTCGTAAAACCAGTACTGCGTTGCAAAGGCGCTGATGGTGCGAACGGTTTTGATTCGATTAAGAAAGCCAAGACCACGCGGCAAAAGCGAGAGTTGATCCTCAAAACGGGGTAATTCCTCAAGACCTAAAAGCAGCTTTGCAGGTGCGTCAGTGACCACGCAGAGGGGCCTCCCAATACCGATCATATCGGCGCAACCCGTCTCTAGGGCCCTATTCATCGCGTCCAGCCGCCGAAGCCCACCCGTGACCATTAAAGGAATGGATACCTCCCGCCGCATCGCTTCGGCAAAGTCCACAAAGTAAGCCTCGCGAGCACGTGTCGAGGACGCCACTGCTTGCTCTTCTACTGGCTCCATCCCCTCTAAATTGAGCAATCGCGGCTGCTCGTACGTGCCCCCTGAGATCTCAATCAGATCGACCGATGCGGCTTCTAACCACTTAGCCACCTGCACACTTTCGGAAAAATCAAAACCGCCTTTCTGAAAATCAGCGCTGTTGAGCTTTACAGAGATCGGAATGCTGGGCCCGATTGCGGCGCGCACTCTCGACACGCATGAGAGTAACAGCCGTGCTCTATTTTCCAGCGACCCACCCCATTGATCCGTGCGTTGATTGCTGCGCGGACTGAGAAACTGTGACAGTAAGTAGCCATGCGCCGCATGCAGTTGCACCCCAGTAAACCCCGCCGCGATCATGACCTTTGCACAGCGGGCAAAGCCCTCGATCACCGACTCGATGTCCGTTTCCGTCATGGGTATTGGCTCCCCAAATTGCCCACCGGGCAGACCCAACTTAATCGCAGACGGCGCCTTAGGATGCGCATTAACGATTTTTTGACATTGTCTTCCCGCATGACTGATTTGCGCCCAAAAGTGATTACCCGCGCGCGTGCCGGCGGCTGCCCAAGCGGCCAGTGCCTGCTGCATCATCTCTGTGGGCTCATCCTCGACTACGACGTTGCCCGGGCGCTCAAGGTGGAGTGCATCTATTTGAACATTACCCGATAACAACAGCCCGGCACCCCCGTCACTCCACAGCCCGTAGAGTTGGTTCAATGCCTCGTTGGGTCGCCCGGCAGGATCAGCCAGCCCTTCCGTCATGGCAGCCTTACAGATGCGATTCGTGATCCTCGCACCGCAGGGAAGGGTCAATGGGGTCTCGATCATGATGAGGTGCTCCTGCTACGGTGACTGACCTGTCATGGTACCTAAACCACTGAGCGATTAGGATCGATATTCACTCGATTTCGCCAACCGTTATCGACTGGGACACGGCGATGCTCGTCGCAGGGGCAATCGGCGACTTTTACCGGTCATATTACGCTGGCGCGGCGCACCATCAGTTAGCTATCAATTACAATGAGAGGCGTCATTTAACCTGTCACTGAGCTGGCGCGCACACCGGACGCGTGGCATGCGACGACCTCAAGAGACGGGGATCGCGCCGTCAGGACTGTGCGGTAATACCGGGATAGGAACCGATCGTAGCGCCACCGGTCAAATAACCAGACAACCCAGTGCGCAGGAGAAAGCACCATGTACAAACGTAATGTATGGCCCCCCATCATCATGATGGCGCTACTGATCCCGATGACTGCACGGGCGCAAATCATTTCAGTTCAGGGCACCGGCACCGTCGACATCGAAGCCGAATTTGCCACTTTGGCGGCATCGGTGATGGTCGATGCGCAGACCGCGGCGCTGGCACAATCCACTGCGGACAAGAAGATGGCAGCGCTGTTGATGGCAATCAGTACACTGCCGAGAGACGAGCAATCGATCGACGCGGGGCGACTGCGCATACAACCACAGTATCGCTGGAACTCGGCGACCAATCAGCAAGAATTTCAAGGCTACCAGGCCACCCGCGACCTGTCGTTTAAACTGCTTGAGCTCTCTGCGCTTGGGGAGGCGCTGCAAACATTGACGAGTGCGGGCGCGAGCAGTGTTGCGCCACCACAGTTTGGCAGCTCCCAAACAGAAGCCGCGAGAAAGCAGGCGCTGACACTGGCGTTTGATCACGCTAAAGCGGACGCGCTGGCGCTAGCGATCGCCGCGGGCACGACACTAGGAGCGCCTGAGACGATCAGCACCGGTAACAGACCCATGCCCCTGCTCAGAGCGCAAACTCGTGGAGGCGTTATGGCGATGGAGGCAGATCGAGCGCCCCCTCGCTACGAACCTGGCCAGCTTTCCATCAGTGCAACGGTATCGGTGACGTTTCATACCCATAGCGACTCAGCACTCTAAGGCCCTGAACAGTCAGATTTCTACCCCGCCCTATCAGGGCGAAAGGATGGCGGTGCACTTGGATTACGGCGTCTCTGGCTCTATTATGGCGAAACAGAATACATTACGAGGCAAAGCAAAATGAGTGACAAGCCCCTCTACACCGGCACGGCAACACTTGACCCCACGGCAAGTATTGCTCAAACGAATAAAGTATTGAGTAACACCTACTGGTTACTCGGCCTGACACTGGCGTTCAGCGCACTGTCAGCCACGATCTCTGTCGCAGTCGGCGTACCGCCCATGGCGGGCCTTGTGCTCATGTTCGTCGGCTTCGGGTTGCTGTTTGTCGTTCACAAGATGGCTGACTCAGCCAAAGGCCTTCCCGCCATTTTTGCATTCACTGGTGTGATGGGCGCCTCTATTGGACCCACCCTGTCCTTCTATCTCGCGCTAGAAAATGGACCGACCATCGTCCTGCAGGCGCTGGCCGGCACGGCCTTGGTCTTCTTTTCGCTTTCGGCTTATGCGCTGACGAGTAAAAAAGACTTTTCCTATTTGGGTGGTTTTTTAATGACCGGGCTGGTCATTGCCGTCGTTGCGATGATTGCGAACCTCTTCTTAAACATCCCGGCGCTCTCGCTGACACTCTCGGCCGTAGTCGTCATGATTATGGCGGGGCTGATCCTGTTTGATACCAGCCGCATCATCAGCGGCGGCGAGACCAACTACATTAGAGCCACCGTGGGTTTGTATCTGAGCATTTTCAACTTGTTCATGCATTTATTGCACCTCATTGCGGTCTTTACCGGCGGTGACGACTGAGCCCTGTCGATTTATTGGATAACCCCGGCATCGTCGGGGTTTTTCATTTATAAGCCGTGGAAATTTCCCTCATCATTCGTACCCCGGGTACCGCTCCCAATCAGTGCGAGCGGATTCACGATTTTATTCAGTCCGCTGTGGATCAAGGACACGAGATTAAGCAGTGCTTTTTTCAAGGCGCGGGGGTGTCCGCAGCAGTGAATAACCAAACGCTGCCTCGATGGCGGCAACTCGCAACGCTCACCGGCGCCGAATTACTACTTTGCAGTCAAGCGGTGGAGGCATCCGCACTCTCGGTACCTGAACCTTTCGTTATCGCCGGGTTGGGCGCGTTGGTTGAAGCGGCAGTGAATGCCGACAGGCTGGTGTCTTTTGTCTAACCGAAAGTCTTGGCTCATCACCCTCGCAGGAGGCGCCCCGATAAGTGCTGGTGATCCCGATGGCATGATAGGGCTGCCCTGCAAGCTGGGTTGGACCTTGCGCTAGCCGCTGGGGCATTCGGTCAACGTGTGACGCTGGTTTTCGCCGGTGGCGGTGTGGACTTGGTGACACACACTACCGACGCAGAAGACCCGCTCTATCGATTGCTGGGCTCAGCCCCTTTTTATGACATCGATTCGGTTTACGTATTGGATGGGGCAACTTCACAAGGCGCTTTCAGAGATGACCTGCACGTCACGGCAATGTCTCATAAGGAGTGGCTTGCCGCGGCCGGCGAGGCACATGTCGTGATCAATTACTGATGATATTGCACCTACTCCATAACCCTGCTTTGTATCGTGACTGCGCAGCACTGCTCACTAAACATGACACTTTGCTGTTACTCGACGACGCGGCGAATGACGCCTTCATCCGCTCACTGACTCACCTACCCTGCTCGGTGAAAGTACTGGACTCCGCAGACCCTAACGCAAAAGACCAACCGCTCGAGCCCGAGCGCATCACAGTGGACGAGTGGGTTCGTCTGGTCATTGCTCATCGCCACTCGATGACCTGGGGCTGATGTATGGTCAGCACACAAGCGCTCGATGATCTCTGTGACGACAATGGTTTTCTCCTTGATTGCAAAGAGTGGACCACCGCGTTAGGGCATGAGTTTGCCCGTGCGGAAAATATCGTGCTGACCGAGCACCATTGGGAGATCATCACCCTCCTGCGCAACTTCTACGCAGACTTTGGCGATTCACCGGCGAATCGAGCACTGGTGAACTACGTGAAAACGCATCTAGGCGCTGAAAAAGGCAATAGTCATTATTTAATGACATTGTTCCCAGGCTCCCCTGCGAGAATTGGGAGTCGTATTGCCGGGCTCCCCAAACCCAAGCACTGCCTCTAATACTCGCCATGCACAATAGCGCCGCACAACCGGACCAGTACCAGAGACTATTTGAAGAAAAGGTCGGCAGAGCCCTTCGATTGTTTGCCCCTTTTGCGCCACCCGAACCGACGCTCTATGCTTCGCCACCACTGGGGTATCGTTTACGGGCCGAGTTTCGAATGTGGCACGACGGCGACGCATTAGATTACGTCATGTTTCCTCCGGGCAAACCGAAAGAACCCATTGTGATCAGTGACTTCCCTATTGCTGCCTCGCGCATCACTGACTGCATGCCCGTGCTGCGGCAGTCTCTACAGGGCTCTTCCACGCTACGGCAGCGCTTATTTCAGGTCGAATTTTTATCAAGCTGTAGCGGTAACCTACTGATTACATTGGCATACCACCGCCCCCTCGATGCTGAGTGGGAATCCGCAGCGACAGCACTCGCGGAACAGCTCAATTGCGACCTTATCGGCCGGAGCCGCAAGCAAAAAATCATTATCGGCAAAGACTGGGTTGACGAAAGTCTACACATTCGGGGTAATACCTATGAATATCGCCAACCAGAGCAGTGTTTCACCCAGCCCAACGGCAGTATTAATCAACACATGATCGAGTGGTTGCTGGCCCATACCCCACCCTGCCACACCGACCTGTTAGAGCTGTACTGTGGCGTAGGCAACTTTACGCTGCCACTGGCGCACCGATTTCGGCGGGTACTTGCTACTGAACTGAGTAAACGCGCCACCGCCGCCGCCACACACAACGCCGCCGCCAATCACATTAGCAACCTGGAGCTGGCGCGACTGTCTGCCGCCGAAATGAGTCAAGCGATGGCTGGCGATCGACCGTTTCGGCGTCTTGCGGCCCTGAGAGAGCCTCTGAGTAGCTTTGAATTCGAAACCCTCCTGGTGGACCCACCCAGAGCCGGCCTCGATAGCGATACGCTTGGCCTCGCCAAGGGCTTTGCCCGCATTCTTTATATCAGCTGTAACCCGAAGTCGCTGATCGAAAATATGGCTGAACTAAACAAGACCCATAGCATTGAGGCACTGGCATTTTTTGACCAGTTCCCTTATACCGAACACCTCGAGTCCGGTGTGATTCTCAAGAGACGCCCAATATGAGCAAGCTATCTACTGAAGACCTAGCGCAACAGATGGCACGTCATCCAGGGTGGCAGCTGACCGCGCCCTGGCTTGCTCGCGACATCCAATTTAAAACCTTCGCAGAAGCATGGCGCTTTATGAACCTCATTGCCCAACACGCCGAGGCGCAGGACCACCATCCCAACTGGTATAACGTGTATGGCACTGTGCAAATACGATTATCCTCTCATGACGCCGACGGCGTCACCGAGAGAGACTTTCGTCTCGCCAGCAGCATCGACCAAAGCCTGACCGATTTCGACTATACCGACTTAACCCCCACGCCTATTTTTAAAGACTAATTCAATAAGGACACACCATGCAGCTTTCTTTCTATGATGCCAGCATCAAGTGCTATGAGCAGATGCTCGACAGTACCGCCGAGGTACTTAAAAAAGGCCAACAACACGCTGACAGCGCTGGCATACCCCTCTCCGAAATCGTCGACTATCGACTTCATGAGACGATGCTGCCCTTCAGTTTTCAGGTGATTTCAATCTGGCATCACTCCCTTGGCGCAGTGAATGGCATGCGGGCCGGCGTGTTCACACCGCCGCCGAGCAAACCCGGCATCGACTACGAAGGGCTCTGTGGGCTCATTGATGAAGCCATTGAGGGTATGCGTGCAGAAACGCCTGATTCGGCTGCACAGCTATCCGGTCAAGAGATGATCTTTCGATTAGGCGACACGGAAATACCCTTCACAACAGATCACTTTCTGGCGTCATTCTCAAAGCCTAATCTGTACTTTCATGCCACCACGACCTACTCGATCTTAAGGGCGTTAGGCACACCTCTAGGTAAGCGAGATTTCCTAGGGGCAATGCGTATCGGTCACTAGGGCCTCTGACGCCAACAATAGCGAGACAGAGGGCGTGTCGCACGCTACTGCGATAAAAACGCCATGATCGCTTCCGGGACTGCTTCCTCGGTCAGCATGGGTGCGTGCCCCACGTTGGGCACCGTTAGTAGCTCAAGACGCGTGGCGCGGTCTTGCATTGATTGCACGCAAGCCTCCGACAATAAATCGGTCAGGGCGCCTCTTATTAACAGCAATGGCACATCCCGCAACGTTTCGAAAAGCGACCACAGTGCACTGCTCTCTGCCCCAGTGTCTTGCTGCGACAGCGCCTCACTAATCTTGGGGTCGTAATCAGCAATGATCTGATTGCTCTGCTCGACATAGCACTGCCGCGCAAAGGCTGCCCACTGCGCAGGCTGCCAATCCGGGAAGATCGACTCACTCACTGACCTAACGTAAGCGGTCGCTTCGTCCCAATCATCAAAAGGCCCTGCGACACCCACGTAGGACTGAATGCGCTCGAGCCCGGCGGCGGCAATGTCTGGACCAATATCATTAATAACGGCTCGCTGGATCAACTGGGGATGCAACGCATTCAGAGCAAAGGTCATAAGACCGCCCATAGACGTACCGACGACTGAGACGCTATCGCACTGAAACGCAACCAGCATGGCGTAAGTGTCATGAACGTACTGCATTAAATTGTAGCGACTCGGAACTGTGTCATAGTCAGACCGGCCGCGTCCTCTTTGCTCCGGCACCAACACGCGAAAATGCTGATTCAGTATGGGAGCGAGGTCTTGGAAATCGCGGCTGTTTCGGCTCAATCCGTGCAAACAGACCACGGTGGCTGCTGACGGAGTCGGTGCGGCATAGTCCCTGCAGTACAACGTCAGCCCGTCGTCCGTTTTAAAAAATCGCTCTTCGAATTGACTCATCACTGCCCCGGGTAGCGCTGCGCTAACGCGTCATAGACCGCATCGGGGAACTGGGGATCGTCCGCATCCAGCAACGCTAAGATTTCCGATAAGTGCTCGTTGTCTTCTCTGTCTTGCCACTGCTTGATGTAAGTGCCTTCCTGATAACCGTGATCCTGCCGGAAAAAATTCAGTACATTCTTGCCCACGTAATGTCGATACAACTCAGCTGACGACAAGTCACAAGCCTGCATAAGCGCTACGAAATGACGCAATGAGAAACTCTGGGTCTCAAGGGATGACCGCGCTAACGCCTCAGTCGCACTATGAATATCCACATCTCCGACTCCTGCAGCAGCCACCTCTGAGACGATCAGATCGGCAAGATCAGACAAGTCCTGCTCGGGCTGGAACAGTGCAGACATCCCAAAATGCCAGATATCCACGACCTCCAACCTGACTTGCTCCCACTCAGGCGTTTGTTTTTTCCACCATTTGTACCCGACATGATCCATCAACTCGGCGCACTCGATCCACACGGCCCGATACCACTCAAAATGTTGCGATATCCAGTCGGCATGGACTCGATTATTCATGCGGTGCTGCATCTGCAACATGTTGAAGACGGCATCTCGGTTCATAACGGTCACTTACGGGTGAGTAAAGTCGTAAAGGGTAGCATGAGCTTGCAGGGTTCTCGTCGGACAACGAGACAGCTTTCACTCGGAGCCGCTTCGCGATATCGAGAGCGTGACTCGCATCGCTACTGGTATGCCTCCAGATCGGCAGCAAACAGTCGATTTGGGTCTCTGAACGCTTTGAACTCTAAGCAGTTGCCACTGGGGTCTTTTAAAAAGAACGTGCGCTGCTCTCCCACCCTGCCCGCAAAACGCGTGGTGGGCGGGATCTCAAACACCGCTCCCTGAGACGCAAGCTGCTCCGCTAGCGACTCAAAGTCGGGCCATGGCAGCACGACCCCAAAATGCGGCACGGGAACCTGCTCACCATCAACCGGGTTGCTAGCAGAGGGGCCTTCTGCGGTTGAGACCCGATGCAATACCAATTGATGCCCATAAAAATTTAGATCGACCCAATCAGCTGATTCACGCCCACGCCCACAGCCCAACATATCCTCGTAAAACATCAACGAAGTCTGCAAGTCACTTACCGGGATGGCGAGATGAAATGGTGAGAGCGCGTCGGTCGTGGTCACAATGAGATCACCACATTGCTACGGGGTTGATCACCATCTGTACCGCTCCCTTGAGTCGAGCCTGCCCGAGCACGAACATAAATTCCTTCACTGCTTCCGCTGCAAGGCGCCCCGTATTCATCGTCTCCAGAATATAAATACCATTTTGCTTGAGCAAAATAGCGTGATCATAAAACACCTTATCGCCTGGGGCGGGCGGTACAGCGCCCAACCCCCAAGTATCTGCCCCCACGGCAAGTGGCTTTAGAGAAGCCAAGAACCGAGCCGCGTCGTTTGTGATGCCCGGTATCGTGCTGCCCCATAGCTGGGGATCGGCCTCCAAAAAGGCATCGGTATAACCCGTGTGAAGGAGTATCACATCACCCTCACCCACCGTAATGTTTTGCTCTGTCATGGCGCTTTGAAGGACTTTGGTGGAAATAGGCTGAGCAGCCGACAAATGGGAGACGCCGAGGTGTTTCGCGACGTCAATGAGCACGCCGCGTGCGACCATGGGTGGAATTTGGCTGATATCCAGCTTCGTCAGGCCCGTAATCGCGGCGAAATCTTTACCCTGATGACAATTGTAGAACTCGCCATCCTCACCAAGGTGCCCCAGACCATCAATCTGCGGGCCCGTGCCTAACCACATTTGCACCAGGTCGTCGTTGGCGCTGATTTTCCAGCCCAGCTTATGCGACGCATCCGTTCGATACTGATGCTCAGGTTGAACCACCTGTAACTGTGTATACCGCGGCGGATACGCGGGCATGCCGGGTGTGATCACGATGCCCAGTGGATGACTGGCGCCCGTCTTAACCAATGATGCAGCGGCTATAGTTCGCTCTGGTGTAATCCGATTCGCCGCGCCTATTTGATCGTCGCGGCCCCACTCTGAGTACTCACAGTCTTCGGCCATCAAAGCCGGCGACGCACACAGTAAAGCAAGGCCTAACACGCGCTGAAAAAACATACTCTGCTCCCTCTTATTATCGGTCTGTGACCTTACGTGTTTGTGCTAGCTCAGGCAAAGCCATAGCATCAGGGGCTGGAAAACACGCCCGGGAGGTGCTATTGCGATGGCGCAGACTCTTCACCGCTATCGAGGCATGTTAGCGCCTACCTGACACCCATTATCGCGCCATCGGAAACACCCTAAGCACCGCTCGTCACCACCGCCAAGCTCAGCACGTCAGCACAGCGCTAACATTCAAGACTGTGGATAGCGTATTTCCAAGGGCGGACACTGCTCAGGCTGCGGTGGCACTGGCCGTGGGGTCAAATCCCCCACCAGCTCTAAAAAAACACCGTCAGGGTCAATCGCATGAACGATCCCGCCGGTGTCACTGTCTTGGCCAGAGCAACACGGCGCGATCTCTGATAGAAAAGGAACCCCTTGTTCAGAGAGGATACGCATGGCCCGCTCCACGTTCGGCACCGTCAAAGCCAGTCGATTGATTCCTTTGTGATTGATGGGCGCTGGGTACGCTGGTTCTGGATTAAAAGGCGTTATCCATTGGAGCAGGCGAAGCCGGTGTCGATCCCCTCGATTAATGGTCACATCGGCACCACGATAACGCACGGGTTGATCAAAGCCCCAGGCCGCAGATTCCTCAGCACTGAGGGTTTGCTCGTTGATCAAGCGCACTTCGGTGTAACCGAACTGTTTATAAAACGCTAAGGAGTGATCCACGTTGCTCACGTTGATACCAATGTAGGGCATGCCCACGATGTGCGTTGTGTCTTGGCTAGCTGACCCGCGAGGTATGGGACTCTCCTCGAGCTTCAAATACACCCCATCTGGATCTCTCATAAACACAAAGCGATTCCCCGGCGCGCCATACGGCTCGCTTAGAAACGTCACGCCATGAGATTTCAGCAAGGCAACGTCAGCTGATAAGTCGGTCGTCATCAAAGTGGCGTAGGCCATTCCGAGATGGTTCGGCATTGCATAGGGCGGCTCTGGGTTAAACGGCTTATGCCACTGCAGTAGATCAATACCAGTCGTGTTGTCGGCACCGGGGAACAGGAGCACCTCACCCTTCTCTAGCTCATATTGGCACACATCAAACATTCCCAATGCCCGGGCCATCGCATGGGTGTTCGTCAACGGAAATCCAGTGATCCCATCCGTAAAGCCGAGGCGGCGATAAAATTCACGCGTGGTATCAAAGTCTTCGGTATGAATCGCAAAGTGGTAGCGCGCCCACAGGCCGATATCGGTCTCTGATTCGAAAGCGAGATCGGGCGTATCAA
The DNA here is from genome assembly GCA_943789425.1 of uncultured Luminiphilus sp. Taxonomy (GTDB): domain Bacteria; phylum Pseudomonadota; class Gammaproteobacteria; order Pseudomonadales; family Halieaceae; genus Luminiphilus. The sequence goes on from CALSUB010000014.1 coordinate 22,491, forward strand.
CGGTGGCCTGAAGCTCGTAGTTGTCGGCCTGCGCGGCAACCAAAAAGACAGACGCCACCAAGGCGCCAACAACAGATGTCACTTTATTTTTCATCATTTGACTATCCTTAAACGCGCCACAACGGCGAACTGTTACTTCGAGAAAGAGTACTTTGATAACAGGCACTTCGACAGCCAGTGATGCGATAGCACGCTTAAAAGGCGAGTAACGCGCTTCTACTCGGTCCTTTCAACCGTCGAGCTCCTGCTTTTTACCCCGCTCTGACCTTGTGCAGAGGGTTGGTGGGCCGCCGCAGAGCGTAACGTCACGCTCTTTAACCGCAGCCATACCCTTTTTTAACCGCAGCCACACGCCTTCTGAGCATGCGTGCGACTGCACAGTGATCAGCCCATGCGCTTCAATGCACAAATCTTATTGCCCGCTGGATCTCGGAGGTAAGCCAGATACATCGCGTCCGCCTCACGGACGCCGGGAGGGTCTTCGCAAGTGACACCCCCATTGGCCACGCCCGCGGCATGCCAAGCGTCGCCTTGCTCAGGACTCTCGACGTTAAAACCAATCGTGCTGCCGTTACCGTGTGTTGCAGCGTTTCCGTCGATCGGTACGCTCAGTCCGAAAATAGCCCCTTGATGAAAGTAAAAACAACGGCCCTTGGGATCCATAACGCCTTCCTTACAACCCAGTGCGCCAAGCACGGCATCGTAGAATTTCTTTGAAGCCTCGATATCGTTAGCACCGATCATGATGTGACTGAACATTCGATTTCCTCTCTTGTGTGATTAGGTGATGCACGCTGTCGTGATCGGGCGTAAGTGTACTGGTATTTAGACGGCGGTATACCCTCCTCAGAATCAACCGGTCGTGTGGACAGACGCGACGAATTGACTGGCTACTTCATCCACGCCTGCTAAAGCGGGGTTTCGATGCCCGATAACGCTTAACCGACTAACAATTAATAAGCAGGGTTTTATTCGGTTACCCAGCCCGCTTGCCATCACGAGCCATCAGCCATCGGCACTCCATCACTCGTCGTGCGTGGTAACACAACTCCATGACGCCGTTTCTGTCTAATCGCCGCGCGGGTTCAGCGCGGCTACCAGCTAAACGCTGCCGCTCATTGTCGGGAAAACTGCCCTCTCCATAATGGCCGCGGCTCCGAAAGGGATCGTCGCTATTATTGCTTTAAAAACAACAAAGAAATGCTAAAGCATCTCTTTATATCGCTAAACGAACGGGGTCTAATCATGCCTCCGTTAAGGGCGCCCCGTCTCGACCGAGGGAGAAGCACCAAACAGTGCCAGCCCAACACCATCATGCGAGCGCAATACAAGCAATGGATACGACCAAGCGCAACCGCATTTCCCAGCTACTCGGCACTATGGCCAACGTTCAAGGGCATGAAATAAAAGCCGTTGTCGGCTCGTTTCTGTTTGTCGTGCTACTCATGTCCGCTTACTACATCCTGCGCCCGGTACGAGACGCCATGGCCAGTGATTGGAGCGATGCGGAGGTCAGTTGGTTGTGGACCCTCAACTTCTTCATCAGCACCGCGGTCGTTGCGCTGTATGGCGCATTGGTGGCGCGATTCCCACTCCGTCTCTTGGTACCCGCCACCTACGGTATTTTTGCACTCACGTTCTTATTTTTCTATGCCCTCGCACTTACCATCAACGATCGGACGCTGATCGACAAATCCTTCTATGTCTGGGTCAGCGTTTTTAGCCTTTTCCATATCTCAGTATTCTGGAGTTTTATGTCGGAACTGTTCAATAAAGAGCAGGCGGGCCGGCTATTTGGCATCATAGCGGCGGGCGCGAGTGTCGGCGGACTGGTTGGACCCTCGATCCCTTCTTTTTTCTCGGCGTACTTGGGCACCGACACCTTATTACTGCTCGCCAGTGCACTGCTGCTATTGCCTATCCCCCTTATTTTTTACCTACAGGCCCTCAAAGCATCAGACCTTGGCAACAAAGCATCGGCGGCGACAACCATTCCTGCGCGAATTGGCGGTAACCCATTTGCGGGGTTCACTTTATTTATCTCGAACCCCTACCTGCTGGCCATTGGCCTATTTATCCTGCTGTACACAGGCATCAGTTCGTTCGTCTATTTTGAATTGAAAAACTTACTGGCTGAACTCAACCGCGCAGAGCGAACAGCGATCTGGGCGCAGATGGATCTCGCGGTCAACGTACTGTCCATCGCGGTGGGACTGTTCGCGACCGGACGACTCGTTGGGAAATTTGGCATGCCGGTAACCATTGCATTAATCCCCGTGATGATTTGCACAGGCCTAATCATCGTGGCGATTTCGCCGTTTCTCGGCGCCGTAATAGCGCTACAAGTCATCAGGCGTGCGGGCAACTACGCTGTCACCAGACCGGCTCGTGAGGTGCTTTTTACCCGAGTCGACAGAGAAACGCGCTTTAAAGCTAAACCCGTTATCGACATCGTCGCCTATCGAGGCGGCGATATGCTGATGGCTTGGGCGTTTACTGGCCTGACCCAGGGACTGGGCCTTGGTTTGGCGGCCGTAGCCGCAGTGGGCGCCGGTATCGCGGCATTGTGGGCGATGGTGGGGATCTACCTGGGCCGATGGTTTGAGCAAGAGACGCATCAAGCGCCTGATCAGCCGGCGTAAGCGGTTAGCGCCACGGCATCACAGACGATGCTGTGGGAAAAAAACATAAACAATCAATACTGGGATCAGACTATGAAAACTTTTTCACTCATCACGACAGCCGCGATGTTTTTGGGCTTGGCTGCCCTGTCGCAGGCAGATGGCCACAGTGAACACCAAGACGCGGCACCAATCATGCGGCTGTACGCTGAGTTTAATGAAATTGGTAATCCCGCTGACGTACTCACGGTCAAAGCCGCCGCACCTCAAGCACTGCAGAGTGGCGAAGTGAGGGTGCGCGTACTAGCGGCGCCGATTAACCCCTCAGACCTGTTACAGATTGCAGGTCAGTATGGTGTTGCTGCGGTTTTGCCCGCCAAAGCCGGTAGCGAGGGCGTGGGGCGAGTCGTTGAAGTGACGCCCGAGGCAGGCACCCTCAAGGAAGGCCAGTTAGTCCTGATTTTAGGGGGTGGCACCTGGAGCGATGAGGTGGTCGCGCCTGAGGCAGGCTTTCTCCCGCTGCCCGACTTGGGACCATTGGCGCCAGAGGTGATTGAGCAGCTGGGTATGTCAGTAGTGAACCCCGTCACGGCACTGTTAATGCTGAACGATTTTGTTGAACTCAGTGACGGTCAGTGGATTGTCCAAAGTGCCGCCAACTCTGCCGTTGGTGGTTACGTCATTCAGCTCGCTAAGCAACGCGGCATTAAAACGGTTAATGTCGTGCGCCGTGAAGGACTCGCCGAGCAACTCTATGCCAAGGGGGCTGACGTGGTCTTGATTGACGGGCCAGACCTCGCCGAGCAGATCGCCGAGGCGACCGGTGGCGAACCGGTTGCGCTGGCCCTCGACCCGGTGGGCGGTGAGACCTATACCCGATTGACCACTAGCTTGGCTTACGGCGGCACAATAGTCGCTTATGGCATGCTATCGGGACAGGCAGCGACCCTGAATACAGGCATGGCAATCTTTAAGGATATTCGTAACCGCAGCTTTTGGCTGGCCAAGTGGTATGAGAGCGCCACATTGGCCGAGAAACAAGCCACCTTTGGCAAGATCATTCCGCTGATTGCCAGCGGCGTGCTCACAGCCGATGTAGACTCGCGCTTCGCAGTGAGTGATATCACAGCCGCGGTAACTCGCGCGGCGCAGGACGGCCGAAACGGCAAGGTGCTGGTCGTGCCCGCCCCTGAGTAACGTTTTTCATCCCGGTGAGGGTCTCGTCATCGATTAAGCGATACCCTCACCCTGATCAATTCGACAAGGTAATTTCTTCAGTCCTGTGACTGGATACGGTCAATCAAAAAATCCACCGCCACCTTAACCTTCGGCACGCGGTACTGTTGCTTCTGATACAGCAAGAATATGGCCATATCTTTATTTTGGTTCACTCGCAGCTGAGGCCTAATCATGAGCTCCTGCGCCACCCCACTCTGTAAATCTTGTTTGAGCAACCATCTGGGCGCCATGCAGATGCCCTGTCCTAACGCCACCTGCCCGCGCAGCCAAGTGGCATTGTTAGAGATCGAAAAGATCTTGCCTGACACATCGAGCCACTGCCCGTCCTGCTCACACAGCCAAGGCGACGGCCCGTGGGGCGTTCGGAAAAACAGCCCGTGATGCGCACGCAAGTCGGTGGCTTTTTTAGGAGTACCGTTCGTCGCCAGATATTCTGGCGACGCCACTGGGATAAATTCGTTGTCCATGAGACGCACCGCCTGGACCCGCTCGTTGGGTGCATAGCCCCCTCGGATGGCGATATCGACCTCGTCTCGAGACAGCGTCGATAGCTCGTCACTGAAACTCACATCCAAAATAATCTCTGGGTAACGGTGTTTAAACTCGTCGAGCAGCGGCATTAAGATCTCCTCTCCAAACGTCACCATCGTGCTGATGCGCAAGGTACCGGTAGGACTGGCCTGATAAGCTCTGACAGACTCATCACTCGATGCCAGCTGCGCTAACACATCCTGCACCTGCTCATAATAAGTCCTGCCGATCTCTGTCACTTGGACGACCCGGGTCGTGCGCTTGAGCAGGTTTGCGCCCAAACTCTTTTCCAAGTCAGCAATGCGTCGCGATAAGGAAGAGGCAGGCACCGAGAAGCTCTCCGCCGCCTTGGTGAAGCTGCCCGTCTCGACCACTTTACAGAAGTAACGCAACGCTCTGAGTTGATCCATCGTTATCTTTTGAGCCCCTGATTATTATTGTCATTACGACAATAGAATACCCCAGTTAGCGGCTGTGTTGCCGCAAAGCCAATCTTCCCTAAAAGCCCGCCCCCTTAACCATCGCCAACACAAGATCACCCTGCGCGTGGATTAGGTGGTCCTCTCGGCAATCCGCTCAGTTGAAACACAAACCCGGGGGTATATAGTGGTGGCACTATGACAAAACACTGGATCATCGCCTTAGGGGTCCTCTCGTTAGAGGCTCAGGCAGAGGCAGATTTTGAAACACTCGGGGCCTGTTCGGGCCTATACGAGGCCGGCGGCAATATGGCGCGCTGGCGTGCCGTGCAAGGCATTGCGGAAGCGCTGGGGCGGCAGCAGGAGACAATCGAAGCAGCCTACGATGCCGGCTGGTGGTTTGGTATGGCGCGTGGAGATTGGAAAGAACTTTATACAACGTTCGCTGACGACTACGGCAAAGAACAGGCCGAGAACTGGCGGCAAAGCGCGATCTCAGATCATGGTTGCGAGTTGATTGGCAAGGCCGGCTGAGTAAACCAAACGAGTAAGAATCCATCACTGAAGTATCGCGTTGACGTGGTGCTATGACGAGTGTGTTCGAGGACCAATCGGAATGAGCGCAGAAAGAAACAGACAGCTGTTAACACAGTGGTACACCGCACTGGAGGAAGGCGATTGGCAAACCATCAGCGACATGCATGCGGAGGACGTCGTGTATTACATGGTCGGGACCACGCCCGTCAGCGGTAAGCTCGAGGGCAAGGCAGAATGCTTAGGTGAAATGATCAACAAAAAACTGCTGGGCCAATTAGTCGCAGACGAAGTTCGCTTCAGCCAAAAGTGGCGCATCATGTGCGTCGATGAACACGGCGGCGTTGGGGTCATGCAGGGAGGTGGCCCAACGTTATCCGGCGACCTGTATCATCAGACTTACTGTGAAATTTTTCGTTTTAAGGACGATAAAATTCAAGAGCTTCACGCCTTCTTCGATACCGCCCTGGTCGAGCGATGCCTGTTTGGAAACCCCTTGCAGCAAGCGCGAGAGCAGCCGCAGCGCCCGTTTGATTTTTGAGTGGCAAGTTGCACGACTTGTGACCTCGCGGGCTAGATCCGACGCTGCATCGCTCAGCATCGCGACACCGCTTAAAGCGTTACCGCGATATCTATAGACGACACAAGTTAGCACGCACCCGCTGCGTCAAACACTCAGTCGGGCCGGAGCCCTTAGCACCAGCGGGGCAACGCAGTGTGGCTCAGCAGACCAGTAGCATCCGCAAGCAACATCAGGACAAAAAGCGTTGCCGATTAGTCTTCGATCGGTTGCTCACACTCTGCTCTTATGTCCGCCTCAGTCTTATCCTCCATAGCAACGACACACCAAGCACCATAATCACTCAAAAAACCCCTAGTTTGACCAAGCTCAGCATGCTTTTGGCAGACCGTCGGAATCGGTTCTGGTGGCGTAAAGTCATTAACTTCGCACAACGCCGGGTCAATGACGATTACGTCATCAAGCGCCATCTCGATTTGCGCGAAAGCCAAAGGAAAGGTCGCCACTTGCATGAAAAGGTTCAGAAGCTGAGCTGTTATCAGTGATCGAATCATGAGAACCCCCTTTGGCGCTATTAAATCGCAGGTAGCGGAGATTTCAAGCTAACGTTCTGGCCACTGTCACCGAGCCATGGGGTCATCATCAATCCAATTGCAAAAAATCTAACTATATGTTTTTGATGATTGGCGTATGGTGCCCGGAGCCGGACTTGAACCGGCACGATCGCAATGATCGGGGGATTTTAAGTCCCCTGTGTCTACCAATTTCACCACCCGGGCAAGGGGACGAGATCGAAGGCGGCGAAGCATACCACGCTGACGCACAATCCCAAGCCCCTTGAGGGCATTCTTGAGGGATGAAAAGTCACACGTTGCTGCCTGAATTCTGTACCATCGCGAGCGTCGCACAACATTTTTAAAGGACACGCCCTTGGCGGCACAACGCGGTGAATTCAGATCACGGTTAGGCTTTATTTTGGCAGCCGCAGGATCCGCTGTCGGGCTCGGCAACATCTGGGGGTTTCCGACTCAGGCGGCCAGTAATGGTGGTGGCGCCTTCTTATTCACCTACCTCGTCTTGGCTTTTGCCCTCGCCTATCCAGCGCTGATGGCGGAGCTGCTCATAGGTCGACACACTCACCGCAACATGTCACAAGCGCTGGGCGCCCTGCCCCAGCATGCCGGGCTACAGCGTATAGGCATGCTCACCGGCATTGGCGGCCTCGTCACGGCCAGTTTGATTTTGAGTTTCTATGGGATCGTTGCGGGTTGGATGATGGGATTCGCCACATCGTACCCTTTGGCGGCCATCGGCTTAACGCAGTCTGCCGATTGGCTCATCACCTTCAGCACGCCTCGCAATCTCACGCTAACCGGTGTTTTTATGGCCCTGACCATGTCAGTGGTCATGGGTGGCGTGGAGGATGGTATCGAGCGCTGGTCGCGGCGCTTGATGCCAATCCTCATTGCAACCCTGGTCGTGCTGTCGCTGTATGTCTTAACCCTTGATGGTGCGATGAAGGGACTCTCGATCTATCTCCGCCCCGATTTCAGCAAAATACTCTCGGGGGATCTGCTGATTGATGCGCTCGGCAGCGCCTTCTTCTCGCTATCACTAGGAGTCGGCACCATGCTGATCTATGGCTCATACCTCAGCGATAACGAGCATGTCCCCTCCGTAGGCGCTCAAGTTGCGCTGCTTGATGTCGGCATTGCGGTCCTAGCAGGGTTTCTGATCTTGCCCGCCATGTACGTCGCCGATGCGCGCGGGGTTGCCATTTTCAATGCCGCAGGGGGCTTGCTGAGTGAAGACACATTGATTTTCAGCGTGCTGCCGGCGTTATTTGACACCATGGATACCATCGGGCTGTGGCTTGCCACCGCTTTCTTTATTTTAATGAGCATCGCCGCGCTCACTTCCTCGATATCGATGCTTGAAGTGCCGGTGGCCTATTTGATCGAGCGGCATGGCTTAAGCCGCCGCCGCGCTACCTTACTCGCGGGCACTAGCATTGGTGCCTTCAGTGGCCTAATCGCCCTGAACTTTGAGCGTCTCTTTGGTTTGGTCATCACCATTTCAACTCGATACGGGCAACCGCTGTTAGGTATTGTTGTGTGCCTATTCGCGGGCTGGTTGTGGCAGCGCGATGCGTTATTAGCAGAACTCAAAAAAAACGACGCCGCTGCAGAACAGCGCTGGTTCTGGAAAATATGGCCGCTCTATGTCAAGTGGGTCTGCCCCGTTATCATCAGCGTGATACTCGTTCGCTCGATACTGTAGGCACTGATGACACGATTTCTCTTTATTTTTTGCACCGTGCTGGGCTCGTTATTCGCGATCGAGATGCTCAAGCCCGTCCAAGAGGCGGTCATCCAGCCCTTTACTGGCCTACTCGCCGCGCTGAGTACGGCCCTGATACTGCCGTTCGACGATACTGTTATCGCACAGGGACGCATATTGCGTGACGCCGCCTCTGGATTCGCAGTGTCGATTGAGGCAGGTTGCAATGGCGTGGAAGCGGCCATCGTTCTGATCGCGGGCATCTTGGCTTTTCCGGCGTCTCTCCGGCACAAATTGGTGGCGATCCTGGCGGGGTTCTTCTTCGTTCAAGCACTCAATATTGTCAGGATCATTTCGCTTTTTTACCTAGGCCAGTGGAACTACACCGTGTTTGAGTGGTTCCACCTGTACCTCTGGCCTGTGCTGATTATGTTGGACGTGCTGATCGTATTCGCCATTTATCTGCAATGGCTGGGCAAACAGCACGCAAAGGCAGAGCCCCTGTAATGCTGCTCCGCCGGCAGTTTGTGCTGACCCTTGCGTTAATGCCTATCACCTTCGGCATGTGGTTCGCGGCAGACTCGCTGTTCGCGGGTCCAGCCGTGTGGCTGTGTGATCTACTGCTGTCTTTTTTCTACCCTGACATCGTGCAGGGGGCAGGACTCCAAGGCGCCACCATGCTGCTGACGACTCAGTTCGGCGAGAACAACGGAGTCATTCTCTCTGCGCAAGAAGCCGGCAATCAGATCGCGCTGGAGATCAATACTCGGCTGGTCTCCTACTCGATCGCGTTTTATGCCGCCCTGCTTGCGGCCTCTAACCTGCAAGACAGCATTACGAAGTTCTGCATCGGGCTGTTCTGGCTCAGCGGCATCATGTGCTTTGGGCTCGCGAGCATTGTCGGTAAGGATCTACTATTAATGGTGGGACCGCCCTTCCTCTCCGCACCGGGCGTTCCGCCCGCCGACCTATTGGCGGTAACCTATCAATTCAATGTGCTGCTCATGCCAACCCTTGCCCCGATTTGCATATGGCTCTGGCAGCTTCGAGGTTCCCCCCTTTGGCAGACGCTAGAGGCCGATATCAAGCGGGCGTCTGCTCAGCGATAGCCTCAAGATTCAAGCTACGCCCCTCCAGAGCGGACTGCAGCGCCTTTTCCATGAGATGCCGCGCGTGACAGGTGTAAGCATAAATCCCGGTGTGGATCGCAGCGTCCTTCCAATTCTCGACCGAGCAAGCGCTCGAATAATGCTCAAATTCGTTCAACGCGCGAATCAGCTCTGACAAATGACGCGGACACTCACAGTCAATGACTATTTTTTCTTCCGCAGCGGCAAGTAGCTCCTCATCACTGAAGAGCCTAGGTCGGGCTGGCATCAGCTCCGAGAGGTTTGCGATGCCCTCGGTCGTCTCTTTTTCTACCTGCGTCCGACCGATCTCAAACGCCAACCGAGAGGGCTCAATCGGATACTCTAACGCCAAGCACCCTAGGCGCTCTGCCTCAGAGAGCCACTGCTCATTCGCATACTGATACAACACTATGGTCCTGCGGACGTTAAGCCTTTTCGCTATCGTTTCGACCCCCCTAATCTGTTGCAAGGTCAAAGACGGACAGTGCACCACCAGCAGATCTGCAGCATCGTCAGACGACAGCTGCTCCACCGCTTGATCAATCGATACTCGGGCCAGCAAAGCCGACACCGCTGATATACAGCCCTGATGCTCATCGAGCCAACGACACAGCTCAGTCCCAATAAATAGGACTTTTGATTTGGCGGGGGGCACCTCTTTACGTGGCCCTCCGTTTTGCGAGTAACGCTCGAGCAAAACCTGCAGCGTCTTGCCATCCGAGGCCGCAATCTCGCCAATTCGAACCCCTTGGCTGACCAATGCCGCCACCAGTTGCAGGTGATCTAGATCTGACTGCGTGTACTGTCTGCGACCAGTGGCAGACTTATGACTCGCGCCCAACCCGTAGCGCCGCTCCCAAACACGCAGGGTATCTGCCTTAAGTCCGGTTAATCTAGCTACCGTGCCAATGCCGTATAACGGTCTGGGCTCCAATGCTGCTGTAGTGCGAACTGGTGCGTTCATCTGCGGTTCCTGTTTACCCTTTGTCTAGCTTTACGCGCAGAAAAAGACTTTAGATCGCCGCAATCGCCAGTTTTGTCTAGGTATTGTCCATAAGATACCTAGACAAACTAGGTCAAAGAGAGAACCTCGGGGCCCTCTACCCCCGTATACACCCTTGAAAGCAATGGGGGAATAGCATGCAAACTTTAGACAGTAGTGAAGACACTGACCTCGAACTGATGTTCGCGGAAATCAGGCGCTATCCGTTACTAACCGCCGATGAAGAGAAAGACATCGACAGTAAAAAATGGGACGCCGTTTTTGAATTGAGTAGCGTCATAGCGGAGGTGGATGATCTGCGCCGCACGTTGGCAGATCTGTTACACAATGCAGCAGAGTGCCCACCTGAGGTGAAGCGCTTCCCGAGTCGGGAGCAACACTTTACCTTGCGGCGCGAGCTGGCCCCTTACCTCATCGATGGTGATCTGGCAGGGGTGGCAAAGTCGGTTTCCCAAACGCTGACCAAACGGGCCAGCAAGAAGCGCTACGCTGATTCAGTGCAAGAGCTGCAGATACCGGCGAGTTTGTCTGTCGGTATCGCGGTCTACATGCTGCGCCGAGCCGGGGGGCAATTTCCTGATGCGGTGGCAGACGCCATCGGTCACTGGTCTCGGCACTGGCAAGCGCCACCGATGCCGATTGCACTTGAACCTGCCGTTTTGAAGCGCATTCGTAAAGCCCTCAGGCACTATACGGAAGCGAGGGACGCGCTAGTGATGCACAACCTGCGCCTCGTGCATTCGATCGCTGGGCGGTACCGTGGAAGGGGTGTTGGCTATCTCGATTTGGTGCAAGAAGGAACGTTGGGACTGATCCGAGCCGCTGAGAAGTTTGAGTTTTCAAAAGGCTTCCGGTTCAGCACCTACTGCTTTAACTGGATTACCCAAGCCGTTCGCCGTTACGTGGGCGATACCGGTAACCTGATTCGACTGCCGACGCACGTTCAGGATCAGGTGAATAAGGTTTATCGAGAACGCGCCATTGAGCAGGCAAAGACCGGGATGGAACCCGACGCGGCACAATTGGCCAAAAATTTGGGCATGGACAAGCAAAAAACCAAAGAGATCCTCGAGGTGCGGAATCTCGCCGTGTCGCTAGACGCGCCGCGATACGACGACGACGAGGGGTCGATGGTAGACACACTGACCAGCGAGCAATTTGGGCACACCACTACGATTGCAGAACTGGATTCTCTGCATCGATTTTTGGGTGACGCAGTTGATCAGCTAGAGAAGAATGAGCAAGCTGTGGTCGTTGCGCGTTGGGGTCTTCATGACGGTCCACCGCTGTCGCGCACCGAAATTGCCGACCGGTTGGGTGTTAGTCGTGAGTGGGTACGTCAATTAGAGAGATCCGCGTTGCGCAAGTTGAAAAGCCAGGATGGTATTCAGGAGGCCTACAGCGATTACCAGCAAGTGGGCTCAATGGCCTGAGTCATCACTCAGCGGCCGGCAAGGTCGGTCAGCGCATCGGTCACCGTAGGATAGTGAAAATAGAAGCCCTCTGCCTCAAGTTGTTCGGGCAAGACGCGCTGCCCAGTCAGCAAGAGCTCCTCTGCCATCTGCCCCGCGAGCAATTTCGCGGCGGCAGATGGCACGCCCAGCTTTAGCCAGACTTTGTGAAAACGCCCTACCTCCGTAGCCAAATCTCGATGGCGTATCGCATGCGGTGCCACCACATTGTATATCGGCGCAGGTGCGGCGCTGTTAAGCGCGTGGTCAATGGCTCGAACCACGTCAGTTAAATGCACCCAACTCAGCCACTGCGAGCCCGACCCCAGCCACGACTCAACACCGAGTCGAAACGACTGGGTCATTTTTTCCAGCGCACCGCCAGACTCAGCAAAAACGACACCCAGACGCAACACCGTCACTGGGATACCCAGCGCGGTCGCCTCACGGGCCGCCACCTCCCATGCCTGACACAGTTCGGCAGAGAAGCCTTCTCCACCAACCGAGGTTTCAGTGAACTGCGCCGTTTCACTCGCGCCGTAATATCCGATCGCACTGGCAGAGATCAGTCTCTTCGGCGCCACCTCCAAAACGCTCATCCACTCAACGAGCCGCTGCGTCAGTTGAAGGCGGCTGGCCGTTATTTCACGCTTATAACGTGCAGACCAGCGCCGATCTGCAAGCCCCGCCCCGGCCAAGTTAATCACCGCATCAACATCGGGTTCAGAGTCAGACAACTTTTTGATAAAGGCGAGCTGCGGCTCGTTCTTCCGCGCACGGCGGCTCAATACCGTCACGCGATGGCCTTGCTCAAGGAACAGCTCACGCGTTGCCGTGCCAATCAAACCTGTACCACCCGTCATCAAGATATGCATTGCCAACCGCTCTCCTTCGTTAGCCGGGCCGCGATAGCAGATCCGGAAAAATACTATGACGTATACGTTGTATGAGCGAATCGGTTGCCTCTTTAACGTTATTACTTGAACAGCACGCCCCTTGGGTGGGCTTGACCGGGGCTGGCATCAGTAGTGCCTCTGGGATACCGACCTATCGCGACCATCGCGGCCGCTGGCTGGGCAGCCAGCCGATCCAGCATCAGGAGTTTGTGGAGCAGGCAGCCAGAAGACAGCGCTATTGGGCCCGATCGATTTTGGGTTGGCCGCGCGTCCACCAAGCTCGCCCCAATCAAACGCATCATGACTTAGTAGCGCTCGAAAGCGCCGGCATCATCAGCGGGCTGATCACCCAGAACGTCGACCGCCTCCACCAGCAAGCTGGCGCGCAAAGCGTCATTGACTTGCATGGGCGATTAGATCAAGTGCGGTGCCTAAGCTGTGGCCACATCGAAGCTCGGAGCCACATTCAAAACTGGCTGGAACAACACAACACCTTGCCTCCTCTCACCTCAGTGACACTGCTGCCAGATGGCGACGCAGATCTTCCTGCTGGGTTCATTGACGATTTTCAATCGCCCCATTGTGAAACCTGCGGGGGTGTGCTGATGCCTGATGTCGTGTTCTTTGGCGGCACCGTTCCCTCAGCGCGAGTGCAAGCGTGCTACCGCATGATCGATGAGGCAGAAGGCTTGATAGTCGTAGGCAGCTCGCTCTCGGTCTATTCAGGTTTTCGGTTCTGCCGGTATGCCATCCAGCAGGGCAAGCCACTGATTATTTTGAACGTTGGTCAAACGCGGGCAGATGAGCTGTGCGTGCGCAAATTCGATGACGATCCTTTCTCTACCCTGAGCCAATATGTGGCGCAGCTCGACTCACAAACCCCGGAGCATCAACATGTCTGATATTGCTATTTACTGGTTTCGGGATGATTTGCGCCTCAACGACCTGGCTGGATTGACCGCGGCTGCTGAGCGCGGCCCGGTCGTGGCGCTTTATATCTGGGATGAAAAGGTCAGTGAGGAGTGGCGCATAGGGAGTGCCAGTCGATGGTGGCTCCACAAGAGCCTCGCTGCGCTCGAGGCAGCACTGACTGAGCAAGGCATCCCATTGACGTTGCGATCAGGCAACACGGCCACAGTGTTAGAAGAGGTCTGTCGCTCAGTGAACGCCAAAGCGGTCTACTGTAGCCGCCAGTATCAGCCATGGGCGGGGCAATTAGAGCAATCCCTGCGTGACAGCTTGAGTCAACACGATGTTGAGTTGAAGCGGTATCCGGGGACACTACTCCATGAGCCAGAAGCCGTCGCCACGGGCGCTGGCACACCCTTTAAAGTCTTTACCCCTTTTTGGCGGGCGTGTTTACGACGTCCAGACCCACAGATGCCACTGGCCACACCCACACTCTCTCCCTGCCCGACTCCCGTGCAGTCTGAGACGCTTAAGTCGTGGAACCTGCTGCCCACACAACCAAACTGGGCGCATGGGTGGGAGGATCTGTGGTGTCCCGGTGAGGACGGTGCGCACGCAGCATTGGAACAATTTTTGGCCCATCATGTGATCGACTACGGTGATGGCAGAGACATTCCCTCGGCCCGCAGCACGTCTCGATTATCACCCTACCTTCGCTTCGGCAACCTCTCTCCGCGACAAGTCTGGCACGCGGCGCAGGCGAGTAAGGTCTTTGAGCCCGAGGCAAGCAGCGCAACCGATAAGTTTCTCAGCGAAATCGGATGGCGTGAGTTCTGCTATCACCTACTCTTTCACTTTCCTACCATGCCGGATGAGGCGTTTAATCCGAAGTTCTCCTACTTCCCTTGGGGTACTGATCAGCAGCGCCTCACAGCGTGGCAGCGCGGACAAACGGGCTATCCTATTGTGGATGCGGGCATGAGAGAGCTCTGGGCCACGGGCTTTATGCATAACCGCGTGCGCATGGTGGTGGCGTCGTTTTTGACGAAGCATTTATTGCTCCACTGGCGAGAGGGTGAATCGTGGTTCTGGGATTGCCTTCTCGATGCCGATCTTGCCTCGAATGCGTGCGGCTGGCAGTGGGTTGGCGGGTCAGGCGCTGATGCCTCGCCCTATTTTCGGATCTTCAACCCGATCGCACAGGGCGAGAAGTTCGATAAGGCCGGTGCCTACACGCGCCAGTGGGTGCCCGAATTACAGTCCCTCCCCGATAAGTTTTTACACAAACCTTGGGAGGCACCCACTGAGGTGCTTGCGCAAGCAGGTGTGTCGCTGGGAGAAAACTACCCCTCACCCATTGTGGATCACAAAACCGCGAGGGAAGCCGCGCTGGGGGCTTACGCCACGCTGAAAACACTATCCGTCTGAGGCGTCGTCGATAATCGCTACGGCGCGTGTCCAGCCAGCGGATCCGCCGCGAATTTTATGCGGGAAGCAACTGACAGTGAAGCCAGTGCTGGGCAACGACTCCAGGTTATGGAGTTTTTCCAAGTGACAATAGCCAATATGACGACCCGCCTTATGGCCCTCCCAGATGAGACTCGCATCACCGGTCTCGGCGAACCGGGCCGCCGTTTGATCAAAGGGCGCGTCCCAACTCCAGGCGTCGGTGCCGGTCACACGGACGCCCTGTTCGAGGAGGTACATCGTCCCCTCGTAACCCACGCCACACCCCCGACTCACAAAGTCACTATCGCCATAGGCACCACCTGCTGCGGTATTAACCAACACAATTTCCAATGGCGACAGCGTATGGCCAATGCGTTCAAGCTCTGCCTCAATGTCCCCCGCCGTCACAACGTAACCATCTGGGAAATGCCGAAAGTCCAGCTTCACACCCGACTGAAAACACCACTCCAGGGGCACCTCATCAATGGTAATAGCGCGCTCTTTACCCCCAGTGTGTTCGTTCATGGTGGGATGAAAATGATACGGCGCATCGAGGTGGGTACCATTGTGCGTGCACAGTTGAACAAATTCGATGGCCCAGCCCTCGCCGTCCGGTAATGCCGCACTGTCCAAGCCCGGAAAGAACGAAGCCATTTGCTCCGCACCCACATCGTGACGGATGTAGTCGATATTCGGCTTCATCGCCGGCGGGTCGCTCAGCACGTCGTTTTCCAAGTAAATGGACAAATCAATAAATTGGCGCATAGCGGATCCACTCTTCCTTTCATGTCTGCGACGAGCATATCAAGTGGGGCACACCCCTTAGCAACACACTTGATGTTTGCCCTATCAAATGCCGACCTTACTCGCCCGGTCAATGCGGTGTGATGCACGATACCCGTTGTCGCGACGCGGAATTGATCAGGACAGCATCCGTTCATTCAGGGGATCGTAAAACGGTTGCACACTCACTTCGGCCGCTATCGGCTCACCTTCGATCATGACCGAATACTCCCCCGACGCAATAGCTTCCTTGCTTTGCGCATCAGCGGGCAAATCGATAAAACACAGGCCCACCGCACAGTGAAAATGGGCAGAAAAAGCGCCTGAGGTGACATAACCCACTACCTGACCATCCCGAAGCACCGGTTCATTGTGGTGCAACAAAGGCGCCGAGTCCTTCAGTTTCACCGCGCACAGATACGGACCCTTGGCTTCTGCTTTGCGTCGTAAATAGGCCTCTCGGCCAATGAACGCAGGAGACTTGTCGGTCTTGCACGTAAAATCCAAACCGACTTGATGGGGCGAATCTGTGTAGGCCATGTCATGCCCCCAATGCAAAAACCCTTTTTCAACCCGCAGGGCATTCAGTGCCTCTGAGCCGAGCAGCTTGACCCCCAAAGGCGCGCCCGCCGACAACAGGACATCCAAAACGTGTTCAGCAAAATCTGGGGTCACCATTATTTCCCAGCCCAACTCACCCGAGTACGACAAGCGCTGTGCCGTGACCTTAGCGTGACCAATATGGCAGTCGTGAAAGCGATTGAACGGAAATGCCTCATTCGACACATCCAACTCAGTCACAGCCGCCATGAGCGCTCGGCTTTGTGGACCCATCACACCCAGCACACCCAACGATGCGGTCTCGTCGCGGAGCCTGACCTGTTCGTCAGGCTCAATGAGAGACGCCAACCATAAATAGTCCCTTCGGGTGCGCGCAATCGAGCTCATCACCATGTAGCGGTCATTGGCGTAACGCGCGACCGTCACATCGCTCTCAATACCGCCTCGCTCGTTGAGCAAGAGCGTGTAGGCAATACGACCACAAGATATCGCGACGTTATTCGTACACACTCGCTGTAGAAAGGCCTCGGCTCCCGATCCCTCCACACTGATCTTGCCCAGCATTGAGTAGTCGACAATAGCCACTCTCTCTCTCGCAGCGCGCTGCTCGTCGAGGGCATACTCAAACCAGTTTTGGCGACCAAAGCTGTACTCATACTGTCCGGCGCTACGCCCTCCGGTGCGTACCAACCTGGACGCTCCCAGCCCTGTGTCTCGGTAAAGCAGGCGCCCTGCTCTCTCAAGCTATGGTAAAAAGGGTGAACGCCTAATATTTCTTGCTGTTTCCCGCTGATAATTCGGCCAATGCATTGCGTAGGTTCGCACCAACGTCTCTGGACATCGTGCCTGCAGGTACCGATCTCGGGCCTGAAATGGCTCGCACCGAGCCGGATCCATCCCACTGAGATCAAGGGCCGGATAGCCATTCACAATCCATTCTGCCAACGCCCTACCTGCGCCGGGACCAGTTTGTATCCCCGTAGAGTTCAGGCCCGCTAGCATAAAGTAATTGCTCAAATCGGGAGCCGTGCCCAGTGTGAACTGGCCATCATAAGAATAGCTTTCGGGTCCATTAAAAAAGGTGCGAATACCAACTTGCTCCAGCAATGGCACTCGCTTCATCGCCATCTCGATCACGTCCATGACATCGTCTTCAATAAAAGGCAACGATTCGAACGAAAACGGCTCAGGTATGCCGGTAGTAGCCCATGGCTTGGCGTGATGATGGGCAAATCCAAACAACAGTTTGCCGGCGTCCTCCTTAAAATACGTGCCGTCACAATAAGAACGGAGCACTGGCAAATCACGGGGCAAGGCGTCGATGGGCTCTGTCACCAAGTAATAGTGCTCGCAGGCGTGCAGTGGAACCCCCACATTATGCTGCTGCCCCAATGCGCGCGCCCACATGCCGCCGCAATTAACGACCACTTCCGCCGTGATGGTGCCCTGGTCGGTGACAACCCCGACTGCGCACGTACCCTCAACCAGTACTTGCTGAACCTGAACCCCTTCCAATAATTGCGCCTCATGCTGACGCGCCCCTTTTGCCAGCGCCATGGTGAGGTCGATCGGATTAGCGGATCCGTCTCTGGGCATGAATATGCCGCCCAACACCCCCTCAGGATTCACTAACGGCCAGTGGCGCTCTATTTCTTCAGACGATAAGTAATGTGCCTCGATATCAAAGAGCGAGGCAAAGTCTGCTTTTCTTTTTAGCTCAGCCAAACGCTCCGGATTGGTCGCGATGGAAATAGAACCTGATTCACGGTAGCCCGGATCCTGGCCTGTCTCGGCCTCAATGGTATTGAGCAACTCAACGGTGTACTTCGCAAATTCTGTGCTGGCGTGACTGCCGTGGAGCTGCCCCACCAGCCCGGCCGCATGCCAAGTTGTGCCACAGGTTAGCTGCCCCTGCTCCAGCAAGACGATATCGCGCCAACCCAACTTGCCAAGGTGATACGCAACGGAACAACCCAAGATGCCGCCGCCGATGATCAAGACCCGCGCATGCTTGGGCAGTACTTTTACCGCAGCGGTGGTCGCTGGCGTTTGCGTCATCACACCTTGACCGGTAATTCAGGCGGCGCTCGGCGCGATAACAGCTCGGGGCCGTCGCGACGAATCACGATATTTTCTTCGTGCACCGTCATTTTGCCCGGTGCATACACCATACCTGGCTCCAGTGTCATCACCATGCCCTCACGCAAAATCGTATTCTCCCAGGGCGTGAACGAGGGCGGCTCAGTCAGTTGAATTCCTAATCCATGCCCATAACGTCCTACCGTTTCGCCGATCGCACCAGCAGCTATCAACACTTCATGCATGGCAGCGAATACTTGAGCGCAGGTATTACCGGGCACTGCCGCCTTGAGTCCGGCTTCAGTGGCCTGCCAAACGGAGTGATGCGCCGTCTTGGCCAAATCATTCACCCCACCAAAACCATAATTACGATCAAAATCGCAAAAGTAACCGTCGAAAGTGCAGCCGGTATCAAAGATCAACACATCCTCTGTGCTCAACCGACGCCCTGCAGGCGGCGAAATAATATCGTCGTAGCCATGTGGCCCCGCGCCACCCACTAGGTAAGACACGGTATCGACACCGGCATGTAGGCACTCGATCGTAAAACGCCTAAACAGGTCAGCGTCGCTCATTCCGACCTCTGCAAAAGTGAATAAACGGTCGAAGACGTCTGACACACACTCGGCGACATATCGAATCTTGTCGATTTCCGCCTCGGACTTCAGCATTCGTACTGCCTGAATCGCAGGTGTCGCATCTATCACACACAAACCAGCAACACTCCCCCTGAGTCGATCCATGAGGGACTCGAAATCATTCATTGGCATGCGGATCTTCGTTTCGCGCCCTTTATTCAGCCCCAACGTGTGCGATTGGGACTGAGCCAACACCTCCAGCACGGTTTC
>CALSUB010000015.1 GCA_943789425.1 uncultured Luminiphilus sp.
CCTTGTCCTTCAGCAACGTCGATAAAATGCGGACGAACGCCATCGTGGTGCTGATGTGTCGCTTGCCCGAGGTTTTCAGTTGCCCCGCGAACGCGTTGCGAGCAGGTACCGGGAGCGCATACGAGGTGCGCCGTCGTGCGGGGATACTGCCGCCGAGCTGCGCACGACGCTCGCGCATATAACGCATTTCCGGGCTGTCTTCTGGGGGCCGATAAAAGGGCACATCCTTAAGGGCTTTGTCGCTGATTGGCACGCCAAATCGATCCCGAAAAGCCTGCAAACTTTTCATATCCAGCTTTTTCAGTGAATGCGTCTCGTTGCTGGCCTCACCGGCTTCGCTCGTGCCATACCCCTTAACGGTCATGGCAAGAATCACCGTGGGTCGCTCTACCTCCTCGCAGGCTGCTGCATAAGCGGCATACACCTTATACGGATCGTGCCCACCTCGATTGAGGTACATGATGTCGTTGTCGCTGAGGTCTTTGACCAGCTCAAGCGTCTCCGGATACTTACCGAAGAAGTGCTCACGCGTGTAAGCGCCGCCATTGAATTTGCAGTTCTGCAGCTCGCCGTCGCACACCTCATCCATGATCTTTTGCAACAGCCCACTTTGGTCGCGCTCTAATAACGGGTCCCACTTGCGACCCCAGACGACTTTAATCACCTGCCAACCCGCGCCCCGGAACACACCCTCCAGCTCTTGGATGATTTTACCGTTGCCCCGAACCGGGCCATCCAAGCGCTGCAAATTACAGTTCACCACAAAATGTAAATTCCCCAGCCGCTCACGCCCGGCCAAGGCAATCGCACCCAACGACTCCGGTTCGTCGCACTCACCGTCACCCATGAAACACCAGATTTTCTCGATCGCGATGATCGACCAGACCCCGCTTGCTCTGATACTTCATCACGTGGGCTTGGTAGATCGCCTGTAACGGGCCCAAGCCCCATCGACACGGTAGGAAACTGCCAGTAATCCGGCATCAGCCATGGGTGGGGGTAAGACGACAAGCCACGCCCCCCGACCTCCCGGCGAAAATTCTCCAACTGCGCCTCGCTGAGGACACCCTCTAAGTAGGAACGCGCATACATACCCGGTGCACTGTGGCCTTGGTAGTACACCAGGTCGCCGGGGTGCCCATTCGCGGTGCCTCGGAAAAAATGGTTAACCCCCACGTCATACAAAGTGGCGCTAGAAGAGAAACTGGAGATGTGCCCGCCCAAGCCGTCCTCGTTGTCGTTGGCGCGCATCACCATGGCGAGCGCATTCCAACGGACCAAGGAGCGGATGCGGCGCTCCATAAACATGTCCCCCGGCAAGGGCCGCTCGTCTTCGGGGGAGATCGTATTGCGAAAGGGCGTGGTAATGGCACTGGGCAAAGGCACCCGTGCTGACTCAGCGTGCTCGGACAACTGTTTGATGAGCTCTCCGGTCGCCTGCGGCCCGTTATGCCGCAGGACCGCGTCCAGTGACTGGGTCCACTCCTCGAGCTCAAATGGGTCCAACTGCGACATGACTACTCCCACCTCATCACGATTTTCATCTTAAAAGCAGGCATCAATCCATATTAGTTCTATTATAGAACTCATAAAATGCGCCCTTTGAGGTCGCCAGCGTAGCAATATTGGTCGCTCAGCGTAATATAGTTCTATTATAGAATGTATTATTTATCAGTCGGCCACTCAGCCACCTGAGCCCCTCCGCGGCTGACCCAGCGGCACTGAGCCGCGCAAGCTCGCTGCGAGAGCTGGCTGAGCCCGGGCTAGATCGAGTGAGACGGCGCGGACCGCAGCGACTGAAGTGGCGCGGCTGTTCTCGCGCCGAGAATACGGGCAGGTTGGGGGTTATCGGAACCGCAGGTTCTGGCGACCGAGATCTGAGAGAGATTGTGCACCCATGAGCTTCATGTCCCGTGTTAGCTCACTGTGCATGTTAGTGAGCGCTCGCTCAACGCCTTGTCGACCGGCTCCCGCCAAGGCGTAAAGGTACCATCGCCCCCCTGAACAGGCTTTGCGCACCGAGGGAGAGTGCCTTCAGTACGTGAGTGCCGCGTTGTATACCGCCGTCGCAAATGACATCGATATCGCTGCCCACGGCGTCGATGATCTCGGCGAGCTGATCAAAGGGGGCTCTACTGCCGTCAAGCTGTCGACCTCCGTGATTAGATACCATAATGGCATCCGCTCCGATTGCGACCGCTTTACGCGCATCCTCCACCGACATAATGCCCTTCAGACAGAACGCTTTTCCCCAGCGCTCCCGCACCGCGGCAGCGGCGTCCCAATCCATGGTCTGATCCAACATCGTCGAAAAGTAATCAGACACCGAAATGCTGACATTCGACCCCTCGGCGATGTGGCTTTGCAAGTTCGATAAGGCAAAGGGCTCTCTGAGCAGATAGTTCAGCGTCCAACTGGGGTGCGTCGCAAAGCTTAGTAAGCTCGCTGGCGTCAGCCGAGGTGGAGAGGTGAAACCGGTCCACAGATCCCGCTCGCGATTTCCGCCAACAATGGTGTCAACGGTGAGGGCAAGCGCGTCAAAGTTGGCTTCCTTACAGCGATCAATCATGTCCCAGGTCAGCGCCTTGTCTTTGTGGTAATACAGCTGAAACACTTTTGGCGACCCAATGGTCTCGCCAATCTCCTCTATGCCCACCGTCGCCAACGAAGAAATACCAAATAAGGTGTTGAAGGCCTCCGCGGCGCGCCCGACCGCCCGCTCGCCGTCATGATGGAACAACCTTTGTAATGCCGTGGGCGAGAGAAAGAGCGGCATATCAATCGGGATACCCATGACTGTGGTCGAGAGATCAACGGTATCGACGCCGGCCAGCACATTGGGCACCAAGTCGCAGCTTTCATAGGCCGCCGTGTTGCGCCGGTAGGTCACTTCATCGTCAGCGGCGCCATCGATGTAATGAAAGATAGGGCCCGGCAGACGCGCCTTCGCGAGCTTACGAAACTGGTGGGTGTTGTAACAATCGGCGAGCTTGATACCCATTGGCTTCCTCTCGGGCTAGTCTAATGGCTGTAACGGCATACTCTCGTGGAAAGCCTCGATGCTGTCTATCACCGTCGCCCCCTCGATCATCGCAAAGGGGGAGTCGCTCCACGCTCGCCACGCAGCTGAATCAGAATCCGGCTCGGGCTTCGGCGCCAGCACCGTCTCCCGGTAATACGCGCGCACGTCATCTATCGTCACGGCGTTCACCGCTGCGATCATCTGCTGGCGACTACCAAACTCGTACCGCTCCCGATTCCAGTCTGATAAAAAGGGCCCCGCTTCATCCGCGAGATTCGTCGGTGGCTCCGTGAGTGCCGTCAACACACCCGACTTCAAATTGGCAAACTGATCAGCGCTCAATGCCTCCAGCGTCTCGCCATACTCTGTCGCAAAAGCTTCAAACCGCGCCAACATCTCGACGGGGCCTTTGACCGGCGTCTGAATGTAAAACCCGATCACCGGGTGGTCTTGCAAGGTCGTCGCAATGCCCCCCGCGGCATAACCTAACTGCTCCTCGGTGCGCAGCGTATCGAAAACGCGATTGCGCAGATGCCGCGCCAAAACGCGACCTGCCGCCTCGCTTGCGACACTTGCCTCAGGTGCGGCATACAACAGCATCATGCCCAGATCGTCCACCGGCAAGTCAGTATTGTAGGCAACGGTTTTGCCTGCCTCCGGCGCGTAGAATCGCTTTCGAACGTAGTCTGGGGCGCCCTCCGATGTTGCTGGCAGACCCTCGCGAATGCGCTGCGCCATCGTCTCTGCAAACGCCCTGTCATAGTTGCCGAATAAATACACCCTGACTAATGCATTCTCTAATAGCTCATCCACAAACGCGGTAAATTGCGAGCGGCGTGATCTGGCTCGCTGCCTCACGCAGCGACGCTTCGTCATAAAACCCCGTTTGCGTCAGGCCGGACAAGGTCCGGCCTAGTTGGCTGACCGGCATTTCGCGCTTGCGATTTTGCAGCCCCCGCAAGAAACGATCTAGCGCCTGCGTCAAGGCTTGCTCGTCGGGACTCACCCGCAGGGCAGCCAACGCGGCAGCAAGCAACTCTGGCTGCTTATCGGTAAAGCCAGAAATCGAAATACGAAGCCCCTCGTCTAACTGCAGGCTAAGTCCCATCCCAGCGATGCCCGCCTCGGTGATCAAGCGCCGTTTCATTGAGGTTGTATAGGTCTGCCCACAGCACCATCATCACCGCTGCATCGACTCGTTGCTGACGCACGGGCGAGTTCAGATAGAGCTGTGTATACCCTCTGGGTAATTGCGCGAAGGCCTCGCTGCCTTGCAACCAGACACTCAAGCCAGGCTCCTCAATCACCTGTTGCGGCTCGCTTTGGGTCGACACAATCGCGAACTGCTCGGGCAGCAGACTGTTCTGGGCTGGCAGCGCCAACTCATAAGGCGCGACGCGCGCGAGCAGTGCGGCCGGCGCAGGCGTCTCGAGCGGCTCAACGGCATACTGGCCCTCGTAAAAAGTGAGGGTCTCAGACACCTCTTGCGCCTGATCGATGGCCCAGACCTGCAAGCGCTCGGGCACTAACTGCGCCAGCACGGCCTCGACGGCAGCCTCGTCAAAACCGACGAAACGATACGGCGCCTCAATGGCCTGCCGCGATGGGTAAGTCTGCATTGCGCGGGTGAGCTGATGGCGATAGCGAGAAGTCATCCATTTTTTCAAGAAACCGAAACCGGTTGGACAGCGAGGTGCCAAACTCCTCGGCATAGCGATCATCAATGCCTTCGGCGCGCAGCATTTCTAAATACCCGAGCAACATGCGGTGATGTCATCACGATGAGCCAGTCCC
This sequence comes from uncultured Luminiphilus sp., assembly GCA_943789425.1. Classification (GTDB taxonomy): domain Bacteria; phylum Pseudomonadota; class Gammaproteobacteria; order Pseudomonadales; family Halieaceae; genus Luminiphilus. The sequence goes on from CALSUB010000015.1 coordinate 4,817, forward strand.
TCAGGGGTCAGCTGTACTGAAAAAGTAAACAACCCGTAATTACCGTAGCGCGAGGGGTCTGCACTCACCATCAGTGCGCTCGCCCAACCCAATTCGCGCAACCGGACCGCGGGCGTATCAGGCATTTCGGAACCCAGCACGTAGGAGAGGTACTCGCTCGGTTTGGTGTCGTAAAGATGGGTATTGTTATCAATAATAAAATCGAGCCGCAGCTCCCGCGTGTCGTCCTGGGGACGATACCGTACCTGCTTGGCACCCACGTCCTCGAAATCAATCGGCGTAGTAATGTCTGGCTGAGCCACCTCTTTATTGGGATGTCGGCAAAATAGGCCTCCGCTAAGGCGGCCATCTCGTCTAAGGGGCGCTCGCTGATCAGCGATGCCTTCATCAGATTGGCACTGTAATAGCGCTGAAAGAACGCGACCGTTGCGGCGTGAAGTCCGCCTTCTGACTTATCGGCCAACGACTCTAAGTTGCCGATTTGAAAACGATTCGCGGGGTGTGCGCCCAGCAATTTTCGCGCCAGTCGATACTCGATGCGAAAGTCCTGCTCCCGACGCATGGACCACTCGGCGTTGACCGCATTTTTTTCCTTGTCGATATACGTCGGGTCGAGCAGCGGATCGGTGAAGAAGCTAGAAAATCGATCTAAGGCCCTCCGGAAAGGCATCGTTCTCTACCGTCATCATGTAATTGGTGATATCGAGCCCGGTGTAGGCATTAGACATTCCACCGTGCTCTGCAGTGAACGCCATAAAGCCATCAGGGTCTGGGAATTGGGCTGAACCCATGAAGAGCATGTGCTCGAGGTAGTGCGCCATCCCCGGATACTCGTCGGGGTCTGCCGCCGCGCCCAAGCCAACGCTCAACGCCGCTGCTGATTTCTCAACCGTCGGGTCAGACACCAACATGACCTCTAGACCATTAGCCAACTCGACCAATGCGTAGGCGCGATCATCATTAGGGCTGAGTCACCACACCGGTCTCTCGCTCGTCGGCGCCGGGGTGGATTCGCCGCAGCCCCCCAATGACGCCATCAAGATCAGCATCACGCCGACCCCAAAGCCCCTCGACGTGCCGAAAAAACAGAAAATGGCGCCCTATAGCGCAACACGATATCGGAGTAACCAGGCATGAGATTCAAGCTCTTATGTCAGTGAGTGAAAAAGCTAACGGCGTCGGATTAACCGTCAGCAGCCGCGCCGTCAGGTACTGGGCGCCGTTTCCCGGGCAGGCCAGGCGGAGAGAATGGCATTCACCAAGGTCGCTAGCGGTATGGCAAAGAAGACACCCCACACCCCCCATAAGCCGCCAAAAAACAGCACCGCAATGACGATCGCTACCGGGTGTAAGTCAACTGCCTCGGAAAACAATAACGGGACTAATACGTTGCCATCTAAGATTTGAATCACCGCATAAGCGCCGAAAACCCAGTAAAAATCCGGCGTCACACCGAATTGAAAATACGCCACGACAAGAACGGGAATCGTCACTAGGGTTGCGCCGATATAGGGCACGATCACCGACAGCCCCACCAGCAATCCCAGCAGTGCCGCATAGTTCAGCGAAAAGATCGCAAAAACAATGTAAGTGGCAGCACCCACGATCACCACCTCAATGCCCTTTCCGCGCGCATAGTTCGCAAATTGCTGATTCAGCTCACGCCATATGCTGTCCAATAACGGCCGCTTTTTGGGTAAATGGCCAGCAAACCAGTTTATTAACTGCTCTCGATCTTTGAGAAAGAAAAAGACCATCAGGGGAATCAAGATCACGTAGACAATCGTCGCCAATACGCTGGGGATAGAACTCAGGCCCTTGGTCACCAATAGCTGGCCAATCGACGCCATCTCTGTCTGAATCACCGCCGTCAACTCATTCACCTGTTGCTGCGTGAACAAAACGGGATACTCCTCGGGCAGGGTCACCAATGCCCGCCTTCCTGCCTCGATCATAGCCGGCGCCTCGCGCACCAGAGCCATTAATTGTCGCCACACCAAGGGTGCCAAACCGAGTAAAAAAGCAAAGAACCCGCTGAGGAACAGCAGTGTCGAAACGCCCACGCTGACTTCGGCCGGCAACCCCCTGTGGCGCAGAAAATTGGCCACGCCTTGCATCAAGTAAGCGAGCACAACGGCCACAAAGACGGGCGCCAGAATGTCGCCAAAGATCAGCAGCACAGCAAAAGCAGCCGCTAACAGCACCAAGAGGATGACGGCCTCTTCCTCGCTAAAATAACGCTGATACCACCGCGTGAGTACTTCTTTCACTTGAATCAAACTCCTCGGATTACGCTTTGATAATCATCAATCTCAGCACGTCGTCTGGTAGTCGCTCGCAGCTCACCTGGTGTCCCGCTAAGCGCGCAAAACTCTCAAAGTCCCTCTCCGAGCCTGCATCAGTGCTCAACACCTCAAGGACGCCACCGACCGGGATATCACGCAGCGCTCGCTTAGCCAGTAACAAAGGCATTGGACAGCGTTCACCGCGGGCATCGACCGAATCAACCGGCGACAGAGGGGTCAGACATAGCGTATGGCCAGATCGTTTGACGTCGAAGTATATCGTTTATTCGCAGGACGCAGTTTGAGAAGCCCGCATTTTCACACTCGCAGTCACCTCCCGGCACACCCGCAAGTAAGCTAGAGTATCGACATGACTCGGCCACCCCTCATCATCGCCCACGTGACCCTGTTGCTGAGTGTGATTACCCTCAGCCTGCTGACACGAGTGAACGCGAGCACTGAAGACCTCAAAATCCCCAATTTGGGTGAGTCGAGCACCAGCTTGTTTTCCGCCGACTATGAGTACGAGATTGGACGGATGTGGCTCCGTAGCTTTCAGAGGGCAAGCCCCGCTGGTCAACGACCCCCTATTGCACAGCTACCTCGAAAATCTGACCTTTGAATTAGCACAGCACAGTGACCTTCAAGATCGGCGTATCGAACTGGTCATTGTCGATAATCCTTCCATCAACGCGTTCGCGGTGCCCGGTGGGGTGATGGGTGTCCACAACGGGCTCTTTCTGTACGCAGAGACCGAAGATGAGTTTGCGACGGTGATGGCCCACGAAATTGCGCACCTCAGCCAACGGCATTTTTCTCGCCGAATGGAGCTGGCCGCACAACAGGGGCCGATGCAACTCGCAGGGCTATTGGCCGGCATCTTATTGGCTGCGACCGTCGGTACCGACGCCGGGCTCGCCGCGATGACAACGCTCAAGGGCTCGCTCAAGACGAGCAGTTACGCTACAGCCGATCGAACGAAGCCGAGGCTGATCGAGTCGGTCTCAGAACACTGTATGAGGCGGGCATGGACCCCTATGCCGCCCCGCAAATGTTTGAGCGGATGCTCGCCGCCACCCGTTACAGCTCAACCAATCGGGTACCCGAATTTATGCGCACTCACCCGCTGTCAGAGAGACGAATCGCTGATACCCGCACGCGCGCCATGCAATACCCCAAGCGCATCCGCCCTGTCAGCCTCGACTTTCAGCTCATGCGAGCGCGGGTTGAGGTGCACTCTGCGCAAACCCCAGAAGAGGCGGTGGCAAGCTTTCGCGCCGCGCTTCAGGGTCAAACCCGTTCACCAGAGGCCACCACTTATGGCTTGGTTCTCGCGTTGACGGCAGCAGGCCGACCTAATGAAGCGGCGCTGTCACTCGATAGTATCTGGTCGGGGAACACGGATCGGATCGAGTATGTGATCGCGGATGCAGAAATTGACTTGGCGCGGGGCAATCCACAACGCGCTGTCGCCACGCTCGAGCAGCGCCTTGAGTTATCGCCAGGCAACCATCCTCTGACAATGGCTTACGCCGACGCCTTGCACCAAGCAGGATCACCTCACCTCGCTGAGGCCGCATTAATTGAACAATCGCGACGCGTCAGTAATGACCCCGGGCTTTGGTATCTATTGGCTGAAGTACAAGGCCTAGCCGGCAATATTATTGGCTTGCATCGCTCCAGAGCCGAATATTTTATTATGATCAATGCCTTGGACGCCGCCGAAAAACAGTTGGGCTACGCACAGGCGCTGACGGATCGCGACTTCACGACCTCGTCACTGATCAACGAGCGCCTGCGGGATATTCAGTCCATGCGCGCAGAGATGGATCGGGGGTAGTAAGTCCCCGCGCGCCGACCGGCGTTACGGCTTGAGCGTCTCCGCAAAGGCGAGCATTCGCTCGAGCGGCCGCATCGCCGCGGTAGCGATATCAGTGGGCACATGAATCTCGTTGTCATCCCGATCAAAGACTGACGCCATCGACTCCAGATCGTTCATGGCCATCCACGGGCAGTTAGCGCAACTGCGACAGGTGGCGCCCTTCCCCGCTGTCGGCGCGATGATGAACTGCTTATCGGGAGCGGCCTGCTGTAATTTATAAAAGATGCCTTGGTCTGTGGCGACAATGAAAGTGCTGTGGGGTAACGACTGAGCGGCGCGGATAATCTGCGTGGTGGACCCCACATGATCCGCTAACGCAATGACGTTCGCCGGTGACTCTGGGTGCACCAAAACCGCCGCGTCAGGATGCACTTGCTTGAGGTCAAGGATACCTCGCGCTTTAAACTCCTCGTGCACGATACACGCGCCATCCCACAGCAAGACGTCAGCCCCTGACTCTCGCTGGACGTAATCGCCCAAGTGTTTGTCCGGCGCCCAAATAATAGGCTTATCTTGAGCGGCCAGATGCTCTGCAACATCCAAGGCAATACTCGATGTGACCACCCAGTCAGCGCGCGCCTTCACCGCCGCCGAAGTGTTGGCATACACCACCACCTCCCGCTCTGGGTGGGCGTCACAAAAGTCGCGAAAACGCGTCGATCGGGCAGCCTTCATCGAGGGAGCAAGTGGCTTCAAGAGTTGGCATGAGCACCCGTTTGCTGGGTGTCAAAATTTTGGCGGTTTCTCCCATAAATCGGACACCCGCCACAATTAAGGTTTCCGCCGAGTGATCACGGCCAAAACGCGCCATCTCCAGTGAATCCGATACACAGCCCCCCGTGGCTTCGGCGAGCGCTTGAATTTCTGGGGCGGTGTAATAATGCGCCACGATCACCGCGTTGTGCGCGCTCAGGTGACCTCGAATCGTGGACTCCAGTGCGGCCCGCCGCGCTTCTGACAGCGCGCCAGTTTGCCTGCGATCCAAATGGGATTGCACTTGCGTGCGAATCTCAGCGAGTTTTTCTTGGGCTATCGACATGGGAAAAGACGTGTAAATACCTTTGGGAACACTAGCATATTCTGGGCGCAACGGCCCCAATCAGCGACCGTGAAATAACGGTGTCCGCTTTTCTCGCTGCGCGCGAATACCCTCTTGCAAATCCTCCGAGTCGGCACAGTGCTTGGCACGCACCTCGGCATCAGCCCGCGCGTACGTGCCCACTTCGATCTGTCGGATCAAATCGAGCATTGTGCTGACCGATAGCGGCGCTAGTTTCAATAACGTTTCAGCATAAGCCTGAGCCGCTGCCCGCACTTCGTCAGCACTGTGAACCGAATCTAATAATTGATGTGCCAGTAGTTGTTCCGAGGAAAACGTCTCCGCCGCCACCAATAATCGTTTACACAAATTAGGGCCGAGTCGCCGTGTGAGTCGCTCAATACCCTCTACCGGATAACACAGCCCAATCGCCGCTGCGGGAATGCGCAAGATCATGCCCGCGCGACCAATGCGAAAATCACAACTCAGTGCCAATTCAGCCCCACCGCCGAACACATTACCCGTGAGGACTGCAATCGTAGGAATAGGTAATCCGGCGATTCGATTCGTCACGGACTGAAAACGGTCGCCACTGATCACACCGTCAAGGATTTGCGATAAATCTGCGCCCGCACAAAAAATACGGTCGTCAGAGGACGTAATCACAAGCACTCGTGTCGCTGGCTCTAGCGCATCAAGCGCGGTGTCAATCGCTGCCAATTCGGTCGCGCCGAGCGCATTGCGCCGGGCAGGATTATCAAAAGAGAGCGTCGCAATACCCTGCTCTTGCACAAACGAAATCGTGTTGGACACGGTCACTTCCTTTTTACGTTTACCAAAGGATAGAGTGTGGCACAGCCGCCCTAACAGGCCCAATAGCGGCGTTTTGGGTCGCCCACTGTGGCAAAGTCGCATAGACAGCGCCGCGTAAAAATACTTAAAGTTCAAATTATCGAATATTGAGAATGCACTGGGTCGTTTTGGCGCTCAGTCTCAGAGGATTTTCTTGGACCACACGGCACTTACGAATCACTCCCCGTTCAGTCGAGGGCTCCAAAGAGAGACAAAGCGGGCAGCCGTTTTATCCTGCGCAGCCAAACTCCTCAATACCAAAGGTGCCCGATCTACCACCCTGACCGATATCGCCAGTCGACTGGGCCTGACCAAAACCAGTCTGTATTACTACGTGTCCAACAAAGAAGACCTCATTTATCAATGCTATCAGGCCAATATGCAACAGGCCCATGATCAGCTCGATTTGGCAGTGCAACAACACTCGGCACCACTGGCCTGCCTCCTCGCATTTTTTGAAAGCCAAATTGCCACAACGCTTCGATCTCTGGACGGTGAAGGCGATTTTTATGCCGCACCGCTCGAGTTTGCGTCACTCAAGGCCGAGCATCGCACGGTATTAGAAGCGGCGTATCGCCAACTCTTGGGACGGCTCATCGACTTATTAAAGCGCGGGATTGAATCGGGGCATATCAGACCCTGCGACCCGATCGTAACGATTCGCGCCATGATTGGCGCCATGGACTGGTCGTTTTATTGGCTTTATGAAATGCCTCGTGACGAGGCCGAACAAGTGATTGATGTCGTCCGCGACCTGCTCACTCATGGACTGTTAAACCCCAACAGCAATTATTCCCCTGGCCAACAAGCCGACCTTGCGATTTTTTCAGAGCAAGAACCTGCTTTTGATCGAGACACACAAAACCGCTTAAAGCAGGAAGCATTTTTGAAGGCCGGCACCCGCTGCTTTAATCAAAAAGGATTCAGCGGCACCTCGTTGGACGAAATCGTCGAGCAGCTCAACGTCTCTAAGGGGGCGTTTTATTATCACTTTGCGAATAAAGAAGCGCTGCTCACACAGTGTTATGACTATACGCTAGACCAATTAGAGCGGGTTATCACCCACGTCGAGCACATCGATGCGACACCTGCCGCTCGCCTCGATGTCGCGATGCGGCTTATTTTTAGCTTGCAAAACTCCGAGCAGGGGCCGCTGATTCACTTTAACTCGATTACGGCACTACCTCCCGATGTGCGGCGGCGGTTACTCGATCGACTGAATGCAGTCCATAGCACCCTAGAAACGTTCATCACTGCGGCAACGGCGGCCTCCCAATTTCGAACGCTGCCAGCGGTATCGTCATTCAATTACTCACCGGCACCCTCAATGCCGCGATCGATCTCAACGAATGGCAAGCCATCGATTCCATTGACCAAAGCGCCGTCGATTACTGCGCGCTTTTTTTCCATGGGCTGGCGCCTTCTGCCGCCCCATAAGGACCTTGTTGTGAACCGCTTTACCGACGTACTCGCACACATCACGCCGCGCCAAACCGATGAGTATGCGTTTGTGGGCGACAGTCTGCTCCCCCAGCAACGTATATTTGGGGGGCAAGTCGTGGCTCAGTGCCTCATGGCCGCCAACCAAACGGTTCCAGCGTCTCTGCAAGCCCATAGCTTGCACGCTTATTTTTTGCGCGCAGGTGACCCGCACGAACCCATCCAGTTCGAAGTCGACCCCATTCGTAATGGCCGCTCCTTCGCCACGCGGCGCGTTGTCGCCCGCCAACACGACCAGGCGATCTTCAATACGTCGATCAGTTATCACGTTGATGAAGAAGGCGTATCGCACTGCTTCGACATGCCGCAACTGCCCCCTCCGCATCCAGAGGCAGACGATCTGTCCGGCTTTAGAGGTGCGACAACTCGGCCGGGCGATCCTAACTTGATCGATTTATATCAAATCCAACGACAACGGATCACCGAGTATCGCGCGGAGGCGCAACCTCCCAAGGGGCAGTCTTGGCTGCGCGTCGTGGGGCCGCTCCCCGATGACAAAGGGATGCATCAAGCCGCGCTCGCCATGATTTCTGATATCTCGCTGCTCAGTACTGTCTTTTACCCTCACCCGCATCAAAACCCGATGAAACATTTTATGGCGGCGAGTCTTGATCACGCCATCTGGTTTCATCAGCACGGGAAAATGGATGAGTGGGTGCTGTATGACTGTGACACGCCATGGTCTGGTGGCAGTCGAGGCTATAGCCGCGGCTCATTGTGGTCTCAGGATGGCATCCTGCTCGCCTCGACAGCGCAAGAGTCGCTGATGCGTGTTAAACGCGGCTAGTTGACGATACTTTCGAGCATGGCCCCGCGCGATGCCCAGCGCCACCGAGCGCCCTCTCTCTGCAAATGATGTATTGACCCGTTGGCCGGCAGGCACTGGACCACAGCATCCTCCTGTGAGATCGCCGCAGCAATGCTATTGATCACCAAAAAATGCGTGAAGATCACGGTGGGGGCTGATAGCGCCTGCAAGGCTGTAAAAATGCCATCTCGCCAATCGTGTACCGCTGTGGGCAAGGCGGACCAGTTAGAGGCCAATGCCTGTTGCAACCACTCTGAGCGCTGCGCCAAGCCCTCTGGGGAGGGTAATTCGATAAAACGTTCGTCTGGTTGCAACACTGCGTCTCGAACACCGGCAAAAGGCGCGCCCGTCTGCACCGCGCGCTGCTTAGGGCTAGTCAGCAACTGGGCATCTAGTGGCACGATCGCGCTCAACTGCTGCGCCGCTGTGGCTGCTTGGTCATGTCCCAGCAGGGATAACCCCGGATCGATCTCTTGATCAAACGAAGCGGCGGCCTCGCCATGGCGCACCAACCAAATGTCGGTCACGCAGGCACCGCGATCGCCACCAGGTACAGTGCCGGTGACGTTCCTCACCCAACCGGTCATCGATACGTGACCAACGACTCCCCCAATTGCTGACTCAGCAATTGCAGGTGCGCCGTATCGTTAAAGTTAGACAGCGAGATCCGCCCACGGGAAAAAATGAGCCGCGTGATCGAGCAATTGAAAACCGGTTCATAAAATCCATAAATCTGATCGTGTCGCACGCCTAAGACCCAGCTCACTGCCGAGGCAATCGTCCCGCCAGAGGTAAAAATAGCGGTGTCACTGCCGCTTTCTGCGCAGTCCATTGCGTCCTCAAGGGCGCCTTTTACGCCATCGAGATAATCGGGCCACGACGCGGTACCGGGTAGCTCAGGGCAGTCGGGGGACACCCAGGCACTGAAGACGGCCTGAATGACTTTTTGGTATTGCTTACTGTCGTGACGCCCCACCTTCACCTGTTCGGCAAAGTTGGCATCACGCTCACACAAAATCGGTAGCAGCGCCGCAATTTGCCCCTCGTTATCGACCTCATTCAAGCGGGGATCAATGCGCTGCACCGGCGGTCGCGGCTGGGCTTTTAGTACGCGCTCTCCGGTCTCGCGCTGTCGCGACAAATCGCCACTCACCGCTTGCCCAAAATCGAGACCAATGTCGGCAAAAAACTGCCCCGACAGATCCGCCTGGCGCTGCCCCAAAGGGGAGAGTTGGTCATAGTGATCGCTGCCAAAAGAAGCTTGGCCGTGACGTATCAGGTAAAGAGAAGCCATTGTTAACTCACATCCTGTAAGGTGGAAAAGCGCACTCGTCTCGGATAAGGATAAAAGTCCTCAACAAACCCATCGCGTAACTTATTCTGTAAGCGGATCCAAAAATCAGCGTCGTACAAATCAGCGTGCTGTGCATCGAAGGCGGCTCTGGCACGCTTGTTGCCGGAAAAAAACAGCCGAAACTCCTCAGGGAAAATATCCTTCGGCCCCACGGAGTACCAAGGCTGGCCAGACATTTCGTCGGCTTCGTCTCGGGGCTCAGGGATGCGTCTAAAATTGCAATCCAGCAATGGTTCGATTTCATCGTAATCGTAAAAGACCACGCGCCCGTGCCGGGTCACACCAAAATTCTTCAGCAACATGTCGCCCGGGAAAATATTGGCCGCCGCCAGTTCCTTGATCGCATTCCCATAGTCATTCATCACATCAACCACTTCTTCATCAGTGGCTTCTTGTAGGTACAGATTGAGCGGGTTCATCCGACGCTCGACATAACAATGCTTAATGATCAGTGCACGGCCATTGATCTTAATTTGCGAGGAGCACGTGGCATGCAGCTCCTCCATCAGCTCGTCAGAAAAACGACTCGCATCGAAAACGAGATTATTAAACTCTTGTGTATCCGCCATTCGGCCCGCACGATCCCAGCGCTTCACCAAATGATATTTATCTTTAACAATTTGGTGCGTGACCTCTTTAGGCGGCGTAAAGCGGTCCTTAATAATCTTAAAAACATACTCGTAAGACGGCAGAGTAAACACCGTCATCACCATTCCTTTAATACCCGGCGCCACAATAAATTGGTCCGCTGTCGAGCTGATATGCCGCGTTGCTGTGCGGTAAAAATAGGTTTTGCCATGGCGAAAATGACCGATCGCGCTGTAAATCTCTGAAATCTCTTTTTTCGGCATCAACTGCTGCAAAAACAGCACGTATTGAGAAGGGATCGACGCGTCCACCATGAAATAACTGCGCGTGAACGAGAACAATAAGCTCACTTGATCCGATCCAAAGACAAAAGCATCGACCAGCACAGCGGGGTCTGTCGACGAGTCGTTATGCAGCATCGGCAACACAAAGGGCATTTGCTCGCCGTCTGCATAGAGCCGCCCGACAATATAGCTCGCTTTGTTGCGAAAAAAGTGGTGCTCCAATACCTGTAACTCGAGACCGGGGCAATTCAGATCAAAGCGTCCCGATAAGTGTTTCTCGATCGCGCGACAGATACCGTCGACATCTCTTGAGAGATGCTCGTAAGGAATATTAAAGGCGAAGTCTGACAATAACTGAGTGAACGCAGACGACAGTCCCTCTGTCACACCATAGTGCCGGACCACTCGCCCAATATCGACTGAAGGCACGTCGCCTTGCGGAGAAAACACAAACGCGTAGTCATTACGAATTGAGCGATGGCCAAAATGCGAGTTGAAAATAGAGTTGTAAAACGTTTCAGCGATTTCGAAGTTGGTCATGCCTTGCACTAATTTGGCATAAATCAACCGCGTCTCAGCCCAAAATCGCAGGTTCTCAATCTGCTCACCGGCAATGTGGCGCGCCACACCGAGGGTTTCCATCACCGTCTCTTTATACACATCGATCCGCTGGCTGGAGATCTCCTGCATCGACGCCCACTCGGCTTGCTCAAATCGCGTGCGAGCCGCCAAGGTGATGTTCTCAAACTCCGCAAAGTAGGCGTAAAAGCCATTTAAAATGACGCGTGAAAAGCGCTGCTGTCGGTCCAAAAGACCTCCCTTGTCAGTCATCAAGGGAGTTTAGGGGGGCTCATGCTCCGGCGCAATTTTCGCATACCACCAATCCAACGGTTGTAATTTTGCGCTTTGTTCAGATGATATTGCTCGACCTGCTCGTGGGGCAGTATGAGAAAGGACTCTTCGCGAAGTCCATCGATCACCGCTTGCGCCACCTGCGCTGGGCTCAAGATGCCATCGATCCCTGCAGAACCGCCATCCGTTCCACCCAGCATGGCTGTATCGACTGCCTGCGGGCACAAACAACTGACTTTAATGCCATCATCGCCGTGACTGATCGCCAGTGACTCGGCAAAGCCAATGGCCGCGTGTTTTGTGGTCGCGTAAGCCGCGGTATAGGGCTGACTCAAGAGCCCCGCCGCCGATATGGTGTGCAAGAAGTAACCCTCGCCGCGGCGAATCATCGCCGGCAGACACGCGCGCGCAGCATACACATGTGCCATCACGTGAATTTCCCAATTGGCTTGCCAAACTTCGTTAGCACTCGATGTCGCCCAGAAATCGCCGCCATCAAGATTCAGAATGCCCGCGTTTGAGCAAAAGAGATCGATTTGTCCAAACTGCGCCTCAACCTCCGACACCATCGCGGCGATGGCCGCTTCGTCTCTGACATCAAGGGTTACACCCACCGCATCCAGCTCGTCGGCCAGGGCAGCCACCGCCTCGCCATTCAGATCAGCAATGACGAGCGCTCGAACGCCTTCCTCGCGAAAGCGACGACACAAACCGGTGCCAATGCCGCTCGCACCACCGGTGACAACAACAACCTTACCGCTGAGTTCCATTTAGGCGGCGAAGGCCGTCTCAACGAAGCGGTTACGATGGAAATTGGCATCACCAAACGTCGTATTGATCATCATCAATCGCTTGGCGTAATGGCCAATATCAAGCTCATCCGTCATCCCCATACCACCGTGGATCTGGATGGCTTCGCCAAACACATGCTTGGCGTTTCGGTCGATCAACACTTTCAGCGCATGTATCGTCTCAGCCGCCATCGCGGGTTCCTGCTTGTATTCACACAACGCTTTAAACAACAGAGACTTGCACTGCTCATAAGCCATCATGGTGTCGACCATGCGATGCTGTAGCGCCTGGTAAGAGCCAATCGCCACACCAAACTGCTCTCGCGTCTTGGCGTATTCCAGTGTTTTGGTATTGAGTACGCCCATAATGCCAACCGCTTCCGATGCCAGCGCGATAATCGCTTCATCGACCAGCGCCTCGACTACGGCTAGCGCGTTGCCTTCTTCTCCCAGCAATGCATCGGCCGGCAGCGCGACATCCTTAAACGTCACGTTAGCCACCCGCTGACCATCCATCATGGGGTAGTTCATCTTGTCGATACCCGCAGCGCTTGCCTCGACGATGAACAGGGACAAACCGGTTCGATCTGACTGCTCTCCTGAAGTCCGCGCCAAGACCACTAAATGATCTGCCTGCTCGCCATTAAACACCACGACCTTCTCGCCGTTGAGCACGAAGCCGTCCCCTGATGGGGTCGCGGTGGTCAGGCAATCATGCAGGGCAAAACGACTCTGACGCTCGACGTAGGCGAATCCGCCCAAAACGTCGCCACCGATCACACGCGGCAGCCACTCGGCTTGCTGCGCATCATTACCAGCGCGGGCGATCAATCCACCAAACAGCACCACCGTCGGAAAATAAGGCTCGACGACGAGTCCTTTACCCAACTCCTCCATCACTACCGATAAATCCACAATATTGCCGCCAAAGCCGCCATGCTCTTCAGCAAAGGGAATCGACAGCCATCCCAGTTCGGCAAATAACTTCCAGTTGTCAGCGCTTAATCCTTTTTCTGACGCGACAATCGCTTTGCGAGTGTCCCAGTCGTAGTCGTCCTGAACGAAGCGTGCAATCGAATCACGCACCATTTGCTGCTCTTCAGTAAAATCAAAATTCATGTCGTCTCTCCCCTTTACTCAAGACCCAGCACATATTTAGCAATGATGTTCTTCTGAACCTCATTAGACCCACCATAAATGGTAGCGGCACGACCGTAAAAGTAGCTCATACGTGCTTCCGTGGTGAATTCATGTCCGAGGGCATCGGGCTCGAGATCCGTAGGCAATACGCCTTGGTAGTAAGCAGCAATCTCCATTAACAGCTCCTGGGTTGCCTGTTGCAACTCAGTGCCTTTGATCTTCAGTAACGAGGACTCTGGCCCGGGAAAGCCACCCGCGGCCTGTGCCGCTAACGTGCGTAGCTCAGTGAACTCCAGCGCCATCAGCTCGACTTCAATATCGGCCAACCGTTGCTGGAAACCGGGGTCATCGACCAAGCGTTGACCGCCGTTCTCTTCCTTCGCCGCGACCTCCTTGATGACACGCACTGCGCGCTTCACATCCGCAACGCCGGCAATGCCCGTGCGCTCATGAGCCAGCAGCGCCTTCGCGACAGTCCAGCCCTTGCCAATCTCGCCCACCACATTCTTGGCCGGTACGCGCACGTTGCTGAACTCCACCTCATTAAGGCTGTGATGGTTATCGATCGAGATAATCGGATTGACCTTAATGCCCTCGCTCTTCATATCGATCAGGATAAAGGTGATGCCTTCCTGCTTTTTGCCTGAGTTATCGGTGCGCACTAGGCAGAAGATCCAATCCGCGTACTGGGCATAGGTTGTCCAGATCTTAGCGCCGTTAATAATGAAATCATCGCCATCTCGCTCGGCTTTGGTCTTGAGGCTTGCCAGGTCTGAACCGGAACCCGGCTCGGAATAGCCTTGGCACCACCAATCCTCACTCTTCAGGATGCGGGGCAGAAAATACTCTTTTTGCTCATCGGTGCCGTAGGCCATGATCACATTGGCCACCATAACGAGACCAAAAGGAATCACATTGGGGATGCCCGCCAGAGAGCGCTCGGTTTCATAGATGTATTTCTGCGTGGCCGTCCAGCCTGTGCCGCCGAACTCGACCGGCCAGTTAGGGGCAACCCAGCCTTTGTCATTGAGCTTGCGCTGCCATTCTTCCGCCCCTTCTTTATGACTGGAGCGCATTCGCTGCCGCAGCTCAGGCGTATACGCCTCCTGAAAAAAGTCACGTACCTCGTCGCGGAAAGCTAAATCTTCTGGGGAATAAGCGGTATCCATGGTTCACCTCGCATCGCGTATAGGGGCCTCGCAGGACCACCTGATTGAGTTTTTGAATCTTGAGTATGTTTTCTGAATTTAAGGAATGTAGGGAATTTACCCGGCGTTTGCAACCCATTTGACGCGGGAAATAAGGATCATTCAATACATCAATGAGAATAATTTGCGCTGATATTCAGCCGCCAAGGGGTCTCCCTTGCCAATCGTCGCCAAGGTATCTAAATAGACCTTACGAACCTCGCCATCGCCGAAGTCTTTGTCGGCACGCAAAACAACTAACAAATGCTCCAGAGCGTCACGGTATTGGGCCGTTTGGCTGAGCTGGATGGCGAGCTTGACGCGCGTCCCATGATCGTCAGGCTGAGCACTGAGCGCCACCTCTAAGGCCGCCACTTCGGGCGATTTGGCCGCCTCCCGCCCCAGCTGAATTTGCGCGACGAGCTGCTCATAGCGCGCATCTTGATCGGCTAATCGAATCTCGTTCAGCACCTGCTCAGCGTCATCAAATCGGCTCGCGGTGACCAACGCCGCCGCATAAGACAGCGTCATATCCACGGCGTGACCCGACTCCTCCCAGGCTGCGCGGTATAGCGCCAGCGCCGCCGGAATATCACCGTCGGCCAGCAGCTGTTCCGCTTCTAACAGGGCATCTGCTTGAGGAGAAGGCACATATTTGTCGAGGACCTCTCGCACCGCCGATTCGGGTTGGGCCCCACTGAACCCATCAACGGGCTGCCCCTCTTTTATCACCATCACCGTAGGCAATGATTTCACGCCCAATTGCTGCGCCAGCATCTGTTGCTCATCGGCATTGACTTTAGCCAGTAGGAAAGCGCCCTTGTACTCGGTCGCCAGCTTTTCCAACATTGGCATCAATTGCTTGCAGGGCTCGCACCACTCCGCCCAAAAGTCGACCACGACCGGGCGATTAAACGATTCATCGATCAGTAACTGCTGGGCATTCCCTTCGTCAATATCAACAATATTGGCCGTCTCATTCATAAGGGGTTCTTCTCCTGCCTCAAAACATCCTGCATGCTATAGCGACCCGCCGTTTGATGAGTTAGCCAACACGCCGCGCGCACCGCGCCGTGTGCAAACGCACTTCGCGAACTCGCCCGGTGAGTGATTTCTAATCGTTCACCTTCCCCGGCGAAAACGACCGTGTGGTCACCCACAATGTCACCCGCCCGAATGGTGCTAAAGCCAATCGCTTCTCTGGTGCGCTCGCCGGTACGGCCCTCGCGCCCGTAAACCGCTACTTGGGATAAATCTCGACCCAACGCATTGGCAATGACTTCGCCAAGACTCAACGCCGTGCCCGAGGGCGCATCAATTTTGTGGCGATGATGGGCCTCCACAATTTCGATGTCGGCACTGTCTCCAAGCGCCTCGGCCGCCGCCTTGACCAAATCAAAGGTCAGATTGACCCCAGGGCTAAAGTTGGACGCCTGACAAACCGGTAAATCGCGGGTTGTCTCGTGCAACTGTGCCAGTTGCGTGTCGGAAAAACCCGTCGTTCCGATCACCAAGGGCAACCCATGCTCCGCGCACAGCGCCGCGTGATGCAGCGTGGCTTCGGGCACGGTAAAATCAATCAATACGTCCATGTCGCTCGCCACTGACGCCAAGTCCGAGGTGATCGTCACACCACTCGTACCATCGCCCAGCAGCTCACCCACATCCGCTCCGAGCAACGAGGACTCTGCGCGCTCGATCGCAACGACCAGTGAACAGGGTCGCTCTGCTTCGGATATCACTTCCGCAAGCATACGGCCCATGCGTCCCGCAGCCCCGGTAATACCAATACGAACACTCATCCCGTCATGCCATCGAAAAACTGCTTAACCCCGGCGAACCAGCTGCTTTGGCGCGGCGACTGCTCGTCACCCCCCTTGAGCAGCGCCCCCCGAAACTCCTCGAGCAGTGTGCGTTGTTCTGCCGATAAGTTCACCGGTGTTTCCACGACCGCACGGCACATCAAATCGCCCACCGGACCGCCCCGCACAGGCTTGACACCTTTTCCGCGGAGGCGAAAGAGTTTTCCCGTTTGCGTCTCAGTCGGAATTTTAAGTTTGACGCGGCCATCCAGTGTCGGCACCTCAAGCTCTCCGCCCAACGCAGCATCGGCAAAACTAATGGGGACTTCACAATACAAATGTCGGCCGTCTCGCTCGAACAGGGCGTGCTGGCGCACTGCGATCTGCACAAACAAATCCCCTGGTGGGCCGCCGGCAGGGCCTGCTTCACCCTCGCCGCTGAGGCGAATGCGATCCCCGGTATCCACACCGGGTGGGACCTTGACGGACAGCGTCTTGGTTTTTTCGACCAGACCCTGACCTCGGCATGCACCACAGGGATCAGAGATCGCCTGCCCTCGCCCTCGGCACTTTGGACACGTTTGCTGAACTTGAAAAAAGCCCTGCTGGATCCTCACTTGCCCACTGCCGCCACAACTGCCGCAGGTGACCGGTCGGCTACCTGGTTTAGCGCCACTGCCATCACAAGGGTCACAGTGCTGGAGCGACGGGACTTTGATTTCTGCTGTCGCGCCGCGCACGGCCTCTTCTAGCGCTACCTCTAGGGTGTAGCGCAGATCTGAACCCCGCTGGGGACCTTGACGACGACCACCGCCACTGCCGCCAAAAATATCGCCGAACACGTCGCCAAAGATGTCTGAGAAGCTGCCGCCCTGAAATCCGCCGCCGCCGCCCATGGAGGGATCCACTCCCGCGTGGCCAAATTGATCGTAGGCGCCGCGTTTCTCGCCGTCTGAGAGCACTTCGTAAGCCTCGGTGGCTTCTTTGAACTTAGCATCCGCGTCGGCGTCATCCGGATTGCGATCCGGGTGGTACTTCATCGCGATCCGACGATAGGCCTTTTTGATACCTTGCTCATCGGCCGAACGATCGACCCCTAGCACTTCGTAATAATCGCGTTTCGACATAGTTCCTGTGCGCGCTGCTGCGATCGCAGCGCTCCCTCCTCAAAAACGGACGCGGGCTACATGGTATTCACCATGACCCGCGTCTGGATGGCAGCCCTCAAAGAAAAGGCTTATCAGGGCTTCCCTGCCCTGCTTAACGGACAGACATTATGCCCGCTTATCTTCTTTCACTTCCTCAAACTCAGCGTCGACCACATCATCGTCTTCCGCTATGTCATCACTGACATCATCGCCTGCAGTCGCTTCATCAGCCTGTTGAGCGGCGTACATCTTCTGGGCCACACCGCCTGTGGCTTCGGTCAATGTCGTGGTTGCCGCTTCCATGGCACTGGCGTCATCACCTTTAACCGCCTCTTCTGCCGCAGCGATCGCACTTTCTATCGCTGCCCGCTCCTCATCGGTCGCGTGCTCACCCGCTTCTTCAAGCGTCTTGCGCGCCGCGTGCACCATACCATCTGCTGTGTTGCGGGCGGCGACAAGCTCTTCGAACTTCTTATCTGCCTCTGCATTGATCTCGGCATCCTGCACCATCTGCTCAATATCAGCATCCGACAAGCCACCCGATGCGGTGATCCGGATAGACTGCTCCTTGCCGGTCGCCTTATCTTTCGCCGACACGTTCAAGATGCCGTTGGCGTCAAGATCAAAGGTCACCTCGATCTGTGGCATGCCTCGCGGCGAGGGCGGAATATCGGCTAAGTCAAAGCGGCCCAATGACTTATTCTGCGCCGCCTGCTTACGCTCACCCTGAACCACGTGGATGGTGACTGCGGTTTGATTGTCCTCAGCCGTTGAAAACACCTGCGATTTCTTAGTCGGAATCGTGGTGTTTTTCTCAATCAAAGGCGTTGCCACGCTACCCATCGTCTCGATACCCAGCGACAACGGCGTCACATCCAGCAATAAGACGTCTTTGACGTCCCCAGCCAGCACAGCGCCCTGAATCGAGGCACCCATCGCGACGGCTTCGTCAGGGTTCACATCCTTTCGGGTTTCTTTTCCAAAGAATTCTGTGACTGCTTCTTGCACCATGGGCATACGCGTCTGTCCACCCACTAAAATGATGTCTTGCACCTCATTAGGCGACAGTCCAGCATCCTGCAATGCGATTTTCATTGGGGTCAAAGATCGCTTGACCAGGTCTTCTACTAACGACTCCAGCTTGGATCGGCTCAACTTGACCACTAAGTGCTTCGGCCCGGTCGCATCAGCCGTAATGTAAGGCAGATTGACCTCTGTCTGCTGTGAGCTCGACAGCTCGATCTTGGCTTTCTCTGCAGCTTCTTTCAATCGCTGCAACGCCAGTGGATCGCCGTGTAAATCGACACCGTTTTCTTTTTTGAACTCGTCAGCGAGGAACTCGATCAATCGCAGATCGAAATCCTCACCACCCAAAAAGGTATCGCCGTTGGTCGCCAGCACCTCAAATTGATGCTCGCCATCGACTTCAGCAATCTCGATGATCGAGATATCAAACGTACCGCCACCGAGGTCGTAGACCGCTACCGTGCGATCTCCTTCCGCCTTATCCATACCATAGGCCAGAGCTGCCGCCGTTGGCTCATTGATAATGCGCTTAACCTCTAATCCTGCGATGCGGCCAGCATCTTTCGTGGCTTGACGCTGGGAATCGTTAAAATAAGCGGGCACGGTAATCACCGCCTCGCTCACTGTCTCGCCCAGGTACTCTTCCGCCGTTTTCTTCATCTTGCGGAGTACTTCGGCTGACACCTGCGGGGGCGCCATTTTATCGTCATTCACCTGCACCCAAGCGTCACCGCTTTCGGCTTTGACGATTTGATAAGGGACCATTTTGATGTCTTTTTGCACCACGTCGTCATCGAATCGGCGGCCGATCAGCCGCTTCACCGCAAATAAGGTGTTCTGAGGGTTCGTGACCGATTGTCGCTTTGCGGACTG
The DNA here is from genome assembly GCA_943789425.1 of uncultured Luminiphilus sp. Lineage (GTDB taxonomy): Bacteria > Pseudomonadota > Gammaproteobacteria > Pseudomonadales > Halieaceae > Luminiphilus. Next base: position 24,228 of record CALSUB010000015.1, read on the forward strand.
CCCTACCAAAATCTCATTGTCTTCGGTGTACGCCACAACAGAAGGCGTTGTACGCCCGCCCTCGGCATTTTCAATGACGCGGGGCTTACCACCCTCCAATACCGACACGCAGCTGTTGGTGGTGCCTAAGTCGATGCCAATAATCTTTCCCATTTCTCTCTCTCCTGTGACCGGCTGTGTAGTCGCGGTCTGCTTCCTTGATTAATAATGTGGAGGCAAATTTCGTCTTTTCAAGATCCCGCCACCACAATCTGCTTCTGCTTACTGACCGCTCGCCGCCTTCGAGACCATCACCATGGCCGGCCGCAGTAGTCGGCCATTGAGCGTGTACCCTTTTTGCATCACCGCCACGACCGTATTCGGTTCGGCATCCGGTTGCTCCACCATGCTCATGGCTTGGGCCGTCTCGGGGTCGTAGGGCTCGCCCATGGGATCCACCGGCACGACGCCGTATTTGGTCAGCACATCCATAAATCCTTTGTGTGTCAGCTCGATCCCCTCGATCAACGCCGCGTCGCCGCCTGCGTCACTTGAGGACTCCATCGCCCGCTCGAGGTTGTCCACCACCCCCAACAAATCGCCACAAAACCGCTCCAATGCGAATTTCCGCGCCTTATCGATTTCTTGCTCAGAGCGACGCTGAACATTCATGGCGTCTGCCTGCGCTCTGAGCGCGGCATCTTGCGCCGCCGCCAATTCGGCTTCGAGGTCCTGAGGTACCGCATCAGCTGGCTCTGCTGACGCCTCGATCGGCTCTTCGCCCTCGCTTTCTGCCGCTGCCATCGCCGCTGCCACCGCCGCGGTAATATCGGCCTCTTCAGCCTCGGTAGGCTGCTTGGGGTTGTCTTCTGCCATGGAATTGCTCCGCTAAACCACACTTAATAGGTAAGGGGGCGCCGCCCCTTCACCACATGTGGGGACCAATCGTTCGTTTTCAAGGGCTATGGCGTTGAGACGAGGGGTATCGAGTGCTCAGCGAGACAAGCGCAGCACTCAGCATGCGGGCGGTGACGTCAACGATCGGAATGACGCGTTCGTACGCCATGCGCGTAGGGCCAATCACGCCCAGCACACCGAGCGACTGAGTGCCCTGTGCGTAGGGCGCCGTGATCACGCTGAAATCGCCAAACACGTCAAAACCGGCCTCTTCACCGATAAAAATCTGAATGCCGTCGGCGCGGGAGCAGCGTTCAAGCAATTCGAGCAGATCACGCTTGCGCTCGAATGCATCAAACAGCTCGCGCAGCTTTTGCATATCGCCAGGTGCCGCTTGATTCAACAAGCTGGCCTCACCCGCCACCACGACATTCTCGGACTGCTCCGGAGTCTCGATCGCGGCATTGGCCAATTCGAGTGCCGCCGACAAATACGCATCGATGCGAGACCGTGCCTCGGCCATTTCGCGGACAATTTCGGTTTTGACGCGAGAGAGATCATTGCCCGCGTACCGCTGATTAATAAAGTCGGCCGCCGCGCGGAGCTGCTCTTCCGTCATCGGCTGCTGCAGCTCGATGATGCGATTTTGCACATCGCGCTCGTTGATCACTAAGATCGCTAACACGCGATTTCCAGAGAGGGGCAGGAATTCGATTTGCCGCAACTGGTGTCCCGCTGGCTTGGGGACGGTGACAATGCCGGTCTGGTAAGTAATCCGTGCCAGCAAATTCGACGCCGTTTGCACCAGTTCACTCGAACTCCGGTTGGGGTCAAGCCCCGCATTTAATGCCGTAACGGCGCCCTGCTCCACCGGGCCAATCTGCAACAGCGTATCGACAAAAAAACGGTATCCTTGGGCCGTTGGAACCCGCCCAGAGGACGTATGAGGGGACGCCAAATAGCCTCTCTCTTCGAGCTCAGACATGATGTTACGCACGGTGGCTGAGCTGACTGACAGCCCGCTTTCGCCTTGCAAGCTCTTAGACGCAACGGGCTGGCCCTCTCGAATATGTATCTCGACCAATGTTTTGAGTAAGGACGAAGCGCGAGAGGATAAGGCTTCCAAGATGGGTGACTCCGACTGACTAATACGTACCGTTTTAGCACAGCCCCGCGCCACGAAAAAGTCTTGTCTCGAGCGATCATCGGTATTTGGCGGGATAGACGGCGATCATTAGACGCTAAAGACGGCCAAAGTCTTCACTCTGCACAGACTCTGCGCTATAACTCGTGTTCGATCTGGACGAACGCGCACCATGTTAACGAACCTTTCCATCCGGGATTATGCCGTGGTCGATGCGCTCGAAGTCGACTTGGCGAGCGGTATGACCTGCATCACCGGCGAGACGGGAGCGGGCAAATCCATCATGCTCGACGCCCTCGGGCTGTGTGTTGGCGATCGAGCAGACTCGCGCGCTGTGCGCCCTGGCGCCAGCAGAACCGATATTTCGGCCAGTTTTGATCTCTCAGAGAATGCACGCGCGCTGGCGTGGCTGGCGGAGCGCGATCTCGCCTCATCTGATGACTGCATCTTGCGCCGCACTATTTCGGCCGAGGGTCGATCTCGAGCCTACATTAACGGCACCCCAGCGACCCTCGCCGACTGCGCCCAGTTAGGGCAGCTATTGGTCGATATTCACTCCCAGCACGCTCATCAATCCCTGCTGCGGCGCGCGGTTCAACGGACACTGCTCGATGCCTACGCGGGCGCTGAAACACTCATGACTTCGGTCAACGAAACCGCTCAGCGCTGGCGCGTGCTCCGCGAGGAATACACGCGTCTCGCCGATAGAACGGAAGAATTTGACGCGCGCAAAGAACTGCTGACGTATCAGGTGGCCGAGTTAGCCAGCTTGAACCCGTTACCCGGCGAAATCACCGCGCTGGAAGTGCAGCACAAGCAGCTCACCAACGCGGCTTTTATCATCGAGAACGCAGACCATATTGCGACGGGATGCGAGGCACAACGCGATCAACTGGCCCAGCTGGTGCAGCGCGCCAACGACGACCGCATGGCCTCCAGCGCCACCGATAATTTACGAGAATTACTGCAATCTGCGCTGATTCAGCTGGATGAAGCACACGCCGAAACCGCGCGCTTTGCAGCGACCGTCGAGTTAGACCCTGAGGGCCTTGACGCCACCGAGCAACGCCTCAGCGCATTGTATGATCTGGCGCGCAAACATCGCGTGCAACCAGACGCGCTGGCAACGCTGCACGACTCCCTGCAGTCTGAGCTCGAGACGATGAGCGGGGGCACCGAGCAGCTAGCGCAGATCAAAAGCTGCGCTGGAGGACACCGCACTCGACTGGCGCAGTCATGCGACAAAGCTATCGGGCTTGCGACGCAAAGCCGCGGCGAAGCTAGGGCAGCGGGTCATGGACACCTTGGGCCAATTAGCGATGTCGAAGTGCCAGTTTGATGTGGCGCTGATCCCCTTCAAAGCAGACGAACCAGATCCTCGGGGCGCTGAAGACATTGAATTTTTGATCGCAACCAACCCCGGCGCCTCACCCGGTCCGCTGAATAAAGTGGCCTCTGGTGGTGAACTGTCGCGCATTAGCCTTGCGCTGCAAGTGGTCGCCACCGACACCACCATTTCACCCACCATGATTTTTGACGAGGTGGATGTGGGTATTGGTGGCGGGGTCGCCGAAATAGTAGGCGATCTGCTCGCTACTTTGGGAGCGCGCAGCCAGGTCTTGGTCGTCACACACCAAGCCCAAGTCGCGGCCAAAGGCAAACAGCATCTGTTGATCACCAAGGACGGAGAGGACGAAGTCAGGTCTGCCCTGTCTTATATCAACGATGATGACCGAGTGCAGGAGATCGGGCGCATGATTGGCGGCGCCAAACTCACTGACAGCACGCTAGCCCACGCTCGGGAGATGCTTGAGGGTATTTAGCCGCCTGAGCGCTTGCGCACGTACAGCACGAGAGAGTGGTCAATGATCTCGTAGCCATGCGCTTCGGCAATCGCGTGTTGACGCTTCTCTATTTCGTCGTCGATAAATTCGATGACCTCATTGGTATCCACATCGACCATGTGATCGTGGTGATGATCTGACGCCATTTCGAAGACCGAATAACCCGTCTCAAAGTTGTGCCGAATCACCAAGCCCGCCGTCTCAAATTGCGTCAAGACGCGATACACCGTCGCCAAGCCGATATCTTCCCCCGTATCGCGCAGGCGCTGGTAGAGGTCCTCAGCGGAAAAGTGATCTCCTTGGCCAGCCGCATCCCCCAGCATCGAGAGTATCTTGAGTCGCGGCACCGTCACCTTGAGGCCAGCCTTTTTTAAATCGCGATTCTCTGTGGACATGGGTGAATGGTTCTCTGCAGGTGGTGTTTAACGGTATCATGCCAGCACTGGTGAGAGCTTGGAAGATAAAGTGGCAAGAACGATGGGCTATTTAAAGTGGGCAGTGACAGGTTGCCTGTTGTGTGCTTTGGCGGGTTGCGGCAGTAACTTCGGGTTTCCCGGGGTCTACCGCATCAACGTCGAGCAAGGCAACGTCGTGAACGAGGAGATGGTTGAGAAATTGCGGCCAGGACTCAATAAGCGACAGGTCCGCTACATCATGGGGACCCCGCTCATTGAGGACTCTTTTCACGCTGATCGATGGGATTATCGATACCTGCTCCGCAACGGTACCGAGACCCTAATGGAGACGCGCCTCACCCTCTGGTTCGACGGTGATGAACTGGCGCGAGCCGAGGGGCCTGACGCACCCGATTGGGCAGTCAGTGACGCCTCTGACACCGAGGACGCCGGCGTCACCGAGACGATGGATGCCGATGTCACCGAGACGACGGACGCCGACTCGACTGATGAGACTGAATCCGATGCCACCGACACCGCTGCAGGCGAGGCAGACTTAACCGACACCGCTGAAACGGCACTGTAATCGTTCCAGATTGGGCGTCGAACCCCGCTCTCCGCTATACAGACCTGACGCCGGCCCTACTCCACACTCTCATCACGGGCGGCTTTTGCTCGCGCGGCTCTGGCTTTGCGCACTTCTTTTGGGTCTGCCAGCAGGGGACGATAGATCTCAACTCGCTCACCGGCTTCAAGCGCCCGATCCGCCGTGACCGCTTTGCCCCAAACACCCAGTTTTAAGTCTGGGCTGATCGTTAACTCGTCAAAAAACTGATCAATCTCACTCAATGTGACGGCATCGAAGGCGGTTGTGCCCACCGGCACGTCGAGCTTCACAATGCGCTGCTTTTCAGGCAATGCAAAGACCACTTCAACCGGGATCGAACTACTCATGAGTGCTGCTCCAACTGCTGGCCTGCTCGGTTTACGATCGCATCCACAAGATCTAAGGCCACTTTGTCGAATAACTTGCCGGCAGCAACGCTTGCGATGCCGCTGGCGAGTTCAAAGTGCAATTGTAAAGTGGTTTTACAAGCCTCGTCTCCCAGTGCCAAGAAAGACCAATGGCCAGCAAAGTGGCTAAAGGGGCCGTCTACTAACGCCAAATCAATGCGGTGCGGCCGCTGCATCGTATTGTGCGTGGTAAACCCATGACTGATGCCTGCCCGAGACAACCGCAGAGTGGCCGTCACCTCATCGCCATCTCGTTTCAGAATATCGGCGCCGACGCACCCTTTGAGAAATTCCGGGTATCGCTCAATATCAGCTACTAGGTCAAAGACCTGCTCGACGGGATGTGCCAGCAACGCACTTCTTTCAATCACTGTCATTGTTGTAGTGTACCGAAGTCCCCCTCTGGGCGTTGTCGATCAGATCACACCGCTGATGAGCCACGCCACGCAGACCGGAGGGACCATCCATCGCATGAGCCACCACCACAAACGAAACAACCACCGCGGCTCGCGATACAGCTCTCCTCGCAGAATCGGGCGCGGCAGTTGCCACCCAACAAACAAAGCCATCGTCAGTAAACTGAGTGGCAACAGCCACTCACCGAGTATCACACTGACCTGCACCAACGTAGCGTCAGACAAAAACAACAGTAGTGAGACGAGTAACACTGCCAGCGTCGCGGCGAGAATCGCTGCACCCAGCCGACCCACTGCCTGCTCCAGTAACAACACGGTGGGCTCCATCAAAATGACTGCTGCACTCCAGGAGATCGCCGCCATTGCAGAGAAAAACAGCGTTCCATAAATTTCTCCCATTGGCACGTTCACAAAGGCATAGGGTAGCGCGACAAACACCGCGGCTAATCCTTCGCTAGGGGCTACGTTGACCTCAAACAACAACGCAGAGGCGATAATGGCGGTAACGAATAAAAACGCGGTATCGAGAATCGCCACGGCAATCACCGAACGTGCCCAGGGAAGGCCTTGAGGGGCTTGCGCACCCAGCGCCATAGCAATACCGAGCCCCGCGCCCAATGTCACCCCTGCCGATATCAGTGCCTGTTTCGCCGCCTCGACGCCCCACTGACTGCCATCGTAGGAGAACAAAAAGGCAGTAACCGGTTGCAAATCGATCCGTAAGACCACGAACTCCAGCACGCCAGCCAGCGTAATCGCAACTCCGGGCAATACGATCCATGCGAGGACACCCATGCCCAAGCGAATACCCATTGCGGACAAAGCGCCTGCGGCAGCCAAGCCAATCAGTGCTTTGGTGAACTGCCCCGCACGATCATTCATCGCGCTCACAAAATGTGACGCCACCTCGGCGGGGCTACCTGACGCGATCGCGCCTGAGTAAATCACCATGGCACGATCAAAACACCACACGGCAAATAGCGCGGCAACGGAAGCGACTAGCAACCCCAGAAACCCCTGAGCCAGGCCCAAAAACCGCCAGCGAGGATTCGCGTTAGCGGCACTGGCGGCCCACTCCATCGCACGGTGAGGAGAGGCTCGCCCGTAACTACCCACCACGACCTCAGCAATCAACAGTGGCACGCTCAGCGCGCACAACGCTAATAAGTACAACAAGAAAAAAACCGCGCCCCCATGCTCGCCGAGTAAAAAAGGCATGCGCTGAAGATTCCCAAGCGCGATCGCAACGAGGGTCAGCGTCAAAACCAGTGTGGTGCGGGCTGCCCACGGCTGGGGCACGTTACGATCGAGCACTGAGCCACCGCGAGTCATCCAATCCTGACCACCACCAAGGTCGTAAGAATACCGGCACAGCAACGCGCGCTCGGCCGTATAATGGGGCCATGGCAAATTCCAAACGTAAAAAGCCGTCAGACAATACCATCGCGCAGAACAAAAGAGCACGCTACGAGTATCAGTTGCTCGACTCTTTTGAGGCCGGCGTCTCGTTGACGGGATGGGAAGTGAAGGCATTGAGAGCAGGCAAAGTTCAGCTCACGGATTCCTATGTCCTAATGAAAGACGGTCAGGCTTTTCTGCTGGGCGCCAACATAAACCCGCTCAGCACTGCATCGACGCACTTTGTCACGGACCCCACGCGGACTCGAAAGCTACTGCTGCACAAAAAAGAGCTGGCGCAAATTAACGCGGGCGTCACACAGAAAGGCCAAACCTGTGTCTGCACTGCCCTTTACTGGAAAGGGCATCTGGTGAAAGCGCGGATCGAATTGGCACAGGGGAAAAAGCTGCACGACAAACGCGAGACAGAAAAGAATCGCGATTGGGAGCGGCAAAAAGCCAAAATTGTGAGAGACAACACCAAGCAATAACCGACTCCATCTTCCTCCATGACAGCGCCGATACCGGCTTTGCGACGGGCGTGTGCTCTCTGCCTTTGACAGCCGGTAATGCCGGCTCATTAGTCGCGTCGCATGACATCAGGTGGGCTCAGGTCAGTGTTAGTGAAGACACAACACACCACGGGCACACGGCAGGCGCGCTAGAGATTCATCCGAGATTGGTTCCAACGAGACTCGCCCCAACGAGACTAGCTCCAAAAGAGCGCTTTCAGGGAGATACTCAGCCCGAGCACAATACACACCCCAACGACCACCGGCCGATAGGCTTCCCCCGCAAATCGCTCAAACGCCCAATTACCCAGCAGATTGCCCAACCACATGGCAGGTAATGCGATCCACAGCAATTGGAACGGCTGCGGTGTGACCAGATCTGCCCAGGCAAACATGATCAGAGACACAATGTTGGAACAGACAAAAAACATCATTAGAAAAGCACGTGAATGCGCGGGGTTTGCCATGGTTGCCATGACATACATGACCACTGGCGGTCCCGGTATCGCAAAGGCACCGTTCATCAAGCCAGACAGCACGCCGGTGCCGGCCGAAACAGCCGGTGACGCAGTGCGCTCGCGCGCCTCAGCACGAGAGAGTGCCACCGACGCCACGACCACCGAAAGACCGATCCACAGCTGAAATTGCGCGACCGATAATGACGCCAGAAACCACACACCGATTGCGGTGCCGATCACAGACCCACTGATCATCGGCACGGCCGGCGCCACCGGAAACTGTCGCCACCACGACCGGTAGCCGATCAACCCAAGGATGAGGGCCAGTGCAGCGCTCAGCACAACCGCATCGCCGGGCAATAAAAAGAGCGAAAAGACGGGCACCGCCAGCATCGCGAATCCAAACCCGGTAAACGCACGCATCAAAGCGGCCAAGCACACCGACAATAGAACCCAGATCGCTTGGTCGAGTGGCACCGCTATGGCGTTCAGCAGGGCTGTCATGACGCGGCCAATCGCAGACTATCGCCAATGGCGATCTGTCCTGTTTGCAATACTTTGGCGCAGAGCCCGCCGTAACCCATCATCGCGACGACCCCACCGGGCCCCAGCTCAGCCTCCATACGCGCACAGGGGTGGCAGAGCTGAGTGGCTTCAAATAGCGCCTCACCGAACCAAAACTGCTGTCGCCGCAGGGCATTGAGGTTAATGCCCGACACCACAATATTGCGTCGCAATACCGCAGGGTCGAGGCCATTTTTGCCGAGGTGCTGTTCAATTTGCGCCACAAATTCGCGTGAAATAAACGTCACCTGCCGCCCCGAACCCGGTGTCTTGGTCATGCGGTGGTCCCCACGCAACCCCAAATCGGCGA
>CALSUB010000016.1 GCA_943789425.1 uncultured Luminiphilus sp.
TGCCGACGTGTCAATGCTCCTTGGAACCTGGGCGGGAACCGGCCGTGGCGAATACCCGACCATCGCACCGTTCGATTACACGGAGTCCATCACCTTTAGTCATGTGGGCAAGCCATTCCTTGCCTATGCACAGCGCACGCGTGCAACCGAGAGCGGTCGGCCGCTGCATGCCGAATCTGGCTACTGGCGGTTTCCCCGGCGAGGCTTGACTGAGCTCGTGCTCGCCCACCCAACCGGAGTCACGGAAATACTCGAAGGCTTTGCGGCCCCCAACGTGCCTGGAAGCGCCACGTTCATGATCGACCTCCGCTCGACGTCAGTCATCGGCTCGTCGTCGGCCAAAAATGTCACTCAGACCGAGCGCACCTTCGAGGTAACTGGCGACACAATGCGGTACACGGTGCGGATGGCCGCAGTCGGCCTGCCGATTCAGCATCACCTTTCGGCAGTTCTTCAGCGGGTCGTCTGACGTCGGTCACATTCGGCTCTCGAGCTATGGGGCGGAGCAGTCGGTTTCCTACCATCAGGTCATGAGCAATGTCGTGATCGTTGATGCCGTCCGCACTCCTATCGGAAAGCGCAATGGTGGCTTATCCACTCTGCATCCGGGCGAGACGTTGGGTCTTGTTCAAAAAGCACTGATCGAGCGCACAGGCATCGATCCCGCCGAAGTTGAGCAGGTCGTCGGCGGTGTGGTCAGCCAGGCAGGTGAGCAGGCATTTAATCTCACTCGCACAGCCTGGCTTGGCGCCGGTCTTCCACTGACCACCGCAGCGACCACCGTTGACACCCAGTGCGGTTCGAGCCAACAGGCCACAGGTCTCGCAGCATCACTCGTCGGCTCGGGAGTTGTCGATGCTGCGATGGCCTGTGGAGTCGAGGCCATGAGTCGTGTTCCGATAGGTGCAAGCGGCTCGAAGAAGCTCGGCCTCGGGGTCCCGATCCCGCCGCCGTACTTCGATCAGTACGAGATGACCTCACAATTCGAAGGTGCCGAGCGCATTGCGGATAAATGGGAAATCACCCGCGAAGACGCCGATGCGTTCGGCCTTGCATCGCAACAGCGCGCCATCAAGGCCTGGGAAGAGGACCGCTTCGCTGGCCAATACATTGAGGTCGTTGCCCCCGACGTCGATCAAGAAGGCGAGCCCACTGGCGGCTTTCATACCGTGGGCCGCGACGAGGGGCTCCGCGAAACTACAATTGAGAAGCTCGCAACGCTGAAACCAGTCGGTCGACCTGATGGCGTACACACAGCAGGGAACGCGTCCCAGATCTCCGATGGCGCCGCTGCAATTTTAATGATGACCGAGGAGAAGTCCGCCGGACTCGGCCTCACACCAAAAGCTCGTATCGTCGACACCTGTCTCGTCGGTACCGACCCTGAGTTGATGCTCACCGGCCCGATCGATGCAACACAACGTCTACTGAAGCGCACCGGCCTCTCGATCGAAGACATTGACGTGTTCGAGGTCAACGAAGCATTCGCATCTGTGGTGCTCGCCTGGGCGAAAGAAACTGGCGCCGATCTAGCTCGGACAAATCCGAATGGTGGAGCCATTGCACTGGGCCATCCGCTCGGTGGCACCGGCGCGTTCTTGCTGACCAAGGCGGTCTATGAGTTGGAACGGACTGGCGGGCGGTACGGCCTCATCTCCATGTGCTGCGGTGGCGGTCTCGGGACCGGCACCATCATCGAGCGAGTCTGATTATCAACCGTTATTGAATCGGACATTTCTTTACGCAGTTCGCAGGAGTCCCGTCACAAACGGCTAGTTAGGGGATTTCAAGTAATCAACACCCGGTGAAGATGCAGGTCGCCGTCGCTGCACCCGAGGCAGAGCCACGTGTAGCACACTCTACGCGGGCACCATCAGTGCCATGTCAGCTCCGGGAGAACTGCAGCTAAACGCAGTCAGCGGCGACGACGTCGATCACGACACTCTCGTCAGTTGCGAAATGAGACGCTGCGTCTGCGCCCAGCGCTCTCGACCCCAACCGATGAGACCTTCGCCAACTCCTAGCCGATGCAGTGAGCGCTGCGGAAGCTGACAACACCGGTCTCTGGGCTGCCTGGAGCAGTTAACGTCTAGGTCGTGACAACCCTCGCCGAACGGCTCGGATATGCCCCTGACGTGAAGCTCGTTATCCTTTCCTGCGACGACCTCGGCGCAAGTCACGCGTCAAATGTCGGCGTGTTTCATGCAATGCGTGAAGGTGCTGCCACCTGCGCCTCAATCATGGTGCCTGCACCGTGGGCCTGCCATGCAGCGGATAACAGCACACCGAGCGATGACATTGGCGTGCACCTCACCCTTAATGCAGAACACAGCTGCTACCGCTGGGGACCGATCACAAACTCCCCCTCGCTGTTCTCCGGCGAAGGCGGGTTCCCGCGTTCGCTCGAAGACCTCTGGGAACATGCTGACCACACCGAGGTTCTCCGCGAACTCAGAGCACAGATCGAACGTGCCTTTGCCTGGGGCATCGACGTCACACACCTTGCGCCGCATTTGTCGGCTATCACCCTGCGACCCGAGTTCTTTGATATCTACCTCGAGTTGGCGTTCGAGTACCGATTGCCAATCCGCCTCCCCTCAACGGTCACCGCCGAACAAGCGGGATTCCCGTTCCGTCAGCTCGCTGCTGATGAAGGTGTGGTGTTTCCCGATCACTTCGACCACGACTGGCGTGCGGGCAGCTCAGATCGAGTTTTCGAAGCCATCGCTGCGTTGCAGCCAGGCGTGACCGAGATCCACATCCAACCAGCCATTGACACGCCGGAAGTGCGGGCGTTCGCCGGGGACGCGGCTGATGGCTGGGTCGCCGACCTCAAGCTTGCGACCGGTGAAGAATTACGCACCGCCCTCGCTGCGTCGGGTGCCGTGACGATTGGTTTCAGAGAACTCCGCGCCGCCCAGAGGGCGTGAAGGCCTGACGGGACGCAAGTCGGCCGAGCTGCCGCGGTTACGCAGCAGCAACGAGCGCAGCGAGGGCCGTGGCAGCTTCGCCCGACTTTAGAAGATCAAGGATCTGGCCAGAGTGGCCAACTGCCTTAAGCTTGCCCCGCATGAAAGCGACCGTGGGGTCGAAATCGTCTGCGGCTGCGTCGACAAGCGGCACAGTGATAACGATCTCCGCATCATCGGGTCCGTCGACGCGTTCGTCTTTCTTGGCAACCACAACTACATACCGCACGCTCATGAGGTCACAGCCTCGCGCACTCCAGCGAATAGGTCACGCTCACCGTCATCAGTCGGAATGGGGCCAACTACCGAGCGGGCAAGAATCCAATCCTCCCAGGGATAGGCAATCGACAACTGCTCGTCGGTCAGTCCAAACCACCAACCGGCATTCGGGTCGACCTGCGTGGCGTGAGCTGTCAGTGCACCCGTACGGGCCCACTGAAAGCTGGTGCAGTCGATCTTGGTAGTCACCCGATGGTCCTGGCCATCGCGGGCAAGCCAGTCTTCAGAAAACGGGGATGCTCCAGTGTGCTCGATCATGGCTTCATGCACTGCGACAATGCGCGCCTTAGTCCAGACCGAGTAGTAAAGCTTCGAAGGCTCAAAGGGCTCGCCAAGCTCGGGATACCAGTCCGCATCGCCGGCACGTTCGAAGGCCAACACCGAAATGTCATGCACGCGCAGATGATCAGGATGCGGGTAGCCAGCTTGATCATCGCCATAGGTAATCATGACTTGCGACTTCGTCCGGCGAACGATGGCTACTAAACGACCAACTGCTTCATCAAGATCAGCCTGGTGGAAGCAATCAGGATGATCATTCGGCGCCGTCTCGGCCATGCCCGAGTCGCGGTAGCCGAGCATTTCCACTTCGTCGAAGCCGATGACAGCCGCTGCAGCGGCCAACTCTGGCGCCCGCATCGAAGCCACCAGCGCCCGCTCCTCATCGGGCTCAAGGCCGTAGAACGGTTGCCCTTTCTCGCGCAAGGAGGGATTCTGAAGATCACCTTCTTCGCCACCGGTACAACAAACCAGAACCGTATGAACACCCTCGGCGCCGTATTTGGCGAGCGTCGGTGCGCCTTTTGACGCCTCATCATCCGGATGCGCATGGACGGTCAACAGCGTGAGACGATCAGCCACAACCCGAGGATACCGGCGCGGCCCCAGGCCAGGGCTGGCGGCCTACGATGTTGGGCGGTGAGAAGGCAAGAAGAAGACAGAGACCTGGTCCTGTCGGCGGCAAAGCGAGAGACACGGCCCAAAAACCGGATACTTGCGTCTGCTGTTGGCCTGGGCTTAACGCTCAGCGTGATAGGGGCGTGCGACACCGGTGACGGCAAGTCACTGCGTGAACCGACCGGGACCGTTGCCCCTTCGACGGCGCCACCAGTGACTGAGTTGGTGGGCGACGGAGTCGGCACGCTTGCTTCGCTTCCTCTCGACTCACCGATCCTCGACAAGATCGAGCCGCTCCCCACGTCGTCAAGTCCGTTCAGCTTTGTTGCCCCCTGGACCGACGCTGGCCGCATCGATTCGATCAACACATGCGATGGCGCGAACTTGTCACCGGCGGTCAGCTGGACGGCCGTCCCTGACGGCACTGTTGAGCTCGCTATCGCCTTCGTGGACGAATCGATTGATGACGAACTGCCTCTTATCCACTGGGTACTCGCCGGACTCAGCCCAGCCGACATTTCGCTCTCTGAGGGATCGGTGCCGCTCAGTGCTATCGAAGGCATAAATTTCTTGGGCAATGTCGGCTACGACGGACCTTGCCCACCGGCCTGGCGAGCCAGCGCATACCTACCGCCTCACGATCTTTGCCCTCAACCAGCAGACCGAACTTGTTGATGGCACGCCAGCCGTCGATCTGCTGAATTTTGTTCGGACCGTTGCGATCGCATCGACTGACCTGACCGGAACATTTGAACGATGACTGCGGCCATCACATCGATTCCGGCGAGTTAACCGATGTGCTCCTAAGCGCCACCGACGAATAACTCGGTGCCGCCGAATCGGTTATCACTACGACCTAGCCTGGGCGCCGTTCAGACCGTAAATCGTGTTGCTCTGCGAGCGCTCGGGGCCACGCACCTGGATGAGAAGGACCGAAGCTCATCAGCGCACGTATTGCTGAGTTCATTGCTCGATCATGTCCGACAACATCTGCTCACGTCATGCGGGTATGGGACCTCGACCACGCCATCAGCCAATGAGTCCAGGTGTTCATCCTGCTTGCTTGTGCGCCCACCGTGCAAGGCGGGTCGGACGACTCAGCGGTGTAAACAGTTGAGTCATCTGCCTGCTGCCAGCGAGGACTTCGTGCATGACCTCTACTCAGCACCATGCGCCCTGACAAGGGTTAGCCCCGGCTCGACGGTGGCCCGAAGAACCGCCGGGCTGAGCTCGTTTTTTCGTTGCTGCCGACCGCTAGCGGTAGATCGGTAGCCTGTAGCCGTGCCGCTCCCACCACCACCACCCGGCTCCGGATCCCCCGGCATACCGCAACCCGGAGGTTCACCGTTCTCAACTCCGATGGGAGCACCTACGACACCGACAGCGTGCTACCGGCACCCCGACGCCGCAACCGGTCGACACTGCACTCGGTGTGGTAAGCCAGCGTGTAACCAGTGCCTCACCACCGCAGCGGTTGGCAGCCACTGCCCTGACTGTGCGAAGGCTGCGCAGCCCGACTTAAGAACACGGGCGAAGTTCTGGTCAGCTGGCCAACCCAACCTCATCACGATGTTGCTCATCACAATGAACGTTGCCGTGTTTGTCGGCGTGCTTGTCTGGACACGCGGAAGCGGAGCACTAACAGGGTCAATTACCGAAGCCCACGTAAACCTCGGCCTCAGCAAGGATGTGCTGGCTCGGCCACTTCTGTGGAACCCCGGGAGCGGTGACCCCATCGTGACCGAGCCCGGCGGCTGGTATCGCCTCGTCACGTCAGGCTTCATGCACTTCGGGGTCATCCACATCGCTTTAAACATGTACTTCCTGTACGTGCTCGGCCCCTTGTTAGAGCCATCGCTTGGACGGGCCCGCTTCTTGCTGCTCTACATGGCATCACTCCTCGGCGGCTCCCTCGGCGTGCTCGTGTTCGATCAAGGGGCGCTGACGGCCGGCGCGTCGGGGGCAGTCTTCGGCCTCATGTCTGCCGCGGCAGTGGGGCTTTGGCGGCGCGGGATCAACCCGTTCTCGACGAGCATCGGGACCACCTTGATCCTCAACTTGTTCCTCACCTTTTTCGTTGGCGGCATCTCGATAGGCGGCCACCTTGGTGGTGCCATCGCCGGCGCTGTGTGCGCGATCGTCATGCTGGCACCAGGCCACAAGCCAGTGCAAGCTTGGGCCACCTATGCAGCTCCGGTAGCAGTTGGAATCATCTGTATTACGCTGTCGGTCATAATCGTCAACGCAGCCTGATCTCTTTGTAGCCACCGGCGGTAGCTGGACGTTTGCGAACACGCGGCGACGTAAGTCCGATCCGGTCGTAATATGTCAAAATGTCACTGCGCTCGACTCACATCGACCGGATGCGAAACGGCAGCTTCGACACCTTGATCATCGGTGGCGGCATCAACGGTGCGGTCACGGCCGCATCGCTCGCCGGTCGGGGGGCAAACGTTGCACTCGTCGACCGAGGCGATTTCGCCAGCTTCACTAGCCAAGCTTCGTCCAATCTCGTTTGGGGTGGATTCAAGTACTTGGAGAACTACGAGCTGTGGCTCGTGTTCAAGCTGTGCCGTTCACGCAACCGACTGATGAGGGCGTACCGCGACAACATCAAACAGATTGGGTTCTACGCAGCACTAGACGAAAAGGGTCCGTATAAGCCCTGGTTCGCTGCATTCGGAGCGCTCGGCTACTGGATCATTGGACTGTTCGGCACCAATCGCCCACGATTGCTAAGCCGAGATGACATCGAAAGCGAAGAACCGGCGATCAATACCAAAAATGTCGCCGGCGGCATCGACTACCACGACGGGATCCTGGTCGACAACGACGCTCGCTTCGTTTTCAACTTCGTCCGCTCTGCAATCGAGGCAGGGGCAACGGCAGCCAACTACGTCGAGATGGTGTCTGCAACGCGATCAGACAACAAATGGACGGCAACACTGCGCTGTGTCGACACCGGCGAAGAGTTCACAACGACGGCAAGCACGATCGTAAACGCTGCCGGGCCGTTTGTTGACGAAACGAATCAGCAGTGGGGGCTCACGACTGAGCACCGCATCGTCTACTCAAAGGGTATCCATCTCGTCGTTCCGCGTCTGACGACGAACAATCACCACAAAGTACTGGCGTTTTACGACGACACCGAGCGGCTCTTCTACGTGATTCCGATGGGTCGCCGGTCGGTCATCGGCACCACCGATACACGCGTTGACACGCCGTACACCGCAGTTGACGATGCCGACATCGATTTCTTACTTGACCAGATCAATGCTCGTATGGATCTCCCGACGCCACTCAACCGGCACGACATCATCGCCGAGCGGTCTGGTGTACGTCCTCTTGTCGTCAATGCCGGGAAAGGCGACCAGAAGAACGTTGACTGGACCAAGCTCAGTCGCAAACATGCCGTTGAGGTTGATCACAACGAGCGAGTCGTCACTATTTTCGGTGGCAAGCTCACTGACTGCCTCAACGTTGGAGAGGAAGTCGCCGCCAAGATTGAGTCACTTGGTGTTCCACTCGAACGCGACCTCCACAACTGGTACGGCGAGCCTGCCAAAGCAACCCGCAAGGAATTCTTTCGACAGGCCCGGCTGATGCGTCTCGACGACCTACGCGAGAAGCCCGAGACCGAGCCGCTGAGCGAACGGCTGTGGCGCCGGTATGGTCGCCGGGCGTTTGCCATGCTTGAAGAAATCCGTCAAGACCCACGCATGGCAGAGGACATCATGGGTTCTGCTGACTATCTCCGGGCCGAGCTGTACTCTGCCGCCGAGTCCGAGATGGTCACCCGCCTCGAAGACTTTATGCGTCGGCGCTCCAAGATTGAGTTGGTGGTCCATGACGACGACACCAACACCTCTGCAGGGCTCCGTGAGGTCGCCGAAATTCTGTTTGGCGACGACGCTGATCACCGCTTGGCCGAATACTTCGGCGGAGCGGACCGGGTGCCGACTGCTGTTCGCAACGGCCCGACCCCTGCTGACGTCCTCGCCTGAGCCTGCACAATGACGAGGTGGCTACGACAGTTGTTCGGCACTCCACCTCTGCAGTTTGATGAATCGTGGCGGCCTGAACTCGTCTCAGGTTTTCGACACTGGTCACTTCTGAGCGATGCTGAGCTCGATCGCATGGAAATGCTCGTCACGCGCTTCATGGCCACGATCGACTGGGAGGCAGCTAACGGATTCGAACTGACCGATCAGATCAAGGTGTTAATTGCTGCCCAAGCTTCGATGCTTCTGCTCGGCCTTGACCTCGACGGCTACGACGATGTGACCTCAGTCATCGTCCATCCGGCAAACGTGCGGCTGCGTGGGAGCCGGCCGAGCGGGGGCGGCACCTTTTCGTCGACGCCGACCGTCATCTCGGGCCAAGCTCACTACCAGGGCCCGGTGCTGCTGTCGTGGGCCGCTGCACGGCGCGGTGCTCGGTTCCCGGAGCACGGCCACAACGTGGTGTACCACGAGTTCGCACATCGTCTCGACATGCTCGACGGCGTCACCAACGGTACGCCGCCGCTCGAAGATATGGCTGCTATCGCTCGCTGGAGCGCTGTTTGCACGTCTGCGTACGACGAAGTGCGCGCACAGGGCTCACCGGTGTTGCGACCGTACGCGGGAACCAATCCTGCAGAGTTCTTCGCGGTCGCGACTGAGGTGTTCTTCAACCAACCGCACGAACTGTGCGAGCACGAACCTGCGCTGTACGAAGAGTTGCGCTCGTTCTACGGACAGGACCCTGCGTCCCGTCTCGCTCGGCCGCACCGCCATCACCAGCACGGTTGAATCACGCGCTCGACCCGCCGACCCACGTATCCCGATTTTGACCGAGGATGAACGGGACAGGTGTAGCGTCCGGCGGCGATGAACGAGTATGCCAATGCCTCCACCACGCTCCCGACGCAGCAGCTGTACATCGGCGGCAGGTACGTCGACGCGACCTCAGGTGAGACCTTTGAGACGATCAACCCCGCAACGAACCGGGTGATCTGCGAGGTGCAGCAGGCAAGCCAAGGTGACGTCGACGACGCCGTGGCTGCCGCGCAGGCCGGTTTCGCTGTCTGGTCGGCGATGCCGGCAATGGAGCGCACGCGCATCATGCTCAAGGCGGTGGAGATCCTCCGAGAACGCAACGACGAGATCGCGCATCTCGAAACACTCGATTCGGGCAAGCCGTTGTCAGAGACGACCACGGTCGACATCGTCAGCGGCGCCGATCAGATCGAGTACTACGCCGGCCTCATCTCGATGTTGCATGGCCAACACTTCGACTTCCCTCCCAGCGGCTTTGCATCGGTCAAGCGCGAGCCGCTCGGCGTTTGTGCAGGGATCGGCGCATGGAACTACCCCGTACAGATTGCGATGTGGAAGTCGGCGCCAGCTCTTGCATGCGGTAACTC
This sequence comes from uncultured Luminiphilus sp., assembly GCA_943789425.1. Classification (GTDB taxonomy): domain Bacteria; phylum Pseudomonadota; class Gammaproteobacteria; order Pseudomonadales; family Halieaceae; genus Luminiphilus. The sequence goes on from CALSUB010000016.1 coordinate 9,553, forward strand.
CTTCATCTTCAAGCCAGCCGAGCTGACGCCGTTGACGGCGCTCAAGCTCGCCGAGGTCTACACCGCGGCCGGGCTGCCCGACGGCGTGTTCAACGTGGTGCAAGGCGATTACCGCGTCGGTCAGATGCTGTCGCGCCATGAATCCATCGCGAAGATTTCGCTGACCGGTGAGGTCGGCACCGGTAAGAAGGTGATGGCAGATGCCGCCACCACGCTGAAGGGCGTCACGCTCGAACTCGGCGGCAAGAGCCCGATCATCGTGTTCGACGACGCTGACATTGACAACGCGGTGAATGCAACACTTGTTGCCAACTTCTACTCGGCCGGCGAGGTCTGCTCAAACGGCACGCGGGTGTTCGTGCAGCGGGGCCTCTACGAAGCCTTCGTCGCCAAACTCGGCCCGCGCACCGAAGCGTTGAAGATCGGCGACCCGTTCGATCCCAACGTGATGGTCGGCCCGCTGATCAGCCGCGAACACCACAGCAAGGTGATGGGCTACATGGACGCCGCGCTGGCGAGCACGGCGCGCCACGTCT
>CALSUB010000017.1 GCA_943789425.1 uncultured Luminiphilus sp.
TGATGGGTCCTGAGAATACGAGCCTGACTAAAAAAGCAAAACTTCAGTGTCTTATCACACTAAAAAGTCTCAAACGGAATAGAGGGCTTCTGAATGGGTGATTCTCATGGAAATGCGACACAGTCCGTTCAGAATATGGCCGGACAAAAAAAAATAAGCCGAAATGGTCAGCGTTCTAGAAAAAAATCGCACAGCCAAGATGACCATAACGTTTCCCAAATAGGCGGACTTGGTCGACCGGGAAACATTGAAGCTGAAAAGAACGTTCTCGGCAGCATACTTCTCAAGCCTGATGTCTGCGATGACGTTGCGTTGTCTGTACGGTCTGAAGATTTTTCCGACGAAGCGCATCAAACAATTTTTCGCCACCTTCTCGATCTTCATGATGGCGGCAAGCGCATTGATGCGACCATACTCCTGGAGAAATTACGAACGAAGGGTGACCTTGATGCTGTTGGAGGAGCTGCTGCAATTGCAGAACTCATAAGTTCGGTCCCCCATGCAGCCCATGCCTCGCACTATGCACATATCATTCGTGACAAGGCAATGCTTCGGTCTCTTATTGATGCGAGCACCGACATTCTTCGGGATGCATATGACGGATATGATGAGCCAAGAGAACTCCTTTCGCAGGCCGAAGAAAAGATTTTCTCGATTCTTGAACAGCGTAGTTCTGCTGAAGCAAAGTCGATCCAATCCGTTCTTGAAGATGTAATGGTACGCATGGATGCTCGTATGAAACACGAGCATGCACTTGGTGGCGTCGAAACTGGCTTCACTGATCTCGACACACTCTGTGGAGGGCTCCACAACTCTGAACTGATTATCTTGGCGGCCCGACCCAGTATGGGAAAAACTGCGCTTGCCATGAATATTGCTGAACATATTTCAATCAACAGCCACCAGCCTGTGTTATTCGTGAGTCTTGAGATGGCAAGTCTCGAACTGGCAGATCGTTTATTGTGCTCAGCTGCACAGGTCAATGGACATCGACTGCGTAATGGAACTATTTCGCAGGAAGACAGACGCCGCCTTGTACAAAAATCCTCCGAGATAAGTTCTGCCCCCCTTTACATTGACGACACGCCTGGCCGAACGCTGACAGAAATTGCCGCCGTAGCCCGTCGGCTCAAGCGAAAGCAAGGGCTTTCAATCATTGTCATTGATTACTTACAGCTAATCGAGCCAGACAATCCGAGGGACCCACGTCAAGAACAAGTAGCACGTATCGCAAGACGACTAAAGACGATGTCCCGAGAACTTGATATTCCAATTCTCTGTCTTGCTCAGTTGAATCGGCAAGCCGAAGTCTCACGAGATAACCGACCGAGATTAAATCACTTACGCGAATCTGGCGCTATTGAGCAAGACGCTGATGTTGTCATGTTTGTTCATCGAGAAGAATATTACCAGACAACAGACGAAGATCGTGAACGAGTGAAGGGTGAAGCTGAGATAATTGTGGCAAAACAACGAAATGGCCCAATTGGTGATATTAAACTTCTTTGGCAGCACGACTACACACGATTTGTGAATCTCGAACACCGTCCGTATGATGAATTTGAACAATTCTCTGACTTCTAGATCGGTTTGACACAGGCAAGGGTGAATATATCGTAACATCCGTGCCAGGGGCTTCCTCAGCCACAAGTAACGCCAACTTTGAAGTGGGCGACCGACGATCTTATACTGCTTCAGAGGGATCATGTTTTTAGCTGCTGTACATAACATCGGCAGCCCTGCAGAAGAACTCACCTCAGGAAAAAGAACTTTCTTAGAGATGACGAGATGCCGTCATCACAAAACCACCGTACCTCACGACGAGGTGTGCTGAGATCGACCGCGGCAATGGCGACCACGGCACTCATGCAAGGACTCAGCCCATTGGAAAGCGATTCGGCCGGCCGTTGCTGATAAGCGCGATGATCTCGGTATTGGCGTGATCGGCTGCCGCTATCAAGGCTCAGTGATTGCCGGACTTGCCAAATCCCACGGCCGCCTTCTCGCCATGGCTGATGTCGATGCCTCCGTTCGCGACCTCTCCGCGATTGATCCCTCCGTCGAAAAGCAAACGGGGCTCTCACCAGAATCGATTTATGAGGGCGTCGGTCGACATGAAGATTACCGACGACTCCTTGACGACCACCGGATCCGCGTAATTCTGATTGGTGCCCCCGACCACTGGCATGCCGGCATGCTGATCGATGCGTTGAAGGCTGGAAAAGATGTCTACGTTGAGAAACCGATCACGTTGACAATCGATGAAGGCAAGCAGATTCGCAAGGTGATGAAATCCACCGGTGGGATCGTGCAGGTCGGCAGTTGGCAGCGGAGCGACCACCGCTTCCGTACTGCCGTGGAAATGGTTCATGCTGGACGGATCGGTCAACTCAAACGACTGGAGGTAGCGCTTGGCAGCAACGAAGTGGGTGGTCCGTTTGCCACGGTGGCTACTCCTGATACCCTCAACTGGGAACGCTGGCTTGGCCAAGCGCCGCTTGTGCCCTATACCAAAGAACGCTGCCACTACACGTTTCGCTGGTGGTTTGACTACGCCGGCGGAAAGATGACCGATCATGGCGCCCATCATCTTGACATCGCCCAGTGGGCGATTGGCACCGATCCAATTGAGGTGATTCCAGAAGCGACCATGCCGCAGGTCAACAACGGCTACAACGTACCCACCGCATTTCGCGTGCTGTTTCGGTATCCCAACGATGTGGAGATGCTCGTCACCGACACCGGCCGCAACGGTATCCTGTTTGAGGGCAGCGAAGGCCGCATCTTTGTTAACCGCGGCTCGCTAACTGGGGTGCCCGTCGACGATCTGGCTGAGAAACCACTGCCGCGCGAGGCGTTTGGCCTCTACGAATTCGATAATCTCAACCGGCCAGAGCGAGCTGGCAAGATCGAGGCGATTGTGAATCACATGGGTAACTTCTTCGACTGCGTCACGGCTCGCAGGCAACCCATCTCTGATGCCGAAAGTCAGCATCGCTCGGCCACCACCTGCCACCTGGGCAACATCGCCTGTCGTCTTGGTCGACCACTGGGCTGGGACGCCACCAGCGAGCGATTTGTGTCTGATGACGAGGCAGACCGTCTTCTCAGCAGGCCACAACGCAAGGGATACGAGGTTTCCGTATGAGAACAACGCTTACCCGCCGCACCTGGATGAGTTCTGCCGCAGCGGTATTGGGAACAGCTGCTTTAGCTCGCGAGGAATCACTAAACAGTAGCTGGCGGCCCAACTATATCCTCTCGTCAGCACTCTACGGAACTGCCACGCTTCCCGAAATCTTGCCTGAGGTTGCCGAGACTGGCACCACATCAATTGACCTGTGGCCACAACCACACGGCACCCAACGAGAGGAAATTGAAAGCCTCGGTGTCGAGCAGGTACAGCAGCTGCTTGAAAAACATGACGTACGACTCGGCGGCATCGCCTGCTACCGCCCTGGAGCTTTCAAGCTTGACTCTGAGTTTGCCGTGGCGCGGCAGCTCGGCGATTCGGAGACCGTCCTGGTCACAATGGCTCCGGGCGACAGCACGTTCTCTGGCAAGCCTCTCGACGCTGCAATTCGAGCGTTTCTCAGTAAGCTTAGCCCGGCAATAAAACTAGCTGAGGCAGGAGCGGGCGTGATTGCAATTGAAAACCACTCCAACTCGCTATTGAACTCACCCGAGTCGATACGACGATTCACCGCATTGCTGGAGAGTGACCGCGTAGGAATTGCCCTCGCCCCACACCATCTTCCTCAAGATGGCAATCTGCTCGCCGATCTGGCAGGTAACGCAGGCTCAGCAGTCAAGTTCGTCTATGCCCAACAGTATGGCCATGGGTCTTCGGAGAAGCTGCCCAAGGAGAAGGAACTCTTGCAGCTGCCCGGTCGTGGCTCACTCGACTTCGGTCCCCTGATGCGGCAGCTTGCCGAGATGCAGTTTGCCGGGCCGGTAGAGATCTTCATGCACCCCGTGCCACGAGGTGTACCAATTCTGAACTCGATCGCTGAGATCACCGCAGCGATCCGAGCATCTCGGGAATACCTCGATGGCCTACTGGCGTCGTGAGCCTTAGGAGTTGATGCCCTAGAGGTGTGTCGAGCTCAGTGATGGTTCCGTCAACCGCCACTTCCCGCTCACAAACCTGACATAAACAGCGTGGTTCACGCTATCAGAAGGTTTCTACAAAACGCGAAGACCGCAGAAAATGATTGGTGTGGGACACATAGTGTCTGCCGCGGCCACGGGGAATGAAGTCGGAACGATAAATCGCTCCGTCCGCACATTTCTCACTCACCGCCAGATGTAGCACTTCGATCACGCTACAAAGTCAGTCTCAAGAAAGCAATTTAAAACTGTGTTTCATCAGGCTCATCAGCTAGCTGCTCTTCTTCTCTTAACCTCGAAGAGCTGCACCGACACGGTCCTGGCAGGAACGTACCATCGCTTCAACAAAAGAGTTGGCCTGTTCAGCAGACAACGTTTCCTTGGAGCTTCTAAGTCGGATTGATACAACCACACTTTTCTTCCTTCTCCAAGACGTTCGGCATCCCTCCAAATTTCGCCAAGGCGGACACTTTCTAACGCATCGCATTGCGTTGATTCAATCGCAGCACAAACTGATGCCCATGAAATTGCTTCATCCACTACAAATTCATGTCACGATCAATTGATGGAAAACTGCTCGGATCAAAAGCTTTGGTTCATACTTGGTAGTGAACTCGAGTCCATCAAGTCGAAGTTCGATTCCAACCGAATTTCTATCTCCCCCACACATTTTGATGACGTCTTCTGAAAACTCACCGACTACACCAATCCTGCGACTCTTCTCACCTTGACCATGAAACAGAATTTCAGCAGAACGACCTGCCTGCATGACCGCTGATTCGAACGGGTGATACGTAACTCCAAACTCGACGCCGCGTGCGACAATGGCCTCTCTGAGGATGACCATTCGTACACTCCCAATCGTTCGAGAATGGCCGCAGCGAAACCTTTGCCCTGAAAAAAGTCACCTCCTGTTGCCAGTGCAAGCAACAAAGGCTCCTCTATGGGTACCATGCCTTCTGATGACTCATTTTCATGACGAAGATAACAGTGAGCAATCTCAAACAGATCACCATGAGAAGACCCTGAACTGAGACTGTTTGACCGTGCTTCCAGCAAACTAGGAAGGAGGGTACGACGAAGCCTATCCGCACCTTGCACCAGTGGGGGGCTACACACCAGTGCAGGGGCGTTTCCCCAAGGACTACTAAATTCCTCAAATCTTTCACCAACGACACTGCGTGTCATTGCTTCACAAAAACCAGCTGCAACACAAGACTCACTGACCACCCGCACCATACGTTCACGCGGTGAACGCTGCACAGGAACAGCCGATATCGGAATATCCTCGGGAACACAGTCGTATCCTTCAATGCGAGCAACTTCCTCAACGAGATCGATTTCACGCGTGCAGTCGCGCCGCCACGTTGGAGCGAGCCAGCGTGTCACATCAGCCCCTGACTCTTGTTCAACAAAGCCAAGGGATTCAAGAATCTCCCGTTGTCTCTGAAGAGAAACTGAAACACCAAGAACCTGTTCCACACGATGCGTACGTAAATCAATAGTGGCTTGGCTGGAACTGAGGCTTCCTGCCTGAATCGCTGGAGCGGCGAAAGCACCACCAGCAAGCTCAACAATGAGGTTTACTGCCCTGCAACTTGCCCATTCCACAGCAGCGGGGTCAGGCCCACGTTCAAATCGATATGACGATGGACTTCCCAAAACCAATGCACGAGCAGCAGACCGAACTGGTAACGGAGCAAATTGGGCTGACTCAATTAAAACATCTGTTGTTTCGAGTGAGATTTCGGTTTCAGCACCTCCCATCACTCCAGCAATGGCCAGTGGCTGCTTCGAATCCGAGATGACACACATCTCAGATGTCAGCTTGTATTCCTTGTGGTTGATTGCAACGAAGGATTCTCCTTCTTTAGCACGACGAACAATGATTTTTTCACCGTCTAGTCTAGAAAGATCGAAGGCGTGTAAAGGCTGGCCGCACTCAAGCATGACGTAATTTGTGACATCGACAACGTTATTCACACTTGCAACACCAACGGCCTCAAGGCGACGGACAAGCCAGTCGGGGCTTGGGCCTACGGTAACGCCTCGGACAAGTCGCGCCGAATAAAAAGGGCACATGTCTTTTGATTCGATTGCTACTGAGAAAGAATGGAGGGGCTCTCCACCCATGACAGAAGCCGCAGGAATCTTCAAAGGACGTTGAAACAAAACGGAAACTTCTCGTGCGACCCCTATATGACCAAGACAATCTGGGCGATTGCTTGTCACTTCGAGATCAACGGCTGTGTCATCATGGACCATCTTTGTTGATTCATGATTCAGTCCTGAAAGAAGAAGTCGCTCCGTCAAAGTGTTCACGTCTGGCAGATCAACATAATCAGCAAGCCAATCTAAGGACACAATCATGCCTGCCCCCGATCATGAAACTGCTCAAGAAACCGAATATCGTTTCGATAAAAATCCCGGATATCCGCAACACCAAAACGCCGAGCAGCAATTCGCTCTACGCCTAAGCCAAAGGCAAAACCACAAACCTCATCTGGATCGTAGCCGACGGATTGCAGAACGGATGGGTCGACCATACCTGCTCCACCCATTTCGATCCAGCGGCCGTTCCACTCCATATCAACCTCAACACTTGGCTCAGTGAAAGGGAAGAAAGAAGGTCGAAAACGAACACGCACATCACCACCGAGAAAGCTTGAGGCGAAGGACCGAAGCACACTTTTGAGATGAGCCATCGTCGTGCCGGGCTCGATAAGAAGACCTTCAACTTGATGAAACATGGGGTAATGTGTTGCGTCAGCTGTATCCGGACGATAGACGCGACCCAGTGAAACTATTCGAAGCGGTGGTTTCCGTTCCTCCATGACACGTATCTGAACAGTACTCGTCTGCGAACGCAAAAGAAGCGGCCGATCAGCATTTGCTACAGCAATGTAGAAATTATCAAGTGGGTCCCGAGCGGGATGCTCATTCGGAATTGCCAGTGCCTCAAAGTTGTGCCATTGGTCCTCAACTTCAGGGCCATCCACAGCCTCAAATCCAAGGTTGGCCATGATTGAAGAGACTCGACGGATTGTCTGAGTAATCGGATGCACACGACCAAAGCGAATAGGGCTTCCCGGCAAAGTGACATCGACCTGCTCAACACCCTTGGAATTCTTTGATTGCGAAGCAACTCGCTGAGAGGCCTGAAGGAACAATGCTTCGACCGACTTTTTCACGGCATTAAACTGCTGACCACCTACTGGCTTATCATCACGGCCAAGTTTGCCAAGCCCTTTCTGAACTGCCTTTAGGCGTCCATTTTTCGCCCCTAGAAAAACGACACGCGCAGCTTCAAGGCCTTCGATATCAATTGCGTCTGCGAGGGCTGTTTCTGCCTCAGAACGCAATCTCTCAAGGTCAGCGACAAAAGCATCAAGATTGAGATTTGTCACGAGCGGCAAACCGTAGCGAGGAACTTCATACAGCAGACACGCGGACTATGCGACAACCGCTTCCGGTAAACCAAGACCCTCTCGGACCTGGCCTACAACAACATCGAACCCGGTTGGATCAAGAACTGCCATTTCGGCTAATGTTCGGCGGTCGAGTTCACAACCGATTTTTTCGAGACCCGCAATAAATTGGCTGTAACGCAAACCGCGCTCACGGCACGCTGCATTAATTCTGATGATCCAGAGGCGTCGAAAATCTCGTTTCCGGCGACGACGATCTCGCTTGGCGAACACTCCTGCTCGAATTATGGACTCTTTTGCAGTACGCAATAGACGTCGACGTCCGCCGACTGATCCCTTCACTCGCTTCAGCAATCGTCGCTTGGCCCGCAACCGTGGGACAGCATTTTTAGTTCGCATCGGAAAACCTTCTCAACTTTCAGAATCTCTTAATTTCGGGAATTAGCATCTCGTAATAGCTACAACCTAAGACGAGACGACCTTGCATGACTGTTAGTAGCTATTTGAAGCGAGTGCCTCAACGATATTCGGCGTGTCAGACTTATCCAAAACGCCGGTACCACGGAGATTTCGTTTTCTTTTCGCTGACACGCGAACTTGAAGGTGACTCGTCCCACTGCGACGATGCTTCACTTTCCCTTTCGCCGTCACTCGAAATCTTTTCTTCGTTCCTTTGTGTGTTTTTTGTTTTGGCATAGCTTCTATTCTCTTATCTTCTGCTTCTTGTTTTTTCTGATTGTACTGTCCACTGAAAAAGTTCACTGCTTAGTTTCAGCGGAAAACATGAATTGCTTACTTGGGGGCTATCGTACAGATAAGCCTGCGTCCAGTCTGTTGGGGTGGTGATTCTACTTTACCAATCTCTTCAAGTTGCTCGATGACATGCCGCATAATCCTCTGGCCCTCATCAATGTGAGCCATTTCTCGACCACGAAAAATCACTGAAACAGTCACCTTGTCTTTGTGACCCAGGAAAGTTCGGGCTTTATTAATTTTAAATTCAATATCGTGTTCGCCCGTTTTTGGACGTAATCTAATTTCCTTAAGTTTTGTTTGATGAACGTGGGTCTTATGCAGCTTTTTCTTCTGTTGGTATTTGAACTTTCCATAGTCCATGATCCTGCATACGGGCGGACGTTCATTTGGGGCTACTTCAACTAAATCCAGACCCGCCGTCCGTGCTTCGGACAACGCATCGTCGGTTGGAATAATTCCCAGTTGAGCTCCGTCTGCAGATATCACACGGACCGGGGAAATCCGAATTTGTTCATTGATGCGTTGCTGTTTCTCGATGGCCAAAAACTCCAAACCCATGATGGCTGTTGCCTGGCGGGCTGGACAGTTCCACGCACCTTACACCACGGCACAGCTCCTTTTCTTGTACTTTCAGGAACCAGCGATGCAAAGCAGCGACTTCGAGCCTGGCAGGTATCATTCAGGCCAAGGGTTCCAACCGAAGTCCCCTAGTATTCCAGCATAGACGGGGGGTAGTCAAGCGGTGCCCCTATGATTCGAGGCATCGGAGGTCTTCCTGCGAGAAACCCTATTCGGGCGCGAGATCAACCCCCTCAACATATTGCCGATCCGCCTCAGAAAACCGTGCCAGATGACGTGATTCGACCACGAAAGCGAGGCTGAGCCGTCGACCCTCGATAGACCTCAGATGATAGTGAATCCAATGAAAAGGCAAATCTTCGGACTCACCAACGGAGGCCACACGCATGATCGTTGTCCCATCATCGCGGCTGAACGTTGACGCCGACACCAGATGTCCAAATTGCTCACCAAGGGTCTGCTCAATGTCATTTTCGAAATCTGAAAGCGTGAGAACTTTGGACTGCAGAGGGAGTGGGGTCAGGGTTACCTGGCCAACCAGTGCACCTTGGTCGACGAACCGCATCATGAGATACTCACTGCCCTCTTCTATTATCTTCCAGTTGTTTTCGTAGACAACGTCGTATCGATCGTAAGGGTCACACGTCCAGCGAAACCCAGGCTTCCCGGGACCGCGTCGTGATCTACCATCTTTCGACATACCACCTGAACTGGCAGCGACGACTCGTGGCCGTAGTGTTTTCTGAGAACGACAAGACATTTCGATGACTGCCTCGATATCAATGCCAGGGGCCATATAGGACACGTCTCGTGATTCCTTAATCACAATGTGAAGCATCGATACACCGCCTGCTGCATTATCTTCCATGGTCCAGTCATAATCACCTTCGACTGTGATCGATGTAGCTGCTCCGTTCACTGCCCCTTTAATGTTCCCCTGAATTTGTACAGCGGTGCCCTCATCAGTGCAGTCTTTTATTGTCGCCTTAAGGCCACCAGAATGAATCGTATCGATACAAAGTAAATCTGCGATAACAGCCTGATTAAGTTCCCATTGCATTCCACAAGCCTGATTGCTTGGTGGCACCAATGCGCGGAGATACAAGGGGTCAAATGCTACTGTCAGCAAATCGGCTTCAGATTGCGTAAGAAATCCTTCGCGAAACCAAAATTCGAGGCCCTTTTCATGTGTACATACATGTATGTCAGTTACGCCCCGTGGAAGCTGTGTATTCACACAATCCCCACCAATGACGACTTTTGCAACAGCGTGCTCGTAGTGCCTCACAGCCGTGGGCCCCAGTTCTGATTCATCAGGATTCACCTTTTGTCGATAGATGAGATTCGAATGAGCATGAACCGGTTGTGTGACAATTTCCAACGACTCAGATCGCAGGTCACTCCCCACTGGAAATTTTAGTTTTCCAGTGACTGAAAGCTCGATCTCATAGGTTGAGGACGCACTGTGGGACACCTCCTGTTCATTCGCCAAAACGAAGCCATGGACAACAAACAACACACCAAGGGAGCCCTAAAAATGCGAGAAGCACAATGTGCGTCAGTTGTGAAAATTGTCGAAGAAAGTCGCTCATATGCTGCCCTTCAGCCGCTGATTCATCCAAATGCATGATTGTGGTAATCACCAAACGATGCTTCTGTAGCAAATCGGCTCCCAGCAGTTGATCTCTACAACGAACCCAAACCAGACTGCACATTGCCGACCCTAATAAATCACAGGCACAAAAATGGCCCCGTAATCCCAATACCGGCGAGCCTCTCAGCACCCCCCAAGACATTCCCACTGGACAGATGCGAACAAGACAATTAGGATTCAGACTGAATACCAAGTGTCCATTTGGATTAAGCCCCATATTTTAGCAATATTACGAAAAATGAATATTTTGACTGAAAACATGCTGCCCTGCGAAAGAAATCCGTAAGTCGTTTGGGGGAAACGACTTACGCGCAAACCCGAGAACATGTCGAACTGTCACAACCCGAACTTTTCTTGATTTTCTAAATTATTAGCTGTTTCAGCAAACCATCTGTCCTTTTGCGACGTATAACTAAAGCGTCCGCAAACAAGGTGTGGTGGGGATCAAGGATGATTCCAAAGCGTGGACGCAGGATTGGTTTCATTGCCTGTTTTGGGGATGTGATACTGCTTCGAGTGCATCGGCGATGACGTGAATGAGCGTAGGGGTGAATTCACGCTGTTGTTAATGAGACTCAAGCACTGAGCATTTCTGCCATGGAGGAGTTTCATGCGTTCCAACATTTTTAAAGACGATACGTATTCGTTCATTCGTATTCACGACGACAATACATGCGCTGGTGGGTCCCAATCCACCCATCCATGCGGACCCATTTCTTCAGACGAGGAAGTCCTGTCGATAGAAGATCTTGCTCGACAATTCAATGTTTCAACAAAGACTATCTCGCGCTGGCGAGATCATGGACTTGTAGCTCAACGCGTTGTCATTAATGGCCGCAAACGTGTTGGTTTTCTTGCCAGTGCTGTTGATCGTTTTGTCCACGAAAACCCGACCAGAATCCAAAGAGGAAGTCGATTCAGCCAGTTAAGCGATGACGAACATGACAAACTCATCGGGTGGGCTCGTCGTCTTGCGTCTGCAGGTGCCTGCCCAGCTGATGTTCACCGACGCATAGCAAATCGTCTCAATCGAAGTGTCGAAACAATTCGGTACACAATTAAACGATACGATCAAGATCACCCCGAATCAGCAGTCTTCCCGAATGCTGATGGCAAATTACGTCCTGAAAGCTGTGCACGTATTTTTCGTCATTACCAACAGGGAGAATCTGTAGAGTCGATTGCCCGTCGATACCATCGAAGTCGAGCGAGCATCTATCGTATTGTTCTCGCCCAACGAGCTACGGCAATCTCTCAACTACCGATTGACTACATGCCGAATGCACTTTTCGCAAGAAAAAGTGCTGAGAAAGTTGTCTTCCAGCCATTTCCTGAAAATGCAGATGCTCCCAAACGAGTTCGACGACCAACGGGGTTGCCTGCATATCTTGCAAGCCTTTACGAGGTGCCTTTACTCACAAGGGAGCAAGAAGTCTGGTTATTCAGGAAGTTTAATTACTTGAAATATAAGGCAGCACTTCTGCGAGAGCAGTTGCAGCCAGAGCGGCCAAGTGGACGATTGATGGATCAGATCGAGCTTCTCTACCAAGATATCGTTGAACTTAAAAACAAGATTGTACGATCAAATCTTCGGCTTGTTGTCTCAATCGCAAAGCGACGTGTATCGGCTTCGGATAGCTTTTTTGATCTTGTGAGTGATGGCAACATGTCATTAATGCGAGCAGTTGAAAAGTTTGACTATGCCCGCGGAAATAAATTTAGTACCTACGCTTCGTGGGCCATTATGAAAAATTATGCCCGTACAATTCCAAATGAACACAAAGTACGGGATCGTTTTCGTGCGGCTGACATCGAGTTACTGCATGCTACAGCTGACGAAAGCACAGACGAGAGCTATCGAAGAATGGCTGAGTCAGACAGACTTCATCAAGTGGAAAAATTTCTCGATCGGCTCGACCCAAGAGAACAAACAATCATTGTTCGTCGCTACGGGCTGAATCATGAACATGATCCTCAGACTCTCAAAGATGTTGGAGCGGCTCTCGGAGTCACAAAGGAACGTGTCCGGCAAATTGAAGCAAAAGCTCTGGAAAAGTTACGGAAGGCCGCCGAAGCAGAGGCGATGTTGCCTGAAATAGGCTAACTGCTCGAGGATGGAGCTTAGAAATTCTTACCACCGGAATGAAATCTCAACCCGACGGTGAACCGCGGTTCACCGTCGGGTTGCTTATTCAGCTGGCACTTCATCTTTGTGTGAACGCAACTCTGCCCCGATTGCACGACTAATCTGCTTAACGGCTTGCCTGATTCGATTCTCATTTTCAATTAGTGCCATCCGCAGAAACCCTTCACCGGCAGGACCGAACCCTGCCCCAGGGCTTACTGCCACGTCAGCCTCTTCGAGAAGTTTTGCAGCGAAGTCCATGCTGTTCATTCGGCTCGCAAATGGCTCGGGAATCTTGGCCCATACGAACATACTGGCCTTGGGAATCGTCACTTGCCAACCAATTCGGCCCAAGCCTTCACAGAGCACGTCACGACGCCGCTGATAGACCTGCGATTGATTGGCAACATCAACTTCCCCATTGCGTAGAGCCACAATAGCTGCAATTTGAATCGGACGAAACATTCCGTAATCGTAATATGTCTTAACAGTTCCCAACGCTTTGATGATGTCAGCATTTCCAGCACAAAAACCAACTCGCCAGCCAGCCATGCTGTACCCTTTGCTCATTGTGGTGAACTCAACTGCGAGTTCCTTCGCACCCTCTACTGCCAAGATGCTTGGTGTTTCGTATCCATCAAAGACGACATCTGAATATGCCAAGTCAGAGATAATAGGAAAGTCATATTGCTTCGCTACTGAAACGACATCTTCATAAAAATCTTTCTCCACAACTGTCGTCGTCGGGTTATGGGGGAAATTAATAACGAGCACTTTCGGCGGCCCGGCCGCACTTCCACAGCGTGCCGAGATCTCTGACAAGAATTTATCCGGCTTCGTTGTGTCGATGGCAATTGGATTACCTGAGGCCAGCGCTACGGCATAGACATGGGCTGGATAGGATGGAGCCGGAACGATAACGTCGTCACCTGGATCAATCATCGCCAAGCAAAGATGCCCAAATCCCTCCTTTGAACCAAGCGTGCCAAGCACCTCCGTCTCTGGGTCAAGTCGAACACCCCACTTGCGTAGATATCGAGAAGCAACTTCCCTCCGTAAACTCACGACTCCAGTTGCTGGAGCATAACCATGGTTCCGTGTATCACTAGCTGCCTCAGCAAGCTTGTCGATAATAAATTGGGCAGGAGGATCTGACGGATTCCCCATGCTCATATCGATGACATCACACCCGCTACGACGTTTTTCATATGTCAGCTTATTAATCCGCGCAAAGAGGTACGGCGGAAGTTGCTCAATTCGTGATGCAGCCTGAATGTGCAAATGCTTCTCCTCTACCGTTTTCCTACTCAACCTCAATCGACTTTGACTCGACAACGACTCGAAGTCTATCGACAACCACTACAGTAGTTTATCGCTGAACACTGCTCTGCGGGAGTCTTGGTCAACGGCCCTACGAAAAATCGGGCTTTTTAAAGCACTGACCCAACACCACATCTGCTATTACTTTTATGAGCGCCAGCGATCCAAGGAAATCTTACAAAGGCAGGAAACTCATTTCACCAAAGGTTCATCGAAAGACGCTGGCGACACCGTACGGGACGAGTTTTCTAGTGTCCGACTCCCAGCACGCGGTCTTGATAGCTCATTGGTTTCACGCTGAGTAATTGTTGATGGTGGCATCTGGCTAGCTGCAGGAATGTTTGATTTCGGTGACTGGCTTGTACCTGCAAGAAAATTATCAATAGAGGCGGATTCTCTTAGGTGGGTGAAATAGCGTGCCATTTCAATTCGTTGTTTTTTCTCGAATATGTCTCGATGCAACTCTTCGCGAACCTCGTCGAACGTCACCTCCACCGGTTTTGTATACCCTTCGCACAGTAGAATCATGAATCGGTCGGCTATCTGAATTATGCCGGATAGCTCACCGGTCTTTAACGCAAATGCTTCTCGCTCCAAAGCAGGTTGCCCACTGTGCTTTTGAATGGGCGGCACCTCTCCTCGCAAAGCCTTACTTGTTGGATCGACTGAGTATTGTTCAGCGAGGTTTCCGATAGTTTCTGGCGTGGGATTCTGCCTGGCTATTTGCCATACCTCCTGCGCTCGACGTTGGTTGTCGAGTACTACTGCTCTGCATCTAACCCGAGGCCCAAAGGTTGCTGTAAAGGCTTTATCAAGATCGTCTTGTGTCACAGGCACAGGGCCTACGAGCTTTTTCAAAGCGACAGTGGGCCGCACGATATCCGTGAGATAGAACTCAATAGACTGTTTATTTTCTTTTGATATTTGTTCCAGCCAAGTAGGAACATCAGGTTTTCCTTCTGGTGTTTGAAAGCCCATTGATTCAGCTGCTCGTGCAACCTCATCTTCAACATCTTCTTGACTTACCACCAATTCCTGCCGAGCAAGTGCCTGATTTAGAAGAACTCCCGTGAGTAAGGCTTGTAGGACATCTTCGCCATACCGTTCAACACAAACAGCACGTACTTCACTGATCGTAATTGGACGGCCATTGACCCGTGCTGCAAGATTGGGCGATTGAAGGACTTTCCCTGCACTGTTCAAAGCATTCTCAATAGCTGCTTCCGATTGAAGTTTTCCAAAAATCTTGCCAGAAAGCACACGCGACTGCTTTTCGCGGAAAACCTCAGCAAGACGAGGACGAACGTCAGCAAACTTGACATCTGAGGCCGGTAGATGTCCTTCACATTTGATAATTATAAATTGGTCCGCAACCTGAACGACCTTCGAGATCTCTCTATCAGAAAGCGCGAAGGCAGCGGACTCAAATTCAGGAGAACCCGAAAAATGTCGGATTGGCTGCACCCAACCACCAACACTTGCACTGCCAATATCGACAGATTTTTCCCTCGCTACAATTCCAAATGAATCAGGGTCCTGGAGAACTTCGGTTCGTGTTTCTTCGGCATCTTTTTGGCTGCCGAGCACAATTATGCGTGCCTTGACTGTAGGGCCGTATTGGTTCTGGAATTGTTTTCTTAACTGCTCGTCGGTTGGCTCCAGGCTTCCTTTGGCGAGCCGCCTCAATGCAATCATCGGCCAGACTATATCTTCCCGATATTGTTTTTCAGTAACTCCACGTTCTCGTTGAATGAGTGCAATCCATTTATCCCGAGGCACATTAAACCGGCGAGACATCTCATTGATCTCATTATCTACGTCAGCAGTTGTCACCGCGACACCATTACGCTCACATGCTTGCTCAATAATTACTTTATTAATAAGTGCGCCAACAACGAGCGATCCGTATCTGGCAAGACATGCGTCCGCTAACTCCGCATCGCTTATATTTGTGCCATTCACAATTGCTGCTGGTTTCGCCAACGGCAAATCAGCAGACGGCTCTCTTGCAGATGCGTGAACAAGGCAACAGAACGACAACAGAAGCATGAAAACGATTCGGTGGATCGATTCCTGAGCCCCCGACGGTAACACTAAGCACAATGAATGTCGCATCTTGTTGCCCTCCTGTCTGCAGATACCCCGGTGAGCCGCTCACCGTTCGTTCAACGAATTGGGAAGGTAGGGTGTCTGGCCTGTCCAGATCAAGCACAATCCCCACATTTTCATGCGAATTTTCGGCGAAAAATAACACACTTTCCCGAGAAAAGTAATTTTTCACACTTGTTGGACAAACTTGCCGATAATACTGATTAAATCGATTTCGCAAGCAGGAGGACCTTTGATGAGTTCAGCAATCACCCCCATGGGAATTCGGGACGATATTACGCAATGCATTGGCCGTACGCCTCTTGTTCGGCTGCAAAGAGTGACTGAGAGCAGCAAAGCCTCTGTCATTGCAAAAATTGAAAATATGAATCCACTCTGGAGCGTGAAAGACCGAATCGCGTGCGCAATGATCGATGCTGCTGAACACGATGGGAAACTTGATCCAGAAACAGTTGTGATTGAACCGACAAGTGGCAACACAGGCATTGGCCTTGCTTATGTGTGTGCAGCTCGTGGCTACAAACTCCGCGTCACCATGCCTGAGAGCATGAGCCTTGAACGTCGTCGGATGCTCAAGGCGCTTGGAGCAGAACTCGTCTTGACGCCTGCTGCGGAAGGTAT
The DNA here is from genome assembly GCA_943789425.1 of uncultured Luminiphilus sp. Classification (GTDB taxonomy): domain Bacteria; phylum Pseudomonadota; class Gammaproteobacteria; order Pseudomonadales; family Halieaceae; genus Luminiphilus. The sequence continues at coordinate 16,703 of CALSUB010000017.1, forward strand.
GCCAGGTGCCGTTCGTCAGGCAGAAGATATCACACGTTCAAGTAGTCAATTTTTCATGCCTCAGCAATTCAAAAATCCAGCCAATCCAGATGTTCATAGAAAAACAACCGCGGAAGAAATTTGGGCTGACACAGATGGTCAGGTTGATATCATCGTGTGCGGGGTCGGTACCGGTGGAACCATCACTGGCTGTGGCGAAGCGCTCAAGGCAAAAAAACCAGAAATCCGTGTTGTTGCTGTTGAACCACTCAATAGTCCAGTCATCTCTCAGCAATTGGCCGGCGAGGTGATTAAGCCAGGAAAACATATGATTCAGGGTATTGGTGCTGGCTTCATACCTGACATTCTCAACCTCGACATAATTGACGAGGTCGTAAAAGTTGATGACGAAGATGCCATGGAAACTGCTCGTCAACTTGCAAAACGCGAAGGTTTAATGTGTGGTATCAGCTGTGGTGCCGCTGCATGGGGTGCTCTAGAGGTCGCTAAACGGCCTGAGAACGCTGGAAAAATGGTTGTCGTTGTCCTGCCTGACCTTGGCGAACGATATCTTTCGACTCGCCTTTTCCCGGAGTAAGCGGGTGCCATATCGGATGCGAATAAGGATGTCATCTCTTGCCTCCTGAATAGTGGCTGGTAGCATCATGAACCTCAGAATTTGGTTCTGAAACCAGTCACTCGCCCGAGTGGCGGAATTGGCAGACGCGCAAGATTCAGGTTCTTGTCCAGGCAACTGGGTGGAGGTTCAAATCCTCTCTCGGGCACTCCCCTTGATGGTGCGTGGCAGTTTCATTTCCTAAAACAAGGCGTATCATTGGGAACAGTACTGATAAGAAATAGATTGCTGTGATACCATTTCACTGTGAATATTTTACGCTCGTGCAATGTGATACGTTGCTTTTATGAGTGCTTTGATACGCAAATAAACAGGGCCTCTAACTCAATTGGTTAGAGTAGCGGTCTTTTAAACCGTTTGTTCCGGGTTCGAGTCCCGGGGGGCCCACTTTTACTTTCGAGTAAGTGCGTCGCACGACCATCACGTGCTTCGCTCTGCTCGAAGATCGACGAACCCGCAGGAACAATCGTTCCGACGCTCTCCTCCTTTCCTGCGTCGTCCTGCGTCTGCTGACCCACTTCCTGACCCACTTTCGAGAAATTCTCGTAATGATCGGGCGTGACCATGCGATAATGTTGTTTGCTTATCTCCTCGTCGTGACCAAACCATTCGTTAATTACAAACCCCGGAACGCTGTACAGAGTGTGAGCATCTGTAACAGCAGACTTGCGAAGACTGTTAAAGAGCCTAGGCCATACAGTCTCACCGGGCATTTATTTACAACCTTCAGAAGACTTTTTCAAAACCCGAGATGATTTCTATGAGCAAACACACCTTCGACGGTCTACTTGGGGTTCTTCTATGCATCTATAATCCACTCGCAACCGGTTGGTCTCAAGAGAACCACAACGAATCTATCCGAAATCCAAGTTTTGAATCCGACAATGGGTGGCGTCGTCTACAAACCGAATCAAATGAATACTACGCCCCGGTTCACGGTACTCGTTATGCCGTGCTCAACGGAAGTGGTAATAAAATTGAACAGGAAACAAGCCTCAAACTATCAAAAGGAAAGTCATTCCATGTGACGGTCTGGGCACGAAGTATCTTTGACGAAAATCATTCGCAACAACTCACCAGCCCAACACAAGACTATCCAGACGGCACGAGTGAAATCTCACATATTCGGCTGGAATTACGAATTGGTAATAAACCACTCGCTGAAAGTGAAGTAGCCATAAACCCTGTCGAAATACTTGGTGCACCACAAGAGTTTTCCAACGACGACGGCGGCAATATCTGGATTGACGGAGGGTATCGACATGCCTTTAGTGAGAGCCGATTTGTGCAGAGGTTGGAACTTGACCCCATTCATGACCCCTGGGAAATCGCTCCAGACTTTGAAGACTACCAGCGGGCACAGGAAGACCATGGTGCCGTTTGCCCTGTCATCGTGAGAGACAGAAAACTCCTGTATGTCAGCACCTTCGAGGATCCGGAAGGTGAACAAGAAGAATATCACGCCATCCAATATATCGAGCCGACTGGAGAAGGTGCACCAAACTATCATTGGCCAGCAGCACCTCCTGAGAAATACGAGAACCTCGTTTTATCGCATGCTGGTGATGAAGATATCATTGCCTTCGATCCGTATGTATTTTTCGATGAGCTCGACCAAAGACTCTGGATGGCTTGGGGAGGGAACTTTATAGCAGTCACTGAACTGAATCCAGAAACCGGCCTTCTACTCCATGAGCAGGAAAATCCTGAAGTAATGACTCATGAAAAAATTCATGCAAGGGTTGCCGACCGGGCTACGAACCAAGAAGACGTGTGGACAGGCGATAACGAATGGATCGAGGGTGCCGCCATCTACCGAAAAAATGATTTCTGGTATTTGTTTGCGAGCTACGGCAGTCTCATGACTAGCTACACCATCCGAATGGGTCGCAGTCGTGATCCAATGGGGCCGTATGTTGACAAGGACGGCATACCTTTAACTCAGTTCAACAAACAAAAGCGACGTTTCGGAAATAGCTTCTTCCTCGGTGACGATGGGGCACAACTCGTACCAGGCCATCCACACTTCTGGGAAGAAGATGGACAAACATTTGTTGGATACGACTACAGGAAAAGTAAAAAAAGAGTTAATGGGACTGAAGAATCTCCTGATATATTTGGCATCCGAAAGGTGTACTGGAAACATGGCTGGCCAACGATCTGGACACCGATCTCTGTCAGTGTCTCAGCTGAGCAACACCCAGACCTTCTTGGACAAAACATTGTTCTGTCAATTGAAAATACAGGTGACCCTGGCAGTACCGTCGCTGTCGACAACGTTTCATGCAGCGACGTCACCCACAATGAATGAAACCCCCCGGCATTTCAGCATCCAAAGGATTTCAGAGCCCACAAAAGACTGTATGCATCGACACAGCTCAGTCTCATTCAGACCACCCCGTAAGTTTTAGCAATGCCCTCCTCTCATTCAAAATGAGCACTACGTTTCTTTTCCTCTACAAGTGAACTTAGATACGCAACAAGATCTCGCACCTCTCTTTTTGACAATTGCTTCACGAGGTCAGCAGGCATACCAGAAAGACCGGCCTGCATTTCATCGACATCATCTTTATGAAGTGTCAACAAATCACCGTCTGCGTTCTGAATAACAAAATGATCAGCCTCTTCTTTTTTTATAACACCAGACTGAACCCGGCCCGTTGCCATCAAGAATTGGACTGTCGAATATCCGGGTGAGATCTTCGCACTCGGCAAAACAATGGACTCGAGAAGATACTCTGCTGTTTTTTCTCGACCAACTTTTGACAAGTTGGGCCCGACACTCCCTCCCCGCTCGTTGACCATATGACAACGAACACAAGTAACTTTCTTATTTTTAAAAAAGACTTTTTCTCCATACTCTACATTTCCACCAGAGAGGCACTCTCTGTAGTTCCCCAGAGGATCTTCTGGGTTTCTTTTATTTTCTATTTCACCAGCGGCATCCGCAAGAGACTTCACACCTCTCCTTTTTGCTACTTCAAGAAGATCCAGCGTAATAGGAGAATGTGCATCTGCTGTCAGTTGCAATCGAAGGGCCTTCAAGAGAACGCTGTCTGCCTTCGTTGAACTCAGCTGACAAAGCATTTCAATGACCTGTTGCTGTTCGTCAGTCGAGTCACCTTGAAGCACATACTCCGCCTCTGCAACAGCTTCAGCTGGATCGATTGTTGCAAGTACGGTCCTGGCGACTTTACGCACTGCAGCATTACCATCACGAACCAGAGCACCAACACAGTCTTTCAGTGTTGGGTCATGGAGACCGAACGCCTCACTGCAATTTTTTTATTTACCCAAGATTGACAAAGAGGTTGCTCAAGAATTGGCAAAATTTGACGGTGAGCATTTGTACTTTTACAGATTACCATCGATTGACAACGAGGTGGCCCATGAATTGGCTAAGAAAAAATGGGGGTAGCTTAACAATCACTGGTCCGAGATCAATTGATAGAGAAACAGCTCAAGAATTAGCACAGTTTAGAGGCGATATGCTCAGCTTAGATGACTTAGCATCGATTGATGAAGAAGCAGCTCAGGAACTGGAAAGATTTAAAGGCTACCTTTCCTTGGATAGAAAAAATCTTATTCAAAATACAACAACACAACAAAGTACTGATAACAAAAACAAGCCCATCGAAATGGTGAATGACCCACAGCAAATGCAGGTTCAATCACTAAAGAATTCTGGAGGAGACACTGTACGAAAAGGTGTCTCCACCATAGAGCCAAATTTACGCACAATAATAGGTGAGGTAGATGGATGGATTACACACTGGGATCAAAGGGTTAACATGTTCGAAACAAAAGGAACGGATCGTTGGATGGAGGCATCAAACAATCTTATTCAGGCTCAACTGGAGCGAGGAGAGCTAAGACAAATTGAGAGAGCCCCTAGCAGATATACTGCCAAACTACTCAAGGCTCATCTAGAGAAGTGGTCAAAAAAGCGATATTATGACACACTCGAATATGGTCAATAAAACTCTATCTACCTTAATCATGAGTACCTACTGCAAGAAACTATTTGGTGCTTATTAAGATATCCCCAATGCTGAAAGCATGTGTGAATTTTGCAGGAAGCAGATGTGACTTCCTTTCCAATCACTACCTGATTTCAAGAATCAAAAGTGATGTATCTACGGGAGATACCACGATTGGTTTTATGGTTGGTGGATATGCTTGGAAAATGAATGGAAATGAATAAGGTGTGACTGCTTCATCTGCACCACCCGACGCAATTTGAGACAGCGAGGTACCATCGTCTCAAAATGAAAAAACCCCACCCGATTATTTTTGCCAACCGATGCCTACGGCCATTCCTAACGGGCCATACATAACAACCGGTGGCAATTGATCGTCCCAAATTCGTTTTCCTTGACCACTGCAATAAATAAGGGTGCCTCCTGAAAAAACACCGGAGACTTCTAAAGCCCCAGCCTTTTGTAAGAAATCTTTCGTGGCATCAACCACATTCTGCACCTCACTTCCATTACTTAACCGACATGAAGGAGATGGACGTAACCACTTTGCCTTTCATTGAATTTTCAAAATAACAGGATAGTGATCAGATATCTTGTCCAGGATCGAGTCCCGGGGATACGACACGACGCACTTGGGAAAGTGCGAACTGACTAAAATAAAATCGATACGCTGCATGAGGCTGTTCAACTCATCGTCCGTAATATCTGAATCAAGCAGTCGCGTCGGAAACGTACCAACAGCATCAATCGCCGGGTCGACCAGCCCAGCATCAAAAAGGGTTTGCAGTACGGAAAAATCAATTTCGCCGCCTTCGACAAACGCTCGAAAGCTTTTGTTTTCTTTCTCCTTGTCACGCCAATGTTTGATCAATGCCGTCTGCTTGCTCAGAAACTTTTGGTCCGCGATCGAATGCGCATTACAGTCGCCCAGCACAACGACCTGTTCACCAGCTTCAACGAGCGGCTTGACTCGCCCGGCGACGGCGGACGCCTCCTTCCGACGGTTGTGGTAGTTGCGCGGATCGAAGTGAACCACAAAGAAATGCACCCCGGCTATTTTGCAGTGCAGCGTGCCTCGCAATTTGGGATTATTCTCCGGCTGTATTTGCTCAATCTTCTGAATTGGTGTCTTGGCTGTCAGCCCCTGCGGAAACCCACCCTGCCGATCGAAGATGACCGAGTACTGGTGCCCCCACTTTCTCGCGGCCTGTTCGAGGCGTTCCTGGTTAAACCCCTTAAGTTCTTGGAGTGCTAACACATCCGTGTTCTGCGCTGCTATCCACTCCGCACCAACCTCGAGATTTTGTTTCTTGTTAAAACCCATCCACACGTTGTACGTCATCACCTTTGTCGACTGCGCTGAGGCAGGAGAGGCAACCAGAAGAATGACTAGGACAAAACCCAGCAAAACCAATCGTATCAATGTGCGAAGAATGATTTTAGCTATGGCTATTACCTCAGCATGTTCTCAAAGGTCTCTATCCTCACAAACAACCTACGTGGAGGTCGTTCGTGATCAAGTCAGTATCCGTCCAACGTCTTAGAAACTAGAAAGCTAACGGCACTTTCGCAAGTATCTCGCCCGCCTGCAACAGCCGAACAGTCGGTTCCCGCTTACTCACAGAATTCTGTCCAGCGACTTCTGTCATCTTCCATCCTCACTGGACCAGAAACACCGAGACAAACTCGAATATCGATTGAATTTAGACCTATGTTCGTGGTGCAAAAAAGAAAATTGACTTAATGCCTCACCACTACCCTCTAAACGCCCTGTAATCGCTGCGTAAGGGCTGTATTCAAAGATAATGGCTCGGAATGAGGCTGAAATTGAATATCCGCTTGAGTTTCTAATATCAGGCTTCGCCACCTTCGTCTTAACCACCTCAGCGAAAAACATGCCACTGAGACACTCTTTTGAAAACAAAAAAATGGGGGGGTGCTCTTATTCACCTATGCAAGACGATCCACTAGAACATTAGACTTGGGGGTACTGAAGCCATGGGGTTTTTCCTGAGCTTAAAGCGTGAAGTATTCGTGACGTGTTTGGCAGATATTAACTAGTCGATTGAATAAAGAGTAATCCTGTAAAAACGGGATGCCCGTTGTTGCATGAAAGGAGAAGGAGCCATGAAACAACGGTATTGGTTTTATGCAAAACAATATGGTTGGGGCTGGGGTCTGCCTGCCACGTGGGAAGGGTGGTGTGTCATGGGTAGCTACATCGTAACTCTACTTGTAGCTTCTATATGGATGCCTCCACACCGACTGCCATTCGAGTTTGGAAGCACGGTCACAGTGGCGACGGTTCTTCTTCTAGCTGTTGCCTGGAAAACGGGTGAGCCACCACGGTGGCGATGGGGTAAAGACACTTCCGCTTGAGTTTCTAATATCAGGCTTCGCCACCTTCGTCTTAACCACCTCAGCGAAAAACATGCCACTGAGACACTCTTTTGAAAACAAAAAAATGGGGGGTGCTCTTATTGAGAATGAGACGCTGAGTGAGACACTCTACTGAGAATCTTCCTGTACGTCGGGAGAAACAGCATCGGTTCGAGTTCCGGGGGGCCCACTTTTACTTTCGAGCAAGTGCGTCGCACGACCATCCCGTGCTTCGCTCTGCTCGAAGATCGACGAACCCGCAGGAACAATCGTTCCGACGCTCTCCTCCTTTCCTGCGTCGTCCTGCGGCTGCTGAGATACTTCTTGAGTTGAGATAAATTCGGGGTCTTCTTCTACTTCGAGAGATATTGACTCGGTGCGAGTTCCGGGGCCTAAAAGAATCTCGCCAGAATTCCGCAGCGGTACATTCGTTTAGGATGCCACAGTATGTTATCTATGATTGTGAGGACTTAACCATGAAAGTTTTTCTCATGCCTTTATTGAAGTGCCGTGTACGTCAATGCGCGTTGTTGGTGATGGCCTTGTCCTTCACGGTGTCTGCCGAATCGGTTTGGGCGGCCGATCCACTGCCATCTTGGCAAGATCGAGATGCCCGGCAGAAGATTATTGAGTACGTAGAAAAAGTGACCGATTCGGAGTCCGATCAGTTCATCCCCGTGGCTGAACGTGTTGCTGTTTTTGATAACGACGGGACACTTTGGTGTGAGTCACCCCTACCGATTCAGTTGGCCTATCTCATTGACGAAGTTAAGAAACAAGCGAAAGAAAACGTAGAATTGAGAAAGGACCCGGCTGTCGCGGCGTTGCTTAAGGGCGATATCAGAGGTTCGTTGGCCGATGGTTTGGATGGATTGTTGCGACTTGCTGCTATTGCAAACGCAGACATGACGTGTGATGAGTTCAAGGAGAATGTTCAGCAATGGGTGCAGTCTGCGGAGCATCCTCGGCTTAAGCGTCGTTATATCGATACCGCTTACCAACCCATGATCGAAGTGATCAACTATTTACAAGCCAACGACTTTAAAACGTATATCGTATCGGGTGGGGGAGCTGATTTCATGCGTGTCTGGAGTGAAGAGGTTTACAATATTCCTCCAGAGCAGGCGATTGGAAGTACGGCCCGACCAAAATTTGAGCTGCGTGGTGACAAAGCAGTTTTGGTACGAACATCGGACAACTTTGTACTGAATGATAAAGAAGGGAAACCTTTGGGGATCCAACAATTTATTGGCCGACGGCCTGTAATGTGCTTTGGCAACAGCGATGGTGACAAAGCGATGTTGGAATATACGACGATGGGGAATGCTCACCCCTCGCTTGGCGTGATTGTTCACCACACCGATGGAGACCGAGAATACGCTTACGGTAAAGAGGGGCCCCAAAAATTGATCGAGGCCTTGGAGGATGCCCCCAAACGTGGATGGGTTGTTGTGGATATGAAGGAAGATTGGAAGACCGTATTCAAATTCCCACAATAATTTTCGAGTTGGTCGAAAAGACCTGAGAATGAGCAGAAATGAATCTGCGGTGACCTTCTGTACCACCCCCAGCGAAAAACATGCCACTGAGGCACTCGTTAGAAATTAAAAAAACGGCTGGAGTTCTTATTGAGAATGAGAAGCTAATTGAGATACTTCATTCGGAATCTTCGTCTGCATCAGGAGTTATTGACTCGGTGCAAGGTAGGGGGGAACCACTTTTCATTTCAAGCTAGTTCCTTCTACGGATCCGCTCAGCACAGTTGCAGGAGAAAATCCTTTCCTCCGCAACTCTCGAATCATGAGCCCATTCGTTCGTTTGGCTAATCGCTTCGAATCCGGACCGACAATCAGATTTGTGTGAAAGAACTGTGGGGATTTCCAGCCAAGGGCTTCGTACAAGAGAAGCTGCCTCGCAGTGCTCGTCAGAAGGTCTTTTCCACGAACTGCTTCTTCTATTTCCATATGATGGTCATCAACAACAACAGCAAGTTCGTATGCAGCAAGATTGTCTCGCCTCCACACAACAAAATCTCCAAAATCAACACCTGCGATTCGTTTGACGAGACCAACGTTATGGTCGATGAATTCAACAGCCTGCCCATCAGGAACGCGAAATCGCCAAGGAACACACCCAGGAGTTCGCTGGTACCGTCCAGTCGTTCGGCCGTAACTCCAGCTGGAAACAACGGTTCCGCCCCAACAGGTGCGTGTGGGGCCAACGCAGCGTCTTCCACATCCCGCCGAGAGTGAGGGCTTGGATAAATTATTTTTTTTGCGGCCAATTGCTGCCAGGCTTCTAGATACAAGCCTGTTCTTTGACTTTGGAAGTAAGGGCCTGCTCCTCCACCGCAATCGGGACCCTCAGCCCAGGCGAGACCCAGCCACTGTAAATCTTCGATGGCGGCTTCAGTATATTTGTCTGTACATCGGGTACTGTCGAGGTCGTCTACCCGAAAAACGAGCTCACCGGCGGCACGCTCGGCGGCAATGCCGAATGTGTACGCGTGGCCAACGTGCAGAAATCCCGTTGGGGTCGGAGCAAGGCGGCCGCGGCGGTTCATACTTCGGTTTCTCTCGGCATTGTGACCTAATTTCAATAATCAACGGCTTGTTCGGGGGCGGTCTGTCACGTTTGATCCTTGCGGAGTATATTCCTTCTTGAACGGAATGCCGGTTTTCCGTTTCTTTGTACAAATATCGGCACATTAACCAAGTCGTTATGGCGATGACACGCATAGACGATGAGGAACACAACAACCCTTCCCCCGCAAAAAGCCCTCTGAGGCAAAACCAACCGCAATGGATCTTTCCAAACTCCGCAACATCGGCATCTCTGCTCACATCGACTCTGGAAAAACAACACTCTCAGAGCGAATCTTATTCTACGCTGGCCGCATTCACCGTATTCAAGAAGTAAAGGGTGACGGCGATGGGGCTACGATGGATCATATGGACCTAGAAAGAGAACGGGGCATTACCATCACCTCAGCTGCAACGAGCGTTGAATGGGATGGTCATCCTATCAATCTGATTGATACTCCAGGCCACGTGGACTTTACCGTTGAAGTTGAAAGAAGCCTGAGAGTTCTTGATGGTGCTGTTCTTGTCCTGTGTTCTGTTGGTGGTGTTCAGAGTCAGTCGATGACTGTTGACAGACAGATGAAACGCTACAAGGTTCCGAGATTGGCGTTCATCAACAAGATGGACCGGACAGGTGCGAACTTTGACCGAGTGGTGAAACAACTTCGTGACAAACTCGAAGTCGATGCTATTCCAATGCAAATTCCAATCGGAAAGGAAGATAAGCTTGAAGGTGTTGTTGACCTCGTGACAATGAAAGCGATCTACTTCGATGGAGAAAACGGCGAGAATGTGCGAGAAGAGGAAATTCCCGCTGACCTGAAAGAGAAGGCCAAAGAGCAAAGGCACGCAATGCTCGAAAGCCTTACGATGTACTCTGACAGCCTGATGGAAAAACTTCTCTCAGAAGAACCCGTGAGTGATGATGAAATTCACGCTGTTGTGAAAACTGCAGTCCAAAGTCAGAGTATTACCCCAGTTTTCTGCGGGTCGGCTTATAAAAACAAAGGCGTCCAGCCTCTTCTCGACGCGGTGAACAGATATCTTCCAAGCCCATTGGACCGCACAGTCTACGCAAAGAAATGGGATAATCCTGAGGAGACGTTTGAACTCACTGCGGATGATTCAAAGCCTGCAGTTGCCATGGCGTTCAAAATTGTTGACGACGCATACGGGCAACTCACATTCATGAGAATCTATCAGGGAACTCTCGCAAAAGGTGAGGGATACTACAACCAGCGGACTCAGCAGAAACAACGATTTAGTCGTATTGTGCGAATGCATTCCGACAAACGAGAAGAAATAGATACTGCCGGTGCCGGGGATATTGTTGCGGTCATGGGTGTTGATACGGCGAGTGGTGACACGTACGCAGCTGAAAACAAATACTGCTCCCTCGAGAGCATGTTCGTTCCCGAAGCTGTAATCAAAATGGCTATTAGTCCTACGAAACGAGATGGACTTGATCGACTTAGTAAAGCCCTGCAGCGATTCACCCGCGAAGACCCTACCTTCAAGGTCGCTACTGATGATGAGACTGGGGAGACTCTTATCGCCGGAATGGGTGAATTACACCTCGACATTTATGTTGAACGGATTCGTCGAGAATACAAGGTAGACGTTGAGGTTGGTGCTCCAAAAGTAAGCTACAGGGAAGCTCCAACTCGCCCTACAGAATATGACTACAAACATAAGAAACAGACTGGTGGCTCAGGACAGTACGCTCATATCGTAGGTGATCTTGCACCGATGCCCGAAGAATCTGAGGAAAACTTTGAATTTGAAAACAAGGTAGTCGGTGGCCGAATTCCGCGTGAATACATACCTTCCGTAGAGAAGGGCTTCCGTATGTCAATGGAAAAAGGGCCCATTGCTGGTTTTCCAATCGTAGGCGTTAAAGCAACACTTGCAGACGGTTCGTATCATGACGTTGACTCTTCCGACATGGCATTTCAACTGTGCGCACGTACCGGTTTCCGAGAAGCGTTCTTGAAAACAAAGCCAGTTTTGCTCGAACCTATTATGAAACTCGAAGTTGAGGTTCCTTCTGACTTTCAGGGCGCAGTAACTGGCGAACTGAATAAACGCAGAGGACTTATTGTGTCTACAGAAACTGTTGGCAACTCATCTACAATTATTGCTGAAGTTCCTCTTGCCGAGACCTTCGGCTACTCTACTGATCTTCGTAGTGCAACTCAGGGGCAGGGTGTATTCACTATGGAATTCTTTAAGTACCGGCCAATGCCTGCAAATGTGCAGAAAGAGGTTGTAGAAGAGAGAAAGCAAGCTGAATTGGCTGCAGCAAAGTAAGAGAATTAGATTGCAGTCAGCCGAGTTGCCAAGGCGTCCCACAAATGAATTCGAGCTTCAAGAGCAAGTCGAGCAGCCTCTGATGCTTCGGCCCATTTGATTGGGTCGTTGCCACACATGGTTGCTACAATCCTTCGGCAAACTGGACCATGGTGTTCATCATCATGTTCAATGTGACGCTCAAGGTAAAACCGGAACTGGCCCCAGATTTCAGGATTGTAAGTAGCAAGTCTTACAACAAACTGCCTGAACATATCCGGTATGACATCTTCCCGCCCATAGGTGAAGGCCGAAACAATTCGGTGCGAGCTGCCCGAGTTGATGATTGAAAACGATCGATTGACGAATTCTCGTGACTCTGTAGGGATCGATGGGTCAAGGAGAGCCTCGGATAGGTCTACTCCCGCCTTAATCTGTTCAATCACTCCGACCATTGGGCCCGTGGCAGCCCCTGCGACTTCCATACTTCGTAAATAGAGTTCAAAGTGGGAGGCAAAACTACCATTTGGTAGCTCGTCCGATTCTTCATCAAGAACTATCTCATTTATCAGCCGGCGTGCCTCTGCATCCGGGGTCGGAGTCCATGGAACAGTCACGCAGGACAACTGTTGCTGAACTGCTTTCAATAAACTTTGGAAGTCCCATACCGCCCAAATATGGGCTTCCATGAATGCTTTCATTCTTTCTGGACTGTTAACAAGTTTATAGATAGGGTGACGAACAAGTCTCTCTCGGGAATCACCAAGTTCAATGCGGTAGTCTGTCATATCGTGTTGAGCCACTAATTCTTTTGGGGCGGCCGTGGTACTAGCTTCTTCACAAATCGCTGCCTGCATTGAGATTGAATCTGATCCACTCATTCCGGAAGACTGCTCTCTTTCTACATTCGATCGGTCACGTAGTATGTAATACTGTAGCGTGTATTCGAAAACCGACGAGTCTCGGTGATTCGCGTCTGCCGTAACTGCTTACAGCGGAAGAAATGTTGTTTTACAACTTGTCTCAAGGATCCCATCGAGTTTATCACCGCCCACTGAAGCCGTGGCTTCACCGCTCTCACCAGCCGGCATTCTATACACAAGCTCAAATGTGGATCGTCCCCCTGCCGATAGACTTTCAATTCCGTCGAATGTAATTTCACTTCCGTCAATACGAACACGCGATGGCATTGGATTTCCAACGAGACGGGCATGGTCGGGCAATCGAACAACCAACTTGAGCGTACCAGTTGGCAAATCACCACGATTCAATATCGTACACACGAGCGTGGTTCCACTTCCAACCCGCACAGGATCATCAAGATCTGCCAAACTTAAGCGAATACCAGCTTCCTCAGGTGACCGGGCACGGGGTTCACTGGACTTGATAACAACACATTTCTCATCAGCAACCATAGCTCCCCCTGGCAGATCGCTTAATACTGTTCGCACACAAGCACGAGTGCTTGAAGATGGAACAACATCACCAGTTCCAGCAATACCACGAACATTTATTTGCCGACTTATTGTTTCGTTGACTGCGACCGGGGGAATGGACCAGTTCGCCTTGTTCTGATCGAGCTTATAGCCATCTGAAGCTTCTAGAGGTGTCAGAAACGGATCCCAAACCACTTCAAGTGACGTCTCTCCTGAAGCAACAGTCCCTACATTCTTGATTGTTACAACAAACTCTCCTACGCCTCCTGCACTTAATTCAGAAGGTCCAGCAAGTGTAACTTCAAAGGCTGGACTCACTGGTGGCGGTGTTGAAAGTGACGCGACATTCGGCATGGTCGCACTTGGCGTCGCTGTTGTTTCGCCATCTCCAGAAGGAGTCGCAATTGGTACTGGGGCCGGTTCCTTTTGAGTCTGACCGTCTCGACCAGTCGGTAAGCCAGAGCCCGCGACTTGTCCGGCTTCTACTTTTGGCCCGGCCTGCTCCAAAATATTTCCTGCCTGTGGTGGCGTTGAGCTTGATTGTGTACCCCCACCAAGACGTGGCAAAACAGGAGGACCTGGTGGCTGGGACACTGAACCTGACTGGTTATTACTTGCTTCGGAACGAAAAGATCCAAGGCCCTGTTGCATTGGCGGCTTCGTCGAAGGCAATTGGTTTCCCCCTACTCCTGCCTGAGCAGCAGCTGGTGAATTACTGGGCACGGCTTCGACACATGCGGTTCCACTTCCTACAGACTTGTTTGTCTGATCGATTATCTCTACTCGATGGCATTGTCTTCCAAGCTCCACCACTTGGAATTCCAACGTCAGCCTGCGAGAGGTACCGGCCGCAAGCATGATTGTTCCGGCCTGCTCAATGGGACTCGATGAAACGGCATGCCGCAGCCCCTTGTCGAAATAATCGATGACGCGAAGCTCTGATAACTGCGAGCCAGAGCGGTTCACAAGCTCAACCTCAAATGAGACCTTCTCACCAACCGCAGCTTTCTCTGGTCCAGTGAGAAGAACACCCACAGGGTCGTCACCGTAAACCGTACCCGTGTAAAGCGAAAATATACATACGAGTAAAATGAATTTTTGCCGAGTCAAAGACATGCTTGCCTCTCTCTTGTTTAAATGGACAGTCTCTATGCTCGGGAATTCACTCTCCCAGTAACCAAAGATTACTTTCAACCACTTAGATTCGCAAAACTGAAATATATGGTGCGTCAAAAACGCCAGAACTGCTGCCCTTTGTTCATAATACAGAACATCTGCAATATAACTGTTCGAATTGGAGGCAACAGGATAAGACTCACGGACTTGAGAGCCGCAAACATATCAAGGTGCAATACCATTTTGGTGTAGACTCAAGGAAATAACTTCGTTGGAAACCTGCGTAATGAGTGATTCACTTTACACTTCATCTCCCTCGATGGAGTCCCGGCTGTCTGCTGATGGACCTATCGTTCTTCCTGCACTTCTACTATGCGACTTTGGACATCTTGCTGATGAAGTCAAACGGCTTGAAGCAGCGGGTGCAAAAGCAATGCATCTGGATGTTATGGATGGCCTATTTGTTCCTCAGCTCACGTACGGCCTGGTAGTTGTTGAGGCTGTTCGACGGGCAACCGCTGTGCCTCTTGAAGTGCACATGATGGTTGAGAA
>CALSUB010000018.1 GCA_943789425.1 uncultured Luminiphilus sp.
TGCGTCCGGCAGGGACATGCTTACCCACAATATCGCCCAGGTCGCGCGCCGCTTTATTCATTTCTGATGCAAACGCACCGGGCGCAATGCCTGTGACGAGAATACCGTCTTTGACCAGGCGCGCCGCAAGCCGCTTGGTCAGGTTGATCACCGCTGCCTTGGAGGCCTGATAGCTGTAGGTCTCCCAGGGGTTTGGGCGCAGCCCGTCGATGGAGGCGATATTGATCACCTTGGCGGGCTGCTCGGCGGAGGCCCCCGCCTTTAACAGCCCATGCATGGCCTGCGTCAGGAAAAAAATCGACTTTACGTTCAGGTCCATCACCTTGTCCCAGCCCGCCTCAGGGAAGGTCTCGAAGGGCTCACCCCAGGCGGCGCCCGCGTTGTTTACCAGTATGTCGACAGCCCGATTCGTGCTCGGCCATGGTCGCTGCCAGCGCCTTGCAGCCCTCCACCGTAGCGATGTCCTGGGGCACGGCAATACAGTTGGGTCCCAGCTCGTCGGCAACGGCCTCGCAGACATCGGCCTTGCGGCTGGAGATATAGACCTTGGCACCCTGAGCAATAAAGCCACTGGCAATCATTTTACCGATACCGCGGGAGCCGCCGGTCACCAGCGCCGTGCGCCCAGCAAGTGAGAAGAGGGATTGGGTGTCCATAGGGTTGTCCTGTGTGGAGTATGACGAGCGAGCCTGAGCTCAATTGGCACGGATTATGCCATAAGGTCCCGCCGGCACGAACTGATGCAGCAACACAAGAACGCACGGGCACTAGGCAGGCTGACGTTTATCGCGGTGCAGAAGGGCGGGTAGCCGCGATCGGTGCGGGCCGCGGTACGCTGTAGCAAGCGCCTGCGGTTGGCGCGTTCACGCGGTGGCGCTCACGTGCCAGAACTGTCCCTCGAGCGTCATGCCGGACGCCTCGGTGTAGTAGGCCGAGACGGCGGCCATGACCTTGTCACGCACCGGCTGCTGCAGATCGCCCGGCGCCTCCCGCACCATTTGTGCGATCGGCCCAATCTGGACCAGGCGCTCGACAATATCGGCAAGCGCAAGCCCACGACCAAACACTAAGAGATGGCTGAGCGGCGCAACGCTAATCACGGTGAACCCCGACTCTGGGTCAGGATGCGCTCGACGTACTCGGGCTCCTCAAAAGCAAAGGGTCCAGGGGTTCTTGGCGGCATCTGGGGTGGCGCTGGCAACAGCTCGAGCGCGGCCATTGCCGGCACCGTCATGAAGGGGTTTACCGCTCGAGGTTGCCAGCAGCAGAACCCCAAGCCGGCCATTGGGCCGCAGGCAGCTGCGGATATTGCTAAACGCCGCCACGGGGTCCTCGAAGAACATCACGCCGAAACGTGAAAAGACCGCATCAAAAGAATCGGGCTGAATGTCGTGTGTTTGTGCATCGGCTTCTACAAACTCGATGGCAGCGCTCGGTTCGGCGCGATTTCCGCGAGTGTCTTCGCAACCGAGAGCATCGGTGCAGAAATATCGATTCCGGTAATAGCGCCCTCGGTGCCCACGCGTTGGGCGAGACTGAGCGAGGTGTGCCCGCAGCCGCAGCCGATGTCGAGCACGCGCTCACCGGCTATCGGTGCAAGCGTCTCGATAACGACCTCGCCCAGTGGCTGAAGCATGGTCTCCATGAGCGCATCGTGGGTGACCCAGTTTTTCCCGGTCTCCCCGTTCCAGAATTCACTTGTGACGCATTGTGCATGGTCTTGGTCCTGATCAGGGCTTGGGCAAGACGCCGATGGCCTCGGTCTGCAGGCTACCAAGATACAGGTTGTTGCCACAGGGCGTGACGCCCGTGATGTAGTGGAACGGGTTGTCTTGATCCTGCAGGTTATGGACGACCTCACCTTCCAGATTGACACCAATGACAAAGCTGCCGGGTTGAGCAGCGGCCTCCAATACGGAGATCGGCAAGAACGACAGCAGCGCGCGAAGGCGCGGCAGGCTGGCTAACGCGTCGAGATCAGCACGGAGTGAGGGCATGGCAATCCAAAAGGTGCCTTCTCCATCGAAGCGAATGTTGTCAGGCGTGCCGGGCAGTTCATCGGTAAAAATATCCCGCTTCCCGGCTTTGTCACCTTTCAGCCAAAGCCGATGTACCCGACCCATGCCGGTTTCATTGACCAGCACATAGTCTTCGTTGGGGCCCAGTGTGACGCCGTTGGCGAAAAAGAGGCCGTCCATCATGACTTCGGTCTTTTGGGTGTGGGAGTCATAACGCAGCAGTCTGCCTGTGCGGCTGCCCTCAAAAAAATCGAGCGCGACCTGCGTGTAGTCAAAACGCTGGCTGGCATCCGAAAACCAGATGCGGCCCTTGTGATCAATATCGAGATCGTCGACAAACCGCAGCGGTTCGCCGTCGAGCGATGCAGTCAAGACGGTTATCTCGCCGCTAGCACTCATGTGGAGCAGGCCTTTCATGGAGTCTGCAATCCAGAGTCCACCCTGTCCGTCGAGCCTGAGGCCTAATGGACGTCCACCGGTGTTGCCAATCATGTCCCAGTCACCGGTTGCCGTGCCGCGCAGCACAGCCCCGCCTGCTAGGCTGGTGTAAAGCCGGCCTTGAGTGTCGCAGGCAACGTGCTCTGGGGCGGGACCCACCGGGATCTCTGCAATCGCAGCGAGCGCCTGATTGGGTGCAAATACCCCGGTGAGACCGGGGTTAGGAGGAGGGTTCCAGGCAACGGCTTGGGCCGGCGCCCATCGAGGCGCCAGCCACAGTATGACCAGCCCCAAAACAAACAGGCTGGCCATGGTCTGTAGCGCACGCTTCATCTTTTTATTGCGCGGGTCATGCGCCGTCTGCAGAAGCTCTCAGCGTTTGATCCATGGCAGCGCGCAATCGTGTTGCCCAGTCCTTGAGCATGCGGTCAGCCGCCTGACGGTTGGTAATCCGGTTAGCGTAATTCACAAAGGAGTCCGGGTCTGCCTTGCTGTCGTAGGCGCGCATCAACACCTCTGACGTCTCTGCATCGATCAACTCAAGGTAGAGCGTCATGGCGCCAGCCGAGGCGGAGTAGGATCGGCTCATGCTGGGGCTGTTCAGGTCTGGGCTAGTCACATCCAGATTGACAATATTCGGGAACACCAACAGCACTTCCTCGCCTTCTTGCCATTCAGTGACCAGATCGTAGGCAGGGTCCTCAGACAGGGCTTCGGTAAAGAAGCGGGTGCATTCTTCGCCCAAGTCCGTCTTGATACGGTCCATATCTCGCTGCTTGACCTGTTGGGTTGAACTGCGATGCGCCGAGTTGTAGTCGCGCTGCCAGTTTTTGCGGAAGGCAACTTGACAGGGCACGACCCCAAATTGCTCATAAATATCAAACTGGGCGTCGGGCTTCATATAGACCGCACTGTGCTTACCGCTACTCACCAGCTCCAATCCGTCGGGTGTGGTGCTGGGCGGGGGCTCCGAAGTCGAGGCGCAGCCGGTTATGAGGGTGAGTGCGAGCAGGCTGGCAATAGCAATTGTTTTGTTCATGGTTTTTGTCCTTTTCATCAATCCTTGATTCTAGAGCGGCCACTCGGACACTGCGATGCTGTAATGTGCTGGACCAGCCGCGCCAACGGCTCCCTTTATAGCTTATTTATCACGAATCGCCAGTGCTTGAACCGACGACTCGCTGTTGGGTGTGAAAAGTGCCAGTCTTCACTGATCAGAGCGCCTTCAACAGGCCCGTCCTGACCGCGATTCTTGAAGCGGCGCGGCCACAGCAGTATTCTCAGTACTACGCGACAAAACAAGTCGTAAACAGGAGAAAGCGCCATGAATCAGGCTCTACCAAAGCGTGCCCAGTTTCACCATATGAAGGATGGCACCCAGCAAGACTGGGAAATTATCGGCGCAGAATTTTTCGAATTTCGCGGTGAGGTGTGCCACCGAATCAAGAACCACTTGATGTTATTGGAGGGTGACTGCGGCGGTTTTGCGGTAGACCGACTCACGCATAGCTTGCAAACCGCGACGCTCGCGCATCAGGACGGCAAAGACGAGGAGTATGTGGTGTGTGCTTTGCTCCATGACATTGGAGATACCCTCGGTCCGGCGAACCATGCCGACGTTGCGGCGGTGTTGCTTGAGCCTTATGTGAGTGAGGCCAACTACTGGATGGTGAAGCATCACGGCATTTTTCAGGGATATTACTTTTTTCATTATCTGGGCCTCGACCGCGACTCTGCGGGAGCAGTACAAGGACCACCCGCACTATGCGCGCACGCTCGAATTTATTGAGAAGTACGATGCCCCTGCCTTTGACCCCGACGGCGAGTGCTACGAACTGTCATTTTTCGAGCCTATGATGGAGCGCGTATTCAAAGAGCCCAAGCGGTCGCTCTATATTGGCGATCCTGCTTAAACCGTTTAGGGTGGGCTCGCTCTGAGAGTCCACCATGAAACTGCTTTTTATCTGCACCCATAACCGCTGCCGCAGCATTCTGTGCGAGGCGATTGCCAGTCAGCGAGGCCGCGGAGTGCTGCAAGCGGCCAGTGCGGCAGTGCGCCCGTGGCGTCAGTGCACCCTCTGACGCTCCGTTACCTGAGCGAGCGCGGTTATGAAACCTCCGGTTTGACCAGCCAGTCCTGGAATGATCTTGAAGCCTTTGAACCCGATCGGGTCATTACGGTGTGTGACAGTGCTGCCGGCGAAGCCTGCCCGATATGGATGGGCAATGTGGAGAAAGGGCATTGGGGCCTACCCGATCCCTCCAGGGTCGAAGGTGACGAAGGTGCGATCCGCGACGCCTTTATGTCGGTAATCGATCGCATCGAGGGCAAAGTCGATGAATGGATGTGCGCGGCGCGATCTTGATTGAGAGCAGATTTGGCCTGACTGAAAGGAGTTTATTGTGGGTCGTTTTGAGCGGTATTTAAGTGTTTGGGTGGGGCTTTGTATTCTTGCCGGAGTCTCACTGGGTAATGTTTTACCGTCCGTCTTTGCGGCGCTGGCGTTGCTAGAGGTTGCCGGAGTGAATCTGGTGGTGGCGGTGCTCATCTGGATCATGATCTACCCGATGATGGTACAGGTAGATCTTGGCTCGATTCGTGATATTGGCCAACGGCCCAAGGGTTTAGTCATCACGCTGGTCGTGAACTGGCTGATTAAACCGTTCACGATGGCGGCACTCGGATGGCTCTTCTTTCGGGTGTTTTTTGCCGGTCTGGTGGATCCACAAACAGCGACTGAATACATCGCAGGCATGATTTTACTGGGCGTCGCGCCCTGTACGGCGATGGTGTTCGTCTGGAGTCATCTCACAAAGGGCGATGCGAATTACACACTCGTTCAGGTCTCGATCAACGACCTCATCATGATCTTCGCCTTTGCACCATTAGCTGCTTTTCTCCTGGGCATCACCAATATTGTCGTGCCTTGGGAGACGCTCATTTTATCCGTCATGCTCTACGTGGTGATCCCCCTTGTGGCGGGCGCCATGACACGCAAGGTCTTGCATAGCCCCGATTCGCCTGAGCGACTCGATTCCTTGCTGGCGGTGCTCAAGCCTTATTCGATCGCCGGGCTTTTAGGCACCATTATTCTGCTGTTTGGTTTGCAAGCACAAACCATCCTTGCTCAGCCATTGGATATCGTGCTCATCGCAATCCCGCTCTTGATTCAAACCTACGGCATCTTTGCTATCGCTTATCTGGCGGCGCGCTGGTGGCGGGTTGAGCACGCCATTGCCGGACCCTGCGCGCTGATTGGGACATCGAATTTTTTCGAGTTAGCGGTTGCGGTGGCGATTAGCCTCTTTGGACTGCAGTCTGGAGCAGCGTTGGCCACCGTGGTGGGAGTGCTTGTCGAGGTGCCGGTCATGCTGTCGCTTGTGGCCGATCGTGAATCGCACCCGCTGGTAATCGGTTTTGGCGTCGCAGCCTAGCGCTCGCCTTGATACGATCGATACCGGGTGAAGGTGGTGCGGCCGAGGGCGCTGCATCATACTGTTTCGCGAAAGCGATATTCATAATAAGAAGGAGATCCGCTATGACTGTGGCCTACCAACTCACAGAGGCGGGCACCAGCTCTGAGCAAGACGACCGTTGAGCGGCGCCCGCTCGGCCCGCGCGACGTGCGGCTTGATCTTAAGTACTGCGGCATCTGTCACTCTGATCTGGTGGCCGCAGGCGACAAGCTCGGCGGGGGGCATGTATCCCATGGTGCCGGGCCACGAGATGGTGGGTGTGGTCAGCGAAATGGGTGCCCAAGTCGAAGGTGTCTCGGTCGGTGAGGTAATGGGTGTCGGGTGCATTGCAGACAGTTGCCGAAGCTGCCATTCGTGTGATTCGGGTGACGAACATTACTGCGAGACGGGTTTTACCCTGAGCTTTAACAGCAAGGACCGCGAGGGCCGCGTTAATTATGGCGGCTATGCCTCCGACTACGTGGTCGACTACGACTACCTGGTGCCGATTCCTGAAGGGGCTGATCTTGCGCGGATGGCACCCCTACTGTGTGGCGGCATCACGGTCTACACGCCGCTGAAGCGCTTCAAGGTGGGCCCTGGCACGACGCTGTGTGTGTTGGGGATGGGCGGGCTTGGCCACCTTGCCATTCAGTTTGCCAGCGCGATGGGTGCGCGCGTTTTGGTCGCATCGCGCTCTGCAGCAAAGCGGGCGGATGCCAAGCGATTGGGTGCCGAGGTGGCGTTAGACCCAGAGTCTGACGAGATGCAAACCTGGATAGGTCAGTGCGACTTGATTCTCGATACGATCTCTAACCCCCACGACTTGAATCAGTGGTTTCCGTTGTTACGTCGTGGCGGCAAGCTCTGTCTGGTTGGGGTTCCCACAGAGCAGCTGCAGGTCTTTCCCGCATTGATCGTATTTGGTGATCGCAGCCTCGAGGGCTCATTGATCGGGGGTATCGCCGATACCCGCGAGATGATTCAGTTTGCCCACGCCCACGGTTGGGCGCAGAGATCGAGCTGATTCAGCCAAATGAGATTGAGGGCGCTTGGCACCGACTGCATGAAGGCGATGTGCAGTACCGCTTTGTCATTGATCTGGAGTCACTAGGTCAGCACTGAGCTCGAATGCTTTGATGTTCCCTCAGTGCCTCGAGTGGCTGGCGGCCACTGATGTGCGCTCCCTGATTTCTTCCGAGCAGTCATTTCGCTAAGGTTTGACGATGTTTGGCTCTTTTCATGACTCGTATGACGTCTGCCCCTTCTAAGCTCCCATCTCGCGACGGTGTGGGCGAGCCCATCGGCGAAATGTCAGTTTCGCTATCGATGCCAGGCGCCAGTAGCCAAGCCGATTCTGGGTGGCCGCTGTTCGAGACAATGCCGCTGTGGTTGCAACAGGAGCTTCGCTCTGACCATGCAGGAGAGTATGGCGCGGTCATGATTTACCGCGGTGTTTTGGCCGTCTCCCGCGACGAGAGTGTGCGGCAGTTTGCCGAGCATCATTTGCTGACCGAACAGAAACATCTGACGCTCATGGACACCATTATTCCCGGGCCGGGCAGGACGCGCTTGCTGCCGGTGTGGCGAGTCATGGGGTGGTTAACCGGTGCCTTGCCTGCGCTCTGTGGGCGTCAGGCCGTCTTTGCGACCATCGAGGCGGTAGAGACCTTTGTGGACCATCATTACGAACAACAGCTCGTCCGGTTGAACCCGCAGGGTGAATACGGAGCACTCAGGCAAGTTTTGGTGGATTGCCAGGCCGACGAAGTGAGCCATCGCAATGAGGCGACGCAACTCGCTTCTCCCGATCGCAGTTTATTGCTTAGGCTGTGGTGCGCGATTGTCGGTTCGGGCTCTGCCGTCGCGGTGGTGGCCGCAAAGCGAATCTAGGCGTGCAAAGCTCGGCCGTTAGGCGCTGACGTTCTGTTTGCGTGTCATGAGGTATAACGTGCGCTCGCTGTCACTGACCGAGGCTTTTTGGCTGACGTCGAAATAGCCAGAGAACGACTCGTTAAATCCCACTTTTTAGTCAGGAAAGACTAGTTTTGGCTATCGGTCGATCACCTTTGTCAGGTTATTGCGCTGCTTGTTATTGCGCGGCTTGAAAAAGAGCGTAAGCTTTTTCAGTGGTTAAGGAGTAACCGGCAGCACAGCGAGGGTGCAGGGATGCACGTGATCCGTACCGCATTGGCAGTAATGTTTGTTCTCTTTTTTTGGGGCAGCAAGCCGCTGTTGTTTGCAGAAGCGACTGCGTCAGAATTTGCAGTAAGCTCCGCTAACACTATTGCTGAGGTTGAGGAGGTGCTTCCCGCCGGCATGCCCGTCTGGATGCTATACCTCCTCGCACAACAGCAGGCGCCTTATGACCCAGCTGCACCGTGTCAAGGCTCGGAGCAAAACCCCGAGCGCTTGTTCCTACAGCAGGTCGGTCCCGACAGTGCCATTATCAAATGGCGGAGTGCGGGCGACCCCTTTTTAAGCCCGAGCCAGATTTGCTTCGGGACTGATCAGACACTTTTGCCCAGGTCTTCGCGGCTTTATTCAACGACTACTGCTCTGGGTCATAGCGAAGTACTGCTCGCTGGGTTAAGCCCTGACACGCTTTATTACTACTCAGTCGGCGGTGCTGGCGAGGCGCAGTCTTCTCGGTCGTTCCGTACCGCGCCCAATCCGGGATCTCTACCCTCAGACGGTAACATTCGATTGTGGATAGTGGGTGACTCCGGAGTCGGCGGGTATGTCCCGAGTCGATCTGGCTCCGCTGAAGTCAGAGAGGGGCTTTACAGCTGGATCAGTGGAGACGGCGGAGAGCCGGTCGATCTGTTTCTCATGCTCGGTGACAACGCCTATAACAACGGTACTGATGCTGAACATCAGGGCGCTATTTTTGATGTTTACCCGGACTTACTGGAAAGCGTAGCGCTATGGCCCGCGATTGGTAACCACGAAATGGGTTCGGGCGGGGGCTCGACCTCAACGAATCCCGGCAGCTATTCGGCTTATACCGAGACTGGCCTGATGCCCTACCTCGATATCTTTTCACTTCCTGCGGGTGGCGAGATAGGCGGGGTAGCCAGTGGCACCGAGCAGTACTATTCGTTCGATTACGGCACGGTGCACGTTGTGAGTCTGGACTCTCAGCTGGCCATGCGGAACGCTGACCAACGTGCAGCAATGAAGCAGTGGCTGATTGATGACCTAACGGCCAATCTCGGGGATTGGACGATTGTGATTTTTCATCACCCCCCCTATACCAAGGGCAGCCATGACTCCGATAGTGGTACCGGCAACGATTTACCCATCACCTTGATTCGGGAACAATTTACGCCGATCTTCGAAGACTACGGAGTGGATTTGGCGCTCTCTGGACACAGCCATATTTATGAGCGCTCGTACTATTTAAATGGGCATCGGGATGTCTCTGCCACGTTTTCTGCAGGCAGTCATGCTGAGACCTTGCCCAATGGCAACCCTGCAAACGGGCAAGGTGCCGCCGCGTACGAGCAGATCACCGCCACCGGTTTCGATGACAAGGTGGTGTATACCGTTGCGGGCAATGGCGGAAAAGTCACCAGCACTTCTTCTGGCTATCCCCATCCTGCGCACTTTTATAGTGATTTGCGGTTGGGCTCGGTGGTGGTCGATGCGGATGCAGACCGGCTAGTGGCTCGATTCATCGATGTGGACGGCATCGAGCGTGACTATTACGAGATTAGCCGATGACTCTTGTAACACGACTATGCTCTGCACCTAGACCGGCACGATGGCCTTGGGTCGCTAGCCTCGTGATGAGTGGATGTCTCCTTATAGCGAGTGCAGGGGCAGTTGCAGACGCTTCTCTCGAGAACAGGATCAGAGTGCTTGAGTCCGTGCCGTCGAGCTCAAGCGCGCAACCTGAACTGGCATTACAGCAGGTGCTGTTACTGGCTAAGCAGGGCGACGCAGAGGCTGCCTTCGCCTTACTGAGGAGCGTGAAGGCCGCCAAACCTGATATTGATATCGTTTTTTATGAGGGTTCACTGTTTTACGAACAGGGGGAGTATTTGGCGGCCCAGAAGCATTTCAGCAAGGCGTTGCGGACGAACCCCAACAGTTTTTGGAGCCTTTATTACCGCGCGCACTCCGCGGCAGCCCTCAGCGACCTGGCGCTGGCGATTTCCGATTATCGCCGCTTACTCTCGCTGCGGTCAGATCTGGCGCCTGGTTATTATTTAACGCTTGTGGGATGGCTGGCGGAGAGCGGTTCTGAGTACCTGAGCGAGGCCATCGCATTATTGGATGACCGTATGGCTGAGGTGGGCAACCTCAGCGTATTACTGCAGCGGGCAAGAATGCTCGAGGTCGAGATCGGCAACTTAACGGCAGCGATCGATCGTCACGCGCTGTTCGATTCACGAATACGGGCCACGCCTGAGTGGAAGATAGATCTGGCGAAGATGTTAATCACCGCCGGCCGATATGGTGAAGCGCGGGCGTACCTTGCCGTCGCACGCGAGCAGCTTTATGAGCTTAGGCCTACACCCGCAAGGCGAGATACAGCGGAGGAGCTGGAGGTCCTCGATCAGCTTTTGTCAGCACAGCCCGCGATTATCGCTGCTTCGCACGGTGCCGCGAGCCTGCATAGCCCGGGTCTCGGTGAGTAAAGTGAACGGCGAGGTCTCAAAACCCGCTCATTCTTGGTCTTTTTTTAGCGGGCGATCGAGGCTAAACGAAATAGCGGGTGATTTTCTGGAAGGCGCTACCCGGGCCTTCGTTTTATTGGTGCTCGGGATCGCCTGCTCACAACCAAAGGCTGAGGAGTGGCCTGCGGAGACGGGGGGGACCAATATTGCTGCTGGCATCGCCAATTTTAACGCCGGTTTTGAAGCCAGCGGACTCACCTATCACGACACCTATGGCTATCTGGTGGTGGGGGATGATGGTGACATTGCGGCCGTACAAGAGGACGGTACGGTGAGCGCGTATAAAATGTTAGGCGGCGACTTTGAGGGCATTGCCATTAAGTCTGGGGCCGCCATGCTTGCTTACGTCGCCAGCGAAAACCTGAATGCGATTCTTGAACTCAAGCTTTCGACGCTCACGTTGACGGGCAATAACTGGGCGCTGCAACTTCCCCAAAGCGGGGGGTTAGGGTTTGAGGGCATCACGTTTGTGCCCTCCGAGTATGCGCCGAGTGCGTGGGGCAATCCCTGCTGCGCGGGATTCTTTGTTGCTGGTACTCAGGCGGATTCTGCCCTGCGTATTTTTGATGTCGACACAAGCGCTAATGCAGACAGCGCCCTTACTCCAGTCGCCTCTATCCCGACAGACTATGGCGATGTATCCGGACTTCATTTCAGTGTTGAGACGGGCTTTCTTTATGTGCTGCACGACGCCGCCAATCGGTTGACGGAAATGAGACTAGACGGCACAAAAGTTCATCAATACGAAACGCCGCTGCAGGCCGCGGAAGAGGGCGTGGTTCTGGTCGCTGACTGCGCATCTGGGCTGGGCGTGATGGGTTTAGCCGATGATGGCGGTCCTGTGGTGATGCGCCACAGCGGCTTTCCGTTAGTATGTTCCGCCGCGAGCAATACTGCGGAGCTACCGCCTGCGGTGCTGTGGCTGCTGATTAAACAGGAGCCCAATTTCTAAGCACTTTTCATAGTTTTGCTCGGCCTTTTTTCTTCATCAGTAGCAAAAGCTTTGCCCGGAGCGACTCGTCTATAGCGCTTCAGGTAAGCGCGCTTAATCTGGGATCGTTGGGAAATATCCACTCCTCGCCGAGCACCTGTTGTACCTTGAGCTCTTCAGGGATTTTGTCAGACCCAATCATTCGATCCGCATTTTGATTCCAGTGGTAAATGCGCGCCTCTTGGTAGCTGAGCGGCACGCCTTTAAAGCCCGGCGATTCCATCGACTTCTGTATCTGTGTGCCAAACTCAGTGTCCTCTAGCAGTATGTCGCAGAGCCTTTCGCCATTATTGATCGGTCCAGTAGTCCGGCCCCTCGCCATCTCCCCAGTCGGGCGCGATTGTCCAGCACTCCAAACGACATTTGTTGATGCCATTGGGCCAGAACAGGAGCGGCGCTAATACGAACTGTGTCAGCTGAGAAACCCAGTTCGGGAACATGCCGTAAGACTGAATGCAGGTGCGAGCGATTTCACCCACGGTCGCAATCTCGGCGTGAGCCCCCACGCTTCGGGTTGAGTCAGCATCTTTAGTTTGGTCGAGGCGCGGTGGTGGCGCCACCATGCGTCCGTGACCGTTTGCATACAGCGTATTCACGTTGCGCCGGTGATCGAGCAGCGGTGCCACCGTGGTGGGATGAATATTGGGCACGTGATAGACCTCGGTATTGGCCTCCATCGCAATCTTCCAATTGCAGTCGAGGTCAAAGCTGTAGCGCGCAGACAGGCGGCACTGATCAAACTGGAATTCGCGCCACTCGTCGGCGATGGGCCCCAGCCAATCCAAAAGGCT